>NZ_JAJFAT010000002.1 GCF_020711195.1 Halanaerobium polyolivorans
GAGCAATAAAAGCATTAGCTTTTTAAAAAATATATAAGGGAGTCTTATCTCATTTCCAAAAGTTATTTGACACAATCGAAATTAAAATTAATTTGACATTTCCTGACCTTTAAGTTATAATAGTTATGCATAAAAGATAAAGTTAATTTTTGGGGGTGTTCTGGCTTCGCCTGTATGGTGAATCCTTTAGAAGCGAGTCGAGGATTCTCTTTCACTCGAAAAACACTGGGAACTATAAAATTATCCGCAAACGATAATAGTTACGCTTTAGCTGCCGCGTAGGCAGTTAACGCCTGGCCGTCTCCTGCCTGTGGAGTTCGTCCCAGGTGCCATATAAAGCAGGCTAACTTTCTTCTGATGTCTGTAAGAAGAAAGGACATTTAACAGACTAGCAGTAAATGATCCTGTTCAGTGGAGCATTTACTGTGAGATTAAAAACTGAACTACACTCGTAGAAACTACTGGGTGAGCCATATAGTACGTGGGTTCGACTCCCACCACCTCCACCAAAATCAAAATATATTTCTTTATAATGCTCAGCAGAAGCTGAGTTTATTTTTTTGCAAAAAAATATCTATTTTTATTTAATAATGGTTAATAATACTATATAATGATTATAATCTAGTAAAATATAGGGGAGAGGAAGATTTTCTTGTTGAAAAATAAGCTTGAATTTATTAAAGAGCAAAGTAAAGACAAATATGGCTCATCCAATTTTTATAGGTTTATTTTGTTGGTTATTGCATATTTTTATTTTGTTTCAGGCCTTTTTTATTATAATATTCCTACAGGAGAAGATCCGATTCCTGCTGGTCACCGGGGATTTTTTATATTCTTAACTATTATTTTATTTCTTATTTCTTATCTTAATGACTGGCTTAAAAAAAGGATTGAAACAACTGTCTATATCGTAGTTTATTCTGTGCTGGCCCATCTAGCTTATATTACATATTTTAATTCTTTTCAACATAACTTAGCTTTAGCATTAATTGGCTCGATGATTATTGCTAATCTTTTCTTTAAAGGGAATCAAGTTCTTATCTACTGCAATTTAGCTTTAGCTGTATTTGTTGGCTTAACCCTTGTTATGGCAGAGAATATTTTACTTAGTTTTAGACTCTATTTCTTTGCATTTTATTTGACCTCAGCTTTATTTACAAGCATAGTCAGTTATCAAAAGTTTAAAAGTAAAGAGAAATTAGATAATCTTAATCAAGAACAAAAAATACTTTTAAATAATACTGATACTCAAATCTGGTATCTCAGAGATTATGATAATTATGGTAAGGTTAATCAGGCTCATGCTGATTTTTTAGGTTATGCTAAAGAGGAAATAGAAAACAAAAAGCTGGCTGAGATACTTTCTTATGAAGAAGCTCAGCTCTGTAAAGAAAGCAGCAAAAAAGTATTTAAAAAGAAAAAGAAAATTGAAAGTGAAATCTGGCTTAAAAATCATCGGGGAGAAAAAAGATTATTAAGTATTAGAAAAATACCTAAAATAAATGAACAGAATGAAGTAGAATTTGTAGTTTGTTCAGCTGAAGATATTACCGCAAAAAAGCAAAAAGAAGAAAAACTCAAATTAACTCAATTCTCTGTTGACAATGCTCCTTTAGGTATCTTTTGGATAACTCCAGCAGGAAGTTTTGAATATGTTAATAATAAGGTTAGTGATATTTTAGCATATAGTGCTGAAGAGTTAAGAAATATGAAAATATTTGATATAGATATCAACTATCAAAAAAGCAACAGAAAAAAAGATTGGAATAATTTGAAAAAGAAAAAAACTGAGGTAATTGAAAGTAAAGTTAAAACTAAAGATGGTCAAATAATTGATGTTGAAATTACCAGTCGTTATTTAAAACACAATAATAAAGAATATGAATTAGCCTTTTTAAAAGATATCAGTGAAAGAAAAGCTAGAGAAGAGGAAATTAAGTATTTGTCTTATAAAGATAAGCTGACTGATCTTTATAATCGAAGATTTTTTGAAGAAGAATTACAGAGGCTTGATACCAAAAGACAGCTTCCAATAAGTATAATCATGGCTGATGTTAATGGTTTAAAAATCATCAATGATAGTTTTGGCCATGACAAAGGGGATGAAATGTTGGTCAAAGCTGCCAAATTATTAGAAAATGCAGTTAGAAAAGAAGATATTCTGGCCAGACATGGTGGGGATGAGTTTGTTGTACTATTACCTCAAACTAAGCGAAAAATAGCTGAAAAAGTATTAAAAAGAATAAAAAAAGCAAGCAAAAAAACAGAAAATGATAGAATACCAATCTCACTTAGTTTTGGCTTGGCTACAAAAATAAAAAAATCAGAAGATATTAAAGAGATATTAAAAAAAGCAGATGATGCAATGTATCAAAATAAGCTGCTTGAAAGCAAAAGTGCTAAAAATAAGATAATCCAAGGTCTGCTAAATACTCTCAGTGTTAAAAGTGGTGAAACTAAAGAACATGCTTTAAGGATGATCGATTTAGCCCATGATTTAGGTAAAGACAAAGGTCTCCCCAGTTCAGAATTAGACCGTTTATCTTTACTTGCAGTATTACATGATATAGGTAAGGCAACTATTTCTGAAGAAATATTAAATAAGACCGGCAAACTAACAGATGAAGAATGGGAGATAATAAAAAAACATCCTGAAATAGGCAGTAGAATTGCTGTATCTACCAAAGAATTTGCCTTAATTGCCGAAGAAATATTATCTCATCATGAAAAATGGGATGGCTCTGGTTATCCTCGAGAATTGGAAAAAGAAGATATTCCTTATTTAGCTAGAATAATTGCCATAACAGATGCTTTTGATGTTATGACAAATGAGAGACCTTATAGTAAAGCTATCTCTAAAGAAAAAGCCTTAGCGGAGATTAAAAAGTGTTCAGGTACTCACTTTGATCCAGAATTAGCTGAAGCATTTATAGATATGATTAGCGGGACACAAAAAGAAGCTAAATAGCTTCTTTTTTAGCTTTAAATGAGCTGAAATTAGCCAATTTAAAAGCAGGGAAAACAAGAGAGATGGCTAATATATTATATAAGCCTATAAATTGCTTAGCATTAAATTTAGGAGGAATTTGAATGGAGAATTTGAGTTTGGATACAATGATTTTTAATAATTCGGTGCATAATTATTTAAGAGCATTTGTTTTTATAATTAGTGTCTACTTAATAATTAAAGTATTCGATAAATTTTTAATGGAAAAATTAAATATTTTTATTGACAAATTTTCCCATTCCTTTGCTGAAATGATTAAAAAACTCATTAAAAAAAGACTTTATCCTTTATTATACTTTTTAACAATTTACATAGCTTTTAATCAATTAAGAACCATAGCCCTGCTTGATAATCTTATTAATGCAGTTTTAATGATATTAAGTGTTGTTTTTACAATATTAATCATTCAGGATATTATAACTTATCTTTTAAATAAACACTGGGAGAAAAAACAAAGAAGTTCGGAACAGGAAAAGATTTTAAATATAACTTTAATTATGATAAAAGCTATTATCTGGGTAATTGCTTTTCTATTTATTTTAGATAATTTAAATATAGAGATTACAGGTCTCCTAACAGGTCTAGGTATTGGTGGTATTGCTATTGCTTTTGCAGCCCAGAATATTTTAAATGATTTATTTAATTATTTCACTATTTATTTTGATAAGCCTTTTGATGTTGGGGATTATATAATGATCAGTGATTACAGAGGTACTATTGAGCATATTGGAATTAAAACAACCCGTTTAAGAAGCATAAGTGGAGAAGAATTAATAATCTCCAATACAGATTTAGTAAATTCAAGAATTAATAATCTGAAACGGATGCAGAGAAGGAGAATCAACTTTAGTTTTGGGGTGGAATATGGAACCCCTTTGGAAAAATTAAAGCAGATTCCTGGAATTATTGAAGAAATAATTAAAGCTGAAGAAAATACTGAGTTTGATAGGGCTCATTTTGCAGAATATGGAGAGTTTTCTTTAATATTTCAGGTAGTCTTTTTTGTAAAAAGTAGAGAGTATAGAGTTTATATGGATATTCATCAAAATATAAATTATAAAATGAATGAGAAATTTAAAGAACTAGGAATTAATTTTGCCTTTCCTACTCAAACTATTCATCTAGATGGTGGTGGCAAAAATAATGATAATAGCAAGTTGTAAATTGAAATTATATCTGCCAGGAGTTAGCTCTTTAAAAGAAAAGAGACATATTATAAAAAGCCTGCTCCAAAAAAGCAAAAACAAATTTAATGTTGCAGCAGCAGAAGTTGATTCCCAGGATTATTTGCAGACTGCTGTAGTAGGGGTTGTAACACTTGGCAATGATTATCGCTATCTACAGAGTATTATGGATAAGTATTTAGATTTTGTCGAAAGCTTTCATGAGTTTTCAATTGATGATTATGAAGTTAATATCAGCAGATAGTTTTTGTTTAGAATTTGAATATGATTCCAATTAGCGCAGCAGTTATAATATATATTATCGGATGTTTTTTGAATTTCCGGATTGCCAAAAATATCAGTAGAAATAGTATAAATCCTTTTAAATCTAAAACATTGAAAATTTCTAGATCAGCATTAAGTTTTTCAAAATGGAAGATTTGGCCCCGGCTGAGCTGAAAAGCAGCAGATGCAATTAAACCGGCAACAGCAGGTCTGATTCCGACAAAAGCTGATTTAACCAGGGGATGATTATTAAATTCTTTAAAATAATGGGCAATTAGTGAAATAATTATAATCGATGGAGCTGCTAGACCCAATGTAGCGATTATTCCGCCTCCAATCCCGGCAGTATTATAACCTATAAAAGTAGCTGTATTAATACCTATGGCTCCAGGAGTAGATTCTGAAACTGCGATCATATTAAGCAGTTCCTCAGAGCTTATCCAACCGTATTTTACTATTAGTTCTTGTAAAAATGGGAGGGCTGCTAAGCCTCCACCAAGTGCAAAAAGTCCTACTTTAAAAAATTCAAGAAATAATATTATGTAAATCATTAAGAATGACCTTCTTTCTTGATAGTTTTAATTATTATTATTTTTATATTCTTTAACACTTTTTTTGAATTCACCTCTAAGCCGTTGAATAATAATACCACTTATTCCAGAGCCTAAAATCACAAAAACAGGTGAAACTCTAAATAAAGCAAGTAAAATAAAGGCCAGAACAAAGATTAATAAGCTTATTTTACTTTTATCAGATTTATTCCACATCTTTATTACAATATCTATTATAAGTGCTACAACAGCTATTTGAATTGCAGAAAAAGCATGTTGAAATAATTCTATTTCTTGAAAGCGAGCGAAATAACTGGCAATAATAGTAATAATTATTAAAGAAGGCATAATAAAACCTGAAGTGGCAGCTAAAGCACCTTTTATACCTTTTAAATTATAGCCGGTCATGGTAGCAGTATTAACGGCAATTATACCAGGAGTACTTTGACCAATGGCATAATAATCAAGGATATCACTTTCTGTAATCCAATTTAGATTATCGACCAACTCTCTTTTAATTATGGGCAGCATGGCATATCCACCACCAAAAGTAAATAAACCTATTTTAAAAAATATGAAAAATATTTTAAATAACTTTTTCATTTCAACCTCCACCTGAGCTAAATAATTTTTGATCTTATGGATGATAATTCGCTATTTATTATAACACATTAACTCTATTTTATCTAAATTATCTAAAATAATCACCAGCAAACAGGAATATTAATTTTCTAAGCTGCATATAAATAGTTTTAAGAGAAAAGAGGTGTTAAATAATGAAAAAAATTCTACTTATACTAACTTCTTTTTTATTGATTTTCTTGACAATTATTGTTTTAAATACTGTAGCGGTAGAAGCAGTTGAATTAGAGTTTTCCGAAAAACATTTTATGATAATGCCAGATGAATTAGAGCAATCAACTTTATTTGTGGTAGAAGAGTTAACTGATGAACTAGATATTAATCTATATCAATTGGAAGAAGAAAGATTTTTATTGATTTCTGGCGGCAGATTTTATTTATTAAATGCCAATAGTAATGTTATAGAAACAGAAGCTGGAAACTATGAAATGCCAGCTCAAACCATGTTGGTTAATAATAAATTATTAGCTCCACTATATATAATAGAACTTTTAGCAGGTTTGGAACTAAGTGAGTATGGGGTAATAACAGCAGAATAATAGACTTGACTGCTGCTTTTAAAGGAGATTAATAATTTTTGTAGAAATATCTAAGTAGTAGAAAATTAAAAATTTATATTTTTGAGAAAGGAGGGAGTTATAATGGCAGAAATTGTAGGAATTATTGTAATAGTTTGGGCATTAGTTTACTTTTTTGATAGAATGGCTCCCTAATAAAAAATTAAAAAAGGGAGAAATATTTATATTTCTCCCTTGTATTTTTTTCGAGCAGGAATAACTATTAATTTCCAGAATATATCAAATATAGACTAAGAAACAGTAATTTTTGAAGGAGTAATTTATGCAAATTTTTTTTAGTAAGATTAAACTTATTTTATTAATTATATTTAAAGATCTTAAAGAATCATTGAAAAACAGAACAGCAATTATGATAATTTTATTACCTCTTTTTGCCTCTTTAATGTTTTCATTGGTCAGTGGGGAACAGTTGATGAGAAATTTCACCTTAGGTATTAGTGGAGAAGGTTCAGAAGAAGTAGCAGCTTTTATTGATGATAACTTTCAAAATTTTAATGTTAATAGATATGCTGAAGCAGAAGCTGGTAGACAGGACACAGCTTCTGGGAATATTGATGCAGCTTTAATTTATTTTCAGGAGAGAGAAAAGATAGAAGATCGCTATCAGATTTATCTTGACAGCAGGGATACAATCAATTTTTTTATTTTAAGAGAAAATATTTCAGAGATTTTAAGCTCATATCATAGGCTTGATCGAGGACCTCAGTTCAACTTTGAAAGTGCAGCTGAATTTGAAGCAGCAAGTACTATTTTACCAGTTTGGTTAACCGTGACAATAACCATGATTGGTTTAATGCTTATTTCAGGCTCTCTCTCTGAGGAGAAAGATAATTATACTCTAGCAGCTTTAATGGTTACAAAACTAAAAGCATCTGATATAATTATAGCAAAGAGTCTTTTTGCTCTGGTCTTAACTCTTATTACTTCACTTTTAATGGGAGCTTTAAATGGAGTTTTTGTGCTTTCACTTACACGTCTATTACTTTCACTTTTGATCATTTGCCTAGCTTCTTTTGTTTTTAGTGGTTTAGGACTTATAATAAGTATTTTTACTAGTTCTCAGGCTTCAGCCAGGTCAATTTCTACAGTTATCTATTTTCCTATTATTTTTCCTGCTTTAGTAGCAGATGTTTCACCATTAACTCAGCGGCTGGCCCTCTTTTTCCCATCTCACTATCTATACAGGGCTTTAGACAAATCATTGGTTTATCAAGGAGGGAATGTTAACCTTTGGCTTGAGATAATTGCTTTAACTTTTTTTGCACTAATATTTTATACTATTATATATATCTATTTAAGAAAGGCTGATTCTTTTGTTGAATAAAAAATTTAAATGGAAGCTAATATCTTTATTACTTTTGATTTTTTTAGTTTTTTCTTTTAAGCAAATTTCTGCTGCAGATTCTTTTGACAGCCCGGTAGGATTTGGAGAATATATTTACGAAAATTATGCCCAAGAAAATTTTGCAGAGGTTTATGATAATTTTGCAGCTGAATTGAAATCAGTTTTAAGCAGTGAAGAATATATAAAATTTCAGCAGGATAATTTTGAAAAATATGAGCTCGAGTATAGAAATATTGAAGTAACTAATCCTGAAGAAATTTCTTATCAAGAATTTAAAAGTGAATTTCCCTTTCTTGAAGAAGAGGGAACTTTCTATACAGTAGAAGTTTCATACCTTATCAAGTTTAGACGTTTAGGAAGCAGAGAAAGAGAATCAGATAAATTAGTCTATCTCAGAAAAAAAGATAATCACTTCGAATTGTTTTGGGATCCTGAGCCTATTTTAGATGAACTTAGTCCAGAAAGTGTGGCCGAAGCTAATGACTGAAAACTATATTTTGGAGATCAAAGATCTCAAAAAAAAATTCGGCAGCTTTGCAGCTTTAAAAGGGATAAATTTAAAAGTAAATAGAGGTGAGATTATTGGCCTTTTAGGTCCCAATGGGGCTGGAAAAACAACCACAATTAAGATTATAACAGGGCTTTTAAAAGCTGATTCTGGAGAAATTAATATTTTTGGTGAAAATATAATTTCTGGACTACCTACCTGGATTAAAGAAAAAATTGGAGTTGTTTTTGAAGAAAGCAATTTATATTACCGCCTTAGTGCTTATGATAACCTGCTTTTCTTTGCTAGAATAAATGGGATAAATAAAACTAAGGTTGAAGAACTTTTAAAAGAATATAAATTATATGATGTGAGAAAAAAAGCTGTTAAAAACTTTTCTAAAGGAATGAAAAAAAGATTAATGATCTGTCGTTCACTTTTAGCAGAACCT
The DNA here is from genome assembly GCF_020711195.1 of Halanaerobium polyolivorans. Classification (GTDB taxonomy): domain Bacteria; phylum Bacillota; class Halanaerobiia; order Halanaerobiales; family Halanaerobiaceae; genus Halanaerobium; species Halanaerobium polyolivorans. Next base: position 8,510 of record NZ_JAJFAT010000002.1, read on the forward strand.
GAGATCTTAATTCTTGATGAAGCAACTGGAGGTTTAGATCCTATTTCAGCGGAAATTATCAGACAAAAAATTTCTAAATTGAAAGCAGAGGGTAAAACAGTTTTGTTAAGCACTCACTATTTAGAAGAGGCTGATCGCCTTTGTGATAGGGTAGCCTTTATAAATCAGGGAAGTTTAATTGCTTTAGACAAGCCGTCAGTGTTCAAGCAGAACTTAAAACAGGATTTTATAGAACTCAAATTTGCTTATGATAATTATTCTCTAAACAAAGCAGACTTAAAAAAAGAATTATCAGTTTTGCTTAAAAAGGGAGAAGAATATAAAGTTGAAAAAGATAGCTTTTATCTAAAAATTTTTATTGAAGAGGAAGTTTTTAATAGGCTAAATAAAATAGCTGCTCAATATAAACTGCTTGAGCTTAAAAAAAGAGAAGGAGACTTACAGGAAGTTTTTAAACAAATTAATTCTTAGCCTCCTTTAAAAGAGCTTTAAAATTGTCAAAAGGGAGGTTTGTCAATTGACTCCATTATCAGATGACTTTTATTTTCTATTTAATGATTTAAAACAAATTGCATTTACTTTTAATAAGGCAGATGAATTTGGTGCTGTCAATAAAAGAATGGCAGAATTTTGTGAATCATCAGTTGAAGAGCTTGAAAATAAAAATATTTCAATAGTTTTAAATAAAAAAGATAGAAAAAGGATCAAAAATTTTAATCAAAAGATTTTCCAAACTGGTGAGAGAAAAAAGCGAGAAATAGTTGTAGAAATCAATAATAAAATGAAAAATATTGAGGTAGATATAATACCACATCATAACTCAGACAATGAAATTGATTATTTGCTTTGTTTAGCTGTTGATATTACTGATAAAATAAAAAGAGAAAATATATATTTTAGAAATAGAGAAAGGTATAGAACCCTTTTTGATCAGGCTCCATTAGCATTTGTGGTTTCTGATCGCCAGACAAATATAATCGATTGGAATCAAAGGGCAGAAGAGATATTTGGCTGGAAAAAAGAAGAGGTTCTTGATCAGAATTTTAATCTTTTGATTCCAGAAGATTCTTATTCAGAGGTAACAGAAATGACTGAAGAGCTATTTAGTGGTCTGCAAAATAATAATATCAACAAAAATATCTCTAAAGATGGTAGTCAAATATATTGTGAATGGAATAATGCAATTATAAGGGATCAAGAAGATAAAATAATTGAGGTTATTTCAATTGCAAGAGATATTACAGAACGTCTCAGAGCAGAAGAAAAAATAAAAAAACAGAACGAAGAACTGGAATACAGCAAATTAAGAACCCAATTCTTTGCTAATATTTCTCATGAACTAAAAACACCTTTAAATTTGATCTTTTCTAGTTTGCAGCTGCTCGAGTTTTATTTATATAATTCTCAATCATATAAAGAAAAAGATAAAATTAATAATTATCTAAATTCTATTAAAAATAATGGTTTTAGATTACTGCGTTTGGTTAATAATTTGATTGATATAACTAGAATTGAAGTTGACGCTTTTAGTTTACATAGAGGTAATTTTGACATAGTAAAGCTGATTAGAGAAATTGTGAATACTGTTAGTGACTATCTTGAAGAGAAAGAAAGAGATTTTAAATTTATTTGTGATTTAGACTCAGCTATTATTGCCTGTGATCCTTTTAACATAGAAAGGGTGATTTTAAATTTAATTTCCAATGCCGTTAAATTTTCTGCTAGGGGAGATCAAATTATTTTAAACCTTCAAGCAGCAGGAGAAGATATTTTATTATCGCTTAAGGATACTGGGATTGGGATTGAAAAAGAAAATCAGCAAATAATTTTTGATAAGTTTAGACAGGTTGATCAGAGTTTTAAGAAAAAAAGAGAAGGAAGTGGGATTGGGCTTTCTTTGGTTAAATCAATTATTGAAATGCATGGAGGTAAAATTGAAATAGATAGTGTTTATGGTTCTTATAGTAACTTTAAAGTTTTTTTACCTTTAAAAACAATTGACCAGGAAATAGTTGAAAAAGAAAGTTACTCTCCAGATAGTTTATTAAATAAAGTTGAATTAGAATTCAGTGACATAAATTATATTTAAGTTAGAAAGGAGGAAGGATCTTGTCTCTAAGATATAAAGTAGTTTTTATAGCAATTATTTTATTTATAATATCATTTTTGGCTTTTGGATCAGCCGCTGCTCAAAATAGCATTTATTTTAATAGTGAAGATATAACAGATCAAATTTCTAGTACTGTAGTTGAAGGTGAATTTCTAATAAAAGCTACTGATTTAGCTGAAATTTTGGAGATCGAGCTTAACTGGCAGCCTGCACTCAAATTATTAGAGATGGAATCAAATGGAGTAGAAGTAAAATTAATGGCAAACAGCAGCTTTATTCAAATCAGGAATAATAATAGAAATGATGCTATTCGGACTGAAGCTGGTTTAGTTTTAATCGATAATCAGGCTTACATACCACTGGCAAAAACTATCGAAGCTTTTGGCTATTTGCTTGAATTTCAGCGAGAAGAAGATAAATTATTTATCTTCCAGCCGGAAACAACTATCAACAATATTGAATGGAAAGAAGATGGTAATCAATTAAATATCGAAATGGATGAGATTTCTCCTTATAGGGTTCTACAAAGTGATGATGGTAGAGAAATAATAGTTGAAATTGATAAAGCTGAGGTTAATCAAGAATTTAGTGACAATGTTTCAAATAACAATTTTTATTTAAGGGTTATAAATGTTCCTGATCGAGCTCTTTTAAGATTGGTTCTAAGAAGCAGAACCCCTATACCATTTCAAATAGATGGTGGGGTATATGAACAAAGTGGTGAAGAAAGTGATACCCTTGCTTTAAGCTTTTTGCCTCAGTTAAAAAGAGTATTTATTGATGATAATAATGTTTTTAGTATTGAAGCTACCGGGGAATTTCCCCAGGCAGAAATTGATTATTTAAGTGATTCTAACCGGGTTATTATTGATATCCCTTCTGTTGTTATTGGTAATTATGCCAAAGAATTGCGAGATAATCCTTTAATTAAAAATGTAACTGTAAGTCAGCATAGTTTAGATCCGGTTCGTTTAAGAATAGAAGCTGAACTTAAAGAAAATCAAATTATACAGGCAGTTGATAATAGTAGAGATAGACAGAGTAGTGTTTTGAGCTTTAGAAAAGGTGAACAGTCAGAAATTACTAATTTAGAATATGCTGCCGGTAAAATTACATTTCAATCACAATCATCTATAAACCCAGACACATTTTTGCTGGCTGAGCCACCAAGACTTGTGCTTAATCTTTTCAATACCAGCAGGGGAGCAAATGTTGCAGATAAATTAGAGGTAGATGATCCTTTGATAAACAGTATTCGATCTGCTCGTTTTGATAATGAAACAGTTAGAATTGTAGCTGATTTACATGAGTTAACAGGTTATAACTGGAATGAAGAAATGAAAAATGGAATTTATAATTATACAATTACTTTCCAGAATAAATTTGCTGGTATTCAGGGCAGTGAAGATGAGGATTTTCAAAATCTAGCTGTAAGATTAACAGGCAACCCTAACTATGAAGTTAGAAAATTTACCCATCCGCACAGAATTGTAATCGATGTTGATAATACTTTAAATAATATTTCTGAGCTTGAGCTACCCGAAAAAGGTTCTCTAATTAAAGATATTAGAAGCAGCAACTATGTTATAGAAGACAGAGAGGTTACTCGTTTGGTCTTTGAATTAGACGAATACTATAATCATCAAGTAAATGAAAGTGATCAGGGTAGGGTAATTAATATTGCTCTTGCTAAACATGATGATGTACTTGATGATATTAGAGATATGCCACAGCGATTAATTGTTGTAGATGCAGGTCATGGGGGATTTGATCCTGGAGCAATCGGTCCGACTGGTTTAGAAGAAAAAGAGCCTGCACTTGCTATTTCATTAAAAATTGCGGAATTATTAGAAGCAGAAGGTCAAAGAGTTATCTTGACTAGAGATAGAGATGTTTTTCTTTCTTTACAACAGCGGGTAAATATCGCTAATAATGCAGGTGCTGATTTATTTGTCAGTATTCATTCTAATGCAACCAATAATCGCCAGGTTGGTGGAGTTGAAACATACTTTAATCACAGGAATTCGGAATATAGCCGCAGATTTGCAGATAAAATTCATGATAAATTATCAAGAGGCCTTGGCCTTGTTGATCGAGGATTAAAAAATGATAATTTTTATGTAATCAGATATACAGAAATGCCATCTGCACTAGTTGAGGTAGGGTTTTTATCAAATCCTGAGGAAGAAGAAAGGCTTAGAACAGATGAATTTAGAAATAAATCTGCTCATTTAATTGTCGATGGTATTCTTGATTATATCAGAGAGAATGGAGGCAGATAAAAATGGCAGAAAAGCAAAGTTTATTTAATCCAGGCATGAAAAGAAAGCTTTTAGCTGTGCTGCGTATTCTACTTTTAACAGCTGCTGTGGTTTATTTGCTGATCTTTATTTCAAATACCTTATTAGTGGATGATCAAATTACCGTCTATTTTTCTACTGAAGATGCTCAATATTTAGCTGCTGAACAGAGAGATATTATTGAAGATCATGACATTTATTTTCAGATTATGGAGGAGCTAAACAAAGGTCCTGAATCTGATCAGCTCTCAGCTACAATTCCTGATGAAGTTGAGCTTTTAGATTATGATTTAGAGGCTGATACTTTAATTTTGAATTTCAACTTAGCTTTAAGAGAAAATCATTGGGGTGGAAGTACTGGTGAGATATTAACCATCTATTCTATAGTTAATAGTTACACAGCTTTAAAAGAGGTAGAGTCAGTACAAATCTTACTTGAGGGGCAGGAAGTAGAGACTTTGGTTGGCCACCTTGACTTGAGTCGTCCTTTGATGTACAATCAAGAACTAGTTACAGACAATTAAGAATAGGAGATTTAGGAGTTGGTCTTTTTGGATGATTCTAAAAGAGCAATTGGTTTGCTTGATTCAGGTGTAGGAGGTTTAACCGTTGCTCGCGAAATATTTAATTTATTACCTGGAGAGGACATTATTTATTATGGGGATACCTTGCACCTTCCTTATGGTCCCAAAAAACTTTCTGAGGTTAGAAGTTATGTAAAAGAGATAATAACTTATTTAAAAGAAGAAAAAAAGGTTAAAGCTGTTGTAATTGCTTGTAATACTGGTAGTTCAGCAGCTTTAGATTATGTAAAAGAAAAATTTGATATCCCTATCTTTGGTATGATCGATAGTGCTGCTAAAAAAGCAGTTAAAATTAGTAAAAATGAGAAGATTGCGGTTATAGGGACTGAAGGGACCATAAAAAGTCAGGCCTATCAAGACGCAATTAGGGCTGAATCACAAGAAGCAGAGATTTTTGCGAAAGCCTGTCCTGCTTTTGTAGAATTAGTAGAAAAAGGGAAGTTTTCTGGCCCTGAGGTAGAAACAACTGCCTATAGTTATTTAGAGTCTATTATTAAGGCAAAAGCAGATGTTTTGATTTTAGGATGTACCCACTTTCCTTATTTAATGCCCGTTTTAGCAAAGGTAATGGGGAAAGATGTCAGCCTGGTTAATCCTGCTCAAGAAACAGCTTTAGAGTTTAGAAAAGAGTTAAATATGTCTAATTTGTTGAATAAAGATTTTGTTCAGGGTAAACATAAATTTATAGTAAGTGATAAAAGTAGAATATCTAAAAGCTTTTTAGAACATGGAAGACGTTTTTTAAAGCTGGATAATTTAAAATTTGAAGAAGAAAACATTTTTCTTGCTTTAAAAAACAGAGGGGGAAATTTAAATAATGCGTAATGATGGAAGAGAACTTGATCAGTTAAGAGATATACAAATAACGAGAGATTTTACTAAATATGCAGAAGGATCAGTATTAGTGGAAACTGGAGATACAATGGTTTTATGTAATGTTTCTATAGAAGATAGTGTACCATATTTTTTAAGAGGTCAAAATACAGGTTGGTTAACAGCAGAATACTCTCTTTTACCAAGGGCAACACAAGATAGAAATATCCGGGAAGCAGCTAAAAGGAAGTTGAGTGGTAGAACCCAAGAAATTCAGCGCTTAATAGGGAGAAGTCTTAGAGCTATAATTGATCTTGATAAAATGGGAGAAAGAACTATTTGGGTTGATTGTGATGTTTTACAGGCTGATGGGGGAACGAGAACAGCATCAATTACTGGTGCTTATGTTGCTTTAGTTGATGCAGTTAACTTTTTGCTAGCTGAAGGCAAATTAAGTGAAAACCCTTTAAAAGATTTTATGGCAGCTACAAGTGTTGGTATTGTTGAAGGAGAAGCTATGTTAGATCTTTGTTATGAAGAAGATTTTAAAGCCCAAGTTGATATGAATATAGCTATGACTGAAAATGGAGAGATAATTGAAATTCAGGGTACTGCTGAAGAAAATCCTTTTACAAGGGAAGAAATGAATAAGTTATATGATTTAGCTGAAAAAGGAATTAGAGAATTAATTGAAATTCAAAAGATGAATTTGGCAGCTGAATAATTATGCAGAAAATTATAATTGCCAGTGGAAATGAACATAAAATTGAAGAAATCAAATCTTTTTTCTCAGATTTGAAGATTGATTTTAGAGCGCTGCCAGATGATAAAGAACTTCCTGAAGTAATAGAAGATGGGCAAAGTTATAGAGAAAATGCCCTTAAAAAAGCCAGGCAGAGATCAGCTGAGCTTAATGAAGTTGTTTTAGCTGATGATTCAGGGCTTTCAGTAGAATATTTAGCTGGAGCACCTGGTATCCGCTCTGCTCGATTTGGTGGAGAAGATTTAGATGATCGAGAGAAATATCTAAAAATACTCTCACTATTAGAGGGGGTATCTGAGCAGGAGCGCAAAGCTGCTTTTGTATCGGTTCTGGCCCTTGTAGATCCTTTTGCAGAAGAAGAAATAGTTGTTGAAGGTCGCTGTGAGGGTTTAATATCTTATCAAGCTGTAGGAGAGCATGGCTTTGGTTATGACCCTATTTTTTATCTGCCTGAATTGGATAAAACTATGGCAGAAATATCACCACAAAAAAAGAACAAAATTAGTCATAGGGCTAAAGCACTTTCTAAACTAAAAGAGGTTCTTAAAGAGAGGTATATAGAGTAAAAAAGAGCAAATAAGCTCTAAATTGCTTTAATGAGTAATATATAGTCATTTGTTTTTTGACCGAGGCATTTATTTACTATATACTATTAATTGCTGTCGCAGAAAAAAACACTTTTCAGTGACACTATCGGAGCGTGGCGCAGCTTGGTAGCGCACCTGCTTTGGGAGCAGGGGGTCGAAGGTTCAAATCCTTTCGCTCCGACCATTTTATACGCGGGAGTAGCTCAGTTGGCTAGAGCATCAGCCTTCCAAGCTGAGGGTCGCGAGTTCGAGTCTCGTTTCCCGCTCCGCGCCTGTAGCTCAGTCTGGATAGAGCAACGGACTTCTAATCCGTAGGCCATAGGTTCGAATCCTATCAGGCGCGCCATTTTTATTTTTTTGCTTTTTAATATTGCAAGTATTTACTCACCTGAAAAGGTGTTTTTTTATTTGAGAAATATTAGCTTAAGCATTAAAAGCTGCTTGACAATTACTTGATTTTACTGTTATAATAACAATTGTCGTAAGATAATTAAAGCTTTATTTTAAAGCTTTAATTAATTCAATATGGTGGATGTAGCTCAGTTGGCTAGAGCGCAGGATTGTGGCTCCTGAGGCCGTGGGTTCAAGCCCCATCATCCACCCCATTATATTATTTTTTTGCGGAGCGTGGCGCAGCTTGGTAGCGCACCTGCTTTGGGAGCAGGGGGTCGAAGGTTCAAATCCTTTCGCTCCGACCATTTTGTAATCAAAATTTTAAATATGGTGGATGTAGCTCAGTTGGCTAGAGCGCAGGATTGTGGCTCCTGAGGCCGTGGGTTCAAGCCCCATCATCCACCCCATTATATTTTCAGGATTTATACTAAGCTCTCCACTTATTAATGTGGAGATTTTTTTGCTTAAAAATTTATTTAATTAAAGCCTAAAGAATTGGTGATAAATATGAATTTAGATATTGATTTTAAAAAGTGGATATTTGTAATAGTTTTACTCAGCCTGATATTTATTATTTCGATTTTTATGATTCCAGATATTAATTTAACTTCAGATCAGACTGCAAATGAAGAATATTTTAGAGCTAGAGTTTTAGAACTTGAGGAATATCAAACTGAGCAAGGCTATAATCAGCAGGCTTTAGTAGAGATCACTGATGGTCCTTTAGCAGGAGATATTGTGGAGATTGAAAATGAATATCAAGCTAATCACAGGTTTTTAAACATTAGACTTGAAGAAGGATTAAGAGTAGTGTTAGTTTCTTTTGAGCAAAATGGAGAAAGAGATATTTATCTGCAGGATATTGCCAGAGATAGAGGTCTATTATTAGCTTTAGTAATCCTTGCTTTAGTTCTACTTGTGGTTGGCAAAGTAAAAGGTTTAGAAACTATCTTTACTTTATTTATAACAGCATTTATAATTGTCCGAGTCATGCTGCCCCTTGTTTTGGTAGGCTGGTCGCCAATCTTGGTAACCACCTTTAGTGCACTGACAATTATAGTCCTGATATTAGTTATTATAGGTGGTCTAAATGTTAAATCTCTTGCAGCAATAATAGGGACTGGATCTGGTGTAATAATAGCTGGCTTTTTGGCCTATTATATTGGTAATATTGCTCACTTATCAGGTCTTGGCACCCAGGAAGCTCAAATGTTAGCCTCAGGTCTAGAAGGGCTTGATTTTAGAGGCCTTTTATATGCAGGTATAATAATTGCTTCTTTGGGAGCAATTACTGATGTTGCAATGTCAATTGCCTCTGGAGCTTATCAAATCAAAAATGCTAACCCTAAGCTAAAATTTAAAGAATTAATTAATCATTCTTTGGAATTGGGAAGAGATATTATGGGAACAATGGCAAACACCTTGATTTTAGCTTATGTAGGTGGAGCAATACCATTTTTGTTACTTTTATTATTTAATCAAATGTCCTGGTTGCGAATTATTAATATGGACTTTGTAGCAACAGAGATTTTAAGTGGTCTTGCAGGAACAATAGGACTAGTGATTTCAATTCCAATTACGGCTTTTACAGCAGCCTTTTTAATCAATAAGGTCAATATAAAATAAGATTTTAATCTTCTGCTTGATAATATTGTTAATTTTAGTATATAATTAAGTTAATATAGTGAATGGGTTGTTTGCAGATGACTATTTGACTTCAGTTATAGCGTATTGGCTTTAGCTGGAGTTTTATTTTATATTTTAAGTCTTGATTGGAGGATATTATGAGAAATAATAGTGATAAGCTTTATAATCCAGTTAAAAAAATAGTCATTATATATTTTGTTTTTGGTATTTTATGGATATTATTTTCTGATTTTATAGCTATTTATTTTTTAAATGATTATGCTAGTTACCATCAAATCCAGTCGGTTAAAGGTGTTGTTTTTGTAATCATAACAGGCTTGTTTTTATATTATCTTTTAGTCAGTAACTTAAAAGAGATTATTGAAAAGGAAGAAGAATTATATCAGCAGGCTTATTTTGATGCTTTAACCTCACTACCTAATAAAAGGCACTTAGATAAAATATTAAATACTAAGATTAATAATATTAATAAAAGCAGTCAAGATCATAATTTTGCTGTTTTTTATATTTACATTGAAAATATCAATGCTTTGATGGATATTAAAGGTTATACTCAGGCCAGTAATTTTATCGAAAAATTGTCTGATATTTTAAAAGATATAAAGAAAAACGATTCAAATTCTTTTCTTGCAAATTATAATTACGGCAAATTTATAATTATTAATGATAAAGCTGATAAGAAAAAGATCGGTCAGATGGCAGAAGGAATTTTAGAAGCAGTTCAGGAATTATGGCAAAAAGGTGAGATAGATTATTATTTAAATATTAATATAGGTATAGCTTTATATCCAGATTCTGCAGAAGATGCTGAGGGATTAATTTCTGCTGCTCAAATAGCTGCTCGCAGTATTGAAAATGAAAAGCAGAACTACAGATTTTTTGATCAGGAGCTTTATTCAAAGAAATTGAAATTCGAAAATCTTAAAAGAGATTTAAGAACCGGTTTAGAAAAAGAAGAATTTTACCTTCATTATCAGCCCAAGATAAGACTCAAAGATAAAAAAATTGTCAGTTTAGAAGCCTTAATTCGCTGGCGCCATCCTGATTTAGGTATTATCTCTCCCGAAGAATTTATACCAATTGCAGAAGAAACATATTTGATTAGAGATATTGGCTACTGGGTATTAAATGAGGTTTTAAAGCAGATAACTCGATGGAAAAATAATATTTCAAAAGAAATAAAGGTTTCTATTAATTTATCCCCTCTAGAATTATCTAATCCCAATGCAATAAAAAATATGGAAGCAATTTTCAAGAATTATAATTTAAAAGAGGAGTTAATAGAATTTGAAATAACAGAAAATGTTTTTTTGGATAAAAAATATAATTTTGTAAATATTTTAAATCAATTAAAAGCTCGCGGATTTACTATAGCTTTAGATGATTTTGGGAGTGGATATTCTTCATTAAATTATCTTAGCTATTTACCGATTGATAATTTAAAAATTGACAAGTCATTTATAGATGATTTAGAAATGGAAAAAAATCAGCTTTTAACTCAATTAATAATCAGGTTGTCACATAGTTTAAAGTTTGATGTTATTGCAGAAGGTGTAGAAAGCAAAGAACAATTAGTTTTACTTGAAAAATTAAATTGTGACCAGGTCCAGGGATATTATTTTCATGAGGCGCTTAGTCCGCAAAAAATAGAAGAATTATTAAAAAATGATATCTGATTTTAATCTTTATTTCTTTTTCGAATTATGCTATAATATATATACCTTATTGACCCTAAGTCATATTAAAGTGGAGGGAATAAAGATTGGCTAAAATGACAAAAAAATCGCTTAAGAGGCGTAACACAATTTTAAGAGAAGCAGAAAAGCTATTTATTGAAGAAGGTTTTGAAAAAGCAACTGTTAAAGAAATTGCAGAAAGAGCAGGTGTTGCTAAAGGAACCTTTTATTATTATTTTGACACTAAAGAAGATATAATTAATGCTTTGTTAGAGAAAAGATACAATCATACTGAGAAAAAAGCTCAACATATATTAGAAAGTGATAAATACAGTCCCCTTGAAAAATTAGAAAAAGTAATTTTAAGACTTATTTTTACCAGACAGGGTAATTTTAAAGTATATGAATTTTTCAAGATAGATGAAAATGCTAAATTTATGAAAAAAAGAAATAAAGAATTTTGGAACAAATTTATTCCGGTATTTACTGAAATAGTAAAAGAAGGTGTAGAAGCAGGAGTTTTTGCAACTGAATACCCTGAAGAATTAACAGAAATATTATTTATGGGTATTGATGGCTTCTTACATCGACATTATGCTAAGTTTAGCACTAAAGAAATGTATCAGGCAAAATTCTGTGCTGTAGAAGAATTATTAACCAAAGCACTTAATTTAACAGATCAGAGAGTTGATCTTTCTTTGATGAAACCAGATAATTAGAATTTATCGAGAAAATTAAGCTTTAAAGCTTGACATTTATAAAAAGCTATGCTAACATTATATGTGCTTTTTGTGAAAAGTAAAGTTAATTTTTAAGTTTAAAAAAATTGATTTGAAATTATCTAAAAAAGCTTGCGAAAGTGGCGGAATTGGCAGACGCGCTAGATTTAGGATCTAGTGGGTAATCCCCGTGTGGGTTCGAGTCCCACCTTTCGCACCATTTAATAATTCTGTCATTGACCCCGATATTGGCCCGGTGCCAGATCGGGGATTATTAACATATAGAGCTTATAATAAAATAGTTTTTAAATATGAGTTAGGAGGAATATTGATGGAAGTAAATAAAGAAGTATTAAAAGGTAATAAGGTTAAATTGGATATTGAAATAGAAAGTGAAGAGGTTGAAGAAGCCTTAGAAAAAGCATATCGCAAAGTTGTTAAAGATATGACTATACCTGGTTTTAGAAAGGGAAAAGCTCCTCGTAAAGTTGTAGAAAAAAGATATGGTGAAGAGGTGCTCCACAAAGATGCACTTGATATTTTAATTCCTCAAGGTTATAGTGAGGCCTTAGAAGAAACCGATATAGAACCAATTGATCAACCTGATATTACAGATTTCCACATTGCCAAAGGTGAACCTGCTACATTTACAGCTGTAGTAGAAGTGAAACCTGAGGTAGAACTTGGAGAATATAAAGATTTAGGAATAGAAAAAGAAGATGCTTCTGTAAAAGAGGAAGAAATAGAAGCTCGTTTGAAAAACATGCAAAATGAACACAGTCAGCTTGTCACTTCTGAAAGAGAAGAACTTCAGGAAGGTGATTTTGCAATAATAGATTTTACCGGTTATGTTGATGGAGAAGAATTCCCCGGTGGATCTGCTGAAGAATATAGTTTAGAAATTGGTTCAGGTAGTTTTATTCCTGGTTTTGAAGAACAGCTAATTGGACTTGAGGTTGGCAAAGAAAAAACTGTTGAAGTAACTTTCCCTGAAGATTATCAGGCAGATGACTTAGCAGGTAAAGAAGCCTCATTTGATGTGAAGCTTAAAGAAATTAAAGAAAGACAGGCTCCTGAACTTAATGATGAATTTGCTGATGAAGCAAGTGATTATGAAACCATGGATGAATTAAAAGAAAGTATCAAAGCAGAGCTTGCTGAACAAAAAGAAAAAAATGCTGAAAATAACTATAGAGAAGCTTTAATAAAAAAAGTAAGTGAAAATGCTGAAGTTGAAATGACCGATACTTTAGTAGATGAACAGCTTGATCAGATGTTCCAGAGTCTTTCTCAATCAATCTCTCAGCAGGGTATGGAAGTTGAAGATTATCTTGGCTATATGGGAATGGATGAGGAAGAATGGCGTGATAATAATAGGGATTCTGCAGCTGATAGAGCCAAAGAACTACTTGTATTAGATGCCATTGCTGAAGTTGAAGAAATAGAAGTTAGTGATGAAGAGCTAGATGAAGAAATAGAGAATATTGCTGAAATACATGATAGAGAAGCGGAACAAATAAAAGCTATTTTTCAGATGCAGGGACAGCTAGAGACTCTTAAAGATGATATTAAACGTCAAAAAACCATAGAGCTTTTAAAAGAAAATAACTAAGAAGATTATTCGGTGTTTTGTAAGATAATAACTGTTTTTTAGTAAAAAGACTGTTATAATTAATTTAAATACTGTGATTTAAGAAAATAAGGAGGTAATTATTATGAGCCTTATACCAATGGTAGTAGAACAAACAAATAGAGGTGAGAGATCTTATGATATCTACTCTCGTCTTTTAAAAGATAGAATTGTTTTCTTAGGTTCTCCTGTATCAGATCAGGTCGCCAATACTGTAATTGCTCAATTGCTATTTTTAGAAGCAGATAACCCAGATAAAGATATATATCTTTATATTAATAGTCCAGGTGGTTCTGTAACCGCTGCCCTGGCTATGTATGATACAATGCAGTATATCAAACCTGATGTTGTTACAATAGGTATGGGACAGGCTGCAAGTGCTGGTGCACTTCTTTTAGCAGCTGGTGCTGAAGGAAAGCGTTATGCCCTACCTTATGCAAGAGTTATGATTCACCAACCTGCTGGAGGAGCACAAGGAAAGGCTACTGAGGCAGAAATTCACATTAAAGAGCTAATGAGGATTAGAGAGCTCTTAAATCAAATTTTAAGTGAGCATACTGGTCAGGATATGGATAAAATTGCTCAGGATGTAGAAAAAGATTATTTCATGACTGCAGAAGAGGCACTTGAATATGGTATTATTGATGAAGTAATCACACGTAATGAGTTAGAAGAAAAGTAATTTAGCCTAAGAGGTGATATAATGTTTAAATTTGGCGATCATGAAGAAGGAGAACTTAAATGTTCTTTTTGTGGAAAAAGTCAGGATCAGGTAAAAAAATTAGTTGCTGGTCCCGGAGTTTATATATGTGATGAGTGTATAGAATTATGTAATGAAATAGTTGAAGAAGAAATTGATGAAGAAATGGATCTTCAGTTAAGTGAAATTCCTAAACCTAAGGAGATTAAAGAGATTTTAGACCAATATGTGATTGGTCAGGAAAGAGCCAAAAAATCACTCTCTGTTGCTGTATATAACCACTACAAAAGGGTTAATTCCAATATGGTAGTTGATGATGTAGAGCTGCAGAAAAGTAATATTATGATGGTTGGTCCAACCGGATGTGGTAAAACTTTAATGGCTCAAACCTTAGCGAGAATTTTAGATGTTCCTTTTGCTATTACTGATGCTACTTCTTTAACAGAGGCTGGTTATGTAGGAGAAGATGTAGAAAATATTCTGCTAAAATTAATCCAGGCTGCTGATTATGATGTAGAAAAAGCAGAAAAAGGAATTATTTATGTAGATGAAATTGATAAAATTGCCCGTAAATCAGAAAACACCTCTATAACTAGAGATGTATCTGGAGAGGGAGTACAGCAGGCACTGCTTAAAATTATTGAAGGAACAGTTGCCAGTGTGCCACCTCAGGGAGGCAGAAAACACCCACATCAAGAATTCATTCAGATAGATACAACTGATATTTTATTTATTGCTGGTGGAGCTTTTGATGGTCTGGAAAAATTAATTGATTCCAGAATTAGTGAAAAAGTAATGGGTTTTGGTGCTGATATAAAAACTAAAGATGAAAGTAGAAATATAGGTGAAATTTTAAAGCATATTCAACCTCAAGATCTACTTCATTATGGTTTGATTCCTGAATTTATTGGTAGAATGCCGGTTCAGGTAACTTTAGATCAGCTTGAAGTTGAAGATATGGTTAGGATTATGCAGGAACCTCGTAATGCTCTTGTAAAACAATATCAGAAATTCTTTTTGATGGATAATATAGAACTTGAGTTTACAGATGAGGCTTTAGAAGCTATTGCAAATCAGGCACTTTCCAGAAATACAGGTGCTCGTGGCTTAAGATCTGTTGTAGAAAATACTGTGCTTGATATTATGTATGACTTACCATCAAGGCCTGAAATTACAAAGTGCATAATA
The DNA here is from genome assembly GCF_020711195.1 of Halanaerobium polyolivorans. Taxonomy (GTDB): domain Bacteria; phylum Bacillota; class Halanaerobiia; order Halanaerobiales; family Halanaerobiaceae; genus Halanaerobium; species Halanaerobium polyolivorans. The sequence continues at coordinate 23,620 of NZ_JAJFAT010000002.1, forward strand.
ACTAAAGAGGTTATAGAAAATAGTGCTGATCCAATTTTAGAAATAGAAGATGAAATAAAAGAAAAAGAAGAAAGTGCTTAACAGCTTAGCTCAGACTAGAATCATTTAGATCTCTGCTAAGAGTTGTTTGACTAAGAATTAGAGATAATATTGCTCTTTAAGAGTGATATTGTCTCTTTCGTTTTTAAAGATTTATAAAGGTAAAATATATATTTTATCGAATTATAATAGGTGAGAGGTGAGATAAATGTCTGAAGCAATTAAAAGTAAAGAAACTATGGAACTACCTTTACTGGCTTCAAGAGGAGTAATTGTTTTTCCCCATATGGTAATCCCTCTTTTGGTTGGTAGGGACAAATCAATTGAAGCACTTGAAGAAGCAATGATGGAAGAAAAAAAGATAATTATTGTTGCTCAAAAGGACGAAAAAATTGAAGACCCAGAAATAGATGATATTTATTCATTTGGGACAATTGCTGAAGTTAAGCAATTTGTTAAATTACCAAATGATATGATGAAAGTAGTTGTAGAGGGTTTAGAACGGGCTGAAGTTAAAAGATATATCGATACTGAAGGCTATTTTTTAGCTGAGGTAGAAAGCTGTCCAGAAGAGAAGATTGAAGTTGATACTGAAACAAAGGCTTTAATGAGAACAGTAGTTAAAGAATTTGAACAGTATATAAAATTCAATCGAAATTTACCTGCTGAAACAATTATGTCAGTTAATGATATTGATGATCCAGGTAGGTTAGCAGATGTGATTTCTTCACAAATTGATTTAAAATATCAACAGCTGCAGGAACTTCTAGAAGCCACCGATATAATAGAACGTTTAGAAAAAATGCTAGCCGTTTTGCGCAGTGAAATTGAAGTGCTTAAAATTGAACAAGATATAAATAAACGTGTCAAAAAGAAAGTAGAAAAAAATCAAAAAGAATATTATCTGCGCGAAAAAATGAAAGTTATCAAGGATGAACTTGATGAAGATCAGGGTGCAAGTGCAGAGATAGCGGATTATTATGAAAAACTAGAAGAGGTAGATCTACCCGAAAAAGCAGCAGAAAAGATAGAAGAGGAGATAAAAAAATTAGATAGGACTCCAAATATGTCTCCAGAAGCAACAGTAATTCGTAATTATCTTGACTTTATACTTGATCTACCTTGGAATATTTCTAAAGAAGAAGAAATTGATATTAAAAAATCTGAAGAAATATTAGAATCAGATCATTATGGTTTAGAAGATGTCAAGGAAAGAATAATTGAATATCTAGCTGTGAGAAAAATGGCACCAGCTAAAAAGAGTCCGATACTCTGTCTGGTAGGTGCACCAGGGGTTGGTAAAACTTCACTTGGACGTTCCATTGCAAGTGCTTTAAATAGAGAATTTGTCCGCCTATCTTTAGGTGGAGTCAAGGATGAAGCAGAAATAAGAGGTCACCGCAGAACCTATATTGGCTCTAGACCAGGAAGAATATTAAGTGCAATTAGAGATGCTGGCACTAAAAATCCTGTCTTTTTGTTAGATGAAGTTGATAAAATGAGTTCAGATTTTAGAGGAGATCCTGCTTCAGCATTATTAGAGGTACTTGATCCTGAACAAAATGTAGAATTTAGTGATCATTATTTGGAGCTTCCTTTTGATCTATCAGAAGTATTATTTGTTACTACAGCCAATGTAGCTCACACAATACCTGCTCCTTTATTAGATAGAATGGAATTAATTGAGATACCCGGTTATACAGAAGATGAGAAATTAAAGATTGCAGAAAAACACCTTTTACCAGATATTTATGAAGACCATGGTTTAAAAGAAGAGCAAATTAATATTTCATCTAATGCAATTTATAAGGTGATTAGAAAATATACCAGGGAAGCTGGGGTTAGAAACTTAGAACGTAAGCTGGCAGCAATTGCTCGTAAGGTAGCTAAAGAATTTTTAGAAGGTAGAGATAAAAAAGTTTTAGTTGCCGTCAATAGTGTTGAAAAATATCTGGGTTTACCAGATTATGAATATCAGCAGAGCAGTTTAGAGGACAGAGTTGGAGTAGCAACAGGTTTAGCCTATAATCAGGCAGGTGGAGATATTTTAGATATCGAAGTTGCAGTAGTACCTGGTAAAGGAGAGCTGACTCTTACTGGTTCTTTAGGAGATGTTATGAAAGAATCTGCTCAAGCTGCTTTAAGCTATGTAAGGTCAAAACAAACTGAACTTTCTTTAACAGATGGGTTTTATAAAAACTTTGATATTCACATCCATGTTCCTCAGGGTGCAGTACCAAAAGATGGTCCATCTGCAGGGATTACAATCGCTATTGCTCTTGCATCTGCACTGACAAACCGCAAGGTACGTGGTGATTATGCTATGACGGGAGAGATCTCGCTTAGGGGTAGAGTATTACCTATTGGTGGTATAAAAACTAAAATTCTTGCTGGACGTAGAGCAGGTATAACTAAGTTTATATTACCGGAAAAGAACAAAAATAATTATGGAAAAATAGATAAAGAAATAAGCAAAGATATAGATGTTACTTTTGTTTCTCATATGGATGAAGTCTTAGCTATGTTATTACGTAAGGAAGATGAAAATGAAATTGAGTAATGCAAAATTCTACAAAAGTGTTTATAAATATGAAGAATGCCCAAGGTTACAGCAGCCCGAAGTAGCTTTTAGCGGCCGTTCTAATGTCGGCAAATCTTCTTTGATTAATAGAATTACCAAAAATAAAAAGCTGGCCAGGACAAGTAACACTCCTGGCCGGACCCAATCTTTAAATTATTATAATATTGATGATAAATTTTATCTGGTAGATTTACCTGGTTATGGTTTTGCTAATGTTCCCAAAAAAGTGAAAGATGATTGGTCAGAGTTAATAGATAGTTATTTAAATTACAGAGAGAATTTAATCGGAATAGTCCAAATCATTGATGCCCGACACAAACCAAGTAAAGAGGATAAAATGATGGTTGAATGGTTAAAAGCTAGTGGTCTGAGTTTTTTAATTGCTGCAACTAAAGTTGATAAAATTTCAAATAATAAAAGAGCACAGCAAAAAAAAGTGATCTTTAAAGAGCTTGCTTTAGATAAAAATGATAATTTTACATTCTTTTCTGCTCAAACAGGAGAAGGTAGTAAAGATATTTATAATTATTTAGAATCTCTACTTCAATTAGCTAAAGATAGGTCTTAAAATGGAGAATAGTTATACTAGCTCTTTTGCCAGGATATATGATGATGTGATGAAGGAAGTACCTTATCATTTTTGGTTTGAATATTTAAAAGATCTGCTTAAATATTATAATTTAGAAGTAGAATCGGTGCTTGAAATTGCAGCGGGAACCGGAAATATGACAGCAGAATTAATTCAACTGCCTAAAGTAAAAGAGATTAAAGCTCTTGATCTATCAGCAGCAATGCTAAAAAGAGCCCAAGCAAAACTTGCCAATTATGAATTAGAAGATTTGAACTTAGAATTCTTTCGAGCTGATATGACTGACTTTAAACTTAAAGCTGATTTTGATTTAGTAGTATCGGTTTTTGATAGCTATAACTATCTTTTAAGAAAAGAAGATCTTAAGGCTAGTTTTAGCTGTGCTGCAGAAGTGCTGAAAGAAAACGGTTTATTTATTTTTGATATGAATTCTATTAAAAGAATTAAAACTATTGAAGAAAAAAAACTAATGCTTGAAGGTGAAGATTACAGCTGTTTGTGGGAAGATATAGTAAATATTAAAGAGTCTCTCTGGCAGGTAAGACTGCAGATCAGCCCTGATAATCCTGATTTGCCTGCATTTGAAGAACTTCATACAGAAAAAGGTTATAAAATAGAGACTATTAAAAAGCTGCTCCATCAAAGTGGATTTGGCGGAGTAGATGTTTATCGTGCTTTTAATCTTTTTAAAGCTAATGATAAGGTAGATAGAATTTATTTTGTTGCAGCCTTAAATAAAGAGAGTTTAGCTAGAAAAAGAAATATTTTCACTAAAATATCCTACTCAATTAAAAATGAAGTAAAATATTTTTTAATTGGCTTAAAATCTATTTTCAAACAAAGTATATAAAAAATTAACTGCCGTAAAATTAATCACGGCAGTTTTTTTAGGCTTATTTTATTTTATAAAGCTAAGCAAATACTATTATTTTCTTTTTTGCACAACATCTTTGAGATGTTCAGCTTTATTCTTTGGTTTTCTCCAGATAAATTTCTTGATTAAAGGAAGTACATAATAGTCAAGCCCTAATGACTGGCCTGAACTAGCAAGACAAGGGAAAGAAGCCATTAAATACCACATGTTCCCGGTTCCAGATAACATGAAATTTATATTCATGAATATAGAAGCCATGGCTCCTAAAACACTAAATAGACCTAAAAAGAGTGATAAGCCTATTGCAATTTCAGTTAGGGTTACAACAATTTGGAAGAATAGTGGATATTGTAAAACAACTGCTTCCATAAAGGCTTCATACCAGCCGACAGCATTTGGTCCTATGGGAGCGGCTGTTGCCCCAGCAACTAGATGATAAGGATCCTGCAGCCAGCCTTCCTGAACCTTATGAATACCACTCATCAGCCACTGATAACCAAGGAATATTCTTAAGATAGCGATAAAGAAAGTGTGTGATTTCATGGTAGCCTGATCAAAGAGCTGAGGAACTATCCCCTTTTTTGAGGCCTGTTCATGTATATATTCATTTACTAAAGAAAATCCTTCCTTAATTCCACCAATTTCAAAGAAATAGAACATATTAACGAAATGCTTGAGTAATAAGGCGGGGCGTCCTTTTAATGATAAACCTGTTACATCTGCAACAGCATAATCAGAACCAATTGAGACCATTACTCCATGTAGTTTTGCATTTATTTTTTCTTTTTCCTGGCCTTTAATATCAGCTACTATATTTTTGGCTGCACATTCACCAGTTTGCATAGCAGTTTCTACTAAAGCAGGCAGTGTTTTTTCATCAACCCAGGGAGCTGCTGAATTATCGCCGATTGCATACACTTCTTTATGTTTTGGTATTTGCAAATATTCATTAACAATTAACCTTTCGCTTTTATCTTTTTCCAGGTCAAGATCTTCTACTAAAGGAGCACTTTTTACTCCACAGGTCCAGATCACTGTTTTAGTAGGAATAGTTTCAGTACCCTGTTCACCTTTGCCGATTATAATAGCATTTTCTTTTACTTCTTGAGCAAAGTGACCTGTAATAATTTCTACCTTCTTTTTCTTAAGATATTTTTCGGCTTTTTTTGCCATATCTTCTTCTATATTGGGAAGAATTCTTTCTAGTCCTTCGACAAGATAAAGATTAATATCATTTCTTGGAATTTCATATTGCTTAGATAGTTCATCAAACCATTGAATCAATTCTCCAACCATTTCTACACCTGTGAAACCTGCACCTGCAACTACAAAAGAAAGTAATTCTCTTCTTTTCTCAGGATCAGTTTCAAATTGAGCTTTATGGAACATTTCTTCTACCTGATTATTTATTTTTATCGCATCATCCATTGACCAGAGAGTAAAGGCATTTTCATTAACCCCTTTAACACCACAGTCATTTGGTTGACTACCTGTTCCTAAGATTAGATAATCATAACTGTATTCTTGTTCTGTTGAATAAAGCTTTTTATCATCAAAATTAATCTCAGTTATTTCATCCCAGATAACATTAACCTTAGTACTTTCAAATAGTCTATTTAAGCTAATTTCTAAATCTTCTGGCTCAATTCTATTACCTGCAACTTCGTGTAATTCAGTAATTAAATGATGCTTTTTACCTTTGTTAAGAAGCGTAACTTCTATATCTTCTTCTTTTTTGGCCAGTTTAGCCATCTTTTTGGCAGCAGAAATCCCTCCATAACCTGCGCCTAATATAATAACATGTTTTCGCATAATATTTCCTCCCTTTTGAACTTAATCTTTAAAGTTAAAATTATTAACTAGTTTACGAGTAGTTATATTTTTCACACTATAATTATAGCATATATAAATAAAAATGCAAATATATGAGTAAATTACTCAAGAATAAAATAAAAAATTTAGTATTATAGCTATAATTACAAACTATATTTTCCATATTTGCAATAGATAAGCCTTAGATTACAATAAAAAAATAAATAAAATTGAAATAGTTAAAACACTATGTTAATATTTTAACAATAGACATTAGAGGATAATTTGCTTTGCATTCTTTATTAATTATGTTAAAATATAAGTAGTTTACTCCGGATTAACCGGATTAATTGAGAAATAAATATATATTTGGAGTGATAGATTTGTTAAAAGCTAAAAAGTTGATTTTTTTATTGGTAATTGTGATCAGTTCATTTTTGATTATTACTGGATGTGGAAGAGATAGTGGTGCAGACATCCAATCTGCAGAAGATAATTCTTTTATCATGAATACATTGGTACAGATGAGAGCTCATGGAGAAAATGCAGAAATAGCTGTTGAAGAGAGTATGGATAGGATAAGAGAAATTGAATATTTAATGAGCAGAACTTTAGAAGCTAGTGAAGTATCTCAAATAAATGATAATCCCGGCGAATTTATTGAGATTTCTGAAGAGACCCAAAAAGTTATAGCAGAATCTCTTTATTTTGCTGAATTAAGTAGTGGTAAATTCGACCCAAGTATTGGTCCTATAGTAGATTTATGGGGGATTGGGACTGAAGAAGCAAGGGTTCCTTCTCAAGCTGAGATTGAAGAAGTCCTAGAATTTGTTGATTATAATAATCTTGAGATTGAAGATAATAGAGCTAGGGTAACTAAAGAAGGAGTTAAGATTGACTTAGGTGGAATTGCTAAAGGGTATGCTGCAGATGAAGTTAGAGAAATAGTTAAAAAGCATGATGTTCCCAGTGCATTTATCAATATTGGTGGTAATGTTTTAGTTGTTGGTAACAATGTTGATGGCTCAAAGTGGAGAATTGGTATTCAGGACCCCAGGCGGGGCAGAGGTAATGTTATGGCCATAGTAGAAAGCAAAGATCAAACTATAGTGACTTCAGGTGATTATGAGCGTTATTTTGAAGAAGATGGAGAGCATTATCATCATATTTTTGATCCTGAAAGTGGTTATCCTGCCCGGACAGGGCTTTTGAGTGTTACAATAATTACTGATCTTTCTCTAGATGCTGATGCTCTTTCAACCATAGCATATGTTAAAGGCTTAGAAGCAGGAATGAAATTTGTTGAAGATATTGCAGATGTAGATGCTATGTTTATAACTGAGGAATTAGATGTTCATCTTTCTTCAGGATTAACTGGTATTGTAGAAATTACTGGCCCAGACTTTAATTTAATTGAAGGTGAAAATTTTGCTGATTGAAGATAGATATTATAAAAAAATTGTTAAAAAAATAGATAAAAATATTTTAGATAAAACAACTACTCAGCGTGAAATAATAAATACTGCCATCACCGATTTAATTGATGGTGGTGGTAAAAAGCTGAGGCCATTTTTGATGTTTTTAGCTGCTAGTTTTGGTGATTATGATAAAAAAGTACTTTTAGATTTAGGTAGCGGTATTGAGATACTTCATATGGCTTCCTTGATCCACGATGATATAATTGATGATGCTGATTTGCGGCGTGGTAAAGAAACTGCTCAAAATAGATTTGGTAAAAATGAAGCGGTATTTATAGGAGATTTTTTAATTTCTAAGACTTTTGATATTTTATTTGAACATCTTGATAAAGAAACATTAATAAAAATGAATAAAAATCTCCGTTTAATTTGTGAAGGTGAAATAGAACAAGCAGAAAAAAAGTATGATTTTGATATTTCAATCAGAGATTATTATAGAAGGATTAGACATAAAACTGCTTTATTATTTGCTATTAGCAGTTATTTAGGTGCTTATGTTAGTGGAATCAGGGGCAAAAAATTAAATATATTATATAAACTGGGTTTAGAAATTGGAATGGCTTTTCAGATTCAGGATGATATACTTGATTTTAATGGAGAAGAATCAAGAACCGGCAAAAAGATCGCCAAAGATTTAGAAGAAGGTGTTATAACTCTACCTCTTATCTTATTATTAGAGAAAGAAGAATATCAACAAAAGTATTCTAATCTTCTAGCCAAAGACAAATTTAAAAATATAGAGCCAAAAAACAGAGAACTTGATCAGCAAACAATTATATCTCTTACTGAAGATGTAAGAAATTCATCAGTTTTAGAAGAAAGTCGAGAAATTTTAAAAGTTTTTATGCAAAGAGTTGATCGATTTTTAAGTTATCTACCTAAAAACAAAGCCAAAAAGAGATTAAAGAAGTTAATTGATGCTCAAATAGATAGAGAATATTAAAAAGCTAACTATTGTTATCATATAGTTTGACAAAAGATTCACTATCAATTATAATTGATAATAGAAATCAATACTAATAATAAATTATAGGAGTGATAATAATGGAAGAGAAAAAAACTATGCCCTTAATTGGTGATCAATTTCCGGAATTTGAGGTAACAACAACTAAAGGAAAAATGAAGCTTCCAGAAGCTTTTAAAGGACAGTGGTTTATTTTATTCAGTCATCCTGCTGATTTTACACCTGTCTGCACAACTGAATTTGTTGCTTTTCAAAGAAGATATGATGAATTTCAGGATTTAAATACTGAATTAATTGGATTAAGTATTGACCAGGTATTCAGCCATTTGAAATGGGAAGAATGGATCGAAAATAATCTGGGTGATAAAATTGAATACCCAATTATTGCTGATGGAACTGGAAGAGTAGCAAAAGAAATTGGTTTATTACATACTGCCAGTGAAACTGCTACAGTAAGGGCAGTATTTATCGTTGATCCTGAATCTAAGGTAAGAGCAATTCTATATTATCCTTCTGAATTAGGAAGAAATATGGATGAAATTTTGAGAATGATTAAAGGACTTCAGAAAGCAGATAAAGAAAATGTAGCAATCCCTGCTAACTGGCCAAATAATGAGGTAGTAGGAAGTAATGTTATAGTTCCACCTGCAAATAGTGCAGAAGAAATAGAGTTGAGAAAAAAACAGGTAGAAAATGGAGAACTAGAAAGTTTTGATTGGTGGTTATGTCACAAAAAATAGTAAAAATTAAATCTGAAATATTCAAAGCGGAAAGCATTTGCTTTCCGCTTATATTAGTCTAAATACATTTTTTTTTAGATTTTAAGAATAAATTATGAATTTCTTAAAAAATATCATTTATTAAAGAGAGAATTTGTGTTAAGATTAATATTGAGGATTAAATTTATAGGAGGCAGGTTTATGTATTTTAAGAAAAGAAAAACAAAGAATAATATTTCAGTAAATATATTTAAATTTAAACAATTAAGCTTTAACATTTTGATAATATTGTTGTTTTTATTTTTGGCCAATCACAATTCTTTTATTTTTAGTAATCAAGTTTTTGCTCAGACTGATAATAGAGCTAGCAGTAGTAGTTTTTCCAGCAGCCAATTAGAATCAACTTTTTCTACTAACCAGCTGATTAGGGAGAATGATCGGGGTGAAAATGTTAAAAAAGCTCAAGAACTGTTAAGTCAAAAAGGCTTTTATCAAGGAGCAATAGATGGAGTTTATGGGCATCAGACTAAATTAGCTGTAGTTAAATTTCAAAAAGTCACTGGTTTAGAGACAGATGGTATTTTAGGACCTGCAACATTAAAGAAATTAACTGCAGAAGGAGAAAGCCAACTTTCCCAGTACACTGTGCAACAGGGAGATAGTTTATGGGTTTTAGCAGGAAGGTTTAATACTACTGTTAATGAATTAAAAGCTATTAACAATTTAAATTCTGATAGGATAAGAGCAGGTGATAAATTAAAACTGCCGGGAGAAAATCATAGCTCTTTTTCAGCTAATATAGTAGATATGGAATGGAGCAGGGTAGATTCTATTTTTCCACGTGAGTCAAGAGCAATTATAACTGATGTTGAAACAGGATTAAGTTTTGAGGTTAAAAGGTTATATGGTACAAATCATGCAGATGTAGAACCACTCACAGCACAAGATACAAGAATTTTAAGAAGGATTTATGGAGGTAGCTGGAGCTGGGATAGAAGGGCTGTAATTGTTTATGTTGGTAACCACTTAATTGCTGGTTCTATAAATGGCACTCCACATGGTGGTGCTGCTATTAAAAATAATAATTTTCCAGGTCATATTTGTTTGCATTTTAAAAACAGCCGCTTACATAACAATGGGACAAAAGATTCCGAACATCAAAATATGATTGAAAGTGTTGTTGAGAGTGAGATTTATGATTTTTAATTAAGGGTATAAAGGGGCTATAGCTCAGGTGGATAGAGCGGTAGATTCCTAATCTGCAAGCCACAGGTTCGAATCCTGTTAGCCCCACCACTATCGTAATAAATATTATAATATTTTGTTTAATATCTCCCAGCTTTGATTGGGAGTTTTTTGCTATTAAAAGGGGGGTGAAATCATGTTTTCTCGAATAAAAGGTTTTTTTGTTAAAGATAAGCGTTCAATAAGGACTAGAATTATTAGTGTATTTATTATAATAATCATTATTTTAAATTTAGTTTTCTTTTTTTCTTTTCTCAGAAGAGAAAGAGAAATAGAGATTTATCAAGATAATGTAGATATAAATTTCAAATTAAATCAGTTATCACTAGAAATAACTGAAAACTCACGTTATTTTTCTCAATATTTTCAAAATAGAGATGAAGAAACTAGAGATATGTATTTTAATTCTCGCGAAAAAATTTCAAATTTAATGAAAGATGTTGAGATTAAAGTTGCCCAGGATCAGAAAAGCAGAACTTTTTATAGAAGTTTAAATAATATGATAAATTATCACGATGAACTGGTAAATCAGGTATTAGAGACTAATATTTTTGATTCCACTACTTATCAAACTTTGACTAGAATAGATACATTATATTCTTATATGAGCAGTCATTCTCAAAATTTAATTAATTCCTATTTAGAACATCACAGCAGAAGTTATATGGATTTATTAATCAGTACTCAGGAGAGAACTAAAACTATTTATCTGATTATTATTTTGATCAGTATAGCAGTCTTTATTTTTTCAGTTTTATTTACCAATAATATTTTAAAAGCTATAGAAAAACTATCTTCTACTGCTCGTTATCTTTCACTGGGCCACTGGAATATTGAAGATATAGAGGAAATAAGATATAGAGAGTTAAATATATTAGGCCAAACTTTTAATTTGATGAAAAATAATATCAAAAAGTATATAAATGAACTAAAAGAAAAAGCTGATTTAGAAAATAAGTTAAATAAACAAAAAATGAAAAATATAGAAAAAGAAAGGCTTCTAAAAGAATCTCAATTATTAAATTTACAGATGCAGATGGATCCTCATTTTTTATTTAATACCTTGAATACGGTTTCTAGGACAGCAATGTTTGAAAATGCTGATAAAACCCAGAAACTGATAATTGCTATTTCAAAAATAATGCGTTACAATCTTGACCATACAGGTAAATTAGTAAGTTTAGAAAAAGAAATTGAAGTTTTAAAAGCATATCTAACAATCCAGCAAACTCGTTTTGAAGAGCAGATGGAATTTGATATTCAAATAGAAGCTGATATTTCAGATATTGAAATTCCTCCAATGATCTTACAACCTGTGGTTGAAAATGCAATTATTCATGGTTTATCAGATAAAGATTCAGATGGAAAAGTATTAATTAGAATTGAGAGAACAGCTAAAAATTTAAAATTAATAATTGAAGACAATGGAGCTGGAATTTCAAGAGCAGAATTAGAAAGAATTTTAAATGAGGAAATAAATAACAATAATACATCTCAAAAGGATAGTCTTGGTTTGCTCAATGTAAAAAGACGGCTTAAGCTTCAATATGGAGAAGATTTGCTTTCAATAAAAACTGCAGTTAATGAAGGCACTAAAATAATTATAAATATTCCTTTAAGAAAAGGAGGTAATTAATGTATAAAATATTAATAGCAGAAGATGAAAAAATAGAAAGAAAGGCCATTAAATTCTATTTAGATGTATTTTATTCTGATCAATTTAAAATTACGGCAGAGCTTGCAAATGGAAAGGAAGCAGTTGAGAAAGCTTTGGCAGAGGAAGTAGATTTAGTACTAATGGATATTAAAATGCCAAAATTAGATGGTTTAGAAGCAGCAAAACAAATCAAAGAAAAAAAGCCAGAAACTGAAATCATTATCTTAACTGCTCACAGTGAATTTGATTATGCGAAAAAAGCAATTGAAATTGGAGTTAGAGATTATTTGGTAAAACCATATCTTGAAGATGATTTTTGTCAGGTTATAGATAAAAGTTTAGCGAAAATTAAAGAAAAAGAAAAAAATAAATTTAGGGAAGAAAAACTTATAAATAAAGTTAAAGAAACCATACCCTATTTAGAAAAAGAAATAATCTTAGAGGTTGTTTATAACACAAAATCTTCTTTAATTAATTTTGATAAGCATAAAAAATTATTGGATATAGAAGGAAAGGAATATCAATTTCTACTTTTAAGTGCAAAGCCAAGAAAAAAATTATCTGACTCTTTTTTCATTAAAGCAAAAAAAATAATTAAGCAAAATTTTAGTGGGACTGTTTCTTATAATGGTTTAAATGATATAATTTTTTTAATAATTGCTGATAGCCTTGAATCTAATGAGAAACAATACAGATTAGACAGTATTATTAAAGAACTAAAAAAAATATATGATGATAGATATGATTCTAAATTGTTTCTTAAAAAAAGTAATGTGATTAAGGAAAGCAAAAATTTAAATAATATTTATAATGAAACGCGCTCATCTCTTTTTAAAAGTGAACTTAAAATTGATAGCTATCCCTATCAAAGAGAAAAAAATATTTTTGCCAAAATTATTGACAAAGACCAAACTGCTGCTGAAAAAGAATTTGCAGAAGTCTATAATTATTTAATTGAAGAAGAAAATTGTGATGTCTCTAGGATAAGGTCTTATTTAAGGCGTTTTATTATTTTTTTAAACCGGAGAATAATGGAGTATTATAATAGGGAAGACCCGCTTTTTAATTTAGAGCAAACAGAAAATGATATTGCTGCAATTAATGATTTAGAAAATTTAAAGTTTTACTTTGAAAATTTGATAAATATGATAATCTTAAATATTAGTGAAACTCACAAGGAACAAAAAGTTGAGGTTATTGAAAAAGTAAAAAAATATATTCAAGAAAATTATAGTTCTGATATTACTCTAGATATGGTTGCTAAACATATAGCTTTTAGTAAATATTATTTAAGCAAATTATTTAAAGAGGTTGAAGGTATTAATTATAAAGATTATTTGATCAAAGTTAGAATGGAAAAGGCCAAAGAATTATTAAAAAATGGAGAAAAGATAAAGGTTGTTTCTCAGGAAGTAGGTTATTCAAACCGCAATTATTTTAGCAGAGCCTTTAAAAAATATACCGGTATATCTCCCGGTAAATATAGTTAGTCTATTTGAATAACTTTAATAACTAGCTAGAATAGTTAATTTTCAGAAAATAAACAATGAAGTGAATAAAATAGCAAAATAATCTATAGTAATAATTTATTTACCCTGATATTATGTTGTTAGAGTAAATAAATGAGGAGGAGAAATTAATGAAAAAGATTTTTGCATTTGTTTTAGTTGCTGTTTTGGTATTCTCTTTTGGGGTGCAGGCACAAGAAATTACACTTCGTCTGGCTGATAATCAGCCTGAAGGATACCCAACAGTTGTTGGTGCTGAAGAATTTTCTCGTTTAGTTGAGGAAAGAACTGATGGTAGAATTAAGATTGAAGTTTATCCGGGTGGAGTTTTAGGAGACGAAAGTTCTACTATAGAACAGGTTCAGTTTGGTGCAATTGATTTTGTAAGAACTTCAATTACTCCAATGGCTAACTTTGAACCTGCAATGGATGTATTATCACTTCCTTACTTATATCCTAGTGGTGATTTCATGTTTGAAGTTCTTCAAAGTGAAATCGGAGATGGAATTTTAGAAGGTTTAGAAGATGCAGGTATTGTTGGATTAACCTGGTATGATGCTGGTGCTCGTAGTTTTTATACTGCAGACACTAAAGTGGAAAGTGTTGAAGATTTAGAAGGTTTAAGAATTAGAGTTCAAGAAAGTAGTTTAATGATGGATATGGTTGAAGCATTAGGTGCATCACCTACTCCTGTTGCCTGGGGTGAGGTATACAGTGCTTTACAAACTGGAGTTGTAGATGCTGCAGAAAACAATTATCCTGGTTGGTATTACAACAGTCATCATGAAGTTGCTCCATACTTTGTAGAAGATGAACATAACCGTATTCCTGAATTGATTATAATGAGCAAAATAACTTGGGATAGTTTAAGCCCTGAAGATCAAGAGATTATTAGAGAAGCTGCTATAGAATCTACTGAAACACAGCGTGAAGCTTGGGCTGAAAGAACTGAAGAAGCAAAAGCTCTTGCAGTAGAAGAAGGAGCAGAAATTATTACTCTAACTGAAGAAGAACAAGCAGAGTTCCAAGAAGCAGTTATGGATATGTATCCTAAATATAGTGAAGGTTATGAAGATTTACTAGAAAGTATTCTTAACTTTGAAATGGAATAAATACATTTGTAAAAAAGTATTTTAAATTAAGGTGGGGCTTATTAAGCTCCACCTTTAATAAAGGGTGAAATTAATGAAAGATAATAAAATTTTTAATTCAATAAAATCTGGTCTAGATCTTTCAGAAAAAATATTGAGTTATATAGCTATGATATTTTTGGTTGTTATGATAGTTATAGTTAGTGCTACAGTTTTTACCCGCTATGTTTTTAATTTTACTTTAAGATGGAGTGATGAAGTAGCACTATTAATGATGATCTGGTTTGGTTTTCTTGGGATGGCTTTAGGAGTAAAAGAGTGTATTCATTTGAGCATTGAATTTTTCATGAGCTTATTACCTAATAAATTACAGAAAATAGTTTATAGGATAGAAGATATATTAGTAGGACTTTTTGGTTGGTTTTTGTTAAGATATGGATGGCAGTTATATAATTCAACAAAGAGAACAAGATTGCCAGCTACTCAATGGTCAAGAGGACTCTTATTTATTGTATTACCAATTGCTGGCTTTTTGACAATAATTTATTCATTAGGAAAAATGTTTTCCATAATCGAACATGATAGTAGAATAGCTACAGTTGAAAAATGTGAGGGGGATGAATAGTGGATCCAGCTATTATAGTTTTATTAGGTTCATTTTTATTGATGTTATTTATTCGAATCCCCATTGCTTTTGCACTTGGTCTTTCAAGCATGTTTACAGCTTTTTATGTTGGTTTATCTCCAATGGTAGTTGTACAACAGATGGTAAGTGGAATTAATTCTTTTTCACTTATGGCTATCCCATTTTTCATTATTGCGGGAGAGATAATGGGTAAAGGTGGTATTTCTGATCGTTTAATTAAATTTTCTAATGTTATGATTGGATGGATGCGTGGTGGACTAGCAATGGTGAATATTTTGGCAAGTATGTTTTTTGGTGGTATTTCAGGTTCATCAGTAGCTGATGTTTCTTCAATTGGATCAATTATGATTCCAATGATGGAAAAAGCAGGTTATGATAAAGATTATTCTATTAATGTAACAATTACTTCATCTGTACAGGGAATTATTATTCCTCCCAGTCACAATATGATTATTTATTCACTTGCAGCAGGTGGGGGTATTTCAGTTGCAAGATTATTTTTAGCAGGTATAGTACCTGGTGTTTTACTTGGAGTAGCTTTGATGATCTTAAGTCATCACATTGCTGTTAAAAGAGATTATCCAAGAGAAAAAACTGTTTCTCTAAAAGAGTCTTTAATTATCGTAAGAGATAGTATACTTGGTTTATTAACTGCAGTAATTATTATTGGTGGTGTTACAACCGGCGTTTTTACAGCAACTGAGTCAGCTGCAATAGCTGCAGTATATGCATTTATTCTTACATTTTTTGTTTACAGAGATATTAAACTAATTAAGATGATGGATATTCTAAAAAATTCACTAAGTACTATAGCAATGGTTGTAGCAATTATTGCAACATCCAGTTCTTTTGCCTGGATGATGTCCTATCTTCAGGTACCAAGAATGATTACAAATACTTTATTGGGAATTTCTGAAAACCCAATAATTATCTTATTGTTGGTCAATTTAGTTTTACTGCTTTTAGGTATGATAATGGATATGGCACCACTAATATTAATTGCAACTCCTATTTTATTACCAGTGGTAACTAGTGTTGGTATGAATCCAATTACCTTTGGGGTAGTTATGATGCTTAATTTAGGGGTAGGATTATTAACTCCTCCTGTTGGTTCAACACTATTTGTAGGATGTTCGATTGGTGGGGCTCCAATAGAGGATATTGCCAAATCACTAATGCCCTTTTATTTTGTTTTAGTAATAATGGTTTTGCTTTTGACATTTGTGCCAGAGATTACCCTCTTTTTACCAAGACTATTAATGGGACTTTAAGTTTTAGTATTTGAATAAAATCTTCAAACAATTTCCTTATAAATTGATATAACAGACTAAAAAGCTCATCAAATGATGAGCTTTTTAGCTGTTTTCTGCGATTATTTTATCTATTAATCGATTTTTTGATACTTTCAGCAAATGGAATAAGAGATTTAAAGTTTATACATTTAACCTGCAGCATAAAATTATAAAAATAGCTGGAAATAGGCTATGATAAGTGATAATATATTATATTAGTGAAGGAATTAATAAGCCCTAAATAATTAAAAATTTGTAATAATATTATATAATAATCAATTTAGAAAGGTAGGCATTTATATGAGAGCAATAATTAGTGTGATTGGAGTAGATCAAATAGGTATAATTGCAGAAGTAAGTTCTCTACTGGCTGCAAACAAAGTTAATATTCTTGATATTAATCAAACTGTTTTAGATGAGTATTTTACAATGACTATGCTGGTTGATTTAGAAAAATTAGAGATCCCATTAGAAGAATTAAAAGATAAATTAAGTCAAAAAGGTGAAGAGATGGGGCTTTCTATTAAGCTGCAGCATGAAGATATTTTTCGTTCTATGCATAGAATTTAGCAGCATCGATGAATATAATTTTTCTAAAAAGGAAGTGGATAAATGATAAATAATTATGAAATAATGGAAACAATTAGGATGTTAGAAGAAGAGAAGCTTGATATTAGAACAATTACTATGGGAATATCTTTAAGTGATTGTGCTGATAGTGATGGAGATAAAGCTAGAGAAAAGATCTATAATAAAATAGTTGATTATGCTGGGGAACTTGTTAGTGTAGCTGAAGCTATTGAATTAAAATATGATATACCGATAATTAATAAAAGGATTTCAGTTACTCCTATTTCACTTGTAGCTGCAGCTTCTGATGAGGATAATTATTTAAAATTTGCTAAAACTTTAGATAAAGCTGCAAAAGAAGTTGGAGTTGATTTTATAGGGGGTTTTTCTGCTTTAGTACATAAAGGAATGACTAAGGCTGATAGAAAATTAATTGCTTCTATTCCGAAAGCATTAGCTCAAACCGAACGGGTCTGCTCATCAGTTAATATAGGTACTACAAAAGCAGGTTTGAATATGGATGCAGTTGCTTATATGGGTCTAATAGTCAAAGAAGCTGCTCAATTAACAGCTGATAATGGTGGGGTAGGAGCAAGTAAATTGGTTATTTTTGCTAATGCTCCTGAAGATAATCCTTTTATGGCTGGAGCTTTTCATGGGGTAGGAGAAGGAGAATGTATGATTAATGTTGGGATTTCTGGCCCAGGTGCTGTTAAATCTGCTTTAGCAAATGTTAAGGGAGAAAGCTTTGATGTAGTTGCTGATACTATTAAAAAAAGTGCATTTAAAATTACCAGAATGGGTCAACTTGTTGCCAATGAAGCCTCTGAAATGCTTGGAGTAACACCAGGAATAGTTGATTTATCTTTAGCTCCTACTCCAGCAGTTGGAGATAGTGTAGCTAGAATTTTAGAAGAAATGGGTTTAGAAAGTTGTGGTGTTCACGGCACAACAGCCGCTTTGGCTCTATTAAATGATGCAGTTAAAAAAGGTGGGGTTATGGCTTCTTCTCATGTGGGAGGCCTAAGTGGTGCTTTTATTCCAGTAAGTGAAGATGCAGGAATGATAGAAGCAGTAGAAAATGGTTCTCTCAATTTAGAAAAATTAGAAGCAATGACTGCAGTTTGTTCAGTAGGACTTGATATGATTGCTGTCCCCGGCAAAACAAAGGCAGAAACTATTTCTGCTATAATTGCCGATGAAGCTGCAATTGGGATGGTTAATAATAAAACTACTGCTGTTAGGATCATACCTGTACCAGGTAAAGATGTAGGTGATGAGGTAGTTTATGGAGGGTTATTTGGTCGGGCTCCCATAATGAAAGTTAGCGAATATTCCAGCAGTGAATTTATTAAAAGAGGTGGCAGAATTCCTGCTCCACTGCACAGTCTTAAAAATTAATATTTTGAATAAAAAATCAACTCCCTTATTTGATAAGAGCTCAGAAAAAGCTTTTATCTAAAGGGAGTTTTTTATCTGAGAAAAGTAACTATTTGCTAAATTCTATTTTCAATCCAGTTAAGGATATCCATAATTACATCCTCTTTTTCTGGCGCATTTAGAATTTCGTGGTAAAGCTCATCATAAATTTTTAATTCTTTATCTTCAGAAGAGATTAATTTATAAAGTTCTTCTGAGCAGTAAGAATCTACTATTTGATCATCACCACCATGTAAGATCAAAGCAGGATAGCTGTACTTGTTTAAATTACTTACCAGCCAGGGGATGCCTTCATCAAGCATAGTTTTCATTAATCTTAAGGTAGTATATTCTGATACATAAGGATCTTTTAAATAATCGTCGACAACATATTTAGATCTAGAGATTAGATCTCCTAATTCATTGGGAAGTTTGAGTTCTGGATTATCTTCTAAACTCATTTTATCTATTTCAGCAAATGCATCAGTTTTGTTTGTCCATCCACCTGTTAAAATTTGACCATCTAGGCTATCAGGATATTTAATTCCATAACCTGCAGCAATAAAACCACCCATACTGTGCCCCAACATAAATATCGGTAAATTTGGGTTTTCACTGCTGGCTTTTTGGACTGCAGTATCAGCATCATCTAAATAAATATTAAAATCCTCTAAATAGGCCTGTTTACCATCAGAGCGTCCATGGCCTCTATTATCAAACCTATAAACAGAAAAACCTTCACCATTAAAGCGACCAGCCAGATAATCATATCTACCTTGATGCTCATCTAAGCCATGTACTATAACAATTACAGCTTTTGGATCATCAACTAAATCTCTACGAAAAAACATCTTTTTCCCGTCAAAAGTTTTCAGATATTCACTATTATGCATTTAATTACTCCCCCTTTGAATTAAATTAACTCCTAATGGTATATTTATCTTTAAAGTTTAAAATTCCTTTATAAAAATTAATTAAATATTTTTGAGAGTTAATCTTCTATATGGTAATATATTATTATAGTAGTTAAGATTGGGGCTGATATAATGAACCTATTAAAACATGAAGAATATAATAAGCTTAAGATGAAAGATTATGTTTATAATGTTTTAAAGAAGAATATAATATATTTGAAATTAAAACCCGGAACTCGTTTAGTCAAAAAAGAAATTAAAAAAGAATTTGATGTTAGCAGAACACCAATTAGAGAAGCATTTATTAAACTTAAAGAAGAAGCTCTAATTGATGTTTATCCACAAAGAGCAACTTATGTTTCATATATTGATCTTGATAATGTTGAAGAAGCAAAATTTATGCGTAATACTTTAGAAAAAGAAATTGTAAAACTAGCTGCTCAAAAGAGAACTGAGGAAGTAATTTTTGAACTTGAAACTAACCTAAAGCTACAGCAGATAAGTTTTGAATCTGATAATCATCTCAAATTATTTGAATATGATAGCGAATTTCATAAAATTATTTTTAAATGTGCAAAGAAAATGAAAATCTGGACCGCTATTGATCAAATTAGTACAGATTTAAAAAGGATGAGAATTTTAGCGCTTTCAACTGGTCTAAGCCGCAAAAAGATAATTGATGATCACCAAAGAGTATTAGATACTATAAAAAAAGGTGATCCTAACTATGCCGAAGAAATGATGCAGTCACATCTTGCAAGAATTAAAATAGATCAGCAAAGATTGGTTAATAAATATCCAGATTATTTTAAATAAAATTGATTTTAATTGATTTAAATTTGTTAATTGTTTGACAATTTTGAACTAATATGTTAGTATACATTTAATGAATTTACTTTTAATCTGTTTGGGGAAAGGAGCAGCTGATGGAACTTATTGAACTAGAAAATAAGGAAAATTTATCTATGAAAAATTATGTTTATAAAATATTAAAAAAGAATATTTTAGAATTAAGATTAAAACCAGGTAAAAATTTACGCAAGGAAGAAATTGCTGAAAATCTTCAAGTAAGTAGAACTCCTATCAGAGAAGCTTTTTTGAAATTAGCTGAGGAAGCTTTAATTGATGTTTACCCTCAAAGAGGAACTTATGTTTCGTATATTGATCTTGATAATGTAGAGGAAGCTAAATTTATGCGTCAAACCTTAGAAAAAGCTGTTGTTAAACTTGCCTGTAATTTGCTGACAGAAGATGTGCTTTTTAAATTAAGAACAAATATCAAGCTGCAGGAAATGACTTCATCTCAATCAGATTTTCTTAATTTTTTTAGACATGATAATAATTTCCATAAAATTTTATTTGATTCCTGTCATAAAAGTAATATCTGGAATGCTATGGATCAGATGAGTAATCATTTAAATAGATTTAGAATTCTTAGTCTTAATGAGAAATTCAATAGTAAAGAATTAATTGAGGAACACCGAGATATATATAAAGCTTTAGAAAATCAAGATGAAGAAAAAGTTGAAAAAATCATGAAAGAACATATAGAGAGAGTAAGAATAGACGCAAATATTTTAAAGAGAGAACATCCAGAATATTTCAAATAATTTTTTTATTATAATACTAACATGTTAGTATTATAAGTATGTTAACAATTAAGTTAAATTAATTATTAATTTTTTCCAATATTCAATAAAGGGGGTGAAAGTGGCTTTATTGTTAAATTTAGTTTTGATTAAATTTAAAAAATAAATTATTAGGGGGAAGTAAATTGTTTAAAAAAACAAAAGTGTTATGGGTATTGATGGTCTTGATTTTAGCTTTTTCACTTAATGTTGGAGCAGAAACTATTGAATTAGATGTTTGGGTTGTTAGAGATAATTATCAAATTGATTTAACTGAATGGAATGAAGCTAATCCAAATATTGAGATTAATTTTGAAGTTGTACCCTGGGAACAAGCTTTAAATCGTTTAATTATGTCTGCAAGTTCAAATAGAGCTCCAGATGTTGCTGTTTTAGATAGACCATGGGTAGGTACTCTAGGCGGTTTAGGTCATTTGACACCATTAGATAGTTATATTGATGATTATTATACTGAAGACGAACTTAATGATTATATTGAAGCTTCCTGGGAATTTGCTCAATATGATGGTACTACATATGCAATGCCATTTACAGTCTTCGGTAGAGCATTATTTTATCGTGCAGATTGGTTTGAAGAAGCTGGTTTAGATGCTCCAGAAACATGGGAAGATGTTGTAGAAGCAGGTAAAGTATTTACTGATCCTGCTCAGGATAAGTGGGGCTTGAGTGTGAGAGGTATTAGAGATGATGGAACTACCCAGGGCTGGTTACCAATTTTTGCAGCAATGGGTGGAGAGTTTGATGGTCAAGCACCACAGATTAATTCTGAAGCTGGTATTAAAGCCTTAGAATTATATAGAGATTTAGTTTATGATGCAGAAATTATGTCACCTGAAACAGTTATTTTTGGTAGTGGAGAAGCTAGAGGATTATTCCTTTCTGGAAATGCAGCAATGGCTATTATGGGAAGTCATATAGCACCTGCAGTAGTAAACAATGGTATTGAATATGGTGATTTTAAAATGACTCATATACCAGTACCTGAAGCAGGAATGGAAAAAAGAAATGTTGCTACCGGTTTTCAATGGGCTGTTCATGAACAATCTGAACATAAAGATGCTGCTTTTGAATTCATAAAATATGCAACTGATACAGCTGGACAATTTGAGTTTAATGTGGACTATATGGAAGCAGTAAGATTGAGTGTTTATGATATTCCAGAATATAGAGAAGAAAAACCCTGGGTTGATTTTATTTTAGATGATATGGAAGGCTTTAGTGCTATTCCAGCAGCTCCCCAGTATAGTCAAATGTCACAGGCTATACAAAATGGATTACAAGAAATGTTAAATAATTCTAATGCTGATGCAGAAGCTGTAGCTGCAGAGATACAGGCAGTTATTGATTCTTTATTCTAATATAATTTAGATAAAGAATAATTGAATATTAAGTTGCTAAGATTAAATAATTAAAAGATAATACTGCCTTTCGATGTATTTGAACGAAAGGTAGTATTATTAAATTAGGAGGATAGCAGATAATGAAATTATCCAAGTTAAAATTTAGCAGTGATGATAAAATTGCTTATACATTTATATTACCTTCTTTTATTATAATTGTTTCTATGTTAGGTTATCCAATGATTTTTGCTTTTAATCAGAGTTTTCAAGATGTAACGGTTTTTAATGAGGGAAGTTATATAGGTTTGACTAATTACATAAATGCTTTTCAAGATGCTGCTTTTATGGGGAGTTTTGGTAGATCATTTGTATTTGTAGGATTTTCGATGATAGGGGCCTTTTTAATTGGCTTGATAATTGCTTTATTATTAAATAGAGATATATTTGGACGTGGATTTTTAAGAGCACTAATAATATTACCATTTATAGTTTCTGAAGTTTCTGTAGGTGTTATCTGGCAGTGGCTATTATCACCACAATTAGGTGTTTTAAATAGAATGTTAAGTGCAGTTAATCTACCAACTTTTAGATGGTTGAGTAATCCTTTTTTAGCGATGGTATCTATTATTATGGCAAACACATGGCGTTTAACTCCTTTTGTAGTTTTAATATTATTAGCGGGTTTACAGGGGATTGATAAAAGTTTTTATGAGGCAGCAGAGGTTGCAGGAGCTAACCACTGGCAAAAATTTAAAAGTATTACTTTGCCAATGATTAAACCTATGATGTTGGTTACATTAGTCTATTTATCCTTTGCATCTTTTAATCAATTTTCTGTAATTTTTTCTTTAACAGGTGGAGGACCAGGTAATGCAACTGAGGTAATTGCATTAAATATGTATCAGAATGCCTTTCAGCATTTTAACTATGGTTATGGTTCTGCTTTAGCAATATTATTATTTTTATTAAATGTTGCTTTGAGTTTATTTTATACTAAGGTATTAGATTAGGGAGGATAGAAATGAACTTAACATATAAACAAAAAACTAAAATCAGAAATATTTTATTATATTTATTAACTATTGTCTTAGTTTTGTGGGCAGTAATTCCATTTATTTGGTCTTTATCAACATCTTTTAAAACTTCAGCAGAAATATATTCAGGTGGTATGTCATTAATTCCTCAAGCTTCAACCATTGCAAATTATGAAATTATTTTTGAAAGATTGCCATTTTTTAGATTTATGTTAAACAGTGCTCTAGTAACTGCTGCAACAATAATAATTACAGTTGTTTTTAGCTTATTTGCAGCTTATGCTTTTTCTAGATTTGATTTTCCATTCAGACATCTTCTATTATTATTTGTTTTAATTCCCAGAATTATTCCAAGTGTTACTAGAATAATTCCATTATATCAAATTTTTGCTCGCTTTAATTTATTAGACAGTTACCTCGGCTTAATTTTGCCTTATGTTGCTGATGCTTTACCAATAGCAATTTGGATTTTAATTGGATTTTTTGATGGAATACCAAAATCATTAGAAGAAGCTGCCTGTATTGATGGTTGTAATAGGGTTCAAGCACTATGGAAAGTTATTATACCTTTAACAGCGCCTGGAATAGTGTCAGTTGCTTTATTTACTTTTCTAAGAGCTTGGAATGAGTTTATTATTGCCTTTACATTTATTTCAAGAAATGCAATGTCTACTTTACCGGTTTCTCACTACAGGGTTTTTGAACTCTTTGGTTTAAGAGATTGGGGAGCAATAAATGCTTTTACAATTTTGGCTATACTACCAATAGTGATTTTCTTTATGATTTTCGAAAAAAACCTGGTGAAAAGTATGGTTTCAGGAGCAGTAAAAGGATAATCAGTTTATAATTTATATAATAACTAAGGATTGGTGATGAAAATTGAAAATGGTTTTTCGTTGGTTTGGCAGTAATGATGATAGTGTTAGTTTAGAAGAAATTAGACAAATTCCTGGAATGACCGGAGTTGTTAGTGCTTTACAAGAAATTCCAGTTGGTGAGCTTTGGCCTCTTGAAAAAATAATGGAATTAAAAAAAGAAGTAAATGAAGCAGGACTTGAGTTAGAAGTTATAGAAAGTGTTAATATACATGAAGATATTAAATTGGGTCTTCCCACTAGAGATAAATATATAGATAACTACATAATTACTATTAAAAATTTAGCTGAGGCAGGAATTAAAGTGATTTGCTATAATTTTATGCCTGTTTTTGATTGGTTACGTTCTGATCTTAGCCGCTTACTTGAAGATGGCTCAGAAACTATGTCTTATGATGAACAAAAAATTAATAACACTGATCCAGTTAAATTGGTAGAAGAGTATGAAAAGGAGAATTCGGAATTTTCTCTGCCAGGCTGGGAAGCAGAACGTCTGGCTGAATTAAAAAATATAATGGAAAAATATAAAGATATCGATGAAGATGATCTTTTTGCTAATTTAGCTTATTTTTTAGAAAAAGTTATTCCTGTATGTGAAGAAAATGAGATTAAACTAGCTATTCATCCAGATGATCCACCCTGGCCAATTTATGGTTTACCAAGAATTATGACAGGTCTAGATAATATGAGGAGGATCTTAGATCTTGTTGATAGTCCTTATAATGGTTTGACATTATGTAGTGGCTCATTAGGTTCTAATCCTGCTAATAGTGTGTCAGATTTAATTAGAGAATTTGGCAGTAGAATTCATTTTGCTCATGTTAGGAATTTGAAATTTGATGGAGATGGTAAATTTCATGAAACATCTCATTTATCATCAGATGGTTCACTTGACTTATATGAGATTATGAAAGCTTATTATGAGATTGGATTTAAAGGTTATCTAAGACCAGATCATGGTCGTATGATCTGGGGAGAAAAAGCAAGACCCGGTTATGGATTATATGATAGAGCTCTGGGGGCAACCTATATAAATGGGCTCTGGGAAGCTATTAGAAAAACAAATAGATAATTTATTTAAGGTAGGTGCAAAAATGCTTAAATTAAATAAGGAAGAATTAAAAGACAAAGAACAGTGGCAGGTTGCTGGAATTGAAACTCCAGAATTTGATTTTCAAAACCTATGTAATAATACTAAAGAAAATCCAGAATGGATTCACTTTGGAGCAGGAAATATTTTTAGAGCATTTATAGCCAGACTGCAGCAGGAATTAATTAATCAAGGAGCAGCAGAAACCGGTATTATTGCTGCAGAAGCTTATGATTACGAAATAATTGATAAGGTATATGCTCCTAATGATAATTTAAGTTTGTTGGTTAAAATGCATCCTAATGGTGAATTAAGTAAAATTTTATTGGCTAGTATTACAGAAGGCTTAAAGGCTGATCCAGCTTTTGCTTCAGATTGGCAGAGACTTAAAGAAATTTTTCGAAGTGAAAGCCTTAAAGTTGTAAGTTTTACTATCACAGAAAAAGGTTATAGTTTAAAAAACATAGAAGGAGAATTTTTTGATTTTATTTTAGAAGATTTTAAAAATGGCCCTCAATCTCCTAATCATATTATGGCTAAAGCTGCTGCTTTGGCATATGAGAGATTTAAAAACGGCCAACTTCCAATCGCATTCAGCAGTTTAGATAATTGTGCTCATAATGGAGAAAAGCTCCATCAATCCATTTTTACTGTTGCAGAAGCCTGGGTAGCCAATGAACTGGTAGAAAAGGAATTTTTAGGTTATCTTAATGATGAGAGTAGAGTCGCTTTTCCCTGGTCTATGATTGATAAAATTACGCCTGGTCCTTCTAAGGTTGTGCAAAAGGATTTAGAAAGTATCAACTTTAAAGATACAGAAATTATTAAGACAAATAAAAATACAGAAATTGCAGCATTTGTAAATGCTGAAGCACCGGAATATCTTGTTATTGAGGATAAATTTCCTAATGGTCGTATTCCACTTGATCAAGCAGGAGCAATTTATACTGACCAGGAAACTGTAAACAAAGTAGAAAAGATGAAAGTGACAACCTGTTTAAATCCACTTCATACTGCAATGGCAGTTTATGGCTGTTTACTTGGTTATAATTCAATAGCAGAAGAAATGAAAGATCAGGAAATTAGAACTTTAATTAAAAAAATAGGCTACCAAGAAGGACTGCCTGTGGTGGTGGATCCAGGTGTTCTTGACCCCAAAGAATTTATAGATGAGGTTGTTGAAGAGAGGTTAACAAACCCCTATATTCCTGATACACCACAAAGAATTGCTAAAGATACATCACAAAAGATAGCGATTCGATTTGGAGAAACTATTAAATCTTATCAAGCTACTAATGAATTAAAAGCTGCTGATTTAACAGCTATACCACTTGCTATTGCAGGTTGGTTGAGATACTTAATGGCTGTTGATGATCAAGGAAATAAAATGCCATTGAGTCCTGATCCCATGTTAACAGAGCTTAGAGAAGAATTAGAGAGCATTAAATTTGCTAAACCAGAAAGTTTTGATGCTCAATTAAAAGGGCTTTTAAGTAGTGAGCAGCTGATGGGAGTAGATTTATATCAAGTTGGTTTAGGGGAAAAAATTGAAGGATTTTTTAAAGAAATGATAACTGCTAAAGGTGCGGTTAGAAAAACACTGCAAAAATATTTGAATTAAAAATGTACCAATAACTTTATATCTTTATCTGCCTTGCAAACTATAAAAATTGCAGGGCTTTTTCTTTTTTTGTAGAATCAAAGTTAGTAACAGCTAATTTAATTAAATCAAGCAAATTTTGGAAAGGAGGGTAAAAATGTCAAAAATAAAAATAACTAAAGATACTTTTACAGAAGATGAAAAGCTTAAAGAAATTAAACTTTACACTCTAGAAAATGAAAATGGAATAAAAGTAGCTATTACAAATTATGGTGGAATAATTCAGAAATTAATAGTTCCAGATAGTTATGCTAATAAAGAGGATATTGTTTTAGGCTATAGTAATTATGAACAATATCAAAAAGATAAAAACTATTTTGGAGCTTTAATAGGTCGCTTTGCAAATAGAATTGCTGAGGGCAGATTTGAACTTGAAGGTCAGCATTATCAGGTACAGACAAATGAAGAAGTTGCTGCTAGCAAAAACTGTCTTCATGGAGGAGAGAAGGGTTTTAATTCAGTTATCTGGAAAGCTGAAATTAGGAAAAATAATAACAATAAGTTTCTGAGCTTAAGCTATTTAAGTGAAGATGGAGAAGAAGGCTTTCCTGGCAATTTAGAAGTTAATGTAAATTATATTTTAAAAAATGATAATACTTTAAGAATAGAGTATTCTGCTAAGACAGATAAAACTACAGTACTTAATTTGACCCAACACAGTTATTTTAATTTAAAAGGACATGGAGAAGGTAAAATTACAGATCATAATTTAGTTATTAATGCAGATAGATTTACACCGGTTAATCAATTTATGATTCCTACTGGAGAAATTAAAGATCTTAGTGATACTCCTTTTGATTTTAGAAAAGGAGCTGAAATAGGGAGTAGAATTGAAGCTGATAATGAACAACTAAAAATTGGAGGGGGTTATGATCATAACTGGGTTTTAAACAAAGAAGAAAACGAACTCAGTTTTGCTGCAAAATTGATTGATAGTTTCAGCGGTAGAGTAATGGAAGTTTGGACAACAGAACCTGGACTGCAGTTTTACAGTGGTAATGTAATAGATACTGCCAATTTATCAGTTAAGGAAAATCAAAACTATCAAAAAAGAGGTGCCTTGTGTTTGGAAACTCAGCATTTTCCTGATTCACCAAACCATGAACATTTCCCTTCAACTGTTTTAAAAGCTGGTGAGGAGTTTAATTCAGTTACAGAACTGCGATTTGCTACAATCTAATCTTTACTAATATTTATTTGAGAGTCATAAAAAAACATTTAGATTTGACGTTACTTCAACTAAGATGGGAGGAAAGTTATGAAGTATAAAAAGATAATAGTACTTATGCTTTTATTTTTACTGGTCAGCAGTCTAAATATTAATGCTGCTTTAAATCCTAAATCAATTGGGCTTGGTCATGATTTTGCTACTTTAAGTGGAGATGATTTTTATTATTCAAATCCAGCTGGTTTGGCTGACAGAGAAGATAGATTTTCTTTAAAGAGCTATGCTTCTTTCTCAGCCTGGAATAATATTCTTGATAATACTGAATTTACAGAGGATGTAATAAAAAGCAGGTTGGAAGATGAGGATTTAATTATAGCTGCTGAATCAGCAGCAGGTATCCATCTTTACTATAAAAACTTTGCCCTTGGGATAAGTGGAAGAGCAGATGGATTGATGG
The DNA here is from genome assembly GCF_020711195.1 of Halanaerobium polyolivorans. Lineage (GTDB taxonomy): Bacteria > Bacillota > Halanaerobiia > Halanaerobiales > Halanaerobiaceae > Halanaerobium > Halanaerobium polyolivorans. The sequence goes on from NZ_JAJFAT010000002.1 coordinate 52,291, forward strand.
AATTAGATAGTGATGTAACAGAGATATTAACAGCTGATGAACCGCAGATAACATTTGAAAATGGAGAGATAACTGCTGAAAGTGTTAGAGCTAATTTTGATGTGACTGAAGGTGGAGCAGCAGCTGCAGCTGATATTTCATTAAGTTATGCCAGACCTGTTGCAGCAAACCTTATAGAAAATTTTAATGAAAACCGGGAGAGAAAAATTGATGCAATTTATCTGGGGGGAACATTCCATTACTTAGAAGGAGATATTTATAATTTTGCTGGTGATGGAGAAATAAGAGCAGAATTAGATGATGGTGATATTAAATATTCAGGAGAAGCAAAGTTTTTCATAGATAGAACTGATCAAGAAAAGGCTGTAGGCAGTGTTTTCGATTTAGGACTTAATCTTAAAATGGAAGATAGATATAGTTTTGCATTTGCCTTAATGAATATTGGAGAGTTATCTGCAAATAGTTATCTAAGAGATGGTTATAAATATTATCCTGATGAAAATGATACTAAATTAATTGAAGAAGAAATAGAAGATCAACAAATTGAGGAGCAGATTAAATATAAATTGCCTTTGATCTATAAGCTGGGTGCAAAAATGGATTATAGTGAAAACACCTCTTATTTTGCCGAATATGCTCGGGTTGATTATGACAATGGGCCAAATAATAATATTTATTCATTTGCGGGTGAATTTAGACAAAAGAGCAGAATTCCTTTAAGATTGGGAGTTAATTATGCCTCTTTAAGAGAAAGTACAGAAATAGCAGGTGGTTTAGCTTTTAATCTTGCTAATTTAAAAATTGATTTTGGAGTAGCTGACTTAAGAGCTTTATTTGATGATGCAAAAAGTCTAAAATTAGGTCTTGCCACAACCATTACATTTTAAAGAACAATTAACTGCTCAACAATCATTGTATATCTGAATAATAGTATTAAAATATATAATAATTCAGATAGCTTGACACTTGAAAATAAAAGGAATAAGATTATATCAGTGCAAATATTTGTTGTTCAAAGCTGATGACTTTTGGTGAGGTAGTTTTGAACTCTCCTGCTTCTGCCTCACCAAAGATTAATTATTTATAATGAAGGATTTTTTTAGCTTATACTGAATAATATTAATAAGTTAAAAATAAAAGGGAGGGAATTAATAATGAAAAGAACTTTAATTGTTTTAATGGTTATGGCTCTAATGTTATTTAGCTTTTCAGCTCTGGCAGAGGCTTATACTGCTCAAACAGCTGGTAATTTTGAGGTTAAGTTGGGTATAGACTTTGGTGGTGATTTTGATACAGACTCCGATAGCTATGATGTTGATATGGGTTACAGCCTCATCGGTGAATATAAGTATGCTTATAATCAAAATATCAACTTAGGTGCTGGCCTAAATTACCAATTTGACCGTGATTTTGATGATGTTGATGGAGACTTTTCTTTCACAACTGTTTATGCTCTTGGAGAATATAAAGTAACTGATAGCCCTGTTTATTTGATAGGCCATCTTGGTTATGGATCATTAAGTGTTGATAGTGATGTTCTTACAGGAGATGAAAGTGGAGGTCTATATTATGCTGCAGGTGCTGGTATGACCTTAGATAATGATTATGTAGCTGAAATTCTTTACAGCCGTAATAATGGTGAGCTTGATGATGAAGATGTAGAATATGATAAGTTCACTATTTCAGTGGGAATGAGATTTTAATTAAATGTTTATAATTAATATAATATAAGATATCTTTATTTAAATTAGTCTTCCTCTGCATTTTAAAGTGCAGGGGAGGCTTATTTTTATTTTATTTTTAAAAAAGGAGAAACGAAAATGAAAACAGCTGTAATTTATTGGTCAAAAACTGGCTTTGTTAAAAAATATGCTGATTGGATAGCTGAAGAATTGAGTGCAGATCTTATTTTAGGTAAAAAAGCTAAATTAGAAAATTTAAATGAATATGATGCTTTAATATTGGGAGGCAGTCTTTATGCAGTTGGAATTACCGGTCTTGATTTCATCAAAAAAGTTATAGCAAATTTAAATAATAAAAAAATTGCAGTTTTTGCAACTGGAGCATCTTCGGCAAGAGAAGATATTATAGCTGAAGTAAAAAACAATAATTTTTCCGAAGCAGAACAAGAATATTTTGAATTTTTTTATCTAAGAGGAGGTTTTGATTTTAATAAACTTTCACTTAAAGATAAGATTTTAATGTTGATGATGAAGTGGAAATTAAAAAGAAAAGCTGTTTCAGAACTTGATGAAGAAGAAAAGGGGCTGCTTGATGCATTTGAGACCCCGGTTGATTTTACTGATAAAAATAATATAGAAGATTTAATTGCCTATATTAAAAATTAAAAATTTTAATTTCATTTAAAACACCATATTTGTTAGCACAAAACCAAGGTAAATACCTATTATACCCATAACTCCTGCTAAATTTGGTGGAGCTGGGATAGGAAGATTTAAAAAAGAAAACAATCCACCTACAATTAAACCTGATAATGCTGCTAATAATGTTTGGTTCATCTTTATCCTCCTTCTAAACAAAATAATTACTTTTAAATTTAGTCCGAACTATATTTTAATATATCTGAGTGCTTTTGTCAAAAAAGAAAATTGCGCTAAAGATTGCATAAAAAAACAAGTTATTTTATTGTATATTAGCCAATATTCTTATATCATTAAATTCATAAGCTGAATTAGATTTTAAAATAGGTTTTTTGCTTATTGAGGAGGATAAAAATGGCTAAAAAAGATTTGAAAATGCTGAATAGAGAATTTCTGGAAAAGCAATTATTGGGCAGCGAATTAGCAAATTTTCCAGCCGAAATATTAGATTACCCTGAAAAAGTACTGCAGTTTGGAGAAGGCAATTTTCTGCGGGCTTTTGTTGATTGGATGTTCCATAAAATGAATAAAAAGGGTATTTTTAAAGGCAGAGCTGTGGTAATTCAACCGATTAGAAAAGGTCGGATTAGCAACTTAAATGAACAGGATGGCCTTTATACCCTTTACTTAAGAGGTATTGAAGCAGGTGAAGAAGTTAATAAAAAAGAAATAATGACAGCTATCTCAAGAGGTTTAGAAGCATATTCTCAGTGGGATAAGGTCCTTAAACTTGCGGAAAAAGAAGAAATAGAAATAGTAGTTTCTAATACTACTGAAGCCGGGATTAGTTATAATCCGGATGATAAACTTGAAGCCAGTCCACCAGAATCTTTTCCAGCAAAATTAGCTGCATATTTATATAGAAGGTATGAATATTTTAATGGTGATCCTGAAAAAGGGATGATTATCCTTCCCGTGGAATTAATAGACCGTAATGGAGATAATTTAAAAAGAATTATCTTGAAATTGGCAGATGACTGGGGGCTTGAAAGTGAATTTAAGCAGTGGATTAAAAAAAGCAACCATTTTTTAAATACCCTTGTCGACAGAATAGTTACCGGTTATCCTTTTAATGAGATTGATGACTTAGAAGCTGAATTAGGATATCATGACCAAAATTTAGATACAGGAGAGATTTTTCATCTCTGGGTTATTGAGGGTGATGAAAGCTTAAAAGCCAAAGTGCCCTTTCATAAAGCCGATTTAAATGTTAAATGGGTAGATGATTTAAGCCCATATAGAACAACAAAGGTTAGAATATTAAATGGTGCTCATACATCAACAGTTCCAGTAGCTTATCTTAGTGGTATTGATTTAGTTAGGGATGCTGTCAATGATCAATTATTAGGCGAATTTATAAAAAAGGCAGTTTTTAACGATATTATTCCAACCCTTAGAGCAGATCAGGCAGAACTAGAAGACTTTGCAAATAAGATTTTTGAGAGATTTAAAAATCCTTATATAGATCATAAATGGCTTGATATATCATTGAATTCCACCTCCAAGTTTAAAACTAGAGTATTACCTTCAATAGTTGAACATATTGAAAAGTTAAATAAAACACCTGAATATCTGATATTTTCTCTGGCTGCTTTAATAGCTTTTTATAAGGGAACAGAAATAGAGGCTTCTGAACTTAAAGCATATCGAGAGGGAAAAGAGTATTTAATTAAAGATGATCAGGAGGCTTTAGAATTTTTTGCTGAACTCTGGTCAAAGTATGAAAATGAGAAAATAGAATTAGCAGATTTATTAAATAGTGTTTTAGCTGCTAAAGAACTTTGGGGAAGAGATTTAACTGAATTAGCTAATCTAGAGGCAAGTGCTTTTAAGCAGCTTAAAACTATCGAAAAAGAAGGAATGAAAGCTGCTTTAAAGAAATTATTTATATAGAGAAATAAAATAAATTCTTAGTTCAAAGATTTTCTATTAAAGTGCTGTGTTACTTTGACTTTTAAGGAGGGTTATATTATGCCATGGAGAGATTTTGCTGAAGAACTTGTTGGAACTTCAAAAGAAGCTATAAAAAAACTTGCAGAATATGCCGAAGATTATAGGATTTATCCTCGCTCTATTAACAAAAAGGGCAAATCATTTTTCTTTTTAGCTAAGGTTGAACAAAAAAAGAAACTAATCATTTTAAATGAAAGCAAATACTTTGCAGCTTTTAGTGGTGAGATTGAAGAATTTGCTGGTTTTAAAGCCAAAATAGCCCCGTTAAATAATGAGAATGCAGAAAAACTAAGAAAGTTTTTTCCTTATACAGCACCTAAAACTTTGGGAAATAAAAATCCAAGTATTGGACTTGGAGACAGACTTGGTTTAGCTACACCTGGCCATATTGATGCTGTTAAAGAAAGTGAAGTTATGCCAGTTTTTGCTCAACAATCAGTTCGAGAATTGAATTTAACAAATAGAAGTTTTAAGGATGTTATAGATGATGTAAGTTGGGCTGTTTTCCAAGAAGGTTATGAAGATGGTTTTGCTGCTGATGCTGATCATTTGAAAAATAAAACTGAGGTAGAAAAAGCTCTCAAGATTGGTTATACAATGATAACCCTAGACTGTACTGATTATATTAAAAATTTTAGTCAAGATATAACATTTCAAGAGCTTAAAACAGAATATGAAGAAATTGCAGATTATTTAAAAGAAGGCCTGGAAAGCCAATATTTAAATAAAACCTTTGTTTTGGGTTCTAACCATGAATTAGAATACAATAAAATAAATTTTTATAAAATTGTGCTGACCTATTATCAGGTGATTGAATTCGCTAAAGAAATTTATCATTTGATTAAAAAGGAAGAAAAAGAGATTGATTTTGAGATTTCTATTGATGAAACTTTTCTACCTACTAGTCCCGAAGCCCATTTTTTTGTTGCAAATGAATTAAAAAGAAATGGAATTAAGATTAATAGTTTGGCTCCAAAATTTGTTGGCAGCTTTGAGAAAGGCATAGATTATATTGGTAGTTTAGATAAATTTGAAAAGCATTTTAAAATCCATGCTGAAATTGCCGAGCGTTTCGGCCACAAATTAAGTATTCATTCTGGCAGCGATAAGTTCAGTCTTTATCCTATTATTGGTCATTATACAAAGGGGAGAGTCCATGTTAAAACTGCAGGAACAAGTTGGTTAGAAGCTCTCCGAGTTGTAGCTAAAAATAACCCCTCACTTTTTAGAGAGATCTATTATTATGCTCTAAACAAATACAAAGAGGCTAAAGAATATTATCATGTGAATACTGAATTAGCTGATATTCCCGACTTAGCTAAATTAAGTGATAAAGAACTGCCGGACTTACTGGAAAACAATGAAGCTAGACAGCTTTTGCATATAACTTATGGATTTATCATAGAAGCAAAAAAAGATAATAATTATCTGTTCAGGGATAAGCTTTATCAATTCTGGGAAAAAAATGATAGAGAATATAGAAAAGCACTTGAAGAGCATATTATTAAACATTTAAAAAAGCTTGGTTTTTATAATTAAGACTTAGCAAGAATATTTTCTAATAAAAAATAATAAATAAAAAAAATTAAAGACTATGAAAACATTTTCAAAAGAAAGTAGGAGGTATAAAATGGCGTTTTTAGATCAGAATTATTTACTTGAAGGTGAAAATGCAAAAAAATTGTATAAAGAGATTGAAGAACTACCTATTCTAGACCCTCATAATCATGGGGATGTAAAAGAAATTATAGAAAATGAAAATTGGAATGATATTTGGGAGGTTGAGGCAGCTACTGATCATTATGTTTGGGAATTAATGCGAAAAAGGGGAGTAGCTGAAAACAAAATAACCGGTGATGCCTCAAATAAAGAAAAATGGATGGCACTTGCAGAGGTATTCCCAGAATTTGCGGGAAATCCAACTTATGAATGGATTCATCTTGACTTAAAAAGACAGTTTGGAATTGAGGAAAGTATTTCAAAGCACACTGCAGAAAAGATTTGGGAGAAAACTAAAGAACTTTTAGCTCAGGACAATATGAAACCTCAAAGTCTCTTAAAAAAGATGAATGTTGAGATAATGTGTACAACAGATGAGCCATACTCCTTATTAGAAGAACATAAGAGAGCAGCAGATGAGGTTGATGGGGTTAAAATATTACCTACCTGGAGACCTGATAAAATAATGAATATCGAAGCTGATCATTGGCTTGAATATATTGAAAAACTGGCAAAAGCATATAATGATTCTCAGCACGACAATTTAGATGCTCTCTTAACTGCCTTAAAAAATTCACATGATTATTTTGCAAAAATGGGTTGTGTTGCCAGTGATCATGGTATTTTAGAACCTATTTCTTATAAAGTTGAAAAAAATAGGGCTGCAGATATTTATCAAAAGGGACTTAATAATCAGGAATTAAGTGAAAAAGAAATTAAAGATTTCAAGGCTTTTATGCTGGCAGAGTTCGCTAAATTAAACCAGGACAAAGACTGGGTAACTCAACTCCATATAGGTGCAGTTAGAAACTATAGGGAGAGTTTGTATGAAAAGCTTGGCCCAGATACCGGGGGAGATATTTCTGATTATTCGATAGAAATAGTCGATAATCTAAAATATTTTATTAATCAGTTTGGTGAGGATTTAAATATAGTATTATATACTATGGATCCTGTGCATTGGTTTACAATTTCTACAATCAGTAGGGCTTTTCCTAAAGTTAGCTTAGGAGCTCCCTGGTGGTTAAATGATACTCCTTATGGTATGGAAACACAACTGAAACAGGTTACTACAGTTGATCTTTTTTATAATTTAGCTGGAATGGTAACAGATTCAAGAAAGCTAATGTCATATTCTTCTCGAACCGAAATGTTTAGAAGAACATTGGCCAATGTAGTTGGAAATATGGTTGATAAAGGTCAGATGCCATATAATGTAGCAGCTGATCTGGTAAATCACCTTTGTTATAAAGGTCAATATAATCTTTTTTTTAAATAAATAAATAAAACTTAAATAGCCCGGCAGCTACCGGGCTATTTGATTTTGAGGAGGATTAAACTATGGGAGAAAAAATATTGCAGATCAATCGAAAAGATAATATAGCAATTGCTTTAAAAGAAATAGAAGCTGGAGATATTGTAAAAGTAAAATCTCAAAGCATTGAAGTTTTAAATGAGATCCCTCTTGGCCATAAAATCGCCCTTAAAGATATAAAAAAAGGTGATAAGGTTATCCGTTATGGTTATGAAATAGGAGCTGCAGCAGAAGATATCAAAAAAGGAGAATGGGTTCACAGTCATAATTTAAAAACAGCTCTTAAAGGTAAAATAGATTATCATTATGAGCCCCAATTTGATAAGATTAAACGATCTGAGAAGGTTCCAAATTTTTTAGGCTACAAAAGAGAAAATAACAAAGTTGGAATCAGAAATGATGTTTGGATTATTAATACTGTTGGCTGTATAAATAAAGTTGTAGAAAAAATGGCCTTTAAAGCTGAAGCTAAACATCAATCTTTAATTGAAGCTGGTCTTATTGATAGTATTCACGCTTTTCCTCATCCTTATGGTTGTTCACAATTGGGAGGAGATTTAGAAAACACTCAAAAAGCTTTAGCTGGTCTTGTCAATCATCCTAATGCTGCTGCAGTTTTAGTTGTTGGCTTAGGTTGTGAAAACAATTTAATTGAAGATTTTAAAAAATATATTGGTGATTATAATAAAAAAAGAGTTAAATTTTTAAATTTGCAAGATGTAGAAGATGATATGGAAATTGCAGAATCTCTACTTGATGAACTGCTTGCATATGCTAAAGATTTCAAACAAGAAGAAATTCCGCTTTCTAAGCTGAAAATAGCTTTGAAATGTGGAGGTTCTGACAGCTTTTCTGGAGTAACTGCTAATCCACTACTTGGTAAAATCTCTGATAAAATAGCCAGCTACAATGGCATTAGTATTTTAACGGAGGTTCCAGAAATGTTTGGTGCAGAAAAGATTTTAATGAATAGAGCTAAAGATAAAAAAACATTTAACAAAGCAGTTAAATTGATTAATGATTTTAAAGACTATTTTCTATCTCATGATCAGGAAATCTACGAAAATCCATCTCCTGGAAATAAAGCAGGGGGAATCACTACTTTGGAAGAAAAGTCCTTAGGTTGTACTCAAAAGGGTGGAACTGGGATAGTTAATGACGTATTTTTCTATGGTGAGCAGGTAGAAGGACAGGGATTGAATCTTTTAGAGAGCCCAGGCAATGATCTTGTGGCCACTACAGCACTCACAATTGCCGGTGCCCATCTAGTCATCTTTACTACAGGTAGAGGGACACCCTTTGGTGGAGCAGTTCCAACTATTAAAGTTTCTACAAATAATAAAATCTATGCCCAAAAAAGAAATTGGTTTGACTTTAATGCTGGCCAATTACTTGCAGGAAAAGATATGGAAACTCTGACAGAAGAATTTTTTGATTATATTATTCAAGTTGCCTCAAAAAAAATTAAAACAAAAAATGAGATTAATGATTATCGTGAAATTGCAATTTTTAAAAATGGTGTTACTTTGTAAAAGTTGAACTTGATTAATTCCCTAAAATTTAGTATTATTAACTAACAAAATATATTTTATAAAATAAATAGTAGTGCTTTGAGGAGGCTCAAATGTTAGACGATTTTGTTTTCAGTCTAAGTGTAGCTCTACCGATATTTTTAATAATGCTGAGTGGATTTATTTTTAGGAAGAAAAAGATTATCACGGTTGAATTTATTGATGCAGCAAATTTCATTATTTTTTATTTGGCTTTACCAATCAAGCTTTTTAACAGTGTAGCTGAAAGCTCTGTAAGCGAAAGTTTTGATATTAGATTTATTGGCTATGCTCTATCAGCAACTGTTATTAGTGTTATTTTAGCCTATTTTCTTTCAATTTTCACTATTGATGAAAAAAGTAAAACTGGAGCTTTTGTCCATGGATCTTTTAGAGGTAATTTTATTTATGTTGGTTTTTCACTGCTGGAAAATGTAACAGGTAGTATCGGTGCTAAAACACCTTTAATAGTTGCTTTTGTGATTCCATTATATAATATAATGGCTGTTTTGCTTTTGATTTTTACTAATCCAAGTAATAAGTCAAAAAATCAAATAAAAAATGCTTTAAAAAATATTATTACTAATCCTTTTATTATTGCCATAATCTTGGGTTCTGCTGCATCTTTAGTTGATTTTAAATTACCTTTAATGTTGCAAAATACGGCAGATTATTTTGATGTATTGGCAACTCCCCTAGCTTTATTAACAATTGGGGCAACTTTTAGAATTGATAAATTATTTGTAGATATTAGGACTTCAATTTTTGCGACTATATTTAAATTGATAATTTTACCCGCTTTGGCAGTTTCAACCGCAATTGCTTTTGGTTTTCCGAATGAAGAAATATTTTTGATTTATGTGCTTTTTGGAGTACCAAGTGCTGTTGTCTCCTATGTTATCACTGCAGCTATGGATGGTGACCAGGACCTGGCAGCTTCAATTGTTATGATGACAACTTTATTCTCTGTCTTTTCTATTACTTTATTTATCTTTATATTTAAAATTTTTGCTATTGTATAAGATATTATTAAGAATAATTTACTTAAATTAATTAAACAAATATAATTTTATATTTGATTTAAATACATAGAAATATATTTCTATAGTAATATTCACTTGTGAAAATACAGCAGCAAAAAGGTAGGCGAGAGATAATGAAAAAGAATAAAGCTAGTTTTTTAGGAGAAGAATTAATTAAGAGAGGCTTAATTAGTGAGGAAGAACTTAACAAAGCTCTGCAAATTCAAGAAGAATCTGGAGGACTGCTTGGAGAGATCCTTGTAGGTGAAGGCTTTGTTAAGATGATTGAGCTATTTTATATTATTGCAGAAAAGGAAGAACTTTCTTTAGGTAGTAATGACTTAGAAATTTGCAAAAAGCTGCTTGATCCTGATTTAGCTCATAGATTTGAAGTAGAAACTTTGGTTATCCATCAATTTTTCCCCATCAATCTAGAAGAAAAAAGGTTAAAGGTATTTGTTTCAAATCAAAAAAATCCTAAAGTAGATGAACTCTTAACAGAAGAATTTGGAGAGTTAGAGATCCAAAAGATTATAGCAACAAGTAGAGATATTAGATTTATGCTGGAAGAAGTTTTTAAAGAAGAGATGGTCGATGAAGCGGTAAATGGATTATTTTACCGCAGTCCTAAAGAATCTGCTTCAACAGTATTTACTTCTGGACAAATTATTTTCTTTCTTCTAATTATTGCTCTCTCAGCATTTTTAGCCTATCTTTACCCAATTGAAGCTTTAAAATATTTTCTGTATTTTTTTAATATTCTCTTTTTAGCTTCTATACTTTTTAAGTTTGTTTTAAGTATTGTGGGATCTTTTCAGGAAAAAAAGAATTTTATTTCTCAAGAAGAGATCGATAGTATAGATGAACACGAGCTTCCAATTTACAGTATTTTAGTCCCTGTTTATAAAGAGCCAGAGGTTATAGATAAACTTATTTCGAGCCTTAAAAATTTAGACTATCCTAAAAGCAAATTAGATGTTTTATTTTTATTTGAAGAAGGAGATCTTGAAACAATTGAAGCAGCTAAAAAAGCTTCTCCTCCTGATAACTGGAGCTTTATCTATATACCTGATAGTCTTCCCAAAACCAAACCAAAAGCTTGTAATTATGGGCTTAAAGAGGCAAGAGGAGAGCTTTTAACTATTTATGATGCTGAAGATATGCCCGAAGCAGATCAGTTAAAAAAAGCATATTTGGCTTTTCAAAAATCTGATGATAAAGTTATTTGTTTTCAATCAGCCTTAAATTATTTTAACAGAGATGACAATATTTTAACAAAATTATTTACCCTTGAATATTCTTATTGGTTTGATTATATGCTGCCAGGTCTTGATGCTTTAAAACTTCCAATTCCTTTAGGTGGAACCTCAAATCATTTTAAAATTGAAAAATTAAGGGAGTTAGGAAGCTGGGATCCTTATAATGTTACTGAAGATGCAGACTTAGGTATAAGAGCAAATGCAAGAGGCTATAGAGTTGGTGTTTTAAATTCAACCACCTATGAAGAAGCAAATAACAAATTATCTAACTGGATTAATCAGCGTTCTCGTTGGTTAAAAGGTTATTTGCAGACTTTTTTGGTTCATAACAGACAACCATTAAAGTTTATTCAAAAAGTAGGTTTTAGAGGTTGGTTCACTCTCCAGATATTTATTGGTGGTAGTGTTTTAACTCATTTAGTAGCTCCATTTTTCTGGTTTTTATTTATTTTCTGGCTGTTGAGCGGCACACCTTATTTTGGCGAATTCTATTATGGAACTTTACTTCAAATTTCACTTTTAAACCTGCTATTTGGTAACTTTTTAGGTATTTATCTGGCAACTATTGCAGTTTTTAAAAGAAAATATTATAGCTTAATAATCTATGCGCTCTTGAATCCTATTTACTATTTACTGCAGTCAGCAGCTGCCTGGAAAGCACTGTATCAATTATTTGCTAACCCATTTTATTGGGAAAAAACCCAACATGGTCTTACTTCTAAAGAGGTGAATGAAAATGATTGAGTTAATTGTATTTGCAGCTGCAAATTATTTTTTAGTCGCTTATTTTAAAAAAGAAGAAACTGCTTATTTATATTTAGGTAGTTTAATCCTAGCTTTAACTTATATTCTAACACCGGTAGTGATATTACTTTTACCTCTATACAGTCTTATCTTCTATTTTCAGCTTGTTTTTAAAGATAAGGAAAAAGCCTGGGCCCAACTTTTTACTTTTATATTACCCTCATTAGCTGCGGTATTTTCTTTAAGTTATATTAGTTGGCTTTATGGAAATGGCTTTCGTTTAATATATTTAAATAATGGTCTTTTTAATTCTGTTACACTTTACAGTGGAAATCTAGATTATTATGCTTTTGCTTCCAATCTGATTAGCAATTTAATTTTTATAGCACTTAGTTATTTTACCGTACTGCTGTATTTTATTTTCAAAGAGGGTTTAAATAAACCATATCTATATTTGTTTATAATGCCGGTTTTATTGCAGTTTATTGGTTATTTTACTACTGGCCTAAAGACAGATATTTCTTTTTATATAATCTATTTGTTTTTTGTGATGATATTTTTCATTTTATTTAGTGATGAACTGTCATTAAAACTAAAAAGAATATATAGTCTAGCTGTAATAAGCAATGTAATAATTACTGTAATTTACCTTAGTACTGCGATTAATATATATTTACCAGAAAATTATATATTAATCAATCAGAATATAGATAGTTTCTTAAATTCTTTAGAAAGCATAGTTTTAGATAATTGGCCTGGCCCCAGCCTGTTTTGACATTATGAGCAAAGATTGATATTATTAATATATTGAATCTAATATTGAAAAAGGAGAAGTGATATTATCAAAAAGAAAGTTTCAATTCTAAAAGATCTTCTCTCAATGTTTATTGCTCAACACAAAAATCAATTATCTTATGCTTTAGGGTTTCTAACTGCTTTTGCTTTTAGTATAAGCTATATAAAATTAGGAATCGAATATGCTTTACTTGTGCTATTAGTAGGACTTGTAATTTTCGAGATATTTAATTACTTTTTTGGCAGCACTCCTGATATTATTGTGATGGGTGTAGATAGTGAAGAAGATATTATGAAGACTTTGAAAAAATCTTTAAACAAAGCTGTCAAAGAAAAAAAAGAGGAAAACAATAATTGAAAATTTAAATTTAAGACAGTCATTTAGACTGTCTTTTTTTTGATTTGATCTAAGATTTTAAAATTTAGGAGGTTAAAGATGATTTATTTAGATTACAATGCAACTACCCCACTTGATGAAGATGTAAAAGAAGTTATGAAAAAAGAAATGGAAAATAATTTCGGCAATCCTTCCAGCACTCATCAGCTAGGAATTAAAGCCAAAAATACTTTAGAAAGTGCTAGAGCTAAGATAGCAGAGTTTTTAAATGCTTCTCCTGAAGAGATAATTTTTACTTCTGGAGGAAGTGAGTCTAATAACATGGCAATTAAAGGAACTGCCTATAGCTATCAAAACAAGGGTAAACATATTATTACAACAGAAATTGAGCATCCTGCTGTGATTGAACCCTGTGAATTTTTGGCTGATAACTCTTATGAAATTACCTACCTTCCGGTTGATAAATATGGTGTAGTTAAAATAGATTCATTAAAAAAGGCAATTAGAGATGATACAATTTTAATATCTGTGATGCATGCTAATAATGAAGTAGGAAGTATTCAACCAATAGAAGAGATTGCTAAAATTGCTGCTAAAAAAGATCTTTTATTTCATACTGATGCAGCTCAGTCAGTTGGTAAAATAAGAGTTGATGTTAAAAAATTGGGTATAGATATGCTCTCCCTTGCCGGCCACAAGTTATATGCTCCCAAAGGAATTGGAGTACTTTATTTAAAAGAGGGGCTGGAGATTGAAGCATTGATCCATGGTGCAGCTCATGAAAATGGCAGAAGAGCAGGAACAGAAAATCTTATTTTTGCTGCCGGATTAGCTGAGGCTTGTGAAAAAGCTTCAGAATTATTTAAAAATAAAAATAGAGATGATCATTTGAAATCTCCTCAAGAATTAAAAAATCTCAGAGATTATTTTGAAAAAGAATTAAAAGATTTTTTTGGAGAAAAAATAAAAATAAATGGTCATCCTCAAAATAGGCTCGTCAACACTTCAAATCTTAGTTTTTTAGATTATAACTCAGCTCATATTTTAAATCATTTAGAAGGAATTGCTGTTTCGGCTGGATCAGCCTGCCACTCAGATAGAGTTGAAATTTCTTCGGTTCTAAAAGCAATGGGTTTAAATGAAAAAGAAGGTGCAGGAGCAATTAGGTTTTCACTGGGAAAATATACAGATAAAACAGAAATCGAAACAGTTCTAAATAGACTCAAAGCATTAACTCAAAATTAATTTAAGTTAATATATTTATCGATAAATAATATAGTATAAGTTTATCTTCCCCTGCTGCTAAACAGATCAAAATATTTAAATCTGTTTGGGGTAAAGGGGATTTTTTCTTATAGATTTACTCTAGAATAATTAACTTAATTATGATAATATTAAAATATAGAAAATTTAGACAATAAGACTTTATTTAAAGAGGGGAAGAAATAATGAACATGGATATTAAAGAAGTTAAAAAAACTTGGCAAAATTTTGTAGAAGAAGATATTCTAATTGGAAACAATTTACGTGATGTAATTATAGAATCATGGAAAAGATGTAAAGAGTATAGGGTAAATCCTTATAGTGGTAAAGGGGCTCATATCTCTGATAAAACTTTGCAGAGGATTAGGAAGGCCAATCAAGATTTGATAAAAATTGCTCAACCCTTTATGGAGGAATTAGCTGAAATAGTAAAAAGTTCAGGTTTTGTGGTTGTTTTAACTGATCAAAAAGGTATGATTATGGAAGCCACAGGTGATAAAGAAACTTTGAGCAATGCAGAAAAATTAAAATTTAGTCCTGGTTCTTATTGGTCAGAAGAAAAAGTTGGTACAAATGCTATTGGAACAATTATAAAAATTGATAAGCCATTGCAAGTTATTGGCTCTGAACATTACTGCAAAGAACATCATGCCTGGACTTGTTCAGCTGCTCCTATTCATAATCCTCAAGGAGATTTAATTGGAATCTTAGATATGTCTGGCCCTTATGATCAGGCACATCCTCATACTCTTGGTATGGTAGTCGCAGCAGCTAAGTCAATTGAAAATCAGTTATCAATAACCGAAAAAAATAAAGAATTGAGAAAAACAAACAAATTTTCTAATGCTGTATTTAATTCGATGTCTGAAGGATTAATATCTATCAATAAATTCGGCAGTGTTATATTTATTAATCAGGCTGCTTCAAGAATGTTCGGTATTGATAGAAAAAAAGCAAATGACAAAGATGTCAGAGATATATTAGGAGAACAAAAAGTGGTAGAAAAGATGCTGGCTGAACACAAAGTTTTTACTGATGAAGACATTTATATCCATAAAAACGAAGAGAAACTATATTTTAATGCTTCTGCTAGAATGATGTTAGGCCATGGTGGAGTTGCAGATGGCTTTATTATAATACTGAGGAAAATGAAAACAGTGAAAAAAATTGTTAACAGAATGTCTGGTAGTGAAGCAAGATTTTCTTTTGAAGATATTATTGGTAAAGACCCTGGCTTAAAAAAAGTTTTAGATACAGCTAAAATGATCAGCAATAGTGATGCTGCAATATTGATTGAAGGTGAAAGTGGAACTGGAAAAGAAATGGTTGCTCAAGCTATCCATAATAACAGCAGCCGCAGCAAAAGGGTGTTTTTGAGTATCAACTGTGCAGCTATTCCTCAAAGCCTATTAGAAAGTGAATTATTTGGTTATGAAGGAGGAAGTTTTACTGGTGCTAGAGAAAAAGGAAGACCTGGTAAATTTGAGCTAGCTTCAGGTGGAACACTACTTTTAGATGAGATAGGAGAGATGCCCCTTAATATGCAGGCAAGTCTTTTGAGGGTTCTTCAGGAAAAAGAAATCAATAGGATTGGTGGTTTAGAACCGATAGCAGTTGATGTAAGAATTTTAGCTTCTACAAATAAGGATTTAGAAGCAGAGGTAGCAAAGGGGAATTTTCGTAAAGATTTATTTTTTAGATTAAATACAGTGAAATTGGAAATGCCACCTTTAAGAAAGAGAAAAAAAGATATAGAAAAATTAGTAGAGCATTTTATTTTTATTTTAAATCAGAGAAGTAATAAAAATATTCATGGAGTAGAAAAAAGGGTAATTGATTTACTAGAAGGCTATAATTGGCCTGGTAATGTAAGAGAATTACAAAATGTTATTGAAAGAGCTGCTCTTTTATCTGAAGATGGTTTGATTAGGGTTGAACAACTTCCTCAAGAACTAAAAGACAATGAACAAGCTGAGCTTGATAATTTTGATCCCAGCCAGATTCCTTTGGTGAAATTAAAAGATATGGAAAGACTAATGTTAAAACACAGTTTAACTCAAACTAAAACAATTACAGAAGCTGCAAAAATACTTGGAGTGAGTCGCTCTACATTTTACAGAAAAGCTGATGAGTTTAATATAAAAATTTAATTAACAAATCTATAATATCTAATTAAGAGATTTTAAATTAGTGAAAATAAACACTTGTTTTATTTTAGAACACACCCCATTCATGTCTCATAATAGAACATAGCCTTCCGTGAAGCCTGTCATTTCAATAATTAATCATTTTTTTTAAGCTTTTTATGTTTTATTTTAAAACATAAAATAATTAATTCACAAAATAATTAATTTAAAAAATTATTTCTTAAAAAATATTTACACTTAATAAGCCCTGTCATAATAGGATTTAATAGTCTCTTCTGAACTTTATTTTCGTTATTTTTTTATTATGGTATGATTTATGCATCTTAAATAGTGTGAAAAGTTTAAAATTTTCTTATTTTGTTTCAACAATTAATTTTTAAGGAGGTGAAACTTACTTTAAGTTCACTCTATTAACTTTATTAAGGGAGGGGTCAAATTGAAGGAAAGTAAAGAAGAATTGGTCAAATTATTAGAGGACATGTTAGTGATTCGTGAATTTGAGACCAAGGTTCAGAAGCATTTTGCAGAAGGGGAAATTCCGGGTTTCGTGCATCTTTATTTAGGTGAAGAAGCAGTTGCTGTTGGTGCCTGTAGTGCTCTTAAAGAAGATGATTTTATAACTAGTACTCACCGTGGACATGGTCACCTATTAGCTAGAGGTGGAGACCTCAAGAAAATGATGGCAGAGATCTTTGGTAAAGCCACTGGTTATAATAAAGGTAAGGGTGGCTCAATGCATATTGCAGATGTTAGTCTTGGAATTCTTGGAGCAAATGGTATTGTTGGTGCTGGTTTACCAATAGCTGCTGGTTCAGGAATAAGTGCTCAAATATTAGATAAAGATTCTGTTACTATATGTTTCTTTGGTGATGGAGCATCAAACAGAGGTACCTTCCATGAAGCAATAAATATGGCTTCTGTATGGGATCTACCTGTAGTTTTTGTTTGTGAAAATAACCTTTATGGTATTTCAATGCCTCAATATACTAATGATCACAGAAAAGGACAAAATATCCAGGATGTATCTGATCGGGCAGTAGCATATGGTATTTCTGGTGTTACAGTTGATGGTAATGATGTTATGGCTGTTAATGAAGCTGTTGTAGAAGCAGTTAAAAAGGCAAGAAGTGGGGGCGGTCCAAGCTTAATTGAATGTAAAACTTATCGTCACCGCGGACACTTCGAAGGAGATCCAACAGTTTATAGATCAGATGAAGAAGTTGAGCGCTGGAAAGAAAAAGATCCTATTGATAGATTTGTTAAAATTCTTAAAGATCAAGAAATTCTAGATGATGAAGGCTATAAAGAACTTCGCAATGAAGTTAAGGGCAGAGTAGAAGAAGCACTCCAGTTTGCCCAGGAAAGCCCTGAGCCAGATCCATCAGAAGTTACAACAGATGTTTATTATGGGGGTGCTGAATAATGAAAAAATTAAGTTATGCTGAAGCCTTAAGAGAAGCAATGGCCGAAGAAATGGAAAAAGATAGCTCAGTATTTATTATGGGTGAAGATGTAGGTATTTTTGGGGGCTGTTTTGGGGTTACAGGTGATCTTGTAGAAAGATTTGGTCAAGATCGAGTTAGAGATACACCTATTACAGAAACCGCGATTATCGGAAGTGCAGTAGGGGCAGCAATGACAGGAAGTCGTCCTATTGCAGAAATTATGTTTGCAGGCTTTTTGGGAGTACCAATGGATGAAATCTTCAACCAGGCTGCTAAAATGTGTTATATGACAGGTGGTCAGGCTAAAGTACCAATGGTTTTAAGAGTTCCTAATGGAGCAGGTATTGGAGCAGCTGCTCAACACTCTGAAAGAACAGAAGCCTGGTTTACTCATATTCCTGGTTTAAAAGTAGTTTATCCATCTAATGCGGCTGATGCTAAAGGACTCTTGAAAACAGCAATACGTGATGATAATCCAGTTATGTTTTTTGAACACAAAATACTATATAATCATGTCGGAGATGTTCCAGAAGATGAAGATTATGTAGTACCATTTGGAGTTGCAGAAGTTAAAAGAGAAGGTAGTGATCTAACAATAATCGCTACAGGTATAGAAGTTAGTCATTCTCTGGAAGCAGCTGAAAAATTAGCAGAAGAAGGAATAAGTGTAGAAGTAATTGATCCAAGAACATTAGTGCCATTTGATAAAGAAACACTCTTAAAATCAGTTGAAAAAACTGGTAAATTACTAATAGTTTCAGAAGAAACTAAAAGAGGTTCTTTTGCTTCAGAAATCTCTGCAGTAGTTGCAGAAGAAGGCTTATTCTATTTAGAGCAGCCAATAAAAAGAGTCTGTGCACCAGATGCACCAGTTCCATTTAGCAGTGTACTAGAGCAAGCTTATCTACCAAATCCAGATGATATTGTAACTGCTGTGAAAGAGATGTTGTAATGTGACTGAAAATATTAATTCAGTTGGAATCATTGCTAATCCAGCCTCCGGGAGAGATATCCGGAGGTTGGTAGCACATGGTTCAGTATTTGATAATGTTGAAAAGGTAAATATAGTAAGACGTATACTGCTGGCTCTAAATAATCTTGATTTAGATAAAGTCTATATCATGCCTGACTCATTTGGAATAGGAAATTCTGCTCTAAATGGTCTTTGGGGTGAAGAAAAGAAAAATTTTAAAATTGATGTAGATATTATGAATATGACAATAACCGGCTCAGCTGAAGATTCTTTTAATGCTGCCTGTTTAATGGAAGAAAAGGGAGTAGATGTTATTATTGTATTAGGTGGAGATGGTACAAATAGGGTTGTAGTCAAAGCCTTAAAAAATACAGCAGTACTATCACTATCCACAGGAACAAATAATGTTTTTCCTATTATGGCAGAAAGTACTATGCTGGGACTTGCAGCTGGTTTATATACTAAATTTACTCCTGAAGAAAGAGAAAAAGTAACCCAGCCAATAAAATGTATTTATATAATTAAAGATGGCGAAATTGTAGATATAGCACTAATAGATGCTGTAGTAGTTAATGAATCATATATTGGGAGTAAAGCACTCTGGCATGTAGAATTATTAGAAGAAATACTTGTTACCAGAAGTACTTCCTATGATATTGGGATGGTTTCAATTGCAGGTCGTTTAACAGATGTTGGAGTACTTGATAATGGTGGAGCCTTTATTAGAATAGGTGATTCTGAACATAAGGTTAAAGCCGCAATTGCTCCAGGTGTTATCAAAACTATTCCAATTAAAGATTGGAAAAAGATAAAACAGGAAGAAGTTATTGAGCTTCCCAAGAAAAAAAGAATAATTGCTCTTGATGGAGAAAGAGAAGTAGTTGTTAAAAAGGATGAAAAGCTAAAAATGCAGTTAACTTATGCTCCTGCCAGATTTTTAGATTATAAAGCCGCTTTAGAACTGGCTGATAGCAAGAAGATGCTGGAGGTGAAATAATTGGATCTAGATCAATTAGCAGAGAAATATGCAGATTGGTATAAAACTCCTAGAGGAAGTTATGTTGGTGAAAATGAATATCAGTGTCTTGCCAAACATATAGGAGATTGTTCAGGAAAGAAGATTATTGAGCTTGGCTGTGGAACTGGCTTTTTTTTACGGAAATTTGCAGTTGATGCAGAAGAAACAGTGGGATTAGATATTACAGAAGGCATGTTAACTGCTGCTAGAAAAATTGCTCAAGAAAAAGATCTAGATATTAATTTCATTCAGGGGGATGTGACAGAAGAAATCCCTTATCCAGATAATTATTTTGATATAGTTTATTCTAATTCAATGATAGAATTTTTTGAAGCTGGAGAAGAATTAGAAGCCGTATTAACTGAAATGTGGAGGGTTTTAAAACCAGGTGGTAAATATGTGATTGGTGTCTTAAATTCAAAGAGCACCTGGGCCTATAAGAGAATTGCAGAGACTATGGAAAAAGATAGTATTTTTTCTGAAGCAACTTTTTACAGTTGGGAAGAATTAAAAGCAATATTAGAAAAATTTGCTCAGGTTAAAATTGAATCAACACTTTTTGTTCCACCCTATTTTAAAGAAAAAGAGGACTTTGAGTGGTTTAAAAACTTAGAAAGTGAGTTTAAAGCACGTTATCCCAAAAGGGGAGCACTGTTAGTTGCAAGTGTTGTAAAAGAGGAGGGAAATTGATGGCGAATCAATTATTAATGCCAAAATTAGGTTTAACAATGGAAGAGGGTACATTAATTGAATGGTATGTAAAAGAAGGCGATAGTTTTGAAGAAGGAGATATAATCTTTGCAGTAGAAACTGAAAAATTGACCAATGAAGTAGAAGCAAATCAAAGTGGTGAGATATTAGAAATATTAGTTGAAGAAGGAGAAACAGTAGCAGTTAAAACTCCTGTTGCCAATTTAGTTGGCTATGAAGGTGGTGCAGCAGAAAGTAAAGAAGAACTTTCTCAAGCAGAACCTCAAAAAAAAGAAGTTAGTGAAGAAAAAAAGGTTAAAAAAGAAAAGAAAGAAACTTCATCTGACATCAAAGTAATGGCTGCTCCAAAAGCAAGGAAAGTTGCATCTGATAATGACATAAGTTTAGAAGAAGTTGCAGCAGCATTAGCTAAAAGCAGATTATCAGTTTCTGATGTAGAAGAATATTTGGCAGGTGAAAAAGATAGTGGAGAAGATAAAAAAGAAGCTGCTAAAACTACTAAGAAAAAGCAATCTTCTTCAATGCGTAAAATTATTGCGGAAAGGCTAAGTGAAAGCTGGAGATCACCTCATATATATTTAAGAAAAGAAATAGATGTAGATGCATTAATTTGTTTTAAAGAATCTTTAAAAGCTAAAGGAAGAGAAGTTTCTTTAAATGATGTAATTACCTTTGTTACTGCAAAGGCTATTAAAGACAGCAAAACCATAAATACTGTTGAGGTTGGAGAAGGAGAATTTGAAGTAGCTGAAGATATTAATATTGGTATAGCAGTAGCTGTTGAGGCAGGACTGCTGGTTCCAGTAGTTAAAAATGCAGAACAATATAGAGTTGAAGAATTAGCTGCTAAAAGTAAAGATTTAATTAAGAGAACCAAAGAAAATAAATTAACTCCTGATGAAATGCAGGGAGGAACATTTACAATTACTAATCTTGGCATGTTTGGTATAGATGAATTTACTGCTATTTTAAATCCGCCTCAATCAGCAATTTTAGCTGTAGGAACCATAAAAGAAAAACTATATTTTGATAGTTTTGATGATCTAAACGAGAAAAGAGTTATTAACTTTACTCTTGGGGTAGATCATAGATCGATTGATGGAGCTACTGCCGCTAAATTTATGCAGACCTTTGCTGAATATATAGAAAATCCTTATCTATGCTTCTAAATTAGACTTTTTTGGAATCAGTATTCCAGGGCAAAAAATATTTAACTTACAGGGGTGAAATTGAATGGAAGCTGTATTTAAAGATGTACTGCAGGTAGGAGTAGTTGTAAAGGACTTAGAATCAACAATGAAGACATATGCAGATAAATACGGAATTGGTCCCTGGGTTGTTTATGATTTCAACAAAGATACTGTGGCAGATATGAAAGTTGATGGTAAAAGACAGGACTATCGGATGAAACTAGCAGTCACTGATATTGGTGGTGTTCAGTGGGAATTAATTGAGCCAGTTGATGAAATAAGTGATTATGCAAAATTTTTAAAAGAGCATGGGGAAGGAATTCATCATGTTGCTCTTGATACTAAGTCTTATGAGGATGCACTTGAGTTTTGCGAAGAGAAGGATATTGAACAACTTCAATATGGTTATTGGGGTAAAAACTTCCACTATGATTATCGCAAAACTCAGGATGATCTAAAATGTATAGTTGAGTTATATGGACCGGAAGAAGATTTTGAATGGCCTGAACCTGTCGAAGTGTATCCCGACTAGAAAACAAAATTATTATTTAATTTTATTCAGGGGGAATAAATATGGCAAAAACAATGAAAGCTGCTCTTTGGTATGGACCCAAAGACATAAGAATAGAAGATGTAGAGATACCCAAAATAGAGGCTGGACAGGTTAAAATAAAGGTAGAGTGGTGTGGAATCTGTGGTTCTGACTTACACGAATTTATGGTAGGTCCAATTTTTATACCTAAAGGTGCAAAACATCCTTTAACTAAAAAGGAAGCGCCAATTATTATGGGACACGAATTTGCAGGAGAAGTTGTAGAAAAATCAGATGATGTAGATCATTTAAATATAGGTGATAAAGTAACATTAGAACCAATAGTTGCCTGTGGTGAATGTCCTAATTGCAAAAAAGGTTATTATAACATCTGTGAAAAACTTGGCTTCCACGGCTTAGCCGGTGGTGGAGGTGGATTAGCTGAATATACTACTTTTGATGCTAAATTTGTGCATAAACTCCCTGAGGGAGTAAGTACCAAAGAAGGTGCTTTAATTGAACCCATAGCTGTAGCAGTTCACTCTTTAAGAAGAGCAAAATTCCTACAAGGTGAGACAGCTATAGTTACCGGGGCAGGACCTATAGGACTTTCCACAATCCTATCATTAAAAGCAGCTGGTGCTCAAGAGGTTATTTCAGTTGAAATTGCAGAAGCTCGCAAAAAATTTGCTTTAGAATTTGGGGCAGATTATGTACTTGATCCAAATGAAGTTGATGTGTTAGAAGAAGTAAATAAATTAACAGATGATAAGGGTGTAGATGTAGGCTTTGAAACAACAGGAGTCCAGGCTGGTTTTGAAACAGTTGTTGCTGCAACAGCAAGAAGAGGTAGAATAGTTGTAACTAGTATTTGGGAAGAAGCTGTAGAGTTCAATTTAAATAATTTAGTTTTAACTGAAAAAGAAATTAAAGGTACAATTGCTTATTCTGAAGGAGTTTTCCCGGCAGTTATTTCAATGATCCAAGATGGTAGAATTAAAGCATCTAAAATGATTACTGAAGAAATTAAATTAGATGATTTAGTTGACAAAGGTTTTGAAGAATTAATGGCTCATAAAGATAAACATGTTAAAATTATTGTTACACCGTCTTAAATCCAAAGGAGGAATAAGAAATGAAATTGGATGGAAAAGTTGCTCTGGTAACTGGTGGTGGGAGGGGTCTTGGAGAAGGGATCGCAAAGAAATTGGCAGAAGCTGGTTGTAATATTGCCATAGCTGATATCGATCTAGATAATGCAAAAAAAGTTGCTGAAGATATAAAGAAAATGGGAAGAAAAGCAATTGCAGTAAAAGTTGATGTTACTAAGTGGGAACAGGTTAAATCCATGGTTAATAAAACAATTAAAGAATTGGGTAGTCTGGATATTGCAGTTAATAATGCGGGAGTAATTTCTATTAAATCAGTTGAAGAATTAAGTGAAGAAGATTGGGATCATGTACTTGATGTAAATGCCAAAGGTGTTTTTCTCTGTTCCAAAGCTGAAATTCCTCATATGAAAGAACAAAATTGGGGAAGAATTATTAATGTAGCCTCTATTGCCGGTAAACAGGGATTTCCTGATTTAGCTCATTATAGTGCTTCAAAGTTTGCAGTAGTTGGTTTTACTAATGCTTTGGCTAAAGAATTAGCTAAAACTAAAATTACAGTAAATGCTATCTGTCCAGGTATTATTGGAACCCAGATGTGGTATGGAGATAAAGGTCTCGCCAATAAATGGAAAGGCGAAAAAGAATCTATGGAAGAATCCTGGCAGCGTAATCAAGAAAGCCTAATTCCTCAGGGTGTAGCTCAAACTCCAGAAGATATGGGAGGACTTGCAGTTTATTTCGCCACTGCTCCTCATGTAACCGGTCAGGCAGTAGCAGTTGATGGTGGTATGACTTTATAGTATAATAAAGTATAATAAAAATTATTATCAAACTTAACCTCTTATTTAATTATCTGATAAGGGGTTAAGTTTTTTCTGTTTTATTCAGAAAATTAGACTTTATACTTGAAAAAAATATTTAGTAAAGGAGCTATCTAATGGAAGTTAATATTAAAGAATTTCAAGAACTCAGCACTTATGAATTATATAAAATTATTCAAGCTAGAATAAATGTCTTTGTAGTAGAACAAAATTGTCCTTATGCAGATTGTGATGGCAAAGATTTTGATTCTCATCATCTTTTTTATCAGGATGGGGATACAATTACAGCTTATTTAAGAATTATACCAGCTGGTATTTCCTATTCTGAGCCTTCAATAGGCAGAGTTTTGGTAAAAAAAGAATATAGACGTCAGGGATTGGCTTCAGAAATGATGAAAAAAGCAGTAGAGTATATCAAAGAAAACTTTAAAAGTAATTCTATAAGAATTTCTGCCCAAAAATATTTGCTTGAGTTTTATCAAGAGCTGGGATTTAAAAGAGTTTCAGAAGAATATTTAGAAGATGATATTCCACATTATGAAATGTTATATAAGTATTAGCTAAATACTGGATCAAAAAAATAAATTAATTTTTGATATAAATTGTAATAAATAATTCTATCTGATAAAATAAAATTGCTCTTATTGAAATGCTGGGAGGTAGATACTTTGTTAGACTTAAATAAAGCGTCTTCATTGGCTAAAAAATGGGCTTTAGAAGTAGGTCAGATTCAAAGAGAAAGATTTAAAGAAAGTGATTTTGAAACTACGACAAAGAGCAGTAGTGCAGATTTAGTAACAGAGGTTGATATTTTAAGTGAAAATATGATTAAAAATAATATAGAAAAAGAGTATCCTGAACATAATATTATTGGTGAGGAGCAGGGTGACAGAAAAAAAGCAAGTGATTACACCTGGATAATTGATCCCCTAGATGGATCTAATAATTATTCGATGGGATATCCTATTTATGGAATTTCAATTGCACTTAAATTTAAAGATCAAATAGTAATGGGGGTTATATATTTGCCTGAGCAGGATGAAATTTATTCTGCCATAAAAAACAAGGGAGCTTTTAGGGGTTCTGAAGTTATTAAAGTGGCAGAAAAAAAAGAATTAGAACAGGCAACCGTTTCCACTGGTTTCCCCTATGATAAAAAAGATTCTGAGCTTGATAATTTACTTCCTTTTAGCAAAATTGTTAAAAATTCTAGAGGAGTTCGTCGTTCTGGTAGTGCTGCTTTTGATCTGATTTCAGTTGCCTGTGGTAGAACAGATCTGTTTTGGGAGTTTAAATTAGCAGAATGGGATATTGCAGCAGCAAAAATAATTATTAAAGAAGCTGGTGGTACTGTTTTTGAAGCACAAGTTAAAGCTGCTCCCTTAATTATAGTTGCTAATAGAAAACTTGTGGAGATCGTTAAATCTATTATTTCTGAATTATATCAATTGGAAAATGAATCTTATCTCTAAAATTGGGAGTTGAGTTATGAAAATAATAAGATACCAAACAAATAATGAACTTGAATATGGGATTTTAAAAGATGATATTATTCATGAGCTTCAAGGTGATATTTTTGGGGATTTTTCACTCGGAAAGAAAGTTAAGAGCTTAAGTGAAATAGAAGTTAGAGCTCCGATTGATCCGCCAAATATCATAGCAATTGGACTCAACTACAGAAAGCATGCTGCTGAAAGTGCTTCTGAGATTCCTGATAAACCTGTCATTTTTTTAAAGGCTACAAATAGTGTTATTGGAAGAGATAGCAATATTATTTTACCTAAAAATGCTCCGGATGAGGTAGATTATGAGGCGGAGTTGGCTTTTATTATTGCTGAAGATTGTAAGGATATTGAAATTGAGAAGGCAAAAGACTATATACTTGGTTATTGTTGTGCGAATGATATTAGTGCAAGAGACTGTCAGAAGAGAATTGATAAACAGTGGGCCAGAGCTAAATCATTTGATACTTTCTGTCCTATAGGGCCCTGGATTGAAACTGAATTAAAGCCAAATAATTTAAAAATAAGATCAATTCTAAATGGTAAGGTAATGCAGGATTCTAACACTGCTGATATGATATTTAGTGTAGAGGAAATTCTAAGTTATCTATCAAAAAATATGACTCTTAAAGCTGGTACTGTTGTACTGACTGGAACACCTGAAGGTGTTGGCTTTGCCAGAAAAGAGCCTGTTTTTTTAAGAGAGGGAGATGAGATAGTAATAGAAATTGAAGGAATTGGTGCTTTAAAAAATAAAGTTAGCAAAGAAAAATAAAATATTATCTGATTTATTTTAATTGATATTATCAATTAACTTAAATTATCATTTTTTAATAAACTCTTCGGGGAGGTATTTATGCAATTTTTTAATCAACAAACAATGACTTTGTTAGTCCCTGTTCTCTTAGTTGTCCTTTATTTTCTTATAAAAAATAACTTAAATAAACTAAAAAGCAAAAGGGCAGAAGAACTATTTAGAAATTATCATAAAGATCGGATAATATATTTTTCCAAAGAGGTTGATTATTTAGGTAGAGAATCAACCGGCAAAAGCAAAATAGTAAAAAACGGTTCATTATTATTAACTTCTGATGAATTACATTTTGTCAGATGGATGCCTAAAGAAGAATTGGTTATTCCTCTGGAAAACATCAAAAAAATAGAAGAGGTTGAATCATTTTTGGGTAGAAATAAAAATAAGCCTCTTTTAAAGATAGAATTTAATGGTGAAAACGGGAATACTGATTCAGCAGCCTGGGAAATTGATAATATGCATGTCTGGAAGGAAAGTCTTTTAAACAATTTAAATGATTAAAAATCTGAATAATATATTTTAAGACCGTTCTATTTAAAATAGAGCGGTCTAACTTATGCAAATATAAAATTGTGGCTAAAATGTTAGCTTATTAACTTCTTATTTGTTTTTGATAATATAAAATAGAAAATAGTATTTTATTAACTAGGGAGGTATCTTGAGATGGCTAAACATAGATTTGACCCAATTAAAAAGGATAAATTATTTAACAAGGAAAGAAAAGCAAGATTAAAGCCTATGCAGTTATTGCTAAAACATGGTTTAAAAGAAGGAGATAAAATAGCAGATATAGGAGCAGGGAATGGTTTTTTTGCTATACCAGCTGCTAAAATAGTAAAAGAAAGTGGTCAAGTATTTGCGGTAGATGTTGAGAAGATAATGTTAAGAGATCTAAACAAAAGGGCTAGCTCAGCAGCTGTTGAAAAAAATATCACTTTAATCAAAAGTAGTGAAAACAGAGCAGAATTGGCAGAAAAAGTAGATTTTATGCTTTTTTCTTATTTGATTCATGAAATAGATGACAAAGAGTCTTTTCTAGATAATTATTTAAAATTTTTAAAAACTGATTCTAAGATCTTAATAGTTGAATGGACAAAAAATAATATGGATGAAGGCCCACCTAAAAATCACCGCATAGGTCGAGATGAACTTAAAAATATATTAGAAAATAAGCAGCTTAAAAATATCAAAATAGAAGAAATTGACGAAAAAAATTATTTGATTACAGCAGAAAAGCTTTAACTTAGATTATAAATATCTATTCTTTGATCTTGAAAATAATTAGGAGTTGTAGTCATAAATGAATAAAGCAGATAGCTATAATAATAAAAGAAGATTAATGATCTTGGCATTTTCTATGATGCTTACAATTGGAATAGTAAATAATTTAAGAGGACAGATCGGTCCATTAATCATCGATGATTTTGGACTTAGCTACAGTCAGCTTGGATTTTTATTTTCTTTTTTATCAATTGGGCCGATCCTTGTTTTTTTCTTTAGTGGAAAATTAATTGAAAAATTTGGTTTGCTAAAAGTTTTAGTTTATGGTTTGATTCATACAGCTCTTTCTCTTTTCGCGGTACATATTTCTCCGGGTTATTATTATTTACTTATTTCTTTCTTTTTTGTCAGTTTAGGTTTAACTTTATTAAATATAGTTTCGGTTACAATAATTTCTCTTGGTTATTCTAATCAAAGGGGTAAAATGATAAATTTACTCCACTTGTTTTATGGTTTAGGAGGAATTATTGCACCTTATTTTGTAACCTTATTAATTAGCTGGGGCTTTGGTTGGTCACATAGTTTTTTATTCTCAATAATATTTATCACAATAGTATTTTTAGAATTTAAAAATTCTAAATTACCAGAAACAAGAGCTTCAAAAAGCAGCTCTGTTCTTAAAACAGCAGAATTACTTAAAGATAAGGTAGTTATTTTATTTTGTGTAGTTGTTTTTGTTCAAGTTGGGGTAGAAATATCAATAGTTACCTGGCTGGCTCCATATTTAAAAGATGTGCAGGGAAGGTCAGAATTAGTAATCAGTTTTTTTCTATCATTATTTTTTATAACTTTTACTGTGGGAAGACTACTAGCTAGTTTAATAGTAGAAAAAATTGGTTATTATAATTTTCTGCTTTACACCCAGGTTTTGACAGCCTTATCAATTTTATTAGCCTTAGTTTTTGGTACTCCTTTGACCTTTCTTTTATCTATTTCTGGTATTTTTATTGCTGTACAGGTGCCTACCAGTCAAGCGGCAATCTTAGATAGTTTTGGTGCAAGTGGAATTAAAGTTGTTGGCTTTGCCCAAACAGCCGGTACGATTGGAGCAGCTGTTTTATCAAATTGGGTAGTTGGTTTTATAAATGATTTTTTGGGTATCCGTACAGGTTTTATTTTTTTGATTTTGCTTTTGATAATATTATTTATTATAACAATTTATTTAAAAAAATTAACTTTGTCTGGTCAATTTAATCCACAATAAAATTAAAAAATTGTAATTTATAGAGGAATATACTAAATTATCTTGAACTTTATATATATTATGGAAAGATCGATGATTTTTGATAAGGGAAAAGCTAAAAGGGAGGTATATATGCAGTTCAAAAAAAAGATCTTTATAATTAGTATATTAGTGGTGATATTGCTTTTAGTGACAAGTACTTTAATAATAGCTCAAGATAATAAATTAATTGTTCTCCATACAAATGATATCCATGGTCGAATTGTTGATGATGATGGTATAATGGGAATGCCTTATCTTTCTTCAGTATTTAAAGATTATCACTCTAATTATGATAATGTTTTAATTTTAGATGCTGGTGATACTATCCATGGTAGACCTATTACAGACCAACTTGAAGGAGAAAGTACAGTCAAATTAATGAATGAAGTGGGTTATACTGCTATGGTTCCAGGCAATCATGATTTTAATTTTGGTTATCAAAGGTTGTTGGAATTAGAAGAGATGATGGAATTTGATCTTATAGCAGCAAATGTAATCAAAGAAGAAGAACTTTTATTTGACCCCTATCTTATTAAAGAACTAGCTGGGTATAGAGTTGCAATTTTTGCACTAGCAACTTCAGATACCTATAGTACAACTCATCCAGATAATGTAAAAGGGATAGATTTTGCTGATACTGTTGAAACTTCACAGAGATATGTGGATCTTTTAATAAATGAGGAAAATGCTGATTTTATAATTGCTTTAACTCATATCGGATTAAGAGGAACGACCGAAATTGCTGAGTCAGTTTCTGGTATAGACCTTATAGTAGATGGCCACAGCCATGATCTTTTAACTTCAGGGGAAAAGGTTGCAGACACAATGATAGTTCAGGCCAATGAATATACTAAGTATTTAGGGAGAGTGGAAATTACTTTAAATGAAGCAAGTAAAGAAATTGAAGCTTCAGTTCTTTCTGCTGCAGAGGTTAAAGATAACTATCAGCCAGATCCAGAGATCGAAGCTTTATTGGATGAATTTGGTGAGCGGTTAACTGCAATAATGCTTGGTCTTTAAAATAACTTGATTTTAAGGATTTAATAGATCCTTAAATATAAAAAACAATGGAGGGATCAATCAATGAAAAAAAAATTATTAACTATTGCTGTGTTGACTTTATTTGTTTTATCTTTTTTTAGTCTGTCTGTATTTGCTCAAGGCTTAGATACTGTTATTGGTGAGACAGGGATCAGTCTTAATGGAGAAAGGCAGCACGTAAGAACTCAAGAAACAAATTTAGGTAATCTAATTACTGATATGCTAAGAGAAAACACCAAAGCTGATATAGCCCTTTATAATGGTGGAGGAATTAGAGACTCAGCAGATCTTGGTGAGATAACACTTGAGGATGCTATGGCTATTCTTGCTTTTAATAATGAAGTAGTTACTTTACTTATGTCCGGTCAGCAAATTTGGGATACTTTAGAACATGGACTACATGAATATCCCGAAGTAGCAGGTGGCTTTTTGCAGGTCAGTGGACTCAGATTTTATTTTAACCCAGCTAATGAGGCCTATAACAGAGTAGAAAAAGTATTAGTTGATGGAGAAGAAATCAACCTTAGCCGTCACTATGTAGTAGCCACCAATGAGTTTTTAGCAGCTGGTGGAGATGATTATCAAGTTATGGGAGAATCAGAACAGCTAAAATTGTTTGAAAACACAGATCAACAGATGTTTATCCAATATATTCAGGATAAATCCCCTCTTTTCCCATCAGTAGAAGGAAGAATAGTTGTTTTAAGAGATTAATTAATAGAATTTCAAATTTATAAATTCATAAATAAAGACACCATCTAAGCTGAAATGTATCTATATTGATGCGGCTTAGGTTGTGTCTTTTTTATCTTGAGTAGAGATTAAATTTGAAGCAGGATTAAAATATTATTTGTAGAAATATATAGTTAGTATAGTAAAAAGGGGAGTTTCTTATGAGTAACCAAAATTCCGATTTTAATGCTCTTCTGACAAATATAAAAAGAAATTATACTCCGGCTAGAAAAGCAATTCAAAAATCATGGGCCAGAAGTGGTAATTATGGTATTAAAACAGAACAGTTTTCAAGTGATAAAATCTTAAATAAAAGTGAAATAAGAAACAGGATCAAAGAAAACAAAAAAATTGCAGAAAATTTCGATCTCTTATTTTCAGAATTTAGAGAATTAATTACCGAGCTTGCTGCTGCATTTATTATTACTGATAAAGAAGGGTATATTCTTAGTTCGAAAAATTATTTAGATAATTATTTAACTTTAGCTGCCGGGGAAAACTACAGTGAATTTTATCTTGGTACAACTGCAGTTGGTTTAACTTTATTTTCAAAAAAAGAATCTTATGTTAAAGATAAAGAACATTACAAAAAATTTTTGATTGACTATAATTCAGCTGCTTATCCTCTATTAGATGAAAATGGAGCTTTAAAGGGGACTATTGCTGTTTTTTTTAGTAAAAAAATTGAGATAGATTTAATGAGGTTAATTATAAAATTATTTGCTTTTGCCTTAACTGATAAGATCCCTGCCAAAGATTTAATAGAAGAACAAACAGATAGTTCTAATCCTAAAACAGGTTCTAAAGCTCGCTATTTTTTTGATGATATTATTACAAATTCTAAAAAAATGAAAAAAGCTAAAGAAGTTGCTAAAATTGCTGCGAGAAATGATTCAACTGTTATGTTAATGGGAGAGAGTGGTACAGGTAAAGAAATGTTTGCCCAGGCGATTCATAATTTTAATCACCGCAAAAATAGTCCTTTTGTTGCGATTAATGTAGGGGCAGTTCCAAAAGATTTAGTAGAAAGCGAATTTTTTGGTTATGAAGAAGGAGCATTTACCGGAGCAAGAAGAGGAGGAAGACCAGGGAAATTTGAACTAGCAAATGGTGGGACGATTTTTTTAGATGAGATTGGAGAAATGACTCTCTCTGCTCAGCAAAACTTATTAAGGGTTATTCAAGAGCGTGAGGTAACCAGGATTGGTGGTAATCATGCAATAAATATTGATGTTAGAATTATTACAGCAACCAAGAAAAAACTTATAGAAGAAGTGAAAAAAGGTAATTTTAGAGAAGATCTATATTACCGGCTCAATGTAATCAGAATTCCTTTACCAAATTTAAAAGAACGCAAAAATGATGTAATCTTATTAGTTAAAAACTTTATCAAAAAACACTGTCATAAATTTGGAATTCCCAATAAAGAAATATCTGCAGAAAGCAAAAAATATTTTATTAATTATGATTGGCCTGGTAATGTTAGAGAATTAGAAAATGTAATAGAAGGAATAATTACTTTTGCTATGGATGATAAAGTTATTAAAGCAGAACATTTGCCCAAAGAGATTAAGGAAAACAAAAGCATATATGATGATTCTAAAGAGATCTTAACCATAGAAGAAGCAGAAAAAGAGGCTATAAAAAATTCTCTAAAAGCTGCAGCAAATAATATATCTGAAGCAGCTGATATACTAGGTGTCAGCAGGGCAACACTATATAATAAATTAAAAAAATATAATATAAAATATAGGGAGTGATTTATTTGGAGGCAGTTGCAGTTTTAGATATAAAAGATGGAATTGTAGTTCAGGGTAAAGCTGGAGATAGAGAAAATTATCAAGCTATAGAAAGCAGAATAGTTGCTGATAATGATAAGAGCCCCCTGGCTGTTGCTGAAGCATTCTATAATAAATTAGCTATTAAAAAATTATATATTGCAGATTTAGATGCAATAATGAAAAAGAATGAGAATAATATAGATAAAATAAAAAAGATCAAACAAGAACTTCCCGAATTGGAAATAATGCTGGATGCAGCTTTAGTTGATTATAAAAATGCTCAAAATTATTTGGATGATTTTTTGGATTATTATATAATTGCCACTGAAAGCTTAACTGATCTTAAATATTTGAAAAAATTCAGCAGTTACAGTGAAAAAATAATTGTTAGTATTGATTTAAAGGCTGGTCAATTAATGCATAATCTTAAGCAGTGGGAGAAGAAAAAAACTAATCAGATAATTGAAGAAATTAAAGGCTATGGTTTTAATAAATTTATTATTCTTGATATAGCTGCAGTGGGAACAAGAAAAGGTATTGCAGCATATATTAAAGATTTAAAGAACTCCTTTCCAGAACTTGAATTTATTACCGGGGGTGGAGTGAGAGATTACAGAGATATTAAACCCTTAAAAAGGCTTTCTTTTGCTGGAGTTTTGATTGCAACTGCTTTTCATAATGGCTCATTAGGTAGAAAAGAAGTAGAATTAATAGAAAATGATAAAGTATTATATAAAATTGCTTGGTGTATTACAGGGGCAGGACATTTTTTAGAAGAATCAATTGAACAAATAGAAAGGCTTAAAAGTAAATTTGAAAATTTAGAGATAGATATCTATCTTTCTAAAGCTGGTTTTGAGGTTTTGAAAATATATAAATTGTATAATAGATTAGAAGAACTTGGCTCAGAAATCCACAAAGATAGTGCTGCTAGTGCTCCAATAATGGGCAGACTTTATAAGGGTCATTATGACCTTTTGGTGAGTTCACCAACAACCTCAAATACAGTGGCAAAAGTTGTTCATGGAATTTCTGATTCACTTGTAAGTAATTTTTTAGCTCATGCAGCTAAATCTAAGGTGCCAATACTTTTATTAGCTACTGATACTGAAGAAGAACTTGTTTCAGCTGCGCCTAATAAAATGGTAGATGTTTACCCAAGGGAAATAGATATTAAAAATACTAAAAAGTTAAAATCTATCAAGAATCTAGATCTTATCTCATATCCAGAAGAGGTGGAGCAATGGTTGAAAAATTATTTATTACAGGTAAATTAGCTTACCCAGCCCTTAATAACACCTTAAAAAAACTTGATTTAAAATATGATTATCAGATCGTTAAACTGCCGATTACTGTTGCAGCATTAATGGACAGCAGCTTTATCTGTAAAAAGCTAAAAAAATATAAGGGTGATTTTTTAGAAAGTGCCGGTAAATTAGAGATTATAATACCTGGTAGATCACAAGCAGAAATAAGTAAATTAGAAGCATGTTTTAATAATAAAAAGCTTAAATTTCGCCAGGGTCCAGATGAGATAATGGATCTTCCAGAGTTTTTAGGCAAGAAGAAAATTAAAGTTAATTTAGAAGCAGAAAAAAGAAAAAATAAAATATTGGCTGAAATAAATGCAGCTGCTCTGCTGCCGATTTCAGAAATAGTTAAAAAAGCAGAATATTATAAAAAATCTGGAGCTGATATAATTGATTTAGGTTGTGTAAATGGAAGGGAGTTTCCCCATTTAGAAAAAACAATTAATATCTTAAAAGAAAAAGGATTCACTTTAAGTATTGATAGTTTTAATTCAGAAGAGATAAAAAGAGCAGATAAGGCAGGAATTGATTACTTATTAAGTATTAACAGCCACAATATTTCTTTAATTAACGGGGAAAATTCGTTTACTCCGGTTGTGATTCCCGATCCAGATAAAGATTCTTTAAAATCTTTATTTGCCAATATAGAAGAGCTTGAAAAAAGAGGCTGTAAAAACTATATTGTTGATCCAATCTTAGATCCGGTTAATTTTGGTTTTAGTGATTCACTGTTTAGATATTTAAAGCTAGTTAAAGAAATAAATATTAATCAATCAATAATGATGGGGGTAGGTAATTTAATAGAATTAAGTGACTGTGATAGTGTTGGACTTAATTTTATAACTGCTGCTTTGGCAGTGGAGTTAAATATTGATTTTTTATTAACTACCGAAGCCTCATTTAAAACCAGGGGAGCAGTAAAAGAACTAGACCTAGCTTTAAAAATTATTTCCTATGCTGCCCAAAATAACAGCTTGCCCAATAATATTTCAGAGTTACTGTTAAATTTAAAAGACAGAAAAGATCTTAATTACAGCCCGGAAGAAATTACAGAACTGGCAGAATCGATAAAAGATAAAAATTATAGAATTTTAAATGACGGTCAGAATATAAATATTTTTAACTCGGAAGAATATTATAAAGGGCAAAATATAAATCAGCTTTTTAACAGTTTATCAGATGTTAATGAACATTCACATGCTTTTTATTTAGGTAAAGAACTGCAAAAAGCTTATACTGCTCTTAAACTTGCCAAAAATTATCGCCAGGAAGATGAGCTTAATTGGGGTTATTTAAATCAAAAATTTGAGGGAGAAAATAATGATAATTGAAACAGTAATGACCAGTTTAAATAATAAAAATGAACTAAATTTTTCTGCAATTGGAGTTCAGTTCATTAAAGATAAGCTAGTATTTTATCCTTATAAAAACACTATAACAGCTGAAAATATCTTGGCTACAAAAAGAGGAGTTGTAAATATTGTTGATAGGAGTTATTACCTTGTTTTAGCAGCTCTTTCTGAAGCAAGCTTTGCAGTTAAAGAAACAGCTTTAGGCAATTATTATTTAAAAGATTGCTGTAATTATTATGAGTTTCAACTTTCAGCTATTTCTGATCTGGGTGAAAAATATAAAATAAATGCTAAAATAACTGCCCAAAATAATATTAGTAATTTTATAGGTTTTAATAGGGCAGATAACCTTCTTCTTGAAGCAGCAGTAATAGCTTCAAGAATTGGAATAACTAAAAAAGTAAAAGATTTAAAAAATTATTTGGCAGAAAATAGAGAAATTATTTTCAAAACAGGTGATCACAAGTCTAAAGAAAGTTATCTTTTTTTAAAAGAATATTTACAAAGGCAGGAGGAATAAATAATTGCTAAAAATAAAAACTCCAGCAAGAATTCATTTCGGACAGCTTGATTTGAATGGTGATTTAGGTAGAATATATGGTGGCTCAGGGGTAGGTGTAAAAGAACCTTACACTTTAATCTATTTCGAAAAAAGCACTAAGCTCGAAGTAGAGGGGCATAATAATATTAAAAATATTGCCGAAGATTTTTTGCGCAGTTTAAAAAAAGAAAATCTACTAGCAGAAGATGCAGCTATAAAAATTAATGTTGAAAAACTTTTGCCTGCTCACTGTGGGCTAGGCTCAGGAACTCAAATCGGACTTTCTATAGCTGAGGCAGTTAATCACTTATATGATTTAAATTTAAAAGAAAAAAGAGCTGCTAATTTGGTAAACAGAAAACACAGCCGTTCAGCTATTGGTTTTGGGGCTTTTTATCAGGGGGGATTTATTGTTGATGGTGGCCGACCTACTTCTCAAAAAAAGAATGATAATTATTTACCGCCAATATTATTGAGAGAAGAAATACCGGAAAACTGGCATTTTATAATTATAATATTAAATGAGGCCAGTGATAAAGTTGCCGGAAAAAAAGAAATAAAAATATTTAATAACATAGAAAAAATGCAGCTTAAAAAAAGTGCAGAAAACTGTCATCACCTTGTACTTGGAATGCTGCCAGCTCTAGCAGAAAATAATTTAAGCAAATTTGCCAAACACCTTAACATAATAGAAGATAATGTCGCTAATTATTTTGCTCATATCCAGGGAGGTAAATACAGCAGTCCTTGTTCAGAAGAGCTTATTGATTTAATGGAAAGAGAAGGTATTCAGGCTAGAGGACAAAGTTCTTGGGGACCAAGTCTTTATGGGATAGCAGGAGATAAAGAAAAATTGCTTAAAATAAAAAGAAAATTAGAAAATGAATATTCTACAATCATTAAAAATGTTTATATAACTAAGGCTGCTAATAGTGGAGCTGAAATTAGTTTAGTTCAAAAATAATACACTGTGTATAAATTTTAAACATAATAAAATAATTATTTGCAATAGTAAAAATATTCACATAATAAAGGGCTTAACTTTACTATAATAACAGGCCTAAAAAAAATTTTGATTTTAGCTTTGATTGGAACACTTTATGCATTATATATAAGTGGAGTTAAAATTAACTAGTTTTCAACTTAGAATCATAATATTTTTTGTTGATTTCAGCTGAGATATCCTTATAAAGGGGTTATTTATCTGGAATCAAAAATTACTTTATAGAAAGGAGGGTCATCTTAAATAGTAGGGGGTTAGAAGACTGAATAATTTGAAAATTGGGTTAGTTGTTTTGAAAAATTAAATCTAAACTTACAGAGGGGGATGTTTTATGGTTGATGTAGCAAAAATTGCTAAGAAAATGATTGATGAAGCTGTAGCAGCTCAAATGGCTGATGTTGGTGTATTTAAAGCAAAGAGAGGTCAGAAGTTTAAAATCACTGATGCTAAGCCTTATGTTGATGCAGTTAAAAACATGAAAGCAGTTGAGGGTCAATGTAAAGAAGTAATTGATCTTCATGTTGAATCTGTAAAAGCTCATTATGAGATTCTAAAAGATTTAACTGATACTATTGCTCCAAAAGATGATCCATTTGTAGAGCATTATCAGACACCTCCAATTCTTGAAATTCTTTATGAAGATGATCCTGATTTCCGTGCTGCAGCTGAGAAGTTTATGGCTCAGCTTGAAGCTGATGAAGCTTTAATTGCTAGAGAGTCTATGCGTAGATATGGTGGAATGTATGGTCCTACCTGTGTTGTTGACTTTGCATTTAGTCCGGGTTCAGTAAGTAATGTTGTTAATGAGGTTCTTAAAAATACTGATATTGACGGAGATTATAAAAAGACATTATTAGCTTCTAAGTCCTGGGGTATGAATACTTCTTATGGTATTGGTGCTGCCTTTACTGAAGCTGTTGAAGCTGGTAAAACTGCAGCAGAAGCAGCTAGATTAGAAGTAGAACAAATGCAAAAAGTCTATGATACTCCTGTACAGGCTCAGATTGATTTAATGGACGATGCAGATATGACTTCATTTGACCAAGCTGAATACATGAAGCGCTATAAAGAACGGATGAAGCCTTTTGTATTAGCAGCAAAAGAAGCTGGTGTACATCCTGCAAATATCGTTGTAGTACCTGCTTACTGTGTTGGGGATGTAGGACACCATATAGCTGAATCAACCTTTAACATGCTTAAAGATGATGTTAATATGGAAATAGTAGAAGTTGTATCAAATATAATGAAAAATACTCTAGAAAGAGGTCTAGAAGCTGGATATGACAGTCTCTATGATGTTTTAAGTGTTGCTACTGGATCTACTGCAGCAGCAGTTAGTGCTATGTTATGGGATGAAGGATTTACTTCTCCAATGATAATTGATCTGCTGACAAAGAGATTCCACAACTATGTAAATCTAAATCCTGCTAGAGGACAGGCTGCTGAATTACACAATGTTGACTTCATGGATATGATCCACCGTGGAGATAAAATTATTGATGATGAACCTATCGGAGCTGGCTGTAAAGTTAAGGGCGTAGAAGTTGACTTTAGTCCATGGTCTGAAAGTGAAATTCTCAATAATCTACACCGCTATGCTTATCCAGCTTGTTCTATAACAGTTAAGTTTTCTTCCTTCATGCGTATGGCTGACTTCCCTTGTCTCTTAACTAGTGAGCCAGTTACTGCTACCTTAATGACCAATATTATTGCAACTGATCCAGGTCAGGTAGTTGCTCCTGCACGTTATTGTAAAGATTGTGCAGTATGTCTATACGTTAAGAAACACAAGCATTGTAACTGGAAGGATACTGTTTAAAATCTCATAGGTGAGCTATAAATAAATAAATCTTTGTTGAAGACAGTGGAATATTCCACTGTCTTCACAAATTATATAGGGGTGAAAAGATGAAAAAACTTTTAATTCAACTGGATACAGATAAAAGGGTTAGTACTTTTGATCAGGTTGTAGCTTATGATGCTGGAGTGGATAATATTATTGCTCACTCTGAAATAAGCAAAGAAGAAGTAGAAGATATTATCTATGGTGCTATTTTTACCCGCAGTGCAAAAAAGTTAAAAAACACCGCTGTATTTATTGGTGGTTCTGATGTTGAAGCTGGGGAAGAAATTATGAAAGCTGTTAAAGATGTCTTTTTTGCCAATTACAGTATCTCTACTATGTTGGATTCAAATGGCTCTAATACTACTGCAGCAGCAGCAGTATTAAAGATCAGAGAAGCTATTGATTTGGTTAATAAAAAAGTAGTTATACTAGCAGGTACAGGACCGGTTGGGGTTAGAGCAGCTGCTCTTTTTGCTAAAGAAGGTGCTTCTGTAACAATAACTTCTCGTAAACAAGCTAAGGCTGATAGAAAAGCTGAAAAGATTAGAGAAGAATATGATCTAGAAGATCTAAAAGGCTTAGAAGCAAATACTGATGAAGAATTTAGAGAGGCTATTAAAGCTAAAGATATTATCTTATCTGCTGGACCTCCTAAAATAAATTTCTTAAAAGAAGATATGTGGAAAAATACTGAAGGAATAAAAGTAATGGCTGATATTAATGCTGTAAGTCCTGCCGGAATAGAAGGTATAAAACCACAAGATGATGGTGAAAAGCTTGATGATATTACAGTTTTTGGTGCCTTAGGTATTGGTGGCTTAAAAATGAAGCTTCATAAAAAAGCTGTAGCCAGTTTGTTTAAAGATAATGATAAAGTCTTAAATGCTTTAGAAATCTATAAGCTTTATGAGAAGATTTAAATAATGAACTTAATTGTCAGTGCTTTTTCCAGTCGAGCATTAGCAGAAACTGCTGCACTATATGGTGCAAAAATATATTCTTTTGACTTTTTTGCCGATCAAGATTTAAAAAAATATGCTGAAAAATCATATTCATTAAAAAAATCTCAAAAAAAATACACTACAGAAGAATTATATAGAGCTATGCAAAGATTTTTATTAGCAAATAAAGAAAAAACATTTCATTTCTGCTATGCTTCTGACTGGGATAACCACTATCAATTGCTTTCTAAACTGGAGGCTAATGATAATTTAATTATAACTGGTAATTCAGCAGCTGTAATAAAAGAATTAAGCGGTAGTAAAAATAAAATCAGCTTATTTAATTTAATTAAAGAATCAGAATTTAAGCTACCTGAAGTGATTTTTAATCTAAAAGATTTAGCAAAAATTAGTGATAATACCACTTCTCTTTATCTGCAAAAACCTATCAGAAGTGGTGGTGGGAATAATATAGAAATTATAAAATCTAAAGAAGAAATATTTCAGAGACTTAAAGAAAGCAAAAAAGATAATTACTATTTTGAAAAATATATCGAAGGTGAGTTATTGTCTTTACAATTTGTGGCTGATGGTCAAAAAGCAGAGCTGATATCTTTCAGCAGGCAGTTAACAGCTCCAGATTCAGATTCTCCATTTAAATATGGTGGTAATATTTTGTTTAGACCTTCTTCAATTTTAGTTGAAAAAGCAAAAAAATTGATTAATCTTTTAACTAAGGAATATTCTTTAATGGGAATTAATGGAGTAGACTTCATAAAAAGGGGCAGTGATCTATATTTTCTTGAATTAAATCCTAGATTTACAGCAGCAGTTGAATTACTGCTTGATATTTATGGCAGCCAATTATTTGCTGCTTATCTTGAAGATTCTTTAAAAGAGAATTATTTAGAAAAATATTTAAAAGAATTAAGAAATATTAAAGCAAAAATTATTCTTTACTGCAGCTATGATTTAAAGGTTACTGATAATATAAGTCAAAAAATAGCTAAAATAAGTTCTAATAATTGCAAATTTAAAATTAAAGATATTCCTAAAAAAGGAGAATTGTTTTCTCAAGGTGAACCATTATCTACTTTAATAATTGAAACAGAAAACGAAAAAAAACTCTGGAATAATTATCACTATTTAAGTAAAAAAATAAAAGGAGAATTTACAAAAAAAATTTAAAAAATTTTTGTTTTTAATCTTTGTTTTTATCAGATTTTAAAAAGGAGGGATAATTTTGCTTAAAAATAAAAGTTTTACCCTGATAACAGGTAGAACTATTAAACAGGGAATGGCTTCAGTCTCTGGTAAAAAAAATGAGGGATATAAAAAAGAAACAGCTTATGTAGAAATAAGTAAAGAAATACTGAAAAAATATAATTTAGAAGAAGATGAAAAAATTATTTTAGAAAGTGATTCTGGTCAAGTAGAAGTTAGATGTAAGGGAGCTGAACTTTCTGATAAAATAGTTTTTATGCCTTATGGAAAAACTGCTAATAAATTAATTGGTACAGATACAGGTGGAACAGGAATGCCTAACTCTAAAAGCAAAGTGGTAAAGATAAAACGAAAGGAGGAGAAGGCTAATTGACTAATGTAAAAGAACACAAAAATATTACCT
Source organism: Halanaerobium polyolivorans (assembly GCF_020711195.1). GTDB lineage: Bacteria > Bacillota > Halanaerobiia > Halanaerobiales > Halanaerobiaceae > Halanaerobium > Halanaerobium polyolivorans. The sequence goes on from NZ_JAJFAT010000002.1 coordinate 93,574, forward strand.
GTACATTTTGTGGAGCTCTCTGTGATAATATTGAGGTAGAGGTAGAAAATAATCAAATAAAAAAGTTAAGAAATGTTTGTGCAATTTCCAGAAAGAAATACGAGCATGCTCTTGAAGATAGAACAGTTCCAATGATAAATGGCCAAAAAAGTGATTATCAAAGTGTGATTACAAAGGCTGCAGAAATCCTTAAAAATAGTAAAAATCCATTGATTTATGGCTTGAGCAGCACAACTGCTGAGGGACAAAAAAATGCCGTTAAATTAGCTGAATTATCTGGAGCAAATATTGATAGTACTTCTTCGGTTTGTCATGGGCCAGGTACAATGGCAAAACAGCTGGTTGGGATGGTAACAGCAACCTTAGGTGAAATTAAAAACCGCTCTGATTTAATGCTTTTTTGGGGTGCTAATCCTGTGGAAGCTCATCCTAATCATTCAAAAAGATACAGCATTTTAGCTGAGGGCTTATTCAAAAAGAACCGTTCAGAAAGAGAAATAATTGCCTTTGATGTCAGAAAAACACCAACTGCTAAGATGGCTGATCATTATGTAGAACTTGAGCCTGGCAAAGACTTCGAACTACTAATGGCTTTACGGCTTTTGATAAATGGTAAAGAGCTAAATTCAGAAAAAGATGAAATTGCTGGAGTGAAAATTACAGAAATCAAAGAAATTGCCGAAAAATTAAAAAATGCTAAATATGGCAGTATTTTTTATGGAATGGGTCTAACTATGACCGGAGCAAAATATATGAATACCTGGGCAGCAATGAGCTTGATCAGGGATCTCAACAGTTATGGTCGCTTTGTAATGATGCCGATGCGGGGACATGGTAATGTAGCAGGTAGTGAAATAACTATGGCCTGGCAGACTGGTTATCCCTTTGCTGTTAATTTTAGTCGAGCTTATCCGCGCTATAATCCTGGTGAATATACTGCTGTGGATTTGCTGGCTAATAAGGAGGTTGATGCAGCATTTATTATTGCTTCAGATCCAGCTGCAAACTTACCTCATCAAGCTGCAGCATTTTTAAAAGAGATACCAACTATTGTCCTTGATCCTCACTGGAACCTTACTACTGACCTGGCAGATGTAATTATTCCTTCTGCTATAAAAGGGATTACTGCCACAGGAACAGTTTATAGAATGGATCATGTACCTCTCCATTTGCGTTCTTTTTTAGAAGATCAATGGCCAGATGATGCAGAAGCTGTTTCTAGAATAGGGGAGCTGATTGAAAATGCTTAAATTAAAAAATGCTTTAATATATGATCCCAAAAATAATAAAGCTGGTGTTAAAGAAGATATCTGGATTGAAAATGAAAAAATAGTAGCAGAACCTTCAGAGAGAAAAATTAAAGAATTAAAAGAAAAAGATATTTTAGAAGAAATAGATTTAGAAAATAAAATTGTTATGGCCGGTGGAGTAGATATTCACTCCCATATTGCCGGGCCTAAAGTTAATTCTGGTCGTGTTTTAAGGCCTGAAGATCACAGAAGAGATAATGTGCCAAGAAAAGGAAAACTACGTTCAGGGGTTGGCTCTACAGTTCCATCCAGCTATGTAACCGGTTATCGTTATAGTTTGATGGGTTATACAACTGTGATGGAAGCAGCAGGTCCACCGATGAAAGCCAAGCATATTCATGAAGAATTTAATGATCTACCCTTTATAGACAAAGGCTTTTTAGTTTTGAGTGGTAATAATTATTTTGTTTTAAAATTTATCAGTGAAAATAATTTTACAGCACTTAAAAATTATTTGGCTTGGTTAATAGATGTTACAGGTGCTTTTGCATTAAAAGTTGTTAATCCAGGTGGAGTTGAAGCCTGGAAAGAGGGTAAGAGGATGAGAGGTATCCACAATAAAGGAACATCATTTAATTTAAGTCCTTCAGAAATTTTGCTGGCCTTAGCAAAGGCAAATGATGAACTTGGAATACCACATGCTATACATGTGCATACAAATGATCTTGGTACTGCAGGTAATTTCAAAACAACAAATGAAACTCTGCAGCTGCTCAAAGATTATAGAGTTCATGTAACCCATATTCAGTTTAGCAGTTATGGTAAGACTGAAAATGATAAGGTGAAATTTATCACTGCAACTGATCAAGTAGCAGCAGAGATAAATCGTCAGCCAAAACTAACTGTTGATATTGGGCAGTTAGTATTTGGAGAAGCTACTACCATGACTGCAGATGGAATTTTGGAATATAATCTTCATAAGCTATCAGGTAATAAATGGGTTAATACTGATGTGGAAATGGAAACTGGTTCAGGGATTGTACCTATGAATTATAAGAAGAAAAATCTTGTTAATGATATTCAGTGGGCTACAGGGATGGAGTTATTCTTGAAAATAGAAGACCCCTGGAAGGTATTTTTAACAACAGATCATCCTAATGCTGGTCCTTTTACTGCTTATCCCTGGATAATAAAATTATTAATGGACAGTAATTACAGAAATGATTATATTTCTGGAATGCATAAGAACTTTGATGATTACACAGATTTGAGTAATTTGACTCGTGAATATGATCTATCTGAAATTGCAGTTATCAGTCGTTCAGGTCCTGCTAAAGCACTTGGGCTGGAAAACAAGGGACACTTAGGTGTTGGAGCAGACGCAGATATAACAGTTTATGATAATTTAGAAAAGAGAGATATTGCAGAAGTATTTGCAAAACCTAAATATGTATTTAAATCAGGTAGGATGATCGTTAAAGATGGTGAATTAATAACTGAACTGCAAAGTGGTAAAACATTAATGACCAAACCAGATTATGACCCTCAGATCGCAGAAGATATTAGAGAAGAATTCCAAAAATATTATAGTATTTCCATTGATAATTATGGAGTTACAGACAACTATTATAAGAAAGTCGAGGTGGTTCCATGCAATTTCAAGGGATAGAAATAGAAAATACATTTGCAGAAGCATTTAATATGTATGGAACAAGGATAATTGTTACTGCAGATAATAAAAGATGGGCTGAGATTGCTGCCCGTGAATCAACAGGTTTTGCAACCTCAATTATTGAATGTGGTATCGAAGCTGGAATAGAAAAAGAACTTAGCAGTGCAGAAACCTTAGATGGTAGACCAGGCTACAGCTTGCTCTTTTTTACCATGAAAAAAGACAGCCTCCAAAAAGAATTAAGGAAAAGAGTTGGCCAAACTATTATGACTGCAGCTACAGCCGCCTGTTATAATGGTTTAAATAGCGAAGAAAAAATAAATGTAGGTTCCAATATCCGCTATTTTGGTGATGGTTATCAAATTTCTAAACTCTATGCTCAAAGAAGATTTTGGCGAATTCCAATTATGGGTGGCGAATTTTTGATTGAAGAAAGTTTTGGTATTCAAAAAGGTCTTGGGGGCGGAAATATTATTATAGTTGCTAAAGATAGGGAAAAAGCCCTTAAGGCAGCAGAGAAAGCTGTTAAAGCAATGAAAAAAGTTGAAGGTATTGTTATGCCGTTCCCAGGTGGGATTGTCAGCAGTGGGAGTAAAGTTAAATCAAAATATTCATTTTTAAATGCTTCTACTAATACTCCTTATTGTCCAACTATAAAAGCTCAGGTCGAGACTGAACTTCCTCCTGAGGCTGGCTCTGTACTTGAAATAGTTATAGATGGTTTAAGTGTCAAAGCTGTAGAAGAAGCAATGAAGCTTGGCATAAAAGCTGCTGCTCTTGAAGGAGTAATTAAAATAACTGCAGGTAATTATGGAGGAGATCTTGGTTCTGAAAATATCTATCTTCATGAAATATTAAGAGGTGATCTTAGTGAGTAAATTAGAATTGACTTTGAAAAGAGAAAATCCTGCGCTAATAAAAAAAGCTAATAAAATTATTGGCAAAGTTCCTGTTGAAGCCCAAAATATAAAACCTTCTTTATTAAAAGACCTCAATATTTCTGAGATAGGAGAGATAGAATTATTAAGTGGTAAAGAAAGTTATCTGCTCAAAGATTTTTTCGAAATTGAGGGAAGTCCTTCAGAAGAAATAATTATCAATGGTGATTTAAGCAATTTTAAATACCTTGGAGCAGCTATGGAGACGGGAAGTATTACGGTCAATGGCAATTTAGGTATGCATGCTGCTTCAGAAATGAAAGCTGGTTATCTGGAAGTCAATGGAAATGTAGGGGATTGGCTTGGAGCAGAAATGACTGGAGGCTTTATTAAAATAAATGGTCATGCTGGTAATTATGTGGGTGCTGCTTTTAGAGGAGATACCTTAGGCATGAATCGTGGTGTTATATATATCAAAGGAAATGCTGGCAATTTTGTTGCTAACAAAATGCGTAGAGGCGAAATAATAATCGAAGGAGATTGTGGTGAACTGCTGGCTGCTCAAATGATAGCTGGTTCGGTTTATGTTTTTGGTAGTTGTAAGAACAGAGTTGGAGCTGGAATGAAAAGAGGTACAATAATTACTTTAAATGAAGTGGAGATGCTGCCAACTTTTAATTATAATATTAGTTATTTTCCTGATTTTCTCAATATAGCTTATAATCATTTAAAAAAAGATTATGGAATAGAGGTTCCTCCTCAGGCATATAAAAGGAGATATAAGCGATATACTGGTGATAATACCGAGTTAGGGAAAGGAGAAATACTGATATGGGAAAACGTTTAGCCCTTAACAAAAATGCTGTAATGTTGGTTAAAGAAATGCTTAAAAAGAGAAGGAAGTTAAATATCGATTTACATCATTATGATGATGGAATTACAGTAATCGATGGTGGAATTAATGTTAAGGGAGGATATGAAGCAGGAGCATATTTTTCCGAAATCTGTTTAGGTGGAATGGGGAAAGTTGATTTTTGTGATTATGAAATTGATTCTTATCTAATCCCTGCTGTTAAGGTGCAGGTTGATCACCCCCTAGAAGCATGTATGTTATCCCAATATGCAGGTTGGAAAATAGAAAAAGATGACTTTTTTGCCATGGGATCTGGCCCAGGCAGAATGCTGGTCCGAAAAGAAGAAATAATAAAAGAATATGATTCATATTATGAAAGCAAAAATGCTCCAGCAGTTATAGTGCTTGAAACATCTCAACTCCCAGATGAAAGTACAGCTGAGTATATAGTTGATGAGATGACAACCCCTTGTAGTGACAGCTATATTTTGGTAGCTCCAACTGAATCTTTAGTTGGTTCAATCCAAATTAGTGCCAGAATTGTAGAAACAGGGATGCATAAACTCCATGAATTAGATTTTGATCTTAGAAAAGTTGAAGCTGGCTGGGGAGTTTGCCCAATATCACCAACAGCAGATGAGAGTCTAAAAGGAATTGGTAGAACTAATGATGCTGTTTTATATGGTGGGACAGCCTATTATCAATTTTATTGTGAAGATAAAGAAATCGAAAAAATACTTGAACAGATACCCTCATCTTCATCAGAGGATTATGGAGAAAAGTTTATCACTCTCTTTAAACGTTACAATAACTTTTATGATATAGATCCCATGCTTTTTAGTCCTGCACGTGTTATAATAAATAATAGGAAAAGCGGAAAAGTATTTAAAGCAGGTCAAATAAATAAAAAAATATTAACTGATTCATTTTTCCAGTAATTATTGCTTATAAAGGGAGGTAAGTAATTGCAGGCTATAATTTTGTCTTCTGATGATGGATGGCATATTAAAGAATTAAAAAATGCTTTAAAAAAACATAATATTCTCTCAAAAAGAGTTGCTTTTAAAGAACTAGGAGCAGCAGTTGAAGGCTCTTTTCATCTTAAAAATAGAGAGGAAATTTTTGATGAGGTTGATTATATTTTTATTAGAATTATTCCGGGTGGGAGTTTAGAGCAGATTATTTTAAGAATGGATATTTTAAATAGAATGTCTGCTTTAGGTAAAAAGATTATTAACAAACCTTCTGTGATTGAAAAAACTGTTGATAAATATTATACTCAGTTTTTACTTGCAGATCAGGGTATTCCCACCCCTGAAACTTTTGTTAGCGAGGATTTTGAACAGGCATTAGAATTTTTTGATAAATGGCAGGATATTATTTTAAAACCTCTTTTTGGTTCATTAGGGAAGGGCATTGTTCGGATTACCGATGAGGATACAGCCTACAGAGTTTTTAGAGCCTGGGAGCAGAATAATTTTGTCTATTATATACAAAGATATATAGAACATGGTAATAGTGACCTTAGAGTTTTTGTTTGTAAAGGAGAAATTATTGCTGCTTCAAAAAGGTGTGGTAGAAACTGGAAAACTAATGTGGCAAGAGGTGCTGTAAGCAAAAAAGTATCTCTTCCCTCTCACATTAAAGAATTAGCTTTAAAATCTGCCTCTGTTTTAGATTTAGATTATGCTGGTATAGATATTGTATTAAAAAATGGAGATTTTGATGATCCATATCTTATTGAGGTTAATAGTATACCAGGCTGGCATGGTCTACAGCAAATAACCGATTTTAATATTGCAGAAAAAATTGTAGAATTATTACTTCAATAAATTGGAGATTGGAGGGAGCGGGATGAGATTGACTGATCAAGGGGTTGCCCAGGCTCTGCAGATTGCCTGTTTATTAGAGGCAAGTACTCCTAAACCAGGGAATGTTAGTCCAAATAAAGAATTCGAAGATTTAAATTATAGAGATTTTTTATACAGTTCAGCAGCAATATTTCCTGCTTTTTTAAAATTAGAGCAGAAAAGTGTTGGAGAAATAATTTATCAGGCTATATATGAAACTCATTCTTTTATAGAAAGCAACACCAATTTAGGTATAGTACTTCTTTGTAGCCCTTTAGCTTATGCATATGCTCAGTTAAGAGCTAAAAATGAGATTGAAAAGTTTCAGCAAAATGAATTAATCAAAGAACTAAGAAAAGAACTTAACTTAGTTTTAAATAATTTAGATCAAAAAGATGCAGAATACTGTTACAAGGCAATAAATTATTCAAAAGCTGGTAATTTGAAAGAGGTTGACCAAGCTGATTTAAGTGAAAAACCGAAAATAACTCTTTTAAAAGCTATGCAGTTAGCTGAAAAAAGGGATAATATAGCATTTGAATATGCAAATAATTATTCTATAACTTTTGATTATGCTTATCCTCATTTTCAAAAGTACAGTCGAATCTATAATAAAATAGATAAAATAATTATAATGACTTTTTTAGAGATATTAGCTGAATACCCTGATAGCTTAATCGCCAGAAAACATGGTGATAAAAAAGCAGCAGAGATAAGTGCAGCAGCTAAAAAAGTTTTGAAATCGATAAATAGTGGGCAGGCTGATTTTTGGCAGAAAATCGATGATTTTGATCAAAAATTAAGAGCAGAAAAATATAAAGTTAATCCTGGAACTACTGCTGATTTAATAACAGCAGTAATATTTTTAGCTATTTTAATTTCAGGCAAAGAACTGATTAAGCGGTGGGAAGATTAGTTAATTAGGAGGGGAATATAAATGGATCAATTTAAAAGAGATGTGCAAAAGGAAGAACCTAGTTTTATAGTAGGTTTGAATAGAGTTGGAGTTAAAAATATCCACAAAATAATTAGAATAAAAAATAATAATAAAGATAATCTTTTTTACTCAGAAATAGATATTTATGTTGATTTACTTCCTCAGCAAAAAGGAGCACATATGTCTCGCTTTGATGAAACCATCACTCAAATTATTGATGAAACAATTCAAAAAAATGCGATGGTTTTGGAAGACTTTGCTTCATATATGGCAGATATGGCCAGAAAAAAACAGGGAGCAAATAGAGCCGAAGTTAGAATAAAAGCAAAATATCCTGTAGAAGAAATTGCACCTGCTTCAAAGAAGAAGACTCAAAAAATTAATACTGTAATGGCTCGAGCAGTTAGTACATCTGAGGGAACTAGACACTTATTTGGGGTTGAAACTAATGGGATGACAGTTTGCCCATGTGCTCAGCAGATGATAAAAGAATACTCTGAAGAAAAACTATTGGCAGAGGGTTTTACTAAAGAAGAATTAAAAAAAGTATTCAAATATATTCCTTTAGCCTCACACAATCAAAGAGGAACTGGGGTTTTAATGATTGGAACTAAGCAAAAAATAAATGCAGAAGAACTGGTAAAAATTGTTGAAAATTCAATGAGCAGTAAAGTATTAGATCTTTTAAAAAGAGTTGATGAGCTTGAAATCGTTAAAAGCGCCCATCAAAATCCTCGTTTTGTAGAAGATGTGGTTAGAGAAATGGTAGCTCAAGCTTTAGAACGATTTGACTTTTTAGAAGATGATGATTATTTTTTAGCTAAGCAAACTAATTATGAAGGGATTCATAGTTATGAAGTTTATGCAGAAAGAAGTGGTAAAATTAGAGAAATAAAAGCAGAAATTGAAGAAGCAAATCTAAATAAAGTTAATAGTTCTAAAGATAATCATTATATAAACTGTGAAAATACTACTGCAGAAAAGTGGCTGCAAAATACTGGAGGATCTGCAAGTGAAACTATTAATTAGTGTAGAGAGTATAGCAGAGGCAAAAAAAATTAAAAACTCTAATTTTGACATTTTAGATATAAAAAATCCTCAAGAAGGTTCACTGGGGGTGAATTTTCCTCATGTAATTAAAGGAATCAGGGATGAATTCCCTGATTTTCCTTTAAGTGCTGCCGGGGGAGATCTGCCTGAACTGCCGGGCTTGGTCTCACAAGTTGCTTTTGGTTTAGCCCATTTAAATCTAGATTATATAAAACTTGGTTTATATGGTCTCCAGGATTTTGAAGCAGCTCTTAATATTTTAAGAGAAGCAAAAAGAGCTGTTGAGATGAGCAATGCTAAAAACACTAAAATTATTGCAGCTGCTTATGCAGACTTTCGAGAAGAAAATACTTTTAGTCCCTTTTTACTAAATGAGCTTGCAGCTGAAACTAGAATCGATGGAGTTATGATAGATACCTTAAATAAAAAAGATAAAAATCTTTTCAGCTTTCTCAAAGAAAAAGAATTAAAAACTTTTGTAAATGATGCCAAAAAATTTAATTTAATTACTGCTTTAGCTGGATCATTAAAAGTTAATGATTTAGATAAATTTCAGAACATAGAAGCAGATATTATTGGTTTTAGAGGAGCAGTCTGCAAAAACGATGATCGCAGTGCTGAAATATCACCTGAAAAAATTGATTCTTTATATAAAAAAATGAATAGGAGATTTTAATGTGGAAAAATTAACAGTTACTGCTTGGGATATTGGTGGAGCAAATATTAAAGCCAGCAGAATAGAGTATGAAAAAAATATAAGCAACATTAAATCAAGCAGTCATTTTTTCCCAATCTGGGATCAAAGCAAAGATCCACTGCTTATCATAAAAGATATCTCAGAAGAATTAGGCTCCAGTGATTATTTTGCTGTTACAATGACTGCTGAACTGGCTGATCGCTTTAATAATAAAGCTGAAGGAGTCAACTATATTATTGAGCTGTTTGAAAAAAACTTTAAAGAAAAGAATATTTTTTATTGTGATTATTATGGTAATTTAAAGCAAAAATTCGAGATCAAAGCTATAAAAACTCTTGCTGCTGCAAATTGGGCAGTTTCTGCTAAATTTCTTGCTGAATTTTTTGCTGATTTTATACTTTTTGATCTTGGTAGTACAAGTACAGATTTAATTCCAGTTAAGAATTCTAAGTTAATAAATCGCGGTAAAACAGATAATGAGCGCCTTTTTTGGGGAGAATTAATTTATTTAGGCTATCTTCGCAGCAACCTTAGTTTTTTGGTTGATCAGCTACCTTATCAGGGTAAAATGATAACCCCAATCAATGAATATTTTGCCAGTACAGCTGATATTCATCTTTTAAAAGGAATTATTGATCAGAGTGAATATAATATACCTACAGCTGATGCTAAAGCAAAAAACAGAAAGGCTGCTTTAAGCAGGGTAGCTCGTTTGCTTAGCCTTGACTTGAATATAGCTTCAGAGGCAGAAATAGAGCTAATTGTCAATTATATTTATCAAAAAGAAATAGATTTATTATATGAAAAAATAGTACAGCTTTATTCAAGGGTTGATCCCAGTTTTGAAACTATTATATTAGCTAATAAAGGAGCTTTTAAGTTTGCTGATGATTTAAAAAAGAAAGAAGATCTAAAAATTTTAAATTTAGAAAATGAAATTGAATTTTTAGAAAATAATATTTTGACTACTACTGCTGCTGCTTATTTATTGATCAAAAAATTAGAAGAGGAATACTGATGAAAAATTTAATAGTAATCAAAATTGGCGGAAGTTTTTTTAGGGATAGCAAAATTGAAACTCTCAAAAAAATATCAGATATCATTCAAGAAAGTAATAAGAAAAAAATTTTGATTGTCTGTGGTGGTGGTTCTGCAGCAGATTTAGTAAGGAATTTTGATAAAAAAGTAAATCTGACTGATCAGGCAGCTCATTTTGCTGCTATTACCGCAATGGATTTAAATAGCTATCTTTTATCTTCTTATTTTAATGAAAGCTCTTTTTTAACTGCTGATCTAGAACTCAAAAGTAGGATTAATTTATTTGCAGCTCAGGATTATTATAGAAGCTTTGATCCACTTCCTCATTCCTGGCAGGTAAGTTCTGACAGTATTGCCTTAGAAGTGGCTCAGAGATTAAAAGCCGATAAATTAATTTTGCTTAAACAGAGGTATTATAATAGTAGTGAGAGAAAAGATAGAAATACTGCTAAAAGGACAATCAAAGCAGATCTATTAGCAGCAGATGGTTTAATAGATTCATTTTTTTCAAGTTTATACTTGAAAGATAAGAATCAACTTTCAGCTCTGATTATTAATGCTAATCAGCCAATTTATCTACAAAAATATTTTTCTAATAAAAAATCTGTGTTTGATATAATTAGCTAATTTCAGGAGGGGTTTGCATGGATATTGCTGATAGGGCTTATGGAGTATTGGCAGGTTTAGCACTTGGAGATGCTGCAGGAATGCCTTTTGAAATGTTAAATCGCGAAAAAATCAAAGCTTTAACTAAAGATGAGCAGTTATTTTATCAAATTCCTGAAGATCATTTTTTAGATAGGGAGCTCACTCGAGCTGAGGTTACAGATGATACACTTTTAACCCTTCACCTTGCCAATTTTTTAATTGATAATCATGCTAATTTAAGCAAAGATGATTACTATTATAGTCTGGCCCATTTTATTAAAGATAAGCAATTAATAGAAAAGGGTATTATTGGACCCAGCACAACTAAGATGGTTAAAAAAATTCTACAAAATGAAAACTTTAGTCTGGGAGAAAGAGCTGGTTTTTCAAGTGGTCTGCCGATGAAAATTACTCCTTTAGGGATCATTTATTCTGATAAGCAGGCAGATAAAATACTTGCAGTGATAGAAGAAATCGCTTACTATTCTCATTATACAGATACTGCTCTATCTGCAGCTGCAGGTGTGGCAGCTTTTATTTCTGCGGCTTTAAGTGGAAAAGAATATCAAAATATTATTGAATTCAGCTTTAAATTAATGGAAAAGGCTGAAAAATTAGCTTTAAAAACTTTTCAACCTTCCACTTTCAAAAGAACTGAATTTCTTTTTTCTTATTTGCAAAAATATAGTTCTCAAGAAAAAGCCCTGGATTTTATCAGCCAGGTTATGGGAACTGGAATTAATAGTTATGAAGTAGTCCCAGCTGCTTTAGCAGTTTTTGATTTATATCTTGGTCAGCCTATAAAAGCTATTAAAAAATCTATAGCTTTAGGAGGAGACACTGATACTATTACAGCAATTTTAGGATCTTTTATCGGTGCATACTATGGAATAGATGTTTTTGAAACAGAATGGTTGCAATTATTAAATCAAGTTAATGATAATTTAGAGCTTAAAGAAACTGCTAATTTATTACTTGAATTAAGAGAGCTTTGATTAAATAAAAAGAATAGAGAGGTGAAAAAAATGGGCAATAAAGAAAATATTATTATAACAAATCGGGGAAAACTTGATTATAGTAGAAAAACACTGATTATGGGTATCCTGAATTTAACCCCCGATTCTTTTTCTGATGGAGGAGAATATAATGATTTGGAATCAGCAGTAGCGAGAGCTAAAGAGATAGAGGAGGCTGGAGCCGATATAATTGATATAGGGGCAGAATCAAGTCGACCTTATTCAGAGAGAATTTGTGAAGAAGTAGAAAAAAAGAGGTTGCTGCCTGTTTTAGATGAAATATTAAAGCTTACTTCAATTCCGATTTCAATTGATACCTACAAAAGTTCTGTTGCCAGAGCCGCCCTAAAAAGAGGTGCTTCAATAATTAACGATATCAGTGGACTTCGCTATGATAAAAAAATGGCTGCTGCTGCAGCTGAATTCAATGCTCCAGTTATTATAATGCATATTCAGGGAAAACCAGAAAACATGCAGGATAATCCAAGTTATAATAATTTAATTTTTGAAATTAAAGAATATCTTTGGCAGGGTATAAAGTTGGCTTTAGAAGCAGGTTTAAGTGATGACAAAATAATTATAGATCCCGGAATAGGCTTTGGGAAAAAACAAGTTCACAACCTGCAGATTTTAAATAGACTTGAGAGTTTTAAAGAATTAGAGTATCCAATTTTGATTGGTACTTCAAGAAAATCTTTAATCAAGTTTGTTAATGAATCTGAAACAGATAACAGACTTTTTGGAACAGCTGCAACAGTTACTGCTTCGATTATGAAGGGAGCCAACATTGTTAGAATTCATGATGTTAAAGAAATTAAAAAAGTTGCTTTAATGTCAGATGCTCTTAAATGGGAGGGAGAACATGAAAAATAGTATTGCATTAAATGAAATGATTTTTTATGCCTATCATGGAGTTAGAGAGTGCGAAAAAGAGCAGGGACAGCGCTTTATTTTAAATTTTAAGGCTGAAGTAGATTTTGAAGCAGCTGCAGTAAATGATGATTTAAATAAAACTGTTAGTTATTCAGAAGTATATAAAGTTATTAGGAAAATAGTTGAGGGAAATAAATATGATTTATTAGAAAGTCTTGCCTATAAAATTATTTGTGATTTATTTACTGAATTCTCTCTTTTAGATGAAATAGAAATAGAAGTAAAAAAACCAATGGTTCCTATTCCTGGGATATTAAGTAGTGCCTCAGTTAAAATGAGCAGAAGAAGAACTGAGGTTGAGCAAAATGCCTGAAGTTTATCTTGGTCTTGGCTCTAATATAGAGCCAAGATTAGAATATTTAAAAAAAGCTGCTGAAAAGCTTAGAGATGAAAAAAATATTAATCTTGAAAAAACCTCTTCTGTATATTTAACTAAACCTTATGGAAACTTAGAGCAGGAAGATTTTTTGAATGCAGTTATTTTAATAAAAACACCTTTAAATCCTGAAGAACTTTTAAAAAAGGTTTTAGAAATAGAAAGAAAATTGGGTAGAGTTAGAGCTATTGAATGGGGACCAAGGAAAATAGATATAGATATTTTGTTTTATGATAAACTCTATTATCAAAGCCAGAAACTTCAGATTCCCCATCCAGAAATCAAAAATAGAGCTTTTGTGATGATTCCTTTGCTGGAACTAATTGAAGAAGAGGAATTATTACTTGAAGGAAAAGATATACATTTTTGGCTTGAAAAATTGGAAATAGATGAAGATGAGGTAAAGTTATACTCTGAATTTCCCGATCTTAGCTAAGTAAAAATTTATATTGAGTTTTATTTTTGAGTTTGGGGAAACTATTATTTCTTTCAAGATCAACAATGTATTTTATTGGGTTATAGAGCTCAACCAGACCAATTAAGGAGGATGTGAGCCGGGGATTTATTTCTAAAAGGTAGTAATCATTATCTTTATAAATAAAATCTATGCCAAAATATCCTTTTAGGTCTGGATATTTTTCTTTAGTAGTTGCAATTATTTCATTTAATTTAGATAAATTTTCAAAAGGATAATTTATTATACCTCCCTGATATTTAAAGTTCTGCCGATCAATAATTTGTTTATTGATGGTTAAAAGTTCCGCTTTTTCCTGATTAGCCAGTAAAGAAAGGCTGCCTGCTGTTCCATTAATTATTTTTTGAATTAGATAATTTTTGTTTTTTGGTAGATTTATATTTTTTAAAGCCTGAAAATCATTAACTTTTATCAGATCAGAACCTGCTCCATAAAACTCTTTGATAACTGCTGGGAAAAAGGATTTATTAAATTTCTTTTTTCGAATCAGTTGATTACTGATTAATTTAGTTTCTGGCATATTAATATTACTTTCAGCAAAGTTTTTTTTGAGCAGCCATTTATTAGCTGTTTTTTTTATGCTTGTAGAACTGCTGCCAAGATTTTTTATCCCTTTATTTTCTAAAATTTTAGTTAATTGATAAAGGATATTATCTGTCTCAGGAGCTATAATTAAAAAGTAATCTAGATTATCTAAAGTTAGGCTTTCAATAAAACTGTAATATTCTGCAAGACTATTAAAATCCGACTGAGAATAATTGATATTTATTGTAGATTTCATTTTCATGTTAAAAGCACTGCTAAAACTCTCATTAAGCCAGCTGTATATTTCTATATCTTTTGTTTTCAAAGCAGAATTGAGTATTGACTGAAAAATATTTACTGCTTCATTATAAAAAGAACACTGCTTATTATTAAAAGAGCTTTTACTTAAAAAGTATTCTAAAATAAAAATTTTCATATTTTACCTGCTTTCTTAGTTAATATTTTAACTTGATTTTATCATATTTTTTAATTTTTTAAAAATATTATAAATTGCTTGATTTTAGAGAAATTATTCGAAAAAATGCTTGTAATTTATTCTTGAAACCCTTAAAATATAAATAGCTTTGTATAAAATAATAAGGAGGAGAGCAAATGAAGAAGATTCCATTAGTATTAAGGTTATTAATTGGTATTATATCAGGTATTATTATTGGTTTGTTTTTTCCTGAAGGTATTTCAAGAATATTGTATACTTTTACAATAATTTTTGGAGAATTTTTAAATTACATAGTACCTTTAGTTATCTTAGCATTCATAATTCCGGGAATTGCTGATTTAGGAGAAAAAGCAGGTAGATTATTAGGAACTACAGTTTTAACTGCTTATGTATCTACTATTACTGCAGGTACGATTGCCTATTTAATTTCTGTAAGAATTGTGCCAGCAATTGTTGAGGCCTCTGAAATAGCAGATCCTGAAGCAGGAGGATTAGAACCATTTTTGCGTTTAGAAATCTCACCGGTTATTGGTGTTATGTCTGCTCTTGTGACAGCTTTTGTTTTTGGCTTGGGAATTAATTATTTATTAAGGAATAATGGAGAAAAAAGCTTATATAATATTGCTAATGAATTTAGAGACATTATTGTATTAGTAATAGAATATGTAATTATCCCATTTTTACCGCTTCATATTGCCGGTGTATTTGCAGATATGGCATTTAGTGGTAATGCATTTGAAACTTTAGCTGTATTCAGTCAGGTTTTTGCAATAATTTTAATTATGCACATTGGTTATTTATTGATTCAATTTTTCTTTGCAGGCAGTATAGCTGGTAAAAACCCATTAAAAAGTTTGAAAAACATGATACCTGCTTATACAACTGCAATTGGTACTATGTCAAGTGCTGCAACAATTCCAGTTACTTTAAAAAGTGCCAGAAAAAATAATATTACTGAAGAGATAGTTGACTTTGTAATTCCATTAGGAGCAACTGTACATTTAGCAGGTAGTACTATATCATTGGTTGTTTGTGCTGTTGCAGTTGCAGCGATTATGGGACTACCATTAGACTTTGCTCTATTTTTTCAATTTATAGCTTTGCTAGGTGTAACAATGGTTGCTGCACCAGGTGTTCCAGGAGGAGCAGTAATGGCTGCTTTAGGTCTTTTAACTTCTATTCTAGGTTTTGGTGAAGGTGCAACTGCTTTAATGATTGGTTTATATCTCGCCCAAGATAGTTTTGGGACAGCCTGTAATGTTACTGGTGATGGAGCAATCGCTATCTTTATTGATGCAATTAAGAGCAAGCTTCCTGCCCCAAAAACTGTTTAATAAAAGTATTTAAATAAGAAAAATTCAAAATTTAGCTTGACAGATTTGAAGATCTATGTTAGAGTTATAAAAAATACAATATATCTTATCAAGAGAGGTGGAGGGACTGGCCCTTTGAAGCCCAGCAACCAGCATTATTTATGCCCGGTGCTAATTCCAGCAGGTTAAAATTCCTGGAAGATAAGTAGGTAAAAACATTAACCCATTCCTACTTAAAGGAATGGGTTTTTAAAATTTAAAGGAGGAATAAAAAATGACTTTAGGCTTTGATACAATTGCATTACATCATGGTTATGATCCGTCTGAGAATAGAAAGGCAGCAGCGGTTCCAATCTATCAGACAAGTTCTTATACTTTTGAAGATACAGAACATGCTGCAAAATTATTTGCTTTAGAAGAAAGTGGAGATATTTACAGCAGGATTCAGAATCCAACCAATTCTGTTTTAGAACAGCGAGTTGCCGCTTTAGAAGGTGGTGTTGCTGCTCTTGCTTTATCATCAGGTCAGGCAGCTGAAGTGACTGCTCTTTTAACTATTGTCAAAAATGGTGATGAAATAGTAAGTGGGAGTTCAATTTATGGAGGTACTCACAATTTATTTAAACATACTTTTAAAAACTTTGGTATAGATGTTAAATTTGTTGATTCAGATGATCCCCGTTCATTTGCAAAAGCAATAACTGATAAAACAAAAGCACTTTATATTGAAACAATTGCTAATCCAACTTTAAATGTGCCAGATTTTGAGGCAATTGCAGAAATTGCCCATCAGAATGGGGTACCTTTAATAGTTGATAATACCTTCGCATCTCCTTATTTATGCAATCCAATTGAACATGGAGCAGATATAGTTATCCATTCGACTACAAAATATATTTCAGGTCATGGTAATTCTATTGGCGGTATAATTGTAGACAGTGGTAATTTTGATTGGGATACAGGTAGGTTTCCAGCTTTAGTTGAGCCAGATCCCAGCTATCATGGGATTAAATTTCAGGAAGAATTCGCTGAAGCAGCTTATATTACAAAAGCTCGGGTCCAACTTTTAAGAGATTTAGGTAGTGCACCTAGTCCCTTTAATTCTTTTTTAACCTTAAATGGTATTGAGACATTAAGTTTGAGAATGGAGAGGCATTCAGAAAATGCTCTAAGTATAGCAAAATTATTAGATGCAGACAGTAGAGTCAAATGGGTCAATTATCCTGGTCTTAAAAATAATGAAAGTCATGAAAATGCAAAAAAATATCTAAAAAACGGTTTTGGAGGAATGGTAACTTTTGCTGTTAAAGGTGGTAAGAAAGCTGCAGAAAAATTTATCAATAGTCTAGATTTATTTCTGCATTTAGCTAATGTTGGTGACGCAAAATCTTTAGCTATTCATCCTGCAAGTACTACCCATCAGCAGCTTAGTGAGGAAGACTTAATTAAAACTGGGATTTCACCTGCTTTAATTAGACTTTCAATTGGAATTGAAGATATTAAAGATTTAAAGGCTGATTTAGATCAAGCTTTGGCAGCTTCACAAAAGTAAATTAAATTTTTTTAAATAAACAAAGTTTTATTAAAACTTAAAGGAGGTGGAAAAAAATGCCAATCAAAATACAAGATGAGTTACCTGCAGTTGAAACTTTAGAAAATGAGAATATATTTGTAATGAAAGAATCTAGGGCAACTCATCAGGATATTCGTTCTCTTAAAATATTAATTTTAAATTTAATGCCTAAAAAGATTGTCACCGAAACTCAAATCTTAAGATTGTTGGGGAATTCGCCTTTACAGGTAGATATTGATTTACTCCACCCAGCAACTCATAATTCTAAAAACACAGCCCAATCACATCTGAATAAGTTTTATAATACTTTTTCGGAAATTAAAGATAATAATTATGATGGGATGATAATAACAGGTGCTCCTGTTGAAACACTTCCTTTTGAAAAGGTAGATTACTGGGAAGAATTAAAAAAGATTATGGACTGGAGTTTACATCATGTTTATTCAACACTCCATATTTGTTGGGGAAGTCAGGCAGCTTTATATCATCATTATGGTGTTCCTAAATATCCACTGCAGAAAAAAATGTTTGGAGTTTTTTCTCATTATCAATCTAAAGAACATGTGAAATTATTAAGAGGTTTTGATGATGTTTTTTATGTACCCCAGTCTCGTCATACTGAAACTAGAAGAGAGGATGTAGAAAAAGTTGATGAACTGGAAATACTATCTGAATCAGACGAATCAGGTTTATATTTAATGGCAAATAAAAATGGTAGACAGGTATTTGCCACAGGACACTCTGAATATGATGCTGATACTCTTAGAAATGAATATCTGCGTGACTTAGAAAAAGGCTTAGATATTGATTTACCTAAGAATTATTTTAAAGATGATGACCCCGAAAAAGAAATTTTAGTCCGTTGGCGCAGCCATTCTAATCTTTTATTTGTTAATTGGCTTAATTATTATGTCTATCAAGAAACTCCTTTTGACTTATCTGAATTAAAGTAAATATAAGCAGAGCTAATTATCTGTAAATTTAGACTTCAAACAAAAACTTGACAGGACAAATATAAGGTGTATAATGTTCTTAGATAAATAATATAAGCAAATAAGAAGTGTTTTAAACTATAAGTCCTATAACTAAAATAAGATTATAAGAAAGGATGATTTTAATGTTTAATTCAATGTATTCATTTATTAAAGAGGCTAGACTGGAAAAATTACACAAAAAATCAGTAGAGCTTGATGCATTTAAAAACCTTGGTAATTACTAAAGAAAAAATATAATATTATAATAACTTAGAGATTTTTTTTAGAACATCCATTTAGGGTGTTCTTTTTTTTGTCTAAAAAAAGGATTTAGCTGATAATTGAATAATTATATATAATAGAGATTATTAAAATAACAGGAGGGTAAAATACATGAGTACACATATTAATGCTGAAAAAAGAGATATTGCTGATACTATTCTTCTGCCTGGAGACCCTTTAAGGGCAAAATTTATTGCTGAAACTTATTTGGATGATGTAAAACAGTATAATTCTGTAAGAGGAATGTATGGTTATACAGGTACCTATAAGGGGAAAAGAGTTTCTGCACAGGGAACAGGAATGGGAATGCCATCCTTATCAATTTATGTAAATGAACTGATTAGGGATTTTGGTGTCAAAAATCTGATTAGAGTTGGCTCCTGTGGTTCATTAAATGTAGAGGCAAAACTTAGAGATGTAATTTTAGCTCAGGCAGCCTGCAGTAATTCTCAGATGAACAAATTACGTTTTGGTGGTAAAGATTTTTCTCCAGCTGCTAGTTTTAAGCTTTTATCAAAAGCTCATCAGATAGCAAAAGAAAAAGGTATTAAAGTTAAGGTCGGAACAGTTTTAAGTACCGATTCTTTTTATAATGATGATCAAGATGCCTGGAAAAAATGGCGACAATATGGAGTTTTAGCTGTAGAAATGGAAACAGCTGAATTATTTACTCTTGCAGCAAGATATGATGTTGATGCTTTAAGCATTTTAACAGTAAGTGATTCTTTAGTCAGTGGTCAAGAAACCACTGCCGAAGAAAGAGAAAAAACTTTTACTGACATGATGGATATTGCTCTAGAGCTTGCTTAAGCAGCTTTAATTAAGGCTAAATTATTAAGTTATAGAAAATATTAAATCAGTATTAGTATATTTAAGCTGGTAATTAATCAAAATTTGATTATTACTGGCTTTTTTGCTGAAATTTTAAAATAATAATGTTATAATAATAATTAGTAAAACTGAATACTTTGCCAGCTGATATTTGTGGCACAGTTGACTTAAATGTTAAAATATCTGTGATAGAATTAGTAAAATGATTAGTTGGAGGTATTTATTATGAAAAAAGAGGAGCGAGTATCATTTTACTCTCATTTTGCTGGTTTTATACTGGCTCTTTTAGGATTAATATTATTAATCTATAGAGCTTTAAATGATCCAGGTAGAATTGTAGTAGCAGCTGTTTATGGTGTATCAGTAGTATTTTTGTTTTTAGCCTCTTCACTTTACCATGCTTTTAAAAAAGAAGAAGATGAAAGGTCCATTTGGAGAAAGCTAGATCACTTTGCTATTTTTGTTATGATTGCTGGTTCTTATACTCCAGTTGCTTATCTTTATTTAGATGGATGGCTGCGCTGGACAATTATTTCTATTCAGTGGGGACTTGTAATTGGTGGGTTTTTCTTAAAATTTCTTTACTTTAAAACTCCTAGAATACTTTATACAGTAATTTATATTCTGATGGGCTGGGTAGGAGTTTTTGCCCTGCATAGATTATTTGCTGCTATGCCTTCCTCATTATTTGTGCTTATGTTTGCAGGTGGTCTTTCGTTTACAGCAGGGGCAGTATTCTATTTAGTTAAAAAACCAAATAAAAACCCTGCTTTTGGTTTTCATGAGATTTTTCATTTTTTTATTCTTGCAGGAGGCTTATTCCATTATCTTATGGTGTTTTTTGCTCTAGGTTAATTTTCAAAATAAATTTTAAGGAGAAAAATATATGCAGCTTGACTTTGACTTAAATCTAGAACAAAAACAGGAGTTAGTATTGACTCCTAAATTGCAGATGGCAATTGAAATTTTGCAGTACAGTAATCTTGAATTAAAAGATTATATTGAAGAAGAAATGAAAGAAAATCCTCTTTTAGATATGTTAGAAGCTGAGAAGGAAATGGATTATAAACAATCCAATTTCAATGTTGTTGAAAAAGAGAGAATTCAATATGAAAATTTTGTAGCTTACAGACCTGATTTTTGTGAATACCTTGAAAATCAACTTTTTGAAGTTTTATCTGATGAACAAATTAAGCTTGGCAAATTTATTGTAGGAAGTTTAAATCAGTCCGGTTATTTGACTTTAGAGCCTGAAAAAATTGCAGAAATCTTTTCTAGTAATGAAAATGAAGTATTAGAAGTATATGAAAAGATAAAAGAACTAGATATTAAAACAGCTGATGATTTAAAAAATTGCAGTACAGAATATATTGATCCTGACTTAATTGTTAAGGAAAAAGATGGTAGTTTTGAAGTTATTTCAAATGATAAAACATATCCTACTTTAAGGATCAGTTCTTATTATTATAATTTGCTCAAAAATCAAAATGATGAAGAGATAAGTGATTATTTAAAAAGAAAATATCAATCTGCTCTTTGGCTTATAAAAAGTATTGAGCAGAGGAAAGAGACGATTAGAAAGATTGTAGAAACAATTGTTGAAAAACAGCGAGATTTTTTTGAAAAGGGGTTAAAGCATCTTTATGTGATGACAATGGAAGAAGTTGCAGAAGCAATTGATATGCATGAATCAACTGTCAGTAGAGCAACCACTTCAAAATATTTACAGACTCCCCATGGAATATTTAGTTTGAAATTATTCTTCAATAGTGGGATTAACAATGTTTCTTCAGTTAGCATCAAAGCAATTATTAGTGAAGAAATTGCAGAAGAAGATAAAAGCTCTCCTTTGAGTGACAGTAGTTTAGCTCAAATATTATTTACAGAATATTCACTAGATATATCCAGACGAACTGTTGCTAAATATCGCAAATCACTTGGTATTCCCAGTTCTAGAAAAAGAAAAAAGAATTACAATAAATAAAACTCTGTCAGCTAAGACAGAGTTTTATTTGTGTTTAGGATCTAAAGCATCTCTTAAACCATCTCCCAGAATATTATAACTTAATACTGTTAAGAAAATAAAAAAGCCGGGTAATAAAAGCCAGGGGAAATCACTAATTTTAGTGATGTTTTGGGCTGCTGTTAACATATTACCCCAGCTTGCCGAAGGTTCTTGAATTCCTAAGCCTATAAAGCTCAATCCGCTTTCCATAATTATATAGCCAGGAATAGCAATTGTTGCTCTAATAATCACATAGGTAGTGGTAGCCGGCAAAATATGTTTGGCGATAATTCTCTTGTCTCTAGCTCCCATTGCTTTTGCTGCAGCAACATATTCTTTTTCTTTAACAGATAAAACCATCCCTCTAATAACTCTGGCCATTCCTGCCCAACCCTGAAAGGCTAAGATGGAAATAATTAAAAAGAAGCGAAAACCAGAAGAAATTTCAACAGGAAGTACAGCTGCTAAGGCTAAAAGCAGATAAAAACTCGGAATTGACATAATTACTTCTACGATTCTCATTACTAAATTATCAATCCAGCCTCCATAATACCCTGAAATACCTCCAATAATTAAACCAAAAAAAGTTGTGATTATAATAGCTCCAAAACCTATAAAAAGTGAAACCCTAGCTCCATAAAGAATTCGAGTAAAAAGGTCTCTACCATAATTATCACTTCCAAGTAAAAAGATTGGAATATCACCTTCTACCTGAAATAAATGGAGATCAGTATTAATGAGACCAAATAGTTGATACTCATCACCCCTAGTAAAAAATCTAAGTGGATATTTTTTTTCGCGATTTATTTCATAATCCGCCCAGCCTTTGACCTCAGTTTTGTAAATATAGGGTGATCTAAAACCAGCCTCATCTCTGATTTGAATTCTTGTTGGAGGGTGGAAAAATTTGTTTCGAAAATTTCGATTAGGAGAATATGGGGCAAAAAACGGAGCAAAAATGGCTAATATATATAATAATATAATTAAAAGAGCTGCACTAAGAGCAAATTTATTTTTTTTAAATATTTTCCATTTCCTTTTCCAGAGAAGATTATTTGATTTTAAAATATTTTCTTTTGTCTGTTTTGTAATTGATTTTATTTGCTTCATTTAAACACCTCAAACTTTGATATGAGTGTGTTTCTATTAAAATTTTGAGAGCTTTAATTATAATGAATACGAGGATCATTAACTGCTAATAATAAATCTGCTATTAAATTACCTATAACAAGCATTAAACTACCCATCATTAAACCTGCCATGGCTAAATAAAGGTCTTTTGACCTGACTGCAGTTAACATCAAGTTACCTAGACCAGGCCAACCTGTTACTATTTCGGTTAAAGCAGCTCCACTAAATAGAGAGCTAAGTTGAAGTCCAAACATAGTTATCATGGGATTAATAGCATTACGAAAAGCATGTTTATTAATCACAGTACTTTCTTTAAGACCTTTAGCTCTGGCCGTCCTTATATAATCACTATTAATAACATCTAGCATTTGTCCTCTCATTTGTCTCATAATTGTGGCAGTACCAGCAGAACCAAGGACAATAGTTGGGACAATTAGATGACGTAAAATATCTAAAATCTGTTCTCTGGGAGTCATAAAATCATGCATAACACTTGTCATTCCACTTACAGGTAATGGTATATTATACCTTACAATTAAAAATAGTAATAATAGGGCAAAAAAGAAATTAGGAATGGAAAGCCCGATAAATGCTAAAACACTAAATAAATTGTCTAGAATATTATAGCGGTGAGTAGCAGAATAAATTGCAATTGGGATTGCAATTACCCAGGCAAATACCATTGCGGATAATGATAAAATTAAGGTATTAAAAAGTCTGCTGCCAATAATTTGAGTTACCGGCACCCTATAACTAAATGATTCACCTAAATTACCCTGAAGAGTTTGACCCAGCCAGGCAAAATACTGGGTCATTATTCCTTCATTTAAACCGAAATCTTCTTCCATACTTTCAATTAATTCCCTAGAAATATCTGGATTCATTCGCATTTGATCTAAATAATTACCTGGAGAAAGCTGCATAATAAAAAAGGAAAGCATTGAAATCACCAGCAAAAGAGGAATTACAATTAAAATCCTTCTCAATATATAAGTTTTCATATTAGTTAATTCTCCAGATATAATTCATAAATATTCCAAAGAACTCCACCATAAGCTGTTGTTTCAGTATTTTTTAGTTGATCTCGAACAGCATAGATATTATTTGGAGTTACTGTATAGATAACAGGAAGTTGTTCAGCAACTATTTCCTGGAATTCATTATAGTATTTAACTCTTTCTTCAGTTTCTACTGTTGAAACTCCCTTTTTAAATAATTCATCAATTCTTGCTTCCCATTCTGTTGCTGCTTCTTCTTGAACTGGGTTCCACATATGGAGATGCCCGTGAGAAGGCCATACATTTGCACCTGCATGAGGTTCAACCCCACCTGTTAAACCAATTAATACACTGTCATAATCCCAATCACTTTCCATATGACTGATCAATCTATTAAAGTCAATTGGGTTAGAATTAATCTTCATGCCAAGCTCTCTTAATTCTGTTGCAATAATATTTAATAAAGTTTCTCTTGTTTCATTACCTGCATTTGTCAGTATATTAAATTCTACCTTTCTACCATCTTGATCAATTAATCGACCATTATCATCCCAGCTAAAACCACCTTTTTTTAATTCTTCTCTTGCTTTTTCTAAATTATAAGGGTATTTTTTAACAGCTTCATTTAAAAAGACCTGGTTAGGCGCACTAATTGGACTCCACTGCTTACTACCCTGACCTGCCAAAGCTTGATTTATCATTGTTTCTTTATCCATTGAATAAGCAACTGCTCTTCTAAAATTAAGATTAGTAAACCATTCATATTTCCAGGGCTGTTTTTCTAGATTTGGATTGCGAGGATTCATATTAAAAACTAAAAAATTTGTACTAAATGAGGGTCCACCATCAATAATCGAGTAATCACTTCTTGCTGATTGTTGTTTAAGTCTATTATAATCGATACCTCTGACCCCAAGGGTATGTGTTTCACCTCTTTCAAAAAGAAGAGTATCGGTTTCCTGGCTGCCAACTATAATTCTTACCCATCTATCAATATAAGGTAATGTTTTACCTTCGGAATCCTGACGCCAGTAATGTTCATTTTTTTCCATTACAATTCTTTCACCATTTCTGTAATCGGCAAGTTTATAGGGTCCAGTACCAACAATTTCTGAAGGATCAGTATTGATTCCCCAGGTAGAATTAAAATTACCTTTTTGCCAAGGTTCATATAATTTGTGTTTTGGTAGAATCATTAAAGTCATAGAATTTAAAAAAGGTGCAAAAGTCTCTGCCAGTTCAAATTCAACAGTATATTTATCGATTTTCCTATATTCTGGGAACTCTCCGTCAATAATTAAGCCATCCCTAGCGCTGGTAGGGATATCTTTATCACTTATCAAATCAAAAGTAAAAATAACATCATCAGCAGTAAATTCCTGACCATCATTCCATTTGACACCTTCTCTTAAATAAAATCTGTATGTTTTTCCATCCTCACTAATTTCCCAATCTTTTGCTAAACGACTTTCAATTTCTGTAGTTATTCCATTTCTTCCTACTAGACCTTCGAAAATATAGCCATCAATAACTTCTGAAGAAGAGGTTTCTTTAGCAATTAAAGTATTAAAAGTTTTTGGGTCACCTAATAATGTAGTTATTAATGTACCACCATGATTACCCTGTTCTCTTTGAGATATCCAGGGGTCTTTTAGTTCAATATCTTCTGCTGCAGTTGATATTGCAAAGTTAAAAAATAATATTATTGTTAGAATGAATACCATCTTTTTCATTTTCGACTCTCCCTTATAATTTGATTGAGAAATACTTCTTAATAATGTATATTCTAGTTATTAAGATGATTTCCTGCAAAATTACTCTTTAATTTAGATAATTCGAGTTAAAATAGCTTATATAATCAAAATGAAGCAAATTGAGCTAATTAACTGCATAAGTTTTTTAAAATAAGCAAGTAATGTTAAATTATGAAGGGAAATTAACTTTTTTAATGAATATAATAATTAGACTGCTATATTTTTAGCAAATAATTATAAAGGAGAGTTTTAATAATGGCAGATAAAAACAGGATATTTAGAATTATAAAAATTATGATGCTATTAAATGAACCATACAATAAATGGAATGCCAAAAAAATAGCAGATTATTTTGATATTTCAATTAGAACCTTTCATAGAGATAAAAGCTTGATGGAAGAATTAGGAATTCCTATTTACTATGACCATAATTTAAAAGCTTATAGAATTTTAGATAATTTTAGATTAAAAAGTCCTGATTTAGATGCAGAAGAAACAGAAGCCGTTTTTTTAGCAGCTAAAGAATATCAAAATAGGAATTTCCCGATGAAAGTTGAACTAGAATCTGCCCTGGCTAAAATATTTAATTCACTACCAGAATACTTAAAAGGCAGTATTGGTACTTATATAAAAAATTATGAGATAATTTCTGATCCCTTTGTTAAATTAGAAAAACATCAGCAAAAATTTAAAAAAATTAAAGAGGCGATGAGCAGCAATTTGAAAATCAGGGTGAAATATTATTCAATGAGCAGTGATGAAATAAGAGAGAGAAAATTAAATTGCTATAATTTGTTTTTTAATAGTGGTGCCCCCTATCTTTCTGCTTACTGCCATCTTAGAGGAGAAACCAGATTTTTTAGAATCGATAGGATTAAAGAAATAAAGATATTAAAAGAGCAATATCAGATACCTGAAAACTATTCTTTAGATGATGAATTGTCTGCTGCCTGGGGAGTTGAACAGGGAGAAGAGGAATTTGATTTAAAGATTAAGTTTAGTGGTAGAGCAGCTAGATTTGTTCCAGAATATCACTGGAGTGATAAGCAAACGATTGAAAGAATAAATAATAATGAAATTATATTTTCCATAAAAACAAGCAGTAAAGAAGAAATTAAAAGTTGGATATTAGGTTTTGGCTCTAATGCGGAAATTTTAGAGCCCAAAAAATTAAGAAAGGAATTGAAGACTGAAGTTAAAGATATCTTAAAAAAATATCAGACTAATTAAAATTTATTTATAATCTATTAAAATTTTAGGAGGATGATCATAGTGCCTTATTTAAAAGTACAGACAAATCAAGAGGTAGCATCAAAAGAAGCTTTTCTCAAAAAATTATCTAAAGAAAGTGCAGAAGCTCTTTCCAAAGCAGAAAATTATATTATGCTTAATTTAGAAGCAGAAAAAGAAATGTTTTTTGCTGGAACATTAGAGCCTTGTGTGTTTATGGAAGTTAAAAGTATTGGTTTAGAAGAGTCAATGACAGCAGCTTTGTCAGAGTTTTTATGTAATTTTATGGAAAAAGAGCTAAATGTTAAACAAAACAGAATCTATATAGAATTTAATGATGCTCCAGGTAAAATGTGGGGTTGGAATGGTAGTACTTTTTAACGTGACTTTAGTTAAAACAATTTTTTGCACTACAGCAGTACTTTAAGGTGCTGCTTTTTTCTTTATTAACAAGGAATATTTCTATATTTATCGAATATTAGTAATATAGAGATAGCTTTTATAAAGTGATTTTCGATTATAAATACTAAAGTTTTGATTAGAGGAGGCGGTAATTTGAAAGCATTTAAAGCTTATGATATAAGAGGAGTTTATAATAAAGATTTTGCTAAAGAAGATGTATATAAAATAGGTTACTTTCTGCCAAAATTATTAGCAGCTGATAAGGTTTTAGTTGGCTATGATGATAGAGAATCTACTCCAGAGGTTTTTGAAGCTCTTGCAGAAGGTATTACAGATCAGGGAGCTGATGTATATAAAATCGGCTATGCTACCACACCTATGGTCTATTTTGGTACAGCAAAACACAACTATAAAGCGTCAGTTATGATTACTGCATCACATAATCCTCCCGAGTATAATGGGCTAAAAATTTCACGAGAAAATGCTTTGCCGGTAGGTTATGATTCTGGCTTAAAAGAGTTGGAAGAGATGATAGAGCAGGAAGAGATAAATGCAGTTGGCAAAAAGAAAAAAGGTAATATTTTAGAACATGACATCAAAAATGAATATATAGAGTTTTTACAAGCTTATTTACCAGATCTTTCAGAATTAAATTTAGCTATTGATGTTTCAAATGGAATGGCAGCAATATTGACCAAGCAAATTTTTGGTCAAAAACCACATTATCTATATAACGAAGTAGATGGGACATTTCCAAATCATGAAGCAAATCCTTTAAATGCAGAAAACAGAGAAGAATTAAGAAAATTACTTTTAGCAAAAAAATCTGATCTTGGCTTGATCTTTGATGGTGATGGAGACAGGGTAATGTTCTTAGATGAGAAGGGAGAATTCATCGCCCCTGATTTAATTATTGCTCTGCTCGCAGAATATTTTATCAATCAGGATAAAGGGAAAAATATTCTATATGATATTAGGACTTCCTGGTCAGTTAAAGAGCATATTGAAGATTTAGGTGGCAGTACTCATATGTGGAAAGTAGGTCATGCTTATGCAAAACTAAAATTGCGAGAAATTGATGGAATATGTGGTGGAGAATTAGCTGGCCATTATTACTACAAGGATTTCTTTTATTGTGATTCAGGTATGCTGACTGCTTTAATTGTCTTAAATGTAGCTGCAAGGCTGAAAAAAGAAGGGAAAAGCATTTCTGAGCTAATAAATGATCTTGATAAATATGCTAATTCTGGTGAGGTTAATTTCAAAATTGAAGCCAAAAAAGAGCTAATGGAAAAATTAAAAGATCATTATTTAAGCACAAAAGAGCCAAAAAGGTTTTTTGACTTTGATGGTTATAGAATTGAGTATGAAAACTGGTGGTTTAATGTCAGACCTTCAAATACTGAACCATATTTGAGGCTGGTAGTTGAAGCTAAAAGCCAGGAACTATTAGAAGAAAAACTAGCTGAGATCAAAAGTATTATGAATCTTTAAATTTTATTAATAAAGAGACTTCTATAGAAAGGAGCGGGTTTTATGCATATCCCAGTTAAAGAATGGTATAATGCTGTTCAGACAAGATATTCTCATCAAAAATTTTCCACAAAAAATATTAAAGCCTATACTCAAAAAACGCTGGAGAATACTATTTATTCACTTAATCAGGTATATCCTGAGGTAAGGTTAGAGCTTTACAGTAGTTCGATTCAAGATATTTTACCTGCTTTAAATGGTAAGTATGGTAACTTTACTGATAGTCCTGCTTTTTTGGCGGTAATTATCAAAGATGAGGGTGAACACCGCTGGACAAAAGCTGGTTATATTGGTGAGGCTGCAATACTTGAGGCAACAGCTGATGGTTTAGGAACCTGTTGGATTGGAGCAAATTATGTTACAGAAAAATCTTTAATTGATATTAATCTCCATCCTGGAGAACAGTTAATTGCTGTAAGTCCTTTAGGTTATTCATCTGAAGGTTATAGTTTTACTAGGCACTTTATTTCAAAACTATTCCCCAATAGAGACCGAAAAGATTTAGATGTTCTTTGTCCAAATGGCTATAATGATGAATGGCCTGGCTGGGTAAAAAACGCTATTCAAACAGCTAGAGCTGCACCATCAAGGTTAAATAGGCAGCCTTGGCGCTTTTATTATGGTGATGATAGAATAGTTGTTGATTATGCCGGTGAACCCTCTGAGTATAAAAGTCTTGAGTGTGGGATAGCACTTCTCCACCTGCAGATTGGAGCTATGGATGGAGGAGCAGAAGGGAATATAGTATTTGGTGATGTAGGACTTGCTTCTTTTGTAAAGAAACATTATTAAAGATTAGACTAAAATTAAACTTATTAGACCGCAGATGAAATAAGCTGCGGTTTTTTAAATTTAATTAAAATACTCAAGATAAATAAAGAGGATTTAAAGTCTTTCTCTTGAAATATATAAAATAAGAAATTAATAATTTTTGGGGGTCAAAAAATGCAGTATAGAGATATGGGTAGTCTAGATTTAAAGGTATCAGTTTTAGGGTTTGGGGCAATGCGTTTACCAGTAATAGATAATAATTCAGCAAATATAGATAAAGAAAAAGCACTTAAAATGATCCGTTATTCAATTGACAAAGGGGTTAATTATATTGATACCGCCTGGCCATATCACCAGGGAGAAAGTGAGAGATTTCTGGCTGAAGTTCTCAAAGATGGTTATAGAGAGAAGATTTATCTAGCAAGCAAATTACCTATTTGGGAAATTGAAAAAAAGGAAGAACTGGATCAATATTTAAATAAACAGCTTGAAAAGTTAGAAGTTGAGAGTATTGATTTTTATTTACTTCATGCTTTAAATAAAAAAAGATGGGCTAAGGTAAAAAGACTTGAAATACTTGCTTGGCTTGAAGAAAAAGCTGAGCAAGGAAAGATTAAGTACATTGGTTTTTCTTTTCATGATAGTTATGATATTTTTTCAGAAATACTAAACTCTTATCAGTGGGATTTCTGTCAGATACAATATAATTATTTAGACACGGAATATCAGGCAGGCCAAAAAGGACTTAAAAAAGCCTTTGAAAAAGATATTGCTGTGATAGTTATGGAACCACTTAGAGGAGGCTGGCTTGCTCAAGAACCACCTCGAAATGTCAAAGAAATTTTTGCAAAGACAAATAAAGATTGGAATGCTGTCGAATGGGCATTACATTGGCTTTGGAGTCAAAAAGAAGTTTCACTTGTTTTAAGTGGTATGAGTAATCTTGAGCAGGTAAAAGAAAATATTAAAATTGCTGAAGAATCCGAGCTAGGTCTTTTAAGTGAAAATGATTATAATATGATGGAAAAAGCAGCTGAAAAAATGAGAGGTCCTATTAGCTGTACAAGATGTGAATACTGTCTGCCCTGTCCAGAAGAAGTTAATATTCCTGAGATTTTTCATTTATATAATAAAGCAAAATTAATGGGTGAAGAAGAAAAAATGGCAGACAAATATTATGAACTTGATGATAAAACTAGGGCAGATAATTGTATAGAATGTCAGCAATGTGAGGCTGTTTGTCCCCAAAATATAGAAATTATTGAGCTGTTAAAGCAAGCAGAAGATTTTTTTAGCGAGTATAAGTGAAATTATTAAATTCTTGTTTTAATTTTATTTGTTTTAGGAGTTGATCAGATTTGACTAAGAAAGTTAAGTTTATTTATAATCCTGCTGCAGGTGATAGAAGTGTAATTAGATATCTGGATAATTTTTTTGAGAAATTTCAGTCAGCAGGTTTTAAATTAGATGTATATAGAAGTATGGAAGAAGGAGATTTTCGGAATGGGCTTGATGACCTAAGTGAAGATCATAAAGCTATTATCATTGCTGGAGGTGATGGTTCTGCCAGTAATGTAATTAATATCATGCAGCAGAAAAATATCGAGCTACCTTTGGGAATTATTCCAACAGGTACAGCCAATGATTTTGCATCATATATAGGTATGAGTGAAAATATTGAAAGAAGTATTGATACTATTTTGAAATGGAAGATTAAAGAAGTTGATATTGGAAGAGTAAATGATAGATTTTTTCTTAATGTATGTGCAGGTGGTGTTATATCTAATATTGCTCATCGCACAGAAACTGAAATGAAAAACCGATTAGGTAAGGTTGCATATTATCTTTATGGTTTAAAAGAATTAACAAATATCAAACCTATGGCCTTGAAAATAACAAGCTCACAAAGGGAGATCAGTGGCGAATTTTTAGCTTTTTTTATCTTTAATAGTAAAGATGCTGGTGGTTTTAAAAATATTGCTCAATTTGCATCGATTGATGATGGTCTTTTTGATTTAATTGCTATTAAATCTGCTAATATTATAAAGATTAGTTCTGTTATTGCAGATCTTTTACAGGGTAAAAATATTAATAATGATAATATAATTTATATTCAAGATGAGTATTTTAAAATAGAAAAAATAGGTGATGATAGAGCTATAGAACATTGTGATATAGATGGAGAAAAGGGGCCGAGATTCCCCCTGGAAATACAATTACTACCAAAGGCTCACAAAATAATTAGTGGTTGATGGGGTAATTTTGCAGGAATAAAGCCAATTTTGTCTAATTATATATTATATGTATATAACTTTTGCATATAATTTTACCCTGCTGCCAGGTAAGAGCCTCTCAAAGATGAGGGGCTTTTATCATCTAAAAAAATTAAAATAATTATGGGTGGAGGAAAAATCTTGAAGTTGATTAAAAAAATATTTTTTTTAATTTTAGTTTTTATTGTATTTTTAAGTTTTAATACAAAAGCAGAAACTCAAATAGAATTTTGGACTATAAATTTAAGTCCTCAATATGATCAATATTTTTTGAATAAAATCGCTGAATTTGAAGCTCAAAACCCAGAGCTTAAAATTAAGTGGGAAGACATAAGTTTCTCTTCAATTCAGCAGAAATTAAGACAAAAGATTTCTGAAGGCAAAGCACCTCAAGTAGTTAATCTTTCTCCTCAGTTGATGTCTGCTTTAGTTTATGAAGATTTGTTATATGCAATTTCTAATTTCGAGCAGAACTATGGTGCGGAATATTTTATAAATTTATGGGAATCTAATAATTATGATGGTGAAATATATGCTTTTCCCTGGTATGTGAGCACAAGGATTATGGCTTATAATAAGGAAATTTTTAAAATTGCGGGCTTAAATCCAGAAGATTTTCCGCAAAATCAAAGTGATTTTTTTGAGACTGCTCGCAAGCTAAAAGTAGGAAGTGGAGTTTATGCTTTTATGCCTCAGCTGCAGATACATGAAGAATTTAAAAAAGCCGGGCTAAATATATTTGAATTAAATAATGATAAGCCTAGAGCCGCTTTTAATAATGATAAGGCAGTTGCAATAGTTGCAGAATATCAAAATCTTGCTAAAGAGAGAGTAGTACCAGCAGATAGCCTTAATTCTTCTTTTAATATTGCCTTAGATAGATATTTAAAAAATGAACTAGCAGTTTTAATTACAGCTCCCCAGTTTTTAAAAGAGATAGAAGCAGAATCAAATTACTTAAAAGATATGACTGCTTTAGCTGCTATACCTTCTGGTGAGGGAGAATTAATCAATGCTTCTTTGATGAATTTAGTCATTCCTAAAACAGCTGAAAATAAAGCAGAAGCAGCTGAATTTGCAGCTTTTATAACCGGGGCAGAAGCACAGAGGGAATTTTCTAAAATAACTGGTCTGCTTCCATCGGCAAAAAATGCAGTTAATACTGATTTTTTTCTTGAGAATAATTCAGAAGCTGAAGAGATTTCTTTAACTGATCAGGCTAGATATCTCTTAGCAAAAGAACTGGAGAATATGGCTGATATGACCCTGCTGATTGAAAATTCTTCTGCTTTAACAAGAGCTATGAATGAACAGTTTGCAAGAGCTTTTGCTGATAAAATAACTGCTCAAGAAGCTGTAGATATTATGGAGCAGCGTTTTAATGAAATCTTAGATTAAGCTAATTTAAATATAGATTATTTTTGGATTCTATATTTATTATAAAGGAGATTATGATGAAAAATTTTAATTTTAAGCTTAGTATTTTATTTTTAATTACAATAATTATATCTTTCACTTTAACAACTGCTGCTTATTTTAAAACTGATGATTATAGGCCAATTTTGTTAGAAGTTAGAAGAGCTGAAAGAGCAATCAGAGAAGCAGAAAATAGGCTTGAACAGGCAGAAAAGAATTTTATTTTAATTGATAAAGAGTTAACTGCAGATATCCAGGCTGAGCTTGAAGAAAACTATCAATTAATGATAAAAGCTTATCAGCAAAAAAATGATACAGATTTAAGAAAATTTAAAGATAAAGTTGTTGCTCAGGCAGATCAATTGGCTTTATCAGCAGTTGAATCAAAAGAGGTACAGTTAAGAGCTTTTTGGCTTGACAGCAGAACACTAGCTCAGGCAGCAAACAGAGAAGGTGTTCAAGAATTACTTGATTTAGCCGCTATGGCTAATTTTAATGTAATTTTCCCTGAAATTTATTTTAAGGGCCAGTCTATTGTTCCTGATAATGAGCTTATAGAGCAGGATGAAAGATTTAAGGATTGGGATGAAGATCCTCTAAAAGTTCTGATTGAAGAAGCTCAACTAAGAGAGCTTGAAGTTCACGGTTGGGTTTGGGTTTTTAATGAAAATACTGCGGGAGAAGCAGGGCCTATACTCCAGAAAAATCCAGAGTGGGCAAATAAAAATAAAGCAGGAGATTTCATAACTTATCACAATACAAGCTGGCTTAGTCCTGCAAGAGAAGATGTAAAGCAATATCTTCAGCAGAGATATCTTTATTTGGTTGAGCACTATGATCTAGATGGTATTAATTTAGATTATATTCGTTATCCCGATGAATTTCACGGCAGCTTTGGTTATGATCAAAAAAATGTAGAATTATTTATTCGAGAAACAGGGATCAATCCTTTTGCTATTGAAGATGATAGTGAAGCAGAATCTAAATGGAATAGATTTCGAGAAAATTTGATCACAGAAATGGTTAAAGAAACAGCACAACTTTTAAGAGAAAAAGATCCAGATTTGAAATTGTCGGCAGATGTGTTGCCAGGGCTTGAAGAAGCTAGATACCGCTCAATGCAAAATTGGGGTTTGTGGCTGGAAAAAGGATATTTAGATTTTGTGCTGCCGATGACTTATACAGAAAATATGTTCTCTGAATTAGAAAGATGGATTAAAAATGATAGAAAAAGATTGACTGAGCCTATTTATCCAGGGATAGCTGTATTTATGTTAACTGAAAGACAGCTCTTAAGACAAATAGAGGAAATTAATAGCTTAAACCCAAATGGTTTGTCACTTTTTGCAGCAGCTCATCTTAAGGAAAATGATTTTGAGATCTTAGCTCAAGGCTTATTTAGAAATAGAGCCCTGCTTGCAGACAATGATAAAAATAAAGCTTTAAAAACTATTTATAATAATATAATTACTAGATTAGAAATGATGGAAGAGACAGCTTTATTAAAAGAAGCTGACAAAAAAGTTATAGAGAATTATCTAAATGAAAGTTTAGAATTTAAAAATAATGATAATAATAAAACAAATTTGTCATATTTTTTAGATGAAAATTCTATAGAACTAAATGCTCAAATTAGAGATATTTTAATTAATGACTTTAATTATCTCAATGATATTTTAACTTTTTATTAATTTTTTGTAGTTTTTTGTCATTAGAGCTTTGGAATATTAGAGGAAGGTGTTATAATATGAGTAAAGTAGTAATAATATCTTGTCAGATATCTTTTTATCCTCTTTATACAGAAAATGTTAATGAGGAAGTAAAAGAGGTTATTAATTTAATTGAAAATTCAGAACTGCAGAGTAAAAGTGATGCGATTTCGACTACTATATTTGGAGAAAGTGAGCAGATTTATGCTCTGCTGGCCCAAATAACAGATTTTATGACAGCTAAAAATTTTAAATTTGCCATGAGCTGTAATATTTCAAACAGCTGTGGGTGTGAAATTTAAAGGGGGGCTATTATTATCTCTGCTTATCCTAAAATTACTATTTTGGTAGAAAATACTGTTTATGAAAAAGATCTATTGGCCGAACATGGTCTTTCATTATACATTGAATTTAATAGTGAAAATTATCTTTTTGATAGTGGACAGGGACTTGTTTTAGAGCATAATGCTGAACAATTAGATATTGATTTAACTGAACTTGATGCTTTGATCTTGAGTCATGGCCATTATGATCACACAGGAGGAGTTCAGAGACTCTTAGAATTAAATGAAGATTTAGATGTTTATGCTCATCCAGACTTTAAAATAGAGAGATTTTCTAAAAAAAGGCAAAGATTAGTACCTGTATCATATCAAGGTCCAGAAATAAAAAATCTGCATAAAATTAAAAGTGATAGAGAAATAGCAAAAAACCTTTTTCTTACTGGTGAGATCAAAGCTGCAAAAGATTATTTAAACAATAAATATCAGCAAAAAGTTAAAGGTAAACTAGGAGTAGATAAATTTAATGATGATATCAGCCTCTTTGTTCAAAGTGAACAAGGATTAGTAATTATTTTAGGCTGTAGTCATAAAGGAATTATTAATATTGTTGAAGAAATAATAAAGAAGAGTGGAGAAAATAAAATAGACAAAATAATTGGAGGCATGCATCTAAAAAATGCTGATGATGAAAAATTACAAAATATTGCAAATTATTTTCAAACTATAAATATCAATTCAATTTATCCTCTTCACTGCAGTGGTAAAAAAGCTTCCTATTTTTTAAAAGAAAGATTAGGAGATAAAATTAAATTTGCCGGGGTTGGTGACAGTATATAGGAGGAGATTTTATGAATATAACTTTTGATTTAGGTGAATTATTTGGTATACCTATCAAATTACATTTAAGTTTATTAATCATTCTTCCCTTTTTTGTCTGGGCTTTTGGCAGTAATTTTATCTATTTAACAGAGCAGACAGATATAGCAAGAGGAGAATTACTTTTAAATCCCTATATACTTGGAGCAATAATGGCTACCTTACTTTTTATGAGTGTTTTAGCCCATGAGCTGGCTCATTCTCTTACTGCAAGAAGTAAAGGAGTTAAAACAAACGATATTACCCTGGTTTTATTTGGTGGGATGGCTAATATAGAGGATTTTTCTGATAACCCAAATGATGAAATTGTAATTTCTGCCAGTGGGCCACTATTGAGTTTGGTAATTGGTTTGATTTTGGTACCAGCTGCAAATTTAGCTCCAGATTTTTTACTAGAAGATATTCGCTTAATTATTCTTTATACAGGACAGTTAAATATAATATTAGCTTTATTTAATTTACTGCCTGCTTTTCCAACCGATGGAGGCAGAATATTAAGAGCTGTTATAGCTAAAAAACATTCTCTTGCAGAAGCTACTGAAATTGCATCTAGGGTTGGGAAAATTTTTGCGGTAGCTTTTGGTATTTTTGGTTTAATGAGCGGTAACCTATTATTAGTTCTAATTGCTTTGTTTATTTATTTTGGTGCTATGCAGGAA
Source organism: Halanaerobium polyolivorans (assembly GCF_020711195.1). GTDB lineage: Bacteria > Bacillota > Halanaerobiia > Halanaerobiales > Halanaerobiaceae > Halanaerobium > Halanaerobium polyolivorans. The sequence goes on from NZ_JAJFAT010000002.1 coordinate 130,243, forward strand.
CATAAATACAGCAATATTAAATCGGCTCTTTCCAATCTGAGGGTTAAAGATTTAATGACCAAAGATGTCAAAACTGTAGAAGGAAAAATTAGTGTTCATCAGCTGATAGAAAAAATGTTTGATTATAAACATTCTGGTTTTCCAGTTGAAAGAGATGGTAAAATCATTGGAATGGTCACAATGGAGGATGCCAGAAAAATTCCTAAAGAAGAATACAGTAATACTCCTGTGCAGGCCATAATGACAAAAGAGATCCACAGTGTAAAGGCAGAGGATGAATTATATGAAGCTTTTAAACTTCTTTTTCAGGAAGATATAGGTAGACTTTTAGTAATGGAAGGTGAAGAACTTAAAGGTATAATAACTCGCTCTGATGTTATGACAGGGATTAGAGTTCAGCAGTTAGAAAATATTAAAAGGAACAATGATGATTGAATCATAGATATTGCCAATTGTAAATGGATTTTAGGAGGATGATTAAAATAAGATACGATTATGATTTAAGTGAAGTAATAAATATAGATGTATTACAGAGTATTCAGGATAAATTTGCAGAAGCTACCGGTTTAGCAGCTGTAATAGTTGATAGGGATGGAATCCCAGTTACTAACTGCAGTAGGTTTACTTCTTTTTGCAAAACAATTCGTTATTGTGAAAAAGGTTTTCAAAAATGTACTCTTTCTGATTCACAGGGAGGGATTAGAGCAAAAGAAGAGGGTAAGTCTGCTCCATATGTTTGTGAATCTGGCTTAATAGATATGGCTGCTCCAATAATTTTAGAAAATCGTTTTATTGGGACTATTTTATGTGGGCAGATAATTCTAGAAGAAGATGGGCGTGAAAAAACTTTAGCACGGGTTAAAGAGAGAACCAAAGATATTGATATCGACTTTGATACAATTAAAAGGAAATTCAATGATATTGAAGTGCTGCCTAAAAGCAGGATAGTAGCTGCCACAGAGTTTCTTTCAATAACAGCTAACTATATTGCTGAGATGGGCTTAGCAAATATTTATCAGCAGGAATTATTAGAAGAATCTAGATCTAGAAGACAGTTAGAAGAACATTTGAGAACAAAAAAGTTACAAATTTTACAGTCACAGGTTAATCCGCATTTTCTTTTCAATGTTCTAAACTCTATTGCCCGACTTTCTCTGATAGAGGGAGCTTCTGAAACAGAGGATATGGTTTATGCCTTATCAGATTTACTTAGATATAGTTTAAGGAATGTAGAAGAAGTTGTTAAATTAGAAGAGGAATTAAACTGTGTTAAAGACTATATAACAATTCAACAGAAAAGATACAAGGATAAATTTGACTTTGTAATTGATATTGAAGAAGAGTTTATGGATATCAATATTCCTTTGTTAACCATTCAGCCTTTACTGGAAAATTCAATTATCCATGGATTTAAAGAAAAGGCAACTGGACGAGTTGAAATTAAAGCTGAAAAAAATGAAAAGATGATCAGTATTTCTGTAATTGATAATGGTTTAGGAATGAAAAAGAATTTTTCTGAAGACCTTTTAGATTCCAGAACTAAAAACAAAGATAAAATTACAAGTCATATAACTGGAATTGGCATCAACAATGTTCATCAAAGATTAAAACATTATTTTGGTGAAGAATATGGTTTAGAAATCAATAGTGAAATAAATAATGGAACCGAGGTTAAAATTAATCTACCAAGAGATTGATATAAATATAATAAATAAATGTTATTTAAATATATAGAGAAGAGATTGGAGGGTAGCAATTGTATAAGATAATTGTTGCAGATGATGAATACTTAGAAAGGAAGGCCCTTTCTATAATTCTTGGCGAAAAAAGTGGTATTGATGATATAGAGATAGTTGGAGAAGCTGCTGATGGCAAAGAAGTTGTGAGATTAGCTAAAGAGAAAAAACCGGATATTATTTTCATGGACGTTAGAATGCCTGGAATGAATGGTTTAAAAGCAATTAAAGCAATTAAAAAAGATTTAGAACATACCAGATTTGTAATTTTAACTGCCTATGATGAATTTGAATATGTGCAGGAGGCTCTATCTTTAGGGATAGAAGAATATCTATTAAAGCCGGTTAAACCACAAAAAGTTCGAGAATTAGTTAATAAATTAATCGATAAAATTCAAAGTTCTAAAAAAGATGAGAAAATAAGAAAAGAAATGAGAGAAAAATTAAATATGGTTATGCCCTATATAAAAATGTCATTTGTTTTTGATCTTGTCTTTTTAAATATTGATACAATTGAAGAAATAAAAAGTAGGACTGAATTTTTTGATATAGAAGAATTGCCTTCTGCGGTTATGATTGCAGATATTGACCAATTTGCTAGCTCAACAATTAATGAAGATGAATTAAAAAGGCAGATTCATAAAAAAGAAGTTTTTAGTGTAATTAAAAATTTCGAAAATAAATATAATTCTTTAATGGTAGTACCAATGTCAAGTGATAAAATAATAATCCTTTATTTTGGTGAGGAAATGTATAAAAATAAAAAGATCAAAAAGTGGTTAAAAAAAGTTGCTGAAGAAATTAGTCAGGAAGTCAAAAACAAGACTGAATTTACTATAACTATAGGTATCGGTAGTTATTATGATGATCCCCGTCTGGTTGATAGATCTTATCACGAGGCACTTGGTGCGATTAGAAACTCTTTATTGCATTCTGAAGGTTCTGCTGTGCACTGGGAAGATATTAAAAATAGAGATTTTCATGAAATAGCTTATCCTTATGATATAGAGAGTCGTTTGGTAGAAAAATTTAAATCAAGGAAAGTTAATCATTTTAAAGAATTAGTTGATACACTTTTTGATAGTTGGCAGATAGATGAAAGTTTTAATTCAATACTTGTAAAATCAAGAATGACAGAATTATTAGGAGTACTTTCTAGATCAGCAGTTGAAACTGGGGCTAATTTTAAAGATATATCTCCTTTAAATTATAAATTTACTCAAGAATTATTTAAAATAAATAATCAAGAGCAGATGAAAAATTGGCTTAATACTGTATTAATCAAACTTTCGGAAAAAATTGATGATTTTGGAGCCGACTTTAAAGAAAAAATTATTTACAATGGTGTTAAATATGTACAATCTAATTATACTGAAGATATTACATTAAGTGAAGCTGCAGAAGCTGCCAGCTTAAGCACCCATTATTTTAGCAGGATTTTCAAAAAAGAAATGGGCTGTACTTTTAAAAGCTATTTAACCAAATTAAGAATAGAAGAGGCAAAAAGGAGGTTGGATAATAAAAATGTAAATATTGCTATAATAGCAAAAGAAATTGGTTATAATGATCCCAGTTATTTTTCCAAAGTTTTTAAAAAGTATGAAGGAGTTTCACCATCAGAATACAGAAATTGACATTATTCACTGAGATGGCTCAAAAAAACAAATTTTTAATAGCAAAAAACAATAAATTGCTAATATTGACGATATATTATTATCTAATATTTAGAAAATAAAAAAAATAAGGAATAGAGCAAATAATTCTTATAAGATAACTGTTTTTTGACAAGGAAATCAGAACTTTTTTGTTAATAATAATAGATAGGGGCACCGAAAATTTATTTAACTATGTTTTGAAAGGAGGGGAATAAATGGCTAGAGAAGCATTAGGCCTGGTGGAAACGATTGGACTTGTTGGTGCTATAGAAGCTGCTGATGCTATGGTTAAGTCTGCAAATGTTGAACTGGTTGGTTATGAAAAAATCGGTTCAGGTTTGGTCACAGTTATGGTAAGGGGGGATGTAGGAGCTACAAAAGCTGCTACTGATGCCGGAGCAGCTGCCGGAAGAAAAGTGGGAGAGGTTGTTTCAGTACATGTAATACCAAGACCACACGAAGATGTTAATAAACTTCTTCCGTAATTCTAATGGAGAGGAGGGTTAATCGATATGGAAGAGCAGAAAATTAATGATTTAGTTAATGAAGTTATGAACAGGATTAAAGAGGCAGAATCTTCAAACGAAACTGAAAACACTGAAAATGTTGTAGAAAAAAGCGAAAACAAAAAAGGTGGTGAAGCTAAATTGAATCTGGCTAATGAAGTAACTGAATTTATAGGAACAACTATTGGTGATACAATTGGTCTTGTAATCGCAAATGTAGATCCAAAATTAAGAGAAATGATGGGTATTGATAAGAAATATCGTTCAATTGGTATATTTAGCGCAAGGACTGGAGCAGGTCCACAAATATATGCTGCAGATGAAGCAGTTAAAGCTTCAAATACAGAAATAGTAAAAATTGAGCTTCCTAGAGATACTAAAGGTGGAGCCGGTCATGGTTCTTTAATTATCTTTGGTGCTGAAGAAGTTTCTGATGCAAGAAGAGCAGTACAGGTTGCTTTAGATGATCTAGAACGTACCTTTGGTGATGTTTATGCTAATGATGCTGGTCACCTTGAATTCCAGTATTCAGCAAGAGCAAGCAAAGCTTTAAATGAAGCTTTTGGCGCTCCTGAAGGTAAAGCATTTGGTATTTCTGTTGGTGCACCTGCTGGTATTGGGGTAATTATGGCTGATGTTGCTGTAAAAGCTGCTACAATAGATGTAGTTGGTTATGCAAGCCCTGCTGATGGTACTAGCTTAACTAATGAGTCTATTTTATTCTTCAGTGGAGACTCTGGTGCTGTACGTCAGGCAGTAGTTGCTGCTCGTGAAGTAGGATTAAAACTTCTTGGTAGCCTAGGTGACAAACCTGAATCAGTTACAACTCCATATATTTAAATCTAACAAAAAATACAATAAAGGTAGTTGTCTTGTCAATAGAAATATTGCAAAACGAACTAAGGAGGGAAAAATGTGAAAAGGTCCAAGCGATTTTTAGAACTAGAAAAAAGGCCAATTAGTAATGACGGATTTATTAGAGAATGGCCCGAAGCTGGTCTTGTGGCTATGGAAGGTCCAGATGATCCAAAACCAAGTGTTACAGTAGAAAATGGTAAAATAGTTGAGTTAGATGGTAAGAGAAGAGAAGATTTTGATATGTTAGACTCTTTTATTGCTGATCATACTCTTGATTTAAATATTGTTGAAGAAGTTATGGCTCATGATTCAAAAGAACTTGCTAAAAAAATAGTAGATTTAAATGTTTGTAGAGATGAGGTTAAGAGATTTGGTTTAGGTATGACCCCTGCTAAAGTTGTTGAAGTGGTTGGTCATATGAATGTTGTAGAAATGATGATGGCTGTTCAGAAGATGAGAGCTAGAAAAACTCCTTCTAACCAGTGTCATGTTACTAATGTTAAAGATCACCCAGCATTATTAGCTGCAGATGCAGCAGAAGCTGCTCTACGTGGTTTTGATGAAATGGAAACTACAGTAGGTATAGTAAGATATGCACCTTCAAATGCTATTTCAATCATGGTAGGTTCACAAACCGGCCGTGGTGGAGTTTTAACTCAGTGTGCTGTTGAGGAAGCTATGGAATTAGAAATGGGTATGCGCGGATTTACAGCTTATGCTGAAACTGTATCTGTATATGGTACAGAACAGGTATTTGTTGATGGTGATGATACTCCATGGTCTAAGAGTTTCTTAGCTTCAGCTTATGCTTCCCGTGGTTTAAAAATGAGATATACTTCTGGTACCGGTTCTGAAGCAGAGATGGGTTTTGCCGATGGTAAATCAATGCTTTATCTAGAAGCTCGCTGCTTATATATGACCAAAGGTGCAGGAGTTCAGGGTATACAGAATGGTTCAATTAGTTGTATAGGTGTTCCTGGAGCAGTTCCATCTGGTGTTAGAGCAATCTTAGCTGAAAACTTAATTGCTATGTTACTTGATCTAGAGTGTGCATCAGGTAATGACCAGACATTTACTCATTCAAGAACTAGAAGAACTGCTAGAATGTTAATGCAGTTTTTACCAGGTACTGACTTTATCTTCTCTGGTTACAGTGCTGTGCCTAACTATGATAACATGTTTGCTGGCTCCACTCATGATGTTGATGACTATGATGACTTCTTAACCCTACAGCGTGACTTAAAAGTTAATGGTGGATTAGTTCCTGTAGATGAAGAAGAAGTTATTAAGGTTAGAAACAAAGGTGTAAGAGCATTACAAGCTGTATTTAAAGAGCTTAGTATGCCAGATATTACCGATGAAGAAGTAGAAGCTGCTACTTATGCTCACGGTAGTAAAGATATGCCTGATCGTGATGTAAGAGGAGATTTCAGAGGTATAGAAGATATGCTCAATAGAGGAACCACCGGTGTTCAGATCGTACAGGCACTTGCTAAACATGGTTTCGAAGATGTAGCAGAAAACTTCTTTAATCTCTTAAAACAGAGAATTGCTGGAGATTATCTCCATACATCAGCAATCTTTGATGAGAACTTCCATTGTATTAGTGCTGTTAATGATAAAAACGATTATGCTGGTCCTGGAACTGGTTACAGAATTTCTGATGAGCTCTGGGAAAAACTTAAAAATACTAGACTTGCTAAAGACCCTGCAAATATTGGAGAATAAATAAATTAATCGGGAGGTGTAACAATGCAATTAAATGAAGATGCTATTCGCCAGATCGTTGTTGATGTTGTATCAGGTATGACAAAGGAAGGTGGAAACTCTGCTTCAACTAGTACTTCCACTGCTGGATCTGGGAATATGACTATGAAAGAATTAGGATTGGCTGAAGAAGGTAAAAGTAGTGATGAAGTAGTTATTGGATTACCACCAGCTTTTGGCAAAGAATTATCTAAAACCATGACCGAACAAGATCATGCAGATGTTTTAAGGGAAGTTATGGCTGGTATAGAAGAAGAAGGTATTAAAGCTCGGGTCGTTAAAAATTATGTAACTGCAGATGTTGGTTTTATGGGACATAAAGCTGCCCAACTAAGTGGTTCAGGTATAGGAATCGGTTTACAATCTAAAGGTACTATTTTAATTCACCAGAAAGATTTAAACCCACTCTCTAACTTAGAGTTATTCCCTCAAGCTCCACTTATTGATTTAGAAACATTCAGACAAATTGGTAAAAATGCTGCTAGATATGCAAAAGGTGAAAACCCTGATCCAGTACCTACTCGTAATGATCAGATGGCTAGACCTAAATATCAGGCAATAGCTGCAGTACTATATAACAAAGAAGTTCAATACCTTGACCAGAACAAAAAAATTGTAGATGTTGAGGTAACATTCGGTAAATAATCTAAAATACCAGGAGGTGTATGTAATGGATAAAGAGTTAGTTGAATCTATTGTACGCAATGTGCTTAGCAATCTTGATGAAGGTCAAAGTGGATCCTCAAAAAGCCCAAAGAAAAATACTGGAGGTAATGGTTTAACAGATAAAGATTATCCTCTCGGAGAAAAAAGAAAAGACTTAGTAAAAACTCCTTCAGGAAAATCACTTGATGATATTAAGTTTGAAGATATTATTTCTGGAAAAACTGATGGTTCAGAACTTAAAATCACAGCTGAAACATTAAACCATCAAGCTGAAATCGCAAGATCTGTTGATAGAGAACAGTTTGCAAAAAATCTAGAAAGAGCTGCTGAATTAACTAGGGTTGATGATGATAGAATTCTTGAAATCTATAATCAACTTCGTCCTTATCGTTCAACCAAGCAGGAACTTTTAGATATTGCTAATGAATTAGAAAATAAATATGATGCAGTAATTAATGCTGAATTGATTCGTGAAGCAGCAGATGTTTATGAGAAGAGAAACAGACTAAAAGGTGATAGATAAAGAGTCTAATAGGTAGGTGGGAGTATGGAATATATTGTAGGGGTCGATATTGGCAACTCTACTACAGAAGTTGCTATCGGAAAAGTGGATAAAGAAAAAGAGAATATTGACTTTATTTCAGATGGGATATATAAAACAACTGGTTTAAAGGGCACCATTGATAACATAGAAGGTATTCTTAATTCTTTAAACTCTGCTTTAAATAAGGTTGATCTGGGATATGATGATCTTGCCCTAATTAGGTTAAATGAAGCTACACCAGTTATTGGAGATCTAGCAATGGAAACTATAACTGAAACTGTAATTACAGAATCAACTATGATTGGTCATGACCCCTGGACACCAGGTGGAATTGGCTTGGGTGTTGGGGTAACAACACTTATCAATGATATTGATGACTGCAAGGCAGGTGAAGATGTTATACTTATCATTCCAGGATCAGTTGATTTTGCTGATGCTGCAAATATCATTAACCAGGCAAAGGAAAGAGGGGTTAATGTAAATGGTGCAGTTGCTCAAAAAGATGATGCAGTTTTAATTGTTAATCGTCTTGATGAGACAATCCCTGTGATTGATGAGGTTAAATATATTGATCGGATTCCACTTGCTAAAAAAGCTGCTGTAGAGGTTGCAAGACCGGGAGGAACAATTGATAAACTTTCGAATCCCTATGGTATAGCTACGATCTTTGAGCTTGATTCTGAAGACACCAAACATATTTTTCCAGTAGCAAGATCTCTGATTGGTAACAGATCTGCAGTGGTTATTAGGACCCCAGAAGGGGATATTGAAGAACGGAAAATTCCAGCTGGAGAAATAGTAATAATTGGTGATCGAGGAAAATCAGAAATTGGTATAGATTCAGGTGCCGATGAGATCATGGATTCTCTAGAAAAAATACATCCCATAGAAGATGTTCAAGGTCAACCAGGAACTAATGTTGGTGGTATGTTGGATAGAGTTAAAGCTACCATGAGCAAAGTTACTGATCAACCACTTCAAGATATTAGAATAAAGGATATATTAGCTGTTAATACCTTTGTTCCCAAAGAAGTCAAGGGTGGATTGGCTGAAGAATATGCTATGGAAAATGCTGTTGGACTGGCTGCAATGGTTAAAACAAGTCAGCTCCCAATGCGTAAAATAGCAGATAAACTTGAAGAAGAAACAAATGTTAAGGTAGAAATAGCTGGTGTTGAAGCTAATATGGCAATCTTAGGAGCTTTAACAACACCAGGTACAGATAAACCATTCGTTATCCTGGATATGGGTGGTGGCTCAACTGATGCAGCAATGGTTACCACTAAAGATACTATTTATACTACTCATCTTGCTGGTGCCGGTGATATGACATCATTATTAATAAATACTGAGCTAGGTTTGGGAGATATTAAACTTGCAGAATTAATTAAGAAAAACCCTCTAGCAAAGGTTGAAAGCGTATTTCATATCAGGCATGAGGATGGGAGTGTTAACTTTTTTGATGAGCCTCTTGCACCTAAGCTTTTCGGAAGAGTTATAATCCTTAGTGATAACGATAAAATTCCAATACCTACAGATCATTCTCTTGATAAGATACGCCAGGTGAGAAGAGATGCTAAAAATGATGTTTTTGTTCGGAATTCAATTAGAGCATTAAAACGAATTATTCCAACTGGGAATATCAGAGATATTGATTTTGTAGTTATGGTCGGTGGCTCAGCAATTGATTTTGAAATACCTACTATGATTTCTAACCGTCTTTCAGAATATGGAGTGGTTGCAGGTCGTGGTAATATAAGAGGTGTTATGGGACCTCGAAATGCTGTAGCAACTGGTTTGGTTCTTTCCTATTTGGAAACGGAGGGAAGTGTAATAGATGAGTAATCAATCTCAAAAGCCTTCTGTGAATATAGGAGTACAGAAAGAGTATGAAAAAAACAGCCTTTTCAGAAATCTATGTTATGGTTTGGAAGAAGAAGGTATTCCTTTTCAATACTTTATAAGTGAGGATAGTGATATTCACAAACTTGCCAATGATGCGGCAAATGAATCTCGCTTAAATGTTGGTATATCTATAGGTGATCAAAACAATATAATAATACAGCATAAAAAACTGGATATTGATCAACCATTTATAGAAAAAAGAATTGATGAGGACTTTCAGGCTAAGATTATGGGCTCTAATGCAGCTCGTCTGGTAAAAGGTATTCCAATTAAAGATATTCCTTTAGAAGATGAATACAGCAGAAACTCTATTCCTGATCAAAAAAGAGCAAATACAAATAAAACAACTAATACAGCAAAAAATACAGCAAAAAATAAAACAACTGAGAAAACTAAAGCCATTGAAAGTAATGAAGCATCTAATCAAGCGAAAGAAGAAAAAATTAATGCAGAAGAAGTTGAAAAAATAACTCAATTAGTAATAGAAGCTCTAAAAAACAATTAAAAATGGAATAGAGATTGAAAGGAAGGAGGGAATATGTCCAGAACTGCAATTGGTTTGGTTGAAACCCGTGGTTTATTACCTGCATATGAAGCAGTAGATGTAGCTGCAAAATCAGCCAATGTTGAGCTTATTGGTTATGAAATAAGCCGTGGAGGTATGATTGTTATCAAAATATCTGGTGATATAGGAGCAGTAAAGTCGGCTATTGACGCTGCCAAAACTGCTGCCTCAAAACTGGGCAAGGTTTATTCTGCCCATGTAATACCAAGACCAGCTAAAGATATATATGCTAAATTGGTATACACAGATGATACAGTTGGATATCAAAAAGAGGAAGCTGATGAATCCGCGGTTGAAGAAATAAATGAAGAAATCTCTGAAAAAGAAGATGAAGCAGATGATGAAACTGAAGCTGGCGAACCTTCTTCTGATGAAGAGGATGAGACAGCTGAAAGTGAAGATGAGGAAGAATTAGAATCTGCAGATGAAGAAATTTGCAATATCTGTGAAGATCCTAATTGTCCTCGAACAAAAGGTGATTTAAGAACAGATTGTATACACTATGATGAGATCATAGGTGATGACGAATAAATATAAGGGGGAATGACAAATGAGTGGTGAAGCTTTAGGTTTAATTGAAACAAAAGGTTTTGTTGGAGCAATTGAAGCTGCCGATGCAATGGTTAAAGCAGCAAATGTTAGTTTAGTAGGATACGAAAAAATAGGTTCAGGTCTTATTACCGTTATGGTAAAAGGTGATGTTGGAGCTACAAAAGCTGCTACAGATGCTGGTGCAGCTGCTGCAGGTAGAGTAGGAGAATTAATCTCCGTTCATGTAATTCCAAGACCTCATACCGATGTTGATGCGATTTTACCACAAATGGCTAAAGAAGAACTAGACGAATCACAATTATAATAAATTAAATATAATATCCCCCTTCTTTCGGGAGGGGGGATAATATTAATTATTTATATTGTCTGATGGAGGAGAAATGTATGTATGGATAAATATGTTGAGAAGGCTAATAAGACACTAGATCATCTGGCAGGTTTAATAGATGATAAACCTGAAAGTTTAGACTATCAAGGTAAATTAAAGGCTGGGGTTGATCTTGGTACAGCAAACCTAGTTTTAACACTTTTGGATGAAGACAATAACCCTATTTTAGCTGCAAGTCAAACTGGCACTGTTGTCAGAGATGGACTTGTTGTAGACTATATAGGAGCTCTTAGAATGGTAAAAAAAATGAAAGCAGAGCTCGAATCAATCTTGAATAGAGAAATTGAATATGCTGCTACAGCTGTTCCACCTGGAACTGGTGATAGGGATATTGATACTTTCAAAAATGTTGTTCAGGGAGCAGGTTTTAAGGTTAAAAATGTAGTTGATGAGCCTTCAGCTGCTGCTGCTGTACTTGGAATAGAAAGAGGTGTAGTTGTAGATATCGGTGGAGGAACTACCGGAATTTCAATTATGCAAAATAAAGAGGTTGTTTATACTGCTGATGAAGCAACAGGTGGAATCCATTTAAATCTTGTAATTGCTGGTGGGCTTGGTGTTAGTGTAGAAAAAGCCGAAGAAATAAAAAGAGATCCTCAGCGCACTGATGAGATTTTCCCGATGGTTATACCTGTAATTGAAAAAATTGCCTCGATTATTAATAACCATATAGGTCGCTATAAAGCGGAAACTGTTTATCTTGTTGGAGGAACTAGTGCTATTGATGGGATTGAAGATGTACTCAAAAATAGAACTGGTCTCAAAATTGTAAAACCTTCTCAAACTTTATTGGTAACTCCCCTCGGTATTGCCATGAATTGCGAATAGTTGAGGATGGAGGTAAGAAGATGGTAGAAGTAACAGAAGAATTAATCACTAGATTAGTTAAAGAGGTTTTAGAATCTCTTAATAATGAAATATCTCAAAAAAAGAATATAATCGCTCTTTTTACTGGTGGCAAGGTTGCTTGTGAGAAATCTTTAGCAGAGTTGAAGAAAATTGACAAGGAATTTTCTGTTGATTGGCAGCTTAAGTTTTCTCAGAGCGCTAAAAGTGTACTTGATTATGAATATATCGCCTCAGAACTAAGGGTTGACAATTTTTTAGAAGATAATTCTTTTGACTGTCTTGAAGATGCTGATCTAATTATTGTGCCTGTTTTAACCAGGAATACTGCAGCAAAGATTTCTGCTCATTTTGCTGATACCACTTTAATAGATTTGATTTTTCATGCTCTGATGGCTGGAATTCCTGTTGTAGCTGCTCAGAATGCTGCTGATTTGAGCAGTGATGTTTGGGCAGAATTAGGAATGGATAAAATCCCACCAGCTTTATTAGAAGAAAATCAAAAACAGCTTAAAAAAATTAAAAGTTATGGTATTCAGTTAATTGATGCAGAATCTATTTCTCAAGAAGTTAAAAAAATATTGAGACAGGAAAAACTAATTTCTGCTGAAAAAAGTTCAGAAAATAAAGTAGAAAGCAAAGATAGAAATGATACTAATAATAGTAATTCTATCTATCTCAACAGTAAGGTTTTAACTTATAGGGATATCAATCCCCTTGCTGAAGATATAGAAATAGTATATGTAAAAGAGGATGCAATAATTACTCCCTATGCCCGTGATGTGGCAAAAAACAAAGGAATGATAATATGTTCTCAGCCAAAGTAGTTGGTAATGTTGTTGCTACCCAAAAAGACCAGGGTCTTGTAGGTACTAAATTACTGATAGTATGTCCTCTTTATGAGGAATTTAAAAAAGAAAAATGTTTAATAGCAGTAGATAGTGTTGGGGCCGGTATTGGTGAGCTAGTTTTAGTTGCCAGTGGTAGTGGAGCCCGAAAAACTAACCATTTTGAAGGTAGTCCTATTGACCTTGCAATTGTTGGTATAATTGACGAAATAGAGCTAGATGAATCTAGTTTTTAGGAGGTGGTTAATATGTCATCTATTGCCACCAAAAGAGGTGACAAAGGCAAAACAAGTCTTTATAGTGGTGAAAGAGTTTCCAAAGCAGACCCACAGGTAGAAGCATATGGTGTAATTGATGAACTTAATTCCTGGCTAGGTCTTGCTCGAGTAAGATGTGACTATTCTGATATAAAAGAAATAATATATAAGGTTCAAAAAGATTTATTTATTCTTGCTGGAGAGCTAGCTTCCAGGCAAAAAGAAGCTAAAAATAAAATAGAACAAAGTCATCTAGATTATTTAGAAAGTAATCTTGACTGCTATCAAGCTGAGTTTAATTTTAAGGGTTTCACAGTGCCAGGACAAAGTGAGCTGGGGAGCTACTTAGATATATCAAGAACTATTTGCCGCAGAGCTGAAAGAAGAATTGCAGCTGCTGAAGAAGAAAACAATATTACTTTCTCTGAGTTAGTTCACAAATATGTTAATAGGTTATCTGATTTAATCTATATTTTAAGCCGGACTGCAGATAAAAGGGAATTAGTATCTGCAGTTACCAAGGAAGTCTTAAAGGCTATAGAAAGTGAGGAGAATTAATATGAAAATTACTCTTGATATTGCAGAAAAAATTGCTCAAAAATGTGTTGATAAGGCAGAAGAGATTAATGTTCCTATGATAATCTCAATAATGGGTGATGATGGTAGATTGATAGTTTTTAAAAAGATGAACAATGCCCTTCCAGTAAGTATAAAAATTTCTCAAGCTAAAGCTTATACAGCTTATGCTTTAAAAATGAGGTCTGATGAATTGGGCAAACTTTCTCAACCAGGTGAAATGCTCTATGGTATTGATACAGTTTGTGATGATATAGTTCTGTTTGGAGGCGGCATTCCTCTTAATGTTAAAGGAGAACTTGTTGGATCAATTGGTGTAAGTGGTGGATCAGTAGAAGAAGATATCACAGTTGCTGAAGCCGGAGAAGATTTCTTTAATAATAGATATACCAGCAATTAGTATTTAATGAGGAGGTTCGATAATGGACATAAATAAAGAAGAACTGGCTAAAATAATAGATGAAGTTGTTAAAGCTTTAGATGATAATGTTTGTGAAAGAAAGTCTCAGTCTGAAGGTGATTATGGAGTTTTTCAGTCTATGAACCAAGCAATAGCCGCTGCTGAAAAAGCTCAGACAGAACTACAGGCTAATTTCTCAGTTCAAGAAAGAGAAGAGCTAATTAAAGCTATGCGAGAAGAAATTAGAAAACATGTTGATAAAATCGCTAAAATGACTGTTGAAGAAACAGGAATGGGACGTCCTGAAGATAAAGTGATAAAAAATAATTTAGCAATTGACAAAACACCAGGTACAGAAAATTTAAGAACCGAAGCTTATAGTGGTAGAGATGGATTAAGTATTTTAGAAGAAGCTCCTTTTGGAGTTATCTGTTCTATTACTCCATCAACTAACCCCGGACCAACGGTTATTAATAATGGAATAAGCATGATTGCATCCTGTAATAGTGTTGTCTTTAATCCTCATCCTAGTGCAAAAAAAGTTTCACTTTATGTGATGAAACAATTAAACAAGGCAATAATTAATGCAGGTGGACCCGCTAATTTAATGACAGCAGTAGAAGAACCAACATTACAAACTGTAGAAAGTTGTATGAAGGATGAAAGAGTATCTATGTTGGTTGTTACTGGTGGTCATGGTGTTGTAAATGCTGCCTTACGTTCAGGTAAAAAAGCAATTGGTGCAGGGGCAGGAAATCCACCTTGTTTAGTAGATGATACAGTAGATTTTGCTAAAGCAGCTAGCGATATAGTTAAGGGTGCTAGTATAGATAATAATGTGTTATGTACTTCAGAAAAAGTTGTTGTAGCTTTAGATTCAATTGCAGATCAACTAATTGACTGTATGGTAGCCGAAAATGCTCAATTAGTGGATAATCCTGAAGCGATTGTAAACATAGTGATTAATGAAGATGGAACCGTAAATAAAGAATATATTGGTAAAGATGCTGCATATATTTTAGAAAGTGCAGGAATAAAACCAAAAAACAAAGATGTACGCTTAGCTATAATTGATGTAGACATCGATCATCCTCTTGTTCGCCAAGAACAGCTTATGCCTGTTATGCCTTTGGTGAGAGCTAAGGATTTCGAAGAAGCAATGGAGATGGGTGTAAAAATTGAAAATAAAAATCGTCATTCAGCGATAATTCATTCTAAGAATGTAGATCACTTAACAGCTTTTGCTAAAAAAATTGGAACTACTATCTATGTTAAAAATGCTCCTTCTTATGCTGGTCTTGGAGCAGGTGGAGAAGGATTCTCTTCCTTTACTATCGCCGGACCAACTGGTGAGGGAATTACTTCTGCTAGAACATTTACCAGAAAAAGAAGATGTATTTTAGTAGATGGATTCTCCATAATATAATTCAGCAAAAGTTTAGACGGAGAGGGGTAGTAATATGAGCCTTATTGATAAAATTGCTGAAGCAGGAGTGGTAGGAGCCGGCGGTGCCGGTTTTCCTACTCATGTTAAATATGGTGCTGAAGCAGAGTATTTTATAATAAATGGAGCAGAATGTGAACCTTTATTAATGACAGATAAATTTTTAATGCGTAGTTTTGCAGCTGAAATATTAGAAGCTGTAAATGAAGTTGCTAAAATTGTTGGAGCAGATAAAGTAGTTTTTGCTCTTAAAAAGAAGTATACTGAAGAACTGGCCTGTTTAAAAAGGATTCGAGATGAAAACAATTATGATATCGATTTTTTTCTAATGGAAAGTTATTATCCAGCTGGTGATGAACAGGTAATGGTTTATGAAATTACCGGCAGAACTGTTCCTGAAGGAGGAATACCACTTCAAGTTGGTGCAGTAGTTTCAAATGTTGGAACATTATATAATGTTTATAGGGCAATAAGAGAAGATAAAGCAGTAACAGATAAATATGTTTCAGTATTAGCTGAAGTAAATGAACCCAGAGTTGTTAAAGTTCCAATTGGAACTTCTGTCAATGAGTGTATTGAAGCTGCTGGTGGAAGTACTCTAGATGAATATGCTGTTATAATTGGTGGACCAATGATGGGAGAAAATTTAGTTGAGGAAGAAGCAATAAATCAAGCAGTTATTACTAAAACTGCAGGTTCAATTATTATTTTACCCAAAAAGCAGTTTGTAATTGAGATGAATCAACAAAGTATGGAACATATAAAAAACAAAGCAGAAGCTGCTTGTATACAGTGTACATTTTGTACTGAATATTGTCCTCGCTATTTAATTGGTCATGAAAATCTAGAACCTCATCGTATTATGAGAGCTTTAGCTTATGAAAAAGAAGATAATACTGAGATATTTAAAACAGCACAACTTTGCTGTGAGTGTGGTATTTGTGAATTATATGCCTGTCCTATGGGATTATCTCCAAGACTGGTTAATGTTTATTATAAGCAAAAAATTGCTGAAAAATATGAAAGTGATATAGAAGAATATAAGCCTCATATTATGCAGGAATATAGAAAAATTCCTACTGATAGACAAATAGCTAGATTAAATTTAAGCAAATATAACCATCAGGAATTATATGATCCAGTAGAGATTGAGGTTGACAAAGTTAAAATACCTCTTAATCAACATATTGGTGCTCCAGCAGAATTGATTGTTAGTGAAGGCCAAAGAGTGGAAAGAGGAGAAAAAATAGCGAAAATTAGAGAGGATTCTTTAGGGGCAAATATACATTCAAGTATCAGTGGTAAAGTTATCAAAGCCAATGATAATGAAGTCATTATAAGTGGAAGTGCAGAGGTGGTATCATGATTAATACAATTGGAATGCTTGAGTTTAACTCAATAAGTCAGGGTATTAAAGTAGCAGATGTTATGAAAAAAGCTGCTGATGTTGAGATTATTTTAGCTCAACCAAATTGTCCTGGAAAATATACTGTATTGATTGCAGGAGATGTGAGTGCTGTAAAATCTTCTTTAAGAGCTGGTAAAGAACAGAGTGGGCCATTTTTAGTAGATGATATGATTATTTCTCGTATTCATCACTCTTTAATTAGTGCTATTAATGGTACAACACAGATTGAAAAGGTTAATGCAGTTGGAGTATTAGAGTATTTTTCTATGCCAAGTGCTATAATTGGTGGAGATGCAGCAGCAAAAGCATCTGATGTAAATTTAATTCAGGTTAGATTAGGCACCGGACTTGGAGGTAAAGGTTATGTTACTTTTACTGGTGATGTAAGTGCAGTGAAAAATTCTCTGGATGCTGCGGTAGCTGCAAGCAGTAAAAATGGAATGCTCTATAATAAAGTATTTATTTCTTCACCTAGTGAAGAAGTATTTAAAACATTATTGTAATTTTAAGGGGAAAATATTATGAATAGCTTTGATTTTGAATTTCAAATTAAAACTAAAATAAAATTTGGTAGAAGCAAAATTAAAGAAATAAATTCTACTTTGAATTCATTAAGAGCTAAAAACCTGATGGTTGTGGTTGATAATGGCATAATTGAGGCAGGAATATTTGCTGAGATTGAAAAAGAGCTGAAAAATGCTAATATTAATTATCTTGTTTTTGATAAAGTTAAACCTGATCCAACCATTAAAATTGTTAATTCTGGTGTAGAGTGTGTCTTGGAAAATAATATTGATACCCTCTTAGCTGTTGGTGGAGGAAGTCCAATTGATACTGCTAAAGCTGTAGCTGCATCTTTTTTTGATGCTGATTTAAAAAAAGAAATAAGTGTAGATAGATTAAAATTATTAACTATACCAACAACCTCAGGATCAGGCAGTGAAGTTACTACTGCAGTTGTAATAACAGATCAGGAAAACAAGAAAAAATTTGCTTTAATTGATGAAAATTTAGCTCCTGATGTTGCAATTGTTGATCCAGAGTTAACTAAGAGCTTACCAGCTTTTTTAACAGCTGTTGGAGGTATGGATGCTTTAAGTCATAATATTGAAGCTTATGTATCACAAGATGCAGTTCTTCCCTTTGAAATGATTGCAACTAAAGGTATTGAGATGGTTAAAGATTATCTTAGACCTGCTGTAGGTAATGGGAGTAATATGGCTGCTCGGGAAGGTATGGCCTTAGCCTCACTTTTTGGTGGAATTGCTTTAACGAATTGTGGTTTAGGTTTAGTTCATGCAATTTCACATCCATTAGGAGGTAATTTTAATATTCCACATGGTTTAAGCAATACTATCTTATTACCTTATGTTATGAAATTTAATTTGATAGCTAATCCTAAAAAATATGCAAATATTGCTAGAATTTTTGGGATTAATATTGAGCAATATACCGAAATGGAAGCCGCATATAAAGCAGTTGAAGAAGTACAGAAATTAATCAAGGATATTGGAATTTCAGAAAGTTTAAGAGATTTTAAAGTAGACAAATTTGAATATATTGCTGAGCTGGCTTTAGAAGAAAAAGCAATGTTGAAAAGCAATCCTCGGCCGGTTCATAAATCTGATATAATAGCTATTTTAAAAGATGCCTATTAATAAACTAAGCTGAAAGAGAAGGGAAAGATATTATGAATATTTTTGTTCTTAATTGCGGAAGTTCTTCATTAAAATATCAATTAATTAATATTGAAAATGAAGAAGTTATTGCAAATGGCTTAGTAGAGAAAATAACGGAGAGCATCTCGGACTTCAAATATTATAGAAAAAATAATTTAGAACTTGAATTTGAACTTGAAATTACTGATCATAAAAATGCAATCCAACTCGTGCTTGAAAGACTGATTAGTGAAGAGCATGGAGTAATTGAGAATTTTTCTGAGATTGATGTTGTGGGGCATCGAGTTGTTCATGCAGGAGAAAAGTTTTCTGGTTCTGTCTTAATTACTAAAGAGGTAATTGCTGCTCTTAAGGAAAATATTAAATTAGCTCCTCTGCATAACCCTGCTAATATTGTTGGTATAGAAGCAAGCAAAAAATTAATGCCCAAAACTCCAGATGTTGGAGTTTTTGATACAGCTTTTCATCAGTCGATGCCGGAAGAAGCATATTTATATGCACTTCCCTATGATTGGTATCAAGAAAATGGAGTTCGTAGATATGGTTTTCATGGAACATCACATAAATATGTCAGTGAACGGGGAGCAGAAATATTAAATAAAGATTATAATAAATTAAAAATTATTAGCTGTCACCTGGGTAATGGTTCAAGTATTACTGCAATCAAAGAGGGTAAAGTTATTGATACCAGTATGGGGTTTACACCACTTGAAGGCCTTGTAATGGGTACCAGACCTGGTGATATTGATCCTGGTATTATTCCTTATATTATGCAGGAGAGAAATTTAAGTATTGAGGAAGTCGATAAAAAGCTTAATAATCAGAGTGGAGTGCTTGCTCTTTCTTCAATTAGCAATGATTTTCGAGAGATTTTAGAGGCTGCAGAAAAAGGAAATAAACGGGCTAAATTAGCCATAGATATTTTTTGCCGCAGGGTAAAAAAATATATAGGATCATATGCTGCTTTAATGGGTGGACTTGATTTGCTTGTCTTTACTGCTGGCATTGGAGAAAATGCAGTTCAAATCAGATCGAAAATATTATCTGAGCTTGAATATTTTGGGATATTAATTGATGAAGAGAAAAATAATATTAAAGCAAAAGAAGCAAAAATTAGCTCGAAAAGATCTATAGTTGATGTTTATGTTATTCCAACTAATGAAGAACTGGTTATTGCTAGAGAAGCAAAGAAAGTTATGGAAAAATATATAGAAGATATTGTTAAAGATTTGATTAAGTGATTTTTTTCAGTCCGGAGGAGATATTATGGTAAAAGAAAAGGAACGAGTAATCCAGGAATATGTACCTGGTAAACAGGTAACAATGGTTCATTTAATTGCTCATCCTACTAAGGGTCTTTATAAAAAAATTGGTTTAAATGAAGAACATGAAGCACTTGGAATTTTAACTATAACCCCCAGTGAAGCTGCAATTATTGCAGCTGATGCAGCCAGTAAAAACGCAGATGTTAAAATTGGCTTTATAGATCGTTTTAGTGGTTCACTAGTTATTAGTGGAAAAGTATCAAGTGTAGAATCAGCTTTAAAAAATATTTTAAACTTATTAGAACATGTTCTTGGTTTTGATGTAACCAAGATAACGAGGTCATAGCATGCAAAAAATTATTCTCATGGGGGGAACAAAGGCAGGCAAAACTACCCTGCTTGAAGTCCTAGCTGGTAAAGAATTTAGAGAAATAGATACCAGAACACAGAGTTTGGAGTTTGAAGATAAAGCTATTGATACACCAGGTGAATATATAGAAAATAGACATTATTACACAGCTTTAATATCTGCTGCGCAAGATGCTAAGGTAATTGCCCTAGTTGCAGATGCCACTGCAGAGCAATATTTTTTACCACCTACATTTGCTTCGATCTTTTCTAGACCTGTAATTGGGATTGTAACAAAAATAGATTCTGATGAAGCTGATGTAGAGTATGCCAAAGAAATTTTAGAAATGGCAGGGGTAAGTAGAATTTTTTTGACAAGTGCAGTTACCAGAGAAGGTTTAGACGAACTTTCTGATTATTTAGCAGAATTATAATTTTTTTGTTGATTTGGAGGCGATTTAATGGAGATAGATGGCTTTTTAAATGAAAAAACAGCTTTAAAATATATTAAAGAGGAAACAGATATATTATCTGATTCAGAAAAAATCCGGGTTGAAATCATGGACTCCAACAGCCTCAGCTTTGATGGTTTAGCCAATAATCTCCTTGTTATAGGAGATGAAAATTCACCAAAACGCTTTATACTCAAACAAATGCTGCCATATGTAAGGGCAGCTATTCAAGAGAGTGATTTAAAAATTTCTTTACCTGAAGGAAGAATTTATTCTGAATATTGCTCATTGAAACTTTTTAAAGGTATCTGTCCTGATTATGTTGCAGATGCCTACTTTTTAGATGCGGAAAATAATATTATAATTTTTGAATATATAGAAGATATGGAGCTTTTAAGAAGTGAATTTATTAGGCAAAAGAGACATGAACATCTTGCCCAACAAATTGCTGTATTTTTGGCTAGAATTCATTTTTTCACTTCAGATCTTTTTTTAGACAGGGATATTGTAAAAGCTCTTCAAGATTTTTTTGCAAAATCAGACTCAATTAAATCTTGGGATAAATTTATTTTTACAGGTTCTATACTTGAGGCAGAAGATAAAAAAATGAATCCTTACCTTGATGCAAAAATTAGTGAGTTTAGAAATGATAACTTGGTCAGAAAAAAAACTAAAGAAATTAGAGATATTTTTATGAATAAAAGAGAATCTTTAACCCATGGTGATTTTCATACTTCAAATATTTTTATAAATAAAGATAAAATAATGATTTTTGATACAGAATATTCAAATTATACTCCTTCGGCTTTTGATTTAGGAAGACTTTTGGCAAATGTGATTTTAAATTATGCCTCTTTGATCAGCAAAGATTATAGTCTAGATAGCAAAAATTATCAAAATTATCTTCTGAGCTTAATAGAAGATATTTATAACAACTATCAAAAAGAGTATACTAAGCTGTTAAAAAAACATTGTGATTATGAGCAAGATTATTTAGCTGATTATTTTGCAAATTATTTGTTTGAATTAATTTCATTTATTGCCTGCACTATAATTACAAGAATCTATGATGGAGGGCTTTGTTTAGATTTTATGCTGATCAAAGATTTAAAAAAGAGAGCTCTTGGTCAGGAATTCATAATTGAGCTTGCCCACAAACTTTTAGAAAAAAATAAAGATTTTAGAAGTATTGAAGAATTTACTGAATTTGTTTCAAATTATGCAGTTGAATTTCAGTTAAGCAAGGTGATAAAAAATACCTTAGCTGAAATTAATTAAAATGATAATTATTTAAAATTATTAAAAAGAGGTGGTTTGATGTCTAATTCAGAACTTAGACAAAAAATAAAAGAGATAATTGCAGAAATGGATTTAGGAGAAAATAAAGCAGAAAAAATTATACCAATTGAAGCATCTGGAAGACATGTTCACTTGAGTCGTAAAGATGTTGACCGCCTATTTGGTGAAGATTATGAGCTTAGCCCATGTAGAGAACTTTCGCAGCCAGGCCAGTATCTAGCTGAAGAAAAAGTAAGATTAATTGGGCCAAAAGGAATTATTGAAAGAGCAGCTATTTTAGGGCCTCCACGTTCAGATACTCAGGTAGAGCTCTCAAAAACAGATGCTGTAAAATTAGGTATAGACCCACCTTTAAGGTTTTCTGGTAATGTAGAGGGAAGTGCTTCTATTTTTATAGGTTCTGCAAAAGATATTGTCAAGTTGGAAGAAGGAGTTATAATAGCTAAAAATCATATACATATGCAGCCTCAGGATGCACAAAGACTTGGAGTAGAAGACGGAGAAAAGGTTAATGTTGAAGCCATGACCGAAAGATCGATTATCTTTAAAAAAGTATTAATTAGGGTTAATGAAGCATATAGATTAAGTATGCATATAGATTATGATGAAGCCAATGCTTGTATGCACAGACCTGGTGACAAAGGAAAGATAATTAAATTAGATTAAATTAAATAGAGTTCATTCAGACTGGATTAGATCCAGTCTTTTTTTTATACTTTTAAAAAATGATTTTAAAAAAGAGGATTTTAAAGAATTATTTAGAATTATTTAATAGAAATAATAATTATTATTCAAAGATTAATGATTTAAAGAAGGAGGTATTTTAATTGTTATATATAAAAAGTTATTTAATAGCTCTTGTTATATTTTTTGGCATAGATATAATCTGGTTGGGAACCATTGCTCAAGATTTATATCAAAAACATCTTGGTTTTTTGCTTAAAGAAAATTTTAATATGACAGCTGCTTTTATATTTTATTTATTTTTTATTGCAGGCCTAGTATTTTTCGTGATCAATAGAGCTGTAGTTTTATCCAGCTGGCAGTATGCTTTATTTGCAGGAATGTTTTTTGGCTTTATTACCTATGCAACCTATGATATGACTAATTTAGCTACAATTAAAGACTGGCCGTTAATAATAACTGTAATTGATATAGTCTGGGGCTCTATTTTGTGTGGTGCAACTTCATTATTCACTTATTTAGTTATTAGCCATTTTAATTTATGAAATTATAAAGAGGCCCAGAATATTCTGGGCCTCTGCTTGATATAAAAACAATTTCTTGAGTTTAATTTAAAAGATCACTTAAATCAATAATTATATCAAAACTAATATCTATACCATTATCTCCATTTTCACTTTTATCTTCTTGATAGCTATCTTTTAGCTCATTATATACTGTTTCTCTGGATATTTTCCTTCCCCTACCTTCTTTTTCTATAGTTCTGCCGGTTCTTAAATTTTTATAATAATAACTATATTTTTTGTTTGCATAATTAACATCTAATTTTTCAATCATATTTTTATCACGATAGTAGTACTCATATTTTTGCATTTTTATCTCGATTTTTTCCTCTATGCCCCGGGCATCGTTAATATATTTGTACTCATAATTTGGACCCCTGACCTTAATTGTTTCTATACCACCAAGATGTTCTCGCCTTCTATCATATTTATTAGTATTCAGTGGAGGTAAAAGCCTTGAACGTTTTGGATGCCTAAATCTAATCAATGAATCATCAAAGATAATTTTTGGCAGCCAAAAATTATGATGATAATCATCTAAGCTGTCCTTTTTTCTAGCTATATTCCTTAATTGATGATCATCTAACTTTTGACCTGAATTGCTATAATAATATAATATTAAGCTGATATCTTTACTATTGAGGCCCAACCTAGCCATATATTCTAAATCATCTGAATCAAGATCTTTATAAACTCTAATTAATAATTCCTTGTCAAAATCATCCAGAGAAGCTGCAAAAGCTGCTGTAGATAATAAAAATATTAAAATAAGCGTAAAACTGAGAATTTTTTTTGGCATAATTACTCCTCCTTGATTATCTTTATTATACTTCTAATTAATAAAAAAAGCAAAACAAAAAATTATTTTTTAAAATTCATAATCTCTTCATATTTAACTCCTATAATTAACTCAGAACTTAAAAATACAACTAATAAGGAGTTGGGAATAATGAAAAAAATATTAATAGGTGTTTTAGTTTTGAGCTTTTTAGTTACTGCTTTTGTTGGAATGACATATGCACAACGACCAATGAATAGAGAAAATTTTAATCATCGACATGATGGTTTATATCATAGCCAGAGAGCTGTTGGAATGATGGGCTTTGGAATGAATTTTGAAGAAATAAATTTCACTGAATCACAAATAGACAGAATGTCTGAATTAAGAGAAGAATTTTATAATGATTCTTCACAATTGAGAGAAGATTTAAGAGCATTAAACTGGGAAATTAGAGATTTAAGGTTAAAGAATGCTTCTAATGCAGAAATTGGTGCAGTTCAGGATGAGATTGAAGTAATTCTTTCTGAATTAAATGAGATGCGTTTTGAAATGCAGGAAAAGATGCAAAATCTTTTAACAGATGAGCAGTTAGAATTATTAGAAGCAAGAGAAAATGCTTATCAGGGAAGGTTTGGAGAAAAAGGGTTTAGATCAAATCGAGGTCATAATTTTTCAGATTCATATAGATTCCATCAGAGATCTAACAGAACAAATTCTGGTTTTGCTTGGTGTCACTAAAATAACTTGAATTAGAAAACAAAAAACTCATATTAACCATACTCCCTTGTCAAAGAGGGAGTTTTTTTATCTTAATTTAAATCTATTATTTCAAACTAAGGGCAGGATTATGCTCATAGATATTGAATTTATTATTAAGACTAAAATAATTTTTTAGATTAAAGCTATTTTATTTATTAAATAACTCCAAAAAATATAGAAGTTGGTGAGAATATGGAAGATATTTATAAATATAATAATTATAAATTTTTAGAAAAAATATATACTCCAATTGGTGTTGTTATGGCCGGAATTTTACTGCAGTTTTTCTATCCTGTGAGTGGTTTTTATCAGAGGATATTAATTTATTTAATTTATTTATCAGCAGTTTTATTATTTGTTTTTGATGCAGTTCCTATAATTATTAGCACTTATAAAGCCTGGAATAAAGAAGTAGTTTTGACAAATAGGACTGTGATAGTTAAAGGTGATAATCATATGGAAACTAAAATAGTTAACCGAAGTGATATCAATAAAATTGTTTTCAGAACTTTGAGAGGAGAAGATGTAGAAATTCCTCATTACAGAAAGTTAGAGGATATAGATGAAGATATCTATGAAATGCCAGGCAGAAAGTTCGTAATAGATTATGACTCAGATACTGCAGATGATAATTTAGTTATTTATTTAGAACTATTACCCGAAGAATTTATAGAAGAGTTTATTAAATGGTATCAAGCTGATGTAGCATTGAAATAATAAATATAATTACCCAGCAGGAAAATACTGCTGGGTTTTTAAAGCCTACCTTAATAACAATAATGGTTATTATTACTGTTATAGCAGTAATCTTAAAGAAAAGAAGTTAAAAAAAGTGTTGACAAAAAATAATTTTTATAATATACTATATTTGAGATTGAGAATCATTTTCAATTAAAAATAAAATATAAAGGAGATGGTCTTTAAAACAAATATAATATTTTTTTTAGATTAGATTACATAAATATCAAGAATTGTTATTAAAAGTATATTAATTTTTAGTCTCAACAAAATAAGGGGTGTTTAATTAATGATTAAAAAGAAATATTTTATGGCTTTAGCATTAACTTTGTTATTAGTAATTTCTTTTTCAACTATTAGCCTGGCTCACTGCGTTTGGGTTGAGAGTCCTGCTTCTACTTCTCTGAATGAAGAAATTGAAATTTATTCGTATTATGGTTATCCTGATGGTCCGATTGAAGAAAGAGATCAGACTGAACTAGAATTATATGTTATTGATCAAAATGGAGAACGTCATAATTTAGATTTAAATGAATATGCTACATATTATAATGCTTATACACAATTTTCTGATTCAGGCGAATATACTTTTGTTGTTGAACGCGAACCTAATAGATATCGTTTACAACAAATTAGAGATTTTGCTAAAAGTGTAACTCTTGTTGATAATAATTTGAGTTATTCATATCAAAGTGTTGGCATACCTTTAGAAATACAGCTGGTAGGAAGTAATATTATTAATCAAGATCAAGTAGAAATTGTAGTTGAAGTTTTATATGAGGGAGAGGTTATTACTGATAGTGAAATAGAGCTTTTTCAATCACTTGAAAAAGGTACAATTAATGAAGCTGGAATGTCTTATCAAGAAGTTGCAGATGTTGAAATAGCTGCAGATGGAAGAACAACATTTGTTATTAATCCAGAATATAATTATGTTTTAGAAACTGATTATCATGTTGATGCAGCACAAGTAGAGGATACTGGGCTTTTCATTAGTGAAGTAAGATTTAGGTCAACCCTATTTTTAGCTAATAGCAAATAAGCTTCAATTTTAGCATATATCATTAACCCTCCATCAATCTGGAGGGTTAATGATATTAATGACGTGAATTCTTTTATATTAGAGAAAGGAGCTATAAAATGAGTATAATGATAGTCGGTGGAGATAGTTTAGGTTCAATTGAAAAGAATGTCAAAGAGCTCGGCTTTGATGATATTAAGCATTTAACAGGTAGGAAAAAATCGAAATTTAGAAATCTATATCTTTCTCAAGAAATAGATTTAGTTTTAGTAATGACAGATTATATAAATCATGCTGTCATGAAAAAAGTAAAAAAGGCTGTAAAATCTCAAGACTTAAATGTTGTTTATGCTAAAAGAAGTTGGGCTTCTATTTATAAAAAGCTGAAGCGAAAAGGATTAATTAATCAGTCAAGTAAAAGTTTAGCTTTATAAAATTTAAAACTTTAATTCATGAGCATCTAGAATTTAAAGGATATTATTATTTATTATTGAATATAATTAAATAATGATATCTTTTTTGTTTTTAGGAATAAATTATAACTTAGTGAATTTTATTTGCTTTTGCAAATAGAATAAAATGAGTTTATATTACTGTAAATGAGGAGCTGGATATTTATGAATAACTTGATTTTTTCTGGTCGCTGGTCACCTTATCTTGTAGGTTCTTTGATAGGTATTTTAAGTTGGTTATCTTTTATAATATCTAAAAAACCATTAGGAACTTCTACCTCATATGCTCGGATTTCTTCCAGGTTAGGAGCTATCTTTTATGGAGATAAAGTTTATGAATGGAAATATTATAAACAGTATAAGCCTGTGCTCGAATGGCAGATCATGTTGGTAATAGGGATAGTTATTGGAAGTTTTATTTCAGCAGTACTTTCGGGTCAGTTCAGTCTAAGTTTTATACCTCTGACAGATTTTGAGTCTTTTCTAAATCAAAATATTCTGGGTAGGGTATTTTCTGCTTTTGCTGGTGGTATTTTGTTGGGCTTTGGTTCACGCCTGGCAGGGGGCTGTACTAGTGGCCATGGAATAAGCGGTACATTTCAGTTGAGTATTGCTAGCTGGATAAGCTTAATTGCTTTTTTTGTTGGTGGAGTTTTGACTGCACTTTTAATTCTTTAATTGGGGCAGGTGAATAAAGATGGAAAGTAAGCTTAGATTATTCAAAGGTCTTAGTACAGGTATTATTTTTGGTTTTCTTCTTCAGCGTGGTGGAGTTACAGATTATAATGTACTGGTTGGTCAGCTTCTTTTAGAAGATTTTACGGTAGCTAAAATAATCTTAACTGCCATTGTTGTTGGGATGATTGGGATTTATTTTTTAAAAGACAGAAATATAATTGAGTTAAAACCTAAATCAGGATCTTTAAGGAGAACGATTTCTGGTGGATTAATATTTGGAGCTGGTTTTGCACTACTGGGTTATTGTCCGGGTACTATCGCTGGAGCTATCGGCCAGGGTAGTATAGATGCTCTTATCCCAGGTCTTTTAGGTATAGTTACTGGTTCATTCTTATTTGCAGCATTTTATGAAAAGTTTAGTGATTTTATAGATAAAAATAAATTTAAAGTCAATACTTTTCCTGAGCTATTTAAAATTAATCATTGGAAAATTATCATTCCTTTATCTGTTTTAATCGTTTTATTTTTATTTTGGCTGCAGAGTATAGGTTTTTAAGATGAGCTTTGAAATAGCCTTAACACTTATAATTTTGCTGGTCACGATTATATTATTTATCACTGAAGCTTTTCGAGTAGATGTAATTGCTATATTGGTGATGTTAACTTTAGCCTGGACAGGACTTATTACTCCTTCAGAAGCTTTTTCAGGGCTTTCAAGTAATGCTGTTATAGCTGTAATTGCAGTTATGATCATTGGCTATGGTTTAGAGCAGTCTGGAGTCATGCAGAAAATAACCAGACCGCTGATGGAAGCTGCAGGTAAAAATGAGAAAAAACTGACAGCTATACTCTCGCTTTCTGCAGGTGCGGTCTCTGCTTTGATGCAGAATATTGGTGTAATAGCTTTATTTTTACCTATAGTCAGAAAAATAAGTAAAAAATTAAAATTTTCTTTAAAAAGAGTTTTAATGCCGGTTGGTTTTGCAGTTATTCTTGGTGGCAATTTAACTATGGTTGGGGCAGGTAATCTTATTATCCTTAATGATCTTTTGCAGCAGCAGGGAGCAGAACCATATAATCTTTTTGCAGTATTTCCGATTGGACTAGCCGTATTATTATTAGGTATTTTATATTTTTATGTTTTTGGTGACAAGCTGCTTAGTACAGAGGAAAAAGAGGAGGAAGGGTTTTTAGAGAAGCAGCAAAAATTGATTTCAGCTTGGGAAATTTCAACTACTGTCTATAGTTATAGAGTTCCTGAAGGTTGTGATCTTTTAATTAATACTTTAGAAGAGTCAAAGCTCTGGTCAGATTATAATCTTTATCTACTTGCTTTAAGAGAAGATGAAGAGATTTCCTATGCTCCCTGGCGCTTTACCAAATTTTTTGCAGGGCAAGAATTAATCATTATGGGAGAAAAGGAAAATCTCAAAGCTTTTGGCAGAGACTATAACCTAACTTTAGAAAAAGAATACAGTAATTATTTAGAACATCCTGAACTTGAAGATACAGCTTTTGCAGAACTAATGTTAACACCTCGTTCAGATCTTGCTGGAAAATCAATCAGAGAGATCGCAGTTAGAAAAAATTATTATGTTAACCCTGTTCATTTGATTAGGGGAGAAAAAGAAATCGGCTATGATTTTTCCGATGTTACTTTGCAAGCAGGAGATACTCTAGTGGTTTATGGACCTAATGAAAATATCAGGTTTTTTGAGTCTGAAAAAGGACTTATACTTTTAACTGCTCTACCACCTAAAAAAATTGAAGGTAATAAACCATTTTTTGCAGTAGGCTCATTTTTACTATCAATTATTTTAATAATCTTAGGTTTTAATTTAGGACTTGCTTTTTTTACTGGAGCAGTATTTATTATTTTATCTGGTATTGTAAAAATTGATGAAATATATGAAGCAGTTGATTGGAAAACAGTTTTTCTCTTAACCGGTTTAATACCACTGGGAATAGCTATGGAGAATACTGGTGCAGCTCATTATCTGGCTAATTTATTGATTATGCCGTTAAGAGATGGTCCTATTTTTTTAATTCTTTTAGCTGTGGCTTTATTGGCTAGTATTTTTACATTATTTATGTCAAATGTTGCTGCTGCAGTTGTACTTGTTCCACTTGTTATGATAATTGCAGGTGAAATTGGAGTTGCCCCGAGAGGATTAGCCCTTTTGGCAGCTGTTTCGGCTTCTAATTCCTTTATTTTACCTACCCATCAGGTTAATGCTTTCTTTATGTCAGCTGGTGACTATAAAAGTAGTGACTATCTAAAATCAGGTGCTTTTTTATCAATCATTTATATTTTTACAGCAGCACTGATGGTTTATTTCTTTTATATTTAATCCTGAAACATTAATCGGGAGGAATGTCTAGATTTAACAAGAAAATTATAATAAAGAGGTGTTTTTATGCAATATTTGTATATAATTATGTTAATTTTACTTGTTATTTCATTTTTATTTGATAGGGAGAAAACTAAAAAATCAATTATAAGAGGAAAAAATAAACTAATCAAGATTTTGCCGGGATACCTAAAGCTCTTAGTCATACTTTCTATTATTCTTTTATTCTCGGAAGATCTAATAGTACAGTACTTAGGAACCGAGAATATTTTAATAGGTAGTGGGGTTGGTTTAGTTATTGGTTCTATTACAATGATGCCAGGTTTTATAGCCTATCCATTAGCAGGGATTTTGCTTAGTCGTGGGGTTAGTTATATGGTAGTAGCTTCATTTATAATTCCCTTAAAGATGGTAGGTATAGTAACTTATCCTTTAGAAAAAGAATATATGGGGTCTAAAGCAACTATTTATCGAAATATAGCTAGTTTAATTGTTGCCGCTATCTTAACTATATTAATCGGGCTTTATTATGGAGAGGTGATCATATAATGAATAAAGATAATAGACTTGATTATGGAATTTTCATCACTTTTATGATATTTTTATTTATTTCTCGCTTAATAGAGTTTGATTTAGGGATGGCCATGGGAGAAAACTTTTATATTTTCGCTCGAGATATGGTGTTAATTTTACCACCAGCATTTGTAATTATCGGTCTTTTTGAGATTTGGGTTGATCGCGAGACAATCGAAAGCCATTTTGGATCAGCATCAGGAATAAAGCGATATATATATGCTATTTTACTTGCGGCCACTACAGTTGGAGGGACTTTTGTAGCTTTTCCAGTTGCCAACTCATTATATCATAAAGGTGCTGATTATAGTTCTATTTTCACTTATATTACTGCTGCATCACTTGTAATGATTCCAATGAGCATTATGGAAGCTTCAATAATAGGGATTGAGTTTACAGTATTAAGAATTGGTCTTTCTTTGCCTTTAGTAGTAATTAGTTCAATTATTTTAAATAAGATCTTTGCTAAATTAGATTATGTACTTCCTTCAGATGTTTAAATTAAAAAAACTTTATCTTTATTTATCAAGTAGGAGGTTGATTAAATTGGCAGGAGAAATCGGCAGAACTAAATCAGGCAAACTTATTAAAGTAAGTTATAAGAAAAGAGATAAATATATACTTGAAGTAGGTGGGACAATTAAAGCTGAATTTTCAAGTTTAGAAGCTGCAAAAAATGAAGCTAAGTTAATCATGTTAAAGTCCTGGCTTCCTGAAAGTAAAGAAGAAAAGATTAAAGAGCTCTTAAACTCATATATTGAAATAGAATATAATTTTACTTTAGAATGGTGTGATCGTCAAGCTGAAGAAAAACCAGATTGTGACTGTGGCTGTTGGGGCTATCCTATGGAAATTGCAAGCTACTGGACATGGGA
The DNA here is from genome assembly GCF_020711195.1 of Halanaerobium polyolivorans. Classification (GTDB taxonomy): domain Bacteria; phylum Bacillota; class Halanaerobiia; order Halanaerobiales; family Halanaerobiaceae; genus Halanaerobium; species Halanaerobium polyolivorans. Next base: position 161,682 of record NZ_JAJFAT010000002.1, read on the forward strand.
TTATAAGAAATATAAAGGTTGTCCAAAATGTGGAGAAGATATTTAAAAGAGTTTTAACTATGAGGAGAATGCAAATGTATAATTTAAATAGATATCAAAACTTAAATAAGAAGTTGAAGACCTTAAAGAGAGTAGAGTTAGGCTTTTTTCCTACTAAACTTTACAAGTTAGAAAATTTATCGAAAAAGTATCAAGTAAATCTTTATCTAAAACGAGATGATCTCAGCGGTTTTAGTACTTTTGGTGGTAATAAAATCAGAAAATTAGAATTTTTATTTGGGGATATTTTCAATCAGGGTGCAAAAAATATTTTTACCTTTGGTGCTACGCAATCAAATCATGCTCTTCAAACTGCAATAGCTTGTAGAAAGTATAATTTGAATCCGATTTTGTATTTAGTTGATATTATAGGTGAGGGGATGGAAAATCCTAAAGCAAATATTTTACTTGATCAGATATTAGGAGCTGAAATAAAAGTTGTTGAGCTAAAAAAAGGCGAAAATGAATTTGATGCTATGGAAAGGGCAAAAGAAATGGCTCAAAAGCAGGCAGAAAAGATTTCTGAAGAGAAAAATGATTATTATTTAATTCCTCCTGGTGGAGCTTCTGCTGTTGGAACAGCCGCTTTTATTAATGCGTATTTAGAATTAAAAGAACAAGAATTTAAACAAAAACTTAATTTTAAAAATATATATCATGCAGTAGGTACTGGAGGTACATTGGCAGGATTATCTGCAGCAAATGCATATCTAGAAGCAGATACTAAAGTACATGGTGTTAATGTTACACACAGAAAAGATGATTTTATTAAGCAGGTGGCAGAACTCGCTACAGAAGCTTTAAAAACTGCTGATATTGATTATCAAGTAAAAAGCAGTCAGTTAATTATTGAGAACAACTATGTTGGGCCAGGATATGAGATTCCATCTGAAAAGGCAAATAACACCCTTAAATTATTTGCTGAAAAGGAAGGTATTTTTTTGGATCCTGTTTATACAGCTAAAGCAGCAGCTGCAATGATTGATCACTTAGAAAAAAGAGAGATTGAAAAAGGGAGTGATGTTTTGTTTTGGCACACAGGAGGAACTAATGCTTTATTTGCCGAGAAAAAGCTTTTAGGTAGTCTTTTAGATAATTAAATAATCTTTTTAATCAACTTTCTAGATAAGATTAGGGATAGAACTATTTTAATAAAAAAAGTTTTTAAGGAGTTTAAGTTATGATCTGTGAAAATATAAATTTTGAATTTGGAGTTCCTGTGAAAATTTCTCTCAATTCAATCAGTGGGAAAAAACACTTTAATCGTTCTTTTAAATTAATATGGGTATTAAAAGGGACAATCACTTTCGAAAGCCATAATTTTTATTCTGATACTGAAGAAGTTAGTAATTTAAGTGAAGAAGGTATAGAGATAATTAATTCATTCTCTCCCTTTAAATTAATAAATCAAAGTGAAGATGCAAAATTCCTTGTTTTTGAGTTTAAAAATAAATATTTAAAAGATTTTGAACTTGAATTTGAAGATAAAATTTTTCATATTAATGATAGTAAAAATTTGGGCAAATTAAGGTATTTAGCTGCTTTATTAGCCAAAAATTACTTTAAGGAAGATTATCAACTTTATGGAAAAATAAAAGCTTCTTTAGATGAGCTTTTAACTTTAGTCAATAAAAAATATTGTATTTATAATCAAAGACAGGACGATTTCTTTAATAAAAAGCAGGATGATATTGTAATTAAAGTTATGAAAAGAATAGAAGAAGATTATAATCTCAATTTAACTTTAAATAGTATTGCAGATGAATTCCATTATAATAGTTCATATTTATCAGAGAAGTTTAAGTCTTTACTGCAAATAAATTTTACCGATTATTTAGATAAACTGCGTTTAGAAAAGAGCCTCCAAGAATTACTTTATACAAATAAAAATATTAATCAAATAGCTTTAGAAAGTGGTTTTAGTAATATAAAAAGTTTTTATAGAGTTTTTAATAAGCACTTTGATTTTAGCCCTGTTAAAGTAAAGAAAAATTATCCAAGATTAAAAAAAGATTTTTTGATTGAGGAGTTTGGAGAAATAGACTTCTTTATAATTTATTTTAATCATATCATTAGATCTTATGAAAAAAAAGAGTCAAAAAGAAAAGAGAAATTGCAAAAGAATGTAAAAATTGATTTAGAGCAAAAACACCAAACAATTAACCTTATCTGGCAGAAATTAATTAATGCTGGAACAGCTCAAAGTATAATGGATTCCAATTTAAGAAAACAAATTAGAGATTTACAGCAGCAAATTTCATTTGAATATCTTCGCTTTGAGGGTATTTTTAATGATGATTTAGAAATTATTAAGGGTAATGATACTAAAAGTATTAATTATAATTGGAAATTGGTAGATAATATTTTTGATTTTATTTTAGAAAATGATTTAAAACCTTTTATTGTGCTGAGTTTTATGCCAAAATTAATGGCCAGCAAAGATAAAACCATTTTTTATTATCAAGCTAATTTTTCTCCACCAGAAAACATTGATGATTGGCTTAATCTTATTGATGCTTTTATAATTCATCTTATTAATCGTTATGGAATCAAGAAAATAAAAAAGTGGTATTTTCAAGTTTGGACTGAATTTCCCCATAGAGGTTTTCATTGGGCTGGAACTAAAAGAGAATATTTTGAATTTTATGCTGCTACAGCAAAGAAAATAAAAAATATTTCTTCAGAAATACAAGTTGGACCAGCTTCTGAAAGTTTTCTAGAAGGAAAAATTATTAGTGAAGAGTTTTTAAAATATGCAGCAGATAATGATCTGCCTTTAGATTTTTATAGTATTAATTTATATCATAATACTATTCCTTTGATAGAAGAAGAACTTGATTTAAAAGATTTTTATAAAGAAAGTACTTTAGAAAATATTAAATTTAAGTTTAAAGAAAAAAATTATTCTATAAAAATGGCAGAAAAAATTAAAGCTATTTTAAATAACTATTATCCAAAATCTGAATTAATAACTACTCGTTGGAATGTTAGCTGGAATCCAAAAGAATATATTCATGATACAGCCTTTATGACAAATTATATAGTAGATAATGCTTTAAAACTACAAGATAAATTAGATGGTCTAGGTTATTTAAATTTGTCTGATCTGATCTCTGAATGGCCGATAAATGAGCTCCCATTTTTTGGAGGTAGAGGCTTAATAAATACTGAAGGTATTAAAAAATCAGCTTATTATGCTTATCTAATTTTATCTAAACTTGGTAGTAAAATTATTGAGCAAGGGGATAATTATATTGTAACTGCAGAGGGAGAAGATATTCAAATTATTGTTTATAATTATGCTTATTTAAGTAAAAGCTATCAAAATGCAGATTATAGTTTAATCGATGAATTTGAAAGATATCAGGTTTTTCAAAAAAAAGATCCATTAGAGTTTGATTTAAAATTATTTAATTTAAGTGGTAAATATAAACAGAGCCGTTATTTTTTAAATAGAGACTCTGGTTCTGCTTTTGATGAATGGCTTAAAATGGGAGCTCCCCATGAACTGAGCAGACATGAAATAAAATATCTAAAATACAAATCATTTCCTGATTTAAAAGTGAAATATTTGAATTTAAAAGGGGAACTTGAAATAAATACTGTTTTAGAGGCTCATTCTCTTGAATTTATAATTTTAAGAAAGCAATTTTCGGTGTAAATCCTTTCTTTTTGAAAGTTTATTTACTCAACCCAAAGAAAAGCTATAAAATTTTAGCTTTTTCTTGGGTTATTTTTATTTTCTATTTATTTATTTTTTCTCAGCAAAAATAAAAATTAAATTTTAGACAAAAATAGAAGCGACAAATAATCAAAGTTATTTTATACTGTTAATAGTGATAAAAATAAGAGTTAGTTTTACTAACATAAGTCCAATAAGCATAATTACTTAATTAAATTCCCCGGGAGAATTTAATAAACCCAAAAAAACAGGAGGACTTATTAATGTTAAAAGACATGGATAAAAAAGAGATTGAAAAGAAAAGAAAGAAGTTAAAAGAGAAAGGTAAATATCATAATGCAGAAAAATGGCAGATTGCTTTATTTGCTCTCAATAATACTGCAACAAACACAGCTTTTGTTTTAATAATGTATTATGCATTTTTTACTCAAAATGTTTTGGGGCTTTCAGCTGCTATTGTTGGTGGAATTGCAACAGCAATGAGAATGTTTGATGGTTTTACTGATCCATTTATTGGTTTTATTCTTGATAAGACAGATACAAAGTTTGGTAAATTTAGACCCTTTATGTTTGCAGGCAATGTTATATTAGTGATTACAATAATTCTACTTTTCAACACACCACCAGAGTGGGCTTCAAATATGAAATATATTTATACAGCTGCTCTATATGGTATAGCAATTATTGGATACACTTTTCAAACTTCCTGTACAAGAGGTGCACAAGCAGCTTTAACAAATGATCCAGAACAGCGCCCTTTATTTACATTCTTTGATTCTATTTATAATACGGTTTTATTTGCTGGAGCAACATATCTAATTATGACAGTTATGGCGCCTAATTATGCTCAAAATGTTAATGATCCCCAATTATGGTCTCATGTTTCGATAATGTTTATGGCTGGTTCTTTTGTTATGACTATTCTTGCTATAATTGGAATTTGGTCAAAAGATCAGACAAAGTTTTTTGGTCTTTCAGATGTTAAAAATAATGTTGAGGTTAAATTTGGTGATGCCTGGGATGTTATAAAAAATAATCGTCCACTGCAAATGTTAATTGTTGCTGCTTCAACTGATAAACTTGCTTTAACAGCTAGAAGAGCTGGATTTATTTACTTTTTCTCAAATATTTTATATAACACTGCCTTACAGGGAAGATTTGAAGTGACTGTAATGCTTCCGGCAATTATTGTAACCTATATAGGTGTTAAATTTGCCGAAAAAGTAGGTTTGAAAAATGCTTTTGTTACTTTAACCTGGCTGGGAACATTTTTGATTATTGCTCTTTTAATTCTAACTCCAGTTATTGATGGTGGAGAAATGACAACAGGAGTTTGGATTTTATTAATTGTCTTAGGAGCTCAATATTCAGTAAGTCAGTTAGCTGGTAATATTGTAATTCCGATGATTGCAGATTGTACTGACTATGAAAGTTTAAGGTCTGGAAAGTTTATGGCAGGATTTATAGGAACTATCTTCTCTTTTGTAGATAAGATGATTTCTTCATTAGGTACAGTAATTATTGGTGCAAGTATTGCTTTAGCAGGTTATGGTGGAGTTCGTATACCTCCTAATAGTGCGGTTTCAACAAGTCTTGAGATAGCAATTATGTTTATTATCTTAGGCTTACCTCTAATTGGTCATGTTGCTTCTTTAATTGCAATGAAGTTCTATAAGTTAGATGCAAAAGAAATGGCTAAAATTCAAAATGCTCTTGATGAGAAAAAACAAGCTGCAGCAGATGCTGTTTAATCTTTAAATACAAATAAATGTGGAGTGATAAAAAATGGAAGAGCAATATTTATATCCTGCTGAATCACCAACAAGACAAGTTATAGATTTATCAGGGATTTGGAAATTTAAAGTAGATCATAATTCAGAAGGTAAAGAAAAAGATTGGCAAAATGGACTTGCAGATTATTGTGAAGTTCCTGTTCCATCAAGTTTTAATGATTTATTTACAGATAAGGATATACGCGAACATGTTGGAGATGTTTGGTATCAAACTGAATTTTATTTAGCAGAAGAATGGGAGAACAAAAATATTAACCTTCGTTTTGGTAGTGCAACTCATCGGGCGGAAGTCTGGCTGAATGGCGAAAAAATTGCTGAACACGAAGGTGGCTACATGCCTTTTGGGGCTATTATCAATGAAGCTGCTAATTTTGGTGCTAAAAATACTCTGGTTGTAGTTGTCAATAATGAACTTGATTTAACAACTATTCCTACAGGACAGATAAAAGAATATGATGACGGTAAAAGAAGATTATTTCCATACTTTGATTTCTTTAATTACGCCGGAATTCATTCCGCTGTAAAACTTCAGATTCTACCAAAAGAATATATTTATGATATAACAACAGTTACAGATTTTAAAGGGGATACAGGCTTTGTAGATTACGAAATTGAAAGCAGTTCCCATTCTGAAATAAAAGTTGAATTAAAGGATATTGAAGGAAAAGTAGTCGCTCAAAATTCAGGTGCTGAGGGCAAATTAGAAGTTAAAAATGTTAATCTCTGGCAGCCTGGTGAAGGTTATTTATATAATCTCGAAGTAAGCCTTTTAAGTGCAGGTGAGCTGATTGATAATTATCGCCTGCCAGTAGGAATTAGAACAGTGGAAGTAAAAGGGAATCGCTTTTTAATCAATGGTGAGCCTTTCTACTTTAAAGGCTTTGGTAAACATCAGGACAGTGAAATCAACGGCCGCGGTTTTGATCCGGCAGTAATGATTAGAGATGCTGAGCTTTTAGACTGGATCGGAGCCAATTCAGTTCGTACTTCTCACTACCCTTATGATGAAGAATTTTACCGGATGTGTGACCGCCGCGGAGTTGTAGTAATAGATGAAACTCCAGCAGTAGGTTTGTTTGATATGAATCTTAATTTCCTAGCTGCAGGAACAGGTAAAGAATCGGATTTTTTTGATAAAGAAATTGTCCACGAGCAGACAATAAAAAATCATAAAAGAGAAATTAAGCGTTTAATGCAGAGAGATAAAAATCATGCTTCTGTTGTTATGTGGTGTCTAGCCAATGAACCGGACAGTGCCCAAGAAAGAGCTGAAGAATACTTCGAAGAAATTTTCTCCTATGCTAGAAGCCATGATCCACAGGAGAGACCTCTTACCTTTACTAATATAATGACAGCACCTTACGGCAAGTGTAATGTGGCTCAATTTGCTGATGTAATTTCTCTAAACCGCTACTACGGCTGGTATATAATCGGAGGTTCTGAACTGGAATATGCTCAGAAAGACTTCGAAGAAGAACTTGTCGGCTGGGAAAAAGAAGGAAAGCCAATAGTAATGACCGAATATGGTGCAGATACCAAGGCTGGCATCCATAAATTACCTTCAGTCCAGTGGTCAGAAGAATATCAGAAGGAATATTTAGAATTACAGCATCAAGTATTTGATAACTGTGACTCTATTGTCGGAGAACAGATGTGGAACTTTGCTGACTTCCAGACTGTAGAAGGAATCTTAAGAGTAAATGGTAACAAAAAAGGTGCCTTTACCAGAGACAGACAGCCTAAGATGGCAGCTCACCTCTTAAAAGAAAGATGGGAAAATCTGCCTAATAATTTTAAAGGTTAATCAGTAAATTTAAATTAACTTGAAAAAAATATTAATCATAAAAGATAGGTGAAAAAATGAATAAGATAAAGAATTTTAAAAAAGAAGCTAATTATCTAGTTTGCATAGATTCTGATGGCTCTGCAATAGATACAATGACTGAAAAACATTTAAAGTGTTTTGGTCCTGTACTTGTAGAAGTCTGGGGTTTAAATGAAATCAAAAAAGAATTTTTAAATAAATGGAATAAAATAAACCTTTATTCGAGTACAAGAGGGATAAATCGGTTTAGAGGTTTAGTCGAAAGCTTTAAAGTTCTTAAAGCTGAAGGTATAGAGATGCCTGAGATTAAAAATCTTGAGAACTGGGTAAAAAATAGTGAAGAATTATCTAATCCAGCTTTAGAAAAAGAAATAGAAAAAAGAGAAGATAATACTGATCTTAAATTAGCTTTAAAATGGAGTCAGGAACTAAACAAAGCAATTTCTATACTGCAAAAGGATATTTCAAAAGTGTTTATGGGAGTTAAAGCTTCTTTAGAAAAAATGTATAAAAAAGCAGATTTAGCTGTGGTATCTTCAGCAAATAATGAGGCATTATTAGATGAATGGCATAGTTATGAACTTGATAATTATGTCAAAATCATCTTAGGTCAAGAAGCAGGTGCAAAAGCTGAAAATATTAAAGAATTAATGGATAAAGGATATGATAAAGATAAAGTATTAATGATTGGAGATGCTCTGGGTGATTTAAGGGCAGCTGAAGAAAATAATGTTTTGTTTTACCCTATTTTAGCTGGCAAAGAGGAGAAATCATGGCAGTTGTTATTTGAAGAAGCCTCAGATAAGTTTTTTGCTGGTGAATATAAGGGAGATTATGAAGCAAAACTAATAGATAAGTTTAAATCAGTATTAAGTTAAGATTAATTTAGCATAAATGGAGGAGAAAGATGGTTGATTTAAAAGCAAAACCTTTTTATTTAAATGATGATGACATAAAGTGGGTAAAAGATACAATTGAAGAAATGACTTTAGAAGAAAAAATTGGGCAGTTATTTATTACACGTTTTCATGGTGAGCTTGATGATCCAGAAAATATAGAAAGAATTAAAAATTATCATGTTGGTGGTATTCGTTATGCCAGCAAAAGTTCTGAAGAAGTATATAATTTTATTAAAGAAATGCAAGAAAACTCTAAAATACCATTATTAGCTGCTGCAAATTGTGATAATGGAGGAGATGGAGCCTGTACTGATGGAACTTTTATAGCTAGTGGAGCAATGGCAGAAGCTTCTCAAGCTGAAGAAGTAGCTTATAATGCTGGCTTGGTTAGTGGACGTGAAGCAGCAGCACTTGGTGTAAATTGGAACTATGATCCTTGTGTTGATATTTTATATAATTGGAGGAATACCATAGTTAATACTAGAGCATATGGAAATACTCCAGAAAAAGTCATTAAATACACCTCTGCTTATTTAGAAGGTTTAAAAGACAGTGAACTCAGTGATATTGCAAGTTGTGTTAAACATTTCCCTGGTGATGGAGTGGAGGAAAGAGATCAGCATTTGGTTTTAGGAATAAATGATTTCGAAGCAGAAAAATGGGATAATACCTTTGGTAAAGTATATAAACATCATATTGACAATGGCTTAATGAGTATTATGGCTGGCCATATTGCAATGCCCGAGTACCAAAAAAAATTAAACCCAGAACTAAGTGATCAAGATATCATGCCTGCTACCTTAGCTCCAGAGTTATTGAATGATCTATTAAGAGATAAATTAAATTTTAATGGATTAATTTTAACTGATGCTTCTCATATGTTGGGGATGACTGCTGCAATGCCTAGAAAAGATTATGTACCTAAATCTATTGCCGCTGGTTGTGATATGTTTCTTTTCTTTAATGATATTGAAGAAGACTTTCAATTTATGTTAAATGGATATAAAAAAGGCATAATTACAGAAGAAAGATTAAATGATGCTTTAGAGAGAATTTTAGGTCTTAAAGCAGCGATTAATCTTCACAAAAAAGCAGAGAAAAATGAACTTGTACCTAAAAAAGAAAGCTTAGAAATAATTGGGCAGGAAGAACACTTAGAAATGGCTGCTCAGGCTGCTGACAAAGCTATTACTTTAGTTAAAGATAGTTTAAACCAACTGCCAATAAGACCTGAAACCCATCCAAGAATTAAATTATATTATCTATATGGGGAATTAGGTGGAATCTATAATAGTGATATTTCTTCAAGAGATAGAATTATTGAGGAATTAGAAAAAGTTGGTTTTGAAGTAGATTTAAATGAGGGAGATGGAAGAGAAAAAGGTAAAACAATTGATTATCGCGATAATTATGATGCAGCTTTTGTTTTTGCAGATGTAAGAGGATATGCTCAGCAAAATAATTATCGTATACAGTGGAAAGCTCCAATGGCTAATGAAGTTCCCTGGTATGCTGCTGAATTACCTACTGTTTTTGTATCTTTAAATTTCACTAACCATTACATCGATGTACCAATGATAAAAACATTTATTAATGCTCATTCTAATACAAGAGAAATTATAAAACAGAGCATTGCAAAAATCATGGGAGAATCTGAATTTAAAGGTATTTATAATGAAAATGTCTGGTGTAATACCTGGGAAGCAAAAAGATAAATTTTTGAATAAGCTCCTTATTAAATTAATATAGATATGCAAAAGACCTTACAACTTGCTGCTGTAAGGTCTTTGCAATATATAACCATTATATTAATCTAAATATTTGAAAGTCCTTAGAAACTAAATTGATTTATAAATTATTCTTCCCTGAGCAGGAATATTGATTTTAAGATGCTGATTCCATTGATCAGTTTTTATAACTTCAATTTCTTTTCCGATTTCTTCTCTGTCGGCAGAATAGATACACTTAAATTTATCACCAGGTTCATGTAAAGTTCCATCGATCAAAATTCTAGCACTTTGTTCATTTTCTAGATTACAATTTACTGCCAATAGAAATTCTTCCTGACTGAAAACTCTAGACCAGGCAATAATTTCATTACATCTATTTTGATCTGCAGTTGGAATATGGAATTCTGGATTATATGAGTCTGAAATTTTTCTTAAATATTGGCGACCAATTCTGAGATGAATATATTTATTTCTAATATCAGCAAAATTTTTGATTTCTTGATAAATTGGATTATCTTTATTAAAAAAACTTCTATTTTTTGTTCTAAATGCTCCAAAAGCTCCTCCAAACATAGATTCTCTAATATATTTATCATTATCACCACTGCCATCAAAAGCCTGTTCAGTTCCATAATAAATACAGGGCATACCTGCTGTAAAGAAATTTATGAATTCAGCATTTATTATTAATGGAGCAGTTTTTTTATCAGCACAAAATCTTTCTTTATGTTGCTGTTTATATACCATATCATGATCATCAAACATAGTAATTACTTTTTTGTGATACCACTGATGTTTGCCTTCACTTAATTCTTCAATATTGGTAAAGATTGAAAAATAGTTTTCTGGTGGATAATATCCTTTAGCTACATTTTCTAAGTTTTCAGGTATTTTATTGATACCTAAAGCAGCATTAAGACCTGTTTTTTCACAAATATGCTTTGCAAACTCCATACCTCCTGTTATTTCTCCTACAATGAAAAAATCTTTTTTTCCAATTGTCTGGGCAAATTCTTTTAATTCCTGAACAAAATAACGCACCGCTCCAGGGTTGATGTGTTTGACTGTATCAAGCCTAAATCCATCTAAATCTGCATATGCAATCCAGTATTTATAGCATTCAGTTAGTATTTTTAATGCTTCAGAGGGTTGATAATTTTTTATATCTCCCTCACCAGTATTTATATTTTTTAAAGAATAAAAGTCTCCCTCTCTGTACTCAGGATCATTATCCCAATCGGTAATATAGCCTTTACGACTAAATGTTGATAGTTTAAACAATTCCTCTGGCCAAACACCACCTTCAGGCCAGCTGTTCTCATAATCAGGATTTTGAGGATCAATATCAGCTATACCATCTCCATTCCTGAAAGCCTCAACTTCATATTCTTGACCATTATAGGCAGGGTCATCACTTTTATAGGCGAATACATCACCTGAATGATTAATTATTACATCTAATATAATATAAATTCCCATTGAATGAGCTTTGTCTACCAGTTCTTTTAAATCTTCTTTACTGCCAAAGTGAGGATCAACTTCTAAAAAATTTTGGATTCCATAACCATGATAATTATTAGAAAATGATGGTTGTTTTAGTACAGGACTTATCCAGATCACACTAATTCCTAAACCTTTTAAATAATCTAATTTTTCACTGATACCTTTTAAGCTTCCACCTATCCATTTATCGCCAGCTTCCATCCACTGCTTTTTCCCTTCCTCATTTTGAATAGCATTTTCATAGTCTTTTTCTGGATCATAAAGGGGATAATCTTCTTGATCTGAATTAAACCTGTCGACAAGTAAAAAATAGAAAATTTCTTCATCCCAGGCCTCTGGTGATTTGAAAAAATCTTTATTTTGCGTTATCTCTTTTAAATTAAGCGATTCTATTTTTTTCATAATCAACCCTCTTTCTTTAAATTAGTAGTCTAAAAATAATTATAGCAAATTTTTGCATATTAATAAAGAATATTAACTTTTAAAGCTTACCAAAGATCTCCAATTTATTTGCAGTAAGCTTGGTTTGAGTGAAAAATATGCTATTATTTAAAGGATTATCTCCACTAATAAAGAATATTTAAAACAGACTAGAGACTAAGGTTATTAATTTATAAGCTTATTTCAAAAAAGGGGTTGTTAATAATGATGATTGACTATCAAGTTGGGGAGTATTATACAATAAAAGAGGATCATGATAGTGTTTATGACTTTCCAGATGGAGAGTATAAATTAAAAATTATTATGGAAGGTTTTCCAGAAAAAGTAATTTATACAGAAGATGAGCTAGCTATAGCAGAAGAACTTTGGTTAGAGGGTTTTGAGGGTTTAGAACAATATAAAATAGATTTAGAGGGTAATTGGTATTATTTTGAATTTCCTGAAAACAAAAATAAAGTTGAATATATGTGGATACCAGAATCAATAGTAATCGATGTTTTTGAATAAGTTTTTAACTTTAAAATAAAATATAAAGGGGTAAAGTAATGCTTGAAAAAATTATTCCAATCGTACTTATAATTAGTAATATTATTTTTGTCTTGCTGGGCTGGATGTTATTGTATTTATATTTTAAAAACAAAGATAAATTTGTTTTGTTGGGTGGTTTAACTTATTTAAGCTCGGCTGTTATTGCCCATAATCTTTCAACATGGTGGCCGCTATTAATTGGACTTATTTTAGCAAGGTTATTCAAAAAATTTGAAGTTGAAGTTCCTGAAAAAGAAAATACGGAACTAGATTCTTCTTAAGTAGTTTAGAAATTTTAATATGATTTTAATTTATATGATGTATAATTGATAAAGATAGTTCTAAGGAGGGATATGGATGTCTAAACAATGTGGTGGCTGTAACTGCCAAGCAAAAAATAAATTTGTTGAAATGGCAGCTAAAAAAGACTCAGATAATAACAGGAAAAGAAAATATTCTGTAAAATATAGAATTGATTTAAATAAAGTTGAATGTGGAGAAAAAGAATTTATTGAAAGAATTAAGTCTTATCAAGGGATTGTTGATGAAGTTGAATTTACAGAAGAAGAATTAATCATTTCTTATGATGATAGATTAATAAAACCATCTGAATTAGAAAAAATTGTCTCTTAATTGCTTGCAATTCCTCCTCTTATATTAGATAATGTTTAATAATATCTTTTTTCAAATAATATTTATAAGAATTGTAAAGGAGGAATTATAATGCTGTTATTAAAAGATATAAAAAATAATCCTGATTTTCAACATATGATTGAAGAAGCGAATAATTATTTATCTGAAAAAGGTTATACTGAGCATGGTTTTAGGCATGTTAATTATGTTTCTCAAACAACCGAACGGATATTAAGAAGGCTTAATTATGATGATAGAACAGTAGAATTAGGCGCAATAGCAGGTTATTTGCATGATATAGGTAATATGTTTAACCGTAAACATCATGGTATTTCTGGGGCAAATATAGTCTATACAGAGCTGAGAAGATTGGAAGTGCCTTTAGATGATATTACCAAGATTACAACAGCTATTGCAAATCATGATGTAGATATAGGTAAAGCGGTAAGCCCTATTACAGCTGCTTTAATTTTAGCTGATAAAAGTGATGCTCATCGAACCCGAGTTAACAAAAAGGATTCGACCTTTATTCATGATCGAGTCAACTTAGCAATTCAGGATTCCCAAATTACTGTTCAACCAGAAGCTGAAACCATTACCTTAAAAATTGATTATGATTCTTCAATTAGTCAGGTTATGGATTATTTTGAAATATATCTTTATAGAATGGAAATGTGTAAAGAGGCTGCATCTTATCTAGGCAGTAGGTTTAGACTTTTAATTAATGATCTTGAGTTATTAGGTCATGTTGACTATCAAGAATAATAATTTTTCATATAAGGAAGGTAATTATGTTTTTTAAATTATTGCTGTTGTTTGTTTTAGTGCCTTTAATTGAATTATTTTTACTCCTGGAAATTAGTTCTTATATAGGTGTTTTCACAACAATTATGATAATAGTTTTAACAGGAGTTATTGGCACCATAATAGCTAAAATGCAGGGCTATATGGTGATAAATAATATCAGAAGAAAACTTAATAGCGGCCAGATGCCTACTGATGATTTAATAAGTGCTTTATTAATTCTGATGGGAGGAGTTACACTTTTAACTCCTGGATTTTTAACTGATATTACAGGTTTTTTATTAATCTTGCCAGGGTCTAGAGATTTAATTGCTGCTCTGGTTAAAAAATACTTCTTAAAATATGTGAAAGAGAAGAAAGTTGATTTTCACTATAAAAGAGAAAGAGGTAGTAATCATTCTAGTAATAATAGTCAGGATGATTATATAGATATAGATCCAGATGATATCGAAGATGTTAAAGAATAAAAGAATAAAAAAAAGAGGGAATCAAGCTTTAATTAAAGCTGTGATTTCCTCTTATTAGTTATAGGTTATATTTATGCATTTTGGTAAAGCAGACGATGTCTGAGGTTAAACTCATATGAGAATGCATAACTGTGTTGAGCCTGCATTTCAAAAACAATTTTATTTGTCATTAAAACACAAATTTTGAATGCAGCAGCAATATCATTTTTAAAAGTATATTCGTATTCAATAAATTTTTTGTGTTCATCTTCAATAAAATCTGCTATAGATTTTTTATGAACTGGTCTGGTTTCAATATCTTCTTTGAAAAAGTCTGGATGTAAGTTTTGAGCAATTCTATTTAATTTCCACTCATAAAAAATGTGTTTTGCTTTTTCAAAAAAAGTTCCAGCCTCTAACTCTGGATCTGTATGAGCTCTACTAAAATAATCAGTAATATAGTGGAATAACTCTCCAAGTTTAACAGCAAATTTATATGGGTTTTGATCAGGGTTGATTTCTTTTAACTCTTCATATTCTTTATAAAAGTTTTCTATAGTCTCATCTTTAAAATGACTGATCCCAGTTTCTATGATGTCTGGTTTTATACTTCCCCAGGTCAATGCTGTTTTGGAAAGCCATATATCGTCTTTTGCAAAATAATCATGAATTTTACCGGCCAACAATTTGTGTGTTCTAGTATCCAGTTTGACTACCTCCCGAAGATTTTTCTGATTTCTTAGAGCCGAATTTAATTAACTGATTTTATTCTATCATAGATAAAAGCTTTTGACAAATGGTAATTAATGTTAATAAGCAAAGAATTCTTATCTAATATTATAATTTTCAATATTAAATCTTGTTTGCTTAGTTCTAATTATTTTGATAATATTTTAATTGGAATATAATAATATAAGTGGAGTGATAATAATGAATCCTAAAAAATTAACAGGAGAAAAGGCAGCAGATTTCATTACTGATGGTATGATGATTGGGCTTGGTACAGGTTCAACAGCTTATTACGCGATTAAAAAGGTAGGAGAAATGGTTAGGAATGGCCTTAATGTTAAAGCAGTACCAACCTCAAAAGAAACGGCAGATTTAGCCGCTGAAGAGGGAATTGAGCTAATTGAACTTTCTGAAGTTGAAAAGTTAGATATTACTATTGATGGAGCTGATGAAGTTGATCCAGATTTTAACCTTATTAAAGGAGGAGGGGGAGCTTTATTAAGAGAAAAAATTGTTGCAGCAGCTACTGAGAGATTAATTATTATAGTAGATGAATCTAAATTGGTAAATAAATTGGGTGACTTTTTATTACCGATTGAAGTAACTCCATTTAATTGGGAGTATACACAAAAGATGATCAATAAAATGGGGGCCACTTCTGAGATTAGAAAAAAAGGTGGAGAAATATTTGTAACTGATAATGATAATTACATATTAGATTGTGATTTTGGCAAAATTGAAAATCCAGAAAAACTAACCATTGATTTAAATACAATACCCGGTGTTGTTGAAAATGGTATATTTGCCAATATGGCTGAAATTGTTGTAGTCGGCTATAATGATGGTAAGATAGAAGTTATGTATAAATAATTACAGCATAAAACTTAAAAATGCACTCTTTTTGAAGCTAAGAATTTTTAATCAAAACCTTTAAAAAGAGTGCTTCTTTAACTATTTATCAAGCTTATTATTTTGCAGCCATTTAATAATATCATCAGATTCGTAGAGAGCTTCACCATCAATGAATAAACAGGGTACCTGTCTTTTTCCCCCAACAGCTACTAAAGTTTTAGCTGCTTCCTTATCTTTATTTATATTCTTTAAATTAAGTTCCAGATTATTTTTGTTGATAAATCTTGTTACTTTCCTACAATAAGGGCAGGCTGGATAATAATATAATTTTAGTTCTTGCATCGCTGTTCATCCTTTCAAATTTATTATTTCATTATTAATTATTCTCTTAAAAAACAACAAATCCTTTTAGATAAAGCAATTATTAGATTTTAGAAGGAGGAAATAAATCAATTCTGAAAAAACAGATCAAAATATGTATTTAAAGAAAAAGAGAAAAGGCTAAAATAACTTAGGAAGTAAAATAATTCTAAATTTTATAAATTAAATAAATTTTTGATAAAATTTATGCATAACTCTTTTAAATTTATGTGTTTTTTGATATAATAATAGAAATAGTTAGTTTTCAGTTAAAATTACTAATATTTTTTTGCATAAGGTAAAACTTTTGAAAATAACTTGAGAAGGTGGAGAGTAGATTGAGAAGAAGAGAACGTTTAATCGGTTTTTTCATTATTTTTGTATTGCTTACATTTTCTGCTTATAGTAATTCGATGAATGTTGGGGGAAATCTAAATGCTTTTTCAAATCAAAATATCGTTGAGAGCATAAATACTGAAGAAAATAGCAGAGAAAATAATAATGGACAGAGCTCTTCCTTAAGTGAGAATAAATCAGAAGACAGAGAGCAGCTAAATGCTCAGCTGGAAATTGATAATTCACAAAGTAGAGATAAAGCAAATCAAGTTAAAGAAGTTAAAAGTTTAACAGAAGAAATTAAAGTACATACTGTTAAAAGCGGTGAAACACTTTGGGATATCGCGCGTAATTACTCTTTAAATATCGATTCTTTAATTGGAGCAAACAAGATTAGCAATATGAATAATATTCAACCAGGTCAGGAATTTAAAATTCTGCCTGTAAGAGGTATATTATATCAGGTATCACCTGGTGAGAGTATAAATAGTATATCAGAGCAATTTGACATAAATACTGAAACAATAAGAAAAGATAATAATATTGCAGATGGTGAAGATCTAAGAGTGGATCAAAAGTTAGTTTTAAGAGGAGCTAAACCAGAATTAACATATCAAGATCGACTGGATGAAAAATTAATGTTTCCTATTAATACAAGAATTACTTCACCTTATGGTCCAAGGTGGGGGCGTATGCATTATGGTGTTGATTTTGCAGCCCCAATGGGTAGTCCAATTAGAGCTGCATCTTCTGGTAGGGTTGTTTTTAGTGGTTGGTCTGGTGGTTATGGTAAAGTCATTATTATTGAACATAGAAAAGGTTTAAGAACATTATATGCTCATAATTCACAGCTACTAGTCAGTGAAAGACAGACTGTAGATAGAGGACAGGTTATAGCACGTTCTGGAAACACAGGTAATTCTACTGGTCCTCATTTACATTTTGAAGTTCAGATAAATGGTAGAGCAGAAAATCCAATGGATTATCTACATAGATAAAATAAAATATTAATTAACTCTCTTCTAATTATTAAGCATAAGCAGAAGGGAGTTTTTTATTTGACATAACAATTAACTTATCTTATAATTTAATTAATGAATATTTGAATAATTGTTCATATATAGTTATATTGTGAAGAGGGGGCAGCATAATGGCAGAAGAAAAAGAAGAATATCAAATAGAGGGGCTAAGTTGTTCAAGTTGTGGATTGAAAATTGAAAAAGAAGCTCAAAAAATAGAAGGTTTAAAGAATGTAGAACTCAACTTTGCCACTTCAACCATTAATGTTTTAGGTGATAGCCATAAAGTTTCAAATTTAGAAAAAGAACTACAAAAAATTTCTAATAGAATAGAAACTGGAGTTAAAATAACAAAAAAGAGTAATGATGGAAATTCAAAAGCTTTAAAAGTTATTTCATTAAAAGAATATTTATGGATTAAAAAAGATCTTATTATTGGAGCAATAATTTTCTTTTTTGCCCTAGGTATTTCTTATACTAATTATTTTAGTGCTAACTTCTGGGATAATCTTATTTTAGTTTTTTATCTAAGTGCCTATTTGCTGATAGGTTGGCCGGTTTTAAAAGCAGCATTCAGAAATATTGGTAGAGGTCAAATTTTTGATGAGAATTTTTTAATGACCATTGCTACTTTTGGGGCATTTGCAATTAATGAATATCCAGAAGCTGTTGCTGTAATGCTGTTTTATATGATTGGTGAACTTTTTCAGGAAAGAGCGGTTAATGATTCAAGACGCTCTATAAAAGATTTAATGGATATCAAGGCTGAATATGCTAATTTAATTAAAGATGATGCAATTGTTCAAGTTAAGCCTGAAGAAATAAAAGTTGGAGAAGAGATAGTTGTTAAAGCAGGAGAAAAAATACCACTTGATGGAAAAGTAATTAGTGGTAATTCAGCTGTAGAAACTTCTGCCTTAACCGGTGAGTCATTACCAAGAGAGGTTGAAAGTGGAGATGATGTTTTAAGTGGAATGGTAAACTTAAATCAGCTTTTAACCATTAAGGTAAGCAAAGAATATAATCAATCCACTGTTAAAAAAATATTAGATTTGGTTGAAAATGCCAGCTCTAAAAAAGCAAAAACAGAAAAATTTATTACAAAATTTGCTCGTTATTATACACCTTTTGTGGTTGGAATTGCTTTTCTTGTAGCTGTACTACCACCACTATTAACTGGTGCTGCTTTTAATACCTGGTTTTACAGAGCATTGATTTTTTTAGTTGTTTCTTGTCCTTGTGCTCTGGTTGTTTCAATTCCACTTGGTTTTTTTGGTGGAATAGGACTTGCCTCAAAAAATGGAATTTTGGTGAAAGGTGGAAATTATTTAGAAGCTTTAAATTCGGTTGATAAAATAGTATTTGATAAAACTGGAACCCTAACTAAGGGTAGCTTTGAGGTTACAGAAGTAAAATCTTTCAGCAACTACAGTGAAAATGAATTATTAAAGCTTGCAGCTGAAATTGAACAGTTCTCAAACCATCCTATTGCCCAATCTATTATTGAAGCAGCAGATGGATATCAGAACCATTCTTCAGATTCTGTATATAAGGAGATTAGTGGTGCTGGAATAAAGGCACAATTAAATGGCAAAACTTATTTAGCAGGAAATAAGAGATTAATGGAGAATAATGGTATTAAGCTAGAATTTGATGAAGCAAATGCTACAGTTGTTTATTTAGCGGAAGCTGGTAATTATTTAGGCTATATTTTAATAAGTGACCAGATAAAAGCAGACTCTTTTGAGGCTATTAAGAAATTAAAAGCGATGAATATAAAAAATATTACAATGTTGACTGGTGATAATAATGCTTCAGCTAAAGAAGTTGCTTCAAATCTAGGGATTGATCATTACTATGCTGAATTATTACCAGATCAAAAAATCGAAAAAATCGAGTCTTTATTAGAAAAAGATAAAAAATTAGCCTTTGTTGGTGATGGAATTAATGATGCACCTGTTTTAGCGAGATCTGATCTAGGTATAGCTATGGGAGGTTTAGGTTCTGATGCTGCAATAGAAGCTGCAGATATAGTATTGATGACAGATGAACCATCTAAAATAGCAGCAGCTTTAGAAATAGCTAAAAAAACTAAAAGACTTGTCTGGCAGAATATTGTTATGGCACTTTCTATTAAAGCTGTTGTTATGATTTTGAGTGTTTTTGGTCTAGCCTCTATGTGGGCTGCAGTATTTGCAGATGTAGGAGTTGCTTTAATGGCCCTCTTTAATGTGATGAGAATTTTAAAGTCATGATCTAATCGACTAGGTACAAACTTCAAAAGGATGGAGTGTTAAATATGCTTGAACAAAGCAAAAGAGAAGCTTTAAAAGAAGAAATATGTGATGTTTGTGAGATTTTTAATCCTAATCATGAAGTTGTAGAATTGATGAAACAACAGGAATTAGAAGATAGAGTAGTATTTGATTTGGCAGAGTTATTTAAAACTATTGCTGATCCAACCAGGATTAAAATTTTATATGCTCTAAAAGAGAGAGAACTTTGTGTTTGTGACCTTTCTGAGCTTTTAGATATGAGTTCTTCTGCAATTTCTCATCAGTTGAGAGTGCTGCGTAATAACAAACTTGTTAAGTTCCGCAAAGAAGGAAGGTCAGTTTATTATTCACTTGATGACAGCCATGTTTTGAGTCTTTTTAGACAGGGACTTGAACATGTTTTAGAATAAGCAATAGTTTGCAAAATGATTATTTAATCCCTGCTTTAAAGCAGGGATTATTTTTTTGACAGCTAAATATATAATATGGAACTATAATGAAATAATAAAATTCTAGCAAAAAATAAAATAGAATTACTTAATAATACTTTTAGTGATCTAGATAATGAGCAGAGCATATTAGATGTTGGTTGTGGTACAGGTAGCTATGCTCTGGAATTAGCTAAAAAAGGCTACAGGGTGACTGGGATTGATTTAGATCCAGAAATGATAGAATTAGCTAAACAAAAGAAAGCTGCCTTAAATGATACTGAAGCCCAGCAAAGACTTGACTTTTTTAAACTAGGCATGTTAGAACTTAATGAAGAGTTTAATGAAAGCAGTTTTTCAGGTATCTATATCATTGGTAATGTTTTGGTTCATTTAAATAAAGCTGAGATTAAAGAATTTATTCAAATTTTAAAAGGGTTATTAAAAAAAGAAGGAAAGATTTTGATTCAGATTATTAATTATCAACGTATTTTAGATTTAGGCTTAAAAGGTTTGGCAACACTTTATAGTAAAGATGGAAAAATCCGTTTTGAAAGGGATTATGAATATGATGAGCATAATAATAAAATCTATTTTAAAACAACTTTAGTAGAGCAAAAAAATAATAAAATTCTAGCAAAAAATAAAATAGAACTTTATCCATTAACAAAAGATGAACTAATAGATATACTTGAGTCAGCAGCTTTTAATATTGAGGCAATCTATGGTAATGCAGCTGGTGAGCCTTTTAAAAAATTAGAATCTACACCCTTGATCTTAACAGCTTCAAAATAATCTTTATTAAATTAGTTGAAAACAGGAAGTGAAGTAATGACAAAAAAAAATGCAATATTATTAGCAGGTGGAGAAAGCAGCCGTTATGGTGGAAATAAAGCTTTAATTGAAATTAAAGGAAAGACTTTAATCGAAATTATTTATAATAAATTAAATAGTCATTTTGATAGGGTAATTGTTATTGCAAATGATTATGAGTATAATTTTCTAAAGGGGGCAGAACTGAGGGAAGACCTTATAAAAGATAAAGGTCCATTGGCTGGTCTTTATACAGGCCTCTATTATTCAGATAGTGAATATAATTTTTTAGCAGCCTGTGACATGCCTTTTTTAAGGCAGGAATATTTTTCTTTTTTAGAATCATATTGTCATAATAATTATCAAATAATTGTTTCAGAATACAGAGAGTTTCTTGAACCATTTGCTGCTTATTATCACAAAGATCTTCTAGCTTTAATTAAAAAAAACATAGAAAATAATAATTTGCGGATTAAATCATTTTATAAGCAGAGTAATATTAAAATTATAAAGGAGAATATTTTAGCTGAGCATTTTGATTTGAATGAAATATTTTTTAATATTAATTATCCAGAAGACAAAATTAAAGCAAAAAAAATATTGAGTTTTAAATCATTTAAAAAAAGTTGAATTAATAATTTAGATAAGAAAGGAGCTTGAGAATGAAAAGATTCTTAATTTTTATAACTGTTATTTTTATTATCTTTTTAACTAGTCCTATTGTTATGGCCCAGTTAGTTGAGGTCTCAAGTCTTAATTATTATACTGCTAGAAGAATTGATGTTTCAGAGCTTCGCTTTTATGGTAACCCTACTCCTAATTTATTTGATTATAATAGTGTTATCATAGGTGAAGTCAGAAATAACAGCACTGAGTATATGACAAAAGTACAAATTAAATTAGAAATTTACGATGGAGAAGATTTAATTGCAGAAAAAACAGTTTCTCCTCTTAGTTATCCTTTAGTTCCAGGTCAAACTACTCCTTTTATATTTCCTCAACTCTCTGATATAGTACCTCTTTCTGGTGAGAGTGAAGAGATTAAAGGCCTTTTTGCTTTAGATGATACTTCAGAAGATTGGGATAGTAAAAAAGATTTATTTTTAGACCCAAGAATTGAGATTTATGTTGATAGTTATGAAGAAGATGAGTATCCTCCAAATTTAAAAATTGACCTTAATAATGAGAATTTAAGATTAAAAAACATCTATAGAAGTGGTGAAAATAGAGATGTTGTTAATTATGATTATAGTATAGAGCATCTAGGTGGGAATAAGATTGGAAAACTTTATAATTCTGGTATAGGAGTATATAAAGGGACTGAACTAATTTATCTTGCTTCAAGCAGAAATACCTGTGATACTTTAGTTAATGAAGATAAGGCCGCTTCTTTAGACTACTCTTTATCAATACCTAAACATATAGAAAAGAATGCTAGTAATTTTAGATTATTTGCAACTGGTCAGCTGGCTCATGAAATATTTTTTGAAGAAAATCAGGCTGGTGAAACAACTATGATCTTTAAACTTAAATAACTATATAATTTTTTAATTTTAATCATTGAAATTAATTATTAGCTCTTGACAGATAAAGGTTTAATAAGATATCATATTAACGATAGTTAAATAATTAAACTTTGATAAGAAGTAGTAATTTTCTTAAAGCTGAAAGAGAATGGAACCCAATGGCTGTAAGGTTTCAGCAGTGGCAGAAAATGAAGTCGTCTTAGAGTTTTACTGATGAAAAAGAAATTTTATTTTAATTTTCTTGATTAGTCAGTAACGGCACAGAAGTCGTTAACTAATGAGAGCTTTCTTAATAAAAGGAAGAACTAAGGTGGTACCGCGAATAAACTCTTCGTCCTTATGGATGTAAGAGTTTTTTTATTTTATATTTAAAATTATGGGAGGGAATTAATTTGGAGAATTTAGCAAAAACTTATGATCCAGCTAAAACAGAAGATAAATGGTATGATTTTTGGCTGGAAAACGACTATTTTAAACCGAAAGAGAAAAGCGAAACTGAAAAAGGTACTTTTAGTATTGTAATGCCACCACCAAATATTACAGGTCAACTGCATATGGGGCATGCATTGGATAATACTTTACAGGATATTTTAACACGCTGGAAGAGAATGCAGGGTTATCGTTCTTTATGGCTGCCAGGTACAGATCATGCAAGTATTGCTACAGAAGTAAAAGTAGTAGACAAACTTAAAGATGAAGGTATAGAAAAAGATGAAATTGGTAGAGAAGGATTTTTGAAAAAGGCCTGGGAATGGAAAGAAGAATACGGTAATAGAATTACCAATCAACTTAAAAAAATGGGATCTTCTTGTGACTGGTCCAGAGAAAGATTCACCTTAGATGAAGGCTGTTCTAAAGCAGTAGAAGAGGTTTTTATCCAGCTTTATAATGAAGGGCTCATTTATCAGGGAGATTATATCGTGAATTGGTGTCCCAGCTGTCACACAACTTTAAGTGATATTGAAGTAGAACATCAGGAAACTGAAGGTAATTTTTATCAAATTAAATACCCATATAAAGACAGAAAAGGTTTTATTACTGTTGCAACAACTAGACCGGAAACTATGCTTGGTGATACTGCAATTGCTGTTCATCCCTCTGATGAGCGTTATCAGGAACTAGTAGGTGAGAAAGTAATTGTACCATTAGTTAACAGAGAAGTAGAAATAGTAGCAGATGAATATGTTGACAGTGAATTTGGAACAGGAATGGTAAAAGTAACTCCAGCCCATGACCCAAATGATTTTGACATTGGTCGTCGAAATGATCTAGAGATTATTTCGGTAATTGATGAAGATGCTAATATGACTGAAGCTGCTGGTGCGGATTACAGTGGTCTTGATCGTTATGAAGCCAGAAAAAAAGTTGTAGCAGATTTAGATAAGCAAAATTTATTGATCAAAGTAGAAGAACATCAGCATAATGTTGGTGAATGTTATCGCTGTGATACGGTTATTGAACCTTTAGTTTCTAAACAGTGGTTTGTTAAAATGCAGCCGCTCGCAGAACCTGCTATTGAAGCTGTAGAAGAAGGGGACATCAACTTTGTTCCAGACAGATTTAGTAAAGTTTATATGAATTGGATGAATAATATTAGAGATTGGTGTATCTCTAGACAGCTATGGTGGGGGCACAGAATTCCAGTTTATTATTGTGATGATTGTCAAGAAGTTATTGTTAGCAGTGAAAAGCCTGAAGCTTGTAGTAATTGTGGAAGTACCAATCTCCATCAAGATGAGGATGTTTTGGATACCTGGTTTTCCTCAGCGCTTTGGCCTTTTTCTACCCTTGGTTGGCCTGAGGAAACAGAAGATTTAATTAGCTTTTATCCGACTGATGTTTTGGTTACAGGTAGAGATATTATCTTTTTCTGGGTTGCTCGAATGATTTTTATGGGACTTAAATTTCAGTCAGAAAAACCATTTTCTGATATCTATATCCATGGTTTAATTCGCGATGCTCAGGGAAGAAAAATGAGTAAATCTTTAGGGAATGGAATAGATCCCTTAGAGGTTATAGATAAGTATGGAGCAGATGCCTTACGTTTTACTTTAATAACCGGTAATACACCAGGTAATGATATGCGCTTTAGGGAAGAACGGCTTGAAGCAAGTAGAAATTTTGCTAATAAAATTTGGAATGCTTCCCGTTTTGTCTTAATGAACTTAGAAGATTTTGATTTAGAATCTGTAGATAAAAGTGAACTTAAAGAGACCCTTGCAGATAAATGGATGCAGAGTCGGCTGAATACTGTAATTGATGAGATTGACAGTGCTTTAGAAGATTACAATTTTGGCGAAATGGCAAGCAGTTTATATGATTTCATCTGGAATGAATTTTGTGATTGGTATATTGAACTTTTAAAAGCCAGGTTATATCAAGAAGAAGATCCAAAGGCAAAATTAACTGCTCAATATTATGCTTTAAACACCTTAGAAAGCTTGTTAAGACTGCTTCATCCAGTTATGCCCTTTATAACTGAAGAAATTTGGCAAAAACTTCCGGGAACTGACGGTAGTATTATGAGAGCTTCCTGGCCTGAAAAGGATATAACTAAGTTAGAAAAAGAAGCAGAATCTAAAATGGAATTAATTATGAGTGTTATTAAAGCAGTGCGAAATATTAGAAATGAAATGAAGGTTAATCCAGGCCGGCGAATTAAAGCATTACTTGCTGCTCCAGAAGAAAAAGCTGCTGTTTTAGAAGAAGGTAGAGAATATTTAGAAAATCTGGCTAGAATAAAAGAATTAACAATTGCCGATGATCAATTAGAGAGACCAGAGAAGGTCTCAACTTCTATTGTAAATGAAGTTGAAGTCATCTTACCTTTAGAAGGTATGATTGATCTTGATAAAGAAATTAAAAGGTTAGAAAAAGAAATAGAAGAAGTAGAATTTGAGATTCAAAGAGCTCAAGGTAAATTAAACAATGATGGTTTTGTTAACAATGCTCCCAGTGATTTAGTTGAAGGAGAAAAAGCTAAACTTAAAGAGTATAAAGAGAAAAAAGAGAAATTAATTGAACGCAAAGAAGAATTAGCTCAATAACTCTTAAAAATTAAAAATCTAAACTTATTGAGCTCAAAGGCCAGGCTGAAAGTATATTTAACTTTTACCTGGCCTTAAACTATTTATAAGCTATTTAATATCCAAAAATTAGCACAAGTAAAAGAAGGATTTAAACAGTTAAGCTAGAATATATTTCTTAGTAATATACTATAATTTAATTTATAATTTAATTCATTATAAAATGAGCAGGGAGAAGGAGTAAATTGAAAAAATTTAAAAAAGAAATCAGCTTTTTTGTTGCAATCTTCTTAGCAATTATAGTCTGGAATTTAGAGATAGCAACATTACCTGCTGCTGGCCAAAAGACATTAGCTTTATCATTAATGACAGTTTTGTTTTGGGCGACAAAAGTAGCTCATCCAGGTTATGTATCTGCCTTATTTTTATCACTATTATTAATCTTTGAAATTGCTCCCCCAACTGAAGTTTTTTCACTTTGGACTTCATCTTTGATTTATATTATAATTGGAGCCTATCTTATAGCTGCAGCAGTTAAATCTTCTGGCTTAGGAGAGAGGATTGCCTACAATTTCATTTTAAATTTTGTTAACTCTTATAAAAGCATTATTTATTCAATTTTTATTTTAACGCTTTTTTTAAGCCTCTTAATTCCTCATCCCTGGCCGCGTTCTTTTTTAATTATGTCAGTTATGGCAGTTGTAATAGAAAGTGCAGGCTTATCAGATGATGATGCGGCAAAAGTAGGTCTGGCAGTTTTTGCTTTTTCTGTACCTATTTCTATGATATTTTTAACTGGAGACAGTACAATTAACATTCTTGCAGTAGAAATGTCGGGTCAGACTTTGAGCTGGCTTGGCTGGCTCTATCATATGGGGGTTCCAGCAGCTTTAGCATCAATTTTAACCCTTATTCTATTTTTGAATTTATTTAAAGCTGAAAAAGAAGTAAGTATTAATAAAGCAAAAATTGAAGAAAAATTATCAGATTTAGGTTCACTTTCAAATAAAGAAAAAAGAATGATATTCTGGATCACAACTGCTATTATACTCTGGACAACTGATTCTTTACACGGCATAGATTTAGGCTGGGTTACTTTATTAATTGCTGTTTTAATGGGAATGCCTGTAGTTGGTAATGTCTTAGAAGCTAAAGACTGGCAGAATGTTCCTATTGGGATTTTGTTTTTCTTAACTGCTGCAGTTTCTATTGGTAGAATTGGTAGTAGTACAGGTATGAATGCCTGGATAGCTTCTGTTATTTTACCAGCTGAAATTCCAGCTAATATGCTGCTCTTTGCTTTAATGGTTGCTTTAATATCAATTACTTTACATATGTTTTTAGGTAGTGTAATAGCAGTAATGGGAATTGCCATTCCATCTTTTATAATATTTGCCGAAGGTTATGGCATAAATCCCTTGGTACCTGCTTTAATGGCATATTCATCTATAGCCCTTCATTATGTTTTCCCTTTTCATCATTTGAATATCCTGGTAGGTCTAGGCAAACATAATGGCTTATATGATGATAAAAAAGTTATCAAGCTGGGAATACCACTAACTATAATTATCATAATTGTAGTTGTATTTGAAGCAATCTGGTGGCAAATAACCGGATTATTATAAATAAAAACAGATTTTTGAGGAGGAACTATGCGAGAATTTTTAGAATTAAACCCACCTAATAAATTTTGGGATAAAATTAAAGAATATTTAGTAAATAAAAAATTAAAAATTGAAAATCTAACTTTAGATGATTCACTTGGCAGAATCGCTGCAGAGGATATACTATCACCTGCTGATCTGCCTCCATTTAGCAGATCAACTGTAGATGGTTATGCTGTTAGAGCAGCAGATACCGCTGGAGCATCTGCTGCTATGCCTTCTTTTTTAGAGCTGATAGGTAGTGTAGAAATGGGTGAGAAAACTGATTTAGAGCTTTCTGAAGGAGAAGCAGCTGCTGTACCTACTGGTGGGATGCTGCCTAAAGGAGCAGATGCTGTTTTAATGATAGAGAACACTGAAAAGATTGATAATCAGACAATAGAGAGTTCTAAATCACTGGGAATTGGCGAAAATGTAGTTAAAAAAGCCGAAGATATAGCCCAGGGAGAAATATTATTTAAAAAAAGGCATAAATTTATGGCCCGTGATATAGGAGCATTAGCTGGATTAGGGATTACTAAAATAAATTGTTTTAAGAAAGCTGAAGTAGCTGTAATTTCCACAGGTGATGAACTTATTCCACCTGAGGTAGAAGCAAAAGCAGGTCAAATAAGGGATATAAATACCTATACAATTGCTTCTTATTTACAAAAAATTGGTGCTTCTCCTAAAAAAGTAGGAATAATTGAAGATAAATTTGAAAGTTTAAAAAATAGTGTAAAAAATGAACTTGATAAAGATCTTGTTTTAATTTCTGGAGGTAGTTCAGTTGGAATTAAAGATATGACAATTGAAATTCTTGACTCATTAGGTGAACCAGGTGTTTTATTACATGGTCTTTCTATTAAACCTGGCAAGCCAACTATACTTGCCATTATAGATCAAAGCATTGTGATTGGTTTACCGGGTCATCCTGGTTCAGCCTGGACAGTAACTACAACTTTGGTATCCGAAGTAGTTAAAATGCTAACAGGAGAGAAAGAGATTAATGAACTAGGTATAGATGATGAAAAATACATTATTCAAGCTAAATTGAGTAGAGCTGTAGTGTCTGCTAAAGGAAGAGAAGAATATATACCGGTCAAAATAACTAAAGATAAAAATGGTGAACTTTTAGCTCTTCCTCAGCTTGGTAAATCCAGTTTAATAACTAATCTGGTTAAAGGAGATGCTGTTTTAAAGATTGACAGCTATCAAGAGGGAAAAGAATTAGGAGAAATTGTTGAGTTAAGAATAATAGAAAAGTAAATATTTCATCTAGGAAGGATGGACTAAATGGTTAAAAGATATTTAGACAAACTGCCATTGAAAAAAGCAATTGAGATTTTAGAAGAGGAATTTAAGGATTTGAGAGCTGAGACAGAAATTATAGCTGTTGATCAAGCAGTTGGCAGAGTAACTGCTCAAGGTATTAAAGCTAATAGATCTGCACCAGATTTTTATGCCTCTGCTATGGATGGAATTGCAGTTAAAGCTAAAGATACAGCAGATGCCAGCAGCAGGAATCCAATTATTTTAAAAAAAGGTGTTCAAGCTGTACCTGTTGATACTGGTAATCCTATTCCAGAAGGTTTCAATGCAGTTATTAAAATAGAAGAAGTTAATGAGGTCGATGTAGATAACTATCAAATTGAAAAAAGTGTGCCGGTTTGGAATCATATTCGTTCAATCGGAGAAAGTGTTGTTAAAGGGAATTTAATTTTAACTGCTGGCCATAAGATCAGAGACTTTGATCTTGGTGCTCTGCTGGAAGCCGGTGTAACTGAGCTTGAAGTTTATAAAAAGCCAAAGGTAATAATTATACCTACCGGGGATGAACTTGTTAGGCCAAGCAAAGAACTAAAAAAAGGCGAATTAGTAGAATTTAATTCAGCTATGGTTAAATCAGCTCTTATTAAATGGGGAGCTGAAGTTAAAGTTAGAGATATTATAAAAGATAATAAAGAATTAATAAAAAAAGAAGTTAAAAAGGCAAGCAAAGAATGTCAATTGCTCATTATTTTATCAGGCTCTTCTGCAGGCAGAAAAGATTTTACCCGTGATATTTTAAAAGCAGAAGCTAAAATATTATTTCACGGTGTAAATATAATGCCGGGGAAACCTATTTTAACAGCTAAATTAGATGATAAAGCAGTTGTTGCTCTGCCTGGTTATCCTATCTCGGCTTTACTAGATAATTATCTTTTTGTTAGAGAATTAATATATTTATTGCAGGGTCAAAAAGCTGATCAATTTGATCAGGAAGTGGTAGAGGTCAAGCGTAAGATAAGTTCAGATATTGGTTTAGAAGAGTTTATACGGGTTAATTTGATTGCAGATAGTAATGGTCAAAAGCCTTTAACTGCTGTTCCTTTAAAAAGAGGATCTTCAGCTATGGAATCAATTATAAAAGCTGATGCAATTTTAAGAATTTCAGAAAATAAAGAAGGATTAGCCCCTGGAGATAAAGCACCTGCAGTTTTATTAAAATCTAAAGCTAAAATTAAAAAAGATCTACTTTTAATAGGCAGTCACGATCTAAGCCTTGATTTGATCAGGAATGAGATTGCAAAAAGAGGAGCAGATTTTAGGCTTAAATTACAAACTGTTGGCAGTATGGCTGGTTTAACAGCTCTAAGAAGGGGAGAATCTCACTTAGCAGGGGCACATTTGCTTGATAGTGAAAGTGGAGAATATAATATTTCTTATCTCAAAAGGTTTTTTAAAAATAAAAAGATGGCCCTAATTAATTTGGTTAATAGAGAACAGGGTTTTTATTTAAAAAAAGGTAATCCTAAAAATATAAGCTCAATCTCTGATTTAAAAAATAAAGATATTAATTTTGTCAATCGGCAAAGAGGAGCGGGAACAAGGGTATTATTTGATTATTTACTCAAAGAAGAGGGAATAGATAGCACTCAGATTAATGGTTATAATAAAGAGGAATTTACCCATATTGCAGCAGCAGCAGCTGTCGGTAGAGGTTCAGCAGATGCAGCTTTAGGCATTAGAGCCGCTGCAGAAGTAATTGGAGTTGATTTCTTGTCTCTTACTAAAGAAAGCTATGACCTTATTTTAGAAGCAGCAATGCTTGATGATCCAAGAATTGAGTATTTAATTAAATTATTGCGGGAAAAAGAAATTAAAGAGCAAATTAAAGCACTTGGTGGATATGAAGTTAATGCTAGTGGTTCCCTAAAAATTTTAGAACTTTAATTCAATTTTAATTATGCTGTGATATATTAGGGAAGGGGTTAAGCATGGAAAATATAAATGACCAATCAGGTAGAAAAATAGATTATTTACGGGTATCAATTACAGATCGTTGTAATTTGCGTTGCCATTATTGTATGCCTGAATTAGGAATAAAAGAAAAAAGTCATGATGAGATATTAAGCTATGAAGAAATAATTAAAATTGTAAAAAATGCTCAAAAGATTGGCATAAATAAGCTTAGAATTACGGGTGGAGAACCTCTAGTAAGAATTGGTGTTGAAACTTTGATTGAGCAGTTGTCTAAATTAGGTCTAAAAGATATATCTATGACAACAAATGGTGTTTTGCTGGCAGAGAAAGCGGAAAAACTGAAAAAAGCTGGGCTTGATAGGGTAAATATTAGTCTAGATACTTTAAAGCGGGACAAATTCAGCAAGATTAGCAGGCGTGATAATTTTTGTGAGGTAATAAAAGGGATTGAGGCTGCTCAAAAATACGGCTTAGAACCTGTAAAATTGAATGTAGTAGTTATGAAAAATATCAATGATGACGAAATACTTGATTTTGTTGAATTTGCTAGTAATAATAATCTTATAATTCGTTTTATAGAGTATATGCCCTTAGGTGGAGAAACAGCTTCAGAAAACTTTATCAGCAGTAAAGATATAAAAGTTCAAATCAAGAAAAAATTTACTTTAGAAAAAGCAGATGCTGTAGGTAATGGACCTGCTAAATATTATTCAATTCAGGGTGGTAAAGCTAAACTAGGCTTTATTTCTGCTTTAACTAATCATTTTTGTGCAGACTGTAATCGGCTTAGATTAACAGCAGATGGGAGATTAAAACCCTGTTTAGCAAGTGATTTAGAGCTTAAAATAGACAAAAAAATGACCGATGATTTAATATTAGAAAGCTTTAAAAAAGCCTTAGAGATAAAACCTAGAGCTCACAATTTAAACTTTAAAGATAATCTCAAATATAAAAGAACTATGTCACAAATTGGAGGTTAAGTTATGGATAAAGCTTTTACTCATCTTGATGAAAATGGAAAAGTAAAAATGGTTGATGTTTCAGAAAAAGATATAACTATGCGTAAAGCTATTGCAGCAGGAGAAATTCAAATGCAAGCAGAAACTCTGAAAATGATTAAAAGTGGTAAAATAAAAAAAGGAGCTGTGTTAGAAACAGCCAGAATTGCTGGAATAATGGGAGCTAAAAAAACTTCGGATTTAATACCTATGTGTCATCCCTTATTATTGAGCAGCATTAAAGTTGATTTTGATAGTGATTTTTCTGATAGAATAAAAATTAAGGCTGAGGTAAAAAATAGTGGGCAGACAGGTGTTGAAATGGAAGCCTTAACTGCCGTTAATATCAGTGCTCTAACCATTTATGATATGTGTAAAGCTGTAGATAAATCAATGGTGATTAAGGAGATAAGATTATTATATAAATCTGGAGGAAAGAGTGGGATTTATGAGCGAAAAGAAGGTTAATAAAATTAAAACTGCAGTTTTAACTATTAGTGATAAAGGTTCTCGGGGTGAACGAGATGATCTCAGTGGCCCAGTTTTAGCAGAAATGATGCTTGAAGTTGGTGCAGAAATAGTTCACCGAGAAATTATTGCTGATGAAATAGAAGAGATTAAATCTGCTTTAATCTACCTATGTGATCATAAAAATGTTGATTTGATTTTAACTACTGGTGGAACAGGTTTTGCTAAAAGAGATATTACACCTGAGGCAACACTTGCTGTAATAGAAAAAGAAAGTCCTGGCTTAACAGAAAAAATGAGAGCAGATACGATTTCAATTACTCCTAAGGCGGCATTATCTAGAGCAAGGGCAGGAATTAGAAAAAACACTTTAATAATCAATTTTCCGGGCAGTCCAAAAGCTGTTCGAGAATGTTTGCAATCTATAATAGATATTATTCCTCATGGAGTAGAAATATTAACAGGAGAATTTACTGAACATAGGCATTAACTATTTATATTTGTGAGGTGAGAGATTTTGGAAGCTAAAGTCTTAGCGGTTTGTAAGAGTAAAAACAAGGGTACTGTTAAAAGGCCAGTAGAAAAAGGTTATTTAAAAGAAAATTATGGCCTTAAAGGTGATTCTCATGCCGGCAAATGGCATCGACAGTTGAGCCTTTTGGATAATAGCAGTATTGATAAAATGAGAGGAAAAGGTTATGAACTTCAGTTTGGAGATTTTGCAGAGAATATAACAACTGAAGGTTTAAAAAAATTGTCTGAACTTCCTCTAGGAAGCAGATTAAGAATAAATAATGATATAATAATTGAAATTACCCAGATAGGGAAGAAATGCCACCATGACTGTGAAATTTTAGAGGTAATAGGTGATTGTGTAATGCCTAGAGAAGGAATATTTGCTAAAGTAATTAGTGGTGGTGAAATTAAGGCTGGAGACAAAATTGAAATTTTAGAGAATGATTAGAAGAATTAATTTAAGCTTAGGAGGTATTAAAAATGGAAATGATAGGAGTCAGTGCATCTGCAAGTAAAGCTGGCAAGACAACTTTAATTTCCTTAATGCTAAAAAATAGCCGCTACAAAGATGCCGTAATCAAAACTTCGGTTGATAATGAATTAGATCAATATAAAGTGATCAATGATCCAAAAATAATTAATCAATCAGGTACAGATACCAGCAGATTTGTTGAACATGGTGCAGATAAGGTGATTTTAATGCAGAGCCCAGCTGCTGAGCTGCCAAGTGCATATCAAATAGCAAGAAGCTTGCTTGCTGATGGTATAGAAAGATTATTTATTGAAGGTAATACAATAATTAATTTTTTAAACCCTGATTTATTATTTTATTTAGAAAATAAAGATCAACCAGAAAAAGAATCAGCAAAAATGGTAAAAAATAGAGCCTCTATTAAAATAAATACCAATCTTATTTTACAGACAAATGATTTAAGCAATCTAACTTTTGATATCCAGGCAGATAAGTTAAGCTGTTATCAGGCCCATCTCTTAGCAGATCTCTTTAATCTAAAACTAGGAGAAGTTGGGAAAATAGTGAAAGAACAGGATGTTAAAATTATTAAATGTATGCTGGGGCTTTTTTAAAAAGATAGTTATTTAAACTCTAATCAGAAGCTGATATGGGAAAAGAGATTTTAAAAAAGTTAGTTTTTTGGCTAATAATCTCTTTTCTTTTTTTTTGATAAACTTGACTAGTAGTCGAAAAAGTGATATAAATTTACTTAGACCAATAAAGGAAGGTGAATATTTTGCGAAGAGCTACAATAACAGGATTGGGTAAATATCTGCCGGAAAAGGTGATGACCAATAAGGATCTAGAGGAAATTGTTGATACTAGTGATGATTGGATTAAAGCCAGAACCGGTATTGAAGAACGTCGAATAGCTGCTGATGATGTAACAGCTTCTGATTTAGGAGTTAAAGCAGCTGAAGAAGCTCTTGAAAAAGCCGGGCTAAAAGCAGATCAGCTTGATCTAATCATTGCTGCTACAATAACACCTGATATGATGTTTCCTGCTACTGCTTGCTTGATTCAAGATAGAATTGGAGCAAGTAAAGCCGCTGCTTTTGATTTAGAAGCTGGATGTTCAGGTTTTGTATATGCTGTTAGTGTTGCCAGTAACTTTATTGAATCAGGTATGTATGATAATGTAATGGTTGTTGGTACAGAAGTTTTATCAAAAATTTTAAATTGGGAAGATAGAGGAACCTGTATTTTATTTGGTGATGGTGCAGGTGCAGCAGTTTTACAGGCCACTGATAAAGGTGGGATACTTGCCTCAGATCTTGGTTCAGATGGATCCGGAGCAGATACTTTATATATGCCTGGAGGAGGTTCATTAAAACCTGCTTCTCATCAAACAGTTGATAATAGAGAACATTATCTGTATATGGAAGGGAATCAGGTTTTTAAATTTGCAGTTAAAACAATGGGCAAAGCTTCATTAAAAGTTCTTAAAAAGGCAGGTTTAAACAAAGATGATGTAGATTTATTGGTACCTCATCAAGCAAATACAAGGATTATTGCTTCATCTGCCAAAAGATTGAAGCTGGAGCCTGAACAGGTTTTTGTCAATTTAAATAAATATGGTAATACATCTGCTGCTTCAGTACCGATTGCTCTTGCTGAGGCGGAAGAAAAAGGTTTAGTTAAAAATGGAGATACTGTAGTTTTAGTTGCTTTTGGTGCTGGTTTAACCTGGGCATCTGCAGTATTAGAATGGAATGACCTAAAATAATTTTTAAAATAAAATAGCTTAAATAAATATTTAGATCAGTAATAGTGAAAATATTAATTATCTGGAGGTTTGAAAATGACTAATAACTTGGTATTTATGTTTTCAGGTCAGGGATCCCAATATGTTGGAATGGGAAAAGAACTTTACGAAAATTATTCAGCAGCTGAAGAAGTTTTAAATCAGGCTGATGATTTGCTGGATTTTGAACTAAAAAATATGATTTTTAATGGGCCTGAAGAAACTTTAAATAACACAAAAAATACTCAGCCAGCTATTTACACTGTTAGTGCTATGGTAAAAGCTGTTTTAGAGGAAGAAGGTATTAAAGCTTCAGCTGTGGCTGGACATAGTCTAGGAGAGTATTCTGCTCTTTATGCAGCTGGTGTTCTATCTTTTGCAGATGGTTTAAAACTAGTCCGCAAAAGAGGAGAACTAATGGATAAAGCTGACCCTGAAGGAAAAGGCACTATGGCTGCAGTAATTGGTTTAGAAGACAATTTAGTAGAAGAAATTTGTGAGCAGGTTGAGGGGATTTGTCAGGTTGCTAATTATAATTCTCCGGGTCAGGTTGTTATTTCTGGAGAGGTTAAGGCTGTTAAAAAAGCTGAGGACATCTTAAATGAAAAAGGAGCTAAAAGGGTAATACCATTACAGGTCAGTGGTGCATTTCACTCTCCATTAATGGAACCGGCAAAAGAAGAATTAAAAAAATTAATAGAAAGCATTGAATTTAATGATGCAGAACTGCCTTTAATAGCAAATGTAACAGCTAATTATGTTAAAGCTAGTCAGGAGATAAAAGAAGTACTTATTAGCCAGCTTGATAATAGTGTACGTTGGTCAGAGACAATTGAGAAGTTTAAAGGAGATGGTTATCAGGATTTTGTAGAATTAGGTCCTGGAAGAGTTTTAAAAGGTTTAATGAGAAGAATCGATCGTTCATTAAATGCCTATAATGTTGAGGATAGTAAAAGTTTAAATAAAACATTAAAGAAATTAAAATAAATGCAAAATTTTTTAGGAGGAATTTAAGAATGGAAAAAAGAGTTGTAATTACTGGTGCAGGTGTTGTTCATGCCCTTGCTACTGAGGTAGAAGAATTTTGGGAGAAAATTGCGGCAGGTGAATCAGGGGTAAGCAAAATAGAGAATTTTGATGCATCTGAATTTCCAAGTCAGATCGCTGCTGAAATTAAAGATTTTGATCCTGGGAAATATATAGATCGCAAAGAAGCAAAAAGAATGGCCCTTTACAGTCAGTATGCAATTGTATCATCTTTAAAAGCATTAGAAGATGCAGAATTAGAATTAACAGATGATATTGCAGAAAGAGCTGGAGTTATAATGGGTTCTGGTATTGGAGGTATAGAAGTTTTTGAAGAGCAGGTAGAAAAGTTACATAAAAGAGGTCCGCGGAGAATAAGCCCTTTCTTTATACCAATGATGATTGCAAATATGGCAGCAGGTAATGTTGCTATTTATGCTAATGCCAAAGGACCAAATATGAATACAGTAACTGCTTGTGCTTCTGGTACATCAGCTATTGGAGAAGCATTTGAAACGATCAAAAGAGGTGCTGCTGATATAATGATTGCTGGAGGAACTGAGGCTGCAATTTCTCCTTCTGCTTTAGCAGGTTTTGGTAATATGAAGGCCCTATCTACTCGTAATGATGAGCCTCAAAAAGCAAGTCGTCCTTTTGATAAAGATAGAGATGGTTTTGTTATGGGTGAAGGTGCAGGTGTGCTAATTTTAGAAGAATTAGAAACTGCCAAAGCAAGGGGAGCAAATATTATAGCAGAAGTTGTTGGCTATGGAGCATCTGGTGATGCTTATCATATTACTTCTCCAGCTCCAGAAGGAGAAGGAGCATCCAGGGCTATGCTGGCCGCAATAGAGCGTTCAGGTTTAGAGCTAAATGATATAGACTATATCAATGCCCATGGGACTTCAACACCTTTAAATGACGAATATGAAAGTACTGCAATAAAAAATGTTTTTGGAGATCACGCCTATGATTTAAGCATTTCTTCTTCAAAGTCAATGACAGGTCATTTGCTTGGAGCTGCAGGTGGTGTAGAGGCATTAATTACAGCTATGGCAGTAAAAAATGATGTAGTACCACCAACAATTAATTTTAATGAAGCTGGAGAAGGCTGTGACCTTGATTATCAGCCTAATAAAGCTGGCCAAAAAACTATTAAAGCTGCTTTAAGTAACTCCTTTGGTTTTGGTGGTCAGAATGCCTGTATTATTATTAAAAAATATCAAGACTAAGCAAATAATAATAGAAAAATATAACAGCCTGTCAGCTTAATAAGTTGGCAGGTTTTATTATTCGCTAATTTATTGATTATTTCTCTGCAAAAGATTGAAATTTATTAGCAAAAAATATATAATCAAAATGTAGTTTGAAAATATATTTGTTTTATTAGGAAGAAGGTATTTTAAAATATGAAAGTATTTGCACTTGTTGGTGCTAGTGGGACTGGGAAAAGTCACCGGGCTGTATTGTTGGCCAATAAATATCAGATACCCCTGATAGTAGATGATGGCCTTTTAATATATTCAGGAAAAATTATGGCTGGGAGCTCTGCTAAGAGGGAAGAAAGCAAGATGGGAGCAATCAGGCGTGCTCTCTTTTTTGATGATAGACATGCTGAAGAAGTTAAGGCATCTTTAAAGAAAATTGATGAAGATAAAATTTTACTAATTGGCACTTCACTTGGTATGGTAGAAAGGATTGCTCAAAGATTAGAATTAGAAAAAATAGATAATTATATTGATATTGAAGATATTTCTTCCCCGGAAGAGATTGAGAAAGCACTTGAAGTTAGAAATACAAAAGGTAAACATGTAATTCCTGTACCGACAATTGAAGTTAAAGAAGAATTCACAGGTTATCTACTTCATTCATTAGAATTATTTTTCAAAAAAGATAATCGGACTGTAAGACATGAAAAAAGTATAGTAAGACCTAGATTTAGTTTTTATGGTAATTTGAGTATTCATAATCGGGTTTTGGTAGATTTAATTAAATATTTTTTAAAAAGAAAAAAAGAGGTCGGGAAGTGCAAAAAAACAAAAATTGAAGAAATAAACAATCTCTTATTTGTCGATATTTCAATAGAATTACTATATGGGATTAATATTCCTCAATATTTAAAAACTCTTCGTCATAATTTAAGAGAATCTTTATCTACAACTACCGGTATTAATGTCAAAGAGATTAATATAGAAGTCTATTCACTTTTTCTAGAAAATGATAGTTAATTGAGGGGGATTTTGATGCGCAAATATCATCAGAAAAAATTAGAGGCTGAAGCTATTTATCCATATCAGCCCTGGAAGATAACAGAAGAAGAATTTTTAGTTGAACATAATCATCACAATGAAGCAATATTTGCTTTGGGCAATGGTTATATGGGAATTAGAGGTACATTAGAGGAAGACTATCCTGGTAGTGAAGAAACAACAACTCCTGGCTTTTATATCAACGGAGTTTATACCAGTGAGGAAATTATTTATGGAGAAAAAGCTCCTAATTTGCCTGAAGATGGTCAGACCATAATTAATTTAGCTGATTGGAGTGAAATAAATCTCTATATCAATGAAGAAAAACTCAATCTGCTTAAAGGTAATTTAATTGATTATAAAAGAGAACTTGATCTTCAACATGGTGTTTTAAGAAGAGAATTAATTTGGGAAGATCGCAAAGGAAGACAGGTAGAAGTTAAAATTATAAGATTAATTTCTTTAAGTAGAGATCATATTGCTGCGATTAGATATGAGGTAACACCACTTAATTTTTCTGGTAAAATAAGTATTAATTCTGCTATCAATGGTGATGTCAGTAATCATCACCATCTGCGTGACAAGAAAACTCTTGAGGGTTTAAAATCAGAGTTAGATGGAGACACAGGTATTTTATTACATAATGTTAGAGAAACTAATTTTAAGGTTGCTTATGTTGTTGAACATATTTTAAATAAAGATGCAGAGAAAAGCTGTGAGATAAAAAGCAATGCTTTTAATGATAGGATTGACTGGATATTTGAAGCAAATGCAGTTAAAGGCAAAACATGCAGGGTTGATAAAATTGTTGGGGTCCATCACAGCAAAAAAGAAAAAGAAACTCCACTTAGTGATGCAAGAGCTTCGGTTGCTAGAGCTGTAATCTCAGGTTTTGATAAATTACTGCAAGAACAGTCAGAATTTATGCGAGGTTATTGGCATGATACAGATGTTAAAATATCTGGTAATATGGCTCTTCAGCAAGGTTTTCGTTTTAATGCTTTTCATATTCTCCAGGCAACTGGTAAAGATGGGATGACAAGTGTTGCTGCCAAAGGACTTAGTGGAGAACATTATGAAGGACATTATTTCTGGGATACTGAAAGTTATATCTTACCTTTTTATGCCTATCAGCGTCCTGAAGTTGCCAGAAACTTATTGATTTATCGTTATAACTGTTTAAATGAAGCAAGGGAAAATGCAAAAAGAATGAAACTTAATGGGGTATTATTTCCCTGGAGAACAATCAATGGTAAAGAAGCTTCTGGATTTTTTATGGGCTCAACTGTACAATATCATATAAATGCAGATATTGCTTATGCAGTTAATTTATATTATCAAGTCAGTAAAGATCAGGAATTCATGCAGAACTATGGTTTAGAGATATTGATAGAGACTGCTAGAATGTGGGTTAGTTTAGGTAGTTATATTGCTGATCATGATAATAAGTTTTGCTTTAATGTAGTTTGTGGTCCAGATGAATATAAACCTGGAGTTAATAATAACGCTTTTACAAATTATATGGCCAAATTTAATCTAGAAACTGCTGCAGAAATGGCAGAAATAATTAAAGAGAGAGCTCCAGAAAAATATAATAAATTACTTGATAAAATTGATTTTAGTCAAGAAGAGCTAGAAGATTTCAAAAAAATTGCTGAAAATATTTATTTACCTTATAATAAAGACTTAGAAATAACTCCTCAAGATGATTCCTTTTTAAGCAAAAACCCAATTGAAGTTGATAATATTC
The DNA here is from genome assembly GCF_020711195.1 of Halanaerobium polyolivorans. Taxonomy (GTDB): domain Bacteria; phylum Bacillota; class Halanaerobiia; order Halanaerobiales; family Halanaerobiaceae; genus Halanaerobium; species Halanaerobium polyolivorans. Next base: position 201,524 of record NZ_JAJFAT010000002.1, read on the forward strand.
CTGAAGAAGAACTACCACTTGTTAAAAATTGGCATCCATTAATCATCTGGAGATATCAGGTTATTAAACAGGCAGATGTTATTTTATTAATGCTGCAGCTAGGTGATCAATTTAGCAAAGAGCTAAAAACAAAAAACTATGATTATTATGAGCCTAAAACAACCCATGATTCTTCTTTATCACCAGCTATATATAGTATTATAGCTGCAGAAATTGGCTATAAAAAACAATCATATAATTATTTTATTCAAACTGCTAGACTTGACCTTGATGATTATAATGAAAATGCCTATCAAGGAGTTCATACTGCCTGTATGGGAGGAACATGGTTGGCTTTAGTACAAGGATTTACTGGAATGAGAATGTTCAATGGTAAATTATATTTCCATCCCCATTTACCAGAAAATATGGATGAATATCAATTCCGTATTCGTTTTCAAGGTAGTCAGATAGAAATAACTGTTAGTGAAAAGGAGACAAATTATCTATTGATTTCCGGTGATAAAATTGAATTTAAACACTATGATGAGTTAATTATTTTGGATAAAAATAATTTATCAATAAAAGCAAAAAACAAAAAATAGAACTTAGTTAGTTAAATATTTAAATTTATTTTTTAAGCAGGTGTAAAAATGGATTTTAAGCAAAAAATATATATCTTACTTGCTGGAGGAGTTTTCTTTTTATCTCTTTCAGGTATTTTAGTGAAAATTGCAAGTTCACCACCAATGATTACAGCTTTTTATCGTATGTTTTTTACAGTGCTGCTTTTAACACCTTATTTCCTTAAAAATCACCGTCAAAAGGCTGCTTATTTTTTGGATTACCGACCTCTGTTGGTCGGTTTTCTGCTCGCAGTTCATTTTATACTCTGGATAACTTCTATCGAATATACCGACATTTCAAATTCGGTAATATTTGTTGCTTTACAACCACTTTTTACAATAGCCTTGGAATATTTATTTGCCAAAGAAGATTTAAGACCTGGGGCCTTAATAGGTATTGTTATGGCTTTTATAGGAAGTAGTATTATTAGTATAGGTGATTTTTATCAACTGGGAGATAAATTATTTGGCAACTTCCTTGCTTTATCAGCAGCTTTTTTTGCCGCCTCATATTTATTTATTGGGCGCGGAGTAAGAAAAAAGTTAGATTATTTCCCTTATTTATATATTCTTTATACCTATGCTGCTATTTTCCTCGGCATAGGAGCTTACATTTTTGAGATTCCATTTTTCGGTCATGGAATAAATAATTATTTAATCTTATTAGCTCTGGCTGTTGGACCAACTTTAATCGGTCATTCAATATTAAATTATTCCGTTCGTTATTTACCAACTTCCATTGTTTCTTTATCTATTTTAGGTGAGCCAGTTTTGACTACTTTTATGGCCTGGTTGTTATTAAATGAACAGGTCCTTTTAACAACTTTAATTGGAGGAGCCTTTATATTAAGTGGAATTTATTTAGCCTCTGTCTATAATTATCGAAAAACTAAACTGCAAAAAGAAGCTTTGTTTGCTGAAAAAAATAGTTAAAATTTAAAATTATTGCTTTTCAGACTGGACATTTATTACAATTACATATAAAATAAAAAATGAGTTAGCTTTAAAAAGCTTTTAGGAGTGATTAATTTGTTAAAAAAACTTGCAAATACTGTAAGAGGCTTATCAGCTGATATGGTTGAAAAGGCCAATTCCGGCCATCCCGGAATGCCGATTGGCTGTGCAGATATAGGAGCTTTATTATTTGGAGAGGTTATGAATATAGATGGCTCAAAAGCAGACTGGCCAAATAGAGATCGTTTTGTCTTGTCTGCTGGACATGGTTCTGCCTTTCTTTATTCATTTCTGCATTTAAGCGGTTTTGATATCAGCAAGGATGATTTAAAAGAGTTTAGACAGTTACACTCAAAAACACCTGGTCATCCAGAATATGGAGAAACAGCCGGTGTAGAAACAACAACCGGGCCCTTAGGCCAGGGCTTTGCCAATGCAGTTGGTATGGCTGTTTCCGAAAAAATCTTGGCTGAGAACTTTAATACTAAAAAACATAATTTAGTTGACCATTACACATATACAATTCTTGGTGATGGCTGTATGATGGAGGGGATTACTTCAGAAGCTGCCTCTTTAGCAGGTCATCTAGCTTTAGAAAAATTAATTGCAATTTATGATGATAATAATATTTCTATTGCTGGGCAAACTGATTTAACTTTTACTGAATCACCGGCAGCTAGATTTAAAGCATTTGGTTGGCATGTTATTGAAGATGTTGATGGACATGATATTGATCAAGTACGTGAGGCAATAAAAGAGGCCAAAGCAGAAAAGGATAAGCCAAGCTTAATAATGGCGAAAACTCACATAGCTTTTGGTGCTCCGACAAAACAGGATACAAGTGCTTCTCATGGAGCTCCATTAGGTGAAGATGAAATTAAAGGTTTAAAAGAAAAGTTTAAGCTTCCTCTTGATAAGAAATTTTATATCCCCGATAATGTTAAGAAATTCACCCGTAAAAGGGCTTCTAAGATGCAGGATTTACGATTAGAATGGGAAAAGCAATTTGAGCAATGGGCAGCAGAAAATCCTGAGTTAAAAAGAGAATGGGATCAGGCCCAAAAATTAAAACTGCCTTTAGAATTGAAAAAAGAATTAACAGCACTTGATATCAAAACTCCAATAGCTACCAGAAAAGCAGCAGGAGCTGCTCTTAAAAAAGCAGCAGAAATGATACCGTATTTAGTAGGTGGTTCTGCTGATTTAGCACCTTCAACCAAAACTTATCTTGATGATTATGGAGAGATTCAAAAAGATAATTATAAGGGTAGAAACTTCAGATTTGGAGTTAGAGAACATGCTATGGGAGCCATAGTAAATGGTATATCTTTACATGGGGGACTGCGTCCATTTGCTGCTACATTCTTAGTTTTTTCTGATTATATGAGGCCTGCTATTAGATTAGCAGCTTTAATGAAACAACCGGTAATCTATGTATTTACCCATGATTCAGTATTTGTAGGTGAAGATGGTCCAACTCATCAGCCGGTAGAGCATGTTGAAGCATTAAGAATAATACCTGGCTTAAAGGTTTTAAGACCTGCTGATGCTGAAGAGGCAAAAGAAGCCTGGGTAGAAGCATTAGAAACTAAAGATCAGCCGACTGCTTTGATTTTAACAAGACAAAATCTGCCTCAGATAGATAAAATTAATGGCCTCAAAGAATTTCATAAAGGTGGATATTTTGTTAATGATGCTGAGGGTGCTGATATAATTATATTTGCCAGTGGTAGTGAGGTTTCACTTGCAGTTGAAAGCAGCAAAGAGCTTGCCGAAAAAGGAATTAAAGCTGCAGTTATGTCAGTGCCAGAAAGAAGTAAATTAGAGGCTTATCTTAGCCAGCACAAACTAGCAGATGTTGATTTAAAGGTTGCTCTTGAAGCAGGAGTAGGCAACGGCTGGTATAGAGTAGTTGGTAGTGAAGGCTTAGTGATTTCACTGGACCGTTTTGGTTTAAGTGGTAAGGGTCAAGAAGTAGGAGAAGAATTAGGTTTTAAAGCTGAAAAAGTATCTGAAAAAATACTGAATAAACTTAAATAAAGTTATCATTTGTTAAAATTAAATACTATATTCGGATTGAGAATAAGAGTAAATCCGCCTGGAGCTAATGCTGCTTTAGGCGGTTTTTTACAATAGAAAAATATACCAATTTATTATAGCAATCAAAGCACCCAATAATATACCGGCTAGGACTTCAAATGGAGTATGGCCAATTAATTCCTTGAGATCTTCTTTGATTATTTCTTTATCATCACTAAAAGCCTTATCTTCTAAATGGCGAATCAAATTATTTAATACATTTGCCTGTTGACCTACAGCTCTTCTTACTCCACTAGCATCATAGGTCACGATCATGGCGAAGACAGCAACTATAGCAAATAGATCAGAGTTGAATCCATATTTTAAGCCTACAGAAATAGCTAAAGTAGAAACAAAGGATGAATGAGAACTGGGCATTCCACCTGAGGTGAAAAACGCATAAAAATTAAATGGTTTAATAAAAAATATTTTCAAAAATTGCGCAACAAATAACGAGAAAATAGAAATTTCAAGTAAAGACATTCTGAATCCTCCTCATATATTTTGTTCTTTTATAATATTTTGTGTATAATAATATTAATCTTATAAATATATTTTAACTTATAAACAAGATTTAATGCAAATAAAAAAAGAGGGAGGGTAAAGGTGAACCTTTATAATTATATAAATTCTTTTTCACTTTTCGGTTCAAAAGGTGGCTATAATCCCGGATTGCAAAGAATAAAAAAATTGCTAGATTATCTTGGTAATCCAGAACAAAATTTGAATGTAATCCACCTAGCCGGCACAAATGGAAAAGGCTCAACTGCAGCATTTATTGAAAATATTTACCGTCAGGCTGGATATAAAACCGCTTTATATACATCACCTCATTTTTATCATTTTAATGAAAGAATAAAGGTCAATGGAAAAGCAGCTTCAAGCTATCTTTTAAATGATTTGATTAAAGAGCTTAAACAGGCAGTAAAAAAACTTAAAAAAGAGGGATTGGGAGAAGCAAGTTTTTTTGAAGTTGTTACAGCATTAGCTTTTCTATATTTTAAATTTCATCAGCCAGATATTGTTATCCTAGAGACAGGACTGGGAGGCAGGCTTGATGCAACAAATGTAATTAAAAACCCGCTTTTATCTATTATTACTACTATTGATATAGAACATAGCTCTTTATTAGGTAACTCTCTTTCTGAAATTGCCTTTGAAAAAGCTGGTATCATTAAAGAAAACTCGCAAATATTAACTGGAGTAAAATCTCAATCAGCTTTAGATGTTATTGAAAAAATTGCAGGAGAAAAGTCGGCTAAATTAATTAAATTACAGCAAAAATATGATAATATAGAAAGTAGTGGTGGTTTAAAAGAAAATTATTTATCTTTTAACAGCTCTAATAAAAAAATTAAATATGAATTATCTCTTCTTGGAATTCATCAGGCTCAAAATGCTGCCCTTGCTCATTTAGCAGTAGATATCTTAAAGTCTAGCTTCCCTGTAAAAAAGAAAGATATAATTAAGGGGCTCTCTACAGTTATCTGGCCGGGAAGAATGCAAAAGATTTCAGAAAAACCATTAATTATCTTAGATGGTGCTCATAATCCGGCAGCAATTAAAAATCTTAGTCACAGTCTCAAAATATCTTCAGTAGAGTTTAAAAATATTAATCTTATATTTTCTGCACTTAAGGATAAAGATATTTTTAAAATGTTAAGTTATTTTCAAAGATTTAAGCCTGATATCAAATTATTTTTAGCAGAAAACAATTCATTTAGATCTTTTAGTTTAGCAAGTTTAGAAAGAACAGCAAAAAGTCTTGATTACAATTATCAGCTATTTCCAAGTTTGTCAGCTGCAGCTCAAGCTGCTGTTAAAAAAAGTGATAATGATGATTTAATTTTGGCTGCTGGTTCTTTTAATACCGTTTTTGAGTCTGGAATTACATTAATGACAAAAACTTTTTGAGGTGGCAGAAATGAATAAAAATGAAAAAGGATTTTCTTTAGTTGTAGTTGTTATTTTTATGTCAATCGCTGCTTTATTTGTAGGATATTTTCTGGGAAGCTGGCTGATTACTTTTTTAGTAGATGAAACTGAGGAAGAATTTGCTCAAAATGAGCTTGAAGAAGTACAGGAAGATATTTCTAATAGTTTATCTGAAGATATGATTGAGGATCAGTTTGTCGAACAACCTCCAGCAGAAGACCCTCAAGCAGATCCTGAAGAAATGATTGAAGAAAGCACAACCTCTGAAGATTTTAGTGGTAATTATGGTGTTCAAGTTGGAGCATTTACTAATTATAATAGTGCTCTTGTTTTAAAAAATGAATTAGAGGACTTAGGTTATGAAGTTGTAATTACTGACACCAGCCCTCATCAAATTCAGGTACATGGTTATGAAAGCAGAGAAGAAGCAGAAGAGGCGCAAAATGAATTAGAATCCGAGGGATATGAAGGCTTCATAATACTTCGTGAATAATTTCTTAAATTCATTATAAGTGTTGTTTTTACTTGATAATTAGTATATAATAATAATAGTTTGCAATATATTTTGAATAAAAATGGATATATTTATAAAAAATTAAAGGGGTGAAATTTACTAGTGAAAGCATTGACTTTTAAACAGGGGATCCATCCTAGCTATAATAAAGAATTAACTAAGGATAAGCCTCTGAAGAATGCAAAGCGACCTGAAGAGGTGCTCATACCAATTAAACAGCATATAGGAGCACCATTAGATTTATTAGTAAAAAAAGGTGATCAGGTTGATTTAGGCCAGAAAATTGCAGATAGTGAAAGCTTTGTCTGTGCACCAATTCATGCATCAGTATCGGGAAAGGTAAAAGAAATTCGAAAAGTTACTGATCCTGGTGGTAATACTGTTGATGCAGTTGTAATTGAAGCTTCTGCTGAAGAAGATGAAAAATTAGTTTCAAACTTAGAAAAACATCAAAATCTTGATAATTTAAGTCCAGATGATATTAGAAAGATAGTTCGTGAAGCTGGTATAGTGGGTTTAGGTGGAGCTATGTTTCCAAGCCATGTCAAACTTGCAGTACCTGAAGATAAAAATGTTGAATATGTTATTTTAAATGGTGCTGAATGTGAGCCTTATTTAACAGTTGACCATAGAGTGATGGTTGAAAGACCTAATGCAATTGTTTTTGGTTTAAAAGCGCTTATGAAAGCTGTAAATGCTGAAAAAGGCTTAATCGGGATTGAAGATAATAAAATGGAAGCAGTAGAAAGTATGCAGGATGCAGTTGCAGATGAAACTAATATTGAGGTTAAGCTTGTTGAAACAAAATATCCTCAGGGTGGAGAAAAAATGTTAATTGAAGCCTTACTGGAGAGAGAAGTACCTGTAGGTGGTTTACCACTTGATATTGAAGTTGTTGTTAATAATACTTCAACAGCTGCAGCAGTCGCAGATGCAATTAGAGAAGGTAAGCCATTAATTGAAAGATCAATATCTATAACAGGTAGAGGGATTGAATCTCCCTGTAATTTAATTTTTAGAATTGGAACTAAATTGGCTGATTTAGTTGAGCAAGCCGGTGGATTAAAAGAGAACGCAGCTAAAGTTATTGCTGGTGGTCCGATGATGGGAGCTGCTCAGAAGAACCTAGATGTTCCTGCAGTTAAAGGGACATCAGGACTTTTAGTTATGCTAGCTGATGAAGTTGAAGATTTTGATCCAGATCCTTGTATTAATTGTGCTAAATGTGTTGACCACTGTCCAATGTATTTAATGCCAACTACTTTAATTAAATATGCTAAGAATAATATGGTTGAAAAATTAGAAGAATATCAAATCTTAAATTGTATTGAGTGTGGTTCTTGTTCCTATGTTTGTCCATCAAAAATACCGCTTGTCCATTACTTGAGGTTGGGTAAATCTCAGGCAATGGCTAAAAGGCGAGAAGAGAAATAAGGAGTGTTAAGATGAATAGTGCAGAATTAGTAGTAACATCCTCTCCCCATGTCAGGAGTGAGGATTCAGTACCTAAGATAATGTGGTCAGTAGTTATTGCTCTGCTGCCGGCATTTTTTGCCTCTGTATATTTTTTCAGTGCTAGAGCAATTTCAATTGTTTTAGCTGGAATTGCTGGTGCAGTAATAAGTGAATACATATTCCAAAAAGTACGCGGCAAAAAAATAACAATAACAGATGGAAGTGCAGTTGTAACAGGTTTGCTTTTAGCTTTAACACTTCCTCCAACCATACCCCTCTGGGCGACTTTTTTAGGAGGAGTAGTTGCTATAGTTATAGGAAAACAAGTTTTTGGGGGAATTGGCCATAACCCATTTAATCCAGCTTTAATCGGTAGAGCTTTTATGGTAGCAGCTTATCCGGTTTTAATGACCGATTGGGCTGTAGATGGTGTTTCAACCGCAACTCCACTTGCTTTAATGAAATCAGATGGAATTGCTACTGATACCTGGAGACTTTTTGTCGGTCAAATTGGTGGTTCACTTGGTGAAACATCTGCTTTGGCTTTACTTTTAGGTTTTTCATTTTTATTATACAAAGGTTATGTAAATTGGAGAATACCTCTTTCGATGATATCTACAGTATTTTTAATGACCTTTATTTTTGGTCAAAATCCTGTTTTTCATATTTTTGCAGGTGGTTTAATGATCGGTGCTTTATATATGGCAACTGATATGGTATCAAGTCCTACCACAAAATTAGGTCGTTATATATTTGGAATTGGAGCAGGTGTAATCGTAGTTGTAATTAGACTTTGGGGTGGTTATTCTGAAGGTGTCTTATTTGCAATTTTGTTGATGAACGCGGCAGTACCTTTAATTAATCGATATACAAGACCTCGTAGTTTGGGAGAGGTGAAATAAATGGAAAAGAATAGCAATTTAAGTTTAATTTTAACTTTAGTGACAATCGGTCTTGTTTCAGCTTTTATTTTAAGTTTTGTTTATTTATGGACAACTCCATATATTGAAGCAAATCAGGCTGAAGTAAGAAGAAGAGCTATCAATGAAGTTTTACCTGGAGCTGAAGAGATTGAAGAGATAGATATTGATGGAGAAATTTTTTATGAAGCTTATGACCAAGATAATCGTCAAATAGGAGTTGCAACCCAGCATTCTGGGGCAGGTTATAATGGAATGATTGATATCATGGTTGGGGTTAATCTTGATGATTCAAAAGTATTAAACATTAGTATTGTAAACCATGAGGAAACCCCTGGTTTAGGGGCAAGAATAACTGAAGAAGGATTCAGAAGTCATTTTCAGGAAAAGCCATTTGGTGATTATCAAGCTGTTAGTACTGAGCCGACTGATCCAATGGAAGTAGAGATCATTGCAGGTGCTACAATTTCTTCAGAAGCAGTAATTAAAATTGTAGAAAATGCGGTTGAAAAAATAAATACTGTTTATGGAGGGAGATAATAATGACCGAAAAAGCAAAAAGTTTATTTCAAATATTTAAAAATGGTCTTTGGAAAGAAAACCCCGTTATGGTATTAGTTATTGGGATGTGTCCAACTTTAGCTGTAACCAACACAGGTGCAAATGGTTTTGCAATGGGAATTGCTACAGCTTTTGTGCTTATATCTTCAGAAATTGTTATATCTATTATTAAAAATTTAATTCCTAGCAATGTTAGAATTCCTAGCTTTATTTTAATCATTGCTACCTTTGTGACATTTACTGATTATTTTGTGAGAGCATTTTTTCCAACTATTGCAGAATCATTAAGTATTTTTATTCCTTTAATTGTTGTTAACTGTTTGATTTTAGGAAGACAGGAAGCTTTTGCTTCTAAAAACCCTACCCATAAAGCAATTGCAGATGCAGTAGGAATGAGTGTAGGTTTTACCTGGGTATTAACCCTGCTGGGAATTATTAGAGAATTTTTTGGAATGGGATCAATTTTTGGTCTGCAGTTATTAGGTGAATGGTACAGACCGATGGTTATTATGCTGCTTCCCGGTGGAGCATTTCTAACATTAGGTTTAATGGTTGGTATCTATAAACATCTTAGTAGGGAGGGTTAAATGATGGAAGAATTTTCTCAAATATTACTTTTGTTTATTAGTACTATTTTAGTTAACAATTTTATTTTAGTTAGATTTTTAGGGATCTGTCCCTTTTTAGGTGTCTCTAAGCAGATTGAAACTGCTTTTAGTATGGGCTTAGCTACAACCTTTGTTATGACTTTAACTGCTGGAGCAACTTGGATGATAAATACATATATACTTGAAGCTTTTAATCTACCATTTTTGCGCTATGTATCATTTATTATAGTTATTGCTTCATTAGTTCAGTTTGTAGAGATGTTTATTAAAAAAACCAGCCCTGTTTTATATAAAGCACTTGGAATTTTTCTGCCTCTAATCACTACTAACTGTGCTATTATGGGACTGGCATTATTAATTCCACTCAACAATTATAGTTTTATTGCAAGTATTGTATTTGGTTTTGGTGCTGGTGTTGGTTTTACCTTGGCAATTGTTTTGATGGCAGGATTAAGAGAAAACTTAGAATTTGGCGATGTACCAGAAGCCTTACAGGGAGTGCCAATCACTTTGATGATTGCAGGTATTTTGGCATTATCTTTTATGGGTTTTGCTGGTATGATCGCAATGTAGTGGAGGTGGCAGAGAAATAAATGAATTCAATATATTTTTACTCAATGATTAGTATGGGTGGTATTGCAGCCTTGCTTGCAGGAGGACTGGGTTTTGCTGCAAATCACTTCCATGTAGAAAAAGATCCTAGAGTAGCTAAGGTAGAAGATGCCTTACCAAGTGCAAATTGTGGAGCTTGTGGATATGCTGGTTGTGAGAGTTTTGCTGAAGCGGTTGTTAAGGGAGAAGCACCTGTTGGTGGTTGTCCGGTAGGTGGAGATAGTGTTTCCACTGAAATAGCTGACATTATGGGCTCTGAAAATGAGAGTTCGGAAAAAGTAGTGGCAGAACTTATCTGTGCTGGTGGACTAAAAGAAACCAAAAAGTCAGGTAAATATGATGGGATAAAAAGCTGTAAAGCAGCCCATCAGGTAAATGGTGGTGAAAAAATTTGTCAGTACAGCTGTCTTGGTTTTGGGGATTGTGAGGCAATTTGTCCTTTTGACGCTATTTTTATAAATGATAATGGTTTACCTGAAATTGATCCAGATGCCTGTACAGGTTGTGGTAAATGTATTGATGAGTGTCCAAGAAATGTTTTGCTCTTAGCTCCTTATCAAGCAAAAAATCACATTCGATGTTCATCACATAATATAGGTAAAATTGTTCGCAAGACATGTGAAGTAGGTTGTATAGCCTGTAGTCTTTGTCTTAGAGCGTGTCCGGTTGATGCAATAGAAATGAAAGATAATCTGGCCGTTATTGATTATGAAAAATGTGTTAACTGTGGAATCTGTGCCGATAAATGTCCAACTGGAACAATTGAATTTCAGGGAGAAAGAATTCAAAAAGTAGAAATTAATGATAATTGTGTTGGCTGTACTCTATGTGCTAAAGCATGTCCTGTTGAGGCAATAGAGGGTGAAATTAAAAAACTACATGAAGTTGATCAGGAAATTTGTATTCAGTGTGGGCTGTGTTATGAGGCCTGTAATGTAGATGCAGTTGATCTTTTTTATGAATCAGATCTAAGTTAAAATCATTAAATTATTTGGAGATAAAAAAATATTTTAAGCAAAATATAATATATCTTAAAGATTATTGAACCCGGCCATTAATGGTCGGGTTTTCTTCAGCTTATAGTGTGGACATAAGCATTGAAAGATGTTAAAATATATAGTAATGACAGGAAAAAGAAATTAGTGGTGAATTATTTTGAGAATACTTGATATAACAACGATTTATGATAAAATATTAATTATCATTGTTGTAATTGCCAGTTTGATTATGCTGCTTATACCATTTTATTATTTTCGAGCATCTGAAGATGATGAATTATATTTAATAGTTCAGCAGGATAATCAGATTGTTAGGGAAGTGCCTTTAGCTGATAGTTATGATAGTCCAATTCATTTTACTGTAGAAGGTCCAATTGGAATTCATCATATAGAGATCAATCAGGGTAGAGTTAGGGTAGAAGCACCACCTAATGATCCCCTAAAGATATGTGAGAAAACAGGCTGGATAGATAGAAAAGGGCCTGTTATTATTTGTGTCCCAAACCGTTTAAGTCTTTGGATTGAGAGCACTAATTCCGATATAGATGGGATGAGTTGGTAAAATGAAAAAAACAAAAAAAATGGTTGTTGTTGCTCTTTTAATAGCTCTAGGTTTAGTACTGCATCTTGTTGAAAGCATTTTTCCCCTAGCGGCTTTAATACCTGGGGCAAAACTGGGCTTAGCAAATATTGTAACTTTAATTGCCCTTGTGCTTTTTGGTTTTGTTTCTGCTTTTCAGGTTTTAATATTTAGAGTTATTCTGGCTTCATTATTGGCAGGAAGCTTTATGACAATTAGTTTTTATCTAAGTTTTAGTGGTGGTTTATTAAGTTTTTTACTAATGTATTTAGCTTATAATTTTTCTAAAGATAAACTAAGCTTAATAGGGGTTAGTATAATTGGTGCAGTAGCACATAATACTGCTCAGGTTATCGCTGCTTACTTTATAATCGAAAATCCGGGTATATTTTATTATCTACCCTTTTTAACACTTTTTGCAATCCCAACAGGATTTAGTATTGGTTTAGTAAGTCATTTTACCATTGATTATTTACCAAGTTCTTTAAAACAGGGGGTGAGCAAATGAGCGAAGAAATAGAAGAAAAAAAATTGGTTTTAGCTTCAGGTTCACCAAGAAGAGAAGAAATATTAAAACAGCTAAAATTAAAGTTTACTATTATTCGCCCTAAAATTGATGAGAACAATTTTAATGGAGATAGACCTGAAGAGCTGGTCAAAATATTAGCAGAAAAAAAAGCAAGATCAGTTATGGATATTGCTGAAAATGCTCTGATAATAGCTGCAGATACCATTGTGGTTTTAGATGGTAATATTCTCAACAAACCTGCTGATGCTGAGGAAGCTAAAAAGATGCTGCAGCGATTGAGTGATAGAAAACACCAGGTTATCACTTCATTAGTAGTTTTAGATTCAGATAGTGGTGAGATTATGGTGGAATGCAATATAACAGATGTTAAAATGCTTGAATTAAGTAATGATGATATAGATAGATATTTGAGTACTGGTGAAGCAATGGATAAGGCTGGTGCTTATGCAATTCAGGGTTTTGGTGCTTTGTTTATAGAATCTATAAGTGGATCTTATTATTCAGTTGTCGGCTTACCTATTCATCAATTAGCAAAGTTATTAAAGAAATTTAATTATGGAATCCTATAAGAGAAAGGAGCTTTTTTGATGGAGGGCCCAGATAAGGGATTTACCATCAAAGAATTACCTGTTGAAGAGAGGCCAAGGGAAAAAGTATTAAAAAAAGGCAGCAGTTATTTATCTAATGCTGAATTGTTGGCTTTGATAATTAGAACTGGAAATAGAAATAGAACTGCAGTAGAGTTATCTCAGGATTTATTGAACTATTTTGGAGGACTTAGAGGAATCTTAGACTTAAGCTCTGAAGAACTGCAGGAAGTTAAAGGAATAGGTATTGCTAAATCTGCTCAAATTATTGCAGTTATTGAGCTGGCAAAAAGAATTGCTTCAATTAAAAATTATAAAAAGGATTTGGTTAGCAACCCTGCTCAAGCTGCAGAACTTTTAACATCAGAGATGAGGTTTTTAAAACAGGAAGTTTTAAGAACTATTTTATTAGATGTTAAAAATAGGGTGATTGCTGTACCCGAAATTTCTAAAGGTGGGCTTAGCAGTTCAATAGTTCACCCTAGGGAAGTTTTTAAAGAAGCAATTAGAAGAAGTAGTGCTGCAGTTATTCTAGTTCATAATCACCCCAGTGGTGATCCCAAACCAAGTGCTGATGATATAAATATTACTAAAAAACTGCAAAAAGCTGGGGAGATCATTGGAATTAAAGTAATTGATCATATTATTATAGCTGGTGACAAGTTTTTAAGTTTTAAAGAAGAAAATTTGATTAAATAAGATAGATGTTATTATTCGAAAGGGGTATTTATTAAATGGTTTTTAAATTTCTTAGTGCACCGTTTTCAAGAGATATGGGTGTTGATTTAGGAACAGCTAATACACTCGTTTATATTAAGGATAAAGGAATTTTAATTCGAGAACCTTCTGTTGTAGCTTTAAAAAAGGACAAAAACGAGGTGCTGGCAGTTGGTAATGAAGCAAAAAGAATGATTGGTAGAACACCAGGAAATATCATTGCTGTTAGACCTATGAAAGATGGTGTTATAGCAGATTTTGATGTTACCGAAAGTATGCTGCGTTATTTTATAACCAAAGCTCATAAAAGAAGTAGGATGGTCAGGCCAAGAATTATAATTTGTGTTCCCTCAGGAGTCACTGAGGTAGAAAAAAGAGCGGTTATAGATGCTGCAATTCATGCTGGAGCTAGAGAGGCATATTTAATTGAAGAGCCTATGGCTGCTGCAATTGGAGCCGGATTACCTGTTCATGAGCCTACTGGTAACATGATTGTAGACATTGGAGGTGGAACTACTGAGGTAGCAGTGATTTCTTTAGGAGGGATTGTTACAAGCCGTTCTATCCGTATTGGTGGTGATGATATGGATACTGCAATTGTCCAATATGTGAAAAGAACATATAATTTAATGATTGGGGAAAGAACAGCCGAAGAAATTAAGATCGATATTGGTTCAGCTTTTTGTGATAATCCAGAAGGAGTTAAAGAAATTAGAGGTAGAGATTTAGTTAGTGGTTTACCAAAAACTATAGAAATTACAGCTGGTGAGATTCAAAATGCTCTTAAAGAACCAGTTTTAAATATTATTGACTCAGTAAAAATGACCTTAGAAAAGACTCCACCTGAACTTGCTTCAGATGTGATGGATAGAGGAATTATTTTAACAGGAGGGGGAGCTCTACTTAAAGGGCTTGATACACTTTTAAGAAATGAAACTCAAATGCCCATTCATATAGCTGATAATCCTCTAGACTGTGTTGCAAAAGGAACAGGAATTGCTTTAGAAGAAATAGATGAATTGAAAAAAATACTAATTACAAACAAAAAATTAACATAAGGGGGGAGCCTGTTGTATAAATTTGACAGGAACTCTTTAATAATTGTCGCTCTCTTATTAATATTAATTTTAACTTTGTTATTTGTCTTTATAAATGATATTGAAATTCCTTTTGTAAATTGGTTTGGTGATATAATATATAATTTATTAACACCTATTTTAAATTTATTTAATAATATTATCAGTAGAATCCAGAACTTTTTTAATATATTATTTTCTATTAATGAGATTCAGGAAGAAATAACTTTCTTAAGACAGCAAAACCAAATTTTAGAAAGACAGATAATGTTTTTGAGCAATTATGATCGTGAAAATAAGAGGCTGCGAGAACTCCTTAATTTTAAAGAAAAAGTTGAGTATGATATGATAGGAGCAGAAGTAATTGCTAACTCTCCTTCTGTTTTTGAACAGCTAATAACCATCAATAGAGGCAGAAGAGATGGCCTGGAAGAGAGAATGCCAGTAATCACTTATAATGGATTTTTAGTTGGCAGGATAGATCATGTAGGCAGCAGCTCTGCTCAGGTCAGATTAATTACTGATAATCAATTTGTAGTTGGTGGTGTAGTGGCAAGAAGTGATTCTCGAGAAATAGGTTTAGTTAGAGGCTCAGGTAGAAGAGATAAAAATAATACAATGGATAATATTGCCTGGGATGCAGATATAGAAATCGGAGATGTTATTTTGACTTCAGGTTTATCAAATAATTTTCCTGAAGGACTTAAAATTGGTCAAATAATTAATTTAGAAACTGATAATTATGGTTTATCTCAAAAAGCAGAATTAGAGCTTGATATTTATTCTGTAACTATTGAAGAAGTTATGGTCATTAAAAACTTTTAAGCTAATCAATAAAATTAACTGGAGAGATTAAATTGAAAATTTATTTTAAAAATCTTATCATTATGGTTTTACTTTTAATCTGCCAGTTATCATTAGGAGTAATTTTCCCTAATTTATATTTGGTGCCTGATTTTATTTTGATTTTTATAGTATTAAAAGCAATTTTTAATGGCTCAAAACAAGCTATGATTTATGGTTTTTCCGGAGGCATATTACAGGATGCTTTTTTAGGCACATTTATCGGTATCTTTACTCCGGTAAAAACTGCAGTTGCTTTTCTTTCAGGACTACTTTCAGGCAGGTTTTTTCCAGAGAATCTTTTAATCCCTCCTTTAGGTGTTTTCCTGGCAACAATAGTTCATCAATTTTTATATATCTTGTTGAAAGAAAATTATTTATTTAATATTAATATTTTAGTAGTATTTAGAGAATTGATCTTACCGATGGCTGCTTTAAATGCTCTATTGACTTTTGCTTTTTATTTACTATATATTTTTTTAGGAAGGCGGAATATTAATTGGATAGACTAAAAATACTAAGAATTATAATTTTAGTTATATTTATTATTTTAATTTCTAGAGCAGCTTATCTACAGATAATTAATGGAGATTATTTTTTCAGATTGTCTGAAGGAAACAGAATTTCAGTACGTCCAATTAATGCTCCCAGAGGAAAAATTATAGATAGTCAGGGTAAAGTGATCGTCTCTAATCGTTTAACTTATAATCTATATTTAATGAGGAACGAAATTCCACCGGGAGAATCTTCAGAAGAAATTTTAGCAGAACTTTCAGAGATTAGTGGTATAGATTATCAAAGATTAATCAATAATTATCAAAATACTGATGTAAAAAGTGTTATTGAGCCAATTCTTTTGGCCAGACATCTTTCCAAAGAAGAGATGGTTGTAATAGTAGAGAATAATGATTTGCTTCCAGGTATTATTGTTCAGGAAGCATCATTAAGAGATTATATTTATCCAGAAAATATGGTCCATACTACAGGCTATATTGGAGAAATAAACCGCAATGAATTAATATCTTTTAATGAATTAGGATATAATTATAGAGCTGGAGATTTTGTTGGTAAAAGTGGTTTAGAAAGACAATATGAATTTTATCTAGCTGGTCAAGAAGGAGCAGAACAAATAGAGGTAGATAATCGGGGCCAAAAAAAGCAGACTCTTGGCATTAGAAAGCCTATTGCCGGCAATGATTTAACTTTAAATATAGATTTTGAGCTGCAGCTTTCTCTTGAAGAAATATTAAAAGAAAATTTTGACCGCTTGCGGTTGGAAGCTGAAGATGATGAAGAAAGAATCAAACCAACTGCAGCTGCTGCTATTGTAATGGACGTAAATAGTGGAGCTATACTGGCCAGCAGCAGTATTCCCAATTATGATTTAAATTTATTTGCAAAAGGTATTTCTAGTAGTGACTATCAAAAACTTTCAAATGATCCTTTAAGACCAATGCTTGATAGGACAGTTATGTCAGATTATCCTACTGGATCAATTTTTAAATTAATTACCGGAGCTGCTGCAATGGAAGAGCTCGGAGTAAGAGCTGATAGCAGTTTTTATGATTCCTCAGGCAGATTTTATATACCTAATTGGTCTCGACCTTTTAGAAACTGGCTTGATAGGGGAGAAGGCCAACTTGACTTTGTTAAGGCTATGGCTCGTTCAAATAATATAGTTTTTTATGAGTTAGGTCATGAACTTTACAAAGAATATAGGGGTGATAAATTAGCAGAATATGCCCGAAAATTTGGTTTGGATCAAAAAACAGGTATTGATCTGCCATCAGAAAGATCGGGCTTAGTACCCGATGATCAGTGGAAAAGAGAAACATTCAATGAACCTTGGTATCCAGGGGATGCTGTTAATCTTTCTATTGGACAGAGTAATTTGCTAACTACACCTATGCAAATTGCACAGTTGTTTTCTGTTTTTGCAAATGAAGGAATTTTGTATAAACCACAATTAGCTGATAAAATAACTTCTCCAGAAGGTGAAGTGGTTCTAGATATTGAGCCATATATAAAGGCAGATCTGCGTTCTGAAATAAATGATTCAACTTTTGCAGCCCTTAATCAAGGCCTTTATGATGTTGTAAATAAAAGTTATGGAACTGCTTCTCATCATTTTTTGAACTTTCCAATTGAAGTAGCAGGAAAAACCGGAACAGCTCAAACTTCAAGAGCCTTAACAAATCATGCCTGGTTTGGAGCTTTTGCTCCTTATGAAGATCCTCAAATTTCTGTAGTTGTTTTATTAGAAAATGGAGGCTCGAGTTCTTTTTCAGTTCCGATTGCCAGAGATATTATAGCAAATTATTTTGGGGTTGATGAAGAAGATGAGTGAAAATAGATAAAACTAAAGCTAAAAAAGATTAAAGTTAAAATTGATGAAGGTATTTTAGTTATATTAAAGAATATAAATAACTAAGTGCATATAATTGAGGAGAGATTTTATGAGTTCAGTTTTTTCTTTTCAGGCAGTATCAGATGGAATAGTTATGAATTTTCGCAGTGGTAGTACCTTTGGTAGTATAAAAGAAGCTGTTAGCTTACATGCTTCTCAAGCTTCAGATTTTTTTAATGGAGTTAATTTATACCTAAATCTAAGTGGTTTAGAGCTGGCTTTTGAACAATTACAGTCATTAATGGAAATTGTGCAAAATTACAATAGGGTAAATAAAATTTACTTTACAGCTAAAGAAATTAAAAGCGAAAACAAAGAAACTGTTCCAAAATCTGAAGCAGTAATTATTAATAGAACATTGCGTTCTGGTCAGATGGTAAAAAATCAGGCCAATGTTGTAATCGTTGGTGATGTTAATCCTGGTGCTGAAGTAATTGCTGGTGGTGATATTATAGTTTTTGGCCGTTTAAGGGGTGTTGTTCATGCAGGGGCTGGAGGCAATGAGGCTGCTCAAGTAGCTGCTTTAAGATTAGATCCAACTCAACTGAGAATAGCTTCTTTTATTGCTAGATCACCAGACGATAATCATAGTTCAGACTTAGATCCGGAAAGAGCATTTATAAAGAATGATAGTATAATGGTAGAAAAGATTTAATTATAAATCAGGGGGGATATAATTTGGCAGGCAAAACAATTGTTGTCACTTCAGGAAAAGGTGGAGTAGGTAAAACAACATCTTCTGCAAATATTGGTACAGCACTTGCTATGAATGGTAAAAAGGTTTGTTTAATAGATGCTGATATTGGGTTGAGAAATTTAGATGTTGTGATGGGATTAGAAAATAGGATTGTTTATGATATTGTTGATGTAGTAGAAAATAATTGTCGTTTAGAACAGGCTATGATTCGTGATAAAAGATATGATGGTCTTTACTTATTACCAGCAGCCCAAACCAGGGATAAAACTTCTGTAACCCCATTTCAGATGAAAGAATTACTAGATAATTTAAAAGAAGAAATGGATTATGTAATAGTTGATTCACCAGCTGGGATTGAGCAGGGATTTAAAAATGCAATATCTGGTGCTGATAGAGCAATAATTGTCACAACTCCAGAAATTTCTGCTGTTAGAGATGCAGATAGAATTATTGGCCTTTTAGAAGCTGAAGGTCTGCGAGATCCAGAAGTAATAATTAATAGGATCAGAGCAGATATGGTTGATAGAGGTGATATGATGGGTATAGACGATATGATTGAAATTTTAGCTATTGATCTACTGGGAATAGTTCCAGAAGATGAAGGTATTGTAGTTTCGACAAATAAAGGTGAACCTATTGCAATAAATCAAAAAGCAAAAGCTGGATTGGCATATAGAAACATTGCTAAAAGAATAATGGGAGAAGATTTACCAATAATGAAATTAGAAAAAGAAGGTTTTCTTTCTAAATTTAAGAAATTAGTTGGCTTATCTTAATTTAAGGGGGGAGTAAAAATCGATATTCTAAAATGGCTCGGCTTAAAAAGTGATAAAGACAAATCAAGTAAAAATGTTGCTAAGGAAAGACTTCAATTTGTACTTGTTCAGGATAGAATAAAGTTAACTCCAGATGAAATGGATGCAATGAGAGAAGAATTAATCGGAGTATTAAGCAAATATATCGATGTAGATTCTCAAAAAATAGAAATGGATGTAAAACGAGAAGATGAAATGACAGCTTTAGTAGCTAATTTTCCCCTTAAAGGTTCAAAATAAGGGATTAATTTAATAATTTTAAGGAGCTTTATGATGTCTTGGAAGAAAAAATTTCTACATTATTTAAATTTTAATGTACCTTTGACTGTTTTTTTATTGATTATAATAGGTTTTTTATCAATTAGTTCTGCTGTAGAAATTAATCAAGTTGATTCCAATGCTCTTGTGTTTTTGCAAAGGCAGGCAGTCTCAGTTGTATTGGGGCTGCTAGTGGTTTTTATACTACAGGCTTATGATTACAGAATTTTTAAAGAGTATGCAGCAGTAATTTATCTGCTGATGATTGGTCTCTTAAGTTTTACCCTCTTAATGGGTAGAACAGTTGCTGGTGGGAAAAGATGGATCAGCATTGGACCAATTAACTTTCAGCCCGCTGAATTGGCAAAAATAATGTTAATTTTAGTTTTGGCTACTGTAATTGATAATAATTCAGATGATATGGGTTATCTTAAAGGAATGTTTTGGCCTTCAATAATAGCCTTTATACCATTTGTATTAGTTGTGCTCCAGAATGATTTGGGGACTGCACTGGTATTATTTTTTATTTATCTAGTGATGCTCTTTGCAGGTGGAGGTAATATAAAGTATATGGCCCTAGTGTTTGGCAGTGGTTTTTTAATTATTGTCCTCATTATCAGTGCTCATGTAATGCTCGACACACCTTTACCATTTTTACAAGAATATCAGTTAAATAGACTAATAGTATTTATCAATCCAGATATTGATCCTTTCGGTAGTGGCTATAATATTATACAGTCAAAAATTGCCTTAGGTTCAGGTCGTTTAACTGGTAAAGGACTTTTTGCAGGAACTCAAAATCAACTTAATTTTTTGCCAGAAAAACATACAGATTTCATATTTTCTGTTATTGGAGAAGAATTTGGTTTTATGGGTTCAGCTCTTGTAATTCTTTTATTTTTGTTTTTGCTCTGGCAATTTTTGAAAATTGCTGAAGAAGCAAGGGATAGATATGGTTATCTGGTGGTTATTGGAATCACGGCTATGTTCTTATTCCATGTTCTAGAAAATATCGGTATGACAATGGGGATAATGCCGATAACTGGAATTCCACTCCCTTTTATTAGTTATGGAGGTACATTTATGATGACTTCTTTAACTGCGGTTGGTATAATAATAAATATAAATTTAAGACAAAACAAGTTAATGTTTTAATAGATGAGGTGGTTTTTTGCAGTACAAAAAGAAAATAATGGAAAATTTATATAAGGTTTCAAGTCCAGAAAGGTATATAGGTAATGAGTGGAATACTATTAATAAAAAGTGGCAGGCTGATAAAATGAAAATTGCTCTTGCCTTTCCTGATGTTTATGAAATTGGGATGTCCCATCTTGGACTTAAAATCTTATATCATTTAATTAACAAAGAAGAAAATATGCTGGCAGAGAGGGTTTATGCTCCCTGGCAGGATATGGAAGATTTAATGAGAAAAAAAGAGATTCCACTTTACACTCTGGAATCATATCATGAAATAAAAGATTTTGATATTTTAGCTTTTACACTTCAGTATGAAATGAGCTATAGCAATATCTTAAATATGCTTGATTTAAGTGGGATGAATATTTATTCTGAAAAAAGAAGTGAAAAAGATCCCCTTGTAATTGCAGGTGGGGCAACTGTATTTAATCCTGAACCTATTGCAGATTTTATTGACCTCTTTTTTATTGGAGAAGCAGAGAGTTTTATTATAACTTTATTTAACAAATATCAGCAATTAAAAAATCAAGACCTGCCTAAAAAGGAGATTTTGTTTGAGCTGAGTAAAGTTGATGGGGTATATGTCCCCTCATTATATAGTGAAAGTTATGCTGATAAGGGAGAAATTGCAGCTTTGCATGTCCAAGCTGGAGTTAAAGCAAAAAGCAAAAAACAACTTGTGCAAAATTTAGATCAAGCCTTTTATCCTACTGATTTTATTGTTCCTTATCGTGATACTGTTCATGAGAGAGTTGTTTTAGAGATTTCACGAGGTTGTACTAGAAGCTGTCGTTTTTGTGCAGCTGGAATGACATATCGTCCAAGCAGAGAAAGAAGTATTGACAGATTAATGGAAATAGCTGAAAAGGCATTAAAATCTACCGGTTATGATGAGATTTCATTGACTTCTTTAAGTGCAATGGATTATACGAAAATTGAGGAATTATTAAAAAGAATGACTGCTAAGTTTAGCCAGCATAAAATCAGTATCTCTTTATCCTCGCTTAGAGTAGATGAGTTTTCTGTTGAACTGGCAAATGAAGTCCAAAAAGTTAGAAAAACTGGCTTAACCTTTGCTCCAGAAGCAGGAACCCAGCGTTTACGAGATGTAATTAATAAAAATATTAATGAAGAAGATCTTTACAAGGCTGCTCGTTCTGCCTTTGAAAATGGTTGGTCAAGAATCAAACTATATTTTATGATAGGTTTACCAACTGAAACAATGGATGATTTAGCTGGAATTGTGGAATTAGCGAAAAAAGTTAGAGATATTGGCAAAGAAGTCCGAAAAAAGAGCAAAAAAAGGATGAGGAATATCCAAATATCAGTTAGTGTTTCTACTTTTGTTCCTAAAACTTTTACTCCTTTTCAGTGGGTTAAGATGGATGATATTGAGACAATAATTAAAAAACATGATTATTTAAGAGATAATTTAAGAGGACATGGTCTTAGTTTTAGCTGGAATGATCCAGAACTATCAAGGCTAGAAGGTGTAATTGCAAGAGGTGATAGAAGACTTTCAAAAGTTATTGCTAGTGCCTGGGAAAAGGGAAGTCGTTTTGAAGGCTGGAATGAATGTTTTGAGGCGAGAATATGGGGCGAAGCTTTTAGAGAAAATCAAATTGATCCAGCAGAATATTTAAGAGAAAGAAAAACTTCAGAAATTTTTTCTTGGGATAAAATTGATATAGGTGTTTCAAAAGAATTTTTATTAAAAGAGTATAAAAAATCTCAAGCTGGGGATTTAACCGCTGATTGTCGTTTTGAAGAATGTACTAGTTGTGCAATCTGTGCTAATTTTGGAGTCGATCTAGAACTGGTGGGTGGTCAAAAATAAAATGAATTATAGAATTAAATTTGAAAAATTAGAAGATTTGATGTATATTTCTCATTTGCAAGTTATGAAAACTATTAGAAGAATAATTAGAAGAGCAGAGCTTCCTGCAGCTTTTAGTCAGGGCTTTAATCCTCATATTAAAATCTCGATGGGACCACCACTTGCTGTTGGCTTAATTAGTTATGGTGAATATTTTGATTTAGAATTAAAGGAAGAATTAGTTGAAAGTGAGTTAATAAAAGCTTTAAATCAATTTTCACCTAAAGACCTAAATTTTATTAAAGCAGTTAAAATTCCTGAAAATATAAGATCCTTATCTTCACTACTTGATACAGCTATTTATACAATTGAATTTGATTTTGAAAGAAAAAAAAGTTGGGAAGAAGAAAAAGAGATTTTGCAAAATTTTATGCAAGAAGAAAGTATTATGATTATTAGACACCGTCGGAAAAAATCAGATCGAGAGATAGACTTAAAGAAAAGAATCTTTTCTGCAGAGGTAATAGAAGAAAACAAATGGAGATTTGCTGTTGTTACAGGCAGTAGAGGTAATTTAAGACCAGAAGAACTAAATAGGGCTTTAAAGGCAAGATATCCAGAAATCAAAGAATTTTCACCTCTCAATGTTCTAAGAGAGGGAGTTTTTGTAAAAGACGAAGACGATTTTTATCCTCCCTATGCAGAAAAGTTTATTGGGAGTTGAGCAGATGAGCAGACAAATAATTATTAATTCAGAGTTTAGAGAAAAAAGAGCAGCATTATTAAAAAACAATAATTTAGAAGATTTATTTTTTGAACGTGATACTTATCAAAAAATAGCAGGAAATATTTATCGAGGTAGAGTACAGGATGTACTCCCCGGAATGCAGGCAGCATTTGTTGATATTGGTATTGCCCGTAATGCATTTCTTCATTTAAATGATTTATATCCAATTTTAAGCAACTCACAAAAAAGCAAATTAAGTAAAAAAGAATTAAATGTCAAACATGTTTTACAGCCTGGACAATGGTTGATTGTTCAGGTAGTTAAAGAACCTATGGGTTCTAAAGGAGCTAAAGTAACCTGTAAAATATCGATTCCAGGCCGCTTTTTTGTTTATATTCCTTCAGATAACAAAATAGGTGTATCAAGAAGAATCACCGATGATGAAGAGCGAAATCGCTTGAAATCTATTGCTGGTGATTTAAAAAATGGTAAAGAAGGTTTAATTATTAGAACTAACGCTCATTCTGAAAGCTATTCTAAATTACAGAATGACTATAACTTTTTATCTGGAACCTGGAAGAGAATTAGAAATGATTTTTTCCAGAAAAATAATATTGATTTACTTTATCAGGAAGAAGATCTGCTAAAAAATTTGATTAGAGATTACCTAGATGAAAATATAGATCGAGTTGTAGTAGATGATAAAAAAGATTATCAGCGTTTAAGGGATTTAACTTCCATTTTTGCTCCGGATTTAAAAAACAGGGTTGCACTTTATCAGCGCAACATACCAATTTTAGCAGCTTATAATATAGAAAAAGAAATAGAAAGCCTTTTACAGCGTAAAGTTTGGCTTAAATCGGGTGGTTATCTGGTTATAGATCAAACAGAGGCTCTGGTAGCCATAGATGTAAATACCGGCAAATTTACCGGCAAAAAGAACCTACAGGATACCATAGTCAAAATCAATAAAGAGGCTGTTGCTGAAATTGCAAGACAGATAAAACTGCGAGATATTGGGGGAATTATTATAATTGATTTTATAGATATGAATAATAATTCTGATCAGCAGTCTGTTACTGATCTTTTAGCTAATGAGTTAAAAAAGGACCGAACTAAAACTTCAATTTTAGGTTTTACTCAGCTGGGACTTTTAGAGATGACCCGTAAAAAAGTTAGAGAAGGATTTGGATCTTTAATGCAAAAGGACTGTCACTGCTGTGGAGGTACAGGTAAAGTCTTATCAGAATCTACAGTTGCAATGAAGGTAATCCGCAAAATTGATGAGATTACTACCAGAGATAAATATCCTGCTGTATCTTTAGAGCTTCATCCAGAAGTTGCTGCAGTATTGATAGGAGCCGGGGGAGAAAAACTTGAGGAGTTGGAAAACAAGTTTGGAATAGATATTTTTATTAGTGGAAATACTGAATTAAATTATGAAGATATGGTTATTGAAAAAGGAAGTAAAGAAGAACTTCAACCTGATTTTTTAGATTTAGATGTTGGAGATAGAATTACAGTGGAGATTGAAGATCAGCATGCAAGTAATCAGAATGCAGGTATTGCTAGAATCGATGGTTATATTATTATAGTTAATCATGCAGGTAATATGGTTGACAATGAGGTAGAAATTATTATTGATGACCTTCACCGGACTTATGCTAGAGCTCATTTGGCATAAAGTTAAAAAAACTGGCCTGATTGCTTGACTCATTGCTTAAACTATGCTAAAATTTATATCTGGAGTTATATATCCAGTCTCCGTTTTGCGGAGATGCCAAAACCGCACGGTACAGGCTGTCAAATCTCTTTTAATAGAGTGCCTCATCCGGCGAGTCTGAGGTAAGGGAGGTGCAAGAATATGTATGCTATTATAAAAACTGGTGGTAAACAATACCGCGTTGAAGAAGATCAAATTATTACAATAGAAAAGCTTTCTGCTGAGGAAGGCGATAATGTAGAGTTCGAAGAAATTTTAGCTTTATCTGATGATAATGGTTTTAAAGCAGGTTCTCCATTTGTTGAAGGAGCAACTGTTAAAGGAAGAGTAATTGAACAGGGTAAACATAAAAAGGTAATTGTTTTTAAATATAAACCTAAAATCAGGTATCGCAAGAAGACGGGTCATAGACAACCTTATACAAAAGTTATTATTGAAGAAATTAATGCTTAATGTTTCTTTTAAAGCAAGTAATTAAAAAATATCTAGTTTGAAAAATATATAAATTTAAATTTATAGGGGGTGGAGTTAAATGTCCCAGAAGAAGGGTGTCGGTAGTTCGCGGAATGGTCGTGATAGTGAATCGAAGCGGTTAGGTGTCAAGGAATTTGACGGTGAATTCGTTTCTGCAGGTAGTATTTTAGTAAGACAAAGAGGTACTAAATTCAAGCCTGGTTTAAATGTTGGCCGTGGAAAAGATGATACATTATTCTCCAAGGTTAACGGTTATGTTAAATTTGAAAGAAAAGGAAGAAAAAATCGCCAAATAAGTGTTTATACAGAAGATCAGGTGGCTGCTTTAGCCTAAAGTAAGTTTTTTGTAAATTACCCTCAGTGCTTTGGTACTGGGGGCTTTTTTCGCTTATAATATTTTTAATTAGGGAGGTGAAATTTTTGTTTATAGATGAAGTAGAATTTAAAGTTAAAGCTGGTGATGGAGGTAATGGTGTTGTCAGCTTTCGTAGAGAAAAATTTGAAGATATGGGTGGTCCAGATGGTGGTGATGGTGGTGATGGTGGTGATATAATACTTGAAGTTGATGAAGGTATGAACACCTTAGCTGACCTAAGATATAATAATATATATAAGGCAAAAAGAGGTAAAAATGGTAAAGGTAAAAACCAGCATGGAAAAAATGGTGAAGATTTAGTTTTAAGGGTTCCACCAGGAACAATGGTTTATGATGCTGATACTGATAAATTTTTAGCTGATTTAAAAGAAGCTGGTGATAAATTAATAGCAGCTGAAGGTGGAAAAGGTGGAAGAGGTAATGCTCGTTTTAAAAAATCAACTCGTAAAGCTCCTCGTTTTTCTGAAAATGGAGCTAAGGGAGAATTTCGCAAACTCCGCCTTGAATTAAAAGTATTGGCCGATGTTGGTTTGGTTGGTTATCCTAATGTTGGTAAATCAACCTTAATAGCTCAAGTTTCACATGCAAAACCTAAGATTGCTTCTTATCACTTTACAACCCTGAAACCTAATCTAGGGGTAGTTAAATATGGAGAATATAAGTCATTTGTAATGGCTGATATTCCTGGTATAATAGAAGGAGCACACAAGGGGACGGGTCTTGGTGATGAATTTTTAAAACATTTGGAGAGAACTAGATTATTGGTTCATGTAATAGATGTATCAGGAATCGAAGGTAGAGATCCACTTGAAGATTTCGAAAAAATTAATAATGAACTGCAAAAATATAATGATTATTTAGCTTCACTTGAACAGGTGATTGCATTAAATAAAATAGATTTAGAACTTGGAAAGCAGAATATTGAAAGGGTTAAATCAGAGCTTAATGACCGTGGTTATAGTGTATTTCCTATATCTGCTGTTACTTCTGAAGGTTGTCAAAAATTAGTTTATCACCTTGGTCAGAGATTAGAAGAACTTCCTGAACGAGAAATCGCCAAAGAAGAGGAAGTATTAATTAGCCCGGATTTTGTTGATGAACTCTATTTTGAAAAATTAAATGAAAATAAGTATGAACTTAAAGGAACTCTGCTTGATTCTTATTTGGAGAAAACAGACTTTAATAATGATGCAGCAGTTCAGCGTTTAATGAGAGTTTTAAAACACCATGGATTAAATCAAATCATGGAGGAAAAAGGTATTAAAGAAGGAGATACTGTTATTATAGGTCCATTAGAATTTGACTATGTAGAATAAATATGAATAAAATTATAAAAAGGAAGGTGATTGAATGCTTAATGGAAAAAATAGAAGTTATTTAAGATCTCAAGCCAATAAACTTAACCCTGTAATTCATGTGGGTAAAGAAGGTGTAACTGATGCTGTAATTGAGCAGCTTGATCAGGCTCTAGAAGATCATGAATTACTTAAAGTAAGAATTTTAGAAAGTGTTGGTCGTTCAACCCGCTCTTGTGCAGAAGAACTTGCTACTGCTACTGCAGCAGAAGTTGTTCAGGTAATTGGCGGAATTGCAGTGCTTTTTCGTCAGCGTGATGAAGACTCTAATTATAAATTAAAAAAATAGAAAACTGTAGATTTGTTGTCTAACTCGGGGGAGAAATTAAGGGGAGTGATCTTTATTTCTAAAGTTAAAATTATTGCAGACAGCTGCTCAGATCTACCACAGGAGATTGTAGACAAATATGAGATTGAAATACTGAATATTCCGGTTCATATTGAAGATAAAATTTACTATGACAGAGATGATCTGCAGCCGGCAGATTTTTATAAACTATTAAGGGAAAAAGATATTGAACCTAAAACATCTAGAATTACACCAGAAAGATTCAAAAAGTGTTTTCAAAAATATTTAGCTGATTATGAAAAGATACTTGTAATTGCTTTTTCTTCTAAACTTAGTGGGATAGCTGAATCAGCTGTTATTGCCAAGAATGAGCTTAATACCGAAGATATTGTTATTATTGATTCAAAAGCAGCTGCGGTTGGTTTTGGCTTATTAGTTTATCAGGCTGCTGTAATGCTTGAAAATGGAGAAGAGTTTGAACAAGTTGTAGAAAAAACTGCTGAAAACGCCTCTTATTTAGAGCATATCTTTGCTGTGGGAGACTTAGAAATGCTAAAAAAGGGTGGTAGGATATCTAAAACTAAAGCATTTTTTGCTGATGTATTAAATATTAAACCTATACTCCATATTCAGGATGGAGAAATATTGCCCTATGATAGGGTTAGGGGTAAAAAAAGGATGTATAATTACTTATTAAATGAAATTGATAAGAAATGTAAAAATCCTGCTGAACAAATTATTGGAGTTAGTTATTCCAAAGATCTTAAAGCAGCAGAAAAGTTAAAAAATACGATAATTGATCAGTTTGAACCTAAAGCTGTTATTACTGCGGAAATTGGAGCAGCTGTGGGTTCTCATGCTGGCCCAGGAACTCTTGGGGTTGTATTTCAAAATAATAAAAAAATTGCTGAAGTAGAGATATACTAAAGTTTAATTATATTAAATGTGGGGGAAATCATGTCTATTTTAAATATCAATAATCTTAAAAAAGAATATGGTATTAATGAAGTATTAAATGGTTTTTCTATGCACATTAATGAGGGTGAAAGGACAGCTTTAATCGGAGCTAATGGCTCAGGTAAAACTACTGTTTTTAAATTAATTTCAGGTAGAGAAACTTATTCTGAAGGTAATATATCGATTCGTAATGATATTGAGATTGGTTATTTAGATCAATTACCTGATTTAGAGCCTGATTTAACGATTTATTCTGAATTAGAAAAGGTCTTTAAATCTGTTATTAAAGAAATAGAAAAATTAAAAAAATATGAAGAAAAAATTGCTCGTTATGGCAAAAAAGCTGATAGTTCAAATCCTCAGTCAGCAAAATTAAATAAATTAATGAAGGAATATTCACAACTTCAAGAAAAATTCAATCAGGGAATAGGTTATGAATATCAGAGCAAGATACGTCAGGTTGCAGCAGGTCTTGGTTTTAGTGAAGAAGTTATTTATCAAAAAAAGCTGGGCCAGTTAAGTGGAGGCGAAAAAAGTAGATTAGGTTTGATTAAACTTCTATTAACCGAGCCAGATTTACTTTTATTAGATGAACCCACAAATCACCTTGATCTAAAAGCTGTAGAGTGGTTAGAAAATTATTTAAATAATTATCAGGGGACTTTAATTATTATTTCTCATGACAGATATTTTCTTGATAATGTAATCAGTAGGATTGTTGAAATTAAAAATGGTAAAAATGAAGATTATGCCGGCAATTATAGTTATTATAAAAAAGAAAGAAAACGACGTTATCAACAGCATTTAAGAGAATATAAAAATCAGCAGAAAAAAATCAAAGAATTAGAAGATTCTATAGAACAGCTTTATATTTGGGGAAGATCAAGAGATAGTGAAAAAATGTTTAAAAGAGCAAAAGCTATGCAAAAAAGATTGGATAAAATAGATAGATTAGAAAAACCCACTCTAAAAGGAAGAAAAATGAATTTAGATTTAAGTACAGAAATTAGAGGTGGTAATGATGTACTTAAGGTTGAAAATTTAGCTAAAAGTTTTGCAGACTTGAATTTATTTTCTAATCTCAATTTAGAGCTATATAGAGGTGACAAAGCTGCTGTTATTGGAGATAATGGGAGCGGAAAATCTACTCTCTTGAAAATAATTATGGGAGAGCTCAAAGCAGATTCTGGTCAGGTAAAAATAGGGACAAATATCTATACTGATTACTATAGACAGGAATTTGATGGTTTTGATGAAAAAGATGATCTGATAACTGCCTTGAGAAAAGAAACAAGAATCACTGTTGCAGAAGCAAGAAATCGTTTAGCAGCCTTCTTATTTACCGGAGAGGATGTATTTAAGAAGGTTTCTCAGCTGAGTGGGGGAGAAAAAAGCAGGTTAAGACTTCTGCAGTTAATGAGTGGTAATTATAATTTTTTAATCCTAGATGAGCCCACTAATCACCTTGATCTACCATCAAGAGAAGTATTAGAAGAAGCTTTAAAAGAATTTTCAGGTACAGTTTTAATTGTCTCTCATGATAGATATTTTTTAGATGAAGTAGTTGATTATATTTATGAATTAGAAAATAGTGAACTAAAAAAATACTATGGTAATTATAGTTATTACAGCAGAAAAAAAGAAAAGATAAATATAGAATCTAAAGAAAAAGAGGCTGAAACTATCAATCAGGGAAGACTTGATTATGAGGCCCAAAAGAAAGCCAGGAATCGAGAAATGCAGCGCCAAAATACTTTAGATGAAACAGAAAGTTTAATAGAAGAGCTGGAAACAAAACTAGCAGAAGTTGAATCTCAGTTAACTAAAGAAAAGAATCTAAGTGATTTTGAGAAACTACAAGAATTAAAAAAAGATTATGAAAGAATAAACAATAGATTAGAAGTGCTTTATGAAAAGTGGGAAAAACTGCTAAAAAATTAATAATAAAAGAAAAGCCCCCTGCTAAGAGAAGGAGAAGCGAAAATAGCAGGGGGTTTTTCTGGTCTATAATATTATTTATATGTGATAGTTAATAATATTATCAATCTTAATATCTACTTGAGAGCTTTTACACCCTCTTCACCAGTTCTGATTCTAATTGCATTAGAAATATCTGAGATAAATATTTTACCATCACCAATTTCTCCAGTACTAACCGCTTTTTTTATTGCTTCTACAATTTTATCTACCTCATTATATTCTACAATTACTTCTACCTTTATTTTTTTTCGAAGTCTTATTCTATAGGTAACTCCACGATACATTTCGGAATGACCTTTTTGGGAACCATATCCTTTCACTTCAGTGATATTTAAACCACTAATACCCTGTTCTTCCAGTATATCTATTAATATATCAGTTTTTTCAGGTCTAATTATAGCTTCAATTCTTTTCATTTTACACCTCTCCTTTTTGAGGATTTAAATTTGGTACAAAATCTGGATAAGATTCTGCTCCATGTTCTGAAAAGTCCAGACCTTCGATTTCATCTTTTTCGGATACTCTCAAGCCTATAACTAAATCAATAGCTTTAAAGAGAACGAAACCAAGACCAAATGCCCAGAAGAAAACAGCTGTAACCCCAATCAACTGGGTTGTTAAAAGAGAGATACCTCCACCATAGAGAAGACCTCCATCTAAAGCAAATACTCCAACTGCCAGAGTTCCAAAAGCACCACAAACTCCATGAACAGAAATAGCTCCAACTGGATCATCAACCTGAATTTTATCAAAAAATTCTACAGAATAAATTACTATAATACCTGCAATTGCACCTATTATTACTGCCGAAAGATTGCTTACATCAGCTGTACCAGCTGTAATTCCTACCAAACCTGCTAATGCACCATTTAAAGTCATACTTACATCTGCCTTACCATATTTAATCCAGCTTACTGTCATTGCTAATACAGCACCTGCAGCAGCAGCTAAATTTGTTGTCACAGCAATAGAAGCTATGCTTAAATCAGTTCCTGCAATAGTGGAACCTGGGTTAAATCCAAACCAGCCAAACCAGAGAATAAAAACACCTAAGGATGCCATTAATAAATTATGACCGGGTAAAGCATTTGCTGAACCATCTTTATTATATTTGCCAATTCTGGGACCTAAAACTATTGCACCAGCTAGAGCTGCCCAGCCACCAACAGAGTGAACAACAGTTGAGCCGGCAAAATCGATAATGCCCATCTCAGCTAACCAACCTCCACCCCAGATCCAGTGTCCTACAACAGGATAAATGAATGCGGTAATAACAACACTGTAAGCTAGGTATCCGGAAAAGTTAGTTCTTTCTGCCATTGCACCAGAAACTATAGTAGCTGCTGTTGCTGCAAAAACAGTCTGAAAAATAAAGAAAGCCATTACTGGAATATCAAGTCCTAAATTTTCAAATGTGCCTTGAAGAAAAAAACCACTACTACCTATAAAAGCATTTCCAGCCCCAAACATAAAAGCAAATCCAACCGCCCAATAAACTAATGAACCAGCCGCAAAATCCATCATATTTTTCATGATTATGTTACCTGCATTTTTTGCTCTTGTAAAACCAGCTTCTACCATGGCAAAACCAGCCTGCATAAAAAAGACTAAAAAGGCAGCAATTAAAGTCCACATTGTATTAATTGCAACTGCATTAGCTGCAGCCAAGTCTTCCTGAGCCAAAACAAAGGGACTCAACAAAATTACTAGCATAAACGTTAATCCAAGCACCTGCAAAACATTACTTCTCGATCCTTTTCTACTCATTTTTAATTCCTCCTATGTTAGGTTTATGTTAACTATGAATAGATTATATAGGATAGTTATTTGATAAAGCAAGCACTTTGGAGTTTATATAATGGTATACAGCGTATACATTATTTATGAGAAATTTCAGTTTTATTTAAGGGCTTAAAAGTCTGGCATTACTGGAAGTTCTAACTTATGAGAGTTCTTTTTAGCAAGATTTTCAATTTTTCTTTTTACTTCTTCTTTTGCTTCACCTGTCAAAATGTATTTATCTATTTCTTCATAACTCATACCTAGTTCAGTTTCATCTTTTTGTTCTTCCCAAAGACCAGCTGAAGGATCTTTATTGATTATTTTGTCGGAAATATTTAATTCTGCAGCTGTTTTTCTAACCTCACTTTTAGTCAGGTTTGCCAAAGGAGCTAAATCAATTCCACCATCTCCATATTTGGTAAAATAACCTAATTTCAATTCACTTCTATTATCAGTACCAACTACAAGATAATTATTTAAATTTGCATAAAAATAGAGGTAGCTCATCCTTAACCTGGGTTTGATATTTGCTAGAGCTAATTTCAGTCTCCGCTCATCAGTGTTTTTAATTGATTGAATAGATTCTGCTGAGTTTGTACTGCTTAAATTATTTATAAATTCCTGATAAGTATTTTCTAGATCTATAATCTTGTATTCTATTGCAAAGCTTTCAGCATGTTCTACTGCATCTATCTGATCTTCTTTTTTGCTCTGACAGGGCAGGATTAAGCCAAGGGTATTATCTGGAAAAGCTTTTTTGCAGAGAAGAGAGGTAAGTGAGGAGTCAATCCCACCTGATAAACCTACCACAGCACCATCTGAACCACTTTCTTTGATCTTCTTTTTAATCCATTTGCTTAAATTTTCTGCTATTTCTTTATAATCTTTATCTAAATATTCTTCAAGCATTATTTTCACCTCATTTAATTGATTAATAAAAAATAATTACATAAAAACTTAACCTCTCACTTGTTTTAGAGCAAGAGAGAGGTTAAGAACCATAGTTTAAATATTAATTGTTTAACTAATTAGGGGGGGCTAATTGCTGCTCATTAAGAGATCTAAACAATTAAATATTTTTATATTATATTTATTTACTAAATTGCAATAATAAATTGAACTAATTTCAAACTGTAATAATTTTACTTGTATAAAATTAGTTTTAGTTGATCT
>NZ_JAJFAT010000030.1 GCF_020711195.1 Halanaerobium polyolivorans
GCTTTTAACTCTTTTAATGATTCTTTTGCTTTTTCAAGTGCACTGTGCAGTTTTTCTATTTCAGCTTCTACTTCTGCTTCTTTGATCTTATCATAGTCTATCTCAATTGCTTGATCTTTTTTAATTAAAACCTTACCAACTGCAATTCCTGGTGATGCTCCTATCCCCTCCATGAAATCACTCCTCATCTTCTTTCGGCATCTCAATTTCTATGAAATCAACAAGCTCTTTTACAGCCTGCTCAGAGTCTTCGCCCTCAGCTTTAATTGTAATTTTATTTCCTTTACCTGCTCCAAGGCTCATAACCCCCATAATACTTTTGGCATTAACCTCTTTACCCTCATGAATAATGTTAATTTTGGATTCAAACTGCCCTGCTTTTTGCACAAACTGAGCTGCAGGTCTAGCGTGTAAACCTGTTCTATTTTTGATTTCTACAGATTTTTCGATTGACAATTAAATCATCCTTTCTAAATGTTTTTTTACTTCATCTATCTATATATCTTATCACAAAGAAAGGGATGATTTCATCCCTTTTTAGAAAAAAATATAAATTATAATTATTTTTTAATTATTAATAATTCCAGAGTTCCTGTCTACTGGTAGAAATTGCAAAAACTCCTTTGTCTACCAGATATTCTATCTCTTCTTTTTCTTCTACTAAACCCCCGGCAATAATTTGATAGTTATGATTTTTTTGCTGATTAGATTTTTTGATAAAATATGGAGCTGCAATAGCAGGCAGTATTTCTACTGCATCAACTGAACGGTCACCTAACATTTTTTTAGCACTTGTTAAAGAGCCAGAATCTAAAAGAAATATTCTCTGAATTGTCATCAAATCATTTTTATGAGCAATTTTAATCAAATAACTTTTAGTTGAAATAATCCCATCACATAAATTATTTTCTGCTAAATACTCAATTCCCTTTTTGTCATGAGCAATCCCTTTTAATAGATCAATATTTATCATCAAAATTTTATCATTTTTATGGGCAAGCTCCATCGCCTCTTTTAAATCAAAAATAGAACCAGCAAGTAAAAATATAATTACGGCCTCTTTTTTCCCCATAGCTTCTTCTAAGAGCTCCATATCTCTTACTGCTGGAATTACAGGATATTTTTTAAAATAACTTGCTAAATGTCTCAATTTCACACCTCCACTTATTTTTTTTGTTTCCTATTACTATATATACTTTTATCTATCATTGCAAACTCCTTCTTTTTACTTAATTTTTTAAAAAATCTTATTTAAACTTAAAAACCCCAGGAACTATAATGTCCCTGGGGAAAACAAACTTATATTTGTCTGGCTAAATTTCTTGTTGCAACTATGTCTGCCCCGGTATCTAAAATGTTTTCTATTAAAACATCTCCCATTTTTATTGGAGCTTCTACTTCTATATTACCGATAATTGACATAGCATCATGTATTACTTCAAGTGGAATTGCTTTGGTTGTCTTAACTGGTACTAAAGGAAGGGAACCATTTTTTACAACTGCAGTTGTTGGTAAAATCCTTGTTGGTGCAACTACCTCTTCTTTAGCATAGTCCTCTCCCTGAGGACAGGCATGGCCATCAATAGAAATAATCTCGTTACCTTCAAATTCTACTGCTACCTCACATCCTTTGGGACAGGCAACACAGGTCAATTGTTTTTTCTCTATCATTTAATTTCCCTCCTTTTCTATAATATCTACTCTGATTTCTTTTAAATCATCTAATCCATCTAAGGTCTTTTGAGCTAAAGGAACACTGATCATTTCTCCAGGCTTAGCAAATGGTTCTGAGAAAGAATATAATTTTTCTCCATCTGCATATAAGTTGACATCTACAGCAGTTAAGGGAGTTGATACTCTCATATAAAGAGGTATTCTATTTCTATCTTCAGACTCCAGCTCTATTTTTTGTGGGATAACATAACTTACATTTTCCCCTGCTTTAACTTCAACTTCTCCACCTGATCTTTTATAATCACCTTTGATATACTTAGCTGCCCAGTCTCCAGCAATCTCTGATTCCTGGGTAACCCAGTCGACAAGATCATGGACATGTAATACATTACCACAAGCGAAAATACCTTCTATATTGGTTTCACGACCCTCATTAACTATTGGGCCACTTGTTCTATCATCAAGCACTACATCAGCTTTTTTAGATAATTCATTTTCAGGTATTAGGCCAACAGATAACAATAGAGTATCTGCTTTGATAATTTTTGCAGTTTCAGGAATAGGATTGAGATTTTCATCGACCTCAGAAATCTCAACTGCCTCTAATTTACCATTACCAATTATCTCTGTAACAGTATGGTTTAGCATAAGAGGAATATCATAATCCTCTAAACATTGAACTACATTTCTGGTTAAGCCACCTGTATAAGGTAGAAGTTCACAAACAGCTTTCACATCTGCTCCCTCTAATCTCATCCTTCTAGCCATAATTAAGCCAATATCTCCTGAGCCAAGTACAACTACTTCATCTCCGGGAACATATCCTTCTATATTTGTATACCTTTGTGCAGTACCTGCAGTTATTACACCAGCTGGTCTGGTCCCTGGAATTCCAATTGCACCGGCTGTTCTTTCTCTACATCCCATGGCTAAAATTACAGCTTCAGCCTGGATTTCTGAAAACCCTTCTTCTTTATTAACCGCATATACTTTTTTATCTTTTGTTACATCTAAAACCATTGTATTTAGTTTAACTTCAATATCTCTCTCAGCAACATCATCAATAAAACGCTGAGCATATTCAGGACCGGTTAATTCTTCTTTAAAGTGATGTACCCCAAATCCATTATGAATACACTGAGGAAGAATACCTCCTAGTTCCATATCTCTTTCAATTACCATTACATCTTTTATCCCTTTTTCATATGCTTCTTTTGCAGCTGCTAATCCGGCTGGTCCTCCACCTATTACTACAAGTTCTTTATTTAATTTATGCATTAACGCTCACCTTGCTTTCAAGTAATTCTTTAATCTTATAATCAAGAATTTTTGAATTGTTTTCTTCCTGTTTAATCTCAGTTGGATCAAGTCCAAGTTCATCTGCTAGTATTTCTACTACTTTTGGTCCACAGAAGCCGCCCTGACATCTTCCTGCTCCTGCTCTAGTTCTTCTTTTAACAGCATTAACTGTTCTTGCACCTACAGGACCATTAATTGCATCTACAATTTCTTTATATGATACTGTTTCACAGCGACAAATTATTTGCCCATAATCTTTATCTTGATCTACATATTCTGCTCTTTCTTCATTTGACATTTCATAAAATCTGACTGGTTCTTCTCTCTTTTCAATAATATTATCTTTTTCAGAAAGTTTTAAGCCCTCTTCCTCTAATATCTCTGCTGTAAGATCTGCAATTGCTGGTGCAGACGATAGTCCCGGTGACTGAATACCTGCAACATTAACAAATCCTTTTACATTTTTTGCTGCTTCTATAACAAAATCTTCTGTTTTGTCTGCAGCTCTTAAACCGGAAAAAACTCTAATTGTATCTCTTAGATCTAATTCGGGGAATAATTTTTTAGCACCAGTATAAACTTCTTCTAAACCTTCAGATGAAGTTGACAGATCTTCCTTGCTGTCTGCTGTTTCTGAGGTTGGTCCAATTAAAATATTATGTTCTACTGTAGGTGCTACTACTATCCCTTTACTAACTGGGGTAGGAATTGGGAAAACTACATGATTTAATTCAAAATCTTTAGCATGGTCATAAATATAGTATTCTCCTTTACGAGGAGTAATATCTACTTTTTCTACACCTGCCATTTTAGAAATTTCATCTGCATAAACTCCAGCAGCATTAACTACATAATCAGCTTTATATTCACCCTGATTAGTTTTTACTCCAACAACCTTATCATCTTCAATTAAAATATCTTCTACTTTAGTTTCTAATTGAACCTCTGCTCCATTTTCTACTGCATTCTCTGCCATAGCCAAGGCAAACTCCCATGGTGTTATAACCCCTGCTGTAGGTGCCCAAAGAGCTGCAACTGCATTTTCTGCTATATTAGGTTCATTCTCACGCAGCCACTCTTTATCAACGATTTCTAAGCCTTCTACACCATTTTCTCTACCTTTTTCTAATAGATCATCTAATACACTTAAATCATCACCTTCTACTCCAACTACCAATGAACCTATTTCTTCAAAGGGGATATTTAGATCTTTTACAATTTCTTTTATCTGAATATTACCTTTATTATTTAATCTACCTTTGAGCTTTTTAGGGTCTGCATTATATCCAGCATGGATAATCCCAGTATTAGCTTTTGTAGTACCTGTAGCAATATCTGCTTCTTTATCTAATAATAAAATATCTAGATCATAACGTGCAATCCTCCAAGCAACCGCACATCCTGAAATACCTGCACCAATTATAATAACATCATATTTTTTTGACAATTAGTTCCCTCCTAATAATAGTTAATTACTCTTTTCTAAGCTTTTAAAATACTTGTTAGTTTAATCAAATTTATTTGTTTTTTTAGTTTTATATGATCCTCCTTCCATTAGAGTTTAAGGTAGATATGATTTAATCGACTTAAAATAAAATTTAAACACAAAAAAACCTTATTGAAATCAAGTGATTACGGTTGACATAGTAATCCCCAGGTTTCAATAAGGTTATCTTTTCGACTCTACCTTATAAAATATTTAATTTAAAAACAGTATACCATTGAATTTTTGCTTTGTCAAATAATTTACAAATTTTTAATTTCTCATTTTTGGATCTAAGGCATCTCTTAAGCCATCTCCAAGCAAATTAAATCCAAGTACTGTTAACATAATTGCAATTCCAGGAAAAGTAGTAACATGGTGAGCAGTTCTTATATAACCTCTACCCTGACTTAAAATAGCTCCCCATTCTGGTGTTGGAGCTTGAGCACCTAAACCAAGAAAACCAAGTCCTGCTGCCCATAAAATCGCAACCCCTATTTGTAGTGAAGACTGAACAATAATTGGGGCAAGACAGTGTGGTAAAATATGTTTAAAAATAATCACTGATTCTCTCACACCAATTGCTTTAGCAGCCTGCACAAACTCTTTATTTTTTAAAGATAATACCGAACCTCTGACAAGTCTAATATAGGTTGGTATAGATACCACCCCTACTGCAATCATAGCATTTACAAGTCCAACTCCCATTACTGCAACAATGATTATCGCCAGCAGCATACCTGGAAATGCCATCATTATATCAACAAATCTCTGGGTAATTATATCTATTTTACCACCATAATATCCTGATATAGCCCCAACAGGAACACCAACAATCAAACCAATTGCAACAGATATAAAGCCGATTGTCAAAGAAATTCTAGCCCCATAAATCAAACGGCTTAAAACATCTCTTCCTAAATCATCAGTACCTAATAAAAATTCTCTTGATGGTCCCTGTAAAGTATTAAAAAAGTCGGTTTGATATGGATCATGAGGGGCAATATAGGGAGCAAACAAGGCTATAATAAATAATGAAATAATAAATACTATTCCAATAATAGCCAGCTTATTTCTTTTTAATTGTCTTAAAGCTTTTTGATCTATTAAACGCATATTTCCCCTCCTTTAACTATAACTAATTTGTGGATCTAAAAATGCATATAATATATCTACAAATAAGTTAATTAAAACAAACATCAATGCCAATAGTAAAACTGAACCCTGAACTACAGGATAATCCCTAGCAAGTATCGAATCAACCATCAAACGCCCAACTCCAGGCCAGGAAAAGACAGTCTCAGTTAAAACAGCTCCACCTAAAAGCATACCAAATCTCAAACCTAAAATGGTTGTAATAGGTATTAGAGCATTTCTTAATGCATGTTTGATAATAATAACTTTCTCTTTTAAACCTTTAGCTCTAGCTGTTGTAATATAATCATTTTTCAAAACTTCCAGCATACTTGACCTTGTCATTCTAGCTATTAAAGCGGTTGAATTAGCAGCAAGTGTTACCGCTGGCAGCACAAAATGCAGTGGTGTCCCCATTCCTGAAGAAGGAAACCAGCCTAAATTAACCGAGAAAATAAGCATCAAAATCAAGCCCAACCAGAATACAGGTGCTGCAACCCCAAATAATGAAAAGAGCATAACAATCTGATCATAAATTGAATAAGGTTTAACAGATGAAATAACTCCTGCAGTTATCCCTACCAAACTGGCAATAAAAAGAGCAATAGCTGTCAAATAGACCGTATTTTTAAACCTAGGCCATATTTCTTGAGCAGCCGGCCGCCTCGTTCGAGTAGAAATTCCTAAATCACCCTCAAATAATCTATTAACAAAAACTCCAAACTGAACATGAATGGGTTCATCTAAACCCAGTTCTGCTCTTACCTGTGCAATATATTGTGGAGTTGCATGAACACCTGCCATCGCGACCGCAGGATCACCTGGCAGCAATCTTACCATTCCAAAAACGATAATGGCAACTCCTATTAAAACAGGTATTAACAATAATAATCTTCTTAAAATATACGAAGACACATTAATCCCTCCAAATAAATAAATTTACATAAAATGAGACCCTGCCTTTGCCTTGATGCAGGGCCCCTTTAATTTTAATAATTATTCTAAATTTAAAGTAATTTTAGTCTACAAAATAAGCATCCATTACTTCAATGTGTTCTCTTGGATGATGTACTAAACCTGCTACTTCATTTCTAACACCATTTAATTGAGAAATACTGTGTAAGAAAATCCACTGAGCATCATCCCAGATTAATTCAATTGCTTGTGCATATAACTCTTCTCTTGCCTGAGGATCAGTATTAACTCTAGCTTCTTCAAGTAATCTGTCAACTTCAGGATAATCAGCAAAATGCCAGTTGTTACCAGCAGGAGCTATCTCATCTGAATGGAATAATGCATATAGACCATAATCTGCATCACCAGTTACAGTACCCCAACCAAGGAAGTACATATCATGTTCTACTTTTTCAGGTTCTTGACCTACTACTTCTAAGTAAGTAGCCCATTCCATTGTTGTCATTTTAGCATCAATACCAACTGTTGCTAACTGACTTTGAACAGCCTGAGCAATAGTTGCATCCATTGGATATCTTCCAGTAGGATAGTAAAATTCTACTTCTAAACCATCTTCATAACCAGCTTCTGCCAGTAATTCTCTAGCTCTTTCTGGATTATATTGATAAATCTCCTGTCCAGAATAACCGAAGATATCTGGAGAAATAGGAGCATCAGAAGGACGTCCTGCACCAGCTAAAATATTCTCAACTATAGCTTCAGTATCTACAGCATAGTTGACAGCTTTTCTTACTCTAACATCATCAAAAGGTTCTCTTTGGTTGTGAAGACCAATATATAAAGTTCTTAAGCTTGGAACACTTTCCACAGTCACTTCTGGGTTTTCAGTTAATCTTGGGACATCTCTTGCTGGAACATTCATAATAGCATGAGCTTCTCCAGTTTCAAGCATAACAACTCTAGTTGCCTCTTCAGGTACAACTAAGACTTTAAAATTCTCAATATTAGCATTTTCTCCCCAATAATCTTCATTTCTGGTCATGACTATTTCTTCACCACGTGACCATTCCTGGAAGATATATGGACCTGTACCTACTGGATTACTACCAACATCATCACCATATTCTTCTACAGCTGCTGGACTAATCATTGAAATAAAGTCATGAGATAAATGAGCTAAAATTGGAGCAAATGGCTCATCAGTCTGAAGTCTAACAGTATATTCATCAATTACTTCTATATTTGTAATTCTGTCAATTAGAAAAGAATACACTGCTCCACCCTCAATTAAGCGATCAAGATTAAACTTAACAGCTTCTGCATTAAAAGGTGTACCATCATGAAACTCTACATCTTCCCGTAGATATAGATCATAAGTTAGGCCATCATCAGAAACATCATAATCTTCAGCTAATAGAGGTACTATATCTCCATTTGGCTTCATTTCAAATAATGTTTCCATCATATGAACCATTACCATAGCTGCAGGAGAAGATTGAGCATAGAATGGATCAAGTGATTCCGGATCAGCACCGAAAGCAACTCTAATTTCATCACCCTCCTGGGCAGCAGCAGCAAAAGGTAATAACAAACTTACTGCCATAAAAAATATTAACATAAATAAGATCTTTTTCTTCATCAAAAATTCTCCTTTCTGATTTTTTAATATTTGATACTCTACTTTAGTATATTAGATATAAATGTCTAAATTCCTCTTTTTTTAAAATTATTTGTTGCTTTAATTTTGCTGATTTTAATATCTTGAGTTAATTATTTTAATATTCAGAAAAATAAAAAGGAATAAAAAAAATCCGGCAGAGACCTACTCTCCCACATCGTTACCAATGCAGTACCATAGGCGCTGGAGGACTTAACTTTTGTGTTCG
>NZ_JAJFAT010000031.1 GCF_020711195.1 Halanaerobium polyolivorans
AGATTAAATTTAAAAATTAAAGAGATAATAAGATTCAATCGGTGCTATTTAGATTTCACAACATTTGTCAAAGAGCCGATTAATATAACATCTTTTTATTTAAATTTTTAAGGGTATCAATAAATCTCCTAAATCTGATTGGTACTCTGCAGCTTTTTTGTAAATTTTTAAAAGTTTATTATATTTTTCTATATTTTCAGGGATAGGTTGAACTTCCTCTGTAATGTCATGTACTTCATCAATTTTATCAAAATTTTCCCAAAGTCCAGTTCCAACTGCTGCTACTGCTGCTGCACCTAAAGCAGCTGCCTGTTGATCAATGTTAGATTTAATTATTTTCATCTCATATAAATCAGCATATATTTGACGCCATAATGGACTTTTACTGCCCCCACCAACTAACAATATTTCATCATGAATATCTGTCATTTTTCTTAATTCATCTAAACAAAGTCTTAACCCAAAAGCAATACCTTCCATAGAAGATCTCAAAATATCTGCACGAGTATGTTTTAAGTCAAGCCCAATAAAAGCACCTCTAATATTTGTACTTTTGTCCATAGGCATTCCCCCACCTAAGCTAGGGTTAAAGAGTAATTTGTTTGCTCCAACTGGTGAAGATGATGCTTCTTCATTTATTAAATCATATATATCTTTTGATTCTTTTTCAGCTCTATTTATAAGATCTTTTGCCATGTTATTTTTTACCCATTCAAAACTTGTTCCAGCAGAAGCTATAGCTAGTGCAGAAGCAAACATACCTGGAACAACATGATCAAAAACATATGGTCTTGAATTATCCTCCAATAAAGGCTCACTTGAAGAAACTGCTATCCAGGAAGAAGAGCCTAAAGAATTATATATTCTTCCTTCTTTATAAGCCAAAGCACCTAAAGCCATACAGGAGTTATCAACACCACCAGCAACAACTTTTGTTGTTGGGTTAAGTCCAATTTTTTCAGCGATTTCTTTCTTTATTGTTCCAATCACTTCTGTTGAAGGAACAATTTCGGGAAATATAGAAGAAGGTAATTCACTAGCTTCTATTAAGCCATCCTCATAGGCACCTTCTTTTAAGTTGTATACTCCAGAACCGGATGCATATGATTGATCTGTGACAATCTTACCTGTTAATTTGTAATTAATATAATCTTTAGTACCAATTATTTTATCTATTTTTTTATACATTTCATATTCGTTATCTTTATACCACATGATCTTAAAAACTGAATATAATTGTGGACCAAAACCATTTCCAGTTATATTATACCA
The DNA here is from genome assembly GCF_020711195.1 of Halanaerobium polyolivorans. Lineage (GTDB taxonomy): Bacteria > Bacillota > Halanaerobiia > Halanaerobiales > Halanaerobiaceae > Halanaerobium > Halanaerobium polyolivorans. The sequence goes on from NZ_JAJFAT010000031.1 coordinate 1,273, forward strand.
CTCTTTTTCATCATATCTTTCAAAAAATTTTTCAGCTTGTTTAACAGCGCGTCCATCTGACCAAATAGGTGTTTTTTCTCTTAATAATTCCCCTTCTTTATTTAAAGGGACTACTCCCAAACTATGGCCTGAAATACCACATGCCACAATATCATTTTTATCAACACTAGCTTTGTTTAATAATCTTTTTGTACTTGTGACAACTGCTTGCCACCAATCATTAGGCTTCTGTTCATGCCAACCATGATGTGGATAAGTTGTCTTATATGATTCATAAGTTTCATCTAAACAATTGCCTTGAATATCATAAAGTGAGGTTTTATTGCCGCCAGTTCCTAAGTCCCAAGCGATAATTTTTTTAGACATTTTTTCCTCCTTTTATTGTTGTTTCTTCATCAACTTTTTTCACAATTTAATTTCTATGATAATACTGATTTATACCCCCCTATAATATTTTTTTCAAAATGCTTTCTAAAACTATTAATATCTTTAATTTATATAATTATATATTTAATAATTTAGGCCTAAACTAAATTTCAATCTCACCAGCAAAATATTCTTTGAATTGCTCTATAATTTCTGGCCCTCTACTTAACCCAAAACGACGCACACCTAATTTATACATTTCAATTAATGTGTAAATATCTCTTATACCACCGGCTGCTTTAATTTTAGTATTATCATCAATAGCTTCAGCAATTAAATTAATATCAAAAAGATTGGTATCTCTAGAACCATATCCAGTACCAGTTTTGACATATTCTACTCCAACTTCACCGCCAATTCTAGTACCTTCTTTAATTTCTTCAGGAGTAAGATAAGATACTTCCAAAATCACCTTCAAAGGTTTTGGTGCAACTAGATTTACTAATTGCTTAAGTTCATTATATACATATTTATAATTTTCTGATTTTAAAGCGCCAATATTGATTACAGTATCCAGTTCATCTACACCTAATTTAAGCGCTTCTTCACATTCTTGTAATTTGGATTTAGTGGTAGTTGTTCCAAATGGAAAGCCTATCCCTGTTCCCAATTTTACTGAACTATTTTTAAGTTCTTTTTTTGCTATTGACAGGTTTGCTGGCAATACAAATGCAGCAACAAAATTATATTCAATTACTTCTTTGCAAAATTTTACAATCTCCTTTTCAGTCACATAAGGATCGAGTTTGCTTTGATCTATCATCTGCGCAATATTTTCAACTGTAATTTTCATGTTAATCATCCCTCTTATAATATAGTTGTCTCAAATAAAATTAATTTTTAATAAATATCTAAATCTTGTTTTTGATTTAGGTGGAGAGGTTCACTGTATTTATAATAATACTTATATTTGTAATATTAGATAAAGGAAAAAGATAACCTGCAATAATAGAAAATTTTAGATATTATTAATTATAAATTGGAGTAATCCTTAATATTAATACAAAGCCAATTACAAAAAATACCACTTTAATTTTAAAGCAAAGGGATTTAAAGCTCGACGGAGAAATTGAAAGGACTTTTTATCAAGTTCCCTATCCCAATTGCCTAATTTAATTAAAATTAATGATATAAATAAAGGGCCAAACGCACCTGTTAAAGAAAAAAGAACAGCAGGAAATTCCAAATAACTCTGATCTGTAAAAAAAGTTAAACCAAAAAATGTCCAGGTCCAAATTATTGTTTTAAGGCTTAAAAAAATAATAATTGATATCTATTTATTATATTCGCTATATTGAAATATTATTCTTCATGAAAAAAAGACCAGTAATCATAATTAAATATCAATATTTTTTCATTTACCTCACTCCATTTCACATCTTCTCAAATTATTTTTCAATGATTTCTCTACTCTTTTCTGCAATTAGCTCAGGATAGTCAAGATGAATATAGTGATCTGCATCAAGCATAAAGTGTTTTCCTCCGCTTGCTTTTGTATAAGAAATTATACTATCTCTCCAGTGTTTTTCTTCATTTTTAGTAGAAATAAAAGCATAGAAAGGGATATTTGGTATTCCCTGTTCAGCAACAATTTTTGAGTTGTTGTCTACTAGATCTACTTCTTCCCACATATTTTTTGTTTGAACCCTGCGGAAAAAAATGGTCCTGGCAATTTCAGCTTCTTCTTCTGTTAAATGTCCTTTTTTCACAGCATGAAAATTATTTTCAAAAACATCTGCTTGATTTCTCACCAAACCTGTCCTTGTCAGTATTGTTATTAAGGGGGATAAAGCAGGTTTTTCTTCTGCCTGCTCAATATAACCTGGAACAAGAGGATCTAATCCAATGATGGCTTCAATTTCTTCTGGATAAAGAATAGCCCAATATAATGCTTCCAGTCCAGCCAGAGAGTGAGGAAACAAAACATAAGGTGTTTTTTCACCCGCAAGCCTTAGTGCTCTTCTGCTTTCTTCAAGAACTTTTCCTATATCTCTGGGACTGGAGCTAATATCGCTCCAACCATATCCAGCTCTCTCTAAAATAGCAATGCGGTAATCATCTGATAATTTATTGTAAAGCACTTTGAAATCATAAACTGGTGAACTAGTTCCAAGACCTGACATAAAAACCAGAGTTTTGCTCCCTTCACCTTCTGTATAAACATGCAGCTTGTTTCCGTCATCATTTACATCAACAAGAATACCAGGTGCTGGATATTCATTTTTTTCCTGTTCTACTAATTTTCTATGTTCAAAATAGCTGCTTCCAATTATAAATGTTATACTTACAACTAAAAAAATTAATGATGCTGTTAGGATCCATTTAAATATTTTCACCTTTTTCATTATTATTAACCTCTTTTGCTTTATAATTTTTAATAAGTTCTTCCAAAAAATTAATTACTTCATTAATTATTTTATAATCTACCAGTTCTATTTTATCTTCTTTTGTATGTATAATATTATCTATCATTTCAAAAATTTTTTTTGAAGTCAAAGCAACAGTCGCTATATTATTCATCTTAAACAACATATGGTCACCCTCAACCCAAGGGTCTATTATTTCAAAGTTTTCTCTTTGATCAATTAATTTATTAATGATCATCTCATTTTCTTTAGGCAGTCCCATTTTTGCTACGGCAGTTTTACTATTCATTAGACCTACACCATCACAATTTATTGCTAAAATTATATTATTATCTTTAGCTAGATACTCCTCCATATATTTTATCTGTCCCGGAGTAGAATAATAATCTTCACCATTTAAGAGCAATAACTCAAGGCAGCAATCTATTATTTCTGGTTTTATTAGCTTGCTCAATAATAATAATATTACAATACCGGTTCCATTATCAAGAGCCCCGGGAGTCCCATACTTTGTATCCAGATGTGCGGTTATTACAATTTTTTTATCTATATTTTCATTTATCCTGGCAATAATGTTTGATCCAGTTGAGGGAATTCTTTCTGCTTTAATTGTTAAAGCAATTTTTGATTCAGATTTAAATATTCTTTTCCCGACATCTTTAGAAACATAAACACTGGGTATATCAAAATCACCGTCTTCAAAAACTGAAGTATCATTATCAACTAGCGTAATTATTGCTGCTGGATTTTTCTTTTCCAATAAATTTATAATTTTTTGATGATGTTCAGGATTATAAAAAGCAAAACTCTTGGGCATTATTTGTTCAGCAGTGAGTTCTCCAAACAAAACTGCTATTTTATTCTCTAAAAATGATTTTTCTAAATCATCAATTGTTGATAGTTTGACATATTCTGCTTCAATCTTACAACCAGGAGAATAATAAGAAGCTTCAGCACTAATTTTTTTACCAGCAAATAAAAGTTCTACCCCTTTTTCATTCCAGTCGATACATGAGAAATTTTGTTCCTCAACACGATATCCATTTTTTTTAAAATAAGATTTTGCGTATTCCGCTATTTCTTTGTTTTTTAATGATCCTGTTAAGCGCTCTCCATATTCCAAAACAATTTTTTTCAACCCACTTTGTAATTCTTCAATAATTTTTGATTTCATTAAATCATACCACCTTAAAATTTTAAAATACCAAAATTTTAATTAATAAAACAATAGTATAAAACTATTTAGTATTTCAGCTTTGGAAATAACAACTGAAGCAACAAAATGAATATAGCTTATTAAAACATCGTTTAAGGATATCAGATACTTATTATAGAAAGTTATCTTGTGTTTTATGTAGTGTTTGAAAAAGAAAAAATCTAATAAAACTCCGCAAAGAGAAATAGATATTGCGCTTAACAGACTTAATTCTATCAAGTGTGGTGAAACAAAATGGAATTTATAGATCATAAAGATCTTAAAAATGAACTTTTTGAATCTGAAGAAGTTAAAGAAGAATATGAAAAATTGAATGTTATGTATGAAATAAAAAAACAAATAATTAGGTATAGAATTGAAAATAATTTAACTCAGAAAGAATTAGCAGATAGAATAGGAACTAAACAGTCTGCCATCTCCAGACTAGAAAATGATGATTATAATCCGAGTGTTGAATTTCTTGATAAGGTTGCTCACGCACTTGGTAAAAAACTTGAAATTAGATTTAATTAACAGTGCTGAAGGTCAACGGTACTGTTTTCTTTATGCTATAAGTTTTTAGTTGTTAAAGCGTTTGCTACGGTTTCATATAACGTTCCTGGAATTCGTGCTCGTGACTGGTTCCGTAGAAACTGGCCTAAAGCTTGCGTTTTCATACTAGTAATTGATTAGCCTGCAGGCTTTATGACAGAAGGCATGACGCCAATCCCATGTTATCTAATCGTTTGCTTCTTTTGACCTTCTCTTTATATAATTATTTATTATTTTTCTTTTACCTGCTTTCTTTTTAGTAATACAAATGTTATAATATAGTTGAGGTGATAAACTATGAAAACTATAAAATTAAGAAAAGTTGGTAACAGCTATGGCTTTACTATTCCTAAAGACCTTAAAGAAAAATATAATCTTAAAGAAGGGGAAGAACTTCATATCATTGAAAATGAAGATGGTTTTACAGTAACCCCTTTTAATCCAGAATTTGAAGAATGGGCTAAAGTTTTTGATAAGACTAACCAAAAATATAAAAATACTCTTAAGGAATTAGCTAAATGAATGATATTAAATTTATACCTAAAGACATAATTCTTTTTTTCCATGAGCAACTTGTTAAAATTTATGGTGGTAGTTCTGGTATTAGAGATGAAAATTTATTAGATTCAGCTCTTGAACAACCTAAAGCAACTTATCATGGTAAATATTTACATGATTCATTACTGAAAATGGCAGCAGCCTATGGCTATCATTTTTGTAATAATCATCCATTTATTGATGGAAACAAAAGAATTGCTTTTGTAGCTATGGACTCTTTTTTACAAAAAAATGATCTAGAAATTACAGCTTCCGAAAAAGAAGCTTATAAAATGATGATCAAAGTAGCTTCTGGCCAGTTATCGAAAAAAGAACTAACTTTATGGCTTGAAAATAATACAAATTCAATAGAATGATAAACCTTCTGAGTTCATTAATCAGGAGGTTTTTTGTTTCACAATCTACTAATCGGCAAATGTCAGATAACGTTCTGCGAGCACCTAAAGTTGGCGACCACCAGGAAGCAATTTGGATACAGCGAAGCGTAGCCGGGTACTCGCTGTTAAGTGCTGTTACTCCAAATCACTCAGCAGGTAATTTTTTAGCAACATAAAATCCATAACTTAAATAATCTTTATACTTTTTGTATAAAGCAATTTCTTGGTTCTCTTTTTCTACAATAGTTTTAGCCACATCAGAATTACCATGTTTGTTCAAAAAATCATCAAATCGTTTTTCCATTGGATCATAGTAATTTTCTACCCAGCTATTTTCAGACAAGAAAAAGAATCCGACCGGTGTAAAACCGTTTTCTTCGAGTATTTCAATTTTTGCTGATGCAGTATCAATTTCGGGATATTCATTATTCCAGTGCTCTTCTATTTCTTTCGGTCTATTTTTTGTTTTCCAAGTTATTTCACTTACAGCAATATAACCACATGTTTTTAAAAACTTTTTCCAATTCTTTATTCCCGACTCAAATCCCATATTATAAATAGCACCTTCCGACCATAAAATATCATATTCCTCTTTAGCAAAAGGAAGATCTTCCATAGACTTTTCCAGAGTAGAAATTTTATCTTCCAGGTTTAAAACTTTTGCTCGTTTTTCAAGTTTTATTAAGAAATCTGAAAATAAGTCGACTGCTGTTATCTTTCCATTAAGATTTTTTGCGAGTGTTATTGTTTGAGCTCCAGAACCACAGCCAATATCTGCAATCCTTAAAGTTTTGTCAGGGTTAATATCAATAAAGCTTAATGCCTTTAAGGTATCTTCATCACTACCAGGACCTTGTCTTTCAGCATTAACATGGAAATCTATTAATAGTTCAATCTCTGTCATTTTAATACTCCCTCTTTTTTTGGAATAAGATTTTTGGGCAATTGCACTTAACGTCCCTGGGATTTAAGAAGTTCATGAAGCTTAAAGCGACTGCCCTTGCCGAATGAATTTGCAATGGAGCGCAGCGGAATCTTCAATCCCATGTTATGTGATGTCAGAATATATTTAAATCTATTGGTTGTATAATTAATGTTGTGAAGAAAAAATTGTGAATTTAAAAACATCTAAATAAAAAAGGCATTTGCCTGGC
>NZ_JAJFAT010000032.1 GCF_020711195.1 Halanaerobium polyolivorans
GGCTATCGGGGGTTTACTTTATCTCGTAACTCCCTTAATATTGCCAGTTCTAGTTCCTTTTCTGCTACAATTTTTTTAAGCTTATCATTTTCATAGCTCATTTTATCAATTCTATTTTCAATCTCTTTCATTTTCTTTTTTTCATCTTTAGGAAGAGATCTAACAGATCCAGTTTCTTTAGCTTTTTTAACCCAGCTGTAGACAGTATGTTTAGAAATATTATGTCATCTTGCTACAAGATCTGTGTTGCCAATTTCGCGACATTCATTTACAATTTGTTCTTTAGTTTCATCGGAATATTTTCTGTTTGCCATTGGTGTTTCCCCCTTGTAATTAGAGTATATCACTTTCAAACTTTTTCTCCAATTCTGTTAGGGGGCTATACAGATATCATCTGCAGTCATAGTTTGAAAGAGTTCTCCATGTATAATTTTACGGGAGTAGCCATCAAGAACGCAGATTAAATAGGCATGAGTATTTTTTACAGGAATATAACTAATATCGGTATGCCACATTTTGTTTGGCTGATCGACTTCAATTTTACCATCTGCATTTTTCTTTTTATGATATTCCTGTTCAGGAATAAGACCAGCTGTGAATGTCAAATAACATTTTACACTTTTCGTTAAATAAGATTTTACACCTAAGATTTTCCAAAAATGGTTTCTCTGTGGGTCAATCGGTAGCTATCACCATCTAAATTGATGATTTCGCACTTATGAATTATGTGATCTAAAATTGCAGCTGTAATAGCCTGATCACCTATTAATTCACCCCAATCTGAAGGGCCTTTATTGGAGGTGATAATGATTGAAGTCTGACCATAGAGTTTGTTTATCAGCTGGAAAAAGAGGTTGGATTCCTGTTTTTCCATTGCCATAAACATAATATCATCGATAATTAAGAGATCACACTTTAAAACTCTATTGAGTTTAGTTTTAGAAGATCTAATCATTTCAGCAGTCTTAAGCCAGTAGATTAAATCACTAATAGCTGCAAAGATTACTTTGTAGCCTTCGTTAATGGCATGAATACCGAGGCCGATGCTCAGATGAGTCTTACCTAAACCGCTGGGTCCGAGCAGGACTATATTGTAGCCCCGCTCAAGCCAGGATAGTTCTTTCAGTTGGTTAAACTGTTTTTTAGATAATGACTGCTGTTCTTCAAGATTAAACTCAGCCAGAGTTTTATACTCTGGGAATGCAGCCTGCTTTAAGTATTTTTCCAATCTGGCTGCTTCTCGTGCTTCAATCTCCTGGTCTAATATGTATTCTAATAGTTTTTCGCTGGTAAAAGAATTTTCAACAGCATGAGATAACATTTCTGATATATTATCAGAGGCATTTTTTAACTTTAAAACTTTAAATTTATCTTCTAGATTTGTAATTTGGGTTGTCATTTATACCTCCAGTTTATGAGTCAAATATCTTTTGATAGACATCAAGGTCTCTTACTGCTGGTTTAGCAGCAAGTTTAGCTTTATCTTTTTCATTTAAGGCTATGTTATCAGCTACCAGTAAAATATCATCATTTTTATATTTGATTTTTTCTTTATCGTAATAACTAGTGATATCTCTAAAATCACTGGCACTGTAGAGTTTATTACCAATACAGTATTTTAAAGCTTTTGTGATAGTTTCAGCATCTTTATCCTCTAAAACTTTTTTTATTACAAGCAGTTGGTCTCTGATATATCGCTGTTTTTCTTTTCTGATTCTTGATAGAAATTTATCTGCTCTTTTGTTATCAGGAAAGAGAAGAGTTATCTTTTCTATCAGCTTATCAATATTATCAGATTTCTTTCTTCCGTGATCTCTGTTTTTAGAGAGTTTACCTTTTGTTTTAATTATTTTATGTTCTGCCAGCTTAGCTGTACTTTCAAAATCATATATCAGGTATTTACCATTGTCTTCAAGCACTTTAACATAACTTTCAGGACCCTGATAGGTACCTAAAGGAACAGAATATCTGTTACCTTTTATCGGGATAGTATTGTCTTTTCTCACCTGATAAGTTATACTTAAGTCAGAAGAATTATTTTTAATTTTTTCGAATACTGGCTTCAGGTATTTCTTTTCGACGGTGAATACCTGAGCTGGTATTTTTTTCGTTGTGCCATGTATTTTTCCATTAGCACGGCGTTCAAGCCACTTAAGACAATCCTCATTCCACTTTTCCAGATTGATAAATGTTCTATGTGCTGCAAAGTTATTTTTAGCATAACCAACAACATTTTCAATACGGCCTTTATTATGTAAAGCTTCACATAATAAAGGTTATGCAAAGTATATGATTATGTAAAGTAAACTCTTAAACCACTATAATGAGTGCATAGTTTTTAAATTTACTTTACATAATTTAAGTTAATGTATTGGTCAAATTTTTTCAGCCAAATTAATAAATCATCATTATCCTGCCATTGAGGTTTTTCTTCTGGAGAAACATCAGTATAGGCTTTTTCAATTGCCTCGCGTTTCTGTCTGGAATCAGCTCTGGCATAGACTTCAGTTACCTGAACCGAGCTATGACCAAGAATATCTCTAATATAAACCAGATTAACTCCTGCCTGAAGTAAGTGCATAGCCTTTGAATGTCTCAATGAATGGCATGAGATTTGATCAGGTATTAAAGCAGCTGCTTTATCTCTAGCCATTTTACTGTATTTTTTTAGAATATAGTTCACTCCAGCTCTTGTGAGCTTTTCTTTACGACTATTAAAAAATAATGGATATTCATTTGCATAATCTTTCAATAGACCATTTGCTTCCATATATTTTCTTAATATGTTAGCTGTTGGTTCCATTAAAGGAACTATTCTTGCTTTTTTTCCTTTGCCAATTAGTTTAACTGTATATGGTTTATCAAAACGAATACTTGATGGTGTTAAATCAATGATTTCCTGAACTCTGGCTGCTGTATCATACATTAAACTCAGTATTGCCAGATTGCGTTGCCCTGATTTCAAACTTTGATCAGGCATTTCCAGTAATAATTTAATCCCCTCTAAGTTTAAATAATTTATTGTTTTCTTTTCTGTTTTTTTAACAGGTATTGATAATATTCTCTGCCACTCCTGCAGATTTTCAGGGTTTTGGTATTGAAGATATCTAAAGAAAGAATGTATAGCTGCTAACCGAATATTTCTGGTTGTTATGCTGCATTGTCGCTGGTTTTCTATCCAGTCTAAAAAATCAACTATAGTATCTTTTGTGATAATTTCTAAAGTAATATTTTCTGCAGAAATGTTTTTGCTATCCTTAAGAAAGTTAAGAAAAAGAATAAAGGTATCCCTGTAGGATAAAATGGTATTTTCGCTGACTCCTTTTTCACCAGGTAAATATTTTTTTAAGAAAGAAGTTAAATAATAAGAGAAATCATCATTTTTCATGGGAGCTTCACCTCTGGAAAAATATATGAGCAGAGATTATTGATTTCTTTAATTAATTTTGGATACATATCAGAAGTTAGCCTGACATATTTGTCTGTTGCTTCAAGTGATTGATGACCCAGGTATTGAGACAGAATAGGTAAAGAGTAATATAGATCAAGATCAGATTCTGACATTTTAACCAGTGAATGAACACTAAATGTATGCCGAAAATCATGGACTCGTGGACCTTTTCCTTTACCGCTATGAGATATATTGGCTTCCCATAAAATTTTTCTAAACCATTTGTAAATAGTATCGCTTGCATATCTTTCACCATTATACTGACTAAAAAAATATTTTTCTATTAAATTTTTTGATAAACATTTTTCTTTGTATAACAGACAGATATCAGTTAATGAATCCGACAAAGGTAAAATTCTATCTCTATCATTCTTAGCATTTCTAATAATAATATATTTTTCGGTTAAATTAACATCTTCAGTTTTTAAAGAGAGAGCTTCATTAACTCTTAAGCCGCATCCGTAAATCATACGGAATACAACTGGCATAACATATCTTGTATTTGATTTTTCTTTAAATTTAAAATTATCACACGCCTCAAAAAAGGCTTTGATCTCGTGATTAGAAAAAATATATGGTGTAAAAGTTGTTTTTTTAAATTTAATCTGTTCTGGAATATATGATTGGTAGCCAAGTTTGTTTAAATAAACAGAAAAATTCTTAATTGTATTAACTCTTTTGTATCTTGTAGTATCAGCTTCATTTTCCCTTTTTTTAGCCCATTCATCAGTAATATCTTTAGTTAAACCTATCTCGGTTACTTCATATTGAAGTATAAAGCGGTCAAATATTTTAAAAGTTGCAATATCTTTGTAGTCATAACCAATATTTCTTTTGAACTCTATATACTGTTTTAAAAGCACTGAATATATGCTCTTGAATTCCATTTTAGTTCACCTCCTGAATATAATAAGGTGAATTTAGAACTGGAACTTCAAGAGAACACTGTCTTAGAGAATTAAGATCTATTCTTAGATATGTTTTTGTGCTTTCTGTACTGCTATGACCCAGCACTTCTGAAATAACTGGTAGTGGAGTCTTTTGTTCCAGTAAAGAACAGGCAAGGCTGTGTCTCAGGGCATGGGGCCCATGTTTTTTCTTATCTAGATTATCAATTTTTGCTCTTTTTAAATAAAATGTTACTATACTGTGTAGTGTAGGTTCTTTGAGCTTACCATAAGGTTGACCCATACAAAGGAAAATATAGGATAAATCTGACTCTGGACGACCATATTTTAAATAATCAATAATTGCATTACCTACTTCTGTTAAAAGAGGTAGTTCAACTGTTCTGGCTGTTTTTGTCTGTTTAATTCTAATCATATTTTGTTTCCAGTTGATATTTTCAAACTTCATTCTACAAATATCAGAAGCTCTTAAACCAAGCCTTGCTGCAAGCAGTATCATCGCAAAATCTCGCTTTCCTTTAGGATTTGCTCTATCTACTGATTTAAGGAGTTTTTCAACTTCTTCTTTGGTATAAGTTGTTGGCAATTTGCTCTCTTTTTTGTAACCAATTTTTGGAATAATATAAGAAAAATCAGTCAGAAGAATTTCCTTCTGATATAAATATTTTAAAAAACCTTTTAAAGTACCAACCACATGATGAATTGAGGCATTAGAATATATTCCCAGATCATTAATAAACTGAAGAATATGTTGACTTTCTAGAGTTTTTAGTGAAAATATATTATTAGCTTTCAAATAATCTAAAAATCTTAATAAATGAATTTTCTTGCCTTCTATTGTTCTTAATGCATTTCCTTTAAACTTAAGGTGTTCGAGATAGTTTAAAATTACTTTACCAATTTCGCCACTAAAATCATATTTTTTAGAGACAGATCTAAATCTAATTACACCTGTAACTTGAAACTCACTTGTTACATTTGCAACTCGAAGAAGATCTTTTTCTTTTCTGCTTAAATTTTCATAAGGGCGATTTTTCATTATACTGAATATAAATTTTTCTCCTACTTGAGAATTATAAAATTCAATAGAATTTTTACTCATAAAATCATTTAAAAGCTTCCAACCCCTTTGATATTTTAGTTGAGTAGCCCTGTTATAAGATAAACTTTTAATATACACCTCCAGTTCTGAAATTAATTCTTGAAGTTTTTGCTGTTTTTTCATTTTCATTTTCCTCTCTATAATAATTAATCTTTTAGCTTTAATTAATTATAGAGTAATTATGTAAAGTAAACCAGCAAAAATTCCTAGTTTATCAACATTATTTTAATGTACTTTACATAATCATATACTTTGCATAACCTTTAGATTCAGGATCAGCTGCTCGACACATATATACTCTAAATTTTCTATCAAGCCTGTAGGATGCAAACTGATGAGTGTAGATTAAATCACCATAGTTTTCACTGTGCAGGATTAAACTATCCTGATCACAGACCGCCTCCTCTGGTATACCTTTAAAATATTCAAATGCATTTTCATGAGCTGCTACTACATCAGCTGTAGTTAATGGTCTATCAAACCATTCTATATATTTATATCGAGAATGGGAGAGAACAAATGCGATCAGATAGAGTTTAACTCTGGTGATTTTATCTGATTTGTAGACCCATTTTTCACCCATATCAACCTGCATCTGTTGACCCATTGGTGGATCTTCAACTGCCTCGTAGAGCCTGGGATGCTTTATTTTAGGGATGTTGTGCTCTTTTCTTAAATCTCTTATGTGATTTCTAAGAGTACTTTCTGTGAAACCAGGATATCCGTTAAGCTGTTCTTCAATCCAGTCATAGATTTGAGAAGCTGAGATATCAGGATGTTCTTTTAGCCAGTTTAGAATCTTGTCATGATACTTATCTGCTTTTTTAGTTCTGGTACTCATTGACTGAAGAACTTCTTTAAATTCTTCTGTATTTAAGTCATAGTATTTATTGAGTGTTGGTCTGCTGATATTTAATCTTCTTGCAATTTGAGATTTATTTAATCCTATTTCTTTTAATTGCTGGATTTTCATATGCATTTTATATCCATCTTCTTTGTTCAATATTTCTGCCCCCTTTTAGAATATTTAGAAGAATATTATATCCTAAAAGAGCAGATTGTGGTACTGGATTAATTTAACATATTTACCATTAGAAAATCATTACTTTTACATTATCTAGCAATATCCGTAAAATCTTATTTATCGTTTTCTGTAAAATCTATTTTATCATCTACAGCTGGCCTTTCAACAGATTGGGAACAATAAAAATCCTACTTTTTACAGTTATTATCAGAAAAAATTAAAAGAAAGAAAGTCTAAAAAAATAGCTTTAATTTGTTTCCAAAGACGCTTAGTTGATATTATTTATGCTATGATGAGAGATAGATCTGCCTACAAATTACCTTATAATATTGGTTATGAAGTGCTTGTTATAGCTGGTTAATTTAGTAACAGCTTTTTCAAAGCATAAATATTTAATCCTTAGGTTTCCTTACGCTAAAAATTAATACCATTTTCTATCATGGAAAATTTTAACTTGACATAGGACGTCTAACATATAGGGATATTTCAAAAAATAATTTATTAATTACACAGATTTATAAATTACTAAATTGCAATAATAAATTGAACTAATTTCAAACTGTAATAATTTTACTTGTATAAAATTAGTTTTAGTTGAT
>NZ_JAJFAT010000033.1 GCF_020711195.1 Halanaerobium polyolivorans
TGGGCTAATATTTTTTATGATGAGCAGATGACAGCTGCTTTAATTGATAGATTAGTGCACCACAGTCACCTACTTGTATTTCCTGGTGACAGTCATAGAATCAAAAATTCACTGATGAAAGGAGCCCAAAATTCACTTTAATTTTTCCCTATTGGGTGGCTGCTAAAAAAACTTTTCATAAACCGGGAATTTTAACTTGCAAAAAACATAAAGAGGATCACCCTTTATTTTTTAACAGCAACCATCGATCATTTACAAGGCCTGGTATTACCTATATACTAGAAAAACATTTAAAAAGTGCAAACGAAAAAAAGACTGAAATTATATTTCCAGACAATTTAAAACCTCATATGATGAGGCACACTAAAGCAATTCATCTGCTGGAAGCAGAAGCGAATCTAATCTATATCCGTGATTTTTTAGGACACACAAGCGTACCGACTACCAAACATTATGCAAAAGTTAATTCTCAACTAAAGAGAAAAGTTTTAGAAGCTGCATATATCGAAGTTGTCCCTGACGATATTCCTAACTGGACTGAAGATCAGGAATTATTGAGCTGGCTGCATAATTTCTGCAAGTAATTAATTATGGAAAGCTTTCTATAATGGTAAGTCCCATTTGCTGATTTCAATAGGTATTGAGGCCTGCAGACAGGGTAAAACAGTTGGATTCTTTACAGCAGCTGGTTTGTGTAATCAACTAATTGAGATGCAGGAAGAACAGCAGCTGCTCAAATTCTTAAAAAAGATCAACAAACTGGATTTATTATTAATTGATGAATTAGGCTTTGTTGAATTATCAAATCAAGCGACACAATTAATGTTTCAAATCTTTTCAGAAAGATATGAAAAGGGATCAATCTTTTTAAGCAGCAATCTTGAGTTTGCTGAATGGGCTAAAGTATTTCACGATGAAAGAATGACTGCTGCAATTATTGATAGGCTGATTCACAACAGCAAGATAATGTTATTTAATGGATCCAGTCATCGACTCTTAGATCAGCAGAAGAAAACAAAGAAAGCCCAATAATTTTAACTACAGAAGGAGTATTTTCTTCTCCTTCTCTTTTTTAAGCTAGGTGGTACACAATTCGATTGGTAGGGTGGTACATTTTTCGTTTGACAAAAGCACCTTGATATAACAAAGATTTTAATGATATAAAAAAGGTTTCACCTCATCTTCTCAAATTAAATAGTAGTACCCATAATAATCGAAAGAAGGTGAAACCTTATTAATTTATAATGTTTCTAAGCCCATCAAAGAGATTTCCAAAAGTTTATTGTAGTAATTTGAATTATGCCAGCTAATTTGACATGGTCGTTTTCTTCCTTCAAAATAATAATCAGAAAGGGAGATAATTATGAGTAAAAATACTAAACGCTCACCTGAAGAAAAGATGGAAATTGTTCTTGAAGGTCTTCAAAATGATGATATCTCTGAGACCTGCCGCAAACATGGTATTTATGAGAGTCAGTTTAATCAGTGGAAAAAAAGACTTATTGGTTCTGCAGCCGAAGAAAAAAGAAAACTAATGGATATAGTGGAAGAGTCCACTATACCTGTTAAAACCACCTGCGAAAAATTAAAACTTAATTCCTGGCGTTACTATGACTGGAGAAAACGCTATAAAGCCGAGGGTATAACCATAAGTCTACCCCTACCTCATGCCCTCACAGCCTTTTAGAGGAAGAGAAGCAGGCGATTATCGAGTATGCCCTTAAACACCCTGATTTCCGACATAGAAAGCTTGCTAAAAAGATGATAGATGATGATATTGTTTATGTGTCAGCATCCAGTACATATAGATTACTTAAAGATGCTGGTCTTATTCCTGAGCAGGAGTATAAAAAAAAGAAAAATGCAGACGGTAAAATTGAAGTTGATTAGCCAAACAAAATGTGGCATACCGATATTAGTTATATCCCTGTAAAAAATACTCATGCCTATTTAATCTGTGTTCTTGATGGCTATTCCCGTAAAATTATACATGGAGAACTCTCTCAAACTATGAGTGCAGACGATATGCAGCGGGTACTTAGCAGAGCCATGTTTAAAACAGGTATATTTGAAGCAGATCCTGTCAGCAGGCCAGTTCTTGTAAGTGATAATGGCACCCAGCTTGTGTCTAAATCTTTTACCAAATTTCTTGAATAATGGGAGAACAAGCACATCAGGACAGCTGTAAGACATCCAGAAACAAACAGAAAATTTGAAGTTTTCCACAAGACAATCAAGTATGAGAATGTCTATAGAAAAGAAACATATCAGAGCTTTTATGAAGCCAGAGATGATATAGAGAAATTCATTGAACATTACAATTCTGAAAGACTGCATCAGGGTATAGAGTTTGTAACACCAGATCAAAAATATAACGGCAAAGCCGATGAAATTATAGATGAAAGAAAGAAGAAACATCAGTCAGCTATTGATATAAGAAAACGACTCAATAAAAAGAGAAAATCAACAGCTGCATAAAACACCTGGGACTACAAAAGTATTTCTAGAATTCACTTGACTTTTCAGAAACAATGCATAATTATATTGAAAAAAATATTTCTTTCCTTTTGAAAGTTACTAAATTTATCGAAACAGACAAGTTAATTATATTTTAAATCCTACTGATCTTAAACCTCAAGTTGAAGTAATAAAACATAAGCCTAATAAAAAACCAAGTGGATACAATCCAGAAACCATTTTTAAATCTTTGCTGATCCAACAAATCGAAAAGATTCCTAGCAGAGCAGACTTAAGTAAGCAAAATTGATAGAAGTCCTTATCTCAAATATATTTGAAGATTTTCTAACACTGGAAGGTGTCTAGTGTAGCCACATTTAGCCGTTATTATTGCAAATCATCTAAACTGATGGATTGGAATCACTAATGATTAATCTTTTAGCTCAAATCATAAAACCCTATATGTTAGAATATTTGATATCAATAGTCTCTCTTCCGAAAATTCATTAAGTTTTGATGGTGGTGATTGATTTTATATGCATATGGATAGCCGAATGGGTATAAAGGTTTTTTATTTTGTAATAATACAGTTGTTCCAGCAAACTTAAACCCTAAATCCTCCATAAGTTTGACAACATCACCTTGAACACATACTTCTTTTTTATTAACAGTAAAATCTGACATGATAACTGTCATATATTTATCATACTCTAAAATTTTATAGCATTCCCTGAATATTTTTTTTAATTCTTTAAGAAAATCTTCATAAGTATCTTGATTACCTAAATCTTCATTTCTATCAGTATAATAATCAACACCTGTTCTCGCACCATTTCTATAATTATCATTTTCTTTTCTAATTCCCTGTCCTTTATTCTTTAAAATATTATGATATGGTGGGGAAGTAACAATATAATCAACTTTATGATCAAAATCTTTTAATAAATTTAATGAATCTCCAATTATATATTTATATAATTCACTAGAAATATTTTGTTCTTCTAATCTTTCAATTGCAAGCTTTTTATACTTTTCATTTAAGTCAATACCTATAGCGTTTCTATTGATTAAACCTGCTGCTAATAGAGTTGTACCGCTACCACAAAAAGGATCTAGAACAGTCAATTCTTTTTTAGTAAACATTTTTATCAGTTTTTGTACATCCTTAACAAGAAATGGTGCAGGATGATCAAAAGCTTTCTTATCTAATTTGCAAGATTCTGACTCCCAAAAACTTTTGGTTAATTTTAACCATTCTTTTCCTGTTAGATTATTTAATTTATTTCTTGAATCATATTTCCCTTTTTTATTTGGCATATAAATTACCTTCCTTTTTCTAATAATATATAATGGTCACTAATTGCTTTACCTTTTTTTGCTTTTACATTAGATTCACTTGACCTCTTGTTTTTTTGCAAATAATTCCCAATAAATTTAAATTTGGTCTTCTCTATAGATTTTTTTAATGCATTCCATTCTTGAGTATTATCTGAATGAAATGTTAGAATTAATTTGCTATTATTTTTTAAAACTCTATAACAATTATCCCAAATTTTAAATAGATCTTCACTATAGCTATTATAATTATTATCATTTAAAATTATTTCAGAATTATAATTAGAAGAATATTTACTATTAAAAAGTTCTAACCACATAATCCATATATAACTCAAATCAATATAATTAATTATATTACCATATGGAGGATCAGTAATTATAAAATCAACACTTCCAGTTGGTATTTTTTTTAGAATCTTATTCGAATCACCTAAGAAAAAATTGGGGTAATCTATCTTCTTATTTTTTAATTCATTTAATGAATTTTTTGTTTCAATTGGTAGTTTTATATGATTTTTTAAAGATTTATAAGCATTAATAACTCCCTGACGACCAAAAATACTTTTATAAAAACTAATTATAGGATTTTGTTCAAACTGCTTAGTAGGTAACATATAAGCTGGTCTTCCCCAACTAGTTGATAAAGGCCTCTTACTCTTAGGAGAACGTGGTATACACATTTTTGATGTTAAATGAACGGTTTTTAAAAATCCTAGCATTAGATAATTTTTAATTGAAGATTTTTCCAAATCATTGATTTTATTAAAAATTAATGATAGCAAAATATTATTTCTGTTTGTCCAAAAAGAAGATAAAGAATCTTCATCAAGTTTATCAAGTATATTAGTACTAATAGAGTTAACACAAGAAGCCCTTTTTTTAGGGGTTAATAAGTTCTTATCATATTTTTTTAAAGAAATATCTTCAAATTCATTTTCAACTTCTTTTGTTATAGTTTTATTGCATTCTTTACATTTATATGCTACTTCATAAATAATATTTTTTCTATGTTTATAATTATAAATATCAGTATATTTATTACAGTTAGTACATCTAATAACATAATTTTTATTATATATATCTATTTTCTTAATATCATCTATTATTTTATTTGTATAATATTCTAATTCTTCGATGTTTATTTCGTTTGCATAAGTATCTATTAAAAATTTGGTTAATGGATTTATATCAATACCTATTGGTATTCTATCAATTTTTATTGACTCAAAGAAAGACACTCCACTTCCTAAAAAAGGATCAAGAACTATATCATTTTTTTTTGTGTTTTCAGAAATTATTTCTCTCCATATATTATGAGGTTTTTTACCCCAATACTTCATATTCCGATAAAAAGCTGGTCTTTTTTCTTCTTTATACAATACTATCATCCCTCTACTAATTATGAATATATCATCTAATGAAATTATTTTTTATAACTTTTAATATATTTTTTTAAATCTTCTTTTTCTTTTCTTAATAATATACCTTTTTCTCTTAAGATATCAGCATGTTCCTCTCTCAAACAACCATATTTATCATGCATTTCTTTAAATCTTTCTAAAGTAATTGTTTTATCTCTAGTTAATTTTCTATAAAAATCTTCCACCTCAGAGTGGTGGCCATGGTGTATTAAGGAATGATGATAAGGATTCAAAATAATTAAATTTTCGATTACATCTGGACCTTTATCTCTATTAAATTCTAAGATATGATGAGCTTCAACATAATTATCACCATTTTTATCTATAAATGTTAAACTATTATCTACTTCACATTTGAACTCATTAGCTAATTTTGCTAAATAAACCAACAATTGGCTTCTTTTTCTATCTTGCTTTTTATAGTTCTTTTTACTAAAAAGTTCTAGAAATTTATCGTTTTGATATAAATTTTCTTTTAATATTGTATCATTATTTTTAATTACTTTTTCAAGAAAAGCTTCTGGTTTATATGACTCTAATTCGTTTAAATAATTTTCTAGATTATACACTTCTGGAGGTAAGCTATCTAGTAAAATTTCTTTAGAATAATCAGTTAAAGTTATTTCATTATTTTTATTTAAATTAATTAAATTAATATCATCCATATATAAAATGAAAGCTTTAAATTTAAAATCAATATTTTGTGAAGCTTTTATTTTATATTCAATGTTATTTGAATCTTTCCAGCCCATATAGTTAAAAAAATCAATTTTATGATTAAATGTTTCATTTGTAAAAACATATTGCAGCTGTTTAGCTCTTTCTAGAAACTCATTATTAGTAGTACAATTTGGCTCGATAATTCCAAAAAGATAACTGATTTCAAATATACTAGCTTTTCTTTCTAAAAAATCTAAATACTGCAAGATGCTTTTAGCCGGATAATACATATTGTTATTTTTATTTATTTTCTTCATTGTTTTATTTACTGACCTAACATTTTTACAATGTGGATTCTTAAATATATTTATAGATATTAATTTATTTCTTATAAAATTTCCTTTTGATTTTATATTTAAATATTCTTCGCAAGTACTAGTTTGTACTTTATTATCGTGATTTAAAAGAGAAAAGAATTTACACAATTCCATTATATGCCTAAATAATCTGCCATCATTTGTGTTTCTGTAATTAACTTTAGACTCTTCATAATTTAAAGAATCATTAAAGAATTCTTTTTTAGCTATTAAATTAAAATTATCTTTATTTTTAAATATAGTTGTATTGAAAAGAGCATAAATGTCTACATATGTAATTTTACCTTCAATTTGATTAAGACGATCATTTATTTCTAACAATAATTCTGCTAATTGAGAAACCATTGTATAATTAGAATCCTCAAAAGACTCTCTGGGCATATTTATAGCAAGTTTATGAAATTTTTTAAATCCTTCTTTAGAATTTTTATATTTGTCAAAATACATTTTTATCCCCCCAAAAACAAATTATCTTTTTCTCTTTTCTTATTATAAACAAACATAAAATAACAACAAAAAAATTGTTTTGTAATATAATATTATCAAACATTAGTTCCTAAGTAAAGAAGGGTTCGTAAAAAGTTTGTGTAAAGCATTTGTGGGAGACTTTTTCCTCACAAAGACAAAATCACAGATTTTTTTTAATTAAAATCATTTTTTGGGTTAAATTTTAGCTTATATCAAATTATATTTTTTTAGCTTTATTTTTATCTATATTTAGACGCTTGATTGTATAATGAACTTGAACTAATTAAAAAAATAATAAATAAAATGCCCATAGTGGACCAAACTGTAATAT
>NZ_JAJFAT010000034.1 GCF_020711195.1 Halanaerobium polyolivorans
CAGATCCAGTTTCTTTAGCTTTTTTAACCCAGCTGTAGACAGTATGTTTAGAAATATTATGTCATCTTGCTACAAGAGCTGTGTTACCTATTTCGCGACATTCTTTTACTATTTGTTCTTTAGTTTCATCGGAATATTTTCTGTTTGCCATTGGTGTTTCCCCCTTGTAATTAGAGTATATCATTTTCAAACTTTTTCTCTAATTCTGTTAGAGGGCTATATAGAAATCACCTTTAATTAAGATTTATAATCAAATTATAAAATAATTAAAATAAATTTTTTAAAGTATTATTAATCTTTTTATTATAATCATTATCTATAAATTTATCATGACAATTTTTTTTAGTTTTTTTGTCAATATTTTCGTTCTGATTTTTGATTTTAATTAATTGTTCATTTATCTTTGAAGAAAACTTGTTAATTACATCCTCTTTAGAATTATCATTAAATTCAATTAATCTACTTTTATTTCCAATTACCTCTTTAGTACCACCTACATTAGTTGCTAATATTGGTAATCCCAAACAAGCCGCCTCCCTAATTGCTCCTGGAAGTCCTTCAGATCTTGATGTAGAAACAAAAAGATCTATACTTTGATAAAAAACATTAATATCATTTATCCAATCTAATATAATAAATCTATTATTTATTTTATCTATTTTATTTAAAATATATTTACTATTTCTTAAGTTATCTGTTTTGTTACATCCTCCAATTAAAAAATAACAATCTATATCGTAATTATTTATATAATTTAAAGCAATTTCTACAAATAGATCTGCTCCCTTCATATATCTAAAGCCACACAAATTACCAATTATCAAATTATCTTGAGGTAAATTCACCAAAGATCTAGCTTTCGACTTATTATATTGCTTTTTAATGACAGAATCATCTATTTGTGTATATATTACTTCTACCGTTTTTTCTAATTTAATTTTTTTAAATAATTGCTTTTGATAATTTGTTTCTACAATAATTAAATTTGATAATAAGTATATATAAATCAATAAAAGTTTTGACTTTTGAATTGACCACATATTATTAATAATTTTAACACGAAAAAACCTAAGAAAAGTGCAAGATAATAAGGCTCTTGGATTTTCACACCAAATCAAATCATAATTGTTTTTTAAAACAAATTTTGAAATTTTAAATGAATAACATAAGAAAGTTATAAAAAATATTATTTTCCCTAATATACTTTTATCCCTAAAACCATCATAAGATTCATTATGAACTTTTAAGTTCTCTGGGAATGAAATAAAATTAGTTTTCACTCCAAATTCTTCAGCTTTTTTTGATAATGGAGATTTTGATTGAACTAATAACTCAACGTCAAAATATTTATTATCTAAAGTCTTTAACAAATTTAAAATCATTTTCTGGCTACCAGAAAATTTATCTTTTGAAATTGCATAAACCAATACTTTTTTTGACACCTATTACACTCCTTTAAATATCGGTGTTTGTCAACTATGTTGTCGCATTTAGCTAAAAATTTCTTTGAATACTACTCCTGCAGAAGCTCATTTAAGAGCTCTGCTGCTTGAGATAATTTTCTGCTTCAGCAGTATCCATTGGATTTAAAGTTACATATTCTGGCAGGGTCCAATCTCTAATATCCCCTGACCATCTTTCTGGGTGTTTTGCCTTAGTTTTTTGATATGTTTCAGTCCGTTTTTTCATTATATCTAAATCAAGTCTGTATTGCCTCTGATAGGGTATAATAAAATTAATTCCACTATGTAAATGCTGATGGTTATACCAGTAAACAAAACTGGTTACCCATTCTCTGGCTCTATTTTTATCCTTAAAACCACCATCAGGATAAAGTGGTTATAGAATAAGGATTTTCATTGATTACACGGGGCCTTGAATATGAACTCTGCACACCTAGTTTTTCAATTGTTGCTAAAAATGCAGCCCCTTTCATTGGACTGCCATTATCAGAATGTAATACTAGAGGTTTATCTTTATTAGCTATTTTTTGAGCTAAAAAAGCTTTTCTGATCAGTCTCTTAGAATTCTCAGCATTTTCTTTACTCCAGACTTCGTGGGCAACTATCATTCTACTAAACATATCAACTCTAGATATAATTTGAAATGTTCTCCTTTAATCATAGTCCTCAGCCAGGTAATATCCAAGGTCCAGACCTGATTGGGAGCAGTAGAAATATGGGTAGGTGGTTCTCGTTTGACAGGTTCTTTAGTCTTAGCTCGATGAGTATTCATTTTCTTCTCATCTAAGACTCGATAAAAGGTGGATTCTGAAGCAATATATTTACCCTGACTAGCCAGTTCAGGAACAATTTGAGAAACTGGTAAGTCTGCAAATTCTTTGCTGTTTGAAACTTCAACTATTTCTTTTCTTTCAGCCTCAGTTAATTTGTTTTTGGGTTCTGGTCTTTCAACCAGAGGCCGCTGGTCTTATTTAACGGTACCATCTTTTGACCATCGTTGGTTGGTTCTCTGTGATATATTAAATTCCTCACAGGCTTTAATTTTTCTGCAGCCGTTTGCATGTGCTTCATCAATTAGTTCTACTGCTTTTTTTGCGATCTGAAATTTCTATTAATCTTCCTCTGGGTCCTCCCAGTCGAGTAGACCGGTAAAATTTCATTATCAGTCTCTCACAGATCCATACGTGACACTCTCTCGTCATACGGCTCCTATTATCCAGTCATTGGTAATACACCAACAACCCAATAGGAAAATAAATTGGGTTTTTCTTTAGCAATTTTATTTAAAAGCTTCCTTGCTTTCATCTTTTTCGTTTTTAGTTTATCAAACTTCCTGATAACCCACATAACAAGATGATTATTCATATGATGTAATACCTTCTTTAACTCATTTTTACCATAAAACCCATAATAATTTAACCAGCCTCTTAGTACCACATTATATTTCTCAGCAATTTCTGCAAGAGTTATTTGTGTTTGATGCAGTAAATACCAACTTTTTATAGTGCTTCTTATATGCTTCTTTGCCTTATTGGATATTACAGGCAAAAAACTGGTAAATGAACTACCACTTGAGCCCTTAGCGTTTCTCGGTCTAAAAGAATAACCAAGAAAAGTAAATTCATGGAGTTTATGATTTTCTTTACGATTAATATCTTTACAGTAGATGATTTTTGTTTTTCCAGAATGTATTTCTAATTTGCATTCTTTCATTCTTTCTTTGAGGCAATTTAATATAAATATTGCCTCTGCCCTGGTATTACAATGAATAATTCCATCATCTGCATATCTACACCATTTATTATTTGGGAACCTTCTTTCCATCCATTTATCGAAAGCAAAATTCAAAAATAGATTTGCAAGAAGTGGCGATATTACACCACCTTGAGGTGTGCCATTTTCTGTATTTTTTGTAATCATATTGTTATTACTAACAGGATTTGTTAACCACCTTTTTATATATAATATCTCCCATTTATCGGTCCAAACCCCTAAATATGGAGAATATGTTTGTTAAGCTCGCTTATTCTTAGTTTCTCATTTTTCTATTTAGGCCAGTACTGGTTCAGCAACTATTTTTTCTGCTTTAGCCAGTTTATAAAATTTTGCTGGCGGCATATCATTAAGACTGCC
>NZ_JAJFAT010000035.1 GCF_020711195.1 Halanaerobium polyolivorans
GATCAACTAAAACTAATTTTATACAAGTAAAATTATTACAGTTTGAAATTAGTTCAATTTATTATTGCAATTTAGTTGTTAAAGAAAACTTTAATGAAGTGGAAAAATCTATTCACGAAGAGGGTTATGTAGAATATGGTCATGAATATAGGATTAATCTTAGAAATATAAAAAATGTATTAGATAACTATAGAATTCCTTTCATTGAATTAAAGGAAATAAAAGTTTCAGAGGTTTGTGAAATATTTGAAAGAATAAATCAAGAAGGCCAAGCTCTAGATATATTCGATATTGTAGTTGCTAAAACTTTTAGAATAAAAAATGAAGATAAAGAAGGATTTTATTTAAGAGAACTAATAGATGATTTTAGAGATGAATATGATGGTTTTTTTATTGAAAATATTGATAATTTAACTTATTTACAAATTTTAGCTATAATAATTAGGCAAAACATTGAAAATTCAAGGGTATATAATATTACTAGTCGATACCTGAATGAAATAGAAGCTACTCAAATTGAAAGAGTGTGGGAAGATGCTAAAAAATCAATATTAAAAACCTTTGATTTTTTTGAGAATCATTTACATTTAAAAGGACCTAGATTAGTTCCATTTCGTTATTTTTATATGAGCATAGCTTCTTATTTCTATAAAAACTCAGAACCAAATTATAAATTGCTGAATAAATATTTTTGGTTTTATAGTTTTCATACTGATGAAAAGTTAAGAAACACAACTCATTTAAGAAACCATGTAGATTGGCTTGAAAGGGCTAAAAAAGGAGAAAATGTAGAATTTCCTGATTTTGTATTAAATAAAAATGATTTAAGAAACTCCTCTTATAGTTCACGTGGTAGATTATCTCGTTCAATTCTATCTTTATTATCCAGTCAAGAACCTAAGGACTGGAAACATAAAGACAATTCTGTTTTAAAAGATGTTTATTATGATTTAACTGACAAGCCTAATTTGCACCATATATTTCCGTTGAATTTTTTAGATAATTTTACTGATGAAATTGAGGTTAATAAAAATAGTTTAATGAATATTGCTTATATACCTCAAAAGACTAACCTTGAAATTAGTGATAAAAACCCTGTTAATTATCTGAAAGAATATAATTTAGAAGAAATGGATGAAGTTTTTGAAGATCATTTAGTACCTAATGAATTAATTAGTTGGGCAAAAAAAGATTATTTACCAGAAGATGCTTTAGATACTTTTATTGAAAAAAGAATCGATTGTTTTATTCATTTATTAGAAAATAAATTAGGAGAATTAAATTTCAATGTTATTGATTCAAAAGGCGAAGAAAATTAATTTGGGGTTATTTATGAAATATTAATAAAAACAAATAAAGAAGGATTAAAAGATGATGAATCTCATGATTGGTTGATTGAAAATTGCTTTTTTGAGAAAGATTTAGATTTGACGTAACTATATAATATCAAGGAGGCTTTTAAATGGCAGGTTTTTCAAGAATGTTTTTAGTTGGTAGTTCAGGTGGTTTTATGGGGTCAGATGGAATAAACAGCATAGATGTTTAGATACTGCAGGGAGAGGGAGGAAGGCAGTGGCTGGAAGCAAATTATGTAAATGATGAATTTGAATCATTGGGAAATATTGAAGTAATAGTACCAGAGGGGCCAGATCATCCCAACAGGTTATTAGATGCCTGTATAGCATTTTTTCCAATAGCTTTTAAGAACTGTATGCATTTTGAAAAGGTGAAAAATAAATTAAAGGGTGTAAAAAGATTAGAGTTCGATTTAGGTAAAAACATACCTGAAGAATGGTATGATTTGAGAGAAGAAGCTATTGAAATATTTAAATCTTTACATGTTTATGAAGCACCATTGAGGAGATTAAATCTTGATGATTTTTCATTAGAATAATTAAAAGCAGCAGACTTATCATTTAGTAGAGATAGGTTTAAAGCTAGATGATTTAAAATTTACTCATAAACTAGATCACAATGATTTTCAAATAGTTTTATCAATCCCACTTTATCAAGCATCTTATATCATTCAAACCAGGCCAATTTTTTTTCAAAACCACTTCCAGAAAATATTCCAGAAACTGACGCAGTTGAATTAGTAAGAAGTGAAGCTGTTATAGAAAACAGAAATTGATTTTGAACCAGAAATGTATATTCGGAATGATAAAACAGCTGTTAGATTGGTTTTCTTCACTAAATGTAGAAAAGATTATTTTGATAATGGCAGTTTACCCGCCAGAGAAGATTATTTGCGAACAGGTTTATTTATTCTTCAAAGATCAATACGATTTGCAAGCAGAGATGAAAAGCCTTACAAAGAAGATTGGGATTATATCAATGCTATCCTTGATAAATTGCGAAAAATAAAAAGAGAATCAATAAATTAAGAGTACTATTGCAACATGAACTGAACTAAGATGTTTTAAAGATAATTATTCAAATATAATAAAATATTAAGCATTATAGACTTGATTTAAGAATTATAAAAATTATAGAGGAATATTTACATATGCTAAGCTAAAAGTATACCAATTAATGGTCTTCTAAATGAAAAATGCACTATTCTATTACCAACTCCTGTATACTTGATTTAACCACAAATCATATGTAATTAATATGTAAGGGTTCCAGAAACTGATCTTGATAATAAATTGTTCAATAAATGGGTAAAAGAACTGGAAAAGATAAATAGACTCGGTCCTGTTGGCGCTAAAGAAGATGAGAACAAAGGTTATACCTGGGAAGAGATCAAGGAGATCATATATTTCAGCCAGAATGATGAGTTCTGGAGTTCAAAGATATTAAGTGCTAAAAAGCTGAGAAAGCAGATTGTTAAATTGGAAAACCAGATGAATAAAAGCGGTAAATCAAATTCAACAAAAAAAATGGATATGCTTGCCGAATTATATGTCGAATACTTAAATGAGGAGCAAAAGGATGACGAAGAATAATATCATTGAACTATTAAGTTATTTAAGCAGTTGTTATTCAAATCGGCTTAAGTTCCCGAAAAGTGATAAAAGAGAAAATCAAATGATGGTAGAAGTTTGGCATGATTTTTTAAAATATTATGACCAGGAGTTAATAAATCTTGCAGTTAAAAAGCTAGTTATTAATAATTCTAAATGGCCTCCATCTGTAGGAGAGATAATAAAAGAAGTAAAAAATATTCAAAAAGCTCC
>NZ_JAJFAT010000036.1 GCF_020711195.1 Halanaerobium polyolivorans
TTAGATTACCTAACACCTGTTGAATATAGATATTTAATGTTCGATAAAAAATTGTTGTAAAAAGGGTTGACAATCCAACCTGTAACAAAGGTTACAAAGTCTTTTTCGCTACAGTGTCACAATTTATCAACCAGTTAAAAGAAACTCAGAGTGAAAGACGATTAACTAATTTTGAATCTAAATTCCAAAAATATGATTTAATAATCTTAGATGAATAAGGCTACATCTCTTTTGACCAGACAGGAAACGAGCTTTTTTTCTCCTTCCTTTCTTTAGGAGCAGAAAGAAAGTCTACTATAATAACTTCCAATCTTTCTTTTGAAAGATGGAATGAGGTGTTTAATGATCCGGCATTAACTACAGCTATGGTAGATAGTTTGGCCCACAAATCATATGTAATTAATATGAATGGTACTTCTTATCGAATGAAAGAAACCGAAGAATGGCTGGGTCAATAAAATTATTATTATTTTTCGCTTACCCAGGTCAGTTTTCAATTATTAAAAGGGTCAAATTAAATTGACAGAAACACTATTGAAATTATAAATTTAAATATTTTATTTACTAGATAAAAAAATTTATATTTAAATGTTTTTTTAAAATTACTATATTAATTATAAAAAGAATCAACAAACTCCTGATATATATCATTAATTTGATCATCATTAAAACCAATTTTTGATAACTTTTCCTGAAGTCTCTTTTTTACTGTTGATTTATCACAATCGAAAAAACTTAATCCATAGTTAGTAAGATCCTGACCTTCCTTTTCAAAATATAAACTAATATCTTCTTCAAAAGTACCTTTCCATACTTCAATAGATTGAGTCATTCCATCAAAACCTACAAAAACTTTTTTATTTCCTTCTATTAAATAGTTTTTGAAACTACCAAAATTCCCTGGACAACCTGGTAACATTTTACTTTTCCAATTATTTTTTTCCATATTAACAACTCCTTTTTTATATTTATTATACTTAATTTCTATTTTTAAACTAAAATTCCTGCTAGCTGCTTAAAATATTTCAGAAAGCTATGACAGCACTTTATTATGAACTACTACATATTTTATCACTCTTAATCAACACTAAATCTGCTTTTTCTATACTATTCTTTAAAATAGACTATAAATTTACACTTGGCTTTCAAAAGAAAGAAAATATTTTCTTCTGCAGTGCTAAGGCCTTCCAGATTACCCTGGCTCTTGCTGATAATGAGGTCAAAATTGTAATAAATATTTTTAAAATTATCATTGGTATGACTTAAAATAAAACCTGGAGTAAAGGTACCAATATCAATTACTTTTGCCATTGAATCAATGTTTAACTTTTTTGTATCTTTAATTGTTATGTCATTTAACACAGCTTTACTTCTTAATGCTTAAGTTATCTTCATATCCAGTTTATTTAGCTCTTTAAATAATAATCTATCAAATACAGCCTCACCAGTATTGTCTGCAATTATCAGAACATTATCTGACTTATCAAGCTCTTAGTTTAAAAGCCCATAAACAGAATAATTAAGTCCTATCTGCAGAAATTTTTATATATTTTAACAATATCAGCTTCCAAACCAACAGCTGTATCAATAGAATTACCAACTGCTGCCATAAATAAAGAAACTAAAAGTGGATCATCTGAATTACTGACAATTTTCTCAACCTTAGGATAAATCTCTAAAGAAGTTTTCATATTTTTAGCTTTAATCTTCTCATAGGATCTTCTACCCCTGTTTTTTCTTTATTATCTGATGAACAATGACAATTAATTCTGGTGGAGTAATAGTCGGATCTAGTTTAGCTAATTCAGAGGATATTTCAGACAATATCTACCTGATCACCTCATCTTTATCTGCAGCCATTGCAGCTGCTTCATAACTCTGTCTTAAAATACAAGAATAGCATTCAAAACCAAAATTCATAGCTTATCTCCTCCAATTTTCTCTATTTTATTATCAAAATCTTTAAAATGATAGAATCTAAAATTATTTATATTTTCATTATAAATTTCATTATCAATTCTTAATATTTTATTATTAGTAGCCTATTTAAAATATGGTTTAGCTAAATATTGATTAACAAAGCTTTGAATGGTTCCAACAAAATTCGGATAAGAAAATAACTTCGGACAATATTCTTCTATTTCATTTTTTATCTCATCAACTGCAGCATTGGTATGAGAAATCACCAAAATACCTGAACCATCTTTAAATGGTAATTTTCTTTCTAAAATTAATAGTTTAGCTAATAATACTGTTGTTTTACCACTTCCCGGAACCGCATGTAGGTCTATTGTTTCAAGGTTTTTAATACAGCTAATTCTCTCATCGTTATCATCTTTAAATGATTCATCTTCATTTAATAATATTGACTCAGCATATTCAATATCTTTATCAGTTATATTAATCTCCACAGGCATATTTTATCGCCCCAATTAAATATGATATAGTATCATCCTGGTATGTATCTTCTTCATTTAGATTAATTCCTTTTAAAACACTTTCATTTCTAAGTGACTCTTCTATTTGGTAAGCAATTTTTGTTTTATTAAAACTTGAATTAGAATCTAACAATCTAATTGCTAATTCCTCTTCATAATCTTCAGTATCGAAAATTTGAGGATGAACTTGCTTTGTAGATTTTACAAAAATTCTGTTCAAAAAATCAGATTCATAAAAACACCATTCCAAAGTCCATCCAGATGAAATGAATGGTTTTACAATTGTTTGTGGTTTTTCTACACTGCTTTTTCCAAGATATTTAATTTTATTCTTCTTTTTAGTGATTTCTTCTTTACATTTTCTTTGATAAAATTCCTCATCCTTTTTCTCCATATTATCTTTTGTATATGTTGTAACGTCAACATCATTTACAACCGATACTCTAACATTCATGGCATCAGGATTATCTTTTCGCAAAAATATTTTATAATAATGATCAAAACCTACATTGCCAACATTAATAACTGAAACTTCGTTTTCAGTTAAATCATATCCAATTTCCTTAGCTAAGGTAGGAATAATTATTTCTTCTGACCAACCTTCAACTAAAATAACCCCTTTTGCAAAAAACAAATTTGATTTTGTAACATCAAGAAACT
>NZ_JAJFAT010000037.1 GCF_020711195.1 Halanaerobium polyolivorans
CGTTTCGCTAAAAAAAATAAAAAATATATTTTAAAAAGAAAATACTGATTCACCGCTTAAATTTCCTTAAGCAGCCTCTATTAATAGAGGCTGCTTAATCATTTAATGAAGACGTTTTTGCTTTTGGATGCTAGTTTTATTATATTGCTCTGAATTATTCATGACTATTAGTGTGTCTATTGATTTTTTAAGTTCTCTTATCAAGGTTTCAAAACGCATAAGCAAATAAATACAGAGGACCATCGGGAAACCATAAGTGCTTATCAGGCTAAATAATTCTTCCATTTTTATTCCTCCTTTTGTGAACTTATGTTTTATGTATCTATTATAACATTTTTTAAATGGAAATAAAAGTAAATATATTAATTATTTTCTTTAAATTAAGATTATTTAGTTTTAAAGTGCTTTTGTCAAGCGAAAAATGTATCACCCTGCCAATCGAATTGTGTACCACCTAGCTGCCGTAAAGAATCCAACTGGGCTTGGAATTAAAGCCTGTAATGAAGAGTGGCTGGATCAAATTTAAATTGACAGAAACACAAATGCTGGTATTTAATTTAAAAAAATCATTTTTAAAGAACTCTTCTATTAAGCTAAAAAAACAATATAAAAATTATGATCATTTGATCAAAAATACTAAAAGTATTATAATAAGATCATAAATCTGTAAAATTGGAGAAAAAAATTATAAAAAAGGAAATTATGCTAGCAATTAATTCAAATAAAATTAATAAACAAGGGTGATTAATAATGAAAAAATTTAAATTAGAATGCAGCTGGACGGAATATCATACTGGTGAGTTAGTTTTGGAGGTAGAAAACTTAAATGATGCTTTAGAATTGCTTAGAATGGAGCAAAATAGACTTTTAGAAATTTTGATAGAGAAGTATGCCAATGAAACCTTTAGCAGTTTGAGTGATATTTCTGTCTTAAATAGAGAGGAAGAGTCTACTGCAGAAAAAGATGTGATGGTTAAAGATAGTGAAATTATATTTGATGGTAAATCAATTTAAGAAGGGGGTAGTTATAGTTGCTCAAGAATAAGATTATTAGTTCAGAGGATAGTATAGATATATTTATAGAAGTATTAAAAATGAATCAAAAAGAAGAAGTAGTTGGGATGATAACACTTGATTATAATAATAGAATGACTGCAATAGTAGAATTAATGCGTGGGAAAAATGCTTTAAAAAAAATTGGAACAGATGACTTATTTAATAAAGCCTTTATGTTGGATGCTTTTTCAATAATATTAGCTTATAATTCACCGATAAGTATTAAAAATTTAAGCAATCAGTATTATGAATTTAATGAGTTTTTTTTAAGTGAAGCAGAGCGTTTACAGATTGATGTAAAAGATCATTTTATTATTTTAGATAAAAACAATTGTTTTAGCTTAAAAAATAATTGTAAATTATGGTTCTATAATTAATGTTGTGAAGAAAAAATTGTAAACTATAAAAATCCAAATAAAAAAATACCAGTGTATATGATAATCTAATAGTAGTTAATAATCATACAGGTATTTACATATTATTGTAGAATAAATTATATAACTGGCAAGTATTATTTTCCAGCAAGAGAATGACAGTAGTATAAAGTAATAAATGCTTTCTATTATATATACATCAGTTCGCGACAATACGGTGTCAGGGCTTTAGTGTATAATAATGAACAGAACTAGAGATAACAAAAATGATACTGCAGATGCAGGGTTGAATTGGGGTTTATAGAAATATATTTAATAGGATATAAAATATTATTTTAAAAATACCAGATTAACTTAAAAATATGATTGAAATTGTTATTATCGGTAGAAGAATATGAAGATAATGCATTAATGTTAATTATTTATTTTAGCTAGGGTGATATTTTAGTTATACTACTCAAGCAAAATATTTATAAATTTTATCTAAAAAATATAAATTTAAATAACAAAATAAGAGTGGTGTGAAAGTAATATACAATAAGTTGTGTAAATTTTAAAATTAGGAATGATAATTAATGTATTTATCAAATTTAAAACTCTGGAATTTTAGAAAATTCGGTTCAAAAGAATTTGAAATTGAATCTCCAGATCTTAATTTAGATTTTAATGAAAATTTAAATGTTCTTATTGGAGAAAATGATTCAGGTAAAACAGCAATTATTGATGCAATTAAGATGGTATTAAAAACTCATAGTTATGAATGGATTAGAGTAACTGAAGATGATTTTTATAATGATACTGATAGGTTTAGAATAGAGCTAAAATTTAATGATTTGAAAGCGGAGGAGGCAAAATATTTTACCGAATGGCTAAGCTGGGAAGGTAAAAAAGAAGAAGCTGAACCTTATTTAAAAGTTAATTATGATGTAAGTAAAAATGCGGAAAGAATTCTTCCAGCAGATGTTAGAGCTGGAAGTGATAAAGAAGGATATTCTTTAAATGCTGAGGCAAGGCATTATTTAAAAACAACTTATCTAAAACCATTAAGAGATGCTGAAAGCGAATTAATTCCTAAAAGATATTCTCGCTTATCTCAAATCCTTAAAGGCCATGATATATTCAAGAATGAAGAAGATAATAAGCTATATCAAGAATTTGAAAAGTTTAATGAAGAAATTTCTAATTATTTTAAAAAAGCTAATAAAGAAGAAC
>NZ_JAJFAT010000038.1 GCF_020711195.1 Halanaerobium polyolivorans
GTTAGTGTAAAATTACTTTTGGAGATTCAAAACTGAATCATAAAAAAAATAGAAAGAAGACTCCCTTTTTGATAAAATGTTTTTAGGACTAAAAACAAAAAGGAGGGAGTCTTCTTATGAATAACATTATACAGGATTTTGCAGAAAATTTCAGCAGTAATATCGAAAAATATATTAAAGAGCTGTTTGAAGGCAAAAAAGGTGGTATTTCAGGGTTAATTGAGATTATAGACAAAGACTTGAATGGATTAGGTAGAGATTTATTAGTATATGTTCTGGAAAATATGGATGAAGAAATTAGAGAATCTAAAGAACGAAAAAAATTATTTAATATTCAGGCCAGAGATATGGACAAATCACTAGTTACTAAGTTTGGAAAGATAAAATATCAAAGAACATACTATGTTTCTAAAAGTTCTGAAGATGAAGATGAAGAATACACATATCTTGTAGATGATGTTTTTGGTATTGAAAGACATCAAAAAATAGAAGAAGGTATTGAGGTAGATTTAGTAGAAAAAGCAAAAGAATATTCTTATCAGGCTGCAGCTGATATTGCATCTGAAGTAGTTCCTTTAACTAGACAGACAACCTTAAATAAGATAAAAAAGCTTGGTAAGATAGACAATAGAGCTATTGACGATAATAAAAGCAAAGAAAAAAAGAAGGTTAAACATCTTTATATAGAGGCAGATGAAGATCATGTTTCTATTCAAAAAAGAAATTGTACTAAGAGTAAAAAGAAGAAAAAAAGTAGTCAAGTAACTAAGCTGGTGTACGTACATGAGGGTCGTAAAGGAAAAAGAAATAAATTAGAGAATGCAAAATATTTTTCTGGTATTTATCCCAAATCTGAAGATCTTTGGGAGGAAGTATTAAGCTATATAGATGAGAATTATGATCTAGATTATATAGATACAATATTTTTGTCAGGAGATGGTGGAGCCTGGATTAAAAAAGGTCTTAAAGAGATTCATAAGACCAAATATATATTGGATAGGTATCATCTAAACAAATATGTTTTATTGGCTACTGGTCACTGTCCAAAGCAAAAGTTTGATCTCTGGTTAGGATTAAATAGAGCTGATTACAATTTTGTTAGTTCAACATTTAAAGAGATTTATGAAAAAGCAGAAAATGAAGAACATCAACAAAGAGTTAAAAAAGCAAGAAAATATATTTATTCTAATTGGCATGGAATTAACAACTATGTTAATGATCAACATGCTGAAGGATGCAGCGCAGAGGGTCATGTAAGTCATGTTCTGGCATCTAGAATGTCTTCTAGACCGTTATCATGGTCAGAAGATGGTGCAGATAGGATGGCTAGGCTAAGAGCATTTAAATATAATGGTGGTGAAAAAGAAGATTTATACAAATTATTTAAGATTAAAGAAAAAGAAAAAAGAATAAAAATGAGAACAGAAAAAATAATAGATCATAGAAAAACACTATTTCCATTAGCTAAAGAAACAGTTCCTGCTTTACGTAAAGGCAAAGTTAACGGTTTAAGTAGAGCAATAAAAGCATTAGCTTTTTAAAAAATATATAAGGGAGTCTTATCTCATTTCCAAAAGTTATTTGACACAATC
>NZ_JAJFAT010000039.1 GCF_020711195.1 Halanaerobium polyolivorans
GGCTCTTTGACAAATGTTGTGAAATCTAAATAGCACCGATTGAATCTTATTATCTCTTTAATTTTTAAATTTAATCTTAAATACTTAGTAATGATAAAAATACACGGCGTTTTAAGTTTTCAACTTTGGGAACACCGTAGCCAATTCTTTTGATCAATTTTATTTTGTTATTTAATCCTTCAGCAAATCCATTGGTTATTCTAGTTTTGAAATAGTTAATAATATGCTGTTCCCAGCGTTTTAGTGTTCCTTTAGCTTTATAGAAAAGATTTAATTTAGCCTGGCTAACATTTTTATACCAGTGATTTAAAGCTTCAATAGACTCTTTGACATCAGGTATTTGAAGAAGATCTCTAAATTCCTCTTTTAACTCCCATGCTTTTTCTAAAGCAGGAGATAATTTAAATATTTCTATTAGTCGCTGATGGCCGTTATCATCAAGATCTTCACCAGCCATCAGAAGGGTGAGTCTTGATTTATAGAACTTCTTTCTATTGGCAGCAGTCTGTTTATCCTGTTCCTTTATTCTTAGCTTATCTAGAGCATTATTAACAGTTGTAACTAGATGAAACTTATCAACCACTATTTTAGCATTTGGAAAAACAGTTTCTGCAACAGCTTTATATGGGCTCCACATATCCATGGAGAAGTATTTGATCTGCTCTTTTAGTTTCTTAGGCCAGGTATTGAAGTACTTAATTAAATCATCTTTTTTTCTAGAAGTTAATATATCAATTAATTTATTATTAATCGGATCAGTTAAAGCGACCGCGTATTTATGTTTTTTCTTGATTGCAAATTCATCAATACTGATAGCTTCAACTTCATCTAAAGTTGCAAGCTGAGCTTCTTTAATCAGAGTGTCTAGTTTGCTGCGCACCGAGTTTTGAATACTGGTATAGCTAAGACCATGTTCTTTTGCTACTCTTGAGTAATCGCGACTATCAGTCTGCTTTAAAAGATTCATTTTAAAACGCTCTGTTTTCCTTGAGTATTTAGTAATACTTTCTATTCTTTTAGGTATTGCTCTTTTACCGCAATGACTGCATCTATAGCGTTTTTTTAAAAGTCTAATAGCTACCTTTTTATCTCGAAGAGGAGTATCTTGAACTACTTGAACTTTTCTATCGTGAACTTTATCTACTTTTTTACCGCAGACTGGGCATTTAACATAATTTTTTCGATAGTCAGCTACAAAAACTAAATATTCTTCAGTTTGAATTAAATCTGTTGCAACTAGGTCTGGTAAATTCATTAAATCTGTGATAAACTTATTATGCATTTGCTTGACTCCTTTATTGAATTTTTGGTGTTGTAACTATTTAATTCAACGGAGCCAGGCAAATGCCTTTTTTATTTAGATGTTTTTAAATTCACAATTTTTTCTTCACAACATTAATTATACAACC
>NZ_JAJFAT010000003.1:0-82300 GCF_020711195.1 Halanaerobium polyolivorans
AGCAATAAAAGCATTAGCTTTTTAAAAAATATATAAGGGAGTCTTATCTCATTTCCAAAAGTTATTTGACACAATCGGATGATTTTTTGGTTTGCAAAAAAAAGTTGAGTGCTATATAATTATGATAATTAAAATTATCTTCAAATTAATTATCTAAGCAATTAAAATGATATAGATTTTGATAAATCAAGAAATATTTATACAGGAGGTTAATAAATGAGTACTTTAATGTATAGTTTTTTGGCTGGAATTTCAACTTCGCTTGGAGTTTTTGTCTTGATAATTTTTGGTGAACCAAGTAAAAAAGTATTATCTTCTCTACTGGGATTTGCCGGAGGTATTATGCTGGCTATTTCGGTATTTGAATTAATGCCAGAAGCTGTGGAACTTGGCTCACTTAGCATAGCTTTAATTGGATTTTTATTGGGTGCATTAATGATGTATGCTTTAGATATATTTGTTCCTCATTCTCATCTTTCTTCTTCTGAAAAACTAGATGTAGAAAATCCAGAAAAATTAAAGGTTAAAGATCCAATGTTAAGAACAGGTTTTTTGATCTTTTTAGGAATAGCCCTTCACAATTTGCCCGAAGGTCTGGCGATTGGGGCAGGATTTGAATCAAGTCCAGAAGCAGGTATTTATATTGCAATGGCTATAGCTCTGCATAATATTCCTGAAGGACTTGCAATAGCAGGACCTTTAAAATCTGGAGGAAGCAAAACATTAATGTTATTTGCATTTACTTTATTTGCTGGTTTGATGACACCTTTAGGAACCATGATTGGAATGTTTATATTTAATGTTTCACCAATATTTGTTGGTGGCTCACTGGCATTTGCAGCTGGAGCTATGGTTTATATAGTAAATGACGAATTAGTGCCTCAATCTAACAATATGCACAGTCATTTTGCCAATGCAGGGATGATCAGTGGCTTGTTATTAGGCTTTACAATACTATAATTAGCTAAGAATATTAAAGGGCTCCTCATGCTGAATAATTTTACTTTGCAGGAGTCTTTTTTCTTTCAAAATACTATTTTCGGAGGTATGGTCATGGGGACTGTAACTTATAGTTTATTAGCAGGTCTATCAACTTCAATTGGAGCAGTATTATTAATATTTTTCGGTAAACCAAGTGAAAAAATCTTAGCTGTTTTAATTGGTTTTGCGGCTGGTATTATGACAGCAATTTCTGTATTTGAGCTTTTACCTGAAGCATTAGAATTATCATCTATAACTAATGCTGTTTTTGCCTTTGTTTTAGGTGCTCTATTAATGTATGCTTTAGATAAATTTCTACCTCATTCTCATCTATCTTCTTCTGAGCATTTGGTAACAGAAAATCCGGAAAAATTAAAACTTCAGTCTCCATTGATGAGAACAGGTTTTTTGATCTTTTTGGGAATAGCCCTCCATAATTTACCGGAAGGCTTGGCGATTGGGGCAGGATTTGAATCAAGTCCAGAAGCAGGTATTTATATTGCAATGGCAATTGGTCTGCATAATATTCCTGAAGGACTTGCAATAGCAGGACCTCTAAAATCTGCTGGTGCTTCTAATCTCAAAATATTGTTTTTCACCTTATTTGCAGGACTGATGATACCACTGGGAACTGTAATTGGCCAATTCTTCTTTAATATTTCTCCCCTTTTTGTAGGAGCAGCTTTAGCTTTTGCAGCAGGGGCTATGCTTTATATAGTAAATGATGAATTAATACCACAATCTAATAATATACACAGTCATTTATCTAATTTTGGAATATTATTTGGAATACTACTTGGTTTTACATTATTGTAATTTTTAAATTTGACTTCTTGACAAAGTGAAATTTATAATATATACTTAAAAAAATTAGAGATGAGAAGAGCCCAGCTTAGTAGAGATGAGATTTAGTTGAGATTAGATTAGCAGATAGATTAGTATAAACCAGGCTGTGGGAAAATAGCGTGGTTTTAGTTTTTTTTATTTTAGATTATTAATTTAATTATTTAAAATAATTATATATTTTAGGGGTTATTAGAGCTATTTTCGCGAACCTTATAATTCTTAAACTAAAAATATCTATCTCTAACTCAAAATTTTAAATTTTAAATTCTACGGTCAGGCTTATTATAAGCTTTGGCCGTTTTTTGTTTTTAAATAGATTGGGTTCTTGTCCAAGGAGGTAGAAATGATAACTTTAGAAGAATTTTTAACCCAGGCAGAAGAATATGATCTGATTCCGATTTATGAAGAATTTATAGCTGATACCGAAACACCTATTTCGCTTTACAAAAAGTTGGCTGCTGATAAAGATTACTCATATCTTCTGGAAAGTTCTGAGAATGATCGCTATTCTTTTATTGGTTTAGAGCCTGCTGCTGTATTTAAGAATTATGAAGATCATTTTGAGATAGTAAAAGCAGATAAAATTGATAAAGAATATGATCAAGACCTGATTTCATATTTACAGGCTTATCTAAAAAATATTAAGGTTTATGAAAATGAAAAATTGCCCCCATTTTCAGGTGGTTTTGTTGGTTATTTCAATTATGAGATGATAGAAAAATGGGAAGATATATTCCATTCTGAAAAAGACAAAACACTGTTTAAAGATGATAAAGCATTAAGTGTTTTGGTAATGACAAAAATAATTTTAGCTTATGATCATCTGCATAATACTGTTAAGATAATAAATAATCTCCAGCTAGATGAAAATATGGGCTTAGCAGATAAGAAAAAATTATATGCTCAGGCTCAGCAGGAACTTAAAGATATCAAAAACAAAATAAAA
Organism: Halanaerobium polyolivorans; assembly: GCF_020711195.1. Taxonomy (GTDB): domain Bacteria; phylum Bacillota; class Halanaerobiia; order Halanaerobiales; family Halanaerobiaceae; genus Halanaerobium; species Halanaerobium polyolivorans. The sequence goes on from NZ_JAJFAT010000003.1 coordinate 2,774, forward strand.
AATACTAAAAGCACTCTAGCAGCTGTTGGTGAAAAATACAGCAGTGAAAAGGCTGAATTGATATCAAACACCAGTAAAAAAGAGTTTGAAACAATGGTCAAAAAAGCAAAAGAGCATATTAGACAGGGAGATATTTTTCAGATTGTTTTATCACAGAAATTTTCAATAGAAAATGATCTGCCACCCTTTAAAATTTTTCGTGCTCTGCGCTCGGTAAATCCATCCCCTTATTCTTTTTATTTAAATTTCCCTGAAACAAAAATTATTGGGTCTTCACCGGAGGTTTTAGTCAGGGTTAGAGATAATAGAGTTATGACTCGCCCTTTAGCAGGGACTAGAGCCAGAGGTAAAACTAAAAAAGAAGATTTAGAATTAGAAATGGATCTGCTTAATGATGAAAAAGAAAGAGCCGAACACACAATGCTGCTTGATTTGGGCAGAAATGATTTGAGCCGTATAGCTGCCCCCAGCAGTGTTGAAGTAACTGAATTGATGGAAGTTGAATATTATTCTAAGGTTATGCATATTGTCTCTCAGGTGGAAGCTGACTTGAAAGAAGGTTTAGACAGTCTTGATGTTCTTAAAGCTGTTTTCCCGGCAGGAACGGTTTCCGGGGCACCTAAAATAAAAGCTATAGAGTTAATTAATAACTTGGAAAAAGAAAACAGAGGAGTATATGCAGGAACTGTTGCCTATTTAAGCTTTAATGGTAATCTTGATAGCTGTATAACAATTAGAACTTTTTCACTAACAGAGGGAAAACTTAATCTTCAGGTTGGAGCAGGTATTGTTGCAGATTCAGATCCAGCTAAGGAATATCAAGAAACATTGAATAAGGGAAGAGCCTTATTTGATGCATTAAAAGTCGTCAGGGAGGATGGTATCCGTGATTTTAGTAATAGATAATTATGATTCATTTACCTATAATCTGGTCCATATTTTAGAAGAGTTTGATGAGGTAAAAGTTATCCGTAATGATAGAGTTTCAGTTGAAGATATAGCTTTAATGGCACCTGATAAGATAGTAATTTCTCCGGGGCCTGGTAGGCCTGATGATGCTGGAATCTCCAAAAAAGTAATAGACTATTTTAAAGATAAAATTGAAATACTAGGAGTTTGTTTAGGCCATCAATGTATAGCTGAAGTTTTTGGAGCTGAGGTTATAATAGCAGATGAGTTAGTTCATGGTAAGGTTTCAAAAATTAATAAAATTGCTGAAACCGAGCTGCTCTTTGCTGGAATTGAAAATGCTTTTCCTGCCACCCGTTATCATTCACTCTTAGTTAATAAGAATAATCTTCCTGAAGAATTAGAGGTTTTGGCAGAAACAGAAAAAGGTGAAATCATGGCAATTAAACATAAAGATTATCCTGTTTATGGTGTGCAATTTCATCCCGAATCAATTTTGACAGAAGCAGGAAAAATAATTTTAGCAAATTTTTTAGAGCAAAAAATTAAGTAGGTAGTATAGAGGAGGAGAGAGAATGTTTAATAAACATTTAACAAAAGTAGTTAGCAGAGAAGATTTAAGTTTAGCTGAGATGGAAGATGCAATGGCCATGGTAATGGAGGGCAAAACAACTGACAGCCAGTTAGCAGCATTTTTAATTGCTTTAAGAATGAAAGGAGAAAGTATAGATGAAATAACAGGAGCAGCAAGTGTAATGAGAAATAAAGCGGCTCGAGTTAATACATCTGCTGGAAATTTAATAGATAGCTGTGGAACCGGGGGAGATCAAAAAGGCACCTTTAATATCTCTACAACTACTGCAATTGTTATGGCAGCTGGAGGATTAAATGTTGCCAAACATGGTAATCGCTCAGTATCTTCTCAAAGTGGAAGTGCTGATCTTTTAGAAGCACTTGGAGTAAAAATAGATTTAAGTCCTGAGGCAGCAGCTAAATGTCTGGATGAAATTGGTATCTCATTTTTATTTGCCCCCTATTTTCATAAAGCAATGAAATATGCGGTTGGTCCTCGTAAAGAACTTGGTTTAAGAACTATTTTTAATATTTTAGGACCACTTACAAATCCTGCTCAGGCAGAATATCAGATTCTTGGAGTTTATAAAGGAGAGCTTGTAATGCCGCTGGCCCATGTCTTAAAAAATCTTGCTTTAAAATCAGCAATGGTGGTCCACGGTGCTGGTGGAATTGATGAATTATCTTTAGCAGGTTTAAATAAAACTGCCTATTTAAAAAATGGAGAAATCAAAGAATTTAATTTTAGAGCCGAAGCAGCCGGTTTGGATTCTGCTCCAATAAGTGCAATATTGGGAGGTAAGCCAGAAGAGAACAAAAAAATTACTTTGGATATTCTGGATGGAAAAAAAGGTCCTAAAAGAGATGTAATACTGCTTAATGCAGCTGCTGCATTTTTGGTGCATAACAAAGTTTCTGATCTTAAAACAGGGGTTAAACTGGCAGCCGAGATTATTGATTCTGGAAAAGCAAAAGCTAAACTGGCAGAACTTATTCAATGCAGTAATTCGGTGCTTTAAAGATGATCTTAGATAAAATTATAAAAGAAAAAGAAAAAGAAGTTAAAGCATTGAAAAAAAGCAGGCACTCTTTAATAGAAAAATTAAAAGCTGAAGAATTGACTTTAATAGCCGAAATAAAAAAAGCATCTCCCAGCAAAGGTTTGATCAGAAAAGATTTTAAACCTGTTGAACAGCTAATGGCCTATCAAGCTGGAGGAGCTGATGCAATATCTGTTTTAACAGATCAAAAATTTTTTCAAGGAAGCAATCAACTTTTAGAATCTTTAAGAAAATTAACAGAACTGCCGATTTTACGCAAGGAATTTATAATTGATCCTATTCAGGTTTATCAAAGCTTTTTTATTGGGGCTGATGTTATTTTATTAATTGCAGCAGTCCTGGATTTAGAGCAGCTAAAGGAACTATTGGCTACTGCTGAAAAATTAAAACTTGAGGTAATAGTAGAAGTTCATAATGAAGCAGAATTAGATATGGTATTGAATACTGAAGCAGAAATTATTGGTATTAATAATCGAAACTTAAATAATTTTGAAGTGGACTTAAATACTACAGCAAAATTGCTTAAATTACTGCAGGAAAAAACACCGCGCCAAAATTATTATATTATCGCTGAAAGTGGAATAAAGAGCGCTGCAGATATAAGTTATTTAAAAGAGCTTGGTGTAGATGGAGTCTTAATTGGAGAAACATTGATGAAGGCTGAAAGTCCAGCAGCTAAAATAAAAGAATTGAGTCTAAGCAAAGGGGAATCTGATCATGACAGCTAGAGTGATGGTTAAAATATGTGGGATGACAAGAAAAAGTGATATAAACTTTGCTGTTAAAGCAGGGGTTGATGCACTTGGTTTTATACTTGCTAAAAGTCCCAGACAGCTTAATCTTGCTCAAGTAAAAGAACTTTGTCAAGACCTCCCCCCTTTTATCAGCAGGGTTGCTGTAGTTGTAAATCCTGATCTGAATGAATTGCAGCAAATAACAGCAGCCGGACTTTTTGACTATATTCAGTTTCATGGTGATGAGCCAGCTGAATTAATCACAAAAACAGAACTAAAAAAAATTAAAGCTATTTCAATTAATAAAGCAAAAGATTTACAAAAAATAAAGCTTTATAAAAATCTAGTTGATTATTTTTTATTCGATACTAAAATTGGAGATGAAATTGGGGGTACAGGTAGAAGTTTTGATTGGTCATTATTGAATGATGAGGCTCTGCAAGCTAAATTCATTTTAGCAGGTGGACTAGGGCCTCATAATATAGAACTTGCTTTAAAAAGCTTAAAGCCTGCAGCTGTGGATTTAAATAGTCAGCTGGAAATTTCTCCAGGGATTAAAGATCAAAAATTAATTGAAGAAAGTCTAGTTAAAATAAGAGCTTTTGAAAAAAATAATTATTAAACTAAGTAAAGGATTTAAAGACTGGAAAGGAGTAATTAGCATGGAAAATCAAGCAATAAAAATGCAAAGAAAGACTGACTTAAATAAGGGCTATTTTTCTCAATTTGGGGGGCGTTTTGTTCCAGAAACTTTAATGCCTGTTTTAGATGAATTAGAAGCGGTTTACAATCATTATAAAGATGATAAAGAGTTTAAACAAGAGTTAAAGTCTCTTTTAGCAGATTACAGTGGTAGACCGACCTCTTTATATTATGCTGAACAATTAAGCAAACATTATGGAGGAGCTAAGATATATCTAAAAAGAGAGGATTTAAATCATACCGGTGCTCATAAAATTAATAATACCTTAGGTCAGATTCTTTTAGCAATAAAAATGGGTAAGCAGAGAATTATTGCAGAGACCGGGGCCGGTCAGCATGGTGTTGCAACTGCAACTGTTGCTGCTAGATTTAACTTAGATTGTGAAATATATATGGGAGCAGAAGATATGGAAAGACAGGCTCTTAATGTATATAAGATGGAAATGTTAGGAGCCAAAGTAACTGAAGTAAATTCTGGCACTCAAACCCTTAAAGATGCTACTAATGAAGCTATTAGAGATTGGGTAAGGAATGTGGAAGATACCCATTATATAATTGGCTCTGTAGTTGGTCCCCATCCCTATCCTGTAATGGTCAGGGATTTTCAAAGAATAATCGGTGATGAATGCAAAAAACAAATAATTGCTAAAGAAGGAAGGCTTCCTGATTATATTTTAGCCTGTGTTGGTGGAGGAAGTAATGCAATGGGAATATTTTTTCCTTTTGTTGATGACAAAGAAGTTAAAATGATTGGGGTTGAAGCCTCAGGTAAGGGAATTGATAGTGGTAAACATGCAGCTACTCTTTCTGCAGGAAGGGTGGGAGTCTTACATGGTAGCAAATCATTTTTGCTGCAGGATGAAGATGGTCAGATAATTCCAGCCTATTCAATTTCTGCCGGTTTGGATTATCCAGGTGTTGGTCCTGAACACAGTCATTTAAAATCTATTGATAGGGTAGAATATCATTCGGCTACTGATCTGGAGGCTGTTAAAGCATTTAAATTATTATCAGAAAAAGAAGGAATAATTCCAGCTCTGGAAAGTTCTCATGCCCTATCTTATTTAGAAAAATTAGCCCCTCAGCTTTCTGAAGATGAGATTATTGTTGTTAACCTTTCTGGTCGGGGCGATAAGGATATTAATAATTTTAAAAAGATCAAGGAGGCAGAGAAAAATGTCTAAAATAGCAGCTCAATTTAAGGATAAAAAAGCTTTAATAACTTATATTAGTGGAGGAGACCCCAGTTTAGAGATGACCGAAAAATTAATTTATCGGCTGCAGGAAGAAGGGGTAGATATTATAGAAATTGGAATTCCATTTTCTGATCCATTAGCAGATGGTCCGGTAATTCAGGAAGCTTCACAAAGGGCATTGAAAAATGGATGTACTTTAAAAAAACTAATTGAGATGCTGACAGATATTAAAGATAAAGTAAAAGTTCCCATAGTTTTAATGGGTTATTATAACTCGGTTTTAAATTATGGAGAAAAAGAATTTGTAGAGGCAATTAAAAAAGCAGGGGTTTCAGGAGTTATTATACCGGATTTGCCGGTTGATGAAAAAGCTGATTTAGCTTATTACTTAAAAGAAGCTGCTTTAGATCAAATCTTATTAGTTACTCCCAATACATCAGATGAGCGATTAAAAGAAATTAGTAATTCGAGCTCTGGCTTTCTTTACTGTGTGGCTCTGCTGGGAACTACAGGTGATGCTAGAGGCCCATATCCTCAATTAGAAAGTTATTTAAAGAGGGTTAGAAAAACAGCTGGAGATATCCCCCTTGGTCTCGGTTTTGGAATTGATGGCCCTGAAAAAGTCAAAAAATTTATCGATTATCCTGATGGGGTTATAATCGGTAGTGCCTTAATTAAAGCTATAACAGCTGGTGAAACAGAAACAGAAAAGTTAGAGAATGCAGGAGAATTCGTAAGAAATATAAAAAAAGTTTTAGCTAATTATAAATAATCCTTGACAGAGCTATATCAGAGTGCTATACTTTGACAGATGGAGAAAAAAACGAGTTAGAGTTCCATCGTTAAAAAATAGGAGGAATTTATTTAATGATTTACACAGGAACAGTTAAGTGGTTTGATGGGAAAAAAGGTTTTGGCTTTATTGAAAGAGAAGATGGAGACGACGTGTTCGCACACTTCTCAGCTATCGAAGAGGAAGGTTTCAAAAACCTTGACGAAGGACAGGAAGTAGAATTCGAAATCGTAGAAGGCGACCGCGGCCCACAAGCTGCTAATATTGTAAAGTTATAAAGCAAATAAAAGTTTTATAATAGAATTGAAAGCCCTGAATACTTTTTCAAGTGCTCAGGGCTTTTTTGCGCTGATTTTGCCAAGAAAAAAATTAAAATAATGGTTGACATGAGATATTTATCATGCTAAACTGTATTAGATGGAAAACAAAATATAAGTAACAATTCCATCGTGAAAATAGGAGGAATTATTTAAATGATTTACACAGGAACAGTTAAGTGGTTTGATGGGAAAAAAGGTTTTGGCTTTATTGAAAGAGAAGATGGAGACGACGTGTTCGCACACTTTTCCGCAATTCAAGAAGACGGTTTCAAAAATCTTGAAGAAGGTCAAGAAGTAGAATTCGAAATCGTAGAAGGCGACCGCGGCCCACAAGCTGCTAACATTGTAAAGTTATAAAGCAAATAAAAGTTTTATAATAGAATTGAAAGCCCTGATTGCTTTTTTAAGTAGTCAGGGTTTTTCTGCTTTAAAGCTGCTCTGGGCAGCTTTAATAAAGAATCAATTTTATATATTTTGATCAAAAAATAAGGAAGTTAAGTTAACTTTATAAGAGAAAGGATTTTAAAATGAGTAAAAAAGAAATAATAAATTTAGCAGTAATTGCTCATGTAGATGCTGGCAAATCAACCCTTGTTGATGCTTTTTTAAATCAGAGTGGTGTTTTTAGAGAAAATGAAGAAGTTGTAGATTGTGTTATGGATAGTAATGATCTTGAGCGGGAACGGGGAATCACAATTTATTCCAAAAATTGTGCTATAGAATATAATGGAGTTAAAATCAACATTGTAGATACTCCAGGCCATGCTGATTTTTCATCTGAAGTTGAGAGAGTTATTAAGGCGGTAGATTCTGCAATTTTGATTGTTGATGCTGCTGAAGGTCCAATGCCTCAAACTAGATTTGTCTTAAAAAAATCTTTAGAAAAAGGCATAAAACCAATTGTATTTATCAATAAAATAGATAAAAATAATCAAAGAGCTGAAGAAGTTCGTGATGAAATTCTTGACCTGTTTATAGATCTTGCTGCTGATGATGAACAGCTTGAATTTCCTGTGATTTATGGAATAGCAGTTGAAGGAAAAGCATTTTATGATTTAGATGGAGATAGTGAAGATTTAAGCCCCTTATTTGAAACCATAATAAAAACTGTGGATAGCTATCCCGACTTAGATGATAAAGCTTTAAAAATGCAGGTTTATGATCTGGCCTATGATGATTATTTAGGTAGAATTGGGATCGGCAGAGTATATCAGGGAACTATCAGAGATGGCCAGGAAGTTTCTGTTTTTAAAAGAGATGGTTCGATTGAAAAAGCTAAAATAAGCAATTTAAAGGTTTATCATGGTTTAAGTCAAAATAATGTAGAAGAAGCTAAAAGTGGTGATATAGTATCAATTGCTGGTATAGCTGATATTTCGATCGGAGAAACCCTTTCTGAACCAGGTAAGGTTGAGGCAATGCCTATGATTGAAATAGCTGAACCTACTCTTGCCATGTACTTTTTGGTAAATGATTCTCCCTTTGCTGGCCAGGAAGGTGAATACCTGACAACAAGACATTTAAAAGCAAGGTTAGAGAGAGAACTTGAAGTAAATGTCGGTTTAAGAGTTGAGAAAGCAGAAAATACTGAAGCATTCAAGGTTTCAGGTAGAGGAGAATTACACTTATCTATTCTTTTAGAAAATATGCGGAGAGAGGGATATGAGGTCTCAGTTTCCAAACCGGAAGTTTTGATGAAAGAAATTAATGGCAAAAAACATGAGCCAATAGAAAAGGTAATGATTGAAGTTCCAGAAAAATATTCTGGAACAGTAATCAACAAACTAAATCAGCGCAAAGGAATTATGCAGTCAATGTTACCAGATGGTAGTTATCTTCATTTAGAATATCTAGTACCTACCCGTGGTTTAATAGGTTTTAGAAGTGAGTTTATCAATGATACTAGTGGAGAGGGAACCTTAATCCGTTCTTTTTCTAAATATGAAGAGTTTAAAGGTGAAGTTCCCAAAAGGCAAAATGGAGTCTTAGTTTCCAATCAAATGGGTACTGCTATGGGATATGCTCTCTCTAATTTAGAAGAACGAGGTGTACTATTTATAGAGCCGGGAACTAAAGTCTATGAAGGAATGATTATTGGGCTTAATAATCGGGATAATGATTTAGCAGTGAATGCCTGTAAAAATAAAAAATTAACCAATGTTAGGGCTTCAGGTTCTGATGATAGTATAAATCTTTCTCCAGCTAAAAAATTCACCTTAGAACAGGCCTTAGAATTTATTGAAGATGATGAGTTGGTAGAAATAACTCCTGAGGCAATTCGCCTTCGTAAAAAAATCTTAAATGAAAAAATGCGGCTGAGAAATAGTAAATAAAAAAATTATAGTTAAAAATTGTTAAATCTCAAGCAGGAATTAAGGCTTTTTAATAGAAAAGTAATCTATAGAAGCTTAAAATTAATCTATAAATTTATATTAGCTTTATATGATATAATTTATATTCTTGACAAAGTTTGCTAAATAATGCTATAATTCTACTAGTAATAATTATCTATATTAAGAGTACAATGGTTGCAGGTTCAGCTTGTGACCGTTTACTATAAATCAAAGTTGCATAAATCAATAAGGAGGAATTTAAAAAATGGGTTATTATGATCTCAACAAGTTAGAAAACACTGGTGATGACAAGACTGCTCTGGAGAAAAAGCATGTTCCTTATATTCAGGCACCTGATCAGGTAAAAAAAGGTGAGACTTTTGAAGTAACAGTTACTTTTGGTAAGGAAATTGACCATCCTATGGAACCTGGTCATTACATTCAGTATTTTGATCTTTATGCAGAGTATTCAAGTCTAGCTAGAGTGACATTTACTCCTCATATGAAAGCTGAAGCAACTTTACAAGTTAAATTAGAAGAGTCAGCTAAGTTAAGAGTTTATGCTTTCTGTAACCTTCATGATCACTGGGAAGGTTATGTAGAAGTAGAAGTAGTGGAGTAGTAGTCTAAAGCTTAATATTTTTAACTAGGGGCCGTCTTTTTATCAAGGCGGTTCTTTTTTTTATCTTTTGCTTTTCTTAATCTTTTGATACAATATATATATATTTAATAAATTATAATAGAGTGGTGATTAAAATCAAGCAGAGAAAGATCGCAGTTGTAGTTGGAGGGGCCAATCTAGATATCAAAGGCTATAGCAATAATTATATTAGATATAGTTCCAGTCCCGGCTATATAGAAGAAAGCCCAGGTGGAGTAGGGAGAAATATTGCCGAAGATCTTGCCTTACTGGCTAAAGATGTTTATTTACTCACGGTTTTGGCTGATGATCATAATGGTGATTTTTTGGCAGATATAACTGCAGCTTCAGGTGTTAATTTAGACCATATTAAAAAAATAGCTGCCGATAAGATTCCAAGTGGCCGCTATTTAGCCCACCTTGATCAATCTGGAGATTTAATGGGGGCAGTTGCTGATATGAGAATTTTGGCAGAAATTGATTTGGATTATTTAAAAAGCAAAATAGAATTGATTGCAGGAGCTTCAATTTTGATCTTAGATACAAATTTAAAATTAGATGCTGTAAGATATTTACTAAATTTTTGCGAAGATAGTAGTATAATTACTTTAATCGATGCGGTTTCTGTTGAAAAAAGCTTAAAATTAAGATCACAGTTAAAAAAAATAGATTATCTTAGGGCTAATCTTGATGAAGCAGAGATTATTTTTTCTATAAGAGAAATAAATGAAACAGTAAAAACAAAGAATTTAAAAGGAAGACTTAAAAAATTAAATGAAGTATATGCTGAATTGGATATTTCTACTGTTGTTATCATCAGTCTGGGAGCTAAAGGTTGTTATCTATTAGCCAAAAAAGAAGGCAAGCTTTATCATAAACTTTTTGCAGCCGAAAAAATAGCTAGAGAAGATATAGTAGAAAGTACCGGAGCTGGTGATGCTCTAACTGCAGGTATAGCTGCTGCTTTAATGGAAGAAATGGAAGTCGAAGCAGCAATTAAACTTGGTATAAGAGCTGCTTCAATTACCATCCAAAGCAAATATAGTTCAAATCCTGAGCTAAAAAAATTAAATAATCATTAAAGATGGAGGTAGATATCATGAATCAATTAAATAAATATCTTGATATTAAAAAAGATGTTGCAGAAGCTCTGCAACATAATGAGGCAGTAGTTGCTTTAGAATCAACAATTATTGCTCATGGAATGCCTTATCCTGAAAATATCAATACAGCTTTAGAAATAGAAAAGATTATTAGAGCCAAAGGTGCAGTACCTGCTACTATAGGTATTATAGATGGCAGAATAAAAATCGGTTTAAGCAAAAAAGAAATTGAATTTCTTGGCCAGTCAGATCAAGTTGTCAAAGTAAGCAGAAGAGATCTGCCCCTGGTTTTGGCAGCAAAAAAACATGGGGCAACAACTGTTGCTGGGACCATGATTGCAGCTGAGTTGGCAGCAATAAAAGTTTTTGTAACAGGTGGAATTGGTGGTGTTCACAGAGGTGCTGAGAAAACTTTTGATATTTCTGCAGACCTAGAAGAATTAAAAAAGACCTCTGTTGCAGTTATTGCTGCTGGAGCAAAATCTATTTTAGATATTGGCTTAACCCTGGAAAAATTAGAAACATATGGAGTTCCAGTCCTCTCTTATCAGACAGATGAATTTCCTGCTTTTTACAGCAGGCAGAGTGGTTATCAATCTGATTTGGCACTGGAATCTGCTAAAGATGCAGCAGATATTATGCTGGCAAAATGGGAAGTTGGGCTGGAAGGTGGAATATTAATCGCCAATCCGGTTCCAAAAGAATTCGAAATCGATTCTGAAATTATAGAAGCAAAGATCGAGCAGGCACTTAATGAGGCTGAAAAGAAAGCTATAAAAGGCAAAGAATTAACTCCTTTTTTATTGGATAGAATTAAAGAAATTACCGGTGGAGATAGTTTAGAGACAAATATTGCCCTTGTCAAAAATAATGCTGCAGTTGGAGCTGAAATTGCAGTAGAATATGCTGAGCTAATCTGATTGATCGAAAAAGAAAAAAATACTTATTAATACCATTTTTTGCAAAAACTATGTGAGTATGATAACATATCATACTAAACCATGATTAAACTGAAATTTGGGAAGTGAAAAAGTGAGAAATTATATTATAAAAAGAATTTTACTTGTTATCCCTGTAATTATTATTGTTGCTTTAATAGCTTTTTTTATAACAAATCTTATGCCTGGAGACCCTGTTAGAGTTATTTTGGGAAACTTTGCTACTGAAGAACAGGTAATTAGATTAGAGCAGGAATTAGGTCTTGATCAGCCACTGATTATTAGATTTTTTAGCTGGTTAAGTAGAGTAGTTAGAGGAGATTTTGGCAATTCAATTTATTTAGATGCTCCTGTTTCAGAAATTCTGTTAAGTAGAATTAAACCAACCTTTATGATTGCTGTATCATCACAGCTGCTTGGTTTGGTTATGGGCCTCACATTAGGGATAACAGCTGCAGTTAACCATAAAAAAATATTGGATCAATTATCTATAGGAGTTTCTTTGCTGGGGATTTCTATACCTAGTTTTTGGCTCTCATTGATTTTGATCTATATATTTGCAGTTAGATTAGGCTGGCTGCCTGTTAGTGGTTTTAGTTCTTTTTCAGAAGCTGGATTGGGTGCTTTAAGGTATCTGATACTTCCTTCAGTTACCCTGGCATTTATGCAGGCAGGATTGATTGCAAGGATGACCAGAAGTGCGATGCTTGATACCTTAAAACAGGATTATATTCGTACTGCCCGCAGTAAAGGTCTTTCAGCTAAAGTTATTGTTTTAAAACATGCTTTTAGAAATTCATTGTTCCCGGTTATTACTGTTATTGGACATAGTTTTGCCGTTTTGCTTGGTGGTACCTGGATAATTGAAACAATCTTTGTGATACCTGGCACAGGCTTTTTGGCAATAAATGCAATTATGAGAAGAGATATTCCTGTTATTCAGGCCTGTATAATTTTTGTTGCATTTATATATATAATCTTGAATTTACTGGTTGATTTAAGTTATGGTCTTATAAATCCTAAAATAAAGTATAATTAGAGGTCGATAAATTTGTTATTTAATAAAAATTCACGTATATTTAAAGAACCTTATATAATTACAGCTCTTATCATTTTATCAATTATGCTTTTTCTAGCTATTTTTGCTCCTTTTATAACAGAATATAAGCCTAATGCCACAAATCCACGCAATCGCTTACAGCCACCTTCTTCAGAACATTTTCTTGGCACTGATGAATTTGGCAGGGATGTTTTCACAAGAATACTTTATGGGATCAGGGCCTCACTTCAGGTTGGTTTTTCAGTTGTTATTTTAACCCTAATCTTTGGAGTTTTTATAGGTGTGCTTTCTGGTTTTTATCCTAAATTAGATCGAATAATTATGAGAATTTTAGATGGGATGATGGCCTTCCCCGGGATAATTATTGCTATTTCATTGGCGGCTATCTGGGGTGGAGGAAAAATAAATATAATTTTAGCTTTATCTTTTGCTTATTTCCCGAAAATGGCTAGGATTGTTAGAAGTTCTGTTATTTCAATTAAAGATTTAGAATATGTAGAATCAGCTAGAGCAGTAGGAGCTGGTGATTCCTATATTATATTTAAATATATATTGCGTAATGCAGCTTCACCAATTCTTGTTCAGGCTACCTTTAATTTTGCCCTTGCTATACTGGATGAAGCAGCTTTAAGTTTTTTAGGAGTGGGTATTATGCCTCCTGCTCCCAGTCTTGGTGGAATGATAACAGATGCAAGAAGTTTTATGACCGTAGCACCATGGTTGATTATTGCCCCAGGTTTAATGATTATTTTTTCCGTCTTAGCTTTTAATCTCCTTGGTGATGGTCTAAGGGACTTTTTAGATCCTCATTTAAGAGGTAAAATTAATTAATGAAAGAGGTGTTAATCTTGAAAAAATCAATTTTCATAATTACAATTCTATTATTGATAATGATGACTTTTAGTACAGCAGCTCAAAATGAGACAGAGGGAGTATATGGAGGCAGGTTAAATGCGGCTTTAAAAATGTCTGCTCCCCATCTTGATAGTGATAATTCTACTGATTCACAGATTACTGCAATGATGAACCATGTTTATGAAGGCTTATTTGAATTTGATGAGAACCTTCAGCTTCAACCTCATCTGGCTGAAAGTTATAGTGTTTCAGATGATGGTAGAGAATATATTGTTGAACTTAGACAGGATGTAATGATGCATAATGGAGAAAAAATGGATGCAGATGATGTATTGGCTTCATTTGAGAGATGGGTGAATATCAATGGGGCCGGCAATCTTATCAAACCATATTTTGATCAAGCCGAAAAGTTAGATGACTATAGGATTAGATTTAAATTTGAGGAACCATATGCACCATTCTTAAATATTATGGCATCACCAGTTTCCAATCAAAAATTTGTAGTGAGAGCTAAAGAAATAATTGATGTATTTGGTGATAATGTGATCAACCGCCATGTAGGAACTGGTCCTTATCAGGTAAAAGAATGGATACCAGATCAAAATCTAAGCTTAGTTAGATTTGAAGATTATTCACCAAATCAAATGGAAGCCTCATTTTTCGCTGGTAAGCGGACTCCATATTTAGATGAGATAGTACTGAATTTTATTACTGATGCTCAGGTTCGTGTTTCTGGTGTTCAAACAGCCCAGTTTCATTTTGCAGAAGAAGTTTCAAGAGACCAATACCAACTCTTTGAAGCTGATGCAAATATTAATACCCAGATTATTTATCCAGATCAGATGGCTGTTTTTGTGACCAATAATGGAATAGCTCCTTTTGACAATAAATATGCCAGAAAAGCAATGGTTTATGCTCTTGATTTAGAAGAAATGGGCTTTTCTATGGTCGGTAATCCAGATTTTTGGCGCTTAGAACCTTCTCTGCATGAAGAGGGTAACCCCTGGTATGCCGAAAATGTAGGTGAGGGTATATATAATGTATATGATCCTGATAAAGCTAGAGAATTATTGGAAAAAGCAGATTATGATGGTACACCTCTGGTGATTTTAAGTGGTCAGGATAGTCAAGTAGAAAGACAGGGAGCTATCGCTATTAAAGATCAGCTTGAAAGAATAGGTATTGAAGTTGAATTACAGCTTTTTGATAGACCAACTGTAGTTGAAAGAAGATCAGAGCTAGAAGGATGGAATATTCATCTTTCCTCATTTATTAAGACCGTACCTGATCCCCAGATCCATCAGGGATGGACAGGCACTAATAAATGGATAACAAATTGGAATTCTGAAGAATCAAGAGAAATGGATGCAATTTTTGAGAGAATGGTTAGAGAAGTTGATTATGACCAACGCTATCAAATAGTAGAAGAATTTTATGAAAAAATGTGGGAGACTGTACCCTATTTCAATATGCTTGATTACAGTCGACTTCATATCACAAGGGCAGAACTTAAAAATTTTGAACCTGCCTGGCAGACATTTTTCTGGAATACTTGGCTTGAAGAATAAAAATATATTATAGCAAATAAAAAAGCACCAGCAGCTGCTGGTGCTTTGTTTTTAATCTACTTGAGGAATTTTATAATCGATCTTGGAAAAGAAGTTACCCAAAATAATTGAACTGATAATTACTAAGGGAAGAGAAACCCCTATTCTAATTGCTGTAAATTTAATTCCTAAGATTGAAGCTTCCATAATACTCATTGGTATCATTACAAGTGAGGCAGCAGTTACATAGGTGAATATAGAAGAATAATTTGCCCCTTTGTGATAAAGACTATTAGCTACTGGAAAGGCAACAAAGGTTCCACCCACTGTGGTTGCTGCCAGTAAAATTGCGTAAATATACTTTTTAAAACCAGAAGTATTACCAAAGTTATTTTCGATTGTCTCTCTACTAACCCAGACATCAAATAATCCTATTAAGACAAAGGCTGGAGGTAAAATTGCGATCATATCTCGAGCAAAAATCATAAAGTTTTCACCAATTCTTTCCCCAAGTTCAAAATCTATAATATATGAAACTAAAAGAAAAGCTGTAAAAAGACTAAATAAAATATAGTTAGTTGTATTTTTGTTTTTAGTTTTATCCATTATATTAACACCTCTCCATAAAGAATCCCGGTTGCCAGTGCAATAAGAGCTGAAATTAGAAAACCGGCTATATTTCTCCAAATAGTTGCTTTAATCCCGAAGAATTCTTTTTCTACCGGATAAGTTGCGACTCCAACCAGCATCAAAGTTGTAATAAAAGCAGCTACAACCATATAATTAACCCCTCGCGAAACCAATATACCTGCCAGTGGATAAGCTATAAAGCCCGGCATCATTGTTATAGAACCGATAATCAAACCTAAAATCAAACCAACAAATGGAGCCTGTCCACCCAGGTAGTTAATTATAAATTGATCAGAAATTAAAAGAATAAAAGATAAAATAATTAAAAGTTTAAGATAGGTTCCCAGTATTTTGCTGAATTTTTTCCAGCCGACCTTTAATCCCTGAATAGTTTTTTCTTTATTTGATACAAATGAAATTATTGTTGCTATACCTGCGATATAATAAAGTGTGTACATTAATATTCCCTCCTTTAATACCCCTTACGGGTATCTATGTAAATATCATATGATTAAAATGCTTGAAAAAAAGTTAAGTGCTTAACAAATTACAATAATATTTACTTTTTTTTTACATCAGCACTTAAATACTATATAATTATAAGGTAAGTTAATCTTGCAAAAGTGAAGTTAAAAATATATACTTGTGATAGTATTAATTTACTATTTATAAGTGATATAAACTCAGAAGGGGGAATTAATATGTCTGAAAAGAAAGAAGAACTAAGAATTAGGTTGGATATTAATAACATATTTGAAGAGATGGTAGGGTATGAAGGTTTAAAACTTGAAGAATTAGAAGAGTATAAGGCTGAAGCAGAAGCTGCAAAAGAGAATATTTTAAAAGCTGAAGCAGAAGGTAAGATGGGTTTTATGGAGCTTCCCTATAAACAAGAAGAAATAATCAAAGAACTTAAAGCAACTGCTGAAGAATTAAAAGACAAATTTGATAATATAGTAATTTTAGGGATTGGTGGCTCTGCTTTAGGTAATATTGCAGTTCAAACTGCTATCAATGATCCTTATTATAATATGTTTGCAGAAGCAAGAAATGGTTATCCACGTCTTTTTGTAAGTGATAATGTAGATCCAGATGGTATTAAAGCAATGGTTGATAAACTGGATATTGAAAAAACCGTATTTAATGTTATTTCTAAATCAGGTAGTACAGCAGAAACTATGAGTCAGTTCTTATTATTAAGAGATCTGGTTGCAGATGCTGTTGGAGAAGATAAGGTTGGCGAACATTTTATTGCTACAACAAGTAAAGATTCCGGTTATTTAATTGAGATTGCCAAAAGAGAAAATATGAAAACCTTCCATATCCCAGATAATGTTGGAGGAAGATTTTCTGTTTTAACTCCAGTTGGTCTTTTGTCTGCTGCCTTTACTGGGGTTGATATTGAGCAGTTACTTGCTGGAGCTGCCTATATGGATAAAATATCTAGAGAAGCAGATTTCTGGGATAACCCAGCTTTAATAAATGGCTTAATTCATTATCTGTCCTATAAAAAAGGTAAGGTTATGTCTGTAATGATGCCATATTCTGATCGTTTAAAAGATCTAGCTGATTGGTATAGACAGCTTTGGGCGGAATCACTTGGTAAAGAGGTTAATAGAGATGGAGAAGTAGTTAATGTAGGACCTACTCCAATCAAAGCATTAGGAGCAACAGATCAGCATTCACAGGCCCAGTTATATATGGAAGGTCCTTATGATAAAATTGTTACCTTCCTTGAAGTAGAAAACTTTGAAAATGAGCTAGAGATTCCTGCTGCTTATGAAGATTTAGCTGGACTTGGTTATTTAGGTGGACATTCTTTTGCCGAACTGATAAATACCGAGAAAAAAGCAACAGAACTTGCTTTAAATAAACGTAAGCGAATGAATCAAACTATTTATGTTCCAGAGGTAAACGAATTTACTTTAGGTCAGTTATTCTACTTTTTCGAATTCCAGACTGCTGTAGCTGGGGAATTATTTGATATTAATGCTTTTAACCAGCCAGGAGTTGAATTAGGTAAAAATTATACTTATGGAATTTTTGGTCGTGATGGTTATCAAGCTAAGAAAAAAGAATTTGAAGAATCTGCTGAACACAAAGAAGATTTAATACTATAAATTAATTTAATCAAAACACAGAGCTATAATATAATAATTCCACCTGAGAATAGATAATTTTTAGGTGGAATGCTCTGTGTTAAGATATAGAGTATGGTGGGGATTATTAATGGTTGAAGAAAAATTTGCTGAAAAAAATCTTAATAAGGAAAAACTATTTCAAGATTTTAAACCCCGATCAAAAGTACAGCTTGAAACTGTAAAAGATATTCAAAGAGCTATCAAAGATTTAGGAACAGAGCTGCCTGAAAAAATTATTAGTTATCAGGCAATTGAAAGAGAAGCAGGAGAATATTATTTATTGACAACTGCTAGTGAAGATTTACTTCCTCTAAGAGAACACTTAGAAAATAACTCTTTTAATTTTAAAAAACTGCTTAATGAATTTAAAGCTGTTTTTGAACTTTTAGAAGAACTGGATTTAGAGCAGAAAAAACTTTGTTTCAGTGATGGTCTCAATGCAGCTAATTTCTGGTATGATCCTCAAAAAGATAAAATATATTTAATGCCTCAAATTTTTGTTGATTTAAAAAGAAACTATGGTAGATATGATTTTGCTGATCAGGGCAAAGATTATTTTAGACCACCAGAAATCATTGCCGGAGAAGCCTGGCAGGATAAAGCCTATGTTTTTAATTTAGCAGCTGTCTTTTATTATTTTATAAGTTCTAAAAAAATATTTAATGATAAAGATACTGCTAAGGTATTAAATAAGATTCAGAGTGAAAAAATAATGGAGATTGATCGCTTAATACCAGAAATTCCCGAAGCAGTAAATCAACTATTTAAAGAAATGCTGCAAAAAGAAGCTGCTCAGCGACCTGATTACAGTGCAGTTATTAAAAAACTACAGTCATTAGAGCTTGATTCAAATAAGAATTTTGATTTAAAATCTTTTCAAGCAAAGAATACTAAAGCTAGAGATAATCTGATTGCTAAAAAAAATAAAAAAGATAATATTAAACTTTTTTTCCGGCTGAACTGGAAGTCAATAGCTTTTTTTGCTGTGCTTGGGCTAGCAATATTATATAGTTTAAGCTCAGGACCACCGGCAAATGTGACTGAAGAAACAACTGCAGAAGAAGTTGTTGAGTATTTTTATGCTGGTATTGCATCAAAAAATATCACTTTAATTAATGAGAGCAGTGAGATAGATTTAGGTAGAATGCAGAGAATTATAACTGAAAGTCATGTTATAGAAAGTATGCAGGCAGCTTATGGTGATCCAGAAGCAGAGCCTGAAGATGACCAATCAGTTTACAGCCTGGAAGAATTTGAATTTAGAGAAATATCGGCAGCTGAAGAAAATTATATTTTTGAGGCAAATTATAAATTTAGTTTTAGAGATGAGGATGGAATTTATTCTTTTAATCATCAAGATCGACTTTATTTAGAGAAAAGAAATCAAATTTGGACTATTGTTGAGATTGAAGGCAACTTTAAAGAAATGATTGAGGGTAACTTTCCCTGGAGGGAATAAATTATGAATGAAAATAAAAATTTCAAAAAAATTTCAGCTAATTTAGTTAACTGGCTAAAAGACAGGGTAGCTGCTGCCGGTGCAGATGGTGCTGTAGTAGGGCTTAGTGGTGGTATTGATTCTGCTGTTACAGCTAGATTGGCTCAAAAAGCTTTTGCTGATAATGTTATGGGGATAATTATGCCCTGTAATTCAAGTAGTGAAGATAGAGAAGATGCCCTGCTTTTTGCCAATAAATTTGGCTTAGATTATATTATAACAGACCTCTCAGGTGTTTATGCTCATCTTTTAGATGAGCTGCAAAAGAGTGGGATTAAAGGTAATAAAATGGCAGAGATTAATATTAAACCTCGTCTCAGAATGACTTCTCTCTATTATTATGCAGCTTCTTTAAATTATCTGGTTATTGGAACTGATAATAGAAGTGAATTAAAAATAGGTTATTTTACTAAATATGGTGATGGTGGAGTTGACCTTGCTCCTCTTGGTTCTTTAGTAAAACATGAGGTAAAAGCATTGGCCAGAGAGTTAAATATACCAGAGAAAATCATAAATAAAAAGCCCAGTGCTGGACTCTGGAGCAATCAAACTGATGAAGATGAAATGGGCTTTAGTTATCAAGAATTAGATCAATATATTTTAAGTGGTGAAGCTGAAGCGGAAACAAAAGCAAAGATTGAAAGATTAGCTCAAAAAAATCAACACAAAGTTAAAGCAGTTCCTATTCCTGAACGATCAGATATATTTGACGAATAATTACTCTAAAAAGTGAGGAATTTAAGTGAAAAAATCATTAGTTTTTCTATTAACTATCAGCATAGTTTTTCTTTTGCTTTCTGGTCTCAGCCAGGCTCAGGAATATCCTATCTATTATGAAGATGATTTAGGTAATGAAATAATAATTGAAAAAGAAGTTGAAGCTATAATTTCTTTAGCCCCAGGGACAACCGAAATAATATATGCTTTGGGTTTAGAAGATAAGCTGCTTGCCGTGAGTACTGCAGCCAGTTATCCCGAGGAAGCTCTGGATAAAGCTACAGTTGGGACAATAGATGAGCCCAATGTTGAGTTAATTATTTCCTTAGATCCCGATCTTGTGATTGCCGAATCGGTAACCAAAAAAGAAGTTGTGGAAAGATTATCAGAGCTGGGTATTCAGGTTGTTGGTTTTAATCCAAGAAGCATTTCTGATACCATAGAGATGATAAATGATATTGCTTTATTGACTTCTACTCAAAATAGGGGTGAAGAAATAACAGGAGCAATGCAGGAAGAATACAAAAAAATAACTTCTCTAGTAGAAGCAAAATTAGAAAATGAAGCAAGACCAAAGGTTTTTTATGAAATCTGGTCTGATCCACTTTATACGGCAGGTAAAAATACTTTTATTGATAGTATGATCCATGATGCCGGCGGCTACAATATTGGTAGAGAAGCTCAAGGTGCATGGCCGCAGTTTAATATAGAAAGTCTGATTGCTATGGATCCTGATGTTTTCATCAGTAGTGAACACAGCAGTCCAGGTGGGGTAAGTCTAGAACAGTTGAGGTCAAGACATTTATTTAGAGAAATTTCAGCCTTTCAAAATGAGAGACTATATATAGTTGATCAGGATTTAGTTAATCGACCTTCACCTAGAATTATTGAAGGTTATAAAGAATTTGTTAGAGCCTTATTCCCTGATTTAGAAGCTGAGATTGAAGATTGATTATTTATTTGGCAGTTTAAAAAAACCTTTTTTAGAAGAATATAAGCTAAAAGAATAAGACTAAGAGGTGAATTGATATGAGTTTAGCAGATTTTACAATCGAAGATTTTACGGAAATTGATGGTGGACAGTCGATCGGAAAAGTTGCAGTACTGCTTTCAATGGTTAATGATGAACATGACAAAAATATTATCGAAGCTTATAAAAATGAAGGCTATGAAGCAGTAATTACTAGAGCAGGTGGTAAAGGCTCTAAGTTGAAAGATAAAGTTTTAAGAAACTGTTTAGGTGCTGCAATTAAAGGTGGAGTTATTACAGAATCGGTACAAGACCAAAGAATTTTAACCCGCTGTGTTGAAAGAGCAATGATTGATTTTGAAAAACCACTTTCAGGTATTTCAGGAGCAGGCATAAAAATCGGAATAGTAAGTAAGGCTCCACACCTGGCAGTTGCTCTTTATGGGAAACTCGGTATTCCCGGACTAGATGTTGATCATGAAATTTCAGGAATGGGGATTCATTATTATGGACTCAGCACAAAACATAAGTAATACCTGGCCTATGTTTAAAAGAATTTTTAAATATGTTTTACCATATAAAGGCAGACTGGCTTCGGGAATTTTCTCGATGCTGGTTCATGCCTTTTTAACTGTTTTTTTTGTAAGGGTTTTTCAGGATCTGCTGGAAACCATAATTACAGATATGGCAGCTGGTAGAGAGGGTATTATTAGATTAAGCTGGATTGCTGCTTTGATGATTTTGGTATATTTCTTAAAAGGAGTATCCTATTATGGACAGCACTATTTGGTTGCCTATGTTTCACAAAAAGCAGTTAGGGATATTAGAGATGAGCTCTATTTTAGATTGCAAAATCTTTCTTTAAGTTTTTACAGCCGCAACAAAACAGGAGAAATCATCTCAAGGGTAACAAATGATGTTTCACAGCTGCAGAGTGCTATTGTCTCAGGAGCAGTTAACACAATCTATAAGCTTTTTACCCTTGTTGGTGGACTGGTTTATCTGGTTTATTTAAACTATAGATTAACAATCTTTTTATTGGTTATGCTGCCTTTAATAACTTATGTGCTTAATATTTTCAATAAAAAGCTGCGTCGGGTTAGTAAAGAAGTACAGGTTAAAATTGCCAATGTTTCTGATGTTTTACAGGAGACATTATCTGCGGTAAGGGTTGTTAAATCATTTGGGAGAGAAGATTATGAATATGACCGCTTCAGCAGTCAGAATGAAGCAAACTTCCAGGCAAAAATGAAAAAGACCCAGTATGGAGCTATTTTAACTCCATTAATAGAATTTATTGCAGCCATTTCTTTTACTGCTATACTCTGGTATGGTGGTTATGAAGTAATGCAGGGCAGAATGAGAGCTTCTGAATTAATTGCCTTTTTTACCCTTTTGCTGACTATTAGTGATCCGCTTAGATCTTTAACCAAGCTCAGCAGTACAATCCAGCAGGCAGTTGCTTCAGCAGAAAGAATATTTGAGGTTATTGATAAAGAAAATATTATTGAAAAAGATAAAGAAAACAAGGTTATCTTAGATGAGGTAGAAGGTGAGGTTGTTTATGATAATATCAACTTTTCCTATGATCGGGATGAGATAGTATTAAAAAATATCAATCTTTGTGCTTCACCTGGAGATATTATTGCCCTTGTTGGTCACAGTGGTGCAGGTAAAACCACAATGGTTGATTTGATTCCTCGTTTTTATGATCCTATATCAGGGAGAATGAGGCTTGATGGCCATGATCTTAGGGATATAAATTTAGAGAATCTGCGCAGTTTTATTGGGATTGTTCCCCAGGAGACCATCTTATTTAGTGGGACATTAAGAGATAATATTAAATATGGTGATCTTGATGCAGATGAAGAAGCAGTAAAAAAAGCTGCTGTAGCAGCAAATGCTCATGATTTTATAATGGAATTTCCAGATGGTTATGATACAATGGTTGGAGAAAGAGGAGTTGGCCTTTCAGGTGGTCAAAAACAGAGAATCTCAATTGCCAGAGCTATTTTAAAAGATCCTAAAATCTTAATCTTAGATGAGGCAACATCCTCACTTGATGCAGAATCAGAGGCATTAGTTCAGGAAGCTTTAGAACATTTGATGGAGAATAGAACAACCTTTATTATTGCTCATAGACTTTCTACAATCAAAAATGCTGATAAAATTATAGTTTTAGAAAATGGAGAAATTGTTGAAAGAGGTAGTCACCAAGAACTGCTTAAAAAAGATGGTAAATATGCTTCACTTTATCAGGGACAGTTTATTGAAAAATAAAAGAGGTGAAATCTTTGGCTGAAAAAAAGAAAAGCTTGCAGGATAAGTTGATTCCATCTCTAGCCTATAATTTGCTTAAATTAAGCAACCTAAGTATTAGACTTGAAGTTGAAGGCTGGGAAGATATAGCTGAAATATTAGATCAAGAACAGCCCATAATTTTTTCTAGCTGGCATGGTAAGAGCTGGATTCCTGCCTATTTTTTACGTGATCTAGGCATTTACGCTTTGACCAGTCTCAGTCGTGATGGTAGTTATATGACAGGAGTGCTGGAAAGCCTGGGCTGGAAAACTGTGCGGGGCTCAAGCAGTAGAGGAGCCAGCCGCTCTTTGCTCTCACTTTATAGAAAACTAAAAGAGGGAGAAAATACAGCTTTAACTATAGATGGACCAACTGGCCCTATTTATGAGGTTAAATCAGGGATAATCTTTTTATCAGAAAAATCAGGTGCCTTGATCGTTCCGGTAGGAGTAGATGCTCGCTGGAAAAAGAATTTTAATAGCTGGGATAATTATCTATTTCCCTTACCATTTACTAAAGCTGCTCTCATTTTTGGTAAAGCTTTTAGCTTTGATAAAGAGCTTGAAATGGAAGAAAAAAAAGCTATTTTAAAAGAGAAGATGGAAAAAGTTAATCAAAGAGCAGCAGAACTTGTTCAAGTTTAGCTGGTTGATTTAATTTAGCTCTTATTTTTAAGAGCCTGGAGGTTTTAGTGATAATATGAAGGATAATTTGAAGTCATATTTAAAAAGAGTTATCAAAAAAGAAGAGACTGGAAAATTAGCTTCAGTGGTCAGATTTATATTGAATCTTTTATCGTATATTTATTCAGCTGCCAGCAGATTGAGAGCCTTTGCTTATCGTAAAAAATTGATGCCTAAAAAAGAAGCTTCTGTACCTGTAATCAGTATTGGGAATATAACAACTGGTGGAACGGGTAAAACCCCTTTTACTGCCTTTTTACTGGATAAATTAAAAGAAAAATATTCAATTGCTGTTATCAGCCGAGGCTATGGCGCTTCTAAAGATGTTGATGAGCCATTTTTAATTAAAGCTGGAAGTAATATTTATGCTGATTCTGCTCAGGCCGGAGATGAACTTTTTATGCTGGCTAGAAAGACTGATAATGTTATCTTTATTCGTTCTGCAGATAGGTATCAGGGTACAGTGTTAGCTGAAGAAAAGGGAGCAGAGCTTATTATTCTGGATGATGGTTTTCAGCACTATCAACTGCAAAGAGAAGTTGATGTTGTTATTATTGATGCTGAGGATCCTTTTTCTAATCGTAAAGTATTACCGGCAGGATTATTAAGAGAACCTTTTTCTGCTTTAAAAAGAGCTGATATTTTTCTCTTAAATCATACAGAAAATGTAGAGCACTCAAGAATTGAAGCTCTTAAAAAAGAGATCAATAAAAAGAGTCCTGCAAATAGGGGGGTCTTTGCTGCAGAGACTATTTCGGAAAAATGCATTTCAGTTGCAGGAGAGGCCGTCAATGAGGCGAATTTTTTAGAGGGGAAAAGGGTTTTTGCCTTTTCAGGTATAGGTAGTCCCGAGGCTTTTAAAAGAACAATTGAGAGTATTAGTGGTAATTTAGTTAGCTATAGAGTTTTTAAGGATCATTATAATTACCAAAAAGAAGATCTTTTAACCCTGGTTGATCAGTATGAAGCTTCAAAAGCTGATATTATATTGACAACTGAAAAAGATGCGGTAAAATTATTTGATTTTGGAGATATGATTGGTGAATTACCCTTTTATTATTTAACTATTTCAATGCAGCTAGATGACAGCAAAAAACTTCTGGAAGCTGTAAATGAGAAAATTCAGCAGCAAAGAAATAAATAAGAATTTGAGGTGTTATTATGAATGATTTTAAAACTGCAGCAGTTATACCGGCCAGATATGATTCCACTCGTTTTCCTGCTAAGGCACTGGCCAAAATAGCGGGAAAAGAAATGGTTGTTCGGGTAATGGAAGCAGTTCAAAAATCAAAGCTTATAGATGAGGTAATTGTTGCTACAGATGATAAAAGAATCAAAGCTGTAGTTGAAGCAAATGGTGGTAAAGCAGTTATGACATCTTCTGAGCATCAGACAGGTACGGATAGAATAGCTGAGGCTGCAGAAAATATTGATGCAGATTTAATTGTCAATGTTCAGGGTGATGAGCCTTTGATAAGTCAAGCAACTATTGCCCAAGCAATTAAACCTTTTCAGGATGAAGAAAACTTAAA
Source organism: Halanaerobium polyolivorans (assembly GCF_020711195.1). Taxonomy (GTDB): domain Bacteria; phylum Bacillota; class Halanaerobiia; order Halanaerobiales; family Halanaerobiaceae; genus Halanaerobium; species Halanaerobium polyolivorans. Next base: position 28,010 of record NZ_JAJFAT010000003.1, read on the forward strand.
AATGAGCACATTAAGACGCAGGCTTGATTCCACAAAGGCTGCAGATCCTAATATTGTTAAAGTAGTTGTTGATAAAGATGATTATGCAATTTATTTTTCCCGCTTCCCGATCCCCTATTATAGGGATCAAGAAAGAAAAGACAAAGAATATTTTCAACACATAGGGCTTTATGTTTATAAGCGTGATTTTTTGCTCAAGTATTCTGCAATGAATTCTACAAATTTGGAAAAAGCTGAGTCCTTAGAACAGCTGCGGGTTTTAGAAAATGGTTTTAAGATTAAAGTTGTAGAAACCGAGACAAAATTGATTGGTGTTGACCGTAAGGAAGATATTGAACTGGTAGAAGAAGAACTTAAAAAAAGAAATAGAACATAGAGGTGTAAAAAAATATGGTGAAAAAAGTAAAGCTTAATGATGAGATAATTTTTGGGGATTCTAAAAGTTCTTTTGTGCTTTTAGCTGGGCCCTGTGCTATAGAAGAGGAAGAAAGAGTATTTAAAATTGCAGAAGGTATTAAAGAGATAACATCTAAGTTGGGAATACCCTATGTTTTTAAATCTTCTTTTGATAAAGCAAATCGTTCTTCTATAGAATCATATCGTGGTCCTGGAATAGATAAGGGTCTGGAAATTTTAAATAGAATTAAAAAAGACTTAAATTTAGCTGTGATTTCTGATATCCATTTACCAGAACAGGCAGAAAAAGCTGCAGAGGTATTGGATATAATTCAGATTCCTGCTTTTTTATCAAGACAGACTGATATGCTTGTTGCTGCAGGTAAAACAGGCAAGATTATTAATGTAAAAAAAGGTCAATTTTTGGCTCCCTGGGATATAGAGCAGGTTGTTAATAAGATTGAAAGTACTGGTAATGAGAAGATATTACTTACCGAAAGAGGAGTTTCATTTGGCTATAATAATCTGGTAGTAGATATGCGCTCTCTGCCAAGGATGAGAAAAACTGGTTATCCGGTTGTTTTTGATGTGACTCATTCTGTACAACTTCCTGGTGGTGCTGGAGACAGTTCTGATGGGGAAAAAGAATTTGTCCCTTATTTAATGAGGGCCGGGCTTGCTGCTGGAGTTGACTCTCTCTTTATGGAGGTTCATGATAATCCAGCTGAAGCAAAAAGTGATGGAGCTAATATGATTCCACTGGATAAACTGGAAAAAATATTAAAACAGGCACTTGCAATTGATTCAGCAGTTAAAAATTGTCCAGAAATTGATGATATTTAAAAAAATATAAATTAGGTGAATAAATAATGAATAAAAAAGATATCAGTAAAGAAAAATTAGCTTCTGCTATGGATAAAGCTAAAAATGTACTTGAAGTTGAAGCAGAGGCTGTACTTAAAATAAGAGATAATCTTGATGGCAGCTTTAAAGAAGCTATGAAATTAATTATCGAATGTCCAGGTAGGGTTGTTTTTACCGGAGTTGGTAAAGCTGGTTTAGTTGCTAAAAAAATGGCTGCTACTTTTTCTAGTACCGGTACATCTGCTTTTTTTGTCCATGCTGGTGAAGGACTGCATGGTGATTTAGGTATGATTAAAAATGGTGATGTTGTGATTGCGGTTTCTAATAGTGGTGAAAGTGATGAAGTTATTAATCTGCTTCCTTCTTTGAGGAGGATCGGAGTAAAATTAATTGCACTAACTAGTGATAATGATTCAACTTTGGCTAATTATGCAGATTTAATTTTAGAAACAGATGTGATCACAGAAGCATGTCCGCTTAATCTGGCTCCAACAGCAAGTACTACAGCTGCAATAGCTTTAGGAGATGCTCTAGCAATTGCTTTATCAACATATTATGGTTTTACTCAGGAAGACTTTGCCCTTTATCATCCAGGTGGTTCACTGGGTAAAAAGCTTTTAACAAAGGTTAAAGATGTAGTTGAAATAAGAAAACAAAATCCAATAGTAAAAACTGATACTACTGTAAGACAGGCTCTCTTTAAAATGACCAATACCAGAATGGGATCTACCTCAGTAGTAGATGAAGAAGGTAATTTAAAGGGTATAATTACTGATGGTGATATAAGAAGACTATTAGAAAAGTCAGCTGATTTTATTGAGAGACCGGTTAAAGATTATATGACTGTTGATCCAGTTACAATAAGCAAAGATAAACTGGCAGCTGAAGCACTGCAGATTATGGAAGAAAAAGAAATTAATGATCTACCAGTAGTTGAAGCTGGAAAACCAGTTGCTATGCTTAACTTCCAGGATTTACTGCGAGCAAAAGTATTTTAAAATTTTTATTAACTAAAAGAGGTTTAATATGATAGATAAAATAACAATATTTTCATACAATTTATTTAGATTTATAACCCTTAAACTACCAAGAAAATGGGCCTACTTACCGGGCAAATTGATTGCTTATCTGGCTTATCTATTGACTCCTAAAAGAAAGAAACTGGCCCAAGAAAATATAAAAAAAGCTCTAGATATTTCAGATAGAGAAGCTAAAAAAATCACTAAAGATGTTTATATGAATTTAGGCTTAAACTTTGCCGAATTTTTAATGGAAGATCAGTTCACAGAAGCAGATATTGAAAAGATGGTAGAGTTTAATAATTTAGAATATCTAGACCAGGCTTTAGAAGAGAATAAAGGGGTTATCATTTATTCAGCTCATCTAGGAAATTGGGAGCTTTTAGGGGCTTTGCTGGCTATTAAAGGCTATAAAATTAATTCTATAGCAAAAGAGCAGAAAAATTCTTTGTTTGATCAGAAAATTAATAAAATCAGACGAGGAATAGGAATCGGTATCATTCCCAAGGGTTTAGCTGTAAGACAGGCTTTTAAAGCTTTAAAGAAAAATGAGATTGTAGCCTTATTAGCTGATCAAGATGCTAGAAGTAGAGGTTGGAAGCTTAATTTTTTTGATAGGCCTGCTTCTGTATTTATTGGGCCGGTTCAATTTGCTCAACGAACAGGGGCTCCAATTGTACCGATGTTTTTTCATCGGCAGGGCTGGTTAAAACATGAGTTGATCTGTTATCCACCTATAAAAATTGCTGCTGATAGTTCTGAAGCGGAATTAAAGGAAGAATTAAAAAAGTTACTTGAATTAACAGAAAAAGAAATAGAGAAATCACCTGAAGACTGGATGTGGCTGCACAGACGCTGGAAAAAATATAATTAGCCAATAATATTATGGGGAGGAAAGTTATGTACTTATTATATAATACAATATTATCAATTTTGACTGTTATTTTACTTCCCTATTTTTATTATAGAAGTAGAAGTAATGATGAAAAATTAAATTTAAGAGAACGTTTTGCATTTTATAATCATAATCTTGATTTATTATTCCCGGCAGATGAAGTGATATGGATCCATGCTGCATCTGTTGGAGAAACTCTTGCTGCTCAAAATCTAGTTGAAGAAATTAGAGCTGACCATCCTCAGGCCAAAATTATTTTTTCTAATATGACACCAAGTGGTAAAAATATTGCCAAAAAGAAGATTGCAGCAGCAGATTTGATAATTTATTTACCCTTTGATCTAAACTGGGTTGTTAATAAAGCAGTCAATATTTTTAAACCCGATTTATTTATAATGATAGAGACTGAGCTTTGGCCTAATTTAATTAAGGCTTTAGATGAACAGGGAACTCAAATTATCTTAGTTAGTGGTAGAATAAGCGATGATTCTTTTGATAAATATAAATACTTAGGTAATTTATTAGAAGATATGCTGCAGAGAGTTGATATTTTCAGCATGCAGCATCAGGAAGCAGCTGACAAAATCAAAGAATTAGGTGCACCAGAAGACCATCTTTGTATAAATGGTAATTTAAAATATGATCTTCAAATTAATCCACCTTCAAAAGAGGAATATCAGTCTAAACTAGAACTATTTAATATCAATTCAGACAGCAAAGTAATTATAGCTGGAAGCACTCATCAAGGTGAAGAAGAAATCATTTTAGAGCTATATAAAAAATTATCAGCTCAGTTTGATGATCTCAAGATTTTACTCGCTCCTCGCTATGTTGAACGAAGAGAAGAAATACTTGATTTGTGTCAGCAAAAAGATCTTCATGCAGCCCTTTATTCTGAGCTAAAAAAAGGTGAAGTTCTGCTTGGTAGGAATACTGATATAATCATTATTGATACAATGGGAGAATTATCTGAACTTTATTATTATGCTGATCTAGTTTTTATCGGTGGTTCATTGATAAATAGAGGTGGGCATAATGTGATTGAGGCAGCTGCAAGGGCAAAGGTTGTATTATTTGGAAGCAGCATGTATAATTTTAAAGAAGAAAGAGATTTTCTTTTAGAAAATGAAACTGCTTTTGAAGTGAAAGACTTAGATGACTTTTTTGAAAAAAGCTATCAACTATTGGCCAATGATAAATTCAGAAAAGAAAGAGCTAAAAAAGCAGCAAATTTAATTGCTGAAAATCGCGGCTCGGTCAGGAAAAATTTGCAGTTAATTAATGTCTTATTAAATTAGGAGTAGATTATAATGCTTGATGATAAAGCAGATAAAATATTAATAATAAGATTAAGTGCCATTGGTGATGTTATTCATTCATTACCAACAGCATATGCAATTAGACAAAAATATCCAAATGCTCAGATAGACTGGTTAGTAGAAGATAAAGCTTTTCCATTAGTCAATATGAATCCATATTTAGATAATGCTATTATCTTACCTAGAAAAAAATGGAAAAAAGAAATAAAAGATAAAGGTATTATCCATACTATAAAAGAATTTTGGTCTTTTTATAAAATGATGAGAAATAAAAATTATGACATCAGCCTTGATTTACATGGGCTTTTTAAAAGTTCTTTTAGTGCTTTTTTAATAAAAGCTGATTTGAGAATGGGACCTGCTGATGGCAGAGAATTAAGTCAATTTTTCTATCAAGCAAAAATTGACTTAAAGGACAGCAAATTACATAAAGTAGAAAGAAGTTTACAGCTTGCTGGAGCACTTGGAGCTAATACAGAATTAGTCAATTATGGCCTTAAAATAACTCCGGTGGTTAAAAGTAGAGTTAGTAGATTATTTGAAATGGAAAAAATAAATCATAATAAACGCTTGATCATTTTAAATCCTTTTACAACCTGGGAATCAAAAAACTGGTTTTTAGAAAGATATTTTGGATTAGCAGATGAATTAATAGAAGAAGGTCATTATGTGATCTTTACCGGTTCAAATTCTGATAAAGAAGCAATTGAAAAATATGATGGCAAAAAAGACTCTTATAGTAATCTTGCTGGAAAGACAGATTTGCAGGAATTAACAGAAATATATAATAGGGCAGATCTTTATATTGGAGGAGATACTGGTCCTACTCATTTAGCTGCTGCAGTTGGATTAAAAGTTATTGCCCTTATGGGACCAACTGATCCTGATACTCATGGTCCTTATGGCGAAGGACATACAGTAATTCAGGATAATAGTTTAAAATGTATTCGCTGTTGGGATGAACAATGCAGCCGTAATATGCAGTGCATGAAGTCAATTACTGTAAATCAGGTAATGCGTATAGCAAGAAAAAAACTAGATAAAATGAAGTTAGAGGATGGTGTTAATGAGTCAAATTAAAAGAATAGTAGTAATTGATTTACTCTATTTGGGAGACCTAATTTTTGCGCATCCTTTTTTTGCAGAATTAAGAAGTCTTTTTCCTAAGGCAAGAATAGATTTGATTGCTAATAGTAATTTTGCCGAGATTATGAGAGTTAATGAGAATATTGATAATGTTTATAGTTATAATAAAAGCTGGAATTTTATTAAATCAATTAAATTTGCTAGAAAAATAAAGCAAAACAATTATCAATTGGCATTAAATATTCACGGCAACTGGAGAACTGCTCTGCTTTTGAAAATAGTTTCTGCAGATCAATCAATTGGTTATGGGTCTAAAGGTAGAGGAATTTTCTTAGATAAAAAAATTGATGATAAGATTAGTTCACATATGATAGATTATTATCTTAAATTTGCAAATGAATTAAAAAATAATTTTGAGCAGATAAATATAGAAGAAACTTCAACTAACAAATTCCCGGTTTTAAAAGTTGAAGGAAAATATCTTGCTAGTGCAGAAGAAAAACTTAAAAAATCAGCAATAAAAGAAAATTTTATTGTTTTAAATACTGGTGGAAGCTGGCCAACAAAACGCTGGCCTAAAGAATATTGTGCAGAACTGGCTGATTTATTGGCTGAGAAAAACTATGATATTTTATTTGTTGGTGGTCCTTCAGATACAGAAAGAGTAAATTATATTATTGATAAAATTATTAAAAAAGATAATATATATAATCTCTGTGGTGAGACTTCTCTATTAGAACTTGCAGCTGTGCTTAAAAAAGCTAGCTTGATGATAAGTGGAGATACTGGCCCCGTTCATGTAGCAGCTGCTGCAGGAACAGATACAGTCACTATTTTTGGTCCATCTGATGAAAGAAAATATGCTCCTAGGGGTAAAGGAAATAACATAATAATAAAAAATGAAGGTTTAGAATGTAGGCCTTGTGGTGAACATGAATGTCCATTAAAGCATTTTAAGTGTATGAAAGAAATCAAAGCAGATAATATTATTGAATCTATTCAAAGCAAGGATCTGATATAATGAATAACATTACAGCTTTAGTATTGACATATAATGAGGAAGAGAATATAGATGATTGTTTAAATTCAATCAATTGGCTTGATAAAGTTATTGTAATAGATTCTTATAGTGATGATAAAACACAAGAAATTTCTAATTCATTTGCTAATGTCGATTTCTACCAGAGAGAATTTGATGATTTTGCATCACAGAGAAATTTTGGCTTAGAGAAAGTTAGTACTGATTGGGTATTTGTTATAGATGCTGATGAAAGAGTTACTAATGATCTTAAAGCTGAAATTGAAACTTTAGCTGACAACCCAAAGGTTAATGGATATGAAATTGCTAGAAAAAACTATTTTTTAGGCAAATGGATTAAGTATTGTGGCTGGTATCCTGATTATACTTTGCGATTATTTAGAGCAAAATTTCGTTATGAGGGTTTAGTCCATGAATCTCCAAATATAAACAATAATATAAAAAGTTTAGAAAATGATTTTATTCATTATACATACAAAGATCTTGAAAGTTATATAGCTAAAATGAATCACTATACTACCTTAGATGCAGAAAAAAAATATAATAAAGGGAAAACAATTACTCTAAGTTATATATTATTTAGACCTTTTTTAGAATTTATTAAAAAATATATATTCAAAAAAGGCTTTTTATTGGGTAGTCAGGGATTGATTTTATCTATTTTATCATCGTATTATCAATTTTTAAAAAGCATTAAATTATGGGAATTAAATAAATTTAAGGATGATAAAAATTGAAGAATATAGTTTTTCTAAATAGTTGTCCAGTCTGGGGTGGTGGTGAGAAGTGGACTTATACTACTGCCAAGATTTTTAATGAAAAAAAAGACTACAATATCTATATCGCTACTGCAAAAAATACTGAACTGTTCAAAAGAGCAGAACAGGCAAATATCAAAACTCAAGAAGTTAAAATAAAGAGTGGTATAAGCTTTTTAAATCCATTAAAATCCTATAGTTTTATAAAATTTTTGAAATCAAAAAATATAGATATTATGTTCTTAAATATGTCTCAGGATTTAAAATTTGGAGGAATATGTGCTAAGATTGCAGGTTTAGATAGAATTGTTTATAGAAGAGGTAGTGCTATTCCTATCAAAAACAGATTTTATAATAAGTATTTACTTAATGAATGTGTGACAGATATTATTGCCAACTCAAAAGCTACTAAGGAAACTATTTTAAGGCATACATCGCAGTGGTTAAATGAAGATAAAATTAAAATAATTTATAATGGTATTGATATAAATAAAATTGATCAGGCTGCAAAAAAACCATTAAATTTATATGATGAATTTAATATAGAAAAAGATAAAACAATAATAGGAAACATAGGGCGTTTAAACTATCAAAAAGGTCATGAGTTTTTAATTAAAGCAGTTCAGATAGTAGCTAAAAAAAAGAATGATTTTGTGGTTTTGATTGTTGGTAGTGGAGATAGAGAAAAAGAACTAAAAGAGTTAGTAAAGAAAAAGAATTTAAATGATTATATAATATTTACTGGTTTTAGGGATGATGTATATAATATTTTACCTGGATTAGATTTTTTAGTTCATACTGCCCGGTGGGAAGGATTTGGATTTGTGATAGCAGAAGCAATGGCAGCAAAATTACCTGTTGTCAGTACTGATGTTAGTAATATAGCTGAGATAGTTATTGATCAAGAAAGTGGATATTTAGCAGAAAGTGAAAATCCAAATGATATTGCTAATAAAATTTTAAAGATGATTGATGAAGAGAACATCGAAGATATGGCTGAAAAGGGAAGAGAAATAATAGAGAATAATTTTACTATGGAAATAATGATTAAAAATCTTGAATTATTTTTATAAATAATTAATTTACAGAGGAGCATAAAATGGATAATATTATTAATAAAAAAAAGATAGTAAAATATACTTTTCTTGCAGGAATTTATATTTATGCTTTTGGTTCACATATGGGGAGAGCTTTTATTAGTACTGGTACCGGGTTAATTATTTTAGCTTGGCTAATGAAAATAATTTTTATGAAGGATATTGATTTTAATAAAGATGTTAAGTATTGGCCAATAGTTGGGCTTTCAATTGTCTTAATATTATCTACAGGTGCCTTTTGGACATCTTTAGGAACAGGAACTACCTATAGTATTTTATTACCATTAGCTATTTTGAATTTGCTCGAAGACGAAAAAACTATATATAAAGTACTAATAATATCCTTAACCATACTAACTATTTCTGGCTTTGTAGCCAATTATCAACATTTAGTTGAGGGAGTTAGACGTGCCGAAGGATTTGCTAGATTTTCTATAACATCTGCAAATGTTTCTGTCATGGGTATTGCGCTATTGTTACCATTGCTATTTAAAAAAAATAATAAAAAATGGCAATATATTGTCTTGTCTATAATGATTTTTTCTTATACAACTGCGGCTATATTTTCTTTAACTAGGGCAGCTTATATTGCCTTAATTGCAGTAATATTTTTGTTTACCTTAATTAAAAAACCTAAGATTATTATTTTATTATTAATTTTAATGATTTTAATAATATTTTTTGCTCCTAGTAATTATCAATCGCGATTTTTATCCTCATTTAATCTGGAAGATCAATGGATTCAATCTAGATTAGTTATGTGGAGAGCATCAATAGATGCTGTAATAGAAAATCCAGTAAGAGGTGTAGGATTTAAAAACTATAGTGAATATTTCTATAATTTAGATTACACAGATCGTTCAAGATCAAGTCCTCATAATAACTATTTTTTCTTTTTGGCTTCAACAGGTATACCAGGTTTCTTAATATTTGTTTATTTAAATTATTATTTAATTAAGCTATTCTTTACTTCTTATTTAGAGCTTGATGAAAAGGAAAATAACTTAGTGAAAAATATTTTTTTAGGTATAACTTTATTTGTTATTTCATTCCTTATAATGGGGTTAACAGAAACTAATATTACAGAATCACAAACAAGAAACTTTTTTTGGGTAGTTGTAGGATTAGGTTTTTCTTTGAGATATCTTAAACTAGATAAAAGTAGGCATGATAAAAAGCTTAAAATTAGATAAATGAAATTTAGCAAATAGAACTTTTTAGAGGAGATTATTATGAAATTTCAACAATTTTACAAAAAGATTATTCGTAAAAGTAAATTTTTTAGTTACTATTGGGAAAAAAAATATTATAAAGCAAGAAAAGAAAAAAGCATAAAAAAAATAATTAAAACAATTAACAAATTAGATTTATATGAAAGAAAAAATATAATTTGCCCTAAAATAAATAGAGTAATCTGGATCAAAAATAATTTATTAAATTCTTTTTTGTTTAGTCCTAAAACGAACAAAGCCATTGAAAAAAACGATTTTTATAATAACTTCTTAAGGCCTGGAGACTGGGATATGTATAAAAAAGACATTTTTCCAGATTATTTAAAAATTGAAAATGAAATAGGATCTATTGGTTTTAGAACAGTGGTTCAATTATTTGAAGAGGGTATTAATTTTCACAATACAGATGAGTATAAAGCTTTCAAAGGAAAAATGAACGAAAAAAAATTAAAGAACAGATTTCTTAAATATAAAAAATTATTCAAAGATATTAAAAACAATGGTTATAAAAGTCAAATAGAACTAGGAGAAAGTTTTAAAGGGCGAAAAATCTATGATGAAATTAGAATTGCTATTGATAGAAATGGTGAATTTAACTATATATGTAGTAGTGGTAATCATCGCTTGGCTATTGCAAAAGTATTAAGAATTGATGAAATACCTGTAATTGTTGATGGTATTCATAAAGATTTTATTAAAGATTCAAGCCAAGATTTATTGGTGGATATTAATAATGCTCTTGACAAAATTAATCTTCGTTAAAACCAACAATAAAAGGTTGCTATTATTAAGAAAAAAATAAAAATTGATGAATTTCAAAGGAAGTAAATATAATGGATAATTCTTTTATTTCATATAAAAATAATAATATAGATATTTCAGTTAAAACAAGTATATCTCCAGAATGGATAGAATATTTTATCAATAAATTTGGAGATCAGAAAGAAATAGAAAATGGAGAAACTATATATTATTTAAGAAATAAAATAATTAAAGTATTTGACCCGATTTTGGATAGGGATATTGTTATTAAAAGTTTTAAGCTAAATAAAGTATATGATCAGTTACGTTTTAGATTTCTTGATTCTAAAGCAGAAAGATCTTTAAAAGCTGCTAGAGAATTAGAGCAGCTTAACTTAAAAACTCCTTCTCCAATTGCAGTTATAGAAAAACGAGGAAAAACAAAAGAATTATTATTTAGTTATTATATTACAGAATATATTGACTATGATTTTAATATGCTTGAGATTGCAAAAAACTTTAAACATCCTGAAAGAGACAAGTTAAAAAAATTGATGCCTCAATTGGGAAAAGAGGTTAAAATAATGCATGAGCATGGTTTAGTACATAATGATCTTCATGCTGGTAATATTTTAGTTAAAAATTTTGATAATAGACCTCAGTTCTATTATATTGATTTAAATAGGGCTAGATTAAAAGAGAGTCTATCAGAAAAAGATAAGATTAATGATTTAAAAAGACTTAAATTTAATGAAACTGAAAAAGAAATATTTTTTAAAAATTATTCGTCAGATAAATGGTGTTATTATAAAAATGAAGTAGCAAAAGCTAGAAAAAAAAGACGTAAATTTGTTAAAACAAAACATAAAATTCGTTCATTTTTTGGCACAAGAAAAGATTAATTAACATTTTAATCTTAAAATTCAGGAGGAAATATGCGGGTTAAGAAAATAGGCAAATATCATGTAAAAAGCAACAAAAAATCTTGGAGAAGGGCAGTCAAAGGACTTGCTTTTCAAAGAATAGATTCAGAGCAGACTTTTTTACCTGAATCTTTAGCTAAAAAAATAATATTTTTTTTATCAGAAGTAAAAATCTATAAAATTTTTAAAACTAAAAATATAAGCATATCTTTTGATCATGATTTTGATTTATTAATAGATAATGGAAAAGAAAAAATAGTTGCTTTTGATTTCAGCAAAAATATAATTATAAAAAAATATAGAGACAATGAATTATTTGATAAAAATTATAAAATAAGAAATATAGTTGAGGTTAAAGAGCTTTCTCCTTTAATAATTGAATGGAATTATGAAAATTGTTCTTATAGAGAAGAATTGGTTAAAGGAAAGCGATTAAATAAAGGTAATATTATAAAAGGGAAAAAAGTTATTCAAGAATTATGGCCTAAATTATTCACTTTACATAAAAATTATTCTTTTAAAAAGAGTATCGATTTTGCAAATGAAAATGTTATTCCAAATACTAAAGAAATTTTAAAAAGTTTAGGTATTAGTAATTGGTGGCAAGAATCTAAAGAAGTTAATGCAGAATTTGGTTTTGTTCATGGGGATTTAAAACAAAGTAATATTATTATATCTGATAATCAAGCAATAGTGATTGATTGGGATGAATACTTTCAAAAAGCATTAATATTTACTGATATATTTTATTATTTATATCGTTTGACTTTAAGAGTAAATGCCAAGAAGGTTTTTAATATTTATTTTGATAATAAAGATTGGTTATTAAAACCGTTAAATTATTATGATAAGTCTTTAATGAGAAGGAATTTAGTTTATTTTATTTATTGGTTAAATAATCGATATAATTCCAAAAAAAGATTTAAAGAGAGAGAAAAAATGATTAATTTCATTAAGGAAAGTAAAATGATATTTGAATTATAATTGGAATTGACATTTAAGTTGGAGGTATAACTTTGCAGTTATTTTTGGTAATAATTATGGGTACATTTGGGGTAATGGGTGGTGCTTTAGTAGCGCCTGGCTTGCCTACTATTGGAGCAGCATTTGGAGTTGAAGGTGGAACTGTTGGCCTTATTCTAAGTGTTTATACAATTTCAGCTGCTTTTAGTTTACCTATACTTGGTTATTTAATTGATAGATTAGGCAGGAAAAAGGTAGGTTTAGCCTGCTTAATTATAGATGGTAGTTTTGGTTTGTTAAGTGTTTTTTCTCCATCTTTTGGCCTGCTTTTATTATGTCGCTTTTTTCAGGGCATAGGCGTTGCTGGTTTAATCCCAGTTGCAATGACTATTATTGGAGACTTATATGATGGAGATGAAAGACTTAATATCATGGGTTATCTAACAGGAACCTTATCTTTGGGAGCTGTTGTTATTCCTCTCTTGGGAGGATTTTTAGTTTATATTGACTGGCGTTTACCATTTGTTGTTTATGGATTTTCTTTGTTCTTAGCAGTTTTTTTCTACATCTTTATTCCAGAGACTGCTCCAGCATTGAAGGATAATCCAGATAAAGAAGCATTGGAAAACCGAGATACTTCTTTAAAAAAATATATTTTATCATTAGTTGAGGTTTTAAAAATAAGGAGTATTGTTGAGATTTTTGGTTATGCTTTTATCACCTATTTCTTGCTTTATACGGTTGTTACTTTTGTGCCTATCTTTTTAAATAATTTTCATGGGTTTGGAGAAAATATTGCTGGAATAGCTTTATCAATCCAGGGAATGTTTTCTGCTATTATAGCTTCGCGGGCAAAGCTTTTTAAAAATATTAGATGGAAGTTTAAGGTTGGAGGAGGTTTTGTTCTTATCGCATCTGCTTTATTATTATTTCCCATTTGGGCGCAGGGAAATATTCTGGTTTTATTGAGTGTAGTCATTTTTGGCTTAGGGATGGGGCTTTTAAGTCCGGTTGTATATGATAGAGCTACTGACCTGCCACCTAAAGAACTTTCTGGTTCTGTGATAGCACTTTTTAATACCATGAAATATATTGGTATGAGTACCTCACCTGCTTTATTAGGATTATTAGTAAATTTCATTTCCATACAGGCAATGTTTTCTCTTGTTGGTGTGGTAGTTTTAGCTGGTACTCTAATTATGTTGATCAGGACAGCAGCTCTTAATTAAATTAGTATTTTAAATCATATTCTTTGAGTGTTTCTTTATCAACCCTCATCCTAACTGTTTTCTTAGGGTCAACAACCTGACTTATCTGTAGATCACAAGCAATACTCATCAGCATTGCAAGTTCATTATTACTTAAAGGTAATCTTTCATTTAAGAATTTAAACATATTATCACTTGCTTTTTGGGCTGCATGGTCTAAACTTACTTCTGATGCTATAGTATAAAAAGCATCATCTGTTTCTACCATAGGATCACTGAGCTCTTTATCCTTTATTAGATCAACCTTAACTGTTACTTCACCAGCAATTTCTATTCCGGTTACTACAACCTCTCCATCTCCCATTGCTGCATGAAGATCTCCCATAGCAAGCATTGCACCTGGAACTCTAACCGGGAAATATAATGTTGCTCCTTCTGTTATAACCTTGGTGTCCATATTACCTCCATGAGAGTCTGGAGTACCACATGGTACGGCATCTTCATCTTTGCCGGGTGAAGTTCCTATAACACCAATCATTGGGTTAAGATCAAATTTAATTTTATCATTAAAAATAGCTTTTCCAGCTTCTATGGGTATTATTTTAGTTTCTGATTCACTAATAAAATTATCCATAAAACCCATATCAGGTACTGCAACCATTACACCCTGATCATTTATCTCGATTTTTTCTACCTCTACTTTTAAAGTATCCCCTATTTCAGCTCCTTCAATTTCTAAAGGTCCAGTTGCAGGATTGATAGTTGACCAATCAGTCGACTCAAAAAGTGTTTCTTCATCACGTATTTGATTGCTAAAACAGTCTTTGGTCTCAAAAACTACCCTATCACCTGGTTTACAGCTTGCAGCAGCTTCATTTTCAGCTGACATTTCATAAACAGAATCTTTTGCTTCAATCTTCATTTAAAACCCACTCCCTTATTATGTAGTAGTTAAAAAATTAAATTAAAACTTTTTTGGAATATTTCTGCTTAATTTGATAAAATTTAATTATAAAATTAAGAATATTCTTATTAAATTATAGCATTTTTTAAGCTCTTTTTAAAGAATCAAATTGTGAGCTAAGTAGAAAAGGATTTGGAGGTATAAAATGAAGTTAAAAAAAGAAAGAAAAAAGATAGTTGAATATGGCAAAAAACTAATTGAAAATGGTTTAACAAAAGGAACCGGAGGTAATTTAAGTATCTATAATCCTGAAGAAGGTTTAATGGCTATCAGTCCCAGTGGAATTGGATATTTTGAAAGCACAATAGAAGATGTAGTTGTGATGGATTTAGCAGGTAATATCGTTGAAGGAAAACGGAAACCTTCCAGTGAATATGAACTGCATCAGATATTTTATCATAAAAGAGATGATATCTTTTCAGTAGTACACTCCCATTCTATCTATAGCACCACTATTTCAATTTTAAGAGAAGGTCTGCCTGCTGCTCATTATATGATAGCTTTGGCAGGTAAAAATGTTCGTTGTGCTGATTATGCCACTTTTGGGACAACAGAGCTGGCTGAAAATGCCTTTAAAGCAATGGAAGACCGTTATGCAGTCATCTTAGCCAACCACGGTTTATTAACAGGCTCAGACTCAATAGAAAATGCTTTTAATATTGCTGAAGAGGTAGAATTTGTTGCAGAAACATATTATAGGGCCAGATCAATTGGTGAACCGGTAATTTTATCAGATCAAGAAATGGAAAAGATGCTGCAAAAATTTAAAAGTTATGGGCAAAAAAATAAAAAAAGATAGCCTACTGGCTATCTTAATCTCATTTGGTACCCTCAAGGGGATTCGAACCCCTGCCGCCAGGATGAAAACCTGGTGTCCTAGACCCCTAGACGATGAGGGCATTTATTTATTAACTGCAATAAATATAATAGCATAAGATTCTAAGGGCGTCAAGGAATTTTAATAAAAAATATAATTATAAATTTTCGCTCAATTGTAGAGCTTTTAAGTTCTCTAATAATTTTATAAGAGGAGTTAAATAAATTATATAGAATATTGTATTTAGACATAATATTAATGAGCATAATTTAATAATCAAATAAATAGAGGTGTAAAAATGGGGAAAATGCTTGATGATTTTGTAGATAAAGAACTTGTTTTAGCCCAGGGTTGTACTGAGCCTGGCGCTGTTGCCTTTGCAGTGGCAGCTGCCTCAGAATACAGCCGGGGAGAGCTACAAGAAATCATAATTAAACTGGATGGTTTTGTCTATAAAAATGGTATGTCAACCGGTTTGCCCGGGATAAGCCATCATTATGGCAATAAAACTGCGGCAGCATTAGGATATTTTGCTGAAGATGCTTTAGAACGCAAATTAACTATTTTAGCTGATTTGGAGGATAAACTGGATTCAGCTTTATCTATTATAGATAAGGTGAGATTTGAAGTCTTGGAAAATCATAAACCGGTTTATGTGGAAGTTTTAATAAAAGCTGATAATCAGGTAAAAGCTTTAATAGAAGGTAATCACGATGATTTAAAAGAAATAAGGGTTGATGGCGAGCTTAAATATCAGGCAGATTTAGAAAATAATTCTGAACACCAGGACAATGAGCTTGACAAAAAGTTAAAAGCTATGGATATTTTTGCTTTGATCGATATTGTTGAAAAAGAATTTAATGAATCTCATTTGAAATTTTTAAAAGATGGTTTAAAATTAAATTCTGATATTGCCCTGGCAGGTAAAGAAGGTTTAGGCTCTGGAGTTGGTAATAAATATAGAAAAAGAAAAAGCTTTAATGAAATAAATAAAATAGCAGCTATGGCAGCTGATGGGACTGGAGCAAGAATGGCCGGAGTACCTTCACCAGCTTTAGCCTCTTCTGGAAGTGGAAATCAAGGTATTTTTATATCTTTGGTTACTTATCACAGTGCTAAACTATATTTTGATAAATCTGAAGAAGAAATTTTTAAGGCTACTATGCTTGCTCATTTAGTTGGTCATTATGCTAAAATATATATTGGGCGTTTATCCTCATTATGTGGGCTTTTTTATGCTGCAGCACCAGGTGTGTTGGCTGCTTTACTATATTTAGCTGATAAAAGTGATAAAATAGAATATGGAATAAACAATTTAATTAGTGATGTAAGTGGGGTTTATTGTGATGGTGCTAAAGGGAGTTGTGCTTTAAAATCAATTTCAGCTGCAGAACTTGCTTTAAGACACTTTGATTTGATTGAAGAGGATATTAATTGTCATCTTCCCTCTGGTTTTATTAATTGTTCTTTAAAAAAGACTTTTGCAAATTTAGCCGAGATATCTCATCCAGCAGAGAGCACAGTTAATAATACACTTTTTAAAGTCGTTGAAAAGAATAGATGTTAAGCTAAAATTTTGGAATTGGAGGAATAAAAAATGAAAATTGCAGTAATTGGTGGTGTAGCTGCAGGAACAAGTGCAGCAGCTAAAGCAAGGAGAACAGATCCTGATGCGGAAATAGTAATTTTTGAAAAAGGTAAAGAGATTTCTTATGGTGGATGTGGATTACCATATTATATATCTGATATTATAGCTGAGCGTGATAAACTTATTGCTTTTACAGATGAAGAATTTGAAGCTAAATATGGGGTTGAGGTTCGTATAGAACATGAGGTCAGAGAAATCGATAGTCATGAAAAAATGCTCTATTATACTAATCTGGCTTCCGGTCAGGATGGAGCTTATCAATATGATAAGTTAATTATTGCTACAGGAGCTTCTCCGATTAAACCTCCTTTTGAAGGTTTTGAAAAAGATAATATTTTTGTACTTCGTTCTGTTGAAGATGGTGATTTAATTAAAGAAGCGGCAAATAGAGAAGGGACAAAAAAGGCAGTAATAATTGGAGCTGGATTAATTGGTTTAGAAATGGCAGAAGCCTTTACTGAGATGGGTTTAAAGACAACAGTTATTGAGCTGCAGCCTCAGGTCTTACCTCCTTTCAGTCAGGAAATGGCCGAGTTAGTAGAGGAAGAACTGCGAAAAAAAGGTGTAGATTTAGTTTTAAATGATGGAGTTGCTGCTTTTAAAGGGGGAGAAAAACTAGAAAAGGTAGTTACTGAAAGCGGTAAAGAAATTGAAGCAGATCTGGCCCTTTTATCAATCGGAGTTAAGGCTAATTCTCAACTAGCAAAAAAAGCAGGAATAGAGATTGGGGAAACTGGAGCAATCAAAATTAACGAAAAAATGGAGACAAATCTTAAAGATATTTATGCTGCTGGTGACTGTGCGGAATCAAAAGATTTGATTACAGCTCAAGCTGCCTGGATACCACTTGGTTCTACAGCTAATAAGCAGGGAAGAACTGCTGGTGAGAATGCTGCAGGTGGTTCATATAAACATCGTGGTATTTTAAAAACTGGGATTACCAAGGTTTTTGATTTAACAGCAGCCAGAACAGGATTGAGCAGAGAAGAAGCAGAAGCAAATGGTTTTGAAGTTAGAGAAGTTAAAATTAAAGCTCGTAATCATGCCGGCTACTATCCAGGTGTAGATATAGTGAATATAAAGGGTGTATTTGCCAATAAGGATGGCAGATTACTGGGAGCAGAAGTGATCGGTGGAGAGGGCTCTGATAAAAGAATTGATGTTTTAGTAACTGCAATTCAAGCAGGAATGACTGCAGCAGATTTATTCCAATTGGATTTAGCATATGCACCACCTTATTCTTCACCAAAAGATCCAGTAGCTATTTTAGGTATGGTTGCTGAAAAGAAATTATAGTAAGTTAAAATTATTAAATCAAGCTGATAAAATTAGTAGAATTAATAGGAGTGAAAATTATGGCTCGTCCTACCAAAGATCGTATTATTGAACAATTACCGGAAATAAAATTTTTCAAACCGGCTGGTGTACCAGCTAAAAAGTTAGAAACTGTTGAAATGACTATGGAAGAAGTAGAAGCACTGCGTTTAAAAGATGTTAAAGGTCTTACCCAGGCTGAAGCTGCAGAAATAATGAAGGTCTCTAGGCCTACCTTCCAAAGGGTTTTAACTTCAGCTAGACAAAAAGCGGCAGATGCTTTAACTTGTGGTAAAGCTATCCGTTTTGAGGGTGGAGACTATAGAGTGGTCCGGCCAGGCCACTGTCCAAAATGTGGTGAAAAACATCAGGGACGTAAAAAACATCACCATGGCCATGAAAATAAAAAGAAAAACTCCAAAGATAAGAAAAAAAATAAATAAAGTTTAGAGGGAGGTTTTTAATTATGGATGTTAATGTCGATTGGCAGGGTGGCCTGGAGTTTTCCAGTGATCTACCTTCAGGTTATGAGCTTACTGTTGATGCTTCCGAAGAAGCAGGTGGTAATAATAAAGGACCAAGACCAATGGAACTTTTATTAACAGGTCTAGGTGGTTGTACAGGGATTGATGTAGTTTTAATCTTAGAAAAGATGAAGGCTGAACTAGAAGATTTTAAGCTTGAGATCAAAGCTGAAAGGGCTGATGAACCACCAAAACGTTTTACAAAAATTCATTTAAATTACAAGTTTAAAGGTAAAAATTTAAGTGAACGCAAAGTGGAAAGAGCAATCAATCTATCAGAAACAAAGTATTGTTCTGCCAGCAGCTCCTTAAATGCTGAAATCACATCAAGTTACGAAATTGAAAATACCGATTAAGATATTTGCTTAATACCCGTTTGTATACGGGTATTTTTTCTTTTATATCTATTTTATTGCAGGATAAAGTTAAATCTCATTGAATATATAAAGTGAGATTTAATTTAATGAGGGGGATTGATAATGATAAATTTAGACTATAATAGCCAAGGCTTAGAAAAAGCAGTTGAGCAGGCAAAGGAAAATAATATTATTTTACCCACTTTTGCTCAAATGAAAGATCCAGATTTGATTCCTGATCTAATCAAAGAAAAATTAAAAGACATTGGTCTTTGGGATATTAACAGCTATAATCTTTTTCGGATCAGCTGGAAAAATGAGCCCCAAAAAGAGGGTGGACTTTATGATGGAGTCAACTACATAGAATTCCCCTCAGAATTAACAGGAGTTAAGGCCAGAATTTTCGCAATTGTTGGAAAGTGGTTCCCGACAGGTGCCCATAAAGTTGGAGCTACATATGGCTGTTTGGTACCTCAGCTGGTCACAGGACAATTTAATCCCGCTTCAAGTAAAGCGGTGTGGCCTTCAACAGGTAATTACTGTCGAGGTGGTGCTTATAACTCTCAGTTATTAGCCTGTGATTCTATTGCAATTTTACCAAGAGGAATGAGTAAAGAAAGATTTGAATGGCTGGAAAAAGTTGCTGGAGAAGTAATAGCTACTCCAGGTACAGAAAGCAATGTTAAGGAAATATTTGATAAGGTCTGGGAATTAAAAAAGACAAGGGATAATATTACAGTTTTTAATCAATTTGAGGAGTTTGGCAATCATCTCTGGCATTATGAGGTAACAGGGGCAGCAATGGAAGAAGTTATAGAAAAAGAAAAAAGAGAAAATGATAATTATTTTGCTTTTTTTGCTACTTCAGGTTCTGCTGGGACCCTTGGAGCTGGAGATTATTTAAAGGATCAATATCCCAAGAGCAAAATCGCAGTTGGTGAGGCACTACAGTGTCCAACAATTTTAAGCAATGGTTTTGGAGCCCACAGAATAGAAGGGATTGGAGATAAACATATTCCTTGGGTGCATAATGTAAAAAATACCGATATGGCAGTAGCTATTGATGATGAGAGAACAATGTCTTTACTCCGCTTATTTAATGAAAAAGCGGGGAGAGAATATTTACTTGAACAGGGTATTCCTGAAGATTTTATTGCTAAAATTGAACTGCTGGGTATTTCTGGTATAGCTAATTTGGTTGGAGCAATTAAAATGGCCAAATATTATGAACTAGATGAAAAGCAAATGCTGATCACAGTTTTAACTGATTCACTTGAATTATATAGTTCAAGACTGGAAGAAATGCGAGCAGAACAGGGAGAATATAGCAGAGAAGATGCTGTAAAAGATTATCACCGTTATTTAAGAGGTATAACTACTGAAAACACCTTAGAGATGGGTCTTGAAGAAAGGCGCAGAGTTCATAATCTCAAATACTATACCTGGGTTGAACAGCAGGGGCGCAGTTCAGAAGAATTAGAAGCTCAGTGGTATGATTATGATAATTACTGGGGTGGTATCCACTCTCAGGCTGAAGAAATAGATAAATTAATTATTGAGTTTAATCAAAAAACAGGACTGCTGGATAAATTGAAAAATTCTTGAAGAAAAATTAATTATCGATGGGAGTGAAAAGTGTGGAATATGTAGAAGGACTTCACTGTATTAAATGTGCTAAAGAATATGAAGCAGATCCAGAACGCTATCTCTGTGATGATTGTGAAGATGGTATTTTAGATCTTGATTATGATTATGCAAAAATCAAAAGAGATTGGTCAAAAGAAATATTAAAAAACACCTCTGAGCAGAGGATTTGGCGTTATGCTCCCCTTTTACCTATAGAAAAGAATACTGAAAAGCCTAAATTGGCTGTTGGTAATACTCCGATTTATGAGAGCAGGGTTTTGGCTGATCAATTGGGGATAAAACAATTGATCATTAAAGATGATGGTTTAAACCCAACTGCATCTTTAAAAGATAGAGCATCAGCTATGGCGGTGGTTAAAGCACAGGAAGCAGGCGCAGTAACTGTTGCCTGTTCATCAACAGGCAATGCAGCTTCTTCACTGGCTGGAAATATTGCTTCAATGGGTGGAAGAATGAAATCAGTAATTTTTGTTCCTGATCGAGCTCCTGCCGGTAAATTGGCCCAACTTTTAGTTTATGGAGCAGATGTAGTTTCTGTTCAAGGCAGCTATGAAGAAGCTTTTTATCTATCTGCAGCAGCTATTGATAAATGGGGCTGGTATAACCGTAATGCAGCAATTAATCCTTATCTTGTTGAAGGTAAAAAAACCGTTTCTATAGAGCTGGCTGAACAACTTAACTGGCAGATGCCAGACTGGTTGGTCTTTTCGGTTGGAGATGGTTGTACAATTGCTGGAGCTTATAAAGGGCTTTATGATCTAGCTCAGCTTGGTTTTATTGAAAAAATGCCCAAATTGCTGGGAGTACAAGCAGCTGGATGTGCCCCTATTACAGAGGCATTTAAAAATAATGAGGAATTAAAAGTAAGTCAGGAAAATACTATTGCTGACAGTATAGCTGTTGGTAAACCCCGTAATTGGCTTAAAGCAGTGCGAGCTGTCAGAGATTCTAAAGGGGATATGATAAATGTTAGTGATCAAAAAATACTGCAGATGATGAAAACCCTGGGTGAAAAAAGCGGCATCTTTGCTGAACCAGCTGGGGCAGCAGGTTTAGCAGGTCTAAAAAAAGCAGCAGAAATTGGTCTGGTCAAAAAAGAAGAAAGTGCAGCAGCTGTGATAACTGGTAATGGACTTAAAGATATTAAAAATGGCAGAAAAGCAGCTGGAAATCCAATTGAAGTCGAAGCAGATCTAGATAAATTAACCCAAGTATTTAAGGAAATGGGTGTGGTATAAGATGAGTGCTAATAAGATTCTTGGGCAGAGAATTCGGAATAAGAGAAAATCTAAAAACATGAGCTTAAATGATGTAGCCCAAAAAATAAATAAAACTTCCAGTTATTTAAGTCAGGTTGAGCGGGGCTTGGCTGAGCCATCAATTACTGCTTTACGAGAAATTGCCCGAGCTTTAGAAGTTCCAATCTTTTATTTTTTGATTGAAGAAGAAAGTAATAATGCAGTAGTAAGAAAAGAAGCAAGAAGGATTTTAAATTTTCCTGGTTCACAGCTTACCTTTGAACTGCTTTCACCTGATTTAAATCGGGAGATGGAAGTTATTGAAGCCTGTATGGAGCCAGGAGCTGAGACTTCGGAAGAACCACTAAATCATTTAGGAGAAGAATGTACAATAGTTTTAGCAGGTAAAATGCATATAATAATTGGTGATAAAGAATATAAGTTAAAAAAAGGAGACAGTATCTATTATAAGGCCAGTCTTCCTCATAAAATCAAGAGTGTTGGCAGTGAAGAGCTGCGCTTTATTTCAGCTATTACTCCTCCAAATTTTTAAAATATTCTTTATAAGATGTTTCAGTTAATAATTATGGAGGTGTTAAAATATTGATAGAATTCGATAAAGTTTTAGCAAAAGCAGAAGAATATAAAGCAGATATTAGTGCTTTTTTAAGAGATATGATTAGAATTCCCAGTGAAAGCTGTAATGAAGAAAAAGTTATTTTAAGAATTAAAGAAGAAATGGAAAAGGTCGGCTTTGATAAAATTGAAATCGATGAAATGGGTAATATATTAGGTTATATAGGTAGTGGTGAGCATCTAATTGCCATTGATGCTCATATCGATACAGTCGGAATTGGTGATCAATCTCTCTGGGAATATGATCCTTATCAAGGTTATGAAGATGAAGAAATAATTATCGGTAGAGGAGCCAGTGATCAAGAAGGTGGAATGGCTTCAATGGTTTATGCAGCTAAAATCATCAAAGATTTAGATTTAGAAGATGATTATACCTTACTGATAACCGGCACAGTTCAGGAAGAAGACTGTGATGGTCTCTGTTGGCATTATTTAATTGAAGAAAAGGGCATCAGGCCTGAATTTGTAGTTATTACAGAACCATCTTCCTGTAATATCTATCGAGGTCATCGGGGAAGAATGGAAATTAAAGTTACTACTCATGGAGTCAGCTGTCATGGTTCTGCTCCTGAAAGAGGGGACAATGCAATTTTTAAAATGGCCCCTATTTTAAATGAGCTCAAAGAATTACATCCTAAATTAACTCCCCATCAGTTTTTGGGCAAAGGAAGTTTAACTGTTTCAGAAATATTTTATAGTTCTCCTTCGCGCTGTGCGGTTGCCGATGGCTGCAGTATTTCTGTTGATAGGCGTTTAACTGCTGGAGAAAGCTGGCAGTTTGCCTTAGAACAGATCAGAGAGTTACCTGCAGTAAAAGCTGCTGAGGCTGAAGTGGAAATGTATGAATATCAAAGACCATCATATAGCGGTTTTGTTTATCCTATGGATGCCTATTTTCCAACCTGGTTGATTGAAGAAGAACATCCTCTCTGTCAGTGTACAGTTGAAACATATAAGCAGCTATTTAAAGAAGAGGCACTGGTTGATAAATGGACCTTTTCTACCAATGGGGTTTCGATCATGGGAAGACATGGAATCCCCTGTATTGGATTTGGCCCAGGTCATGAAGACCAGGCTCATGCTCCAGATGAAAAAACCTGGAAATCAGAATTGGTTAAAGCTGCAGCCTTATATGCTGCTCTGCCAAAACTATATGTAGAAAAATATGCTGAAGAAATGCCCGAACAAACCGATAATTTAGTATAGATAAAAAAGAGCTAACTATATAAACTAGGAGGATTTATAAATGGAAACACAATTGAAGGGAAAAGATTTTATTACATTAGAAGAATGGACAAAAGATGAGATAGATACACTGCTTGAAGTTTCATTTGACTTAAAAAAGAAATTTGCAATGGGAGTTCCAACTCCTTATTTAAGAGATAAAACTGCCTTTTTAATGTTTTTTGAGCAGTCAACCAGAACCAGAAATTCCATGGAAGCTGGTTTAGCACAATTGGGGGGCCATGCTAATTTTTTAGATACAAGTACAATGCAGGTTTCTCATGGTGAGGTTGCTAAAGATACTGGAGTAATTCTCGGTAGTTATGGTCATGGTTTGGCCTGTAGAAATTGTGTTTGGGAAGTAGGAAATAAATATCTGCGTTCACTGGCAGAACATGCAAAAGTTCCGGTTATGAATCTCCAGTGTGATCTTTATCATCCCATGCAGGGTCTTGCAGATTTGATGACTATCATTGAAAAGAAAAAAGAGAGCAGAAAGCTAAAGGTTTCAATTATTTGGGCATATGCAACCAGTCATAAAAAACCTATTTCTGTTCCTTTAACTCAGAGCTTGCTTTTCCCTCGCTATGGAATGGATGTTACCCTTGCCTATCCTAAAGGTTATGAGATGCCGGATTGGGTAATAGAACAAGCAAGAAAAAATGCGGAAGCTAATAATGGTCAATTCAAGATAACTCATGACCAGGAGCAGGCCTATAAGGATGCAGATATTGTTATTCCTAAAAACTGGGGAAGTTGGGTTAGCAATCAAGATGATGCTGTAATAGATGATTTATTAGAGGCTAATAGAGATTGGAAGTGTACTGAAGATTTGATGGCCTTAGCAGATGATGATGTTATGTATATGCATGCCTTACCTGCTGATAGAGGTAATGAAGTAGAGGATTCTGTTATCGATGGCCCTCACTCTATAGTCTATACAGAAGCAGAAAATAGGCTGCATACAGCAAAAGCAGTAATGACTTTAACTATGGGAGGCAAATAAATCTTAAGCAAATAAAGGCTCTGTATACATATATAATCGTCTTTTTCTAGCATTTAATTGCAGGAATTTACAAATTTTAATCTAATAACTTATTTAAGAATAAAAAAGGAGTAGATTAGGATGGAGAATCAAGCTAGAAAAAGAGATGTTGATATTGAAGCTAAGGGTTTTTATGGTTTAGAAGCTAAGTTACCTTTAGGCCAGACATTATTGTTAGGACTTCAACATATGCTGGCTATGTTCGTAGGAATAATAACTCCACCATTAATTATTGCAGGAGTAGCAGGTTTAAATACTGCTGAAACCGGTTTTTTTGTCAGTATGGCTTTAATGGTTTCGGGGCTTACAACATATATTCAGGTAACTAAAATTGGTCCGGTTGGTTCTGGTCTTTTAGCAGTCCACGGTACAAGCTTTACTTTTGTGCCGATGGCTATTGCTGCAGCCAGCCAGGGTGGAATTCCTCTGGTCTTAGGAATGGGTTTAGCCACCTCTCCAGTTGAAATGATTTTAAGTCGTTTTATCAAACAGACCCGCAGTTTGTTTCCCCCTGTGGTAACTGGTACAGTTGTAATGTTAATAGGACTTGGTTTAATGGAGGTTGGTATCACCGATTTTGGTGGTGGAGCTGGAGCAGAAAATTATGGTGCTCCACAGAATTTGCTTTTAGGTTTTTTTGTGCTGACAATTATTATTGCTGCTAATCGCTTTGGCAAAGGGCTAATTAAAGTTGGAGCAATAGCAATCGGTTTAATTGCCGGATATATAGTTTCAATTCCTCTTGGCCTGATTGATTTAACTGAAGTTTTTAATGCAGGTTGGCTTACCATTCCAACTCCCTTTAAATATGGGATTGCTTTTGAATGGGGCTTGCTTGCTCCCTGGATTATGGCTTATATAATTACTACTGTAGAGTCCATAGGTGATCTTACAGCTGTGGCTGAGGTTTCCGGTGAAGATGTAGAGGGAGAAAAACATGTTAATCGGCTTGGAGGAGGAATAATGGCTGATGGTGTAGGAAGTGCTTTAGCAGCGGTTTTTAATTCGATGCCTAACTCTACTTTCAGTCAGAATATTGGAGTTATTCAGCTGACTAAAGTTGGCAGTAAAGTTGTAGGGATAGCTGTAGCTGGAATCTTATTCTTATTGGGACTTGTACCTAAAATAGGAGCTTTAGTAAGTGTGATGCCTAATCCGGTTTTAGGAGGAGCAACAATAGCTTTGTTTGGAATGGTGGCAACCTCTGGTATGAAAATTGTGACTAAAGGTGGGCTTACAGATCGCAAAATATTTATTTTATCAATAGCATTAAGTTTTGGACTGGGAGTTACCTTTAGACCAGATGTAGTAGAACAGCTGCCCGGAATCATGGCTACCGTTTTCTCTTCTGGCATCACTGTTGGAGCAATAATTGCAATTATCTTAAACTTAATCCTTCCCCAAGAGGAGAGAAAAGTCTGTTAATTTAAAATACATTGTTATATAATAGAGTTAAAATATGGACTTTCTTCATTTTGACATTTCTCAGCTGGGAAAATGCTTTTTTTAAAAGCAAAAATGAAGAAAGTCTATCTGTTTAATTAACTTTATTAAATTATCTGGAGGTGCAGTAATGGCTTTTAAACATGTCAATAAAGGTGTCAAAAGAGTAGATGCTTATGAAAAAGTCACCGGAAAAGCTAAATTTGGGGCTGATTTAGAATTTGCAGATCAACTTTATGCTAAAGTATTGAGAACAGAGTACCCACATGCTCGAATTATAAATATAGAAACTGCAGAGGCAGAAAAAATGCCGGGTGTAAGGGGAGTTTTTACAGCTGCCGATATTAAGAATAATCTTTTTGGAGTTATAGTAGAAGACCAGCAGGTTTTGGCAGCAGATCGAGTTGTTTTAGCTGGAGATGGAGTGGCAATGGTTGCTGCAGAAAGTGAAGCAGAGGCAGCCGCTGCACTTGAAAAGATTAAAGTAGAATATGAGGAATTAGAAGGCATTTATGAGCTTGATGAGGCTAGAAAAAAAGATTCCTTAAAAATACATCCTGAAAAAGATGATAATCAGGTAATTCACCATCCACTGCGTAAAGGTGATGTGGAAAAAGGTTTTGCCCAGGCGGATATTATTTTAGAAAGAGAATATTCAACTCAGCTGATCGAACACAGTTATCTTGAGCCAGAAGCAGTGGTAGTTGTGCCAGAAGATGAAAACCACCTTGTTAGTATTTATGGTTCTATTCAGAATCCCTATGCTACAAGAGCTGCTGTAGCAACTGTTTTGAGAGCAGAGCTGGCTGAGGTAAGGGTTATTCAAAATCATATTGGTGGTTCTTTTGGGGGTAAGGATGAGGTTGTTTCTGCTATGGCTGCCAGGGCTGCAGTGATGGCCCTAGCAACAAAAAGACCTGTTAAGATGGTCAACAGCAGAGAGGAATCCTTTACTGAAAGCTATAAACGTCATCCCTATCAATTAAAATATAAGGTCGGGGCCACTAAAGAAGGCAAACTAACAGCAATGGAAATAGAAGCAGCTGCAGATAGTGGTGCTTATGCCTGTCAAACCCCCTTTGTAACCTGGAGAAGTGTTGTTCAGGCTACTGGGCCCTATGAATTAGATCATGTTAAAACTGATACCTATGGCTATTATACAAATAATCCTTATACAGGTGCAATGCGTGGTTATGGTTCTCCTCAAATTATTTTTGCTCAGGAATCTCTAATGGATGAATTAGCAGAAGAACTTGGGATGAGTCCTGTAGAACTGCGTAAAAAAAATATCTATCGTCAGGATTCAATTACTGCCAGTGGCCAAAAATTATCTGGACATACCGTAAGTTTAGAAGAGGTTATGGATAAGGCTATGCAGGCAATTGATTATCAAGCAAAAAGAGAAAAATACTCTCTAGCTCAGCCAGATGATAAAAAAAGAGGAATAGGACTTTCCATTAGTTTTAGAGGTTGTAGTCTGGGAGCTGAAGCTGTAGATGCAGCAGCATCTTTAATTCAGATTAATAAAGATGGTAGTGTTGCAGTCTATAGTGGGCTGGCAGAAAATGGCCAGGGCTTAAAAACTATATTTTCACAAATTGCGGCAGAAGTACTGGGCATAACTTTAAATGAAATAGACTATATGGAAGTTGATACAACATTTACTCCAGATAGCGGCTCAACAGTAGCTTCAAGAGCTACTTTAATCGGCGGTAATTCTATCAAAAATGCTGCGGAGAAATTAAGAGATCGCATTTTAGATTTTGCTGCTCAAAAATTTGAGCTTGCTAAAGATAAATTAAAATTAGAAGCCGGCTTTTTATATGATCAAGCTTCCAACCGTCTGGCTCTCTTTTCTGACCTGACAGCAGAAATGATCAATAATGGAATTCTGCTTTCTGCTTATGGTTGGTACAAGGGTCCTCCCATATCCTGGGATGAAGAAAAGGGCTGTGGCAATCCATATTTTACCTATGTCTATGGCTGTCAGATTGCGGAAGTTGAGGTTGATACAGGCACAGGTGAATTAACCGTACTAAACATGGCAGCTGCCCATGATGTTGGTAGGGCGATTAACCCTAAAAATGTAAAAGGACAGATTTATGGTGGGGTTATGATGGGTCTAGGCTATAGCATTATGGAAGAGGTAGAAGTAGAAGCCGGCCAGATCAAAGGCAAAAATTTTCATGATTATATGATCCCTACTATTAAAGATATGCCTGATATTGAAGCTGTGATAGTGGAAAACCCTGATCCAGATGGTCCTTTTGGGGCTAAATCAATTGGAGAACCAACACTAGAACTTGCTAGTGCTGCTATTGCCAATGCGGTTGCCCATGCATCAGGCAAAAGAATTCGTTCTTTACCTCTTAATTTAGAACGGGTTTTAATTGGTAGAGCCCTCTCTAAAGGAGGTTGTAAATAATATGGTAGAATATCAACTCTTAAGAGCAACTAGTCTTGTTGAAGCTCTAGAAATACTGGCTGAAAAAGATAATGTGGAATGTCTGGCAGGTGGAACTGACCTGCTGGTTGATCTCCATAAGCAGGATTCAAAATTTGATCAAATAGATTATGTGCTCGATATCTCTTCACTTAAAGAATTAAAAGGTATTAACTTAGGTGATAAAAAAGCGGTAATTGGCAGCTTAACAACCCATGCTGATTTAATTGAAAGTGAAGAAATCCAGCAAAAACTGCCTTTTATTGCAGAAGCAGCTAAAAGCATAGGCTCAACTCAGATCAGAAATAGGGCTACAATTGGTGGTAATCTGGTTAATGCAGCTGCCTGTGCAGATTCTTTTTCACCTTTGATTGCTCTCGAAGCTGAAGTTGTTTTAGCTTCGCGAAATGGAGAGCGAAAATTGTCAGTCAGAGACTTTGTTAAGGCACCATATAAAACTGCTTTAAAAAAAGATGAACTATTAAAAGAAATAGTTTTTGAGCTGCCTCAGGGTAAATATTACAGCAGCTATCAAAAAATTGGGCGGAGAAAAGCTTTAAGTATATCGAGAATTTCTTTAACCCTACTTGGAGAAGTAAAAGTTGATAAGGTTTTTAAAATCCAGGTTGTTTCTGGTGCAGCTACCCCTTCACCAGTGCCTTTTGCAGAAGTAAACAGCTATCTTTTAAATAAAAAATTAGCAGATATTGATCCTGTAGAGGCAGGCAGATTGGCTGCAGAAGAAATGGTAGAAATAACAGGTGAAAGATGGTCAACCCCTTATAAAAGACCTGCTTTGGCAAAATTGGTTGAGAGGGCAGTTGATGATTTTTTAAAGGAGGCAGCTAATAGTGGCTAAATTAGATGTAGAAATCACAGTTAATTCTAAAAAATATAATCTAAAAGTAGGTAGTCAGGAAAGACTGCTTGATACAATTCGCAAAGAGCTTAAATTAACAGGAACTAAAGAAGGCTGTAGTGTAGGCGAATGTGGGGCCTGTACTGTAATTGTTGATGATAAGGCTGTTAATTCCTGTATGATCTTAACTGCTCAGGTCGATGGAAGTGAGATCATTACGGTAGAAGGTTTAGAAAGCAAAAAAGGTTTGAGCCCACTTCAAAAAGCATTTGTTGAAAAACAGGCAATTCAATGTGGTTTTTGTACTCCGGGGATGTTGATGTCAGCCCTGGCTCTACTTAAAAATAATCCCAGACCAAATAAAGAGAAAATCAAAACTGCGCTGGAAGGAAATCTCTGCCGCTGTACCGGTTATCAGCAGATCATAGAAGCTGTTGAAACCGCTGCCAAAGAATGGGGAGTTTAAAATGAAGCAAATTTTGATCAAAAATGCTAAAGAAATAATAACCATGAATGAGAATCGGGAGCGTTTAAAAAATGCAGATCTATTAATCGAAGCTGGCAAAATTAAAGAGATGGGAAGAAATATTTCTCTAGAAGAAAATGAAGAACTTAAGATTATCAATGGAAGAGATTATTTTGTTTTTCCCGGCTTGATCAATCTTCACCACCATTTTTATCAGACTTTAACGAGGAGTTTACCTGAAGCACAGGAGATGGAACTTTTTGGCTGGCTTAAATATCTCTATCCAATTTGGTCAAATTTAACAGCAGATGCTGTCTATTATTCAACTTTACTTGCTGCCGGAGAGCTACTTAAAACAGGCTGTACAACTACAAGTGATCATTTTTATGTTTTTCCAAGAAATCAGGCTGACAACTTATTAGATTATGAGTTTGAAGCTGCAGCAGAAATAGGTATTCGTTTTCATGGTTCCCGGGGGAGTATGTCTTTAAGCCAAAAAGATGGTGGTTTACCACCAGATGATGTTGTTCAAACTGATGAGGAGATTTTAGCTGATTCTAAAAGGTTGATCGTTAAATATCATGATTCTAATCCTTTTGCCATGCAGAGAGTTGTTTTAGCTCCCTGCTCACCTTTTTCGGTTACCGAAGAATTGATGCTCAAATCAACAGAATTGGCCAGACAAAATGGAGTTCAGCTTCATACCCATCTGGCTGAAACTAAAGATGAGGAAAAATTTGTTTTAGATAAATATGGAATGCGACCCCTAGCCTATATGGAAAAACTCGGCTGGCTGGGAGAAGATGTCTGGTATGCTCATGCAGTTCATTTAAACAGCAGTGAATTAGAAAAAATGGCTGCTACAGGTACCGGAGTTTCTCACTGTCCAGTTTCTAATATGAAACTTTCTTCAGGAGTTGCTTTGGTTCCTGAAATGCTTAACAAAGGGGTTCCGGTAGGCCTGGCAGTAGATGGTAGTGCCAGTAATGATTCTTCAAATATGATTTTAGAATTGAAATCAGCATTTTTAATGCATCGTTTGATACACGGCATAAAATCACTTAGTGCTGAAGATGTTTTGGGATTGGCTACAAATGGAGGGCGTGATGTTTTAAATCAACCTGAAATCGGCAGTTTAGAGCTAGGAAAGGCAGCCGATATGTTCATGATTAACTCCAAACGGCTAGGCTGGGCTGGTGGCCTTTATGATCCAGTTTCTGCTTTAATTAATCAGGGAGATACTCAGATAGTTGATTATACAATTGTCAATGGTGAGATTGTAGTAGAAAAAGGAGAATTGACTAATGTTGATGAAAAAGAAATTGTCGAAAAGGCTAATAACATTTCTGCTAAGATGTGTAAAGATATTTTGAGTAGATAGAGAAGTCTTTGGATGGGGGGACTTAATTTGCTATTATTAAATCATGCAGTAGTAATTACCAATGATCAGGATAATAGGGTTATTAAAGATGGAGCTGTTTTAATAGAAGGTAGTAAAATTAAAGAGATTGGTGAAAGTGAGATTTTAACAGCAAAATATAATGAGGCAGAAGTTAAGGATGTGGGCGGCAAAGTAGTAATGCCGGGGATGATTAATTCTCATACCCATCTTTATAGTACTTTTGCCCGGGGAATGGACTTAAAAACAGAGCAACCACCCCGTCATTTTTTAGAAATTTTAGAAAAGTTATGGTGGCGGCTTGATAATAGTCTTAAGGCAGATGATATCTATTATAGTGCCCTTTATGCTATTTTAACGGGGATTAAGCAGGGAACAACCACTATTATTGATCATCATGCCAGTTATGGTCAAATTAAATACAGCCTGGAGATCATAGCTAAAGCGGTCGAGGAAAGCGGAATTAGAGCTGATCTGGCTTATGAAATATCAGATCGTAATGGTGATTTGATGAGAGATGCTGCTATAAAAGAAAGTGAAGAATTTATAACTAGTATTGCTGAAAATAATTCAGAACATTTAAAGGCAAGACTGGGCCTACATGCTTCTTTTAGCCTAGAAGATGAGAGTTTAGCTAAGGTATCAAAATTAGCAGATAAGCTGGATAGCAATTTCCATCTCCATGCAGCAGAAGGCAGGCTTGATTTAGAACACAGCAGGCTTAAAGGCTATAATGGAGTAGTTAAAAGGCTGGATGAATATGATATCTGGCGGCCCGGAACGATCGCTGTCCACGGAGTTCATCTTCAGGATGATGAATTAGAAATTTTAAAAGAAAATCAATGTTTTTTAGCTCATAATCCAGAATCAAATTTAAATAATGCTGTTGGAGTAACCCCTTTAAAAAAGGCTTTTGACAAAGGAGTAAAGCTTTGTTTAGGTACTGATGGATATACTACAGATATGTTTGAGAGTATAAAGTTCGCTGATCTAATCTTAAAACACAGCTCTCAAGATCCCCGTTTAGGCTGGAGTGAGATTCCGGAGATGGTTTTTAAGGGTAATCCTGAATTAGCCAGCCAAAGTTTTGGGGTTGAACTGGGTGTTTTAAAGGAAGGTGCAGCCGCAGATATTATAGTGGTTGATTATTTTCCTCCAACTGAGATAAATTCTGATAATAGTTATGCTCATATTTTGTTTGGTATCAATGGTGGGATGGTAGACACAACAATAGTGGCTGGTAAAATATTAATGGAAGACCGGGAGGTGCAGATTTTTGATTATCAAAAAATCGCCTATGAAACAAGAGAACAAGCAGACGATTTCTGGCAGAGATTTTGAAAAATATTTTCAAGTAAAAAACTTAAAAAAAGCTTTAGAAATTAAAGCTAAATATGAAGATCAAATTCTTCTAATAGCTGGTGCAACTGATGTTTTGGTAGAAAATTATGAGAAATTACATGAGATCAAAAACTGGCTTGATTTAAGCAGGGTTAAGGAACTTAAATTTTTGGAAGTTAAAGAGGATAAGCTTATTCTTGGGCCTTTAATGACCCATTATGAATTAAAAAATTCACAAAGATTAAAGCAAAAACTTCCTCTTTTAGCTAAGGCTGCAGCAGCTGTTGGCTCTCCTCAAATTAGAGCTAAAGGTACTATTGGTGGCAATATTTGTACATCATCACCGGCAGGAGATACCTTATCTGCTTTACTTGCTTTAGATGCTAGTTTTAAACTCCAGTCAAAAATAGACAGTCGTTTAGTTAAGGCCGAAGATTTTTTTCTGGCTCCAAAAAGAAATGGATTAAAAGATAATGAACTTTTAACCCAAATAGAAATTCCTCTTTATCCAGAAGAAAGTTTAAGTTTCTGGGCTAAAATAGGAAGGCGTAAAGCTCTGGTTATCTCTACTTTAAATTTAGCTTTAGTCCTCTACTTTGAGCAGGGATTAATCAAAAGAGCTGGAGTTGCTGTAGGCTCAGCTGCTCCAACTCCAATTAGACTGAGAGAAGTAGAGGAGCTGATGCTCGGTAAAAGTTTAGCTGAATTGAATTATAGAGAATTGGGAGAAGAAGTTAAAAAAAGAGTTTCTCCTATAGATGATATTAGGGGGACTAAAGAATATAGAGAAAATGTTGTTAGAGACACTATGGTAAATGCTCTGAAGTCAATCGAGAAAAGAAGAGAGGGAGGGAAAAATGCAGATTAAATTTAAAGTTAATGGAGAAGCAAGAGAAATAGAAGTTACTCCCTTTCACCGTTTGCTTGATCTTCTCCGAGAAGATTTAGGCTTAACAGGAGTTAAAGAAGGCTGTGGTAAAGGAGAATGTGGTGCCTGTTCTGTGATTATGAATGGTCGCTTAATCCCTTCCTGTTTGGTTCCAGCCCCTCAGGCCGATGGAGCTGAGATCATAACGATCGAAGGTTTAGCTGAGGGAAATAGTCTTCATCCCCTGCAGGAAGCTTTTATAGAAACTGGTGCAGTACAGTGTGGTTTTTGTATCCCGGGTATGATAATGGCCGGCAAAAATCTTTTAGATGAAAATCCAAGTCCAAATGAAAAAGAAGTTCGGACTGCATTATCAGGTAATATCTGCCGCTGTACTGGCTATACTAAAATTATTGAAGCGGTAATGCTGGCTGCAGATAAAATGGATTCAAAAGGAAGTGGTTCTGATGAGTGATAAACAATATAGTGTTAAAGATTATTATTGCAAACATACAACCCGCTGTTCATCAGAAACTATAAAAGATAGCAAACGTTTTGTTGGTCAGGATATATTAAAAGCTGATGCAGAAGATAAGGTGACTGGTAAAGCAGTTTATGCTAATGATATTACTTTTGATGATATGCTTTATTTAAAGGTAAAAAGAGCTGTTCATCCCCATGCAATTTTAAAAGACATAGATACTTCTAAAGCAAAAAAAGTAAAAGGTGTAGTAGATATTTTTACTGCTGAAGATATACCAGATCTCAGGAAATTCGGTTTAATAATTAGAGATCAGCCTGTTTTAGTTGCTCTAGGTAAAACAATGCGCTATTTAGGTGATGCTCTGGCAGTGGTCGCTGCCGAAAGTATTGAAGCTGCCAAAAAGGCAGTTGATTTAATCGAAGTTAAAATAGAAGAGCTTGAAGTTATAACTGATCCTTTTAGGGCTATGGAAGCTGATGCAGTTAATATTCATCCTGATGGTAATATTTTAATAACTCATAACTTAGAAACCGGTGATGTTGAAGCAGGTTTTGCCGAATCCGATATTATTGTGGAGAGAAAATATCAGACCCAATTTATAGATCAACTTCCCATGCAGAATGAAGCAGGCACAGCCTTTTATGATGAAAGAAAGGGCAGGGTAAATATTTGGGCAGCTACCCAGTGGCTCCATGATATCCAGGCAGATGTAGCCCAATCACTGAGGTTGGCCAAAGATCAAATTAGAATTATTCAGCCTACTATTGGGGGAGCTTTTGGCAAAAAAGAAGATGTTTCTGTTCATATTCATCTGGCAATTGCAGCAATGCGAACCGGAAGACCTGTTAAGCTAACTTTTAGCAGAGAAGAATCTATGATCACCCAATCAAAACGGCATCCCATCACAATTATCAACAAAACTGGAGTCAGCAGTGATGGTTATTTAAAAGCCTGGCAGACAAAGTTTATTGGTGATACAGGTGCTTATGCTTCCAGTGGTCCGGCGGTAGTTCATAAAGGGATGTACCATGCAACTGGCCCCTATAATGTGGAAAATATTAAGGGGATATCTCATGCAGTTTATACAAATAATACCTATGCTGGAGCAATGAGAGGTTTTGGTACAACTCAGGGTGCCTTTGCTTATGAATCCCAGATGGATATTATGGCTCATGAACTTAAAATGGACCCAGCCGAGTTTAGACAAAAAAATATTTATCAGCTTGGTTCATGTACTCCTAATGGTCAGCGGCTTAATCACAGTGTTAATGCTGAAGAAACCATCAAAAAAGTGATGGAATTAAGCGGCTGGAAAGGAGGGAAATGAAAATGAAAAAAAAGGGAAGAGGCTTGGCTACAATAATGTTTGGTTTTGGCTATGGAGAGGGTTTTCCCGATCACTCTATTGCCTCAATAGAAATCAAGGCAGATCAAAGAATAGTAATAAAAACTGCTGCAGCTGATGTTGGCCAGGGAGTAATTACAACTGTTATTCAAATTGCAGCTGAAATTTTAAGGATAAAACCCGATTATTTTGAGGTAATTCAGGGTGATACCCATACAACTAAAAACTCAGGTTCTACTTCTGCTACCAGACAGACATATTTTACCGGTAATGCTGTCAAAAAAGCTGCCGAAGATCTTTTAGCCAATTTATATCATTATGGAAGCATGGAGTTTAGAAGTAATCATCCCGAAATAAGTATCAAAGATGGAGAGATCTATCTTTATGAAGAACCCGAGTACTCAATTAGTTATTGGGATTTAGCTGCAAAATTAAAAGATAAAGGAATTACTTTAGAAGCTGAAGGCTCATTTTTCCCGGTTACCTATCAACCTGATGAAAAAGGTCAGGCAGATAAGGTTTATGTAGCCTATACATTTCTTTCTCAGGTAATTGAGGTTGAAGTAGATACTGATACCGGAATAATTGATCTGCTTAATGTTTATACAGCTGTTGATCTAGGTAAGGCTATTAACCCCAAAAATGTTGAAGGTCAGATTGAAGGAGGAACTGTACAGGGCTTAGGGATGGCAGTTATGGAAGAACAGGTTATTCGTAATGGAAGGACCTTAAATGCTGGGATGTCTGATTATCTGGTACCTACCAGTGTCGATATTCCTAAATTCAAACATTATTTAATTGAAGATCAGGATTCAGAAGGACCATTTGGAGCTAAAGGTGTAGGAGAACCTACAATTATTGCAGCAGCTCCAGCTCTTGCAAACGCAGTATATGATGCAATCGGGATTCGTTTTTACGATCTCCCCTTAAATCCATCTAAAGTAAAAAAAGCATTAGAAGAACAAGACAATAAAAACTAGTCAGGAGTGTTAAAATGGAGAAAACAGTAAATAATTATTTTTTAACAGGAGAAAAGAATAGCGGTAAATCTAGTCTTATAAAAAAAATACTGGAGGGAATTGATTATTATCCAGCTGGTTATGCAGTAGCCAGAGAGGTTGATCCACTCAGTCAAAAACCACTTGTTTTTAGACTTGTTCCTGCTTTGTTTTTAAAAACAATGGGAACCAAAAATCTAATCTCTGATTTTGGTGAAGAAAACACCCTAACAATGAGTCACTTTGATAATGTTATTGCAGCAAGGGAAAACATCGATGAAGATTTTGAGGTTTTTCCCGAGGTATTTAATAATTATGGAGTTGAATTATTGAGATTAGATGTTGCAATAGTAATTATGGATGAACTGGGACGTTTTGAAACTGGGGCCGAAAAATTTAAGCGAAAAGTATTTTCGCTTTTAGCTTCAAGAAAAATTGTCTTAGGTGTCCTTAAAGCTGAAAGCAATTCATTTTTAGATCAAATAAGAGAAAGAGAAGATACTAAACTATTTGAGGTAAAAGAAAATAATAGAGAAGAGGTTGAAGCAGAAATATTTTCTGTTTTAAGTCAATTTATGAGAAAAAAAGACTATTAATAGGAGTGAAGATCATGGCTGATCTAAGTGTCAAATTATTTGATTTTATTTTAAAACATCCGGTCATGCCGGCTGCAGGACCACCAATTAAAGATGCTGAGGCTGCTGCTGCTGCTAAAAAAGGTGGTACTGCTGCTGTAGTAACCAAAACTATTTCTACTAAGGCAGCAGAGGTTCCCCGCCCCAATATGGCCCAGTTAAAAAGCGGTTTTATCAATACAGAATTATGGTCAGAAATGGGTCCTGATAAGTGGTTAAATGATGAATATCCTGCTATTAAAGAGCTGGGATTAGCGGTTATTGTTGGGCTGGGATATAATGCTGAAGAAATAAGTGAGCTGGCCAAAAAAGTTGAGCCTTTTGCTGATGCCTTAGAACTTTCCACCCATTATTTGGGTAGTGATCCTTCACCTGTGGTAGAAAGTGTTAAAGCAGCTAAAAAGGCAGTTGATTTACCAGTATTGGTTAAATTAAGTCCCCAAATTGAAATTGCTAAATTCGCTAAAGCTGCTCAAGATGCTGGAGCAGATGGTTTGGTCTTAATAAATTCTTTTGGGCCAACTCTTGATATTGATATAGAAAGTGGTAGACCTTTGATGGGAAGTGAAAATGGTTATGGTTGGCTCTCAGGAGAGGCGATTTTCCCCCTGGCTTTAAGAGCTGTTTTTGAAGCTGTTAAGGCTGTTGAGATACCAGTTATTGCAGTCGGGGGTATCTCCACTGGTGAAGACGCAGTTAAGATGATTATGGCCGGAGCAGAAGCTGTTCAGGTCTGTACCACTGCTATTTTGAATGGCCCTACTGTTTATTCTAAAATCGCTCAGGAAATTGACAGCTACCTGGTGAAACATAATTATAATAGTCTAAATGAAATTAGGGGGATTGCCCAGTCTAAAATGCCTACTAAAGCAAATTATCAAACAAAAGCCCCCAAAATTATAGCTGAAAATTGTACAGGCTGTAGACTTTGTATTATTAGCTGTGTTTATGATGCTAATTACTTAGATGAAGATAAAAAAATAGTCATTGATGAAGACAAATGTGCTGCTTGTGGTCTTTGTGTTACTCGCTGTAATTTTGCTGCTTTAGAATTCAGATGGGATTAAGTTTTTGTTAGACTTATAAAGGCTAGATTAGAAAGGGGGCTTATGTGAAAAAGAGTGAATTATTAAAACAGGCCAGAGGAATAAAAAAGGCAGAAAAAGTTTTTAAAAATGCTGCAGTGGTTGATGTTTTTAATGAAAGACTTATTAATTGTGATCTTGCTGTTGCAGATGGTATTATAATCGGGGTTGGTGACTATCAGGGAGAAGAAGAAATAGATCTCAGCAATATGATTATCAGTCCAGCTTTTATTGATGCTCATCTTCATATAGAATCTTCGATGACTAATGTAGATGAGTTTGCTCGCGAAGTTATTCCCAGGGGAACGACAACAGTGGTAGCAGATCCCCATGAAATTGCCAATGTTGCGGGAATTACGGGGATAAAATATCTTCTGGCTGCAGGTAAGGCACAACCCTGGAATTTCAATTTAATGCTTCCTTCCTGTGTACCTGCCAGTAAATTCGAACATTCTGGAGCTAAATTATCAGCAGCTGATCTAAAAACTCTGCTCAATGAAGAGGGAATATTTGGTTTGGGAGAAGTTATGGATTATCCCTCTGTAATTAATGGTGATCAGGAGATTTGGGAAAAAATAAAAATGGCTGATAATATATTCAAAGATGGACATGCTCCTGCTTTATCAGGGCCAGATTTAAACGCTTATCTGCTGGCTGGAATTGAAGCTGATCATGAGGCTACAACTGCCGAAGAAGCCTTAGAGAAAGTTTCCAAAGGTATGTATATTATGATTAGAGAAGGATCTGTAACCAGAGACCTAGCTGCTCTTTTACCTGTGGTAAACAGCATTAACTGCTCACGCTTTTGTTTTGCTACTGATGACCGCCATCCTGGTGATTTGATCGCAGAAGGCCATATCGATTTTGTTGTCCGCAAGGCAGTACAATATGGATTATCTCCTCTGCGGGCTATTAGAATGGCCAGTATCAATTCTGCTCAAATTTTGGGCATTGATAATTTAGGAGCCATAGCACCTAATTATAAAGCCGATTTTTTGATCATAGATAATTTGAGAGATCTCAATATCAAAGCTGTTTATAAAGATGGTAAACTGACAGCAGAAAATGGAACTTTATTAAAATCAGTTGATAAAAAAGTTTCAGCTGACATCAGTAAAATGATGAGCAGTGAAATTAAAGAAAAAATCTTTAATTCGGTTAAACTGGGTCAAATAAATGAAAGCGATTTTGAATTACCAACAGCAAAAAAATATAGGGTTATAGAACTGCTTGAAGACAAGATTGTTACTGCTGCTTCAGTTTATGAAAGCGAAGCCGATTATCCTGGTGAGCCTCCAAAAATAGAGCTGATAGGTCATAATTTGGTTAAACTTGCAGTTGTTGATAGATATAAAGCTGAGGCCAAGGTAGGTTTAGGCTTATTAAGAAATTTTGGTCTCCGCAAAGGAGCGATCGCAACTTCTATTGGTCATGATGCTCATAACATTATTACTGCTGGTTTAAGTTCAAAAGACATGTATCTTGCAGTTAAAGAAATAGAAAAAATGCAGGGTGGGTTAGTAATAGTTGTAGATGGAATGGTGGAAGAAAAACTTGAACTCAGGGTAGGAGGTTTAATGGCAGAAAAGCCCTTAAAAGTGGTTGCAGATAAATTGGTTAAAATGAGGGATAAGGCTAATTCCCTTGGTGTCAACAGATCAGGTCCCTTTATGACCCTGTCTTTTATGGCCCTAACTGTAATCCCGGAATTAAAGCTGACTGAAGAAGGCTTATTTGATGTTAAGCAGTTTAAAAAGGTAGATTTAATTCTTTGTTGACAATGTTTTAATCTTTATCTATAATAGTAAATGAATTAAAAAATCATGATTATTTTAAAAAATATGTAAATAATTTCAATAAAACTAAATATGCCTCGTATAATTGTGAAAATATGGTTCACAAGTTTCTAGTGTCAGCCGATAACTGGCAACTATGAGGGAAATATGTCTATTTTAGTTAGGATATCTGATATCCTATACTCTGCCTTAACTTAATTAAACCTGAGAAGGTAGATTCCTCATAGTTTGGAGTCTATTTTCTCAGGTTATTTTATTATTAAAAATTTAAGAGAGGTGGTGAAGTTTTTAGTTCTGTTTTCTTTGGTGGCTAAATAACAAGGAGGTTATTAATTAGATGAGTACAGAAAATGGATTTTTAGAAAATGTCTTTAAACTAGAAGAAAATAATACAAATGTTAAAACTGAAGTTATTGCTGGTTTCACTACTTTTATGACCATGGCTTATATTATCTTTGTTAACCCTTCAATACTTAGTGATGCTGGAATGCCTTTTGAAGGTGTTTTAATTGCTACAATTATGAGTGCTGTTTTAGGTACTCTGGCAATGGCGTTTTTAACTAACTATCCTTTTGCTCTTGCTTCTGGAATGGGATTAAATGCATTTTTTGCCTATTCAGTAGTAATTGGAATGGGAGTACCCTGGCAGGTTGCCTTAGGAATAATCTTTTTAGAAGGTATATTATTTATTATTTTAAGTGTTACTCCTGTAAGGGAGATGATTGTAAACAGTATTCCGATGGCCCTTAAGACAGGTATTAGTGCCGGTATAGGTTTGTTTATAGCCTTTATTGGTTTGCAGAATGCCAATATTGTTGTGGCAGACCAGGCAACACTGATTGCGATGGGTGATTTGTTCTCAGGGCCTGCTTTGGTTGCTTTATTTGGTCTTTTAGTAACAGGTATCTTACATGCCAGAAAAATTAAAGGATCACTGCTCTGGGGTATCCTTTTATCAACCGCATTTGGCTGGATAAATGGTGTTACACCAGCTTTTGATGGTTTAATTGCAATGCCTCAAATGGCAGATTGGTCTGAGGTTCTCTTTCAATTAGATATTCAATCAGCCCTTAGTCTAGGTATGGTTGGGGTTATCTTGTCTTTCTTATTTGTTGATATGTTTGATACTGCTGGAACACTTGTTGGAGTAAGTCAGCAGGCAGGTTATTTAGATGAAAATGGAGATTTACCTAAAGCTAGTAGAGCTTTACTGGCTGATGCGATCGGTACAACTGGTGGAGCCCTTTTTGGTACAAGTACTGTTACAACATATGTTGAGTCTGCTGCCGGGGTTGGAGATGGTGGTAGAACAGGATTAACTGGTGTGGTTGTTTCAGCCCTATTCCTACTGGCTCTATTTTTTAGACCTTTAATTGGTATTGTCCCAGCTGCAGCTACTTCTCCAGCCTTAATCGTTGTAGGAACAATGATGATGACAAATATAACTAAGCTTGACTGGGGTGACTTCACCGAGATCTTACCAGCCTTTATGGCGATGATTATAATGCCCTTAACTTATTCAATTTCTCATGGTATTGCTTTTGGATTTATCGTTTATCCAATTGTCAAACTTTTTACTGGTCAGGGTGAAGATGTTCACTGGTTAGTATATGTCTTAGCTCTTGTATTTGCCGCTTATTTTATATTTTAAATAAATTTCTAAATAAAAATTAAATAGAGTAATAATTATATTAATTAGACAGCCTTAGTTTTGATTTCAAGGCTGTCTTTTTTTATTCTTTAGCAAGCTTTAATATATTTAAGTTAAGATTTTAATGAAGGTGAATTGATTTAAGAGTTAATCTGGATCAGAAATAATTTTATTAAAGGATTGTTCTTTCCAATCACGAATTTAGTATATAAAGGTAATTTAAGAATTTATAGTTATTTTTTTGCGATATAAATTGACAAAATACTTAGAAAAGAGGGATGGGGATGGCTGAAAATAACAGGATTTTTAGAATCATAAAGACTATAATGCTTTTAAATGAACCTTATAAACACTGGGAAGCTAATGATTTTGCTGAATACTTTAATATTTCCGAAAGAACTTTTAACAAGGATAAGAAAATCATGGAAGACCTTGGTGTACCAATCTATTATGATAATTACTTAAAAGAATATAAGATTCTGGACAATTTTACTTTTAAGGCCCCAAATTTGGATCAAAAAGAGACTGAGGCAGTGCTGCTGGCAGCTAAAGAATATCAAAACCGCAGCTTTTCGATGAAAAGGGAGCAGGAATCAGCTCTGGCCAAAGTTTATAATTAGCTGCCGGAATTTTAAAGAATAGTATGGGCAGCTACATCAAAAATTATGAAATCATATCCGATCCTTTTGTTGATATGGAAGAACATCAACAAAAATTTGAACTGCCAGATGATTTTTCACTGACTGAAGAATTAGAAACCGCCTGGGGAGTAAGAGCAGGGCAACGAGGAAATGGAAGTAGAGGTTAAATTCAGCGGTCGTACAGCCTCCTTTGTTCCCGAATACCACTGGAGCGATAAACAGAAGATTGAAGATATTAGTGTAAATGAGATAGTATTTAAAGTTAAAACCAGCAGTTGGGAAGAGATAAAAAAGTGGATTTTAGGTTATGAAGCTGAGGCTGAGGTGCTGAAACCAGAAGATTTGAGGTCAGTTATGCGGCAGGAGATAGAAAAAACAGGTGTTCGCGACATAAGGGTGTCACAGGGGTATGGTAAGATGGTTTTACAGGATTAATATATAGCTTGATATTTCAATAAGTGTTATTTAAATTTATGATATTTTATTAAAAAATATTAATCAGGGGGCGATATTAGGTGATTAAATCATTTCAAGAAATAGGTAAACTTCAACTGGAGGGATTATCAGATAGTGAAAAGAGGAAAAAGTTTTTAGAGACCCAGACTATCCTGCCCAATGAACCAAACAGTGATAATGATGATGCAGATAAATATAGAGAAATAATAATTAATCTTGATCAGGTTAATGATGAGATTGAGATTAAAAGTGGTGATGAATTATATGAAGAAAATAGAGAGCAGTTTTTTGGATTTGACCTACTAGGTAGAAGAAGTAAAAAAATATATTTTAGCTGTAATAATTTGTATTATCACTTACTTACAGTACCTCAGATGCTTGATTATATTGGTGATAAATTTCCGGAAAGTCAGTTCAAAGAATTTCAATTATTATTAGAAAATTTAAAAGATAACTTTTATAATACACATGGTAAAAAGAGTTTTCTTAAGTTGGAAAAATTTAAAGATTCAACTGCAGATAAATTAACTGAATATCTAGATGATAAAGAAATTAATCATAAAAATATGCAAAATGTTTTAGAGGAATATGTGAGTAAAGATATTTTAGGAAGCACCCGTAAAAATTTCGTAAATAATCTAAATATCTTTTCATTAAAAATAAATGATAAATATATAACAGAGACTAAATACAATGATGATTATATAGATATAGTATATTTTGAAAGGCAGGGCCGATTTTTTGACCAATCTGAAAAAATGGTTAAAGAATATGCTTTATGTGGTACCTGTAATGAGAAAAAATTGGTGACAGGTAAGATTGATATTCCGACCAAGTTTTATGTTACTAGCAGCCCATATTTCTTTGAAAACTTAAATGATAATAATGCCTATAAATCCTTTGGTATCTGTCAGGAATGTTATCAGGAAGTAATGGTTGGTATTAGTAAGGTGGAACAAAATTATTATGGAAGATTATTTAACAGGCTTAGATATTATGTTATTCCAAAGAATATAAATAAGGATGAAAACTATGATAGAGCTCTAGAAATAATAAAAGATATCTTCGCTGATCAGCCTGAGGGTGATAAAGATCATTTCGAAAAATTTAAAAACCTTAAAAAGAAAAGGAATTTTAAGATGGACTTTCTTTTCTGGAGACCTGATCAGGCTTCATTTATAGTTCTCGATTCAATAGATGATGTACCATATGATGATATAAAGATTATCTTTAGATCTTTAAGAAAAGCAAATCAAGATACTTACGGTCATGAAAGTGATGTTCGAAATTACAGGCTTTATTTTAATGATCTATACTGGCTTTTATTTCCTAACAATAGATCTCATAAAAATCCAGATCCTAAACTTTATAGAAAAGAGATGTTAAACCTTTTTGATTCAATTATGAAGGGTAAGGATATAGATTATAATTATCTTATTAGAAAGTTTATAACTATTTTAAATAAAAGATATTATTTTAATAAAAAGAATGAAAAGGAGGTAATAGCTCATCCGTTAAAGATGAATCTAATGTTAAGCTGGCTAAATCAGATAACAAATTTAAAAGGAGGTTACAAAGTGAGAGAAGGCAGTAATTTTACAGAGATTGAAGATGCGGATATTAGAAAGTTTTTTGAAGTTCATTCTGAAACCTATGAAGATAATTCCTACAGACAGGGTTTATTTTTATTAGGCGTTTTAATGAATCAGGTTTTAAAAGAACAGCAGAAAGAAAACAAATCAGCAAATATTTTGGATAAACTAAGTTTTGATGGAATGCCTGTTAGGAGAGTAAAGAAATTCACTAAAGATATAACAGAGATTTTGAACATTTATGATAAATATAATGTTAATCAGCTCTTACATGCTCAGATGATTGATAGGATACAGGGGATTGAAAATTCAAGTTTAAATAAAGATGAAGTTGTCTTTTATATTCTTTCAGGAGTTTCTTTTGGCAGATATTTAGGCCATAAATATT
This sequence comes from Halanaerobium polyolivorans, assembly GCF_020711195.1. GTDB lineage: Bacteria > Bacillota > Halanaerobiia > Halanaerobiales > Halanaerobiaceae > Halanaerobium > Halanaerobium polyolivorans. The sequence goes on from NZ_JAJFAT010000003.1 coordinate 72,853, forward strand.
ATAATAATAAAAAAGGAGATGAGAAATAATTATGACTGAAGAACTTAATAATTCAGAAATTTTGTTTCTATATGATGCTAAGAAAGCAAATCCTAATGGTGACATGGATAATGAAAATAAGCCGAGAATGGATTGGGATACAGGGACTAATTTGGTCAGTGATGTCCGCTTAAAAAGATATATTAGAGATTATTTAGAAAGTGTTAAAGGGGAAGAATTATTTGTTACCAATAGGGCTGAAGATGCTAAAGATAGAGTTAAACAATTAGATGATGGTGATGTTTTGGATTTAATTGGGGTCAGATTATTTGGTGCAGTTCAGGCAACGGGTGATGCAGATCATTTAACAGGACCAGTTCAATTTAATTGGGGGTATTCCTTAAATACTGTTGAACTGCAGGAAAGCAAGACAATAACATCCAGTTTTAGTTCTGGCAAGGGTGTAGGCAAGGATTATCGGGTTAAGTATTCATTCCTGGCATTCAGTGGTGGCATAAACGGTCTTACAGCTCGAAGCACAAAGCTTTCAGAATCTGATGTTAAACTTCTTGACGAGGCGATAGTTAAATCAATTCCTTTAAATAGAACCCGCTCAAAGATTGGTCAGACACCCAGATTATACTTAAGAGCTGAGATGAAAGACAATGAAACAGTTTTAAATGACCTAAGAGAATATATTGATCTTGAATATAATACTCCTGAAGAAAATGTTAGAGAGATAAGTGATGTAATTTTGGATATAACTGAATTATTAGATTATTTAATTGAAAATGAAAATAAAATAAAAAAGATAAATTATTGGTATGATAGTAAACTTAAATTTAAAGATGATGGCTTAAATAAATTATTAAATCAATTTTCAGGGAGTTCAAATGAACTGGAATATTAAATCCAGGAGGTAAGATAATATGGAATTTAATAAGATTATATGTTTTGATATAAAAGGTAAAACAGGACATTTCAAAAAATATTACAGCAATAAAAGCTCTCTGTCATATTTACTTCCTACAAGAACTGTTTTAATGGGGATGGTTGCATCTATACTTGAATATCCGAGAGATAGTTATTACGATGATTTATCCTCTGATAACGCTAAATTTGGACTTCAGATAATCAATTCAGTTTATAGACATCTTGAATGTATGAATTATTTAAGAAAAGAAGGAGGTCATACGCAGGTTAGGCTCCAGTTGCTATTACCAAAAGGAGCTAAAAACTTAAAATATAGGGTTTATTTCACTCATAGAAATGAGGAACTTATAAATAGGTTAGAAAGTAAATTAAAGGCTGGTAAACTTGGATATGGGCTCTTTTTTGGACAGAGACAGTTCAGGGCAGTGGCTGAATATATTGAAACAATTGATCAACTAGATATAATAAATAATTTTACTGGAGCATTAAGTTCTATAACTTATAAAGACAACATTAAGTCAATTAATTTATCAACAGAGGTTGATTTAATAGTTGAAAATATGCCAGTAGATTTTGATGAGGTCGATTCAGGAAGAGAACCTGCTGAGATGGCTTCTTTTTGTTATGAAGAAAATGGTCGAAATATAAAGGGAGATTTTATTCAGGGAATTAAATTTAAAGATAAGATAATCAGTTTTTATACCCCTGTGCAGGAGGTTTAACTAATGAAAGAATTATTGTCCCATTATTCGAGTAATCATAGAAAAGAGCTCAAAGATCATCTTTTAGAAGTTGCAGAAAAGTCCAGGAAGTTAATACTAGATAAGGATTTAAATCTATCAATTTTATCCCAAAATAATCTGGCTGATATAAGTTATCTTATTGGTGTTTTACATGATTTCGGTAAAACAACTACTTATTTTCAAAATTATTTAATTTATGGTGAGAGTACTAATCTCTCTCACCATGGATTGATTTCTGCAATAGCGGGATATTGTCTGCTTAAAAATAAATATAATGGAAGATTAGCAATATTGGGTTATATGGTTATAAAAAAGCACCATGGTAACCTGGAATCACCTCTGGAAAGCAATGAAAGAATATATTTTGATCTACAAAAACAGTTGGATAATATTAAAAAAAATAACTTTAAAAAGGTTGAAGCAATATATAATAATTTATTAGCTGATTTTGATATTACAATTAAAGATGTTATTGAAGATATAGAAGATTTTTTATTTGATGAAGAAGATATTGGAGAGTATTTTAGAGAAGAAATTATCATGAATAAATTTAAAGATGAATCAAAAGCTGTAGAGTTATTTTTAATGAATAATCTTTTATACTCAGTTTTAATAGATTCAGATAAGAAAAATGCTGCAAGAGTAAATGATGATTATTTTGAAGGTGCTACAAAAGAGAAGATAAAAGTAAAAGAATATCTTGATTTTTGTAGAGAAAATAATCCAGATAAATTCAATCCAGAAAAACCCATAAATAGTTTAAGAAATGATTTTTTTGATGATGTAGTTAACAATTCCGAAATATCATTAAATCAATATTTATATACTCTAACAGCTCCAACTGGAATTGGTAAAACTTTTGCTTCTTTTGCCTTTGCCAATAAAATAAATTCATTTTATGAAAAAGGTAGACGAGTTATTTATTGTTTACCCTATACTTCAATAATAGATCAAAATTATTCCGAGTTTGAAAAAATAATTAAATTCAATTTAAAAGATAAATATGATGTTAAACCTACTAAATATTTGTTAAGACATCATTATCTTTCACCACTGAAAATTGAAGAAAATATAGAAAATAAAGATGACAGTAAAGAAAGTAAAGATTTAGATAATTATTTAGTCAATAAATTATTGTTAGAGTCATGGGAGTCGGGTAATATTGTAACAACATTTGTTCAATTATTAGAAAGTATTATTGGTAATAGAAATAGTTATCTCAAAAAATTTCATAACATAGTAAATTCAGTAGTTATTTTAGATGAAGTACAAAATATACCTGTTAAATTTTATCAGGTAGCAGGGAAAGTTTTAAATATTTTTGCAGAGAAATTTAATACCTATATATTATTAATGACTGCAACTCAACCAGATATTTTATCAGGTAATGAGTTAGTTAATCTTATAGATGAAAGAAAATATGCTAAAAATCCTGTATTTGATAGAGTAAATTTAAAATTATTAAATGAATTAAATCCATTCTCGATTGATGAATTCATTGATTATTTTGATTCTAATTTTAATAATGATAACTGCCTTATAGTTTGCAATACAATAAATTCCGCTTTAAAAATTCATGATAAGTTAAAAGATAAGTCCAATAATTATAAAGTTTACTCTTTAACTACCAACTTAATTCCTGCTGATAGAAAAGATAAAATTAATAATATTGATAAAGAGTTAAGGGCTGGAGAAAAGGTCATTGTTATATCGACTCAATTAATTGAAGCGGGCGTGGATTTAAGTTTTAAAGAAGTTTATAGAGATTTTGGACCGCTGGATTCCATTGTTCAGGTAGCAGGGAGATGTAATAGAAATAATGAGTATGAGAATAAAGGGAAAGTAAATATTATAAAGTTAAAAGATGAAAAAGATAGAGAATTTTCCAAACGTATTTATGATAATAAATTGTTAGATATTTGCGAAAAAGTTTTATCCGAGAACAGTTCTTTTTTAGATATGAGCCAGAGCTATTTTGCTAAAGTAAACGATAGTTTTACCAGAGATAATAAATATCTAATGAATGCGATTAAAAATTTAAATTACAGTAAGAAAAGAGATAAAGAAATTCCGATTAAAGATTTTACTATAATTGAAGAAAAAGGTGGTAAAGAAGATATCATTATCTGTAGAGATGAAGCGGTGGAATTAAAGATCAGAAACTTAATTGATTTATATGAAAGAATTAAAGAGACAGAAGAGAGTAAAAAATTAAATAGGTTAATAGCTCAAAAAGAACTAATTAATAAAGAGCTTGCCAATTATAGAGTTAGTGTCTATAGAAATCAATTAGAAAAATATTATGTTGATTATCAAATAGTTAAGGAATTTAAATATTTTAGATATATTGATTATGAGGACCAAAAAGAATATTTATATGATGAAAATATTGGATTTTTAAGCGATCCCAAAAAGCCTCCTTCATCATCATTAGTCTTTTAAATCTAAATATTTAAGGATGTGAAAACCATGCAGCTAATCATCAATACCTACGGCAGCTACCTCCATGTTAAGCAGAGTTCTTTTGAAATAAAGGCAGATGGCAAAAAGAAAAGGGTTTCTGCCAAAAAAGTTGATTCAATTTTAATTACAACTGGGGCTGCCATTAGCAGTGATGCAGTAAAATTGGCCCTCGAAAATAACATCGAGGTCCAATTTCTTGATCATTTTGGTAGATCAATGGGTAAAATCTGGCACTCTAAATTAGGTAGTACTACCTATATTAGGCGACGTCAGCTTGAACTTGCTGATAATGAAGAAGGTAGTAAATTGATTAAAGAAATAATGGTAGAAAAGGCTGAAAACATGATAAAACATCTTTATGATCTGGGAATTAAAAGAGGTGAAGATAAACAAAATTATTTATTTGAAACTATAGAAGAAATGGAAAAATTAAAAGCCAAAATTCCTAAATTAACTGGTCCAGTAGAAATGATGCGGAATTCGATTATGGGATATGAAGGTAATATTTCAAAAAAATATTTTGATGCTTTAAATTATCTCCTGCCAGATCGTTATAAATTTGACAAAAGGACTTTCAGACCGGCTGAAGATGAATTTAATTGTTTATTAAATTATGGCTATGGAGTTTTGTACGGAAAAGTTGAAAAAGCTTTGATTATTGCTGGATTGGATCCTTACGTTGGGATTTTACATACTGATGGTTATAATAAAAAGTCTTTTGTTTTTGACTTTATAGAAATTTACAGACATCACATTGATCGGATAGTTATGAAGTTATTCAGTCGCAAAAAAGTAAGGAAGTCCCATTTTGATGAGATTAAAGGTGGTGTCACTTTAAATAAAGAGGGAAAAGAAGTCTTTCTAACAGCTTTAAATAAATATTTTGATCAGAGTATTTATTACAAGGGGAGACAAATTAAAGTAAATAATATTATTCAATTTGACTGTCATAACCTGGCTAATCGCATTATTGAGGAGGGAGATTAAATGCTTGTCTGGTGTATATATGATATTGTTGAAGATAGAGTCCGTAAAAAAATTTCTGATAAAGCTATTGAACAGGGGTTATATAGAGTACAAAAATCTGTTTTTGCTGGAAATATAGATAGTAATTTGTTGGATGAATTAGTTGTCTATTCAGAAGATCTAATAAATCCTGAAGATGATTCAGTTTATATTTTTCCAATGTGCCAGGAAGACTTTAAAAAAATTGAATTACTGGGACAGGCATTTAACAAAGCCAAAGTTAATGATGAGCTGCAAAGTTTATTTAGTTAGGAGTTTTAAAAATGAGTGAAAATATTAGTCTGACTCCAAGTATAGTTATGGAATATTTATACTGCCCTCGTTTTATTTATTATATGCTTTATCTGAAAATATCACAGCATGAGGAAAGAAGATATAAGGTCCAGCGGGGTAAAAGTTGTCATCAGAACAAATTAAAAGTTAACAAGTCATATTTAAGGAAAAAGATTGGTGTTAAAGAAAAAATTCTGGATGAAAAGTTATATTCAAGAATATATAATATTCATGGTATAGTAGATGAAATTCTGTTTTTAGAAGATGGAACTGCTGCTTCTTTAGATTACAAATTTGCTAAATATAAAGAAAGAACTTTTTTAACTCATAAATATCAGGCAGGAATGTATTCTTTGATGATTAAAGATAATTACAATATAGATGTCAAAAAGGCTTTTATTGTTTATATTAGAAGTAAAAATAAATTAATAGAGATTGACATAAAAAATGAAATATATAATGATTTGCAGAATATTTTAAACGAAATAATCAATATAATTCAAAAGGGCTTTTTTCCAAAAAGAACAAAATATAAAAGTAGATGTCGAGACTGTACCTATAGAAATATTTGTATTAAATAAACCGGGGGGATTAAATTGGAAATCAAAGTCACAAAATTAAGTTATGAACTGGCGGATGAGCTGCCTGTTAGGTATGGCCACAAATTGCGAGGTTATTTTGCGAATAAATTTAAAGATGTTTTATTTCATCAGCATAAAAAAGATGGTAGTTTAAGATATAAATATCCGTTGATTCAATATAAAATCATTAATAATAAGCCTTTAATAGTCGGTTTGGGTGAAGGAGCAGAAAAAATAATAAATAATTTTTTGGATATTGATGAACTTAAATTTGAGGATAAAATATATAGTGATCCTGCAGGAAGATTAAATGTAGATCAGAAAGAGTTATTTATTAATAATAACTATGATATGCCGGCTTATAAATATAATTTTATTACTCCCTGGTTGGGATTAAGTCAAAAAAATTATAAAAAGTATAAAAATGAATATATTAATGTTTCAGCTAAGAAAAAAATTAAGTTTTTAAAACGGTTAATTATTGGTAATATACTTAGCTTTGCTAAAGGGATAGACTGGTGGATTGAAGAAGAAATAGTTGTAGAAGCAAAATTAGAAGAGATTTCAGTTAAATTCAAAAACAAAGATATGGTTGGTTTTAAAGGTTATTTCTATAGTAATATTTATTTGCCTGAATTTATTGGATTAGGGAAATCGACTAGCAGAGGTTTTGGAACTATAAGTAGAGAAAAAATTCTTGATTAAGCTTGTTTTAAGACTGGAAATTTTATAAAATATAACTAAGAAAGAGGAAAAAAGTAAGATTCTGAAGCAAATTTATTTTACTTAAGAATATTGAACCTTTATAATCCAATATATGTAAGTTTGGTCAGGATGATCAAAGTCGCGGCATTTGGTATTAATTTAGCTATTTTTTTAGATTTAGTTTTGAAAAACTCTTTAAAAAATTCTAGGATAATTGCTAAAGTTACTGTTATATAAATGAAAATCAACCGTGACGGGTCATAACTGCAGATCCATTAAAATAAGGATTGAAACAGATTGTAGCTCTAACTTATGATCCAAACTTAATTGGTCATAACTGCAGATCCATTAAAATAAGGATTGAAACATGTCATTCACTTTTTCGACGGCACACAAATCAGTGTCATAACTGCAGATCCATTAAAATAAGGATTGAAACGGTGAATTGGATTTGTTAGTTATTGACTATTTGCAGTCATAACTGCAGATCCATTAAAATAAGGATTGAAACGCAAGACTTGGACTGAAGCTGAAAATCCTAATATAGTCATAACTGCAGATCCATTAAAATAAGGATTGAAACATGGCCCTGTATGGGGTGATGAATACGAGATAGATGGGTCATAACTGCAGATCCATTAAAATAAGGATTGAAACACTCTATACATGTATTAATACCTTCATAGCTTTAAAGTCATAACTGCAGATCCATTAAAATAAGGATTGAAACGAAAATGATAGAGAAGGTATGAAGAAAAATAGAGTGTCATAACTGCAGATCCATTAAAATAAGGATTGAAACTCTGCAACTGACAAAGTTAGAGTTGAGTATGTAGGGTCATAACTGCAGATCCATTAAAATAAGGATTGAAACATTCATTTGAAACTCTTTGAATTTCACTTAAAATATGTCATAACTGCAGATCCATTAAAATAAGGATTGAAACTAAGAAAGTGGGTGATTAGATGGCCGTACAGGTAGGGTCATAACTGCAGATCCATTAAAATAAGGATTGAAACACAAGTGGGATTAAGTGGGAAAGCGGGAGGTATGCAGGTCATAACTGCAGATCCATTAAAATAAGGATTGAAACACCTTAAAATAAAGCGTAAAATCCTCACCATTAACAGGTCATAACTGCAGATCCATTAAAATAAGGATTGAAACTATCAGTAGTCCAAACACCAAATAAAATTCCGACAGGTCATAACTGCAGATCCATTAAAATAAGGATTGAAACATAAACTTCCTAATTTCTAAATTACCATCCGTAACTGTCATAACTGCAGATCCATTAAAATAAGGATTGAAACATTTTCCTGATGAAGTTAAAATTAGACAAGCAATGGTCATAACTGCAGATCCATTAAAATAAGGATTGAAACTGAAGTAACAGGTTATCGCATAAGTGAACCGTTTGAGTCATAACTGCAGATCCATTAAAATAAGGATTGAAACTCTTGCCACCAGTTGTTCTTGCTCCGCCGTTGCCATGGTCATAACTGCAGATCCATTAAAATAAGGATTGAAACTCCGAAGGTGAATTGTCCAGCGAAGAAATGTCTGCTGGTCATAACTGCAGATCCATTAAAATAAGGATTGAAACTTATTAAGTCTTACAGCCGACAATAAAGTTAAATCAGTCATAACTGCAGATCCATTAAAATAAGGATTGAAACATAGGGATGACGGTAGTTATCAATGGGTTGCAGTTAAAGTCATAACTGCAGATCCATTAAAATAAGGATTGAAACAGTTTTTGGGCCGACCATGCAACAATCTCAGTATTATAGTCATAACTGCAGATCCATTAAAATAAGGATTGAAACGAGTTATCTAAAAATGCACTTCTAACTATGTTATCAAGTCATAACTGCAGATCCATTAAAATAAGGATTGAAACTACTTTGATGGATTGACAGCTTATGAGTCAGATCGTGTCATAACTGCAGATCCATTAAAATAAGGATTGAAACATTATCTTGCCTTCTTCATTCCTCTCAACCTTTCTAGTCATAACTGCAGATCCATTAAAATAAGGATTGAAACATAGCAACAACATCAATATCCGGATAAAACTGGTATGTCATAACTGCAGATCCATTAAAATAAGGATTGAAACTCTAGGTAATCATCCCCAACTTTGACACTTATACTGTCATAACTGCAGATCCATTAAAATAAGGATTGAAACTTGGATATATTAAAGGAAGGTGATTAAATGGCAACGTCATAACTGCAGATCCATTAAAATAAGGATTGAAACATTTTCCTGATGAAGTTAAAATTAGACAAGCGATGGTCATAACTGCAGATCCATTAAAATAAGGATTGAAACTTTTGTAGTAAGCGACAAGTCCTGTCTCATCACCTGTGTCATAACTGCAGATCCATTAAAATAAGGATTGAAACGAAATACTTTTCCTCTTAGTCATTTTTTACCCCCTAAGTCATAACTGCAGATCCATTAAAATAAGGATTGAAACAATACCACCTTAAAGACTTTATTAAACACGGTGGTGGTCATAACTGCAGATCCATTAAAATAAGGATTGAAACTCATATTCGCTTTCCAAAATTTCATGAGTGATATAATGTCATAACTGCAGATCCATTAAAATAAGGATTGAAACATTCAGATTGACAAAGAAAGAAACTTCGAAGAACTGTCATAACTGCAGATCCATTAAAATAAGGATTGAAACTTAGAACTAAGTTTGCACTAATTGAAGCTGATGAACGTC
>NZ_JAJFAT010000003.1:82400-196229 GCF_020711195.1 Halanaerobium polyolivorans
AAACACCTTTTCCAACTGTTCCTTCCTTCTCTTTTCATCGTCATAACTGCAGATCCATTAAAATAAGGATTGAAACACATCGAAAAAGAGGAAAACGGAAGTCAGCAAGTTGTCATAACTGCAGATCCATTAAAATAAGGATTGAAACTAGACCGTGGGAGCTAAAAGTGGTTGCATGCCAGTGTCATAACTGCAGATCCATTAAAATAAGGATTGAAACACTCTGACTTTGTATGCTCCACCGCAATAACTATCCTGTCATAACTGCAGATCCATTAAAATAAGGATTGAAACTTATTGTTATTATTAATACTGTTATTATTAGAACTGTCATAACTGCAGATCCATTAAAATAAGGATTGAAACTGACATAGTTAATAATAATAATAGTCAGAAAGTATTGTCATAACTGCAGATCCATTAAAATAAGGATTGAAACTTAGAACTAAGTTTGCACTAATTGAAGCTGATGAACGTCATAACTGCAGATCCATTAAAATAAGGATTGAAACATGTTATTCACTTCTTTGACGGGACACAAATCAGTGTCATAACTGCAGATCCATTAAAATAAGGATTGAAACACCTTTTCCAACTGTTCCTTCCTTCTCTTTTCATCGTCATAACTGCAGATCCATTAAAATAAGGATTGAAACAATACCACCTTAAAGACTTTATTAAACACGGTGGTGGTCATAACTGCAGATCCATTAAAATAAGGATTGAAACTCATATTCGCTTTCCAAAATTTCATGAGTGATATAATGTCATAACTGCAGATCCATTAAAATAAGGATTGAAACATTCAGATTGACAAAGAAAGAAACTTCGAAGAACTGTCATAACTGCAGATCCATTAAAATAAGGATTGAAACACTCTACAATAATATCAAAGGAGGAATAACAATGAGTCATAACTGCAGATCCATTAAAATAAGGATTGAAACATCAGAAACCAGGAAGAAATAAACGAGATAGCAAGAAGGTCATAACTGCAGATCCATTAAAATAAGGATTGAAACCAGACTTACAACCCGCAAAAAGACACATTCCATTGTCATAACTGCAGATCCATTAAAATAAGGATTGAAACTTGCCTATAACTTCTATATCATCAGCCCAACTTTTTGGTCATAACTGCAGATCCATTAAAATAAGGATTGAAACGTTCTCTCGGTTTTGTAGGTATCTTTTTTAACAGTGTCATAACTGCAGATCCATTAAAATAAGGATTGAAACAATGTTTTGCTATATTGCTTAAGAATGTTTTGCTAATGTCATAACTGCAGATCCATTAAAATAAGGATTGAAACTCGAACAGATGGGAATATTCCTCCTCAATCCTGTTGAGTCATAACTGCAGATCCATTAAAATAAGGATTGAAACATCAACGTTCAGGCTTTGTATTTCTAACAAATGAAGAGTCATAACTGCAGATCCATTAAAATAAGGATTGAAACTCCACTCCTTTTAATATGCTAATACCATTATAACAGTGTCATAACTGCAGATCCATTAAAATAAGGATTGAAACATGGTGCAAGTTGGGATACAACTTCATATTACAAATGGTCATAACTGCAGATCCATTAAAATAAGGATTGAAACATACTCATTATCTAACCTCCTACTCTGACACCACGTCATAACTGCAGATCCATTAAAATAAGGATTGAAACATTCTCTAGCTCCTTTGCCTCTATTGCAATCAAAACAGTCATAACTGCAGATCCATTAAAATAAGGATTGAAACATTATTCTTTTGGAGACTGGTTCTGTTTCTGAAATGTCATAACTGCAGATCCATTAAAATAAGGATTGAAACTAGTTTGTTCTATTCTAGACCTACCATCTACTGGGTCATAACTGCAGATCCATTAAAATAAGGATTGAAACTTAAACCCTTTGTCTAACTGTTCTTTTGATATTCCTAGTCATAACTGCAGATCCATTAAAATAAGGATTGAAACTTTGACCTGTATAACGGAGAAACTGACACAGTGATAGGTCATAACTGCAGATCCATTAAAATAAGGATTGAAACAAAAATAAGCAGTTTTATAAGATGCTTAGCTTATTGTCATAACTGCAGATCCATTAAAATAAGGATTGAAACTTGTGCTAAATTTCCCCAAATTGCTCCAAGTGAATCTAGTCATAACTGCAGATCCATTAAAATAAGGATTGAAACTCCTCCTTGTTTTGATCGTGCCTAAAATTAGCTTTAGAGTCATAACTGCAGATCCATTAAAATAAGGATTGAAACCCCCCTAACCACTGGCTTAACATGATATTTTTCTGCAGTCATAACTGCAGATCCATTAAAATAAGGATTGAAACATTCTTCTATCACAAATTCACCACCATTAGCAAATGGTCATAACTGCAGATCCATTAAAATAAGGATTGAAACATTACAGGATAAAGGGTGCTAATGTCTACATAAGAAGGTCATAACTGCAGATCCATTAAAATAAGGATTGAAACATATACCATTCTACTATTTTTTCCGCTGTTTCTGCGTCATAACTGCAGATCCATTAAAATAAGGATTGAAACTCCCCTTTCAATGTATGCTCTAATCTTCTTCTAAAAGGTCATAACTGCAGATCCATTAAAATAAGGATTGAAACACTATCACTTTCAAATTACCACCTCCAAAATAAAACTAGTCATAACTGCAGATCCATTAAAATAAGGATTGAAACTTAAACTCTTTGGGTAACCCTTTCATTAACTCTTTGTCATAACTGCAGATCCATTAAAATAAGGATTGAAACATCCATCTGTTACATTATTAATTCCACTAATTCCATGTCATAACTGCAGATCCATTAAAATAAGGATTGAAACTTTATACCCCCCTTTTCCATATCTGGATTTTCCACACGTCATAACTGCAGATCCATTAAAATAAGGATTGAAACATTACAGGATAAAGGGTGCTAATGTCTACATAAGAAGGTCATAACTGCAGATCCATTAAAATAAGGATTGAAACATTTTAAGTTCCCACCATTCGTGTCCTTTATATTCCTGTCATAACTGCAGATCCATTAAAATAAGGATTGAAACATTTTTCGCTTTGCTCGTCTATATCCATAAAATCAGTCATAACTGCAGATCCATTAAAATAAGGATTGAAACTAATCTTCTATTTTCTGATAAAATTCAGATGTAAATGGTCATAACTGCAGATCCATTAAAATAAGGATTGAAACAAGGTTCCAAATTATGAGGTATTAAGCAACGGTGAGTCATAACTGCAGATCCATTAAAATAAGGATTGAAACTAAGTATTTCATCAACCTATTATTATTATATCAAGTCGTCATAACTGCAGATCTATTAAAATAAGGATTGAAACGAAAGTACTGATGCTTTGGAAAGAGAAGGTAGTAGAGTCATAACTGCAGATCCATTAAAATAAGGATTGAAACGTAGCATCAGCACCTAAAGGCATAATAACTTTAGGTCATAACTGCAGATCCATTAAAATAAGGATTGAAACAATAAATGCAGGAATTATCAAAGTTTTGTTGAATGTGTCATAACTGCAGATCCATTAAAATAAGGATTGAAACATTGGATCAAGGTCCGTTTGCTCTTCATCATTATTCGTCATAACTGCAGATCCATTAAAATAAGGATTGAAACTCAAAAATCAAGAACTGATATCAAGAACCAGGTGCAAAGGTAGTCAAGAATTATTACAAGCTGCCAGGTGTTGTTGAAAAAGAGAGGCTAACAGCTATGATAGATTATTTATCTCAATAATTTACAGACGGCCAGTTAGAGGAAGATCAAATCAAAACAGCATTGAAGGTAGGTGATTACAATACCAACAATTGAGGATTTTAGAAGAGAATTTGAAAAGGCTGAAACACACGAAGAGAAAAAACGGGTCCTGGAAAAACTAGAATGTTATATCAAGGCCCTGGAAGATCTCAAAAAAATAATATCAAGAGCCGTATTAAGAGGAAAAATATTTTTCACAAGAGAATAAAAAAAGGGCCGTTAAGGCCCTTCTTTCTTTTTATCTTCCTTCTCTTTTCTTTCTTCTTTTTTCTCAAACTGCATTAACTCCCACACACCCTCCAAACCTAACCGCTTGGCCTCTTTTCGTGATATGTTAGACCATCTAGTCATAAACTTCAGCCCCCTTGGCTATCTGCTTTAAAAAAACTATTAATTCTTGCTTGCGTTTTTTCAATTCTTCTCTTCTTTTTGCTAACTTCCTGTACTCATCAAGTCTAACCACTTTTTTGCTCATCTTTTTGGCCCTCCTGATATTGATATAATAGATCATAATAAGACCTGATATTGCCTATCTCACAATCAGTCAGAAACGTTACGACTGTCCAACCGGACCAGGCACATTTGCTATCAGGTGTTATTATAGCGAATACTAACTTATCGTTGATCTCACCAACAAAAAACGGGTAGTATATGTTGCCTGAAAAAAGATGGGGTTTTATGCCAACCTTTAATTTAGGCAGGAATTTACCTTTAATGTGGCCTGCTATCTTTCGCTTGCCCCACTTCGCTTTAACACGCTCATGCCACCTCTTATAAGCGTGTCTCGTAATCTTAACTGTCATAACTGCAGATCCATTAAAATAAGGATTGATGTTTCTGTCAATTGAAATTTGACCCTTTTAATAATTGAAAACTGACCCGGGTAAGAAAAAAATAATAATAATTTTATTGACCCACCCATTCTTTAGTTTTTTTCATTCAGTAAGAATTACCATTCATATTAATTAGATATGATTTGTGGGTCAATCTATCTACCATAGCTGCAGTTAATGCCGGATCATTAAACACCTCATTCCATCTTTCAAAAGAGATATTGGAAGTTATTATAGTAGACTTTCTCCTGCTCTTAGAGAAAGGAAGGAGAACCGAAGAAAACTTAAAAGATGATAAATTTAGCTTTTATTTAATTATATATATGATAAAATATAAGCAGTGTGAATTATATTTAACGTAAAATTTCAAGGAGGTCAAAATAATGATAGAAAATTCTACCTTAAGAAACCCTGATTTAGCAGAAGAGGGATGGAGAAAAATAGAGTGGGTTGCAGACAAGATGGATATCTTAAATCAAATACTTAGAGAATACAAAAAAGAGCAACCTTTTGCAGGTAAAAAGGTAGCAATCTGCCTGCACTTAGAGGCTAAAACAGCTTATATGGCTTATGTGATCAGTCAGCTGGGGGCAGATGTGGCAATTTGTGGCAGCAATCCTCTTTCTACTCAGGATGATGTAGCAGCTGGTCTGGCAGCACATGGAGTTGAGGTTCACAGCTGGTATGGCTCTACAGCTGAAGAATATAAAGCTCACCTAAATAAAGTGCTTGATACTGAACCCCACTTTATAATTGATGATGGTGGAGATATGGTAGAAAGCCTTCATACTGAACGTCAGGAGTTATTGCAAAATATTATCGGTGGGGCAGAAGAAACTACAACTGGTATTCACCGCTTAGAAGCAATGGAAGCAGATGGCACTCTTAGTTTTCCGATGATGGCTGTAAATGATGCTAAATGCAAATCGCTTTTTGATAATAGATATGGTACAGGACAATCAGTCTGGGATGGTATTATGAGAACCACAAATCTAGTTGTAGCAGGTAAAACTGCTGTAGTAGCTGGTTATGGCTGGTGTGGTAAAGGTGTAGCAATGAGAGCTAAAGGCTTAGGAGCCAGAGTTATTGTAACCGAAATAGACCCGATAAAAGCCAGTGAAGCCTGGATGGATGGTTTTGAAGTAATGCCGATGCAGGAAGCAGCGAAAAAAGGAGATTTTTTCATCACAGTTACAGGCTGTAATGATGTAATTGCCAAAGAACATATCAAAGTAATGAAGGATGGGGCAATATTATCTAATGCCGGCCACTTTGACGTTGAAGTAAGCAAAACAGATCTCAAAGAATTAGCAGTTGAGACAGCAGAAGCCAGAAAAAACATTAAAAAATATCAAATGCCTGATCAGAGAAAAATTTATCTCTTAGCAGAAGGAAGGCTGGTTAACCTGGCGGCTGCAGATGGACATCCGGCAGAAATTATGGATATGACCTTTGCTTTACAGCTCTCTTCACTGCTTTATTTAGATCAAAATCAAGCTTTGGCAAATAAGGTCTATAAGATTCCAGATAAAATTGATAATATGGTTGCAGAATATAAATTAAAATCACTGGGAATAGAAATTGATAAACTTAGTGAAAGCCAAGAAAAATATATCAATAGTTGGGAGACTAATTAACATGCTTTTAAAATATGGTAGAGAAAAATTTTCACTCGATCTGCCCAAAGAAAATCTGCTTAAAGTATTAAAAGCTGCTGAAAAAGCGGGGCTTGAAGATCCTTTAAAAGCAGTTGAGCATTCCCTGAAAGAGCCAATAGCTTCTAAAGCCCTTAATGAGCTTTTGAAGGAAAAAAAGATAGAAAAGTTAGTTATAGTTGTTAATGATGTGAGCAGATATACACCTTATGAATATATGCTGCCTCCAATTTTAGAGACCCTCAAAAAAGCAGGAGTCAAAAAAGAAGCGATCACCTTTTTAGTTGCTACAGGAGTGCATGATGCTCATTCTGAGGCACAAAACAGGGAAATCTTTGGCGATGAAATTCATGAGAATTATACTTTTCATCATCATGATTGTGATGGAGAGCTTGTAGAATTGGGCAGCTTAAATACGGGCAATAAAGTTAAAATAAATAAACTTGCCGTGGAAGCTGATTTTATAATTACCACAGGAGTAATATTACCTCATTATATGGCAGGCTTTTCTGGGGGAAGAAAATCAATTTTACCTGGAATTGCAGGTAGAGAAACAATAGAAAATAATCATGCTAATATGGTAAAGGTAATGGCAGAAAATCCTCCTTTAGCTGAAAATCCGATTAATCAGGAAATGTTTGCGGGAGCAGAGCTATTAGGGGTTGACTTTATAGTTAATGTGGTGACAAACAGTAAGCGTGAAATAGTAAAAGTTGTTTCAGGTGATTTACGGGAAGCCTGGTCAGCTGGTATAGATTCTTCAGCTGAAATGTATGAAGTAGAAATAACAGAAAAAGCAGATGCTGCTATTGTAAGTTCAGGTGGATTTCCGCGAGATATAAATGTTTATCAGGCCCAAAAAGCACTTGATCATGCTGATCATGCTGTCAAAAAAGGTGGAACTATTATTTGGGTTGCAGAATGTACAGAAGGTTTAGGAGAAGAGCGTTTTGAACGCTGGATGAATGAGGCAGAAAAGCCTGAAGATAACATAGCAAGGATCAAAGAGAAATTTTTAATAGGTGGTCATAAGGCCTATGCAATTTCTAAAGTAGTAAAAGATAAAGAAGTTATTTTGCTTTCTGCATTATCTAAGCCCCAAACTGAAAATATGTTTCTTAAAAAGAAAAAAAGTTTAGCAGAAGCTCTAAATTATCTAGAAGAAAAATATCAAGGTAATTATAAGGCCTATGTTATGCCTCAGGGTAGTTTAACAGTTCCAATTTTGAAATATGAAGACTAATAAGGAGTATCAAGGCGGGTAAATCAAAAATTTATCCAGATTAATATGGCAAAAAACAAAGAAGAATATCAATTAAGATATATTTACCACACAAATAAATATGAAGATGCTTATCTGATAGAATTAGAACTTGATCAGTATTGTGATCTCTATAATGCCTGGGATGGCTCAGCTCTTGATAGAAAAGCACTTGATCCAGGTCTATCTAATTTTTTAGAAAGAGCCAGTTTTGAATTACCTTTAGAAGAAAAGGTGGAAATCTGTTTTTATTTACCGGAAGAAAAAAAGGATGAAAGCAAAGAAGCAGATGCTAGAGCAACTATCAAAAATAATTTCAGAATGGATATATTTTTTCTCAATAGAAAATTAGATAATAATAAGCGAAAAATTTCATATTATTTCCTTTTAGGAATAGCTTTTATTTTAACAGCTTATTTGATTCCTGAAAATCAGGACTTAAGTCTTTTGGTCTCTCTATTACAGGAAGGTCTATTTATCGGAAGCTGGGTTTTTATGTGGGAAGCATCATCTTTATTCTTTTTTTCCACTAAAGAATTAAAAGATAAGAAAAAAAGATATTTAAGATATTTAAGTTCAGAAATCATTTTTAATTATTATTGATTTTAATTTAGCTTTAAAGATCTCACTGGGTAAATTGGTGAGATTTTTTCTTTTTTCTTTTGAATATGATAAAATTATTATTGCGATTTTAAAAAATGAAAAGTAAAACTTGAGCAGCTAGGAGGAAAAGGAATGAAGATAGCAGCATTTGGAGTAGAAGAATGGATGAATGAATATGAAAAAGGTGCTAAATATAATATTGCAGAAACCTGTGTAGAATCTTTAACAGTAGAAGAATTACTTAATTTAAGTGATAATCCCGAAAAGAAGCTAGAAGAAATCAAAAAGATTAGGCTTGACTATGGGGATATTAAGGGTTCAAAGGCTTTTAAAAAGGGAGTATGCAGTTTATATAAAAGTTTAGCTCCTCAAAATATTTTACCTTCTCATGGGGCAAGTGGGGCTAATTTTCTGGTGATGTATTCACTTGTTGAAGCTGATGATAGGGTTGTTTCTGTTCATCCTACTTATCAACAACTTTATTCAATACCGGAATCATTTGGGGCAGAAGTTAAAAAATTAGAATTAAAATATGAAGATAATTATGCCATAGATTTGGCTAAATTACGGCAGTTGGTTAATCAAAATACAAAATTAATTGCTATTAATAATCCCAACAATCCTTCTGGAGTTGTTATGGGAGAGGAGACTTTAAAAGCTATTGTTGAGATAGCGCGTGAGGTTGATGCCTATGTTCTGGCTGATGAAGTTTATAGGGGGTTAAATAAAGCTAAAAAAATACCTGCGGTAGCTGATCTTTATGAAAAGGGGATCAGTGTTGGTAGTATGTCAAAAATATTCTCCCTTGCCGGCTTAAGAATGGGCTGGCTTGCAGCTGCCGAAGAAATCATAGATAACTGTCAGCTGCATAGAGATTATACAACAATTAGCAATGGGAAAATAGATGATTTTCTGTCTGTTATTGCTCTAGAAAATAGAGATAAGATCTTTAAAAGGAATTCTAATAAATTAGAAGATCAGCTCGAAATTCTTGATCAGTGGGTTAAATCCGAAGCTCTGGTTGAATATGTAAAACCAAATGGAGGTACTACCGCTTTTTTGAATTACAAAATTGATTTAGCTTCTGAAAAATTTTCCAAAAAATTATATGATGAAAAAGGAGTTTTGACTGTTCCCGGGAGTGCATTTGGAAGAGAAGGTTTTATTAGAGTAGGATTTGCCGGGAATAAAAAAGAATTGCTAAAAGGACTTCAACTTTTAAAAGAATTTATCCAGGAAAATAAATAAAGAAAACTAAGCTGAGCTAATTAATTCGGAGGTAGAAAATGCTAAATAAGCAGATATTTGTGAGTTATGGTGAGCAAGCTAAAAAAATGACTAAAGAACTACTTGAAAAAATCGACCTAAAAGCAGAATTAAAAAAAGATGACTTAATTGCTTTAAAACCAAATTTGGTCAATGCCAGCAGCTCAGAAAAAGGAGCCACAACTGATCCTCAAATAGCTGCTGCTCTAATCGAATATTTAATCAACAAAGGTTTTGAAAAGCTTATAATTATTGAAGGCTCCTGGGTTGGGGCAGATACTGATAATGCTTTTTTAAAATGTGGTTATCAAGAACTTGCTGCTAAATATGAAATTCCTTTATATAACCTGCAAAAAAGCAGTTATAAGCAAAAGAAAGTGCTAGATATGGAGATAGAAATAGCTGAAATAGCTTTAAAAGTTGATTATTTAATTAATCTACCTGTTTTAAAAGGTCACTGTCAGACAAATATTACCTGTGCTTTAAAAAATCTTAAAGGCTGTCTCTCAGATCAAGAGAAAAGACGTTTTCATAGAATAGGGCTTCATAAATCAATTGCCTATTTAAATAAAGCCTTAAAACAGGATTTAATTATAGTTGATGGTATTTATGGTGATTTAGATTTTGAAGAGGGTGGTAATGCTGTTAAAATGAATAGAATTTTAGCTGCTAAAGATCCAGTTTTAGTTGATAGCTATGCAGCTGAATTATTGGGTTACCATATTTCTGAGATCCCCTATCTGCAGATTGCGGCAGAAATTGGGGTTGGGAATAATAATTTAGACAAAGCAGAAATTATAGAAATGAATAAAGATCAGGCTGCAGATATAAATTATAATTCTAGCAAAATTGAGCAATTAACAAAAAAGATTAAAGCTAAAAATGCCTGTTCAGCCTGTTATGGAAGCTTGATTCATGCCCTGAAAAGATTGGCTGAAAGGGGTAAATTAAAAAGAATAAATCAAGCTATTTACCTTGGTCAGGCTTATCAAGCCAAAGAAATTGCGGGATTAGGAATTGGCAACTGCTGTAATCAAGCTGCTGAATTTGTCAAGGGATGTCCACCATCAGCTAAAGAAATTATTGACTTTTTAAACGACCAAAATATGTAAAGAATAATACAGTAAAATTTTTCTTGCTATGATAATTTATTAACAGTGTTAAAAAATTACTTAAACTGAAATGAGGAGGGACATGTCATGGCAAAAGATATTTATGAAGCGATTAAAGACAGAAGGAGTAATTATTCAATTAGTAATGAGAAGGTTGTTCCTGAAGCTAGGGTAGAAGAAATAGTTAAATTTGCAGTTAAACATACTCCTACCGCTTTTAATTCACAAACAGGTAGGGTGGTAATTTTATTTGATGAGGAAAATAATAGATTTTGGAATATAGTTGAGGCTGCCCTGAAAAAGATAGTTCCTGAAGAAAGTTTTGCTTCAACTAAAGAAAAAATTGATGGTTTTAGAAGTGGTTATGGAACAGTTCTATTTTATGAGGATCAGGCAGTTGTGGAGCAAATGCAGGAAGATTTCCCACTATATAGTGAAAACTTCCCTAAATGGTCTGAACAATCTTCAGGTATGCTGCAGTACAATGTCTGGACTTTGCTGGAAACAGAAGGCTTAGGAGCTTCACTACAGCATTATACTGAATTAATCGAAGAAGATGTCAGAGCAGAATGGGATATCCCTAAAAATTGGCGTTTTGTTGCCCAAATGCCATTTGGTAAAGTAACTGCAGCGCCAGATGAAAAAGAATTCCAGCCCCTATATAAAAGAGTAAAAGTTTATAAATAAAGCTTTAAAAAGCTTTAATCTTAAATTAAGCTCCCCCGCTGGGAGCTTTTTTTGCTTCTTTTAGATAAATTCATTATAATAGTGTTTAAGATGTTATAATATTTATTAAAGTGAATTTTATAAAATAAAGGGGATAAATATGACAGTTAAATTAAATATTAAAAATCTAGGAATCCTAGAGCACCAAAAAGCTTATCAACTACAACTGGAAATGCTGAAAAAAAGAATAGCTAATCAGATAGAGGATACACTTTTGATTGTCGAGCATCCACCTGTCTATACAATAGGGACAAGTGGTTCCAGGGAAAACATTAGGGTCAGTTCTGATTTTTTAAATGAGGCTGGGATTAAAGTATATGAAACAAATCGTGGTGGAGATATTACCTATCACGGACCTGGCCAAATTGTAATTTACCCTATCTTAAATTTGAAAAATCATAAAAAAGATTTACACTGGCTGCTGCGTTCATATGAAGAAGTTTTTATTAAATTATTGAAAGATTTTGCTATTGATGCCCAAAGAATAGATGGTTTAACAGGTGTCTGGGTCGGAAATGAAAAAATCACAGCTATTGGGGTAGCTGTTAGACGCTGGGTAAGTTATCATGGTTGTGCTTTTAATTTAAGTCCTAATTTAGAACATTTTTCTTATATAGTGCCCTGTGGAATAACTGATAAAGGGGTAACATCTTTAGAAAAGCTGCTGGGCAGAAAAGTTGAAACAGATCAGGTAATAGAATTATTAATCAAAAATTTCAAAGAAGTATTTGCGATGGAGGTAATAAATTATGAAAAGTAAGTTCCCAGAGTGGCTGAAAAAAAGGCTTCCTGCTCAGGAAAAGTGGATGCAGGTTGAGGATATTTTGGAGGATTTAAAATTGAATACTGTTTGTCAGAGTGCTCAATGCCCAAATCAAGGAGAATGTTTTGCCAATAATACAGCAACCTTTATGATCTTGGGAAAGATTTGTTCCAGAAACTGCCGCTTTTGTGCGGTTAGCTCAGCTGAGCCCGAAAAGGTAGATCCTGATGAACCAGCTAATTTAGCAGAAGCAGTTAAAAGATTAAATTTAAAATATGTTGTAATTACTTCAGTTACCAGAGATGATTTAGCTGATGGTGGTGTTAGTCAATTTATTAAAGTTGTTGAGGAAGTTAAAAAAATAGATCAGGATATCAAGGTTGAACTTTTAACTCCCGATTTTTTGGGTAAAGAAAAAATATTAAAAAGCTTAGCAAAAGCAGAATTTGAGGTTTTCAATCATAATATTGAAACAGTACCCAGATTATATAGTGAGGTAAGACCTGAAGCTGATTATCAGCGCTCACTTGATGTACTAGAAAAAATGAAAAACTATAATCCCTCCTTATTTACTAAATCAGGTTTAATGCTTGGTTTGGGTGAAAAGGAAACAGAAGTAATTCAGGTTATGCAGGATTTAAGAGAGGTTGAGGTTGATATTTTAACTATAGGTCAGTATTTACAGCCCTCTCAAGAACATTTAGAAGTTAAAGAATTTATCAGGCCGGAAAAATTTGCCGAATACAAAAAAATTGGTGAAGAATTAGGTTTTAAATCAGTTGTTTCTGAGCCTTTTTCCAGAAGTTCATATCATGCTTCAAAAAGTATTTAATGATTTAGCTTATTGCAATTAAGATCTCTTAATCATAGTATTTTAGAAAGGAGCAGATTTATGAAAATTGTTGTTTTAGATGGACATGCAGTTAATCCTGGTGATCTAAGTTGGGAGCCTTTAAAAGAGCTAGGTGAGCTTGAAGTTTATGAACGGACTCCAGAAGAAAAAATTATGGAGCGGGCAGAAGGAGCAGATATAATCCTCACAAATAAAATTGAATTTACAGCCGAAAGGATAGCTAAACTGCCTAATCTGAAATATATTGGTGTTCAAGCAACAGGTTATAATATTGTCGCTTTAGAGGCAGCTGCAGAAAAGGGGATTGTAGTAACAAATGTTCCCGCTTACAGCACTGATTCTGTAGCTCAGTTTGTTTTTGCTTTAACTTTAGAAATAGCCCATCATGTGGGAGAACATAATCGGGTAGTAAAAGCCGGTAAATGGAGTAAAGCCGAGGACTTTTGTTTTTGGGAATATCCCCTAATAGAGCTGAAGGGTAAAAGCATGGGTATAATTGGTTATGGGAATATTGGCCAGAGAACAGCAGAAATAGCACTTGCTTTTGGTTTAAAGGTAATTGTTTATGATAGAAGCCCAGCTAAAAAAATTGCCGCTGAAGATATTATGACAGCTCAAATAGAATTTCTTGAATTAGAAGAACTATATGATAAGGCAGATATTATCAGTCTGCATTGTCCTTTAACTAAAGAGACAGAAGGTTTGATCAATCAAGCAAGTATTTCGAAAATGAAAGATGGGGTAATTATTATCAATACGGCCAGGGGAGGCTTAATTGTGGAAGAAGACCTTAAAACTGCGCTTGACAATGGCAAAGTTTATGGGGCAGCAGTTGATGTCTTAGCCAATGAACCTCCTAGTCAAGATAATCCACTTTTAAAGTCAGATAAAACAATTATAACTCCTCATATAGCCTGGGCCTCAAAAGAAACCAGACAGCGGCTGCTTGATATTGTGGTTGAAAATATTAAGAGCTTTATCAATGGTCAGCCAATTAATCAGGTTAATTAAATTCTGATTTGTCTGCAGCAGTATTTATAAAAAAACAATAAGATGAAGTTGGTAATTATGCTAAAAAAATATATAAAAAATATAGAAAGCAATAAATATTTAAAGATCATCGCTGAATTTTCTTTATTACAGTTTTTTTTCTGGAGCACATGGGCTATTTATGGCAGCTACTTAGTTTTGTACTTGGGAGAAATCGGTTACAGCAATATGCGGATTGGAACATTAATGTCCCTGAGAACTTTCACCGGTTTAATTGGACCACCTGTAATTGGCTTTATTTGTGATAAAATTGAGAGCAGAAAAATAGTTTTCATTATTTCTATGACATTAATGGGACTGATTGTTGCTCCTTTTACTTTTTATGGAGACTGGATGCTTTTTATTGCCATAGGAGTAATGGGGTTTTTATGGGAGCCACAGCAGTCTGTACTGGACAGCTGGATTATTGAAACTTCAGAAAAAACTGCCCTTAATTATGGTTTCATGAGAGCCTGGGGTTCAATTGGTTTTGCCCTTGTTGTAACTCTTTTTGGCCTGGTTATTGAATTTTTTGGCTGGACAGTACATTTTTCAAGTTATGGCCTGCTGGCTTTTATTGTGGTTGTAATTTCTCTAATGATCGAGGATAATAGTTATGCCAAAAGTGATGATTCAATAGCTGAGCCTGGAAAGCAAAAAACAAACCTGAAAAATCTGCTTAAACTTTTAAAAGATCCAGAGTATCTTTTCGTATTATTTGTTACACTTTTAATTTTTATTCCGGCAATGATGATAATGGTTTATCTTGCCCCAATAGTTCAGGCTGTAGGGGGAGATTCTAGAGATTTAGGTTATATATTATTTTTTAATGCTTTAAGTGAAGCACCCATCTTTTTTATGGCTAAACATTTTCTGCAGAAATATAAAACTAAAGCTCTACTTTTATTTGCCGCCACTTTTTATTTGCTGAGAACTATAATTGTTGCCTTAGCTGTTTCCCCAGCTCAGTTAATATTTTATGGTCTGCTCCAGTCTCTATCATTTGGAGTCTTTTTGGTTACCATCCGCTACTATGTAAAAATAATTGCTCCAGTTGGTCTCAAAACAACTGCCCAAAGTATTACTCTGATGTCAGCCTTTGGAGTGGGAGGTATAATTGCAAGCC
This sequence comes from Halanaerobium polyolivorans, assembly GCF_020711195.1. Lineage (GTDB taxonomy): Bacteria > Bacillota > Halanaerobiia > Halanaerobiales > Halanaerobiaceae > Halanaerobium > Halanaerobium polyolivorans. The sequence goes on from NZ_JAJFAT010000003.1 coordinate 97,427, forward strand.
TTTTAGGAGGATTTTTAATTGACACTTATGGAATGAATTCCATGTTTGCTGTTAGTATTGCTTTTAGCTTATTGGCAGTAATAGTAATACTTTTCTCGATAATAAGAAAAACTTGAACTACTCAAATTGACTAATTAGTTGATATTTTCTGAATATTTTGTGGTATACTATCTATGAACAATAAAATATTTAATAGTTGAGGGGGATATAAGATGGAATATGGTTTATGGAGTATTTTACCACCACTAGTAGCAATTTTTCTGGCAATTACAACAAAACAGGTTTTTATCTCATTAATTTTAGGTATTTTTTCAGGTACATTGATCTTAAATGACTGGCAGCTTTTTGTCTCAATTAATGCCACATTAGAAGAAATAGTACTGGTTTTTTCTGAAGGCTGGATTACCAAAACCATAATATTTTCATTTTTGGTAGGAGGACTAATTACAGTAATTTCTGCTTCGGGAGGAGTACAGGGATTTATTAATTATTTAACAGAAAAAAAGGATTTAATTAATGATAAAAGAGGTGCTTTACTTCTAGCCTACATAACAGGACTTGTTATCTTTATCGAATCTTCTATTACAAGTTTGGTTTCCGGAACTGTAGCAAGACCATTAACAGATAAGTATAATGTTTCTCGAGAAAAATTAGCCTATGTATGTGATTCTACATCTGCTCCGGTTTGTGGCCTGATACCACTTAATGGTTGGGGAGCCATGCTGATGGGAGTGATTGGGGTCCAGATAGCAAATGGAGTAGTAGAAGGAACCGCAGCAGGGCTGCTGGCAAGATCAATTCCTTTTCAGTTTTACAGTATAATAGCAATTATAGCAGTTGGTTATTATATTATAACAGGTAATGACTGGGGACCAATGAAAAAAGCAGAAAAGAGGGCCAGTGAAAAAGGTCTGCTTTTAAGAGAAGGTGCTACCCCGATGGTTTCTGAAGAGGCGACTGCAACTCCTCCTAAAGAGGGAGTTACTCCAAATATGTGGAATATGATTTTGCCACTAGTTGTTTTGATAGTTATGATGCCGCTGAGTCTTTACATAACAGGTGAAGGTAATATTTTGCAGGGTTCAGGCTCAACTTCTGTTTTTTGGGCAGTAATTACTGCTGTAACCTTTGCCGGCTTTTTATATGTTTTAAGTGGTATTATGTCTTTAAAAGAATATATAGATTATGTCTATCAGGGAATAGGAGCTATAGTTCCAGTAGCAATACTTTTAATTACCGCTTTTGCAATTGGTAATGTAATCGGTTATTTAGAAACAGGTCAGTATATGGCAGCTTTAGTTGAGGGCAGGGTTAGTGGTGCTTTTGGTCCTGCAATGATCTTTTTGATGGCCTCACTAATGGCTTTTTCAACTGGTACCAGCTGGGGAACATTTGGGATTATGATGCCAATTGGGATCCAGATGGCTGTTGCCATGGGAGCCCCTTTATATCCAACTATAGGAGCAGTTGTGTCAGGTGGAATTATGGGGGACCATTGTTCTCCAATTTCAGATACCACAATAATTTCTTCAATGGCTTCAGCTTCAGATCATATTGATCATGTTAATACTCAGCTCCCTTATGCATTATTGAATGGAGCTTTTGCACTGGTCCTATATTTGGCTGCTGGTTTCATATTTTAAAATATAATAATTTGTGGGGGATAATAATGATAAAGGCTGTAATATTCGATATGGATGGAGTAATTGTAAATAGTGAAGCAATTTATGAGCAGGCTGATAAAGAGATCTTCAAGCATTACGGAATAAACTTAAGTGATGAGGAATTACAGAAATATATTGGAGTGAATTTATTAGATATCTGGACAGATCTGCTGAGCAAATATCAGCTTAAAGATCAATATAGTGATTATCAAGTTGAAGATTTTATTGAAGAACATGTTCATAGTCATTATGAAGTATTAAGTGAGAGTGATGAACTCAAACTGATGCCGGGAATAAAAGACTGGTTTGAATATTTTAAAGCTAATAATTATAAAATGATTATTGCTTCTTCATCTTATGCACCAATAATTGAGCTGATATATCAGAAATTTGGGCTTGATAAATATATGGAAGGCTATGTAGATGGTAATTCTGTGGAAAAAGGCAAACCAGAACCTGAGATATTCCTAAAAGCAGCAGAAAAGCTGCAGCTCAAAGCTGAAGAGTGTCTGGTTATAGAAGATTCTGAGCATGGTATTACAGCAGCAAATAAAGCGGGAATGAAATCGATTGGCTTTGCCAGAAATACTGACTATAATCAGGATTTAAGTTCTGCCGATATTTTAATTAAAGAATTTAATCAGCAAAACTTAGCCAAACTTAATCTTTAGCCATAATAAAAAAAGCTGCTGAAATTTCTTCTTTGAAGTTCAGCAGCTTTTCTTTTGAAAATTATTAAAAAACACTATCTATCATTTTTTTGCTGGGTGAAGAAATAAAGCTCTCAGAGATTAAATACTTATCATTGACTGCACTTTTACAGGCATTAATACCGTGCTGACAGGCTTGATTATCACCTGTAAAGATCACGACTGCTTTTCCACCAGTTGTCATGCCTAATTTAAGCTTTACCAAATGTACTTCTGCTGCTTTAACTGCAGTATCAGCAGCAATAATACCTGAGCTTATATTATTGTATTCTAAAACTCCCAGAGATTTAATCTTATCTTTATCAATCTTTTTATATTTAAGCATCTCTAAAACTTCTTCTGAAACCTTAGGAATCAACAATTTTTCTATTACTGCTTTTTCTCTTTCAGCCAGAGCAAGTCCGGTGTTGAGAGAAGATTTGACAGCACTAATTTTACCTCCAATTAAAACACTGTACTTACCAGGACAGATGAATTTAGTTTCTAATAAATCAATGTCAGCAGCTTTTGTCATTTCATCAGCACATTTAATTGCTACAGCAATTTTTGAGAACTCAATTAAAGCAATACTTTTTTGCATTTTAAAACTCCTCTTTTCTCTTTAAAATCTGCATCTTTAAAGCATAAATTATTAATCTCTATTATATAATTTGATGAATTTCTTAATATTCCTTTTTTTATGCTGATAATTTTCAGTAAATTTTAAATATTGCTTGTTTTTAGAGTCTATATATGGTAAAATTTCCTCAGACGAAGCTATATTTTAACAATTTAAATGACAGTTATTATAATGGATAAATTTTCAAATATATGTAACTTTCTCTATCAAAAATCAAATTTTAAATACAGCAATTAAACAAAAAAATATATAAAAATAATGCTCATTTAAATTATGCTCAGTTCAAGCTTAAATAGAGGGAAATATTTTTGGAATTTAGAAATAATTTATAATAGCTGATAATTGTGAGCTGGAGGTGGTATCTTTAGGGTATCTTTCTCTGGCATGTTTTATTTTAACAAAATTTATTTTATTTGGAGGTGGAAATTTGGAGAAAATAATAAGTGTTGGTATAGATATTGGCACCTCTACTACCCAGGTTATTTTTTCTCATATTACAATTGAAAATCTTGCCTCTGCCTATTCTGTACCACAAATTGATATAATTGATAAAAATGTTTTTTATAAAAGTGAGATATATTTTACTCCTTTGATTTCTGAAACTGAGATCGATGGTCAGGAAATCAAAAAAATCATTGAAAGTGAATTTAAAAAGGCAAATGTCGCTAAAAAAGATATTAGTACCGGGGCGGTTATTATCACTGGTGAAACAGCCCGCAAAAAAAATGCAAGTTTGATTTCAGAACAACTTAGTGACTTAGCAGGAGATTTTGTTGTTGCTACAGCTGGCCCTGATTTAGAATCTATTATTGCCGGCAAAGGAGCTGGAGCAGATAAGCTTTCAGAAAAGCTAAATAAGCTGGTTATCAATTTTGATATAGGGGGTGGAACTACAAATATAGCGCTTTTTGAATCGGGACAGGTTATCGATACAGCTTGTTTGGATGTTGGTGGAAGACTGATTCAATTAGATGAGCAGAATAGACTGCAATATATTTCTAAAAAAATAAAAAAGCTTGCTGCTGATCTGAATTTAAATTTAGAAATAGGCAAAAAAGTGGAAAATAGTGAATTAGAAATCATAGCTGAAAAGATGGCTTCTGTATTATCCGAGGTTTTAAAAGCAGGAGAAAAAAGTTCTGACTATAATTATTTAATAACCAATCATGATTTAAGCAAAAATTATGCTATTAATTATGTTTCATTTTCCGGGGGAGTTGCTGATTATATTAATAATGATCACTCTGGTGATCTCTATAAATATAATGACCTGGGGATAATACTTGCTCAAAAAATTAGAGAATCAAGCCTTTATAAAGACCACCAGGTTTATCAAGCAGAAGAAACCATACGGGCAACTGTAGTTGGTGCAGGGAGTCATACAACAGATATCAGTGGGAGTACAATTACATATACTGATAATATTTTTCCACTAAAAAATATCCCGATAATTAAAATTACTCCTGAGGAAGAAAAACTTTCTAAAGAAGAGTTAGTCAAAGTCATAAAAAAGAAATTAGATTGGTATGATTTAGATTTCGAAGCTCAAACGGTAGCGGTAGCTATGAAAGGAAAAGAGAATTTTAACTTTGCAGAAATAACTGAATTAGCAGAGGCTATAATCGCGGGGATGGAAAAAATCATCAAGCTTGACTTCCCTCTGATAGTAATTTTGGAAAATGATGCTGCTAAAGTTTTGGGACAGACCATTAATCGCTTAAGTAAAGAGCCAAAAGCTGTTGTTTCACTTGATGGGATAAAAGTTGATAATGGAGATTATATTGACATAGGAAAACCTCTTGCCAGGGGAAAAGTACTTCCAGTAATTATTAAAACTTTAATTTTTGGCAAATAAATAAATAAGGAGTGGCTTTGAACATGAAATTAAAGACCAAATTATTTGGCGAAGTATTTCAGTTTGAATCTGTTAAGGAGGTGCTGGCCAAAGCAAATGAAGAGAAATCGGGAGATCAATTGGCAGGGATCGCTGCTGAATCGGTAACAGAAAGAATAGCAGCAAAAACTGTATTGAGCAATTTAACTTTAGCTGATCTTCGTAATAATCCTGTAGTACCTTATGATGAAGATGAAGTAACAAGGGTGATTCAGGATGATCTCAATGAGAGAATCTATGGGGAAATTAAAAATTGGACAGTTTCTGAATTAAGAGAATGGATACTCTGTGAAGATGTGAGTGGGAGTGATATTCGTAGAATCAGCAGAGGTTTAACAAGTGAGATGGTAGCAGCTGTTACCAAATTGATGTCTGACCTTGATTTGATTTATGGTGCTAAAAAAATGGTAGTTACAGCTCACTGTAATACTACTATTGGTAAAAAAGGTACTTTATCTTTTAGACTACAGCCTAATCATCCAACAGATGATATCGATGGAATTCTGCCTTCAGTTATGGAAGGTTTCTCCTATGCAAATGGAGATGCAGTATTAGGTTTAAATCCTGTCAATGACAGTGTTGATAATATTGCTAATATTTTAAAATGTTTTGATGATTTCAAGCGGGAGTGGGAGATACCTACTCAGATTTCTGTTTTGGCTCATGTATCAACTCAGATGAAAGCAATTAAACAGGGTGCCCCAACTGATTTGATTTTCCAGAGTATTGCTGGCTCAGAAAAAGGCAATGAAGGTTTTGGAGTAACTGTAGACCTGCTTGAAGAAGCCAGACAGTTGGCTTTAAGAGAGGGTACAGCTACAGGACCTAATGTTATGTATTTTGAAACAGGTCAGGGTTCTGAATTATCTTCAGATGCTCATTTTGATGCTGATCAGTTGACAATGGAGGCTAGATGTTATGGTTTAGCCAGAAGATTTGATCCCTTCCTGGTTAACACTGTTGTCGGCTTTATTGGTCCAGAATATTTATATAATGGGAAACAGATGATCAGAGCTGGCTTAGAAGATCATTTTATGGGTAAACTCAGTGGAATTTCGATGGGTGTTGATGCCTGTTATACTAACCATATGAAAACTGATCAAAATGATGTAGAAAAGCTGGCAGTATTACTTGCCAATGCTGGCTGTAATTACTTTATTGGAGTTCCTGTTGGTGATGATATTATGCTCAACTATCAGGCAGCAAGTTACCATGATGCTCAGGCTATTAGAGAAGTTGTCGGCCTGAGACCAATTAAAGAATTTGAAGAATGGGCTGAAAAAATGGGAATTTTAAAAGATGGTAAATTAACAGAAAAAGCTGGTGATGGTTCAATTTTTCTTAAATAGCCAGGGGGTACTTTGATGAAACTAAAAACTAAACTATTTGGAGAAAGCTATCAATTTAAAGATATTAAAGAACTACTAGCAAAAGCCAATGAAAAAAAATCTGGTGATGAACTACTAAAAATTGCTGCTGAAAATGCAAAGGAAAGAGCTGCTGCTAAAGTGGTTTTGGCTAATCTAAAACTTTCAGATTTGCGGGAAAATCCAGTGCTTGATAAAAGTGAAGATGAAGTATCAAGGGTGATTGATGAACTAATCAATGAAAGAATCTATCAGGAGATCAAAGACTGGACGGTTTCTGATCTGAGAGAATACATATTAAGCCATAGTACTTCTGGCAGTGATATTAAAAGAATCAGCAGAGCTTTAAATGGAGAAATGGTTGCTGCAGCTGCTAAATTGATGTCAAATATGGATTTGGTCTATGCTGCCAGTAAAATCAACATTTCATCTAAAGCAAATACTGTAATCGGTTTAGATGGATGCTTATCTTTTAGACTACAGCCTAACCACCCTACTGATGATTTAGATGGGATTTTAGCTTCTATGATGGAAGGTTTAAGTTATGGTTGTGGTGATGCTGTAATAGGAATTAATCCAGTTAATGATAGTGTAGAAAATACCAAAGCTATCATGGATTTTATTAATGATTTTATAAATAAATGGGAAATACCAACTCAAAGCTGTGTTTTATCACATATCAAAACTCAGATGAAAGCAGTTGAGGCAGGAGCTTCAGTTTCAGTCTTTTTTCAAAGTATAGCTGGTACTGAATCTGCCAATAAGGCTTTTGGAGTTGATGAAGCACTACTGGATTCGGCTTATGATTTGATAAAAAAACAGGGTAATGCTCCTGGCCCAAACCTGATGTATTTTGAAACAGGTCAGGGTTCAGAAATGTCGTTAAACACAGACCATGGTATAGATGAAATGACTTTAGAAGCAAGAACTTATGGTTTTGCTAAAAAATATAAGCCCTTTTTGGTTAATAATGTATCAGGTTTTATTGGGCCAGAAACCTTGTATGACGGCAAGCAGATGATCAGAGCAAATCTAGAAGATCATTTTATGGGTAAATTAAGCGGTCTACCAATGGGAATGGCTCCCTGTTATACTAACCATACCAAAATGGATCAAAATGATCAGGAAACAGCAACTATGCTTTTAGCGATGGCAGGTTCAAACTATTATATGGGTGTACCTGCTGGTGATGATATTATGCTGAGTTATCAGGATACTAGTTTTCATGATGATGCTACTTTAAGAGAATTAGTAGATAAAAAACCAGCACCTGAATTTTTTGCCTGGTTATTAAAAATGGGAATTATGAATGAAGATGGTAGGCTGAGTGCTGAGGCTGGAGATCCTTCTATATTTTTTAAAAATGGAGAGGTGAATTAAATGGTATCTGAAAATGAACTAAAAACTATTATTGAAGAGGTAATAAAAAACTTAGATAGAAATAATTTGGGGGATAAAGAAAGTAATAAAAGTGGTGGAAATTCAGAGATTGAAGCAGGTGAAATTCCAGATATCACTGAAGTAGATTTACAAAAAGAGATGCTGGTTCCAGAGGCAAATAATCAAGAGGAGTTTTTGAAATTAAAAGCTAAAACTTCGGCCAGACTTGGTGTTTGGAGAGCAGGTCCCCGCTATAAGACCAACACTTTGCTTAGATTTAGAGCAGATCATGCAGCAGCAATGGATGCTGTTTTTACAGGAGTTTCTGAAGAGCTGATTAATGAAATGAATTTTGATACATATCAGACTCTATGTAGTGATAAAGATGAATTTTTAACCAGACCTGATTTAGGAAAATTATTTTCAGATCAAACACTGGCAGAAATGAAAAATAACTGTCAATCCAATCCTCAGGTTCAATTATATGTAGCAGATGGTTTAAGTTCTACAGCGATTGAAGCCAATCTTCGCGATATTTTCCCGGCTATCAAACAGGGGCTTGAAGGATATAATATAGAAATGGGAACACCATTTTTTGTGAAGTTTGGTCGAGTTGCTTCTATGGAACCTATTTCCGAATGTTTAAATGCAGATGTTAGTTGTGTATTAATTGGAGAAAGACCAGGCTTAGCAACTGCAGAAAGTATGAGCTGCTATATGGCATATAAGGCTGAGATTGGTATGCCTGAGGCAAGAAGAACAGTAATCTCAAATATTCATTCTGGAGGTACTTCAGCAGTTGAGGCTGGTGCTCATATTGCCGATGTTATTAAAGCAATGTTAGACCAAAAAGCTAGTGGCTTAGATTTGGAAATTTAGATATTTAAATAATTAAACAGGAGGATAAAAATATGAGAGATGATCCCTTACGCGCCGAAGTTTTAAGTGTACAGTTAATACCTAATGTTAATGATGCCCTAAAAGAAAAATTGAATCTTGAGAAAGGCCACAGAAGTATTGGCTTGATCACCTGTGATATAGATGATGTTGGATATACTGCTTTAGATGAAGCAACTAAAAAAGCTTCAGTCGATATAGTTTATGCTAAGTCATTTTATGCAGGTGCTGATAATGCAACAACTAAACTTGCTGGAGAATTTATTGGTATTATGGCAGGTCCAAGCCCAGCAGAAGTTAATAGTGGTCTTGATGCAGCAGTTGACTTTATAGAAAATGGCGCCTGTTTTTACAGTGCTAATGAAGATGACAGTATTTGCTATTATAATCACTGTGTTTCTAGAACTGGCAGCTTCTTATCTGCAGAAGCCGGAGTTCCAAAAGGTCAGGCGCTTGCATATTTGATTGCCCCACCTATGGAAGCTATCTATGCCCTTGATGCAGCATTAAAGTCAGCTAATGTAGAATTGGTTACTTTTTACGGACCACCTTCAGAAACTAACTTTGGTGGAGCTTTATTAACCGGCAGCCAATCTGCCTGTCAGGCTGCCTGTAATGCTTTTGCTCTTGCTGTGAAATCAGTAGCAGATAAACCATGCAATTATTAACTAAGGAGAGATAAAACATGAAAAAAGATGCACTCGGAATCATAGATACAAAAGGATATGTAGGTGCAGTTGTTGGAGCAGATGTTTGTACCAAAGCTGCTAATGTTAAGCTGACCTCATGTGAAAAAACTACTGGTGGTTTAGTTACAGTTGAAATCAGAGGAGATGTTGGTGCAGTAACTGCTTCCATCAATGCAGCCAGCTCTGCTATTCCAAAAGTTGGCAACTTAGTGGCTACCCATGTAATACCCAGACCCTCAGATGAATTAGAAAGAATTTTGGGTGGTTTAAAAGCAGACTTAAAAAAACACAAAGAAACAGGCCAAACAATTCAAAGAGATTTAAAAGAAGTAGAAGCAGAAAGTAGTGAGCCTGATCAAGCTGAACAGGAATTAAGAGAAAAACTATGGGATATGAAAGTTGTAGAACTGCGCTCTCTTGCCAGAGATACAGAAAATATTGCCATGACAAATAATGAGATTAAGTTTGCTAGAAAAGCAGAACTTGTTGATGCTCTTGCAGAAGCCAATCCAGATTTAAGTGATGAGTAATAGCTCTTGGAGGTGGTTTCGCTTTGCAAAAAAAAGAATTACTAAGCTTGATAACAGAGAAGGTTTATAAAAAAATATCCAGTTTAGAAAAAGCTGAAAATGAAAAAAAAGCAGAAAGCGAATATTTTTTATTGGAGAAAAAAGTTATTGATTCTTATATAATCAAAAAATTATATAAGCAAGGTTATAATAAAATTAAAATAAAAGCAGATAGTATCATAACTGCAGAAGCAAAAGATTTTATAGAAGCCAAAAATATTTGCCTGTCTAAAAAGAGCTGAATTTCTTTATGATCCTGTAATTTAATTGATTATAGGATCTTTTTTTGTGAATATTTGCCCTCAGGCAGTTTTTTCTGCTATAATTAATCCGTAAGGAATTTTTTTGATTAAGATATTATTCTAAGAGGTGAATTAAATGAGGACAGTTGGAACTCAGGTAAGAGGTATTAGAGCTCCTATAATCAAAGAAGGTGATGATCTCGCAGAAATAGTTGTTGATTCTCTGCAAAAATCATGGCAGCAAGAAGGCTATGAGTTAAAAGATCAAGATGTGGTAGCAATAACAGAGTCTCTTTTAGCCAGAGCACAGGGTAATTACATAGACATAGATGATATTGCTGAAGAAATAAATGAGATTTTTACAGATTCAGTTGGAATAGTATTCCCCATTTTAAGTAGAAATCGTTTTTCAATGATTCTCAAAGGGATTGCCAAAACTAAAAAGAAAATTTATCTACAGTTGAGTTATCCTAATGATGAAGTAGGAAATCCGCTTTTAGACAGTCATAAACTTGATGAGCTTGAGATAAATCCCTATACTGATGTAATAGATGAAGAACTATATTATAAGGAATTTGCTGATTTTAAACATCCCTTTACAGGTATAAATTATGTGGATTTATATAAAGAAGTTGCCCAAGAAACAGAGATAGAAATTATTGCTGCAAATCAGCCGAAAAGCATTTTAAAATATTGCAAAGATGTTATTGCAGCTGATATTCATACTAGAGAAAGAACAAAAAAGCTTTTAAAAGAAGCAGGTGCAGAAACTGTAATCAGTCTTGCTGATATTTGTAATCAAGATCGTGGTAGGGGCTATAATCCGGAATATGGACTATTGGGCTCAAATAAAGCTTCAGATACGGAGCTAAAATTATTTCCCCGTTCTGGGCAAGAATTTGTTGATCAAGTCCAGAAAAAATTAAAAGAATTGAGCAATAAGAATATAGAGGTTATGATCTATGGTGATGGAGCCTTTAAAGATCCACAAGCAAAAATATGGGAACTAGCTGATCCGGTTGTTTCACCAGCTTATACCTCAGGTCTTGAGGGCACACCAAATGAAGTAAAATTGAAATATTTAGCAGATAATGATTTCAAGAATTTAAAAGGTCAAGCTCTTCTCAATGCTGTTAAAGAAGAAATAACTGACAAAGGAGATGATTTGAGGGCTGATATTAAATCTCAGGGAACTACTCCCAGACGTTTAACAGATCTGTTAGGAAGTTTATCTGATCTTGTTAGTGGAAGTGGTGATAAAGGAACTCCTATTGTGTTGATTCAGGGCTATTTTGATAATTTAGCTGATGATTAAAAACATTAATTTAAAGTAAGGAGAAAAATAATGAAGGAAAAAATTGCAGTTGTAACAGATAGTACTTCTGATTTAAGAAAAGATGATTTATCAGAACGTGGGATTAAGTCTTTAGCTTTAAAAGTAATTTATAGTGATCGACAGTATGAGGATCGAGTAGATATCACTCCAGCAGAAGTATATAATAATATGGAAAAAGAAATTCCTACAACATCAATGCCTTCTCCTCAAGAAATTGAAGATCTTTATTCTGAATTAAGAGAAGAAGGTTATACTCATATTATTTCCATCCATATTTCAGCTGGACTTTCTGCGACTTACAGTAATTGTAAAATGGTAGCAGATCAAATTGAAGGAATTGAAGTAGAAGTTATTGATTCACAAATGCTATCGATGGCCTTAGGTAGATTAGTTTTATATGCCAAAAAAATTGTTGATAAAAATGAGTATAGCTTTGCCGAAATAGTTGAAATGGTTGAAAAAAAGAAAAAAGAAATAGAAGTGTTTTTTGTAGTTGAAACTTTAAAATATTTAAAAAAAGGTGGCAGAATCGGCAAGGTTTCAGGAACAATAGCAGAGCTTTTAAATATCAAACCGATTATTTCTATTGATGATGATGGAGAATACTTTACTTTTGATAAGATTAGAGGCCGCAGCCGTTCCCTTAAAAAAATATTTAATATTATAAAAAGCAGAACAGATAAGGATAAAAAATATGCAATTGATGTGATGCATGCTGCAGCAGAAGATGAAGGAGAAAAACTTTTAGAAAAAATTAAGGGGCTGCCGGAAATAAAAGAATGGTATTTTGGTGAGATTAGTCCTGTTATGGTAGTTCATACCGGTCCTGGCCTAATCGGTGTTGTGCTTAGTGAATTAGATGATTAAGGGCATTAAAATAAAGAAATTATCTTTGGGCAGCTAATTAAAACGGCTGCTCTTTTTGTTTTTAACTTGAATTTTATTAACAATAATTTTTGAGTGGTCGGGTTTATGAAATAAAAAAGGTTAATAATTATTGTTAGAGAATTAAATAAACATAGTCTGCTAAATATCTAAGAGCAAAAACTCTATTTAGCTTATCTTATTAAAAGGAGATAATTATTATGGATGATTTTAAAGCTAATAATCTTAACAAAAAAGAAAATAATATTTTTAAAAAGCGTAAAGTTAGGGAATATAAAAATGGTGATTTTAAAGATAAAAAAGATATTTTAATTCGCGAAAGCCCTTTAACAATATTTATTGAAGGCCATGAACTTTTAACCCTACTCTGCTTAAAAGAAAAAACTGAAGAGCTAATCACAGGCTATTTAGCTGCAGAGGGAATAATTGAAAAAGCAGCCCAAATAAAAAAAATTGAATTCAAAAAGCAAAAAGAAGAAGCCCATTTAAAACTAGCAGTTGATTTTAAGATCGAAAAATTTGAGCAGAGAAAGGTTATTTTAGGTTCAAGTTGTGGCTCAAGTTTTATCAATATTGAAGGTTATGAACTTTTACCTAAGATAATCAATTCTCAAGTTATTTCTGCTCAGAAACTGCTGAATTTAATGAAAAAATTTGAATCTGAAGCTGTATATTTTAAAAAAACAGGTGGAACTCATATCTCTGCTTTAGCTTCTTTGGATAAAATTATTTTTGCTTCGGAAGATATTGGACGTCATAATACTGTTGATAAAATCATTGGGGAAGCATTAATTAATGAAATTGAGCTAGAAGATAAGTTATTTTTCACAAGCGGCAGAATTTCTTCAGAAATGATAATAAAAATAATCAGACAAAAGATCCCCTTCTTGATTTCTCGTTCTGCCCCAACTGAGGCCGCTCTTAATTTAGCCTTAGACAGCAATTTAACTTTAATTGGTTTTTGTAGAGGCAGGCGAATGAATATCTATAGTGGCAGTAAAAGAATCAGCGATTAATTGGCTTTAGATATGATTTCAAACAAAAAATAAATTATAAGTTGACTTATAGTCAGTTTTTTGCTATCCTTAATGGTGTCTATTAATTGAAGAACTATTATCTTTGATTATGACTGATTTTTAATAATTTTGTAATTGTTTTGTTCACCCTATATTCAGTGGTGAAGTATTATTATTAGTTTCAAACCACTTGTTAAGGAGGAAAAAGAATGACAGTAGAAGACAAAGAAAATTCACTAGAAAATAAAAAAGAAAAGATAAGGCTTGGTGGAGGAAAAGAAAGAATAGAAAAACAGCATGCAAAAGGCAAAAAAACAGCTAGAGAAAGGCTGGATTATTTGCTTGATGATGGTTCTTTTAACGAATTAAATATGTTCATGGAAAATCGTAGTACCTCTTTGGGGATGGATGAAAAAGATGTTCCTGGTGAAGGGGTAGTTGTTGGCTATGGTACTATAGATAATCGACTGGTATATGTTTATGCCCAAGATTTCACAGTAATGGGTGGATCGGTGGGGGAAGCTCATTCACAAAAAATTCAGGCTGTAATGGACCTGGCAATCAAAAATGGAGCTCCTATTATTGGCCTCAATGATTCAGGTGGAGCTAGAATTAATGAGGGGATAGATGCTTTAAATGGCTATGGAGAGATTTTTTATCGTAATACAAAGGCTTCTGGAGTTGTTCCCCAGATTTCTGCTATTTTAGGTCCCTGTGCAGGTGGAGCTGTTTATTCACCAGCAATTACCGATTTTATTTTTATGGTTGATAAAACTAGTAAAATGTTTATAACCGGTCCGGGAGTAATTAAATCTGTAACCGGAGAAGAAGTTTCGGCAGAAGATCTTGGTGGTGCTGAAACTCATAATAAACTAAGTGGTGTAGCTCATTTTATGGAAGATAATGAAGAAGCAGCTTTAGATAAGATTAGATTATTATTATCTTACATACCAGATAATTATAAAGAAGAAGCAGAAATATTTGCTGTAGATGATGATCCAGCTCGCAGCACTGAAGAGTTAAAAAAGATAGTTAAAGAAGATGCCAAAAAATCATATGATGTTAGAGATGTAATTGATATCTTAGTAGATAAAGGTAGTTTTTTAGAAGTACAGCCCTATTTTGCTGAAAATGCAGTTATTGGTTTTGCTAGATTAAATGGACGCAGTGTAGGTATTGTTGCTAATCAACCAAAACATCTAGCTGGCTGTCTTGATATTGATGCTTCCACTAAAATAGCAAGATTTATTCGCTTTTTAGATAGTTTCAATATACCGATAGTTTCTTTGGTTGATGTTCCCGGATATATGCCTGGTACTGAACAGGAATATGGAGGGGTTATTAGACATGGAGCCAAAGTACTTTATGCCTATTCTGAGGCAACAGTTCCCAAAATAACCTTAATTATGAGAAAGGCTTATGGAGGAGCATATATTGCTATGGGTAGTCGTTCTGTAAGGGCAGATCTTGTTTATGCCTGGCCAATTGCAGAAATTGCTGTAATGGGTCCCGGTGGGGCAGCTAATGTAATTTATCGGCGTGAAATAGCTGCTGCAGATGATCCTGAAGAATTAAGACAGCAAAAAATCGATGAGTATCGTAATAATTTTGCTAATCCATATATTTCTGCAAAAAGAGGTATGATCAATGATGTTATAGAAATGGAAGAAAGCAGAGCTAAGCTAATTAATGGATTAGAAATGATGATTAATAAACATGAAGATAGTACTGATAAAAAACACGGGAATATTCCTCTCTAAAATATAATTGAGGTCAGAAAAGCTAAAAAAGTGGGTGAAAGTGTGGAAAACTTTGCGTTCGGTCTTGAACTTTTAATAATAGGTCTGGGAACGGTTTTTCTTTCCCTTTATTTGCTCTCAGTTTTTCTATATTTTAGTGGAAAAATATTAGGGCCTAAAGAAATGCGAAAAAAGGTTCCAATAGAAGAGAAGAAGGAAAGTAAAGAACCTGAATTGGATGGATTGAGCAGAAAAAAAGCAGCTGCAATTACTGCAGCAGTTTATGCAATGCTCTCAGATAAGAAAAGTTACAAGATAATATCTATTAAAAAAAGAAATCAAAACTGGAAAAGATAGGAGCTGAAATAGATAATGAAAAAATTTAGAGTTGAAGTAGATGGTGAAGAATTTATAGTCAATATTGAAGAAATTGCAGATGAAAGTGGAACTACTGTCAGTTCTGCTGCAGAAAAAAGTGGGCAGCCTGCTTCTACTAAAAGTAAAACAGTTTCAAAAAGCACAGGTTCTACTAAAAGCAAAAACAAAAAAAGAAAAGAAAGTAAAGAAGAACTTCCTTTAGATAGAATAGCTTCTAATGGTGATATTATTGCTCCTATGCCGGGCAGTATTTTGGAAGTTGATGTAACTAAAGGTGATAGTGTTGAAAAAGGTGATCTGTTAATGGTTTTAGAAGCAATGAAGATGGAAAATGAGATCACTTCACCAAAAGCCGGTACAGTAAAAGAAGTTCATGTTAGAGCTGGAGACAGTGTAGATGCAGAAGATTTACTGCTGGTACTGGAGTAGGAGGCTAAATAATGTTAGATAATATTTCACTATTTGTCCAGTCAACCGGTTATGTGAATCTTGGCTTGGGACAATTATTTATGATTTTGATATCACTTGTCTTACTTTATTTAGCGGTTGTTAAAAAATATGAGCCATTATTATTGGTACCTATAAGTTTTGGGATGCTGCTTGTAAATTTACCCCTTGGTGATTTGATGGCTGAACCACAAAATGGTCAAATCGGGGGGCTGCTTTATTATTTATATTATGGTATAAAATTGGGTATTTATCCTCCCCTTATTTTTATGGGGGTTGGAGCCTGGACAGATTTTGGTCCCATGATCGCCCAGCCTAAAACTGCTCTTTTAGGAGCTGCAGCTCAGTTTGGTATCTTTGCAACTATTTTTGGAGCGCTCGCAATTGGTTTTTCTCCTGCAGAGGCAGGAGCAGTTGGTATTATAGGTGGGGCAGATGGTCCTACTGCAATATTTGCTGCCAGCCGTTTGGCTCCCCATTTATTGGGTCCAATTGCTGTTGCTGCTTATTCTTATATGGCTTTGGTTCCGATTATTCAGCCGCCAATTATGAAACTTTTTACTACTCCTGAAGAAAGAAAGGTTAAAATGGAGCAGTTGAGACATGTTAATAAAAAGGAAAAAATAATCTTTCCAATTGCAGTAACCTTACTTGGTGGACTGCTGGTACCTACAGCCTTACCTCTGTTGGGAAGTTTAATGTTTGGAAACTTAATGAGGGAAGTAGGAGTTGTTGATCGTTTATTAAAAACAACTCAGAATGCTTTAATGAACATAGTAACCCTGTTTTTAGGTTTAACAGTTGGGGCAACTGCTAGTGCAGAAGCCTTTTTAAATGCCCAAACAATTGGGATTATAGTGCTGGGTTTGGTTGCTTTTGCTTTTGGTACAGCTACAGGGGTTATATTTGGTAAGATAATGCATAGAGCAACTGGTGGTAAGGTTAATCCTCTAATTGGGGCAGCAGGTGTATCTGCAGTGCCAATGGCTGCTAGGGTTGTGCAGAAGGTCGGCCAGGAGGAAAACCCTTCTAATCACCTTTTAATGCATGCTATGGGACCTAATTTTGCCGGAGTAATTGGCTCTGCTATTGCAGCTGGTGCTTTAATTGCAATTTTGGGTTAAATTGAAATAAAAAGAAATAAATATCTGAATAATTAAACCCTGGCTTTCTAAGCAGGGTTTTTTTAATTTCTGCAGAAATATTATAATAAAGCTATAATTAGAATTTTAGATAGCTTAACTTAGGGGGGATATTGATGTTTAAAGAGAAATGGCTAAAAATAGCTTACACGATAATTCTTGGCCTGATTATTATATTTTTAGCAGGAAGGATTCCCTATTTTATGGAACCATTAACCACAGTTTTAAGCTTTATTATGCTTCCCCTTTTATTTAGTATTTTTTTATATTATTTGTTGCGTCCCCTTGTTAATATTTTAGAAGAAAAATTAAAAATCAGGACAATAGCTGTTATAATTTCGTTTTTAGCTGCTGTTTCTATAATAACTATCATTATATATTTAGGTGGTAATATAATTTATGAACAAAGCAGAGAATTAGGAGGAAGATATGAGCTTGTTTATTCTTCTCTTGTAGAAATATTTGAAAATATAAGAGATTTTATCAATATAGAAAGAGAAATTATAGATGATTTTAATCTCAGGGAAAGACTGATTGCTTATACTGATTCTATAATAATGAGGCTTTCAACTTATAATTATATGGGTATTTTTAGTTCTTTAACAAATATAGGTTTAATAATATTATTAATTCCTTTTGTGCTTTTTTATTTACTCAAAGATGATAAAAAGATTTATCAAAAAACAATAGAGATGATTCCAGAATCTAAAAGATCACAAGTAGAAGAATTAGCTCAAGATATAGATAAATTACTTTCTGATTTTATTACCTCTCAATTATTAGTTTCTCTTTTTACCGCTTTTGTAATGTTGATAGGCTTTTTAATAATTAGATTAGCCAGTCCTTTAGTTTTAGCTTTAATTGTTTTTATAACCTCTTTAATTCCAATAATTGGACCTGCTATTGGAATTTTACCGGCTTTATTTCTAGCTCTCACTGAAAGCATTATAACAGCTTTGATTGTCATTATAATCTTTATAATTGCCCAGTATCTAGAAGGTAATTTGATCAGGCCGCTTATCCAGGGGAAATCGATGGATATCCATCCCCTTGTAGTATTGTTTGTAGTCTTAACAGGTGTATATTTATTTGGCTTAATTGGGGCTTTGATTTCTGTGCCTCTCTATGCGGTTTTGAGATTAATCTATCAAGAAAGAATATTAAAGAAAAAGTGAATATTTTCAGCAAGAGCCGGTAATTCCGGCTTTTTTTTTGTTGTCTATAATACTTTTTTCTTTTAAGACTTGACTAAAGTTGAGTAATGTTGTAGGATATAAATATGACAATGTTGATCAAATAACTTATATAAATATTTTGAAAATGAGGAGATGTCATAGATGAATAAAAAATTATTAAATGTTTGTAATTTGAAATCAAAAGTTGAAGCTGAAAAAATACTTCAGGGAATTAATCTTGAAGTTGAAACAGGAGAAATCCATGTTATTATGGGACCAAATGGTTCAGGTAAATCTACTTTAGCTAATGTTCTCATGGGACATCCAGAACATGAGATCACAGATGGCAAGGTAGAATTTGAAGGCGAAAATATTAATGACCTTGCTGTTGACAAAAGAGCAAAAAAAGGTATCTTTTTATCTTTCCAATATCCTCAAGAGATTCCTGGTGTTACAGTTGAAAACTTTCTTCGTACAGCTAAAACTGCAGTTACTGGAGAGAATCAGAGTATTTTTGACTTCAAGTTTTTATTAGAAGATAAGATGAAACTATTAGATATAGACCAATCATATGCAGATAGATATTTAAACAAAGGTTTTTCTGGTGGAGAAAAAAAGAAAAACGAAATATTACAGATGGCAGTTTTAGAGCCTAAATTAGCTATTTTAGATGAAACTGATTCAGGTCTTGATGTAGATGCCACAAGAACTGTTGCTGAGGGTATCAAAAAGCTGGCCTCTGATGATAATGCAATGATTATAATTACTCACCACAATCAAATTTTAGATTATCTTCAGCCTGACTATGTACATGTACTTGTAGATGGTAAAATCGTAAAAACTGGAGATATGGATTTAGCCAGAGAGATCGAAAAAGAAGGATATGCTGCTTATAAGCCAGAAAAAGTCGAAGATTATAAGTCAGCTAAAAATTGTTAGTTTAACTTTAGCCTTTAAAAGTATTAAAAATCACAAGCAAGACTTGTTTTATAGGAGGTTTTTGAAATGAGCGAGAAAACTCAAGTAGAAGATATAGATCGCAGTCTTCATGATACTAAAAATGAAAATAAATATAGATATAAATCAGAAAAAGGATTAACTCCGGAGGTTATCAAAGATATTTCTAGAGAAAAAGATGAACCTCAGTGGATGACTGATTTTCGCCTTAAATCATTAGAAATTTATCAGCAAAAAGAAATTCCAGATTGGGGAGCAGATCTTTCAGATCTTAATTTAGATGAAATAATTGCCTATATCAGGCCTGATGCTGATCTCCAGAGTGACTGGGATGAAGTACCAGAAGAAATAAAGAACACCTTTGATTCACTGGGAATACCTGAGGCAGAAAAGAAATCTCTAGCAGGAGTAGGAGCTCAGTATGATTCCGAGGTTGTCTACCACAACTTGAAAGAAGAACTGGTAGAACAGGGTGTTATTTATATGGATATGGAGAATGCGATTAAAGAATATGAAGATGTAGTTAAAGAACATTTTATGCAGCTAATAACACCTAATGACCATAAATTTTCTGCCCTCCATGGAGCAGTTTGGTCAGGGGGATCATTTGTCTATGTTCCAGCCGGAGTAAAAGTAGATATACCATTACAATCATACTTTAGATTTAATGCTCCCGGAGCAGGTCAATTTGAGCACACCTTGATTATTTTAGAAGAAGGAGCAGAAGCTCACTTTATTGAAGGGTGTTCTGCACCACAGTATTCTATTAATAATCTTCATGCTGGTGCTGTTGAATTATTTGTTGGCGAAAATGCCAGTTTGCGCTATAGTACTATAGAAAATTGGTCTAGAAACATGTATAATTTAAATACAAAGCGGGCTTTGGTAGAAGAAGATGGAGTTATAGAATGGGTTTCTGGTTCATTTGGCTCAAAAGTTTCCATGCTTTATCCAATGAGCATCCTAAAAGGAAAAGGAGCCAGAGCAGAATTTACAGGTGTTACCTTTGCTGCTGAAGGACAGTATCTAGACACAGGTGCTCAGGTTATTCATGCAGCTCCTCATACAACTTCAACAGTTAATACCCGTTCAATTGCCAAAGGTGGAGGTAAAGCTTATTACAGAGGGCTTTTAAAAGCTACCGAAAATGCCCATCATGCCAAGGCTACAGTTTCATGTGAGTCTTTAATGCTGGACAATGACTCTGTATCTGATACACTTCCAATTATGAAATTAGAAACAGATGATATAGATATTGGACATGAAGCCAAGGTTGGTAGAATTAGTGAAGAATCAATATATTATCTAATGAGTCGGGGAATAGATGAGGAAGAGGCCAAAGCTATGATAGTGCGTGGTTTTGTTGAGCCAATTGCTAAAGAGCTTCCTCTAGAATATGCAGTAGAATTGAATAATTTAATTAGTTTAGAACTAGAAGGAACTATAGGATAGGTGATGATAGATGTATACTAAAAAGTTGGTAGATAATTTAACAACAGGACAGTCTAAATTATTGAGTCAAAAAAGAAAAAACAGCTTTAATCAATATAGTAATTTAGCTGAAAAAAATTTCAAGAGAATCGGTCTTTTTGATTATCAGACTCCAGAATATAGGGCCTATAATAAAGAATATATTAAAAATAAAAAAGGTTTAGATGAACTGATAATAACTAAGATGACAGATAACTTAAATAATGAAGCAGAAATAATGGCTTATTTAGATAAATTTACAGAACCACTTGTAGAAAAAGGTAATAAAGGTTTAGGTGCTAAATATACCTCAATGGTGGATGCTTTTTATAATACAGGTTTGTTTATTAAAGCACCAGCAGGTAAAGAGTTTAAAGTACCAGTTGAAATATTTTATTTGCTGGAAAAAGATAATCCATTTTTAATTGATAATAATTTAATAGTTGCAGAAGAGGGTTCAAAATTAACTGTTGTGATAGATTATGAAATGGAAGTAGAGGATTTTGAAGCTTTTCACAATGGTTTAACCAGGGTTATTGTTGAAGCAAATGCAGTTTTAAATATAATAAAAGTACAGAGATTTAATGATCAAAGTGTTAATTTTGATAGTAATTTTTCTATTATTTCTAATCAGGGAGAAGTAAATTGGATTCCTATAGAATTGGGAGCAAAAACTTCTATTACCAATAATGAAAATCTCCTTGCTGAAGATGGTAGTAAAGCAAATATAAGTTCAGTTTACTTTGCCGATGGTGAGAGAAAAATGGACCTTGCCTATAAAATGAATCACCAGGGAAGACATAGTTTCAGTGAAATAGAAACTAAAGGTGTTTTAAAAGATAGGGCAAAAAAAGTATTTAGAGGTGACTTATACTTCCAGAAAGGTTCCAGTCAAGCCAGTGGTGCTGAGAGTGAAGAGGTATTAATGCTTGATAAAACGGTAGTCTCAGACTCTATTCCAGCTCTTTTCAGTGAAGAAGATAATGTGGAAGGAGAACATGCCGTAAGTGCAGGTCAAATTGATCAAAATAGATTATTTTATTTGATGAGCAGAGGAATGAATGAAGCTGAAGCTAAAAGAATGATGATTGAAGCAGCATTCAACCCTATTTTTGATAAAATACCTTTAAATGAACTCAAAGGAAGTGTTATTAATGATATCAAAACTAGAATTAGAGAATAAATATAAATCAGATTTTCCAATTTTACAGCAAAAAGTAAATGGTAAAGATCTGGTCTATCTTGATAATGCTGCTACAACTCAAAAACCTCAAGCTGTTATTGATGCAGTAAATGATTATAATAAAAATATTAATGCCAATCCCCACCGGGGGGCCCATATTTTAAGTGTTAGGGCCACAGAGGCATATACCCAGGCCAGAGAAAAGGTAAAAAACTTTATCAATGCTGAATTTAGTCAAGAAATTATTTTTACCCGAAATACTACAGAATCAATAAATCTGCTTGCCTACAGCCTGGGAGAATTATTAGATGAAGGTGATGAGATTGTACTATCTATAATGGAACATCACAGTAATATTATACCGTGGCAGCAGTTGGCAAAAAGAAAAAATTTGAAGCTGAAATACCTTTATCCTGATCAAGATTACAGAATTCCCTTTGCAGAATTAAAGGAAAAAATTACTAAAAGAACTAAAATATTTAGTATTTCCCAGATGTCAAATGTTACTGGGGTAATTAATCCAGTTAAAGAAATGGCCGAATATGCCCATCAACAGGGAGCCTATGTAGTTATTGATGGTGCCCAGGGAGCTCCTCATATTAAGACTGATGTCCAGGCTATTGATGCAGACTTTTATGCTTTTTCTGCTCATAAAATGCTGGGACCTATGGGGATAGGTGTTCTTTACGGGAAAAAAGCTCTTTTAGAAAAAATACCACCTTTTTTAACAGGTGGAGGTATGATAGAATATGTGCATGAGCAGAGTTCTACTTTTGCTCCCCTGCCGGAAAAATTTGAAGCAGGAACACCAAATGCTGAGGGAGCAGTTGGCTTGGCTGCAGCGATAGACTATCTAGAAAATATCGGTTTAGCTGAAATAGAAAAACATGAAAGAGAATTAACAGAGTATGCTCTAGAGAAAATGAGAAAGTTAGATTATATAGAATTGGCTGGCCCTGATAATTTAAAAGACAGGGGAGGAATAATATCCTTTAATTTAAAAGGAATCCATTCTCATGATCTAGCTAGTATTAGTGATACTGAGGGTATAGCTCTGAGATCTGGTCATCACTGTGCTCAGCCCTTGATGAAATATCTTAATTTGAATTCTACCGGTAGAATTAGTTTCTATTTCTATAATAGTAAAGAGGAAATAGATAAATTTCTAGAATCTCTGCAAAAAGCAAGGGAGGTTTTTGGTTATGGATCTTGATTCAGTCTATACAGAATTAATTATGGAGCACAATAAAAACAGCCGCAACAAAAGGGAGTTAGATGAGCCTGATATAAGTGAACACGGCCATAATCCCAGCTGTGGAGATGATATTACCTTAGAATTAAAAATTGAGGGAGAAATAATAGAGGATGCAGCTTTTAATGGTAGTGGTTGTGCCATTTCTCAGGCTTCAACATCTATTATGATTGATCTAATAAAGGGGAAGAAAATTTCGGAGGCTTTTGATTTAGTAGATACTTTTATAGCTATGATAAAAAAAGAAATTGATGATCAACAAGAATTAAGAAAACTAAAAGAAGCAATGGCCTTAAAAAATATCTCTAATATGCCAGCAAGAGTAAAATGTGCTGTTCTATCCTGGCACACCCTGAAAGAAGCTTTAAAGAAAAATTAATTAGAGTTAAATATTTACTAAAATCTTTAACTTCACCAAATTTGGTGGAGTTTTTCCTTTACAGGAACTAAAAATAAATATATAATCATTGATAATGAATCTCAATAAACAAATAATTTTATAAGATGAGGTGTTAAAGATGGAAAATAGAAAAAAAGGAATAATATATATAATTTTATCATCATTATTTTTTGCTTTAATGGCGGCAGCAGTTAAATATTTAGCAAATATACCAACAGCAGAAAAAATATTTTTTAGAAGTTTTATTGGCGTTGTGGTAGCCTTTACTTTAGTGAAAAGAGATGGTGGGACTTTAGTTGGAAATAATAAAAAACTGATAATTTTAAGAAGTATTTTTGGTCTTTCAGGAATAGCAGCCTATTTTTATGCTTTAAGTCAGATCAATCTGGCAGATGCAGTTATTTTAAATAAAATGTCTCCTTTTTTTGTAATGATTTTTGCAGCATTGTTTTTAAAAGAAAGTATCAGCAGCAAACAAATAGTAGCTTTAATAATAGCAGTTTCAGGTGCTTTGTTAGTAATTAGACCAGGTTTTGACGCTAATCTAATTCCGGCTTTAATAGCCCTGCTGTCCAGTGTTCTAGCTGGTATGGCCTACACTGTGATCAGAGAGCTTAGAAAAACAGATTCAGCAGCAACAGTAGTTTTTTACTTTAGTCTTTTCTCTACTATAGCAATGTTTCCTTTTATGTTACAAGGAGGTTTTGTAGTTCCTCAGGGGATTGAAATCATAGTTTTGATAGCACTGGGGGTTTTTGCAGCAGCAGCCCAGCTATTTATGACAAATGCCTATCGCCATGCTGAAGCAAGCGAGCTTTCTATCTATACCTATTCAAATATTGTATTTTCTTCTATTTTTGCTCTGCTATTTTTTCAAGAATTTCCAGATCTACTTTCGATTTTAGGTGGGGTTTTAATTATTTCAGCTGCCTATTTGAATTTCAGAACTAAAGAAAAAGCACTTATGACAAAAAAGAAGCGGGCAAAGCAAAGCTTATCTGAAAATAGAGCAGCTTTATAGTTTAGTTAATCAAAGCTAATTGCATATTAATTCTTTATTGTGTTAAAATTAAAATAGCTTGATTATAGTTCTTAAATAAAGATAAATGGGGGCCAGCAAATTGGAAAATATCAATACAATTTTTTTAGATGTAGATGGAACTTTAACAAATGGCAAAGTTTATTTGGATAATGGTGAAAACGAATTTAAGGCTTTTGATGTAAAAGATGGGCTGATAATTGTTTCTGCTCTTACCTTAAACTATAATGTAATTATTATGACAGGTAGGGAATCACATGTAGTAGCAAGACGGGCTGCAGAACTTGGAATCACAGAGTTTTATCAGGGGATTAGAGATAAACAAGGCAAAATGGAGCAATTAATGCAGAAAAACAATTTTTCTTATCAGAATCTAGCCTATCTTGGTGATGACTTAAATGATCTGGCAGTTATGAAAAAAGCTGCTTTTGCTGCTTGTCCTGCTGATGCTGCTGATGACGTAAAAGAAATTGCAGATTTTGTTTCTGAATTTGCTGGTGGCAATGGAGCTGTTAGAGAAATCTTAACTCATTTACTTAAAGCAAAAAACGATTATGATAAAGTTTTAGAACTTTTTAGCTAGGCAAAAGATTTTTAAAGGAGAAAGCTTATGCGTATTTTAGTTGATGGTGATAGCTGTCCGGTATTAGATATTATTTCTCATATAGCTAAAAAAAATAATATAGAACTGCTTGTTTTTACTGATTTGAATCATCAGCATCAGCTGGAATATGCTAAAATTATTACCGTTGATCAAGGATTCCAATCAGTTGATATGAGATTATATAATCAAAGCAAAGCAGATGATATAATAATTACTTCTGATTATGGTTTGGCTGCTTTAGCATTATCTGAGCAAACAGCTGTGATAAGCTTTTCGGGTAGGGAATTTACAAATAATAATATTGAGCGTTTACTTGCCCATAGACATAGACAGTTTAAAGAACGCCGAAGAACTGCTAGACATACTTCCCATAAAAAAAGAAGTGAAAAAGATGATTTGAGATTTAAAAATAAGCTTTTGGAAATAATAAAAAGATTCAGGTGATTTTTCAGCTTGTAATCGGGAGATGATAGGGATGCCTGATTTTTGGACTCATATTTTGGCAGGAGAAAAAGTTTTAAAAAGTTGTGAAAATGAGGAGTTAAGTAATTTAATTGCAGAAAACTATCAGCTTTATAATTTTGGCTGTCAGGGAGCAGATATCTTATTTTATAAAGATTTCTGGCCCTGGAAAAGATCAAAGAATTCTTCACAGGCAGCCAGTTTTATTCACCGTATATCAGCTAAGGATATCTTTGCAATAATATTAAAAGATCTCGATCAAAGTGAGATCTATAAAGATGGGAAAATTATTGCTGGAGCAGAAAAAAGAGGATTATTAACTTATCTTCTGGCTTTTATTGTCCATTATAGTTTAGATAGTATTAGTCATCCTTTTATACTTGCTAATGGAGGAGCTGGTCAAAAGCACAAATTAATTGAAATAAAAATTGATATCTATATGATTGATAAATACTGGAATAAAGATGTTTTAGAGCTCAACCCACAAAGTTATTATCAACTTAAAGCAGAGTTTAAAGAAGAAATAGAACGATTTTATGCAAATATTTTTTCTGAATTACTACCTTATCCTTATAAGGCTGGTATGATAGAAGGAGCTTATACTGATCTTAAAAAATACCATAGTTTGTTTTGTGATAATAAGCAGTATAAATATTATTTTTTTAAATTGCTAAATTATCTTTATCCTGATGAACTTGCTTCTTACAGCTATCAACTGGCAAAAGATAAAGAAATATGGTCTGCAGAAAACTATCAGCAGTTTGAAAACTATTTTGCTCAATCTCTAAATAAAAGCAGAGAGTATTTTACTTTACTTTTTAACTATTTTAAAAAAGAAATATCTTTAAAAGAAACTCTTAGTGCTTTCAGCAGTAGAGATTTTTTAGGCCAGAACAAAGCAAAAAACTCCCTTTAAATTTAGGAGATTAGATCCTAAAGCAAAGGGAGTTTTAAAATTCAAATTTAATAATTAATTTGTTTCTAGGGGTAAATCCTCTCGATTAGCCCAACCAACCCAGGACTCATCATAGACCTTAACATTTTCGTAACCGACCATTTCTAGGGCCAGATAAGAGTGAGCTGCTCTAACTGCAGTATGACAGAGACTGGCAATAACATCTAAATCTTCAGTTATACCATGTTCTGCGTAAAGTTCTCTGATTTCAGCAGCTGTTTTAAAAGTATTATCTTCATTTAGGTGCTGAGTCCATTCTACATGAACAGAACCGGGAACCCTTCCCATTCTATCTGCACCAGGGTTTGTATCTTCACCTAAATACTCTGCTTCAGAACGGGTGTCTAAAACTACAAAATCAGGATTATCAAGATTTTCAGCAACAGTATCAGTATCAACGATCCAGTCATTTCTTACTTCACTAATAGTAAAATTACCCTGATCAACTGATCTTGGTAACCTTCTGATATCATGACCAGCATCTGTCCAGGCTCCATAACCACCTTCAAGAAGCCTTACATCATCATGACCATAATATCTGAATACGAACCAGAGTCTGGAAGCCCAGAGTCCACTTGCATCATCATAAACAACAATCTCAGAATCATTATTTACTCCTTTTGCCTGAGCAGTAGCAGTAAACTGTTCTGGTGTTGCTGCTAAACCAGGAACCCAACCATCAGGATCGGCAAAATCATCGCCCCACATTTGGACTGAGCCGGGGAGATGCCCCAATAAATATTTAGCTGTGTTTCTTACATCAATAATGACAAGATTCTCATTATCCATGTTTTCACTTAGCTCTTCAACAGATATTAAATATTCGGGATGAGTATAGCCCCTATCTGCTGCTGCTAATGAAAAAGAAGTGATTAAAAGTAAAAGGATAGAAATTGAAGTTATAACTAAACTTTTTCTTAGTTTCATTAAATACCCTCCTCATTTTTTAGTTGAACTTAAATCTATTATATATCAAAATAATATAAATTGCACTATTATTCACAAAAAATAATTAAATCAATTAAAGCAGGAATAATTCATCTTTTGTTGAAAATAACAAAAAGGACAATAATTATTTTAACTGCTAGGGGGATAAGGAAATAATGAAAAAAGTACTTTTAGATTGCGATAATACTATGGGTTTAGATGAAAAAGATGTAGACGATGGTCTTGCTTTTCTTTTTCTTCTTGGTAGAGAAGATATTAATTTGATGGGTGTAACAAGTGTTTTTGGCAACAGTAGCTTAGAAGATACTTTCTCTACTACAGAAAAACTCTTAGAAGATTTTGCTTTAAAAGATGAAATACCACATTTAAAAGGTGCAGCTGAAGCGGGAGATTATGATACAGAGGCTGCCAAATTTTTAGCAGAACAAGCAGCGGAAAATAAAAATGAAATTACTTTAATTGCAATTGGACCGGTTTCTAATCTTTATGGAGCCTGGAAAATTGATAATGATTTCTTTAAAAATTTAAAAGAAATTATAGTTATGGGGGGGATTACCTCACCACTTGAAATTGGTGATGAAACAATTGATGAACTGAATTTTTCTTGTGATCCAGAAGCCGCAGAAAAGGTGCTTAAAGCCGAAGTTCCGGTTGCTGTAATGTCAGGCAATCTCTGTCTTGCAGCAAGATTTGGCGAAAAGTCATGGCGGCGAGTAAATAGATCTAAAAATAAGCCGGTTAGAGCTTATATGAAAGATAAAATAGAAGATTGGTACGAATATTCTTCAGAGATGATAGGACTTTCAGGCTTTTATATGTGGGATGTTGTAAATGTTGTTTACATGATCTCACCGGAAATCTTCCCTTATAATAAGCGAAAAATAATTTCTACGGTAGAAGATCTGAAACATGGAATAATTAAGACTGATAATGCTGATGGTATGCTGGCAGATCCAGCAATTATCAATTTACCTACTACAATTCTAGATACCAAAAGATTTAAAGATATTGCTTTTGCTGCCTGGGATAATATAGAGATTATTCCAGAGGGCTATTCTGATGATGATTAATGATTATATATTTCTGATGTCATAATACAAAAAAAGCGGCATAAATCTGTTTTCTTTTATAAAGAAAATATTTAAAATATGTTATATAATGTAGTTAATTGCTAAATTAATCACAAAGTATATTATAGACTAGTATTTTTAAGAGAAGATCAACAAATGCAAAAAAGAACTCATAAAAATGTCCTTTTAACAGGGCATTTTTATAATTAAATTTCGGAATTAATCTTTCTCAGCTGATTTTTAAGCTAAGAAGGCTTAAAAACTGCAGCTGTTTTGAGGGGGAATGAAATGTTTTCTTTAATTATACGTAGGTTTCTATTGGGACTAATTACAGTATTAGGGGCAATGATATTATTATTTATTTTAATACAGTTAGTGCCTGGAGATCCTGCTAGTATAATGCTTGGACCAAGGGCAAGTCCTCAACTTATAGAAAATATTCGGGCTAGGATGGGTTTAGATCAACCTGTTTATGTACAGCTATTTAGATTTATATTTAATATTTTTAGAGGTGATTTAGGTACTGATGTTTTAAATCAGCGTTCTGTCAGTACTATGATCATCAATGTTTTGCCCTATACTATAGCTTTAGCTACTGCTAGTATTTTTATTGCTGTAGTTTTAGGAGTTCCTCTGGGGGTTTACAGTGCTTTTTATAGAAATACTATTTTAGATAGAATATTAACATTTGCTTCTATTTCTATTATCACAACTCCTTCTTTTTTATTTGGTCTTTTCTTTCTTTTGTTATTTTCTTTAACCCTAGGCTGGTTTCCAGTAATGGGTGGTGGAGAAAGTGGTAACCTGCTTGATCAACTTTATCATTTGGTTTTACCAGCTTTTGCCCTGGGAATACGCTGGGTAGGTTATGTAGCTAGGCTGATTAGGAGTTCTGTCTTAGAAGAAATGCATGAAGATTATATTAGAACTGCCAGAGCAAAAGGTCTCAGCGAAAAAATTGTAATTTCAAAGCATGTGCTTAGGGGAGCTATTTTACCAGTGGTAGCAATTTTAGGAGTAGGTTTTGGTAATCTGCTGGGAGGAGCCGTTCTAATTGAAGTTATATTCCACCGCCCTGGTCTCGGTTATTTAATTTATAATGCTTTTAGAACCCGCAACTATCCGGTAGTTCAGGGAGCTTTAGTAGTTGCGATATTTATGTATGCAGTTGTAAATATGTTTACTGATTTATCCTATGGTTTAATAGATCCACGGATTAGAAAGGGAGAATAGAGCTAAATGGAGTCCAAAAATACTCTGCTTAAAATAGCAAATAAAACAAAAAAAATGGGTAAATTTTTTATATCACAAAAGGTTTTTAAAGACTTTTTTGGTAAAGTTGGATTTGCTTTAATTGTGATCGTTTTTTTAATGGCTATATTTGCCCCTTTTTTAAGTCCATATGATCCAGATCAAGTAAATGTGATAAATAAATTGGCAGGCCCTTCTAGAACTCATCTGATGGGAACAGATCATCTCGGTAGAGATGTTTTTAGCAGAATACTTTATGGTAGTAGAATTTCTTTAGCAATTTCAATTGCAGCAGTAACATTTGCCTCAATTATTGGGACAGTTTTGGGGATGATCTCTGGCTATGGTTCTGAAACTCTAGATCACATACTGCGGACATTTTTTGATATAATTAGGTCTTTTCCTTCTTTGATTTTTGCAATTGCGGTAATCATAATGTTGGGAACATCAGGAATTCCAACCCTGACCATTGTGATTGGCTTTACCTATTTTCCCCGTTATGCAAGATTAATTAGGGCTCAGACCTTGAAGGTCAAAAAAAAGGAGTATTTAATTAGTGCAAAGGCTATTGGGCAGTCAGATATCAAGATAATGTTTAAACATATCTTGCCCAATATAAAAGGTCCGATGTTTATTATGGCTGCAATGGATATACCCTCAATTATTGCTTTTGAAGCAGGATTAAGCTTTTTAGGGCTTGGGGTTAACCCACCAACTCCAAGCTGGGGAACTATATTAAGAAATGGGTATTTAAATATTAGGCATTCACCCTGGATGGTTATCTTTGGAGGGGGAATGCTCATTTTTGTGACCCTGGGCTTTACTTTTTTAGGGGAAGCTTTAAGAGATGCTTATGATCCCAGGCTGAAAAATTTATAGCAAATTAGAAGGAGAGAAAATTTATGAAAAATTTTAAAAGTAGTTATTTAAAAATAACGTCTACTATATTTATAGTTTTAATGCTATTAGTTTCTTTAAGTTCAGCAGCATTAGCAGCAGATGATGTTTTGAAAGTAAGGGCAATCAATGGTGCAGATATTAGTACTATGGATCCTGCCTATTATTATGGAGATGAAGAATTAAATATTGATTTATCATTTTACAGTAAATTAATTAGATTTAAAGCAGCTTCTTCTGAATGGGAATTAGATGCTGCAGAAGAATTCGAAGTTAGTGATGATGGCAAAGTTATTGAGTTTAAATTGAGAGAAGGCATTCAGTTTCATCATGGTTATGGTGAATTAACAACTGAAGATGTAAAATTTTCCTTTGAAAGAATAGCTGATCCAGATAATAATTCACCCTATAAAAATGACTGGGCAACTTTAGAAGAAGTAGAAATAATTGATAGATATAGGGGTAGAATTATTCTTTCTGAGCCTTATGCCCCACTTTTTACCCAAACACTAGCCTATAATCCGGGCAGCATAATTAGCAAAAAAGCTTATCAGGAAAAAGGAGATAATTTTGCCACAAATCCGGTTGGCTCAGGACCATATTATTGGGAAGACTGGGATCCAGGTGAAAAGATAACATTAAACAGATTTGAGGATTATTTTGGTGATTTACCTGACTTTAGAAGAATAGAAATTTATCCTATCTCTGAAGTTAGAATGGCTGAAATTGCATTAGATGCAGGTGAACTAAATTCAACTCAGATTTCTTATGATTCTTTTGCTATCTATAATCAGAGAGCAGACATCAATGTTGAACAGGTTGCAGTGACAAGACAGGTTTATCTAGGCTTTAATATGCAGGAAGAGCCTTTTAAGGATAAAAATGTTCGCAAAGCAATTCGTTATGCAGTAAATGTAGATGAAATTTTACAGGGAGCATATAATAATATAGCTGCAAGAGCTAATTCCAGTATTGTCGAAGGTGTTTTAGGCCATTGGGAAGCTGCTCTTCAATATGAGCTTGATCTAGAGAAAGCAAGAGGATACTTGGCAAAAGCAGGTTATGAAGATGGTTTTCAAACCGAATTGGTGGTACCTGTTAGAGAACCACTACCAGAAGCCGGCCAGATTATTAGACAGCAGCTTTTAGAAATTGGCATAGATGCCAAAATCCAGATGACTGACTCTTCTTTTGACTACTTAAGTGAGTCAAGATCAAATATGCATCTACAGGATTGGGGACCTACTCTTGATCCTGATAGATGGACTAAATGGTGGCATTCAGACCACATTGGCTCATGGAACTTCAAAAACTACTCAAATCCAGAATATGATAGTTTGGTAGAAGCAGCAATTTTAGAATTAGATCAGGATAAAAGAGCAGAATTATATATAGAACAGCAAAAAATATTAGATGAAGATGTATCTGCAGTTTGGATATCCCATGGTGCTCACCTTCAGGCAAGTCAAGAGCATATAAAACCGGTCTTTTTAACTCAGAGATCACAATATAGGTACTGGGAAATAGCAGAATAAAGTCAAGAGTATAAAATAATTAGATATTCTTTTTAAAAGAGAGAGGGGTCCCCTCTCTCTTTTGGCTTGAATAGCTAAAATAACATTGAAAAAATAGTCAAAAGGGTATTTTGTTATCAAGCTAAAATATGCTATAATAAAAGAAAGTTCAAAAATTTGGAAGGTGGATCTTGCAGATGGACTATAGTCTTTCAGTGATTATTCCTGCCCTTAATGAAGAAAAAAATATTACTAGAATAATTGATTATATTAAAAATGAAAATATAAAAGCAGAAATAATTGTTTCTGATGGCAATAGTGATGATTTAACGGTAGAGAAAGCCAAAAGCAAAGGAGCAAAAGTTGTTGTTGGGAAAGCAGGTAGGGGCCAACAGTTAAATAGAGGTGCCCAACTGGCAGCAGCACCAATACTGCTTTTTTTGCATGCTGATTCCAGACTAGAAAAATCTGCTTTAGAAAATTTAGTCAAAAAGATGGCGGAAAAAGAAAATAAAATTGGTGGTTGTTTTAAACTTAAAATTGAATCTGAACATCCTCTGCTAAAATTTATTTCCTGGTCTTCTAATTTAAGAGCTAAATATTTAAAATTGATTTTCGGTGATCAAGGAATCTTTATTCGTAAAAAGGTCTTTGAAGAACTAGGTGGTTTTCCTGAGCTAGAACTAATGGAAGACTGGGAATTTTCTAAAAAGATGGCTGCTTATGGAGAACTAGAATTTTTAGAGAATAAAATTTTTACTTCAGCAAGGCGCTGGGAAAAAAATGGAGTTTTTAAAACCTTTTTTTTAATGCATAAAATCAAAATCTTATATATTTTAGGTGTTAAAGCAAAAAAACTAAAAAAAATTTATCGCGATTCTCGTTAGATAATAGAGGAGGAGATTAACTTGAAGGCTGCATTTGTTATTATGAGTAGAGCCCCAATAGCTGGGAAAACAAAAACAAGACTTCAATCACATTTAAGTCCAAAAGAATGTGCAGAGCTGCATAAAGCTTTTTTAAAAGATATAATTAATAAATTTTCAAATATCAAAAAAAAGTACAGTCAATTAGATTTGTATTTAAGTATTACTCCTCCAGAAAGCGAGAATTTATTTAAAGAATTATTGAATGAGGATTTTAAAATAATAACTCAAAAAGGAAAAGATCTGGGTAGGAAAATGTATAATTCTCTATTAGATGCTTATCAGCTCAGCAATTCACCTGTTATAATAACCGGATCGGATTTACCTTCTTTACCGATCAGTATAATTACAGAATCATTTGCTGGTTTAAAAGAAAGGGATCTAGTAATTGGTCCCTCATTAGATGGTGGTTATTATTTATTGGGCATGAAAAAACCCCATGCTTTTCTTTTTGAGCAGCAAAAATGGGGTAATAAATCTGTACTGGAAAAAACTTTAAAAGCTGCTAGCAAATACGATCTAAAAAGTCATTTTTTGCCAGAGTGGTATGATGTCGATACTTTTAATGAATTACTTATACTTAGAGAGTATTTAAAAATGGGAGATAAGTCTAATAATGA
This sequence comes from Halanaerobium polyolivorans, assembly GCF_020711195.1. Lineage (GTDB taxonomy): Bacteria > Bacillota > Halanaerobiia > Halanaerobiales > Halanaerobiaceae > Halanaerobium > Halanaerobium polyolivorans. The sequence goes on from NZ_JAJFAT010000003.1 coordinate 131,124, forward strand.
TTATCCAATTGAAAGCAAAAAAATTATTGATAAGTTATTATAAATTTATAGATTAAAATTTGATGGAGGTATTTTAATATGCCGTTACAGGAAGAAATGAGCAGAGCACTTGCTAAATATATAAAAAAGAAAGATTTTCAAAGAGCAATTGGAATTACTGAAAATGCAGAAATTGAGTTTTTAGCTCAGGGAGAATATAATTTAAACTATCTGCTAAAAGATGGAGAAGATAAATTTGTAATCAGGCTCAACTTAGGCAGTCAGATGGATCTAGATGATCAGATAGGATATGAATTTTATGCTTTAGAACAGTTGGCTCCTTCGGGAGTTACTCCTAGACCATATTATCTGGATAATTCAGAGGAGGAACTTCCTTATGGAATGCTGGTAATGGAATATTTACCCGGGCGTCCATTAGATTATCAACGAGACTTAAAAAAGGCTGCAGAGGTACTGGCCGGTGTGCATGAGGTAGAAATAGCTCAAAACAGTATTTTAATTGAAGAAAAACAGCCTTTAAATGCTATCTGGGATGAATGTGACAGCCTTTTAGATAAATATTTTAAGTCTGAATTGGCTGATCCTCAAGTTAAGGAGTTTCTGCAAAAATTAAAAATGGATTTAAAAGAAAAAAGAAAAAAAGAGGCAGATATTATTGAGCTTTTACCACTTTCAATAGTTAATACAGAGCTTAATTCTGCTAATTTTTTAATTGATGATAAAAATGACAAAGCTTATTTGGTAGATTGGGAAAAACCATTGATTACCACCCCACTGCAGGATTTAAGTATCTTTATGGTTCCTACCACCACTCTCTGGAAAACTAATTTTATTTTTAATCAGGGAGAAAAAGAAGAATTTCTTCATCATTATTTAAAAGCAAGAGGGCTTGATGCTTATTATCAAGAAATTAGTTCTGCTTTAGAACTATTTAATAAATTTTCTGCAATGAGAGGTATTTCCTGGTCAGCTATGGCCTGGGTGGAATATCAGGAACCAGGTCGTCTTATTAAAAATGAAGACACCTTTAAGACAATGGACAGCTATTTAAAAATTGATTTTTTAGAAATGCTTTTTCCTCAGATCACTTTATAATTATTAATCAAAATCAGGCTAAAAGAGGTGTGGTTATATGAGTTCATTATCAGCTGAAGAAAGAAAAAATTTAATAGTCAGACTGCGTAGAATAGAGGGCCAGATCAGAGGTCTTCAGCGAATGATTGATGAAGGGAAATATTGTGTTGACATTCTAACTCAGATCAGTGCCAGTCGAGGAGCCCTAAAAAAAGTAGGGCTTAAGGTTTTAGACAGCCATATCAATGGTTGTGTAAAAAATGCTATTTCTAAAGAAAATGGTGATGAAGAAATTATTGCTGAACTGATGAATGTTATTGATAAATTTACCGATTAATGAGACTTAACTAAAAGGGTGGTTAAATGCTTGCCTTAGAAAAAATAATTTCTTCTTTTTTGATGCCACCAGGTTTTTTTATAATAATCTTACTGATTATCACAATTTATTTATTTCTTAAATCTGATTCTAAATTAATCAAGTTTTTAGCAGCAGCCGCTTTGATTTTTTTGATTTTTATCTCAACTGCTTTTGGTGTAAAAGTAATGCTTTTACCTTTAGAAAATTATGCAGAAGAGATATCACTTGATTTAGAAACTGAGCTTAAAAAAGAGTATCCAATTGTGGTATTAGGAGGAGGCAATTATTATAAAAGTGATGGAAGTGCAGAGCCTTCAGTTCACAGCAAACAGAGACTAACTAAGGCCTATCAGCTCCAGCGAATAATTAATACTAAGATTATTTATTCTGGAGGAGTAGGCATTGGACATGATAATTTTAGTGAAGCAGATGCTGCTAAAGAATTTTTGCTCGGTCTTGGTTTAGAAAGAGAAAAATATGAAAGTGAAGATCAGGCTCGCTCAACTTACGAAAATGCACTCTATACCAAAAAATGGCTTAATGAAAATGAGATTGAAAAAGTTTATTTAGTAACTTCAGCTTATCATATCTATCGTTCGGCCGGAGTATTTAGAGCTCAAGAAATAGATTTTATAGCTCTTCATTCTGGCTTTATTTATGACCATCAATTTAGCTGGCTTAATTATCTACCAAATAGAGGTGCCTTACAGGCTAATTTAGCAGCTTTACATGAATTAGTGGGTATTGTTTGGTATTATTTAAGAGCCAGAATTTAAATAAATCTTTATTAGTAAAATATTAAGGAGTTTGATATCATGAACAAAAATATAAATAAGGTTGACTTACACATGCATACTACTGCTTCTGATGGTGCTTTAACTCCCCAAGAATTAATCAAAGAATGTGTGGAGTTTGATCTTGAGGTCTTTTCTGTTACAGATCATGATAATACTACTGCACTTAAAGAATTAGAAAAAGAAGCAGCTAAATATCCAATAGAATTTGTTCCTGGAATTGAAATTTCAACTTATAGAGGTGAAGCTGAATATCATATTCTGGGCTATTATATAGACCCTGAAAATGAGGCTTTATTAGGTTTAACCGAAACTATTTTGGATTCTAGAATAACAAGAGTTCATAAGATGGTGGAAATCTTAAGTGAGATGGGATATCCTTTAGAATATTCAGATGTGCAAAAATATGCGGCAGGAGTAAGTATTGGTCGTCCCCATGTTGCCCGAGCTCTGGTGGAAAAAGGTTATGTAGATAATATTGGTGAAGCTTTTACAGATCAATTTATTGGTGGAGAAGGAAAAGCCTATGTTGCAAAAGAAAAAGTTCTTCCTGCAGAAGCGATAGAAGTGATTTTAAAAGCTGGAGGTGTTCCTGTCATAGCTCACCCTTATTTAATTAATCATGGTGATCCCCTAGATAAAGAAGAGATAGCTAGATTAAAAAATGTTGGTTTAAAAGGGGTGGAGGTTTATCAGAGCAAACATGATAAAAAAACAACTGCCAAATATAAAAAAATAGCTGAAGAACTTGATCTTTTAATAACAGGTGGTTCTGATTATCATGGAGAAAATTCACCGGGAATATTACCTGGTGATTGTGGGATGAATAGAGAAGAGTTTAGAAAACTAGAAAGTTTTGCTGCATCTATGGTATAATAAGTTTTGATTTTAAAATAGAAAAATATTATTAGAAAATAAAAAGGAGTAGTGAGTTTAGAGTATGCATAATGTAACGATGATAGCTGGAGATGGAATAGGGCCAGAAATATCTAATGCAGTTGCTGAAATTATTGCAGCAGCAGGTGTTGAAATCAATTGGGATAGGGTAGAAGCCGGGGCTGGAGTTATGGACAAATATGGAACTCCATTACCTGAGCAGGTTTTCGAATCAATAAGAAAAAACAAAGTAGCCTTAAAAGGTCCAATCACAACCCCAGTTGGTAGTGGATTTAGAAGTGTTAATGTGGCTATTAGAAAAGAACTTGATCTGTATGCAAATGTACGACCACTTAAGGTCCATGCAAAAGCATTTGCCCAAAATCAAGCTATTGATATGGTAGTTTTTAGAGAAAATACTGAAGGACTTTATGTAGGAATAGAACATTATGTTGGTGATGAAGCTGCAGAAAGTATTAAAATAATAACCAGAAAAGCTTCCCGGAGAATTGTTAGGTCTGCATTTGAATATGCTATTCGTGAAGGCCGTAAAAAAGTTACTGCTGTTCATAAGGCAAATATTTTAAAATTTAGTGATGGGCTATTTTTAGAAGAGGCTAGAAATATTGCAGCGGAATATGCTCAAACTCATCCAGAAATTGAATTTGATGATAAGATTGTTGATAATATGTGTATGCAGATGGTTCAATATCCTGAGCAGTATGATGTTTTAGTTATGCCCAATCTTTATGGTGATATTGTTTCAGACTTAGGAGCCGGTTTGATCGGTGGACTTGGTCTGGCCCCAGGTATGAATCTTGGTGATGAGATCGCTGTATTTGAAGCAGTTCATGGAAGTGCACCTGATATTGCCGGCCAAAACAAAGCAAATCCTGTGGCACTGCTTTTCTCTGCTGTTTTAATGCTTAGGCATTTAAAGGAGAAAGAAGCAGCAGATAGAATTGAAAAAGCAGTTTCAGATGTTTTAAATGAAGGAAAAGTTTTAACTGTTGATTTGGGTGGAAATGCAAGCACAGATCAAATTACTGAAGCAATAATTGCAAATTTATAATCCTGTATAAAATTGCTAGTATAAGAAAGGAGAAATAAATTTTATGGAAGAAAAATTTCAAAATTTAATTGATGTTTTAGATGACTATAAAAATAGAGCTATTAAACGGCGTGAAGTTCATGGTTTAGAAGCCAGACCACTATCAGCTGAAGAAGTAGAGACTTTGTTTTCTGCTTTAAGTCTTGAGGGACTGGAGAATAAGAGCTATAAAATCTTCATAGAAAAGAGAATGGATAAATTAATTTTAGACTTGATTACAAATCAGGTTAGAAGAGGTACTTTTCCTTCTTCTCATGCAAAAGCAGAAGGCTTGTCTAAATTAATTAAAAAAGCTAAGTTAACTGAAAAAGAAAACCCTTATCTCAGTAGTGATAGAGCTTTAGAACTTCTGGCTGAGATGAAGGGGGGAGCTGCTGCAGCCCGTTTAATAGATCTTTTTGCCAAAGAAATCTATAAAGAAGAAATTACTGAGATTTTAAAAGATACGGTTTTATTAACCAAAAAAGATTTTAACACATTAAAGGAATTAGCCTCAGAAAATCCATATTTTGCAGATAAAGTAGCAGAAATTATGTTAAGCTGGGCCAAAAGAGAATTCGCTTCTGATTGGGAGTTAGATTCTCACTATCAGGGTATTTCTTTAAAGGTAGGAGATAATATTACCACAGGACATTTAAGTCCTTCTAAAAATGCAGATAGTAGAACCGACCACCCCTTACATGCTAAACATGTTATGGAAGGAAGAGAAGACGAAGAAGATTTAAGAGAGAGGTTGGCTGAATTAAAAGAGAAAAATTCAACTGTTATCTTTACAGCCGGAAAAGCTCTGGGTGAGGGATCATCTCGTAAATCTGCTACCTATACTATGCAGCAGTTGTTGGGGGAAGATCTTGCAGGTGAACCCGAAAAAAAGAAGGGTGGTATAGTTGCGGCTAAAAGTTTTGCCCCGATTTTTAAGGAGTCACTAGTTGCTTCAGGGATTTTACCTTTAGAGCTTGATACAAGTGATATCGAAGAAGGTGATGATTTAAAAATAGATTTAGATCAGCAAATAATGCTTGTTAATGATGAGCTAGAACTTGCTTTTGAACTTCCAATTGACTATAAACTTAAAAAGATTGCAGCTGGAGGAATGACATATTTTGATGCAGCAAATGAACTACAGACTATGGCATTAGAATATTGTCAGGAGAAGGGAATTGAAACAGGTGATATTAAAACACCTGCTCAGGAAAATATTGTTGAAGAAGAAAGTAGACCTCCCCAGACCTTAGCCCAAAAAATTGTAGCTTACAATAGACTTGATGGAAAAGATACAATCCTGCCTGGAGAAACTGCTCAGGTTAAGATGAGAGGAGCATTTTCTCAGGACACAACAGGTCCAATGACCATGGAAGAATATCAATCTATGGCTGGTGAGGATTTTGGGGCTGATTTTGTTGTTCAATCTTTATGTCATACAGGAGAATGCCCATCCAGCTCAGATAGAGATACCCACCGTTTTTTAAATGAATTTGTTACAAAAAGAGGTGGGGTTAGTTTAGAAACAGGTGAGGGGATTATTCATACAATCGGAAATAGATTTGTTTTACCAACAGATGTTATCGTTGGTGGTGATTCTCATACCAGAACTCCCAGGGGAGTTTCTTTTCCGGCAGCCTCTGATATTGTTGCTGGAGTTATGAAATATGGTAAACAGGATTTAACCATGGATGAATCGGTAAAAGTAGTTTTCAAAGGTGAACCTGAAGCAGGTATTACTGCTCGTGATCTAGTTTCTGCCCTGGTTGTTTATGCAGAAAAAACAGTGGGCAAAGATGTCTATAATGGTAGAATTATTGAAATGGAAGGACTGGAATTTTTAAGTTCTGATGAGAGATATATTCTTACCAATGCTGTAGCTGAAAGAAGTGCTTCAGCTGGTGTAGTCCCTAGTGATCAAACTACAATTGAAACTATTAAAGAAAACCTGGAGTATTTAAAAAATAGAGAAGATGCTGATAGTTCACCTTCAGTTAAAAGAACTATCAAAGCTGTAGAAGAATATTTAGAAGATCCAATTTTATTTAGAGCTGATGAAGATGCAGAATATGCTGCTGTAATAGAAATACCACTTTCTGAGATCAAAGAACCTATTGTAGCAAAACCCCATCATCCAGATAATGTTGCCTTTTTAGATGAGACGGCTGGCGAAAAAGTTGATGAGGTTTATATAGGCAGCTGTGTTGGTGGAGATCTTAAAAGTATTCAAGAAGCAGCCGAAATACTGTCCGGCCATAATATTCCCCATGGGGTTAATGTTGTAGTAGGACCTGCCTCACGTGATATCTATCAGGCTTTGATGATTGATGGAAGTATGATCAAGCTGACCGCAGCAGGAGCAACAGTGATTATGCCGGGTTGTGGACTTTGTATGGGTAATAAGCGCAGAATTGGTTCTAATTCAACCGCCTTTACAACAACTACCCGCAACTATCAATCTAGAATAGGTCCAGCTGATTCGAGAACTTATTTAGGAAGTGCTCAGGTAGCTGCCTGTACAGCTATTTTAGGCAGAATACCTACCACAGAAGAATATATGGATTTATATTTAAAGAGAGATAAAAATTAAATTATTAAGAAGCTATAATCCTCTTATAAGCTTTAGTTATTATAAGGGGATTTTCTTTATTTTAAAAGTTCTAAAGTAATTATTTTTTTGCTTAAATCAACTTGACTGAGGTGCTTAACTATGCTATTATTTAATTAAGATCAATTGTGAAATATTTCTCTTATTAAGAATTATTCCTAATAAGATATTTTTTTAAATATTGTTGAGAACAGCTATCAATTGGAACGAATATTGGAGGGTTTAGATGCCAGCAAAAAATTTAATCAGTAATTTTAAAGAAAGCTTTCATAATAAAGCCTGTAAGGCTCTACAAAAATTAGAAGCTTCTTTTAATAAGATAAATTATACAGGTTATCTTTATGACAAGTTTTTTTATAATCGTTTAATTGCTGCTGAGTTAGAATTAGCAGAACTAAAAAGAGGCAGTAAAATACTTCATATTGGCAGTGGGCCTAGACCAATGACAGCAGTTTATCTTGCCAGACAGGGTTATTTTGTGGATGGACTTGAAATTGATCCTGAAGCCAGACAGAGTTCTTGCAGTTATTTAAATGAGCTTGAAGTAAAAGATAAGATAGAAATTTTGGCGGGTAATGGAAAAGAAATTGATTACAGCAAATATGCTGCAATTTGGCTTTCTTTACATGTTAAAACGAAAAAAGAACTTCTTCAGGAAATTAGCAAAAAGGCTCTTTCCGGGACTAAAATTATTTATAGGAATCCGGCTTCCTGGTTACTAGCTTTTTATGATGAGATTTGTCCCCGCAGTTTTACAAATATAAATCACTGTAGAGAAACCCCTCTAATCAAAGCTAAACGGTCTTGTGTTTTAGAAGTAAATTAATTTTTTTAGTGTCCAATCGATAATGACTTTCATTATCTAATAATTAAAATAAAGGAGATCAGAGATGAGAGCAATCAGAAAAATAATTCAGCAAATCGAGAAAAAAGCCCAGGCAAATGATTTATTATTTAAAATTTATGCCAGGCCTTATAAAAAAACGGTTGCTAAAGAAATAAAACTTGGTAATATCAATTCTGAAGATGTAGTATTAAATATTGGCTGTGGTGCCTTACCTTTTACAGCCTATTATATTCATAAATTAAGTGGAGCCAAGGTTATTGCAGTTGATTATGATAAAAATGCAATTTTACAGGCGCAAAAACTAATGAGCAAACTTAAAATAACAGAAGAGCAGATTGAATTTCTTCATTTAGCTGCTGATAGGGCTTTAGAAAAGTGCAATTATTCTAAAGTTTTAGCTGCTCTGCAAACAGAGGGTAAAAATGATATTTATAAAAAAATTAAGTTGATTAAGGATAAAAAGATCAAAAAACTTTTGATAAGAGAACCGAGAAAAAAATTCTATGATGCATATGATAAATTAGAGCTTCCCAGGGGAGCTGTTTTCTCAAAAGCAAAGCAAAATTTTCTTACCTTTGATAGAACCCTTTGTTTTGATTTTGAGGGGAGTTTATAAAAATGAAAGTTATTAAATATAGCTTTGCGATTTTAATTTTAACCTTTCTTTCTTTTACCATCTGGCAGGGAAGAACTGAAATTGTAAATATCTTCAACCAAATCTCATATAAGCTGATTGCAGCTTTAATTTTATTACAAATTTCTACCATTATTTTAATAGCTTATCAATGGAAAATTTTATTTAAATTTAGTGGTCAAAACAAAGCAAAATTCAGTCATATTTTAAATATTAATTTGGCTTCTTCTTTTATCGAAAGTATTACACCATCTGCTAAATTAGGAGGAGAGTCAGCAAAGGTTTATCTTTATAATAAAATAACTGGGATAGAAGTTAGTGACTTTATCTCTTATATAGCAGTTCAAAAATTTGCTACTTTTTTACCATTTTTACTTTTTGCATTTATTCTTTTTATCTATAATAAAAACTTTTTAATTCAAGAGATTAATATTAATTTTAATTATAATATATTATTGTATAGTTTGATTTTCTTTGGCTTAGCTATAGCAGCTTATTTTTCTCTTAGTGCTAATCTAAAGCATAAAATGATTACTTGTAAAGATAAAATAAAAGCTATTATTAATCAAAGCTTTAATTTATGTACTTTTAAAGAATTATTATTATTGATATCTATTGCTGCTTTATTCTGGCTGCTTTATCCAGTCAAAACCTATATAATTGCTAATTATTTAGCTTATGATATCAGTCCCTTTGTAATTATAACTGCTACCTTTTTAGCTTATTTGATAGCTTTATTACCTGTTTCACCTGGTGGTTTAGGAAGCTTTGAAGCAGTTATGGCTCTGATTTTAACTCAAGCTGATATTTCCTATACAGAAGGACTTACAATTGCTTTAATACTTAGGTTTGCTACCTTTTGGTTTCCCTTATTATTATCAAGCTTAGCTTCAATTAATTTATCCAGGTATCTATTTTTCAATAAAAAAGAATCTTTAATATAAATGACTTAGAAAATATATGGAGGAGTGAATAATATGCCACTTAATAATGATTTATCATTAAAAAATTTCCCCAAAAATTCTGAAGCTGAAATCTTGCATGTTCCCAAACATTCTCTTTTAGCCCCTTTAGGTTTAAGAAAGGGTAAAAAAATTAAGATCTTAAGTTCTCAGGCCTTCAATGGTCCTTTAGTTGTTGAAATTGAGGGAAGACAGATAGCAGTTGCTAAAGATATTGCTGCAAAGATATTGGTTAGACATGAGGTATCAGCACATGCCGCAATTTGAAAATAAAGAGAATAAAGTTTTATTAATGGGACCACCCAATGTGGGGAAAAGTGTGATTTTTAATCACCTTACAGGTCTTGATTCTGCAATAGCAAATTATTCTGGTACAACTGTAGATTATAAGGAAGGTAGGATCACTTATAGAGATGATGATATCTACTTAATTGATGTACCAGGCACCTATACCCTTGATTCGAGTAATGAGGCAGAACAAGTTGCTGTTGATATGCTAAATAAAGGTGCATCATTATTAGTGATTGTGCTTGATGCTAATAATATTGAAAGCAGTATATATTTACTCCTGCAAATTTTAGAAATGGGTATTCCTGCTATCGCAGTATTAAATAGAATTGATTTATTAGAAGAAAAAGGTTATAGTTTTGCTGCAGAAGCTTTTGCAGAAGAATTAAAGATAGATATTATAGAAACCGTAGCTGTTAAGGAATTTGGCTTGGCAGAATTAAAAAATAAGATTAGCGAAAAAATCCAAATTGAAAATCAAAAAAAATTACCAAAAAAGATTAAAGCTAGTTGGAAAAATGCGGAAAGATTAAGCGCTAAATATTTAAAGCAAAAGTCTAAAAAAGCAAAAAACAAAAGAGAAGAATTGGGAGATAAACTTTCTTCACCCTGGCCGGGTATACCCCTGGCTCTATTAATTTTAGCAGTTATCTTTGCTATAGTCGTAGGAATTGGGATGGGATTAAGGCAGTATGTCTTATTACCATTTTTTAGAGGACTGGTTTTCCCTCAGATCTATAGATTAGTTACTATGTTTACCACTGAAGGTATAATCAGAAATATTTTAGTTGGTGAATATGGCTTTTTAATCAAAGGTTTAGAATGGCCTTTTGCCCTTGTGCTTCCTTATGTATTATCATTTTATACTGCTCTTAGTTTATTGGAGGACAGTGGATATATGCCGCGTTTGGCTGTTCTGCTTGATGGGTTGTTTAATAAGATTGGTCTAACAGGAGGCAATATTATTCCTCTGCTTTTAGGCTATGGTTGTGCTATACCTGGTATAGCAGCTACAAGAGCTTTAGCAACCCGCAAGGAGAGAATAACAGTTGCTGCTTTGATTTCTTTAGCTGTTCCCTGTATTTCTCAGACTGGAGCTTTGATTTCACTTTTAGCTGAAGAATCGATTTTGGTTATGTTTTTAGTATTTCTTGTTTCATTTCTTGCTATTATAGGTGCTGCTATCATCATGGATAAAAGTATTGAAGGTAAAAATGAACCTTTGGTCTTGGAAATCCCACCTCTTTTAATACCTGAACCTAAGATGATTTTGAGAAAGGTCTGGCTCAGATTAAAGATGTATATCAGTGATGGAGCATTAATGATGATCTATGCTATTGCTGCAGCAGCTTTACTTTATGAACTTGGTATTTTAGAACAAATAGGACGATTATTTCAACCGATTATAGAACACTGGTTGTTAATGCCTTCTGAAGCTTCTGTGCCCCTCATTTTAGGTGTGGTAAGGCGTGAATTAGCTGTATTACCATTATTGGAGATGGGTTTAAATTCTGTACAGCTTTTTGTTGGTGCAGTAGTTGCTCTTTTTTATGTGCCCTGTATAGCAGTTTTAGCAATGTTAGCCCGTGAATTTTCTTTTATTTTTGCTACAAAAATATTCCTCTTCACCATAGGTTTTTCCTTTTTTATTGGAGGGATATTTGCTAGACTTGGTTTCTTATTCATATAATAAATATAATCATATTAAAGTATAAAGACCTTAGAAGCATTTTTTGCCTCTAAGGTCTTTTAATTCTTTATTTAAATTTAAAGTTTTAGTAATTTAATTATTGGCTTTGATTAAATCTATGATCTCTTCTACATTGGCAACTCTACCTTTGATTTTTACTTCTCCATCAATACCTATAGCAGGTGTTGTCATAATTCCTGCTTCAATGATATCCTGCATATCTTCTACCTTAATGATTTCTGCTTCTACACCTGTTTGCTCTAAAGCTTTTTTGGCGTTTTTAGTTAAGTTAACACAATTTCTACATCCAGGTCCATAAATTCTAATTTCCATTTTTAAACCACTCCTTATAATATATTTTAATTAATTAAAGCACAAGATTACCATATACCATACCGGTAAAAGTAGCCATGACTACAACAATTCCAACAAAGACTAAAGTTTTTTTGGTTCCGATTACACTTCTGATTACAAGCATATTGGGTAAACTTAAAGCAGGTCCAGCTAGTAATAATGCCAGAGCAGGTCCCTGGCCCATACCTGAGTTTAACAAGCCCTGTAAAATAGGAATTTCAGTTAAAGTAGCAAAATACATAAATGCACCTAAAATTGAAGCCGTAAAGTTAGCTAAAAGAGAGTTTCCACCTACTAAGGCAGCTATCCATTCTTGAGGTATTAAACCAGCATCACTGCCTGGTGCACCCATCAAGAATCCAGCAATTAAGACACCTCCAAATAAAAGTGGGGCTATTTGTTCGGCAAAACTCCAGGTCTCATCAAGCCAGCTGTTTAGCTCATCTTTCTCAAACCAAGTATAAAGTTCTAAAGCTAAGATTAGAGATAAAACTGCTACAGCTGGCCATTTTATTTGATAAACTAAATTCCAGAAAGCAGATGCTCCTTCAGGTTGAGTCCAGGTTGCAAAAATTAAAATCAAAATCATAGTAATAAAATAAATGATGTTTTGCAAACCCGAACGGGGAAGATCCTGACCATCTTCTTGAACAAAATCTTCTAATCTTTTTTGGTCTGAGTCTCTAAAGATTGCTGCCATTAAAAGTCCTATAATCAAGGCGAAAAAAACCGCCCCAATTGCTCTAGCCAGACCTAACTGCCAGCCTAAAACGCGGGCCGTTAAAATAATTGCTAAAACATTGATCGCTGGCCCAGAAAAAAGAAAGGCTACTGCAGGCCCAATTCCTGCTCCTCTTTTATAAATTCCAGCAAATAAAGGTAATACAGTACAGGAACAGACAGCTAATATCGCACCTGAAACCGAAGCAACAGAATAAGAAATCCACTTTTTAGTTTTACCACCAAAATATTTAATTATGGAATCTTTAGAGATAAAATTTGCTATTGCACCTGCGATAAAAAAAGCTGGTATTAAACAAAATAAAACATGTTCACGAGCATAATACTGCAGCATTTCTATAGCTTCGATTACTGCCCTCTGCAGCTGCTCGGTCTGAAAAGGTATTAAATAAATCATCGCGAAAACGCTGATATAGAGAATTATTTTTTTTGATTTAGACATCTATATCCCTCCAAAGCTAATAACTTATATTATATTAACCAAGAAATTAAACATATAACCTACTCCGATTATTGAAACACCAACTACTGTAACAAAAACCGTCAAAAGTTTTGGCTTAATAACTTTACGTAAAATAATCATTGCTGGTATGGATAAAGCTGTGGTAGCCATCATAAAACTGAGAGCAGTACCAATAGCGACTCCCTTTCCAATTAATGCTTGAGCTATAGGGATAGTACCTACCACATTTGCATAAAGAGGTATCCCTATTCCCACAGCTGCAATTACAGCTAATGGATTATCTGCTCCTGCATATTGGCTTAATAAATCTGCAGGGGCATAGCCATGAATAAAGGCTCCAATACCTATTCCAATAATTACATACTTCCAGACCCTACTCACTATTTCTGTAACCTGTGCTTTAGCATAACTGATTCTTTTTTCCCAGCTTAATTCTTCAACTTTAGTTTCACCTGCCTGAATTTGATAAACATATTCTTCAACTTGATCCTCCAGGCCGAGCTTTCCAATCACTAGTCCACCAATAATTCCGACTAAAATACCACTAAGCAGATAAATAGAAGCTATTTGCCAGCCGAAAAGCGAAAACAGCATTACCAATGCTACCTGATTTACTATTGGTGAGGTGATTAGAAAAGAAAAAGTTATTCCCAGTGGTATACCTGATTCAACAAAACCAATAAAAATTGGAACTGAAGAACAGGAACAAAATGGGGTAACAACTCCTAACAAAGAAGCTAATATATTACCTGTAACTTTTTTGCGCTTACTTAATAATAGCTTAGTTTTTTCTGGTGGAAAATAACTGCGGATTATAGATATAACAAAAATCATTACACTAAGCAAGAAAATTATCTTGATAGTATCATAGAAGAAAAAATGAACTGAGCTACCAAGTCTTGTTGCAGAATCAAGTCCCATGAGGTTATAAACAAGCAATTCAGCAAATCTATTTATCAATTACAACAACTCCCTTTTTCACCATTCGTATTAGCAATTACTTCAGCAGCTGAAAGGTTATTGAGCTTTTCTTCTAGCTCTGTTAACTTTAATTCTTTAAGTGAGCTTGAATTTAAAGCTATTAACTCAGCAAGATATTGATCATATTTTTTTCTATTTATAGAATAATATGTCCATTTGCTGCTCTGTCGTTCATTTAATAAGTCTAATTCTTTAAAGTATGATAAATGTTGTGAAATACTAGATTGAGATTTAGACAATAGTTCCTGGAGCTGACAGACACAATAAGGATCTCCCAGCAGCAATTTTAAAATTTTAAGTCTATTTTCATCAGCTATACATTTTAAAAAAAGCAGTAAATTTTTCATTTTTGATCACCTTTTATATTTATTGATATTATTATTGGCTAATATTAGTATATAGTTATATATTTCTCATGTCAAGCTTATAAATAAATTTTTCTATCAATATAATTAAATCATTACCATTATAGCTGATATAACAAAGATATCTACTTTTAATATATTGTAATTTAAAACGAATTATATTTTTTTATTCCATAAGTATTAATTAATATATTTTAATATACAAATAGATTTTAATAAAAAGAAACTTGACAGAATTAAAATTGAGTGATAAACTTCTAATTAAATTAATAAAAAATAATATTTATTCATCAAGAGTGGCGGAGGGAATGGCCCTGTGATGCCCGGCAACCTACTTAAAGACTGAAGTAAGGTGCTAATTCCAGCATTCCAAATAGGGAATGATAGATGAGAGGCAAATCTAATCCTCTCATGAGGATTTTTTTAATGTAAACTGCTCTTGATAATGAGCAGTTATTATTATTTTAAGGGTGATAGATGTGATTAAAATAGAAAACTTGAGCAAACATTATTATACAGAACAGGGAAACATAGAAGCAATCAATGAACTAAATTTAGAAGTTAGTGATGGGGAGATATTCGGTATAATTGGTCCCAGTGGAGCTGGTAAAAGCACCTTGATCAGAATGCTGAATCTCTTAGAAGATCCCACAGCTGGCTCAATTATGGTTAATGATGTTAATTTAACAGATTTAAGTTCTTTGAATTTGAGACAGGCCAGACAAAAAATTGGAATGATCTTTCAGCATTTTAATTTGTTATCTTCCCGGACAGTTTTAAAAAATGTAAGCTTTCCTTTAGAAATCGCTGGAGTTTCGAAAAAGAAAAGAATTAAAAAGGCCAAAGAATTAATTGATTTAGTAGGCCTGGCTGATAGAGCTGATCATTATCCAGCTCAACTTTCTGGTGGACAAAAGCAGAGGGTAGGTATTGCCAGAGCTCTGGCCAATGATCCCGACCTTTTATTATCTGATGAGGCTACTTCTTCTTTAGATCCGGAAAGCACCAAATCTATTTTAGATTTATTAGCTAAAATAAGGGAAGAATTAAATTTAACTATTATTTTAATTACTCATGAGATGGGTGTTATAAAAGATATATGTGACCGGGTTGCTGTAATAGAAGAGGGAAGAATTATAGAACAGGGTTCAGTGCTTGATATTTTTGCCAGACCTAAAACCGCATTAACCAAAAAGTTTATTAGTGCTGTAATAGATTATAATTTACCTCCCCGAATAGTTAAATATGTTAAAGCAAAAAGGCCGGGAGAATTAGTAAGAATTACCTTTGTAGGTGAAAAGACTCATAAGCCTTATATTTCTGACCTGGTTAAACATTATTCTGTTGATGCAAATATTTTATATGGTAACATAGATGAAATACAGGGTGTTCCCTTTGGAACTCTGATTTTAGATTTAGAAGGGGACTTAGAAAATGTGGAACAGAGCATATCATATCTGCAGAGTGAAGGTCTAAATGTGGAGGTGCTTAACGATGTTTGATCTAATATCAGAATTAGCTAGATATAATGATTTGATGATAAGTGGTACTTTAGAGACATTATATATGGTAGCTATGTCACTGCTTTTTGCAATAATTTTAGGTATTCCCCTGGGAGTATTTACAACTATCACAAGGGAAGATCATATTTTACCAAATAGATTTGTTAATTTCATACTTGATGGGATTATTAATATTGGCCGTTCAATCCCCTTTATAATTTTGATGGTTGCCGTTATTCCCTTTACCAGAATGATTGTTGGAACTTCTATTGGTACTAATGCAGCTGTTGTTCCACTTTCACTGGCAGCTATCCCTTTTATGGGTAGGGTAACAGATAATGCGATTTTAGAAATACAGGATGGTGTTATAGAGTCTGCCCAATCAATGGGAGCAAGTCCAACCCAGATTGTATTTAAAGTATTATTACCAGAGGCTCTTCCTGCAATAATCTTAGGTTTAACTCTAACTTCAATCAGCCTAGTAAGTTATTCAGCGATGGCAGGAGCAGTTGGAGGGGGTGGTCTCGGCGATATTGCGATTAGATATGGATATCAGCGCTTTCAGCTGCTTATCATGCTTGAGACCATTGTAATCTTAGTCTTAATGGTACAGATTTTACAGCATTCTGGTAATTGGATTGCAAATAAGTTTGATCATAGATAATTTAATTTATCTATAAAAAATACATTACTTTAATAATAAGTAGAAGAGGAGAGATAATGATGATTAAAAAAGGAGTTTTAGTTTTAGTAGTTTTGGCATTTGTGGTAGTTGCGAGTTTTTCAGCAATGGCTGATGATCATGTTTTAAGAGTAGGAGCTACACCTGTACCTCATGCAGAAATTTTAGAGTTTGTTCAGGATGATCTAGCAGAAAGAGGTATAGAGTTAGAAATTATCGAATTTACTGATTATGTAACACCTAATCTATCTTTAGATGATGGCAGTATTGATGCAAATTATTTTCAGCACATTCCTTATTTAGATCAATTTAATGCTGATAGAGGTCTTGATTTAGTCCCAGTAGCTAGGGTTCATGTTGAGCCGATTGCTCTTTATTCTGATAAATATGATAGTTTAGAAGCTATACCAGAAGGAGCATCTATTGCAGTTCCAAATGATCCTTCCAATGAAGGTAGAGCTTTAATATTACTTCATAATAGTGGAGTAATAACCTTAGATGATCCTGAAAACCTAAATGCTACTCCAATCGATATTGTTGATAACCCAAAAAACCTTAGATTTAATGAACTGGAAGCTGCTCAGTTACCAAGAGTATTACCTGATGTAGCAGGTGCTGTTATCAATACAAACTATGCTCTAGAAGCAAATTTAAATCCGCTTGATGATGCCTTAGTGATAGAAGATAGTGATTCACCATATGTAAATGTTGTGGCAGTTAGAAGTGAGGATCAGGATAACGAAAAAATCAAGATTTTAAGAGAAGTTCTTAACAGTCAAAAAGTAGAAGATTTTATTTTAGAAGAGTATCAGGGTGCGGTAGTACCTGCTTTTACACCTGTTGATGCTGAAGATGTTAGTGAAGAAGCAGTAAGATCTAATTATATCTTTTAATTAAATAACTCTTAAATTATCTGCATATAATTAAATATAAAAATAGATAAAAAGCAATTTAGAAATACCCGGCAGTTGAATTTTAACTGTCCGGGTATTTTGTGTTTTAAATTAAGTTGTTATATAATAAAGGTAGAGTTTAAGGAGATTGAGGTGATCTTATGCTGAGGGTTTTTGGCACAATTTCAGATATCTTTAGATTGATGAAAGATCCTGAAGTAAAACTAACTAAAAAATTATTATTTATTTTTCCAATTGCCTATTTTTTATTCCCTTATGATTTGATCTGGGACTTTTTCCCGGTTGTTGGGCAGCTAGATGATATAGCAGTCTTTATAATAATGTGGCCTTTTTTAAAGGATATTTTAGATAAATATAATAGTGATGATAAAGAGCTTAAAAAGAAAAGCAAAGAGGATGCTGAAGCTTATGATCTCAAAAAAAATGATTATAAAGTAGAATAAGCAATTTCAAATACCCTAGGATTAGGGTATTTTTTTTTCTAAAGAGTGGACTTTAAGCTTTTTTTAACTTATAATTATAATAATCATTATCAAATGGAGTGTAAATCAATGAAAAAAAGGATTAGCTTAATTTTAATTATATTGACTATGATATTAATACTATTTAGCTTTAATACTGCTGCTGAAGAGAAGTATTTGTTAATTCATGTTGATGGAATTTCTTCAGAGATGTTTTTTTCTGAATTAGAGCAGGGAAATCTGCCAAATTTAGCTGAGTATTTTGCAGAAGAAAACATGATAGAACATGGGATCACATATTTTCCGCCCTCTACTCAGGTGGTCATCAGCAGAATTAGGGAGTCAAAAAAGATTTCAGAAGGAGAATTGTTGGATTGGGATCGTTATGATGAAGAAACTGAAACAGGAAAAGGGAAGATTTCTGTTTTTAATGAAATGAGATCAAGTGTTGATCGGCGGGCCCGCAGTAATTTTATTTATGGTTATCCCGCATTATCAAATTTAGCACCTGCTGCAATGTTAAACTTAGCTGATCTGATCGATAAATATGGATTGGTAGAATTTTATTATTTTTCTCCAGATACTTATGGTCATATTTGGGGAGAAAGGTCTCAGTTAAATAAATTATATCAATTTGATCGTTCATTTGGAGAAGCAGCAAAAGATTTTCCCGAAGATTTGAATATAATAATTTATTCTGACCATGGAATGGTTTTTGGTGAAAAGGTAAGCTTTAAGGATCAACTGTTAGAAGAACTGGATAGTAAAATTGCAAACTATTCTTATCCAAATATTTATTTAAATAATAATAATGATCAAATAGATAAAGATCAGTTAAGCAGAGAAATTGCCAAAAATACTCCCCTTGATTATGTTTTTTATCAAAAAAATGAGACTGAAATCATCGGTTATCATCCTCGGTCAAAAATAACTTTTAAAAGCAAAGAGGATAAAATAGCATATTTATATGAGGGAGCAGATACTTTTAATTATTATAATAAAGGCTATCAAGGTGAATTTTTAAATGAAGATCAATGGCTTGAATTAACATATGACAGCTATTTTCCTTTTGCTCCCTATAATATTACAGCTATGTTTAAAAATGAATTTGTTGGTGACCTTTTAACTGTTTTAAATTCTCCGAAGTTTATGGGAGGAGGCTATGTAAGAGAAGGCAGCCATTTGGGTCTAACAGCTGATAGTATGACAGTACCAGTTTTGGTAAGAGGACCGGAGCTTGAAAAGTTTTACGGACGAGATTTTCTCCGTTTAGATAGTCTCTTTGAAGAATTAGCGATAAAAAATTATGAAAGCAATACTCCTAACAAAGATGATAATCATTTGAGTCTAGCTTTTAATGCTTTAAGTGATGGTGATTGGATATTAAATTATGATCTATCACCTAAATACAGAATTAAATTTAGTGGAGAATTAAATAGCTTTAATGAGCAGAGTTTATGGGCCAGCTATGATGTTTACAGTGGTTATCTAAGCAGGCTTTGGTTGGGAGCAGGGCTCAGCAACCTTAAAAGAGATGATAGTAAAGCAATGGCCAAAATGAGATTGGAGTTAAAAGCAAGAAATATTTTATTAGAATATAAGAACTACAGCAGTCAGGACTCAGAAATAAACTTTCTTTATTCAATAGCTGACAATTTAGCTTTAAAAGCTGATAGAGATTTTGATTTTTTTGGTTTCAGATATAATTTTTAATTTAAAAGCCCCCTTATTTGCTGGAGTAAAAATGTAAATAGGGGGTCTTTTTTATTTGACAAAAGAAATTTTCTATGCTATATTAATGAATGACCGGTCAGTCATAATGTTTAAAAATAAAAATTGATTGGTTTTTTAACCAGGAGAAAGTTGTAAAATTTATTATAACTAATCAATTTCAGCAAGAGACTTGTTACCCCTTGTTGTTCCTGCTGAATTGATTAAATCGGGGGGCACCGATTTTCTCCTGGTTCACATAAAGCCGGTTTAAAAATATAAGATTCTTAATTTTGTTGTTCAACTACCCAAAAATAGGAAAGAGGAAGGGGGAACATAAATTGACTTTGCTGGATGTGGTTTTTAATAGGGTAGTTTGACATAGATGGGTCTGAATATAAACTGAACTTTTAAAGAAATAAATAAGGAAACTAGGCAACTTATTAATTTCTTGCTGGTGAAGTTTAGCTCAGACTCCTGAGTATTAATTGTAGGAATAAAAGTAATATAATTAAAAAGTTAAAAATTAAAAAAAGGAGTGGAAATTTATAATGAAAAAACTAACAATAACAATCTCGTTAATCTTAGTTTTAGCATTAGCAGTTCCAGCATTTGCTGCAGGCCATCATGGTTCATTTACTGATGTACCTGATGATCACTGGGCATATGATGCTATTAATTCTCTTGTTGCTGCTGGTGTAGTTGAAGGTTATCCAGATGGTGAATATAAAGGTCAACAGTCAATGACACGCTACGAAATGGCTGTTATGGTTAGCCGTGCTCTAGATAATATTACGGCTGAACAAGAAGCAATGGCAGAAGGTCTTACAGAAGGTCAGGCTGAAGATGTAACTGCTATAGTTGAATCCTTAATGGAAAGAAATATGCCTGAAAGTCTTACAGAACAGCAGGCAGAAGAAGTAGCAGATATCGTTGAAGCTTTAACCTATGAACTCAGAGAAGAACTTGCTGTTTTAGGGGCAGATGTAGAAGTTCTAGCAGAAGATTTAGAAGATCTAGAAGCTAGAGTAGATGCTATGGATGTACCTGAAGACAATATCGAGTTCTCTGCAACAGTAGATACAATGTTTGAAGTTGCAGATTATCCAGATGCTGATGATGAAATAGTAGCAGCTATGGTTCTCTGGGCTGATGATGATGCTTTAGATTTAGATTTACCTGGAGATATTGAATTTGATAATTTAGATCCATATATAGATGATGGAATTGTTGGTGGTTCAGATGCTGAAGATTATGATTGGGAAGATGCAGATGATCTTCCATCTGAGAAGAGATTCTGGCAGGAATATAACTTCAATATCTATGGTAATGTAGGAGAAGCTAACTTCCTCTTAGATGTTGATGCTATTTCCAATGTTTTCACTGAAGAGAAAAGTGCCTTTGGTTATGAAGAAAGTGATGACCTAGATTTTGAAATGGATGTAGCTACTCTATATTTTGAATATGAAGGTATTCATATGAGAGCTGGAGATCTTGAAGATGAGCACTTAGCTCCTTACTATGTAGATGATGAAGATCTGCAGGGTGTAGAAGTTGCTAAAGACTATCTAGATATTGACTGGACATTCTTAGTAGCCGGTTTCGGTGATGAGGTAACAGATGATATCTATGGTGTTAGTGCTTCAAGTGATATGGACTTTGGTACTTTAGCTGGTAGTTTTTATCAAACAAGATTAGATCATGATCAGTTAAATGTATTTAGTCTGGCTCTAAGTGATGTTGCAGTTGCAGATGCTGTAACCCTTGGTGGAGAAGTTGTCTTTACTGATAGTACTGATGATGAAGACTTAATTGAAGAAGATGATTTCTTAGTTGCCTTAGATGGAGAGTTTGCTGCAACAGAAGATCTAACAGTTAATGCAAGATTTGAAACTGTTGGTGAAGACTTCAATCAGTACAAAGGTGACTTAGAAGAAGCAAGAGACTATGATCTCTTCAATATTGGAGCCGCATTTGATCTAGATGAGAACAATACAATTAGTGGTTCATATACCTTTGTTCAAATCGGTGATGAGCTAATTGCTGATGATGCTAATAATTATAATGACGAAGATAAGCACACTATAGAAGCTAGATTAGATAATGCTTATGGTGACTTCAATAACTATGCAATGGTTGAGTACACCATGAATGATAATTATACAGATGACTATGATACAAGAGTAATCGAACTAGGTACAGAATATGCCTTAGATGAAGTAACTACTCTTGGTGCAGCTTTAGTTAACAAGAATGAAGAAAATGATGATGCTAATGTAATTAACTATAACTATCTGAAAGGTCATATGAATAGAGATCTTTCTGAAAATACCGCTTGGAATGTAGAAGCTAAGTGGATTGATGGTGAAGTTGGATCAGAAGATGTAGAAGCTGAAAGTAGTTCACTTACTACTTCCCTTTCAGTTACATTTTAATTAAATAGCAGCTTAAGTTAAATAAAATGCCTGGAGGAATTATTTCCTCCGGGTTTTTTTAATGCCTAGAGAAATTTTGCTAATTGCTATACTGTAAATATTCTCTAATTTGTGATAAACTAAAAAAAAGAGGAGAAAATTTTAACAAAGAGGGGTTGACATTGAGAGAACGCAGAGAAGAGATAATGGATGCAGCAGTTGAAATTTTTGCCTGCAAGGGCTATTACAATACCAAAATTGCTGATATAGTTGAGGCAGTTGGTATTGCTAAAGGGACTTTTTATCTATATTTTAAAAGCAAAAAGGCATTATTTTTAGCTTTAATAAAAAAACAAAGGAATTTTATTGAAGAGGGTATAAACCTTGAGAAGATAGTAGCTAGGAGTGATGACCTTAAATCATTTGTTAAAATATTAATTAGAGATGCTTTTAATATTTATGCTGGTAATAGGGATTTAACCATAGTTATTTTACGAGAATCTGTATCTGTAAATGAAGATTTTGTAGGAGAATTTGAGATAATGGATCAAGAAAGAACAGAGCGCTTAAAAACAGCTTATGAATATTTAAAAGAAGAGGGTTATATAGATTTAGAAAATGATTTTGAATTTTTTTACTATGTTTTTGTTGGGATTATTGAAAGCATTTTATTAAGGAAGTTAATTATGAAAGAACAAGAACTATTTGATGAAGAAATAGTAGCAAAAACTGCTAATTATATTGAAAAGGCATTAACTATTTGATTTAATAAATTTAATTCCGAAAGGGGTTTTAAAAATGAAAAATCATTTTAATGCTTTAGAAGTTATGGAGATGGCAAAGGATATTGAAAAAAAGGGGAAAAAGTTTTATCTAAACCATGCTAAAGCCACAGATAATCTTGAATTAAAAGAATTATTTAAGAAGTTGGCAGAGACACAAGAAGAGCATTATCAAAAATTTCTTTCTTTAGCCAAAGAATTAAAAGGTAAGTCTGATAAAGCCAATTATCTTTATGATGAAGAGGTTAGTGCTTATTTTGACTATTTAGTGGAATTAAGTATTTTCCCTGCCTATGATAGTGAAAAGTCTAAAGAGGCTTTAAATGATGCAAAAAAAGCATTGGATTTAGCAATTAGAGCTGAAAAAGATGCCATATTATTTTATAGGGAACTTTGTGCTAATAATAGTGGAGAAACCATAGAAGCTGTAGAAAAATTAATCAAAGAAAAAAAACGCCATTTAAGAGAATTAGGAAAGTATATTGAAGAGTATGTCAAAAAATAGTCTTAAAAAAGAAAAAAATCATTTTGTTTATATTGTTGAATGTAGTGATGGTACTTTTTATACTGGATATACCAAAGATCTTAAGCGAAGGTTAGCAGAACACAATAATGGAGAAGGTGCTAAATATACCAGAGGTCGTTATCCAGTTAAGCTGCGTTATCAGGAGAGTTTTACTTCCCGCAGTCAGGCTCAAAAAAAAGAATACAAAATAAAACAGCTCCCCCGTTTTAAAAAGGAGGAACTGTTTAGTTAAAAATCACCTAAAAAGCGGGGTTCGACTTCAAGTTGGACACCGCTCATTTTATATACTTCTTTTTTTATTTTTTCAATCAATTTTATTATATCTTTAGCGGTGGCATCACCCTTATTAACAATAAAGCCAGCGTGTTTTTTTGAAACCTGAGCACCACCGATTTGATAGCCTTTAAGACCTGCTTTTTCTATTAATGCACCAGTATAATGGCCTTTAGGACGTTTAAAGATACTGCCAGCACTTGGAAGTTCCATCGGCTGTTTAGACCATCTTTTTTGATGTAATTCATCCATTCTAGCTTTAATATTTTCTTTTTTATCTTTTTTAAGCTTAAGATTAATTTTTAAAGCTAAATAATTGAGAGATTTATTTTGTAAAATACTACTTCTGTAATCAAGTTCAAGTTCTTTTTTTGAGAGTTTTAGTAATTCCCCTTTTGGATTAACAAAAAGGGCGCTTGTAATTATATCTTTCATTTCCCCATCATAGGCACCTGCATTCATGTAAAGTGCTCCTCCTAGTGAGCCGGGAATACCACTGGCAAATTCAAGGCCGCTTAAAGAATTTTCTAAGGCTATTTCGGAAATTCTTTCTAGTTCTATACCACTTTCAGCAGAGATACTTTCTCCCTTGATTATATAATCATCAAGATCTCCCGTATAGATTATACAGCCTCTGAAACCTTTATCAGAGACGATTAAATTACTGCCCTGGCCCAAAATGAAAAAAGGAAGTTCAGATTGAACTATTAAAGGGATCAATTTTTGGGCTGCCTCTATTTTTTGTGGTCTAACAAGTAGATCAGCTGGACCACCAACTTTGAAACTTGTAAACTCAGCCAGCTTTTTATTTTTTTCTAGCTGCAGATAGTTTATTTTTTCCAGTTTCTTTGATAGAATATTAATAGCGGATTCATAATTCATATTTTTACTCCTTTATCTACTAAAAATTATAATATTATTTACCCTCCATTTAATATAATATGTTAAAATGACTGGAAAATCAATTTTATCTGGGATATTTTATTTTGAATTCAATAAAAACATAAACAGGGGGATTTAGAGTGGAATATAAAGAAATATCATTGAGAAATATTGAAAGTCGCTCAGAACAGATAAGACAGGAATTTTGTGAAGAGAGAATAGCCAGCCTGGCCAGGTCAATAGCTGAAGTTGGACAGCTGCAGCCGGTTGTTGTGCAAAAAAAGAACAGCCACTATCTATTAATTGCAGGTGAAAGAAGGTTGAGAGCTTTAAAAAAGGATGGCAGCGAAAAAGTAGCAGCGGTTATTTTAGAAGGTGAGATTTCTCCAGAAAAATTTCGGCAGATCCAACTGATAGAAAACTTACAGAGGCAGGATTTAAATCCTTTGGAAAGAGCTATTTCTATCAATAAATTTATGGAAGATAATAATTTAACCAAAAAAGATGCAGCTGAACGCTTAGGTATAGCAAGAACCACCCTAACACTCTGGTTAAATATCCTTGAATTCAAAGAAAAATATCAGCAAGAGGTTTTAAAAGCAGATTCTGCAGTCACACTTTCTCATCTTAGTTTGGCCCATGCCTTAGCTTCAAAAACAGGTGATCCAAACAAAATGAATGAGTTATTAGATGCAGTTATCAGACATAATTTAAGCAGAAAGGAGACCCAGGCAGTTTTAGATATTTTCCATAAATATCTCCATCTGCCCATGGAAGAGGCTGTGGCTGCAGTATTATTAAAAAGAGAAAGATTGAAAATGAAAGATTACTGGGCTGCTGATAAAGAGAAAAGCAATCACAATCCTGTTCGAAAATTACTGAGATCTTTTAATAATATTAACGATAATTTAGAAGAATATATGGAAAAAGAGGGCAACTTATCTGAAGAAGCACAGGAAGATCTTTTAGATGAATTTCTTTACCTATATCAGATAATGGGGATTTTAATTCCCGATTTAAAAAATAGTTCTATTGAAGATCTTCTGGCAGAAATGAAAAATAATAACTAACAATTTATTTGGCAAGAGATTAAAATCCGGGCTGTTTTAAAAACTGATAACCCGGATTTTATTGATTAAGCTAAGACATTTAAAAATCTTTCTGCAGCTTTAGATAATGGATATTCTTTATTTCTGACAACTGCTAATTTTCTTTGCGGCAGTTTTTCTTTTAACTTTATTTTAAAGAGTTCTTTTTGGGAAAGATTCAAACTATATTGAGGTACATGAGCAATCCCAAGTCCTATCCTGGTCATTTCGATTAATAAATCGACACTTCCTAGTTCTACTTCAGGTTTGAGCTCTATATTATATTTTTTTAATAAGTCATCAAAAAATTTTCGGGTACTGGTTTTGGCTTCAAGCATTAAAAGAGGATAGTTTTTTAGATCCTTTAAAGTTACTTCTTTATTTTTTAAATTTTTAAAGTTATTTGAACAGATAAATATATCTTCAAATTCAAATATTTCCTTAACCAGCATATCAGAACTTATTTTTGGATTTGGTAAATTGCTGATAATCAAATCAACGGCATTTTGTTTAAGCAGTTCAACACAGGTGCTTGAAGTTCGATTAGTAATTTGAATATGGATTTGAGGATAGAGTTTATGAAATTCATTTAAATAAGGCAGCAAATAGTCTTTGGCAATTGTATCATTAGCCCCAATATGAATCTCACCTCTTTTTAAAGCATTGAGTTCTTTGATATTTTTTTCTCCGGTTTTAATCAGGTTAAATGCAGGCTCAATGTGGTCAAATAATACTTTTCCAGCCTGGGTTAAACTCACTTCTTTGGTGTTTCTAATAAAAAGCTTTGTATTTAATTCTTTTTCTAGATTTTTAATATTTTGACTGACAGCTGATTGAGAAATATAGAGTTCTGCGGCTGCTTTAGAAAAACTTAAATTTGTGGCCACAAAGTAAAAGACCTTATATAATTCGTAGTTCAAAGGCATTAATAAGCACTCCTTATTAATATTATTAGTATTATTAATTTTACTACTTAATTATAACAGATTATAATTAACT
Source organism: Halanaerobium polyolivorans (assembly GCF_020711195.1). GTDB lineage: Bacteria > Bacillota > Halanaerobiia > Halanaerobiales > Halanaerobiaceae > Halanaerobium > Halanaerobium polyolivorans. The sequence goes on from NZ_JAJFAT010000003.1 coordinate 157,485, forward strand.
TAGAAAGTTTAAATACTTTTTAATTGTAGAGATTATTAGCATTCTATTTTGGCAGAAATATTAAATAAACTTTAAATTATTAGCAAAAAAATTAAAGGAGCGCTAAATTATGACTAAGATCAGAAGATTATTTGTTGAAAAAAAGGATGAATACAAAGTTGAATCTGAACAGCTTTTAAGTGATTTTAGAGAAAGCTTGGGACTGGATAATTTAAAGGACTTAAGGATAGTAAATAGATATGATATCACTAATATTTCTGATAAGGCCTATCAAGAAGCCTGTAAAACTATTTTTGCTGAAATTCCGCTTGATAAGATTTATCAGGAAGAGCTTACTATTGCCTCTGATGAAAAGGCATTTGCTGTAGAATATCTGCCAGGTCAGTATGATCAAAGAGCTGATTCTGCAGAACAGTGTATACAGATTTTAAATAATGATGAAAATCCTAAGGTTAGAACAGCCAGGGTAATAATTTTAAAAGGTGATTTAAGTCAGGCTGATCTAGAAAAGATAAAAGACTATTATATTAATCCGGTTGATTCTAGAGAAGCTTCTTTAGAAAAACTAACTAGTCTTGAAATGGACTATAAGGTGCCGGAACAGGTAGAAAGATTGAATGGTTTTATAAACCTGGATGAACAGGGCCTAAAAGATTTTAGAGAAGATTTGGGTTTAGCAATGAGTATGGCCGATCTTTTTCATACTCAAAAATATTTTAGAGATGATGAAGAAAGAGACCCAACAATTACTGAAATCAGGGTTTTAGATACTTATTGGTCAGACCACTGTCGTCACACAACCTTTTTAACTGAAATAGAAGCAGTTGAAATAGAGAAAAGTGAATTTACTAAAACAATCGAAGCTGCCTACCAAGAATATTTGGCAGCCAGACAAAAAATATATAAAACAGAGTCTAAAGATATCTGTTTGATGGATATTGCTTTAATGGCAATGAAAGAATTGAGAGCAGCTGGCAAATTAGATGACCTTGAAATTTCCAATGAAGTAAATGCAGCCAGTATAGAAATAACAGTTGATGTTGATGGTAAAGATGAAGAATGGCTTTTAATGTTCAAAAATGAAACCCATAATCATCCCACAGAAATTGAGCCATTTGGTGGAGCAGCAACCTGTTTAGGTGGAGCTATCCGTGATCCGCTGGCAGGAAGATCCTATGTTTATCAAGCGATGCGGGTAAGTGGAGCCGGTGATCCTCGCACTCCAATCGAAGAAACTTTAGAAGGTAAATTACCTCAGAAAAAAATTGTTCAGGAAGCTTCAGATGGTTATAGTTCTTATGGTAATCAAATTGGACTTGCCACAGGACTGGTAAGCGAAATATATAATGAAAGATATATTGCCAAACATATGGAAATCGGGGCAGTAATTGCAGCTACCCCTAAAGAAGATGTCTACCGCGGCGAAGCCCTAGCAGGAGATAAAGTTATATTAGTTGGTGGTAGAACAGGTAGAGATGGTTGTGGTGGAGCAACTGGTTCTTCAAAGGTTCATACTGAAGAGTCAATAGAAGAAAGCAGTGCAGAAGTTCAAAAAGGTAACCCACCGACCGAAAGAAAGATCCAGCGTTTATTTAGAAACCCAGAAGTCAGCAGAAAAATTAAGGTCTGTAATGATTTTGGAGCAGGTGGAGTATCGGTAGCTATCGGTGAGCTGGCTGATGCTTTAGAAATTAATTTAGATGCAGTACCAAAAAAATATGAGGGTTTAGATGGAACAGAACTTGCTATTTCAGAATCTCAAGAAAGAATGGCGGTTGTGATTGATGAAAATGATGTAGAAGCTTTTATCGATTTAGCAGGAGAGGAAAACTTAGAAGCTACAGTTGTAGCAGAGGTAAAAGATCATAATCGTTTAATTATGAACTGGAATGGCAATAATATTGTAGATTTGAGCAGAACTTTTTTAGATACAAATGGTGCTTCACAGCAAACAGAAGTTAAGGTTAGGAAACCTGCAGCTGAAAATAACTATTTTGAAAATGTAACAGCAAATAGGCTGGGGGAAGAAAAAACTTTAAAAGAAAAATGGCTTGCTAACCTAGCAGATATTAATATTGCCAGCCAAAAAGGGCTCAAAGAAAAGTTTGATAGTACTGTTGGAGCAGGCAGTGTTTTAATGCCCTATGGTGGTAAATACCAATTAACTCCTACTCAGGCAATGGCAGCAAAGATACCATTATTAAAAGGAGAAACAAATACTGCTTCTTTAATGAGCTATGGTTTTGATTCAAAGCTCAGTACCTGGAGTCCTTTTCATGGAGCATATTATGCTGTAATTGAATCTATAGCTAAAATTGTGGCAGCGGGAGGATATTATCAAAAGATTAGATTCTCTTTTCAGGAATATTTTGAGCGTTTACGTAATGACCCAGAGCGCTGGGGCAAACCATTTAGTGCCCTATTGGGAGGATATTATGCTCAAAAAAGATTTGACTTAGCTGCAATCGGTGGTAAAGACAGTATGTCAGGTTCATTTCATGAACTGGATGTTCCTCCAACCCTGGTTTCTTTTGCAGTTGATACAGTAGATGCAAGAAATGTTATTTCACCAGAATTTAAAGAAAGTGCTTCTAAGCTTGTCTATATAAATGCAGAAAGGGCTTCAGATGAGCTAGTAGATATTGAGCAATTAAAAAAAGCTTATAGTAGGGTGAATAAATTAATAGAGGCTGGAGAGATTATTTCCGCTTCAGCAATTAGCTTAGGTGGTATTGCAGAAGCTCTCAGCAAGATGAGTTTTGGTAATAAGATTGGGGTAGAAATTGAAGCAGATATCAGAGAGCAAAAATTATTTTCGCCAGAATATGGGGCTTTACTCTTAGAGTTAAAAGCAGATAGTGATTTAGAAAAATTATTTGAGGGCATAGATTATCAGCTGATAGGTAAAACAAGCAAAGAAGAAGTGATTAAGGTAAATGAGGTGGAAATCCCACTTGAAGAAGCAATTACAAGCTGGCAGAATCCCCTGGAAAAAATATATCAAACTAAGGTAAAAACTATCAAAACAGATTCTGAAAAAGAAAATAATTCAGAGCAAAAAATGGAATTTAAGCCTTATGAAAGTAAAGATCAAATCTCAGCAAAGATTAAAGTTGCTAAACCAAAGGTAGTAATTCCCGTTTTCCCGGGCACAAATTGTGAGTATGATACGGCCAGACAATTTAGAGAAGCCGGGGCAGAAGTAGAAACTATTATTTTTAAAAACCTGGCTGCAAAACAGATCGAAGAGTCGATTAATAATATAGCAAGGGCTATTAATAGTTCTCAGATTGTAGTTATTCCGGGAGGATTTAGTGCTGGTGATGAGCCAGATGGCTCAGGAAAGTTTATTGCAGCAGTATTTAGGAATCCAAAGATCAAAGAATCAGTAATGGACCTTTTAAATAATAGAGATGGTTTGATGCTGGGAATATGTAATGGCTTTCAGGCTTTAATCAAATTAGGTTTAGTCCCTTATGGAGAAATCAGAGAATTAAAAGATAATTCTCCAACCCTAACTTATAATACAATCGGCCGTCATGTATCTTGTTCTGTATCAACCAGGATTACTTCTAATAAATCACCCTGGTTAGCTAATGTAAAAACTGGTGATATTCACTCGATTCCAGTTTCCCATGGAGAAGGACGTTTTGTAGCAGAAGGAAAAATGATAGAAAAACTGCATAAAAATGGCCAGATAGCAACCCAATATGTTAATTTTGCAGGCCAGCCCACAATGGATATAGAGTTTAATCCCAATGGCTCAATGGCAGCTGTAGAAGGGATAACAAGTCCAGATGGTAGAGTATTTGGTAAAATGGGACATTCAGAAAGAATAGGCAGTAATATTTCAAAAAACATCAGCGGCAAAAAAGATCAAAAGCTCTTTAAAGCCGGAGTCGATTATTTCAAAAAATAAATACAGATATAATTAAGAGCATCTCCTTTAGTAGGTTTTCAAGGGAGATGCTCTTTCAATTTAAAAGTCTTTTATTTAAGGTTTAGAATTTCCATCTTCTCAAGAGAATTTTCTATTAAACTTTCTATCTTTAAAGCCTCTTCTTTTGCCCTTACTATTTTTAAAATTGGTTTTGTGACAGGTTCTTCAGGAATAAAAACAGTACAGCAGTCTTCATATGGACGAATTGAGATCTCATAACTACCTATTTTTTTAGCTAATTTAATAATTTCATTTTTATCAGCGGTGATTAGAGGTCTTAAAATGGGTAGTGTAGAAACATCATCTGTAGCTTGAATACCCTCTAAGGTTTGGCTTGCAACCTGGCCCAAACTTTCCCCGGTGATTAAAGCTTTTTGACCATTATTTTCAGCCAAATGATTGGCTATTCTGACCATCATTCTTCTCATAATTGTAATAGTATACTTTTCCGGACATTTTTTAACTATTTGCTGCTGTATTTCTGTAAAATATGGAATCTGTACTTTGATTTCGCCCCCATATTGACTTAATACTTTAGCTAGCTCTTTAACTTTTTCTTTGGCTCTTTCTGAGGTATAGGGAGGTGAATGAAAATAAACAGCTCCAATTTTTAAACCTCTTTTTAAAGCATACCAACCAGCCACAGGACTATCAATTCCTCCCGAGAGCATTAATAAAGCCTGCCCCGATGATTTTACGGGTAATCCACCTGGTCCACTTTCTCTTCTTAAAAAAAGATATATTTTGCCTCTTGTTATTTCGATTTCAAATAAATGATCAGGATTGTGAACATCAACCTGAAGAGCTTTCTCCTCACTTTCAATATTTGTTAAAATGGCACTACCAATCTCTGCGTTTAACTTAGGGCTTTTAATAGGAAAAGATTTATCAGCCCGATTAGTTTCAACTTTAAAACTGCAGGGATAGTTTTTTACTTCTGTTTTGAAGAGTTTAAGAGCTTTTTCTTTTAATTTCTTATAATCCTCATCAGAAAAATCTGAGACTGCTTTATTAAGTTTAAAATCTACTGCTGGACTTGCAGACACTATTCCCGGCAGTTTGACAATTCTTCTTAAAAGTTCTTCTATAACTGAGCTTTCAGCATGGAGAAAGATTCTACCATATACAGTAGTGATTTCAAAATCACCCAGATCAGCAATGGCATGATCAATATTTTTAATTAATTGGCCGATAAAATCATGTTTATTATCACCTTTTAGATTTATTTCTCCATAACGAATTATTATTAAATTATACAATTATTTCACCCCAATGAAATTTGAAATATTAATTTTAAATTATTTTTAAAAAGTCGATTTTTTCTTTGATTTTACTTATTACCTTGTCTATATCACTCTGCTTAATTTGCTCAGAGAGGGAAATTCTTAATGCACCTTGATTGCGCTGCTCAGAGAAGCCACAGGCTTTTAAAACTCGACTGTACTTGTTTTTAGAAGTACAGGCAGATGAAGTTGAAAGATAAATCCCTTCTTCAGCTAAGGCATGAACCATTGTTTCTCCCTTAATATTTTTTAAAGAAAAATTTATGATATGAGGAGCAGAATTTTTTGGTGAGTTTATTTTAATCTCTTTAATTGTTTTTAGTTTTTTTAAAAAATAGTTTTTCTTTTTATTTAATTTAGCATTAAAGGGATTATCTTTATTTAAAGCAGTTATTTCAGCTAGAGCCCTGTTTAATCCGGCGATAGCTGCAGTGTTTTCAGTTCCAGGCCTTAAAGCCCTTTCCTGACCACCCCCATAAAAAAGAGGTTTCAAAGCTATCCCCTTTTTCAAAAAAAGAGCACCTATTCCTTTAGGTGCATGAAATTTATGACCGCTTATCGAGTATAGATCGACTTTTAGTTCAGTTAAATCGGCAAAGATCTTGCCAAAGGCCTGAACACCATCTACATGAAAAAAAGTTAAAGGATTATTCTGCTTTATAATTTCAGAAATTTTCTTAATCGGCTGGATACTTCCTAATTCATTGTTGACATGCATAATACTGACTAAGACCGTATCTTCTCTAATTAAATTTTTTAAATCATTTATCTTAACAATTCCTTTTTTGTTGACTTCAAGGTAATCAACTTCCCAGCCTTCATCTTCTAACTGCAGCATTAGCTCATAAACAGATGAATGCTCTATCTGAGAAGTTATTAGATGTTTACCCCGCTGGCTGTGCTGATTTATGATCCCTCTTAAAGCCAGGTTGTTGCTTTCTGTACCTCCAGATGTAAAGATTATTTCTTCAGCTTTGATCTTTAATCTTTCTGCTAAATTTGCCCTGCATTTTTTTAAAATCTTTTCTGCGGCCAAACCTTTACTGTGGAGAGAAGAAGGGTTTGCATAGTTATTCTGCATAGCTTTGCTTAGAGCTTCTATAACTGAAGCTGAAACTTTGCTTGTAGCTGCATTATCTAGATATATTTCTTTTGGCATTGTTTTCACTCCTGCTTAAAATCTATAACTAATTATAGCATAAATAAATTTACATGTGAAAAATAAATTGCAGCAATGATTTAATTTATAAATCTAAAGTGTTATAATAAAAAGTAATAGTAAAAAAATCATTTTTAGGAGGAATAAATTTTGTATTTAATAGACACTCATGCTCATTTAGATTTCAATGACTATGATAAAGATAGAGAAGAAGTATTTAGTAGAGCTAAGGAGGCTGGAGTTGAGGAAATAATCAATATTGGAGCTGATCTTGACTCAAGCCGAAGAGCAGTTAAATTAGCGGAAAATTATGATAAGCTTTATGCAACTGTTGGAATTCATCCCCATGAAGCGGTTACAGTAAATGAAGACAGTTTAAATAAAATCAAAGAATTGAGTTCTTCACCAAAAGTAAAAGCGATTGGAGAAAGCGGCTTAGATTTTTATTATGATAATTCTCCGCGTGACACTCAAATTTCTGCCTTTAAAGCTCAGCTTGAACTTGCCGATCAGTTGAATTTACCGGTTGTGGTTCATTCAAGAGCTGCAGGGGAAGAAACACTTAAAGTTTTAGATCAAAGTGCAGATTTTGCAGCTAATTTAATTTTTCACTGTTATGCTTATGGAACAGAGTTAATTGAAAAAATAATTGCCAGAGATTTTTATGTAGCTTTTGGAGGTTTAATTACCTTTAAAAATGCCTCTGAAATTCGTCAGGCTCTTAAAAAAATGCCGCTTGAGAGAATTCTTTTAGAAACCGATTCTCCTTATTTAACCCCATCACCAAACAGAGGCAAAAGAAATGAGCCGGCAAATTTAAAATACATTCTCAAAAAAGCTGCTGAAATAAAAGGGATATCAGCAGAAGAAATGGCTGAGATTACAAGTGAAAATGCAAAAAGGGTTTATAGATTATAACTAAAAAAAGTGGGAGGTAGATTAAGATGAAAATTGGGATTATTGGGCTGGGAGATATAGCAAAAAAAGCTTATCTACCAATCGTGACTCAAATTGCAGAATTAGATCCATATTTCTGCACAAGAAATGAAGATGTTTTAAAAGATTTAGGAGCTAAATATCATGTTGACAAGCTATATTCTTCATTAGACAGTTTATTAGAAGAAGATATTGAGGCTGCTTTTGTTCATGCAGCTTCCAAGGCACATTATAAAATAGTTAAAAAGCTGCTTGAAAATGATATCCATGTTTATGTTGATAAACCAATAACATATCATTTAGAACAAAGTAAAGAGTTGATAAATATTGCCCGGAAAAAAGATCTGCTTTTGATGACCGGTTTTAATAGAAGATATGTTCCCACATATCGTTCTTTATTGGAAATTAATAGTCCAAAAATAATAATCATGCAGAAAAACAGAAAATTAAATCCCGGTAATCTAAGAAAAGTAATAATGGATGACTTTATCCATGTGGTTGATACTATTCGTTATCTTTATGGAGATGAAGATATTGAATCTATTGAAATAGATAAAATAGAAGAAAATAATAGCTTGAAGCGAGTTATGATTACCATTAAGGGCTCAAAAAACACGGCCATTGGAATCATGAATAGAGATAATGCAATTACAGAAGAAACTGTAGAGGTAATGGGTTTTAAGAAAAAAAGAAAAATTGTTAATTTAACAGAAGTAATAAATTATGAAGATCAGGGAAAAAACAGCTCTAAAGTTCACGGCTGGAATAAAATGGAGTATAACAGAGGCTTTGTTGATATTATCGATAGATTTATTGAATTAGTAAAAAAAGATGAGTCAAAACAAAGTATTATGATGGCTGATATCAATACCCATAAGTTGTGTGAAAGAATTATCGCTGAATAATTTTGCTTGACTAAAATTGATATGATAGAATAATTAGATAGAATAATAAAAATATAAGGATGATTTATAATAAAATGCTAAATAAAATAGCAACACCAAGTGAGACAAAGAAAATTTTAAAAGAATATGGTTTGAGATTAAAAAAAGGCTTAGGGCAAAACTTTTTAATTGATGCCAATATAATAGATATTATCATAGATGCAGCTGAGATCAAGGGAGATGAACTATTAATTGAAATTGGTCCTGGGATTGGCTCATTAACCCAGGCTCTATTAGAGGAATTGGAAAATGGTCAATTAATTGCAGTTGAAAAAGATTCAGAAATGGTTGCTGTTTTGAAGGAGATATTTGCCGAAGAAAATAAGCTGGAAGTCTTAAATGAAGATGCTTTAGAGATTGATTGGGCAAAAATAGGGGAGGAAAATAAAGCAAAGGCGATAAAAGTAATTGCAAACTTACCTTATTATGTAACAACCCCAATTATTATGGGTATCTTAGAAAGTGATATAGACTTAGAAAAAATGATATTCATGGTTCAAAAAGAGGTAGGAGAGAGGATCTGTTCTGGTCCGGGAACAAAAAAGTTTGGTTCTTTAAGTGTGGCTGTTCAATACCACATGCAGCCAGAAATAGTGCATCAAGTACCTTCATCTGTATTTTTACCCCAACCAGATGTTGATTCAGTGATTGTTAGTCTGACTCCTTACAGTGAAAACCCTTATCAGGAAGAGGTTATTGACAAAGATTTTTTCTTTCAGATTGTTAAATCTATTTTTCAGCAGCGGAGGAAAACTTTGCGCAACAGTCTCAGCAAATCAGCTGTTATTAATCTGGATAGAGATTTAGTTACTGAAGCACTTGAGTTAGAAGGTATTGGTCTTAAAAAAAGAGGGGAAAAATTAGAAATATCAGAAATGATATCAATTTCTAACCGAATTTATAAAATGAGAAATTAAAATTAAGAAAGCAGGTGTTAAAATGCAGTTTATCAGTCCTACAGATGGCCGTTTAAGTGCAGAAGAAACATTTCAGACAATAATGGATTTTGTTAAAGAAGAAGAAAATAAATATAGGTTAATTGTGGGGACTGATTCACAGCCTGGATTTGACGAAGCTGTGTTCGTAACTGCAATAGTTATCTATAGAGTTGGCAGGGGTGGTAGGTATTTTTATCATAAAAGTTCAATAAATTTTAAAGCAGGTATGAAACAGAGAATTTTCTATGAGGTATCCAGAAGTTTAAAAGTAGCTGGAGAGCTAACATCATTACTAGCATCTGAAGAAGTCTTAGCTGAAAATGTTGAGCTTGAGGTTCATATTGATGTTGGAGAAAATGGTCCAACAAATCAGATAATCAAGGAAGTTGTTGGAATGGTAGTTGGAAGTGGCTTTGAAGCCTATATTAAACCAGATGCTTATGCAGCTTCAACCGTTGCTGACAAATTCACTAAATGATTTTACTGCTGCTCATAGTCCTTCTTTTGCCAAAATAAAATTCTTGTGATATAATCTAATTTAGAGCGTCTTTTTCTACAAATGGGGTGAAATTTGATGGATAATGTATTAGATCAAATAAAAAAAGAGGTAAAATCTTTTGTTGGTCACCGGGTTAGTGTAAAAGCTAATAGAGGCAGAAGAAAAGCTGTTGAAAAAGAGGGAGTTTTAGAAAAAACTCATAAAAATGTTTTTGTAGTTAGAATTAAGGATCATAATCAGATTAGGCGCCTATCTTATACTTATGCTGATCTATTGACAGATGATGTAGTAATTAAGTCAAAAGATGATGAGGTTAAAATAGGTGTATAAGCCAAAGATATATATTAATATAAGATGCAGCCAGGGAGGCTGCTTTTTTCCTGCATAATTTATTTTGCAAATATTTATTTTTAAGTTAAAAGTATCCAGGTATAATTCGATTTTATTATTTGCCTAAGCTTGAGCATTAAAATTTTTTTAGATTAAGCTGGATTGAATGGGAAGGGGAGATTTGCTTGGAATTTAGTATGATATTTGGTTTGCTTGGGGGACTTGGTCTCTTTATATATGGTATGAAACAGATGAGTGAAGGACTGCAGAAAACAGCAGGAAAAAAATTGCGTCATATTTTAGCAAAGATGACTTCGAAACCAATTATGGGAGTAGGGGTTGGAGCTCTAGTTACCTCTATAATTCAGAGCAGTAGTGCTACAACTGTAATGGTTGTTGGTTTTGTTAATGCCGGAATTATGACCTTGATTCAGTCTGTAGGAGTTATTATGGGTGCTAATATTGGTACAACAATAACTGCTCAGCTGGTAGCTTTTAAATTGGGAGATTATGCATTTCATGCGATAGCTTTGGGAGCATTTGCTTATTTATTTACAAAACGAAAAAAAACTCAGTATATCGGGCAGGTATTATTAGGTTTTGGTCTTCTATTTTTAGGTATGGAAACAATGGGCGATACAATGCAACCTTTAAGAGACTCAGTAGTTTTTATAGAATTAATGGAGAGTTTTGCTCATTATCCAATTTTAGGTGTACTAACCGGCCTTCTTGTTACAGTAGCTGTTCAGAGTAGTACTGCATCATTTGGTATTTTATTAGGTTTGGTCTCAGCTGGTGCTATTAATTACTATTCTGCAATTCCAATTCTTTTAGGTAATAATATCGGTACTACAGTAACAACTATTTTATCTGCTATTGGTGCAAATCTTACAGCTAAAAGAGCAGCTGCAGCTCACTTTTTATTCAATGCTTTAGGTGCAGCTATTATGATTTCTTTCCTTTATATTGTTCCAGATTTTTCAATTTTTATCGAAAATATTTTGTTGACTTTAAGCCGATTATTTGGCCAGGAAACATTATCAACAGAACGCTTAATTGCTAATACACATACATTCTTCAATGTTTTAAACACTTTAATCTGGCTTCCTTTTACAGGTTTTTTAGTTTATTTAGTTAAAAAAATTATTCCCGGAGAAGATACCACTTTAAAGCATGGTACTACCTTTATTGATGATAGAATGTTGAGCACACCTTATGTAGCAATTGAGCAGGTTAAAAAAGAAATAGTTTATATGCATGAAATAGCTAGAGACATGGTTTGTGAGTCGGTACAGGCATTTTTAGATGGTGATGGCGATATTATTAAAAAAATACGCAGACATGAAAATATCATTAATGAACTTGAAGAGGAACTTCTGCATTTCATTCAAAAGATTCCACAAGCTCAGTTAAATGATGTTGATATTAGAACTTTGGATAAATATTTTGCAGTAGTTGATGATATTGAAAGTATTGCAGATGATGCAGATGATATTACTGATTTCTTAGAAAACAGAGTAGATAATAAAATTAATATTTCTGAAGATGGAAAAAAGACCATTGAAAAGGTATCTAATATTGTCTGTGATGTTCTAGATAAATCTGTTAAGTTAATCGAAACTCATGATTTAGAGATTGCGAAAGAAATTATTGCAGTGGAAGAAAGATTAGATGATATGCAGATAAAAGTTAGGGGAGAAAGTATAAGTAGAATTAAAAGAGCAGATAAAGAAATTATTGACCCTAATGCTGGTATCCTCTTATTAGAAACTCTTGATACACTAGAACATATTACTGATCAAATGGCAGATATTGCGCACAGTATTATCGAAATTTATGATGGAGAACATAAGGTAAAAGCAAAAGAAACTGATGCAAAAGCAGTATAATTTACAAAGATTTAACATTATAATAGCTTTATTTGACAGAGGCTCCTTTTTTAAGGGGCCTCTTTTTGATACAATATAGATAAATAAGCTGATAATTATTATCTTTAAAATATAAAATCAGGGAGATTTTGATAATGAAAACAATTTTAGTAGTTGAAGATGAAAAAAATATTAGGGAATTAATTAAATTCAATCTTGAAGGAGCAGGATTTAATGTTTTAACAGCTTCTGATGGTAAAGAAGCCTTAGAAAAAATTTCAAATGATATTGATCTAATTGTTTTGGATTTGATGCTGCCGAAAATTGATGGTATGGAAGTTTGCCGTAAAATTAGAGCAAATGAAAAATTAAAACAAATTGCAATTATTATGTTAACTGCTAAAGGTGAGGAACTCGAAAGGATTTTAGGCTTAGAAATGGGTGCAGATGATTATATGACAAAGCCGTTTAGTCCCCGAGAATTAATTGCAAGAATTAAAGCAATATTTAGAAGAACAGCAGAGCTTAAAGATGATAAAAATAAAATTGAAGATGAAATTATAGTTTTTGGTGATTTTAAAATTGATGTTTCTAGACATGAGGTTAAATTTAAAGATAAAAAGATTTCTTTAACCTTAAAAGAATTTGAACTGCTGCGTTATTTGATTTTAAATAAAGGTCGGGTATTAAGTAGAGATTTACTTTTAGAAAAAATATGGGGCTATGAATATGCCGGGGATACGAGAACAGTAGATGTTCATATTCGAAGATTAAGGAAAAAAAGCAGTTCTGAATATATAGAAACTGTAAGAGGGGTGGGCTATAAATTTGTTAAAATGGAAAGAGATGGGGATTAAAAATCGGCTGATCTTTATTTTTATTATTATACAGATTTTAGTATTAGGCTTAAGTTTTTATTATGTTAGTAATAAACATCGCGAATTATATTTAGAAAAAGAAAGAATGAATTTAGAACATTATTCTAATTTAATTTTAAATGAAATTAAAGATAATTTTGGAACTGAGCTATCCCTGTTAACTGAAAAGACAGAACAATGGTCTCAAGATACAGGCACTAGAATAACGATTATAGATAGAACTGGCAATGTTTTAGCAGATTCTGATTATAATATTGAAGATATGGATAATCATATTAACAGAGAAGAGATTGCAGCAGCAATTAGAACTACAGAAAGTGCAGACTCTATTCGTTACAGTAGTACAATAGATGAAGATATGCTTTATCTTGCTCAGGTTATTATTATAGATGGTGAATTAATAGGAGTTATTAGAACTGCAAGATCTTTAGAATTTATTAATAGTATTTTACTTGAAGATATAAAAAATTACTTGTTATTTTTTGCTATTTTAAGTTTATTTATTTTCTTTTTAGTCTGGCAGCTGACCTCAAATATAGTAAAGCCACTTGAAAAAATAACTGAGGCCAGCGAAAAGATAGCTCAGGGAGATTTAAGTCAGAGAATATCTATCCGAAAATATAATAGTGAAATAGAAAAATTAGCCAGGATGTTTAACCACATGGCAGCAAAGCTTGAAGGGAAAATCTCAGAAATATCTCAAGAAAAAAATAGAATCGAAGCAATTTTAAAAAGCATGGTAGATGGAGTTATAGCAACTGATTCAGAGGGAGAGGTTTCTTTAATTAATCCAGCTGCTCAAAAAATATTTAATATTGCTGAGCAAGATATTAAAGGTAAAGATTTAATAAGTTCTTTATTTAACCATCGTCTGGATATGTATTTACAGAGGGCTTTAAAGGAAAAAGAAAGTATCAGCAGGGAAATTATTTACCACAATCCTGACAAAAAAATTATTCAGGCAACCTTTATTCCCCTTTTAGGAGAAAAAAGGGATATTAATGGTGGGGTAATAGTATTAACTGATATAACTGAACTCAGAAAATTAGAAACGGTGCGTAATGATTTTGTTGCAAATGTTTCACATGAATTAAGAACACCTTTAACTTCTATTCTAGGTTATTTAGATACCCTGATCGAAAGTGATATTGAAGATCAACAAACCCGAGAAAAATTTTTAAGTATAATTAAAGAAGAAACTAACCGGCTTTCTTTGTTGATAACCGATTTATTAAATCTTTCTAAAATAGAATCACAATCTTTTGAGCTTTCTCCTGGTGATTTTGTAAAAACTCTACAAAAAGTTTATAATTTACTAGAAAAGAATGCTCAATTAAAAGATATTGAAGTTAATATGGAAGTCGAAGAAAACCCACCTCAGGTTTATATGGTTAAAGAACAGATAGAACAGGTCTTAATTAATTTAATTGATAATGCCATTAAATATTCTCCAGCTGGAGAAGAGATCAATATTAGAGTTGAAAAAAAAGCTGATAAGCTGTATTTTTCAATTGCAGATAATGGGATAGGAATTCCTCAAGAAGATCAGGCAAGAATTTTCGAAAGATTTTATAGGGTAGATAAAGCACGGTCAAGATCGCTTGGTGGTACAGGGATCGGACTTTCTATCGTGAGGAATATTATTAAACAGCATGGGAGTGAAATAAAAGTAGAGAGTGAAGAAGGAAAAGGGAGTATTTTTACTTTTTATTTAAATATTGTTAAAGAATAAGAGAACACTGTATTTAAACCGTCCTTAGAGGCGGTTTTTTTCTTTTTTACATTAAATTAACATAAGCGCAATCTTTACTTAACAATGACATGTTAAATTAAGATTAGTGAAAAACAAAAAATATTTAAGGGGGAAGTTAATTAATGAAAAAAGTATTGTTGATGAGTTTTATAATGTTTTTAATAGTTTCTGTTTTTGTACTACCTGTTCAGGCAAGGACTGCGTTTGAGATCAGAGGTTCAGACACCCAAGTTAACCTTACAGCTAATTTGGCAGAGGTATTTATGGAGATGAATAAAGATGCTGTTATATCTGTTACAGGTGGTGGTTCAGGTACAGGAATAGCTGCTATAATTAATAATCAGGTAAGTCTGGCCAATTCATCTCGAGAAATATCAGCAGCTGAGCTTGCTCAAGCACAAGAAAGAGGAGTTGAACCGGTAAGAATAGTAATTGCTTTAGACGGATTATCAGTAATAGTAAATGAAGATAATCCGCTCGAAGAGTTGACCGTTGATCAGATCGGTGCTATTTTTAGAGGTGAAATTACCAATTGGGCAGAACTGGGAGGAAATGACCAAGAAATTAGTCTTTATGGTCGCCAGAGTAATTCAGGAACTTATGTATTCTTCCGTGAGTATGTAGTTAAAGCTGATTATAGTGAAGATAAAATGAGAATGAATGGTAATGCGCAGATAGTTGAAGGAGTACTCAATGATAAATCTGCCATAGGCTATGTTGGGGTTGGTTATACTGCAGAAGATGGTAAAGTAAGAGATGGACTTAAAATAGTTAAGGTGGCCAAAGATGCTGATTCACCTTATGTAACACCATTAGATCCTACAAATGTTGCAGATGGTAGTTATCCAGTGGCTAGACCTCTCCACCACTATAGTAATGGTCTTCCAGAAGGAATGGTAAGAGAATATATAGAATTTGTTTTAAGTGAAGAAGGTCAGCAGGTTGCTGTAGATTCTGGATTTTATCCTATCACTGAAGAATATAGAGAAATAAACAGAAAAAATCTAGCTTGGTAAGAAAGAAACAATATAATATAGAGATTTATTGTTAAGAGGGAGGCTCTGCCTTCCTCATTGACATGTAATATTTATTTTATAAAATAAGAATTTATCTAAGGGGGTTGCAAAGTGAGAAGAGAAATTAGGGAAAAAGCAATTGAATTATTTTTTTTACTCAATAGTTTGGTTGTGATCATAGTTTTAATCGGAATATTTTATATACTTTTAAGTAATAGTATACCGGCTTTTAGAGAAATTGGTCTGAATGAATTTTTTACTTCAGCTCGCTGGAATCCAACTTCTTTTTCTAAAATAGAGTATGGAATCTTAAGTAAAATTGTCAGCACTTTAATGATAACCTTTGGAGCAATGATTTTTGCTGTGCCTCTAGGTGTAGCTACTGCTGCTTATTTATCAGAAATAGCTGATCCCAAAGTGAGACAAATTTTAAAACCAGTAATTGAAATTTTAGCTGGAATTCCTTCGGTTGTAATAGGTTTTTTAGGTATTGTTTTATTAGGACCTTATATTGCCAGAACTTTTAATTTGTCAAATGGTTTAAATGCTTTAAATGGTGCGATTTTACTTGCAATTATGTCACTACCAACAATTATTAGTTTATCAGAAGATGCTATTTCAGCAGTGCCTAAATCATATAAAAACGCCTCTCTTGCTTTAGGGGCAAGCCGCTGGCAGACTCTGGTCAAAGTAACAATTCCTTCGGCATTATCGGGGATAATTGCTGCAATTATGCTGGGGATGGGCCGGGCAATAGGAGAAACCATGACTGTATTGATGGCTACCGGAAATGCTCCAAGGATGCCTTCAAGTATATTTTCTTCACTACAAACGATGACTGCTACAATAGCAATTGAGCTGGGGGAAGTACCACATCATACAACTCATTATTATGCTTTATTTGCTATAGGTTTAGTCTTATTTGTGATGACATTTATTGTTAATTTGGTCTCAGATATAATACTTCATAAATATCAGGAGGTGGAGTAATTGGCTAAAGATTTAAAAGAAAAAATTGGTTTTTTTACTTTAAGATTATCTGCTTTATTAGTATTATTGATTCTTTTTATTATACTTTTCGATATTATTACTAAAGGTATATCTGTTATCAGCTGGGAATTTCTCTCTACTGCACCAAGAAGGAATATGACTGAAGGGGGTATATTTCCAGCAATTTATGGGACATTTCTTGTAACAATCATTACTGCTTTTGTTTCAGTTCCTTTAGGAGCTTTTGGAGCGATTTATTTAAATGAATATGCTAAAAAAGGCTGGATTACCAGATTAATTAGAATGGCAATAAGAAATTTAGCCGGGGTTCCCTCAATAGTTTTTGGACTCTTTGGGGTGGGAATATTTGTTGTTTTATTTGATTTTGGGCCTTCGATATTAAGTGCTGGCTTAACTTTAGCTTTGATGACTCTGCCGATAACTATAACTTCTAGTGAAGAAGCATTAAAAACCGTACCTCGTTCTTATAGAGATGGCTCTTTAGCTTTAGGGGCTACTAAATGGCAGACAATTAAAAATAATGTCTTACCAGTTGCTTTACCAGGGATGTTAACCGGTTCAATTTTAGGGCTGGCCCGAGCTGCTGGAGAAACAGCACCAATCTTATTTACCGGAGCTGCTTTTTTCCTTCCTTATCTACCGGATTCAATATTCAGTCAGTTCATGGCACTGCCTTATCATTTATATATATTGGCAACTCAACACCATTCAATCTCAACTGTAAGGCCAATTGCATATGGAACTGCACTTGTTTTAATCACTTTAGTTTTAATAGTTAATATGGCAGCTATAATTGTGAGAAATAAATTAAGGAATAAATATAAAAGATAAATGGAGGGATAAAAGATGGAGAATCAATACAAGCTAGAAGTAAAAAACCTGGATTTTTATTATGATAAATTTCAGGCTTTAAATGATATAAATATGAAAGTTCCTGCTAAAAAAATTACCGCTCTAATTGGGCCTTCAGGTTGTGGAAAATCAACTTTTTTAAGAACAATAAACAGAATGAATGATCTGATTGAAAATACCCATTTGACAGGAGAAGTTCTTTTTGATGGAAATAATATTTACGCGGAAAAAGTAGATGTTGTAGAATTAAGGAAAAAAATCGGGATGGTTTTTCAGCAGCCCAATCCATTTCCTAAATCTATTTATGATAATATAGCCTATGGGCCTAGGATGCATGGCCTTAAAAATAAGGAAAAATTAGAAGAGCTGGTTGTAGAAAGCTTAAAAAAAGCTGCTCTTTTTGATGAAGTAAAAGATCGGCTTGATAAATCAGCTTTAAGTTTATCAGGTGGTCAACAACAGAGGCTCTGTATAGCCAGAGCTTTAGCAGTAAAACCGGATATATTATTAATGGATGAGCCGGCTTCTGCCTTAGATCCAGTTGCAACAGCCAAAATAGAAGATTTGATTGCAGACTTAAAAAATAATTATTCAATAGTAATTGTAACCCACAGTATGCAGCAGGCAGCTCGAGTTTCTGATAATACAGCTTTTTTTCTAATGGGAGAATTGATAGAATATGATACTACTGAAACAATCTTTGAAAATCCAAGTGATCAAAGAACCGAAGATTATATTACTGGACGTTTTGGCTAAAAAAATCATTTAAATATTAGGAGGTATTTAATGTGAATGATTCTAGAAAATCTTTTCATAAAGAATTAAAAGAACTTGAAAATGAGATGTTAAAAATGGGCAGTATAGTTGGTGAAAGCATTCAAAATAGCATAGAGGCTCTGATTAAAAAAGATCTTAAATTAGCTGAACAAATTATTAAAGAAGATGATATTATAGATGATTATGAAGTTCTTTTAGAAGAGAAATGCACAAGATTAATTGCGCTTCAGCAGCCTGTAGCCATAGATTTGCGAAAAATAATTGTTATCTCTAAACTTGCTACTGATTTAGAGAGAATAGGTGATAATGCTTCTAATATAGCCTATAGGGTAAAAGAAATAGCAGCTGATCAACACATTATAGAGATGTCTCAACTTTCAGAGATGAGCAGTCTTGTGGTTAAACAGTTAAAAGACAGCCTTAAATCTTTTGTTGATATGGATATAGAATTAGCTAAAAATGTAGTTGAGAATGATTTAAAAGTTAATAAATATGATAAAGAGTTTAAAGCTGAATTGATCAAAAAAATGAGTAAAAATTGTAAGCAGATAGCTCAAGGGACTTCTTTAATGTTTATCAGCCGTTTTTTAGAAAGAATTGGTGACCATTCTACCAATATATGTGAACGTACTATTTATATGAAAACAGGTAAAAGGCTATAATATGATTTTGGATTCTCTCCAGTCTGGATAAAAATTAAAAAGATTAATTTTTTTAGATGTCAAGTTTTTTGGCATCTTTTCTTTTGCAAAATTATATCTACTGTGATAAAATTTTTATTTAGACAATAAAGGAGGATTCTCTAATGTTAAGGCAGTTTGCAGCTTATTATAAAAATCACTGGAAGCTATTTTTAGTGGATATTGTCTGTGCATTTTTGATGTCCAGTCTGGATTTAGTTTTTCCAGTTTTTATACAGCGGTTGATTGATAACCACTTTCCTAATCGGGATCTTAATATGATTTTTAGAATAGCTCTGATTTTATTAGGGCTATATATACTGAGATATATCTTTCAATATATAGTTCATTATTGGGGGCATGTGGTGGGGATTAGAATGGAAACAGATATGCGCTCAGAAATTTTCACCCATCTGCAAAAATTATCTTTTAAATTTTATGATAACAATAAAGTAGGTTATTTAATGTCAAGGGTGGTAAATGATTTAAATAATATGTCTGAGCTTGCTCATCATGGGCCAGAAGATATTTTCATTTCTTCAATGCTTTTAATTGGTTCTTTCATTATTTTAATCAACATGCACTGGCAGCTAGCCTTAATTACTTTTGCTTTAATCCCTGTAATGTTTATTTTTTCAGTTAAACTTGGAGAAAAAATGTATGAAGCACTAAAGGTTATTAGAGAAAAAATGGCGGAAGTTAATGCAATTGTAGAAGATAGTTTAAGTGGGATCAGGGTTGTAAAGTCTTTTACCAATGAGGAGTATGAAAACGAAAAATTTTGTGAGGGTAATCATAATTACCGCCGTTCACGCGAATATGCCATGAAGAATATGGCCAAATTTCATTCTGGAATGAATCTATTTATTAATTTAATTAGATTACTTACTTTATCTGCAGGTGGTTATTTTATTTATCTTGGTTCTTTAACTACCGGGCAAATGGTTGCTTTTCTCTTTTATGTAAACATGTTTATGGATCCGATCAAAAGGCTGGTTAATTTTAATGAACAGTTTCAAAGAGGAATGTCTGGTTTTAGCCGCTTTAGAGAACTATTAGCTGTTGATCCGGAAATTGTTGATAAAAAGGATGCTCTTGAATTAAAAGATGTAGATGGTAGAATTGAATATAAAGACTTAACTTTTGCTTATGATAATCAGGAAAAAGTACTGGAAAATATAAATATAAATATAGAACCAGGCAAAACTGTAGCCTTTGTTGGTCCATCAGGGTCAGGAAAATCAACTTTAACAAAGCTTTTGCCCAGGTTTTATGAAATAGATTCGGGAAGTCTTTCTATAGATGGAACAGATATCAGAGAATTTAAATTGGCTTCTCTGCGTAAAAAGATTGGTATTGTTCAGCAGGATGTATTCTTATTTAATGGTACAGTTAGAGAAAACATAGCTTATGGGAGTCAAAATGCAAGTGATGAAGAAATCACAAAGGCTGCCAAAAAAGCTAATGCAGATCAATTTATAATTAATTTGACTAATGGATATGAGACTAATATTGGTGAAAGAGGAGTTAAGTTATCAGGTGGGCAAAAACAGAGAATTTCTATTGCCAGATCTTTTCTTAAAAATCCGCCAATTTTGATCTTAGATGAGGCAACTTCGTCACTTGATAATGAAAGTGAAAGAATTATTCAAGAATCATTAGAAAAACTCGCAGAGGGTAGAACTACCCTGGTCATTGCTCACCGGCTTTCAACTGTTATTAATGCTGATCAGATCATTGTTCTGACTGATGATGGTATTGTTGAACGGGGTCGACACCAAGAGTTGATTAAAGAAGGCGGCACATATGCTAAATTATATAATGAGGAATTTAGAACAGATTTAGCTGGATAATTATATTAAGAAAGGAAGTTTCTAATGGCTAAAAATTTATACCGTTCTCGTGATGATAGGATGATTGCTGGAGTTTGTGGGGGAATAGCCGAATATTTTAATGTAGATTCTTCACTTATTAGATTAGCATTAGTCTTTATTTTTCTTTTCCGGGGGATTGGTTTGATTGCTTATTTGATCGCCTGGTTGGTTATTTCAGAAGAGCCCAGATATGAAAAAAGTGAAGAGGTTGAAGCAGACTATTATCTTGAAGAAGATGAAGAAAAAGCAGCAGAAGCAGAAGAAAAAAGCAATAAAAGGCAAAAACTTTTTGCTCTTCTTTTAATAATAATCGGTTCTTTGTTTTTAGTTGATATCTGGCTGCCTAATATATATTGGCAGAGATACTGGCCTATAATTTTGATCGCAGCTGGATTTATGCTTTTAAAGGGGGATAATAATGACAGATAATAGAAGCCAAAACATCCTTGGTCTGGTATTGATTATAACTGGGATTATATTTTTAGGAGAAACACTTGGTATCTATCGATTTAATTTAGCTCTTTTTATCAGAAGTTATTGGCCGGTTATCTTAATTATCTATGGACTGCATGTCCTGCTTCAGAATAGTTCTTTTTGGTTTTTAGTGCCGCTGTTGATTATTATTGCTGCCGGGTTTTTAATCTATCTATTAATTAATCAGGGGCCTGTACCAGAAATGCCTATGTTTAGGCACAGAATGTTTAATTTTAGTACTTTACCTTTTATTTAATTTAATAATTTCTGAGCCTTTTTTCTAGGATTGGAGCCAGAATCATTACAAGAATTATTTTGAATATATCACCTGGGATAAAAGGTATTACTGTCATACTTAAAGCTGCCGGGATTTCTGTACCTGTAATTAAAATAAAATAAGTGCTTCCAATTATGTAATTGCTTAAAACTGCAGCTGCATAAATAAAAAAGTTTTTCTTTTCCTGATTGTAATAATGTCCTGCTATCCAGGCTGCTGTAATAAAACTAATTAAAAAACCTCCGGTTGGTCCTGCAAGTACACCAAGACCACCCCGTCCACCAGAAAAAATAGGTAGTCCAGCAGCTCCCAGGAGTAAATAAGTGATCTGTGAGAGTGCTCCATATTTTTTGCCCAATAAACGACCTGACAAGATCACAAAAAATGTTTGCAGGGTTATTGGAACAGGGGAAAAGGGGAGTGGAATTATTAAATAAGCTCCAACTGCGGTTAATGCTGTCATTAAGGCAGCTTTAATCATTTTATTTGTTTGCATTTTTAATCTCTCTCCTTTAAAATTATTAATTTATCTGACTAATGGTCAGATTATTAAAAATAATGTTATCATAAAAAAATAAAGTTTTAAAGCAGAAATTAGCTTTGCTTTTTAATTATAATCTTTAGTATAATAAATTTAAAGTTTAATTATTGGATTGGGGGAGATAAATTGAAGGAATTATATGTTAATGCTCCAGCAAAAATTAATTTAGCCTTAAAAGTAGCAGGTTTGAGAGATGATGGTTATCATGAAATCAAAACTATTTTTCAGAGTATATCACTTGCAGATAGAATTAAATTAAAGAAAAGAAGTGGGGGAATTGTAGTAAAAAATTCAACGGTTGAACTTCCCACTGATGAAGAAAACTTAGCTTATCAGGCTGCTGAGATTTTTTTTGCAGAAAATGATATAGCTGGTGGGGTGGAAGTTTATATTCAAAAAAACATCCCAATAGCGGCTGGCCTAGCTGGTGGAAGTACAGATGCTGCAGCTGTGATGAGAGCACTTTATGATCTCTATGAGCTTGAATATGATTGTTCTGAACTTAGAACTCTTTTAGCTCAAATAGGTTCAGATGTGCCTTATTGTCTTGAAGGTGGAACCGTATATGCTCAGGGTAGGGGAGAAAAGCTTGAATTTTTACCCTTTATTGGAGAAAAAGATATTTTAATTGTTACTCCTCAATTTTGCATACCTACTCCTGAAATCTATAGTCTTTATGACCAAATGAAGATTAAAAATAACTTTGATTTTGATAAATTACTGCAAAATATTAAAGCAGATGAAAAAATAAACTGGGATTTAGATTACAAAAACGATCTGGAAGCTCCGGCTAAAAAAATCTGTCAAGATATTAAAGATATAAAAGATATAATCAAGAAAACAGCAGCCGAATTTTATTTAATGTCTGGTAGTGGGCCAACTGTATTTGCAGTTTACAAAGATAGATCTAGGGCAGAAAAAGTTGCAGCTCGCTGGCCCCGAAAAAATGATTTCATAAGAGTTGTTAAAACCATCGACAGATACTAGAAATATATCTCTGCGAAAAGCTGACATATAATTGACATAAGATATTATTAATGTTATAATTTCTGCGACAAATAATAAATCTGGGAGAAGTGTTAATTATGAAAAGCGATAAAAATATTACAATGAAAGAGGCAAAAAGAAGAACCGGATTGAGCTCAAGACAAATTCGTTACTATGATGAGCAAGATTTGATTTTTCCTGAACGCAGCAGCGGTAATCAAAGGCTTTTTTCGGAAAGTGATATCAAAGTACTTGAAAAAATAAAGGAGCTTTTAGCTCAGGGTAACAGTATAGAAACAATAAGGTCTAAAATAACTGCTCCGGAAATTGAGGAAGATCTGAGTGAAGATGATTATCAGGCTCTAGATTATGATGATTCTTTTAATAAATATGGAGGTGCAGATTTAGATTCACTGTACCCTGTTTCCAATCGCTCAGCTTTACTTAAAAAACTTTCTTTAATTAACAAAACGAAATCTCCTGAGGGGGAAAGCAAAGATGGCAAAAAAGACTAAAGATGAAATATTAAGATTAGCCGAAGAAAAAGATGTAGAATTTATTAGATTACAGTTCGTAGATATTTTGGGGATTTTAAAAAATGTTGCAATCACAATTGAACAGCTTCCTGCAGCATTAGATGGTAAAATAATGTTTGATGGTTCTTCGATCGAGGGTTTTACTCGTATCCATGAATCCGATATGTATTTGAGGCCTGATTATGACACTTTTGTAATATTTCCCTGGACAACAAATGGTGGCCATACTGCGAGAATGATGTGTGATATTTATACACCTGATGGTGAGCCTTTTGCAGGCTGTCCTAGAGGAACTTTAAAAAATGTAATGGCTGAAGCTGCAGAAATGGGTTTTGAAATGTTCGCAGGTCCTGAACCAGAATTCTTTTTATTTGAAAAAGATAAGGCAGGAAACCCTACTACTAAAACCCATGATAAGGGAGGCTATTTCGATCTTTCACCGGTAGATCTTGGTGGTGATGCTCGTCGGGACACTGTATTAGCTTTAAAAGATATGGGCTTTGAAGTAGAGGCTGCTCACCATGAGGTTGCTCCTGGTCAGCATGAAATTGATTTTAAATATACTGATGTTTTAAGAACAGCAGATAACATAGCAACATTTAAATTCGTTACCAAAATAATTGCTATGCAGCATAACCTACATGCTACTTTTATGCCAAAACCTATTCATGCAGAAGCAGGTTCTGGTATGCATGTTAACCAATCTCTATTTAAAGAGGGAGAAAATGCTTTTTATGATCCACAAGGAGAAATGGGCTTAAGTAAAATTGCTTATCACTATATTGGAGGGCTTTTAAAACATGCTAAAGCAACTACAGCAGTTTTAAATCCTACCATAAACTCTTATAAACGCCTTGTACCTGGTTATGAAGCACCGGTATATATTTCCTGGTCAGGTCAGAATAGAAGTGCTCTGGTTAGAGTACCATCTGCGAGAGGAAATGCAACCAGGGTAGAATTAAGAAATCCTGATCCAACTGCAAATCCATATCTTGCCTTAGCAGTAATGTTAAAAGCTGGTCTGGATGGCATTAAAAATGAGATAGATCCTGGTGAACAGACCCTTGATAATATTTATGATATGAATTATCAGCAGAGGAAAAAACGTGGTATTGTTAGTTTGCCTAACAATATTATGGAAGCTGTTAATTATCTGCAAAAAAGTCAGTTGATGCGGGAAACACTAGGTGAACATATTTTTGAGCATTTAATTGAAGCTAAAAAAATAGAGTGGTCTGTTTATAAAAAGCAGGTCCATAAGTGGGAGATAGATCAATATCTTACAACTTATTAGAGATTGTTTAGGAGGTAATTGTTTTGGAAAATAGAGAAAACATCCAGCAAAAGCTTAAAAAATTGGATTTTAAAAATATGGATACCAGAATCATTTCTTTTCTGGCTCTATTTATAGCTTTTACTGCTGTAGCAACTTATCTGCATATTCCTGGACCCAGCAGCTCTTATTTTAACCTTGGGGAAGTAGCAATTTATACAATCGCCCTTACCTTTGGCCCTAAAGCAGGTGGAATAGCTGGAGGAGTTGGCTCAGCTTTAATGGATTTAATATTAGGTTATTCTATTTGGGCACCTTTTACTTTTGTGATTAAAGGTCTGGAAGGTTATGTTGTGGGGAAAATAGCACATAAAGAAGGCGAGACAAAATTTAACAGAAATATCTTAGCTATAGCTGCTGGTGGAAGCATTATGATTATTGGTTATGCTCTAACAAAGGCTTATTTATTAAGCTGGGCATTTGTACCACCAGAAATTGTTATTGATTTAGCTCAAATGATAACAGGTGGTGTTGTAGCAATACCTCTTTCTCATCATTTGAATAATTATTTTAGGAAGTGATAACTTGAAAATTGGAAAATTGGCAGGAAATGAATTAAAAGAAATAATTTTAGATAAAATAGATCATTTTAGAGCAGATGTACTACTTGGAGCTGGCCCTGGGGAAGATAGTGCGGTTGTAGATTTAGGAGATTTTATGCTGGTAGTTAGTTCTGATCCGATTACAGGAGCAGAAAAAAATGCCGGGTTTTTAGCTGTCAATGTAGCTTGTAATGATCTTGCGGCTGCTGGAGCAGAACCATTTGGAGTACAGGTCGTACTATTATTTCCACCTTATTTGAATAAAAAAGCTACCGAAGAAATAATGGAAGAGATAGTGGTTACAGCCAAAAAGATGAATATAGAGGTTTTGGGTGGACATACAGAAATAACTGATTTAGTCAAAAAGCCAATAATTACTGTAACAGCACTAGGTAAAGCTGATAAAAATGAACTTACTTCAAGTGCTAATGCCAAAGCTGGTGATGACTTATATATTTCAAAAGGAATGGGAATCGAAGGAAGTTATATTTTAGCCAATGATTATCAGGATTATTTACTTGAACAGGGTGTCAGCCAAAAAGCCATTGATACCGTTTGTGCTTACTTAAATAGAATTAGTGTTATGGATGAAAGTAGAATTGCCAGGAAAAACGGAATCCGGGCTATGCATGATGTTACAGAAGGTGGTGTCTATGGTGCTATTGCAGAGATGGCAGCTGCCTCCGATTTGGGTTATATTATAGATAAGGATAATTTTTATGTTGAAGCAGCAGTAGATGAGATCTGCAGCAAATTAAAGATGGATCCTGCAGCTTTAATTTCTTCAGGTACAATGTTAATGGCTGTTCCTGAAACTTTAGATATCAAAAAGATTTTTAAAGATAGTTCTATCGAGGTATATAAAGTAGGCAAGCTGATCGAAAAGGGTAGATATATTATTGAAAATGGAGAAAAAAAGAGTTTTGAAAGACCCCCTAAAGATGAACTGTGGAAATTTATAGAAAAAATTACATAAAAGCCTTGACAAATGAAATAAATGGTAATATACTGTAATTACTAAAATATTCCAAAGGGGTGTATCAATTGCAAATTACAGATGTCAGGGTATTTCCGGTTGAGATTAATGGAAGTTTGGTGCAGGCTTATGCAACTGTAACTTTTGATGATTCTTTTGTAGTCAGGGACCTGAGGATTATAGAGGGGAAAAACGGAGTTTTTGTTTCAATGCCGGCACGGAGGAAAAGAAATGGGGAATACTCAGATATCTGTTTTCCTATTTCAGCTACTTTAAGGGAGACATTAGATAAGGCTGTTTTGACTAAATATGATGAGGATTTGCTTGAAGCATAATTAAATAAATTTTGGTATCGCAAAAGCACTATTCTTTTCTGGGGGGGAATAGTGCTTTCTGCATCTTGACAATAATTACTTTCTCTGTTATACTTCAAGCGATTAAAGAACTATCATGGCATATTAATGTCCATATTTACTAAAAAGCTATAATTTTGAGCTTAATTAAATTTAAAAAAACTTAAATTAATGATATAATTTATTTATACTAATAAATCGATTTTGGAGGGATTTTATGGCTGAACTATTAACTATCATTTTAGCTGCAGGTAAAGGAACACGAATGAAGTCTGATAAAATTAAAGTTTTACATAAAGTGGCCGGTAAGGAAATCATTAAACATGTTATTACAACTCTTGATGATTTTGACGGTCAAATAGTTAATGTTATTGGTTATCAAAAAGATATTGTGCAAAAAGAATTAGAAAAAATAGATAATGAGAATTTAGAATTTGTAGTCCAGTCTAAACAACTTGGTACTGGTCATGCTGTTAAACAGGCAGAAAAATATATAGATGCTCATTCTGGTCCGGTTTTAATCTTATATGGAGATACTCCTTTATTAAGAAAAGAAAGTATTTCTGATTTTGTTAAAGCACATAAAAATAGGGATTCAGATTTAAGTGTTTTAACTGCTTCAGTTTCCGATCCCCATGGTTATGGAAGAATAGTTAAAGACAAATTCGGCAATTTAACTGCCATAGTGGAAGAAAAAGATGCAGATCCTGAACAGAAAATGATTAAAGAAATAAATAGTGGTGTTTATTGTGTTGACAGCAAATTATTGAGTTCTTTCTTGAAAAATTTAGATAATGACAATGCTCAGCAGGAATATTATTTAACCGATATTATTTCCTATTCTGTGCAAAAAGGGAAAAATATTAATACTTATCAATTAGCTGATTCTGATGAAATTATAGGAATAAATACCAGAAGACAGCAGGCCGAAGCTGAAAAAATATTAAGACAGCGGATTATAGATAAGCACCTAGATAATGGTGTGACTATTATTGATCCTCAAACAAGCTATATTGATGCTGAAGTTGAGATCGAAAAAGATGTGATTATTTATCCTTTCAATTATATAGAAGGTAAAAGTAAAATTGCTAAAAATACGGTTATAAATCCACATTGCAGATTAAAAAATGCAGAGATAGCTTCTGATGTAGAAATACTTTCAAATACAATAATTAAAGATAGTAAAATTGGTCAGAAGACAAGAGTTGGACCTTTTGCTTATATTAGACCCGGGTCTAAAGTAGCAGATAATTGCAAAATTGGAGATTTTGTAGAACTTAAAAAAGCAGAAGTTAAAAGTGGGGCTAAAGTTCCTCATTTATGTTATGCAGGAGATGCAGAAATTGGAGAAAGAACTAATATTGGTGCTGGTACAATTTTTGCTAATTATGATGGAGTTAATAAACACAAAACAGTAATTGGTAAGGATGTTTTTATAGGCAGTGATTCGATTTTGATTGCTCCACTTAAAATTGGAGATAATGCCAAAACAGCAGCAGCTTCTGTGGTTACCAAAGACATAAGTGCCAATACAACTGTGATGGGAGTACCTGCTCGTATATATAAAAGCAAAAGAGAAGATGAATAACTAAAAAATGGGGGGCTTGAAGATGTCAAGTTACAGTGAACAGCTAAAAATCTTTTCTGGAAATGCTCATCCTAAATTAGCAGAAGATCTTTGTGATTATTTAGGAACAGAATTAGTTAATGCAGAAGTTAGTCGTTTTAAAGATGGGGAAATTAAAAGCAGGATTTTTGAAACAGTCAGAGGGGCAGATATTTTTGTAATTCAACCTACAGCACCACCTGTGAATGAGAATTTAATGGAATTACTTGTTATTATTGATGCTTTAAGAAGAGCATCAGCCAGAAGAATTACAGCTGTAATGCCTTATTATGGTTATGCCAGGCAGGATAGAAAAGCAAATCCCAGAGATCCTATTACTTCAAAACTGGTTGCTAACTTATTAACCCAAGCTGGAGCTAGAAGAGTACTGTCGATTGATTTTCATGCTCCACAAATCCAGGGTTTTTTCGATATCCCTGTTGATCATCTTTATGCTTCACCAATAATGGTAGATTATTTTAAAGATTATGATCGTTCTGATCTGATTGCGGTTGCTCCAGATGTTGGTTCAGTAAAAAGGGTAAGGTCTTTTGCTGAAAGTTTAAATATACCTATGGCGATTATTGATAAACGCAGACCTAAAGCTAATGTCGCTGAGGTTATGAATATAATTGGAGAAGTTGAAGCTAAAAATGTGATTTTGCTGGATGATATTATTGATACAGCTGGCACAATTACTGAGGCTGCAAAAGTATTAAAAGAAAAAGGAGCAAAAGAGGTTTATGCTTGTTGTACACATGCACTTTTTTCTGGACCTGCAGTTGAGCGCTTAAAAAATGCTCCAATCAATAAAATTGTAGTTACTAATACAATTGATCAAAAAGAGAATGGACTTGACAATGTAGAAGTTTTATCAGTTGCACCCTTAGTTGGAGAGGCTATAGACCGTATTTTTAAAGATTTATCAGTAAGTGTATTATTCTAATTAAGATTTTAAGCAAACAATTCAATAAAAAGCTTGCTCATAATAATCTTTAATGTTATAATAAAATTTGTTATGTCTTATTTAACGTAAACCTGTCAGTTTAAAGTATAGACTGGCTTACAATTTAATTTATGCAAGGAGAGGATAGTCATGGAGAGACATTCTATTGAAGTTGAACTTAGGACGGAAAGTGGAAAAGGAGTTGCCCGTAAAATAAGAAGAGACGGCAAAATTCCTGGTGTTGTTTATGGAAGAGGAAAAGAAGCGAAATCTATTAAATTAGACCCATCAGATATCGAGAAATTATTATTTTCAAATGCAATTATCGATTTAACAATTGCTGAAGATGATGGAGAAGAATCAACTGTAATTATAAAAGACTTTCAAAAAAGTGTTATTAAAAGAGAGTTGCTTCATGTTGATTTTCAGTATATTTCTATGGATGAAAAAATCACTGTTTCTGTACCATTACATCTAGAAGGTACAGCAGCTGGAGTACATGATGGTGGAGTATTACAGCAGCTATTACGTAATGTTGATATTGATGCATTGCCTGCTGAAATCCCATCTGAAGTTACTATTGATATTTCAGAATTAGGAATAGGAGATTCTTTATCAGCTGCTGATCTTGATTTACCTGAAGGTATTGATTTAATAACTGATAGTGATGAAGTAATTGTAACAGTTGTTACACCTACTGAACTAAGCGAAGAAGATGAAGAAGAAGAGGAAGAAGAATTCTTAGAGCCAGAAGTTATCGGTGAAGAGGATGAAGAAGAAGGCGAAGAAGCAGCAGAAGAAGAGGAAGAAAAAGATTATCAAGAATATTAAAAGCAAATAAGATGAGTGCGGTCAGCTGACTGCGCTCAGATTTGTTTTATGGAGGTTTAATGGTTGAAGGTAATAGCTGGCCTGGGTAATCCAGGCGAAAAATATGCCCGGACTAGACATAATATTGGCTTTATGATTACTGCTGAACTTGCCAAAAAATATTCTGTAAACAGCAGCTATAAATTCGATGGTCTCTATGGAGATTATTTTTTTGCTGGGGAAAAAATCATAATTTTCCAACCTATGAAATATATGAATAGAAGCGGCCAACCTATAGCAAAATTGTTAAGGTATTTTGACATTGATATCGAGGACCTTTTGGTGATTCACGATGACCTTGATTTAGATCTGGGGAAAATCAGGTTTAAAAGAAATGGTAGTAGTGGAGGCCATAATGGAATTAATTCTATTATAAATCGACTTGAGACCAGGGAATTTAAAAGGTTAAAAGTTGGTGTGGGAAGACCTCCTGAAAATATAGCTGTAAGAGATTATGTTTTAACAACTTTTCAGGGTGAAGAGAAAAAAATTCTCAGTGAGGTAATTGATAAATCAGTTTCAGCAGTTGAATTAATGTTAAAAGAGGATATAGTTAGAGCTATGAATATGTATAATGGATAATTAGGCCCGTACATTTTATGTAGGGGCTCTTTTGCCATTATATATATATTAAGGAGACATTTGTAAATGGATTTTAAAAGTCTATTATTAAAAGATAAAAAATTTAAAAAGCTTGTAAAAAATCTTGACTCACCTGACTATGACATTTCAGGTCTAAAAGGGAGTAGTCTGTCTTTTTTTGCAGCTAATATTCTGGAAAAAGCAGAAAGTAATATTGTTTTTTTTCTGCCTGATAATTACTATTTGCAGCAGATGCAGGAAGATTTGTTAAGATTGCTGCCAGAAAAAGGCTTTTTAGTTTTTCCAGAAGAAGAAATATTGCCTCATGAGCAGTTGATGTCTGATTTGACTACAATTAGTGAGAGAACTAAGGTTTTAACAGAATTAGTTTTTGCCGATAACTTAGATAAAAAAATAATTTTAACAACACCAGCTGCAGTATTTAAAAAATTAACCCCGCAGGCAACTTATAAAACTAAAAGTATTTATCTTGAAGAAGGAAGCGAAGTAGATTTAAAAAATATAAAAAGCCGCTTATTTTCATTGGGATATAAGAGAGAAGAAATGGTTGAGGCACCAGGTCAATACAGTATCCGAGGTGGAATCATTGATGTTTTCACCTTATTAGATGAACAACCTTTTAGAATAGAACTCTTTGGAGATGAGGTTGATTCAATTAGAAAAATTGATCTTTCTGCCCAAAGATCTAAGGAAGAGGTTAAAAGTATTATCATCCCTCCTTTTGCCAATATTATTGTCGATGATGAGGTTGTTGACAGAGCATATCCTCGTCTAGAAAAATCATATGAGCAGGCAGTAAAAAATCTAAAGCAAAAAGGACTTTCTGAAGAAGCTAAATATTTGCATGAGAAATCAAAAAAGTTACTGGAAAAATTTAAAGAACAGCACCGTTTCCCCGGTTTTGAGCAATTTCTCCATTATTATTATCCAGAAGCAGATAGTTTTTTTGATTATTTATCTGAGACAACAATTTTTAGACTAAGACCGGATAAAATAAAAAAAGTGAGCCGCAATAATTATCAAGAGATTCTTGATAGTTACAAAAATTTATTAAAACAGGGGATAATTTTACCAGACTATATTGATAATTTTCTTTCTCCCGAAAAAATTAAGCAAAAAATTGAAGCAAATAAAGTTATTGATATTAAAACTGATTTTGATGAAAAATCAGCTGCTAAAAAAGATATTCATTTTAATGTTAAATCTTTAGAATCTTTTCACGGCCAGCTGGAATTATTTGCGGAAAAAGTTCATGATCTACTTAAGAAGAAATATAAAATTGCAGTTACATTAAATTCTGCTGCTAAAAAAAGACGCTTAAAAATGTTTTTAGAAGACAAAGGCTATGCTGTTGCAGATGATTTTTCTGAGGCTAGAATCAGAATATTTGCTGATAGTTTAGGAGAAAGCTTTATATTTAGTGATATTAAGCTGGCAGTTTTTAGTGATAAAGAAGTTTTTGGCAGTGAACAAAAAAGAAAAAGAAAAATCGGTGACTTTGAAGAAGGTATAGAAATATCCAGTGTTAATGATCTTATCTCTGGAGACTATGTTGTTCATGAAAACCATGGTATAGGTAAATACCTTGGAGTTAAAACTTTAGAAATACAGGGCCAGCACAAAGATTATCTTGTTTTAAAATATGCTGGAGAAGATAAATTATATGTACCAACTGACAAAATAAATCTAGTTCAAAAATATATCGGTTCAGATTCTGCTGCTCCCAAATTATATAAACTGGGTAGTAGTGACTGGAAAAAAGTTAAGCAAAAAGTAGAAGAATCAGTAAAAGAGATGGCAATTGGACTACTGGAGCTTTATGCAGAGCGGGAAACCCTTAAAGGATATCAATTCTCTGAAGATGATGTCTGGCAGAAAGAGTTTGAAGATGCTTTTCCTTATGAAGAAACTCCAGATCAAAAAGAAGCAATAAAAGAAGTTAAATCTGATATGGAGTCAAAACAGCCAATGGACCGATTACTCTGTGGAGATGTGGGATATGGGAAAACAGAAGTTGCCATTAGAGCAGCTTTTAAAGCAGCTTTAGATGGAAAACAAACTGCTGTCTTAGTACCCACAACTATTTTAGCCCAACAACATTTCAATACTTTTGAAGAGAGAATTGCAGATTTTCCAATTAGAATTTCTATGTTAAGTCGTTTTAAAACCAAGGCAGAACAGAGAAAAACCTTAAAAGAGCTGATCAAAGGAGAGGTGGACATAGTTATTGGAACTCACCGCCTTTTATCTAAAGATGTAATATTTGATGATTTAGGTTTATTAATTATTGATGAAGAACAGCGTTTTGGGGTAAGTCATAAGGAAAAGCTTAAAGATATTAAAAGAAATGTTGATG
Organism: Halanaerobium polyolivorans; assembly: GCF_020711195.1. Taxonomy (GTDB): domain Bacteria; phylum Bacillota; class Halanaerobiia; order Halanaerobiales; family Halanaerobiaceae; genus Halanaerobium; species Halanaerobium polyolivorans. Next base: position 190,623 of record NZ_JAJFAT010000003.1, read on the forward strand.
TTTTAACTTTAACGGCTACTCCTATTCCAAGAACCCTCCATATGGCATTAGTTGGGGTTAGAGATATGAGCTTAATTGAAACCCCACCAGAAAATCGTTACCCTATTAGAACTTTTATTAAAGAAAAAAATCATGAACTAATTGCTGGAGCTGTTAGAAGAGAATTGGCTCGTCAAGGACAAATATATTTTGTTCATAATAGAGTAGAAGATATCGAAAAAACTGCCGGCAAATTACAAAAAATTGTCCCTGAAGCTAAGATTGCTGTAGCTCATGGTCAAATGAGAGAAAAAAGATTAGAAAAGATAATGTATGATTTTTATCATCATAAATTTGACCTTCTGGTTTGTACAACAATTATTGAAACAGGTCTTGATATCCCAAATGTTAATACTATAATAATTAATCATGCTGATAAAATGGGCTTATCTCAGCTATATCAATTAAGAGGTCGAGTTGGAAGAACCAATAGAATTGCTTATGCTTATTTGCTTTATCAAAGAAATAGAATTTTAGCAGAAGTAGCTGAAAAACGGCTTGAGGCAATTAAGGAGTTTACTTCACTTGGCTCAGGATTTAAAATAGCAATGAGAGATTTAGAAATAAGAGGTGCTGGTAACCTGTTAGGGCCAGAACAGAGTGGTCACATTGCAGCAGTTGGTTTTTCACTTTATACCAAACTTTTAGAAGGTACTATCGAAGAATTAAAAGGTGAAAAGAAAGCCAATAAAATTACAGTTGAAGTTGATCTTAGTCTTGATGCATATATTCCAGATGATTATATTAACTATGAAGCTCGCAAGATAGAGATTTATAAAAAAATCAGAGATATTAATTCTGCAGCAGATGCGGTAGATGTTATTGATGAACTTATCGATCGTTTTGGTGAACCTCCTCAAGAGGTTATGCGGTTGATTAATACAGCTCGCTTGAAGATTTTGGCCCAGAACTTAAAAATGAATTTAATCAGACAGGAAGGAAAAAATATTCGCTGTCAGTTCATTAATTCTAAGGTTGTTAAAGGAAGAGATTTAGTTGAGTTAAGTAATGAATATCGCAAAAAAATCAAAATAAAATCTGCTAAAAAACCACAAATTATAATAAAGACTACTCAGTCAGAAGAAGTTGATAAGGAATTATTAAAAATACTGCAGGATTATAAAAATATTGTTGACAATAATTAATTGGATCAACTTTAGGGTTGGAATTCTACCTGTAAATATAAATTGTTATTAAAATGATTACTAAAGGGTGAAGTCTATGCAAGAAAAAAATAAAAATAGCTTCATTAAAGGGGCCGCTATTTTAACTGCTGCTGGTATGGCTGCTCGGGTAATGGGTTTTGTCTATAGAGTTGTATTAACCAGAATTATAGGTGCAGAGGGAATGGGACTATATCAAATGGCCTATCCTATCTATACAATTTTGCTGGTTGTTTCTAGATCAGGGATCCCAATTGCTCTAGCTAAACTGATCGCAGATAGAATTGCTTCTGACAAAAAGAAAGAAGCCTATAAAACTTTTATTGTTGCTCGTCGGATGAGCATTATAATCGGCTTATCGGTTTCATTAATCATGGCTGTTTCTGCAAAACCTTTAATAAATCTTCTTTCTTTAGATCCTAGATCATATTATGCAGTTCTGGCAATTTCACCTGCCATTTTTGTAGTTTCTATTATGGCTGCCTATAGAGGTTTTTTTCAGGGTTTACAGGATATGGTTCCTACTGCTATTTCTCAAATTATAGAGCAATTTGTTAGAATGTTTACTATGATTTTGCTGGTAGTATTATTAGCTCCCCATGGCTTGGAATTTGCAGCAGCTGGGGCTAGCTTTGGTGCTGTTACAGGTGCTGGAGGTGGACTATTGATTCTTTTGTTTATTTATCACAAAAGGAGAGAAAAAATATTTCAATTTTTATCCACCGGAAAAGATTCTTTAGATATCAAATCAGTGAGAATAGCCAAAAAAATTGCTTCTTTGGGGGTCCCGATAACTTTAGGTGCTTTAGTCTTACCACTAATGAGTTTAGTAGACCTAATATTTGTTCCCAATCGCTTGCAGACAGCTGGTTATCTTGTTAATGAAGCAACAGCTTTATATGGGATGTTTTCTGCAGTGGCAATGCCTTTAGTTAATTTCCCGACAATAATAACCGTTTCCTTATCAGCCAGTCTTGTTCCTGCTATTGCCGAAGCATTTGCAAAAGAAAAAAATGAACTAATTAAACATCGGGTTCAAACTGCACTGAGGTTAACAATCTTAATCGGCTTGCCTGCTGCAGTTGGTTTATATTTATTAGCTTTACCGATTACCGATATTATATTTTCTGAACCTGGTGCAGCAGTTCCCTTAAGGTTTGTTGCCTGGGGAGTATTATTCATCGCCCTCCAGCAAACAAGTACAGGGATTCTAAATGGAGTAGGAAAAACTGCTATTCCTGCCCGTAATTTGATGATCGGAGCTGTGTTTAATGGTTTTATCAATTATACCTTAACTGCCATACCTAGATTTGGCATCAGGGGTGCTGCCTTAGGAACTACAACCGGCTTTGCAATTGCCGCTTTTTTAAATCTATATCATGTTAAAAAGGAAAGTGGCTTTAAAATTCAAGTTAAGGCAATGATTATTAAACCATTAACTGCCATAATTGTGATGTCAGTTTTTGTTAAAGCAGCCTATTATTTTGGTTTGAACTTTTTAAATAGATATAATGTTGCTTATGCTTATCAGATAAATACTTTTGCAGTAATTATTTTTGCCTCTTTTATTTATTTTATAACTCTGTTATTATTAAAGGAGATAAAGTATAATGATTTAGCTGTTTTGCCTGTATTTGGCAAAAAATTAGCTGATTTCTTAAAAAAGGTAGCTTTAATTGATTAAATTATGAATTCAAACAAGCTTTTTGCAAATAAGCTGAAGGAGGCTTTATTAGATGAGCAAGGCAAATATTGATAATAAAACTAAAAATAAAATTTTAAGTGAATTAGATAAATTGATTGATGTCATGGCTTTATTAAGGGGTCCAAATGGATGTCCCTGGGATAAAAAGCAGGATTATCACTCAATTAAAGAGAATATAATAGAAGAGGCCTATGAAGTAGTAGAAGCTCTAGAAAAAAATGATATTAAAGCTTTTAAAGAAGAATTAGGTGACTTATTATTACAGGTCGTTTTTGAGGCTCAAATGGCTTATGAAGAAGGTGATTTTGATTTAGGTGATGTAAGCAAAACACTGAGGGAGAAATTGATCCGTAGACATCCCCATGTATTTGAAGGTCTTGAGGTAAGTGGTTCTGAAGAAGTACTTCATAATTGGGAGGAAATTAAAAAAGAAGAAAAAAAAGATATAGTTAAATCTTTAATGGACAATTCCAGTCAGGGTCAATCTGCTTTAAATCAGGCTTATGAAGTTCAAGCAATAGCTGCTGAAGTAGGTTTTGATTGGGATGATTTAGAGCCAGTTTTAAATAAAATTGAGGAAGAATTAAATGAAAGTAAAGAAATTATTTACTCAGAAAGAGATAAGCAAAAATCTTTGCCAAAAAAAGAACAATTGGAATCAGAAATTGGAGATTTGCTATTTGCAGTTGTAAATTTGGCTAGGTTTGAGAATATTAATCCGGAATTAGCATTACTTAAAACTGTTTTAAAATTTAAAAGAAGATTTAAATTTATTGAAGAGTCAATTGAAGCCAATAACTTAAGTTTTGATAACTATAGCTTAGATGAATTAGATGAATTTTGGCAGCAGGCAAAAGAAAAAGAAAAGCAAATTTAAACTATTCACAGGAGGAAAAAAATGAACAAAAAACATATAGTATTTATACTGATATTTACAATGATATTTTCAATAGCTGGGACTTATGTTTCTGCTTTTGATGTTGATATGGAATCAGCTATTTTGATTGAGGCAGAAACTGGTCAGGTTTTATTTGAAAAAAATGCTGATCGCGAGCTCCCACCAGCAAGTATGACAAAAATAATGCCGCTATTAATTGCGATGGAAAAACTTGAAGAAGGAGCTATTTCTTTAGATGATAAAGTAACTATAAGTAGATATGCTGCTTCAATGGGTGGATCGCAAATATTTTTAGCTGCTAATACCCAGGTAGAATTAGAAAAATTACTTAAAGCTGTAACTATTGCTTCTGGAAATGATGCCAGTGTGGCAATCGGAGAATATATAGCAGGTACCTACAGTAATTTTATTGCGATGATGAATCATAGGGCAGAAGAATTAGGCATGGAAAACACTAATTTTTCCAATTCAACTGGTTTACCAGATCCCAATAATTATTCTACAGCCAGAGATATTGCAATTATGTCGAGAGAACTGGCTAAATATCCTTTGGTTTTACAGTGGGGATCAATCTGGACTGAAAACATCCAACTACCTGGACGGGAAGCTATGTTAGTTAATACCAATCGCTTAATCAATGTATATCCAAGTATGGATGGTTTAAAAACTGGTCATACTAGAGAAGCAGGTTTTTGTTTATCTGCAACAGCCCAGAAAGGTAATACTAGATTAATATCAGTTGTGATGCAGGGAGATACATTAGCCCAAAGAGAAGATAATACAATCAGATTATTAGATTATGGTTTTAATGCATTTTCAAAAAGAGAGGTTGCTACTGCAGGAGATCAAATACAAAATATACCTGTAAACCAATCAGCTAATCAAGTTGCTGCAGGAGAAATAGAAGAATCTTTTTATGTGATGGTTCAAAAAGGTTCTGAAAGAGATATTACTCAAGAAATTAAAATCGATGATAATTTAGAAGCACCATTATTAAAAGGAGATAGAATTGGAAGACTGGTTGTTTATCGTGGAGAGAACGAAATTGGGTCGGTTAATATTTTAGCCTCTGAAGATATTGATAGAGCAAATATTTTTGTTAGACTTTGGAGATCTGTTTTCAACTAAAACAACTTATACTTTTAGGAGCACAAGCTAAATTAGCTCAAAAGCGAGGAGCAGGACTTTCTTTTGAGATGATTTAGCTTTTTTCTTGCCTTTTGATTGACATAAGACTTAGTTCATGTTAAGCTATTAAAGGTTGTAATACAAGTGGAAAAAACTTAAATTTTCTTTTTGTAAATCTGCTCTAAACCCTTGACAAAAGAGGGGATAAGTGTTAAGATAATATATGTCGCTGAAAAGCCTTTTTGCTTTTTTGAAGAGACAAAAAATTATTTAAAAATACTCCTTGACAAAGCTAGAGAGTATTGATAAGATAATAAACGTCGCATAGAAAAAGCACAAAAAAACAAGTTCTTTTGAGCAGTAAAAATAATCAATTTTTTTGCAAAAAGTTCTTGACAAACAACAGTAGCATTGATAAGATATTAAATGTCGCTGTTAAAAGCAGAAGCGACAAATCTTCACGAAAAAAGAAGATTAGAGCGCTGCCCTCGATGGGCAAGTACAGAGCCAACAATGCGCAATATAAATAAGGCTCAGTGCGACGGCCTCAATGGCCTAGCAAGGCGCCATCCTTTTGTATATAGAAGAAGGCGCGTATGAACCTTGAAAATTAAACAGCAAGCCAACGTTAATATACTTTGAGTGTTAAAACTTAAAAGTAATTATTAGTTTAA
>NZ_JAJFAT010000040.1 GCF_020711195.1 Halanaerobium polyolivorans
TATTACAGTTTGGTCCACTATGGGCATTTTATTTATTATTTTTTTAATTAGTTCAAGTTCATTATACAATCAAGCGTTTTCTTTAACATCATTTAACTTTACTATTAAATTCTTTTCATATTTTTTTCTTCTGGGGATATTTCTTTTAATTGATCCATCTTTGTCATCAATATCATTCCAAAATAAAAATCGTTTTTTATATGTATTATCATTTTCTTCGCTTATTGTTATATCTATATATAAAGCAGGGTCAAAATCCTCCCTTCCTTCAATAGAACCACCATATAAGGATGTCAATAAAGATGTGGTTCTTTGTTGACCATCTAATATATATTGATATTCTGATCTATCTTTATCATCTGAAATATCATGACCTCCAATATTACGATAATTTTGAAGTTTTACACTAGTTTTCCATACAAGAATACTACCAATTGGATAAAATTTATATATGCTATCCCATAATTTCTTTACATTATCTTCCTCCCAAACAACTTCTCTCTGAAAAGTTGGAATTTGATATTTTTTATTCTTTAGATTATCTAAATATGTTCCTATTGAATCTTGAGTCGGCTTAATTCTATCAGCATATGGCATAATATTTACCTCCAAATAATTTTTTTGACCGTCTTTTTTCATTATTTAATTATTAATTTCTTTACTTCATTTTTGAATTCTTCATAACCAAACTGACCATCATTATTAATAGATGGTGATAATTGAGCAAATATAAAGGTCCCACTTCTTTGTTTATTTAACTTCTGATGATAATAAATATCTTCAGGATAAGCAACCAAAACTTTATCAATAGCGTAACCATAACTGGGAAGCACTTTTATTTTATCTTTATAATCAATTAATTTATTAAAAACATTCGTATTACTTACTTCACTATATAATTTATCAAAGCTTCTATATTTAACTTCAATTATAAAACTTCTTTTATGGTTCATTTTCCTATCATAAACATCAATTCGAAAATCAGGCTTCAAGTTTTTACCATCTGAAATAAAAGAAGTCTCATTATTTGAAGATGGCTTAGTTATATTATCAAGTTCTTCATCATAATGTACTTCAATTATTCTTTTATCAGAATAAAAAGTTAAAACTGTCCCCGAAGAAATATTTAAAGCATAATTTTTCCTAATTCTTTTTTGAAGTTGATCTTTATCAGACCACTTAAATTCACATTCATTCATAACCTTAATTATATTAATCAAAATATAATATTCATAGAGTTTCCGGTTCAACCCCTTAAATATGGAGAATATGTTTGTTAAGCTCGTTCATTCTTAGTTTCTCATTTTTTCTATTTAAGCTAGTACTGGTTCA
>NZ_JAJFAT010000041.1 GCF_020711195.1 Halanaerobium polyolivorans
TCAATAACCTTAAATTCTATTGGTGATGGAGTTATTATTACAGATAAAGAGGGTAAGATAGTAAGGTTAAATAAAACCGCTCAAGAACTAACCAAATGGGAGGCTAAAGCAGCAAGGAATTCTGATATTACTGAAGTTTTTCAAATAATCAATTCCAAAACTGGAAAAAAGGTTAAAAACCCTGTGGAAAAAGTTTTTGAGGAAGGTAAAACTGTTGGCCTGGCAAATCACACCAAATTAATAGCCAGGGATGATTCAGAATACCATATCGCAGATAGTGCAGCTCCAATTAAAGATGAAAGCGGAGAAATATATGGGGCTGTGCTTGTCTTTAGAAATGTAAGTGAAAAATATCAGCTTAGAGAAGAAATTGCCAATAAAGCAGAACTATTTTCAAATGCTGTTAGAGAAGCTCCCTATCCTATCATGCTTCATAATGAACAAGGAGATGTTTTAGAGATTAATGACGTCTGGTTAGATTTAACGGGATATAGCAAATCTGAAATAGCTACTATAGATAAATGGTTAGAAAAAGCATATGATAAAAATTTAAATAAAGCAGAGTTTAAAGATATTTATAGTAGAATCGAGAAGGTAAGTACTGGAGAATTCACCATTACAACTAAAAAGAATCAGCAGCGGGTATGGGATATAAAAAACTCATATCTTGGTTTAGATGACAATGGAAATAAACTCTTTATTTCAATGGCGGTAGATATAACGGAAAAGAAACGCTTAAATAAAAAACTAAAGATCTTTAATCGTATTTATAGAACTTTAAGTTCGATTAATCAATTAATAGTTAATGAGGAGTCTATTGATGATCTACTAAAGCAGGCAGTAGAGATAGTGGTAGATGTTGGCAGATATAATACAGCCTGGATTGCAGGGGTAGAAGAGAATAAAGAACTATTAAATGTTAAAGCTCTGGCAGGTTATGAGTGTTCTTTTTTAGAAACTGGAAAGATTAAACTTGACTACGAAAAAGATGATTTAAAAATCTATAAAGATGCCCTTCAAAGTGAAGACACTGTAATACTTAATGTTGATGATGAAGAGGAATTAAAAGGAGAAAATTGTGGTTCAACAGCTGTATTCATCTTAAAAGTATATGATGAAATTTGGGGGATTTTAGTTTTTTGCTCAAATGAAAAAAATCGTTTTGATGATAAAGAATATGCTTTATTAGAAGAATTGACAACCGATATTGCTTTTGGCATAGAAAAAATA
>NZ_JAJFAT010000042.1 GCF_020711195.1 Halanaerobium polyolivorans
ACTAAATTGCAATAATAAATTGAACTAATTTCAAACTGTAATAATTTTACTTGTATAAAATTAGTTTTAGTTGATCTTCAAAAGCTTCATTAGGCGTTAAATATCCTAAGATTTTTCTTGGCAAAGTATTACACCAATTTTGAACTCTAGCAATAGCTTCAATTGAGAATTCATTTATGCTTCTACCTTTAGGTATAAATCTTCTTATCAAGCCATTGTGACGCTCATTTGTGCCTCGTTCCCAAGATGAATATGGGTGGGTATAATAAACTTTGGTATCAACTATTTCTTCTATACTGGCTAGCTCTGAGAATTCAGAACCATTGTCACTGGTAATGCTTTTAAAGACTGTGGAAAAAAGCTCTCCCGCTTCTTTGATTAGCTTTGTCATAGTTTCCTGGACTGAATGAGACGTTTTGTCAGCAATCTTACGAATGATTTGTGAGCGAGTTGTACGTTCTGTCATAGTAAGTAGAGCTGCTTCATCTTTAGTTTTTTTACCAATAATAGTATCAATCTCCCAGTGACCAAATTCGCTGCGATCATTAACGCTTTCAGGCCGTTCTTCAATACTGGTACCCAGTTTCTTTTTGTTCTGTTTAACACGGTTGGACTTTGAAGATCGTTTTAATTTCAGTGGTAAATCAATGTTTTTGATCTCAAGTAGCCCAGCATCTATATAATTATAGAGAGTTTTGGTACAAACCATCTTTGAATCTGGAAATTTATTATGCCGTTTAGCTGCCCCACAAATAGAATCAAGTGAATGATCTAAGTTATAAAATTCGTCTAAAACATGTTCTATGAAATCTTCACACTCTAATAGTTTAAACTTAGGTCCACAATTTTTACGATTATTCTCATAAACTGTTTGGCCAGTATCAGGGAAATAGATATCAATAGTTTTATTACCTTTTATTTGTGAGACTGTACCACGTTTCAACTCATTTCTAATTGTGTTAGAAGCTCTACCCAGGCGTTTACCAATGGCATAAGGTGATAGTCCTTCTGAATGTAATAAAGCAATTTGACCACGATCATAAGCATTTAGGTGTTTATTTTTTCGAGAATTTGGTGTATCATTTAAGTAGTCCATAGTGTGCACCCTCCTGTAATGTTTATTGTTTGTAGTAATTCAATTATATTACAGTTTGGTCCACTATGGGCATTTTATTTATTATTTTTTTAATTAGTTCAAGTTCATTATACAATCAAGC
>NZ_JAJFAT010000043.1 GCF_020711195.1 Halanaerobium polyolivorans
TGGATCGGGTATAATTAATTAAACAGTTTTTTCTCGGACATGATATAATAAGATAATACCAAACTAAATTGGAGGAAAATATCATGCCTACTAAATATCCTGAAGAAATGAAAAGAAAAGTTGTTGCTCTGGCCAATAATGGTAAAAATCAAACTGAAATACTCAAAGAATATGGAATGGCAAGGTCCACACTTCACAAATGGATAAAAGACTATAATAATTCAGGTTCATTCAGCGCTAAAGATAATAGAACTGACAAAGAAAAAGAATTAATTAAATTACAAAAAGAAAACAAACAGCTAAAAATGGAGAATGATATTTTAAAGCAAGCGGCGCTGATAATGGGACGAAAATAGCAGTTATCAAGGCAAACAGGGATAAATACAGTATCAGCGCCATGTGCAGAGCACTCAATATATCAAGGGGTATGATCTATTATACCCCTAAAGAAAACCAGGTTAACACTGAACTGGAAAGTGAAGTAATTGCTATTCACAAAGCAAGTAGAAATCACTATGGTACCAGGAAAATCAAAAGAGAATTAGCTAAAAAAGGTTACCATGTGTCCAAGCGCAGAATAGGTAAAATAATGAAAAAATATGGTCTGGTTTCTACTTACACTAAAAAACAATACAAGGTTCATTCTCCTAGCTGTAATGAAGATAAAATCGCCAATGTTGTAAATCGAGAATTTGATAAAGAAGAAGCTCTAGATGTTGTTGTCAGTGATCTAACCTATGTTAATGTAAAAGGTAAATGGAACTATATCTGCCTGATAATCGACCTCTTTAACCGTGAATTTATAGGTTATGCAGCAGGCAAAAAGAAAAATGCTGAATTAGTAACTGAGGCTTTTAAAAGTATTAAAAGACCACTGGATCAGATTAATATTTTACATACTGACAGAGGTAATGAATTCAAAAATAAAGCTATCGATGATATTTTAGACAGCTTCGATATTGAGCGTTCTTTAAGCAATAAAGGGTGTCCTTATGATAATGCAGTCGCAGAAGCAGCCTTTAAAGTAGTTAAGACTGAATTCGCTTATGATAGAATCTTCAATAGTTTTGAAGAGTTGGAATATGAGCTATTTGACTATGTTAACTGGTATAATAACCACAGAATCCACGGGTCGTTAGATTACCTAACACCTGTTGAATATAGATATTTAATGTTCGATAAAAAATTGTTGTAAAAAGGGTTGACAATCCA
>NZ_JAJFAT010000045.1 GCF_020711195.1 Halanaerobium polyolivorans
GTCCGGTAAGAGGGGTGAAGTCGTAACAAGGTAGCCGTACCGGAAGGTGCGGCTGGATCACCTCCTTTCTAAGGAGAAAACGTGAGCTTGCTGTTTAATTTTGAAGGTTTATTGAAGGCTTAATAGCCAGAGATAGGACTTTCTAATCAAAATAGAAAAAAGAGATATAAATCCTGCAGTAAATGTGTAAGGATTTATATTAATTTAAAAAGAGAATGGGTCTATAGCTCAGTTGGTCAGAGCGCACGCCTGATAAGCGTGAGGTCGGTAGTTCAAATCTACCTAGACCCACCATTCACAATTAGACCATTGAGGTCGTCACACTAATCCTTCTTTAATATTACAAATGGTTGGATTAGCATTAGGCCATTGAGGCCGTCATGGGGGTATAGCTCAGCTGGGAGAGCGCCTGCCTTGCAAGCAGGAGGTCAGCGGTTCGAATCCGCTTACCTCCACCATTTCACTAACTTTTCTTTTGAAAACGCAAGGATAAGTTAGCATTCGGGCATCGAGCCCGTCAAAACTGTACATTGAAAAATGCATATAGGAAATAATATAGATTAAGCTAGAAAGAGCTTATGGTGGATGCCTAGGCATTCAGAGTTGAAGAAGGACGTGACCGGCTGCGAAAAGCCGCGGGGAGCTGCTAAATAAGCGTAGATCCGTGGATATCCGAATGGGGAAACCCACCAGTGTGGAGCACTGGTATTATGCAGTGAAAGAAGTAGCTGTATAAGAACAAGCAGGAGAATTGAAACATCTTAGTACCCTGAGGAAAAGAAATCAAAACGAGATTCCCTTAGTAGCGGCGAGCGAAGGGGGAGGAGTCCAAACACTAAAAGTGTAAACCTGTAGGTGTTGCTTTTAGTGGGTGTTGGATATTATCATTTAGAGGCTACAGCCTCTAAGTGGCTTAAATTTTTTGC
>NZ_JAJFAT010000046.1 GCF_020711195.1 Halanaerobium polyolivorans
AAGCTGGTATGCTAATATCAGTGGAGCCGTTGGTGGGATACCACCCTTTCTACAGCGGAATTCTAACTGGAGGCCATACAACTGGTCACAGGACATTGTCAGGCGGGCAGTTTGACTGGGGCGGTCGCCTCCCAAACAGTAACGGAGGCGCTCAAAGGTTCCCTCAGTGCGGATGGAAATCGCACGAAGAGTGTAAAGGCAGAAGGGAGCTTAACTGCGAGACAAACAAGTCGAGCAGGTACGAAAGTAGGACTTAGTGATCCGGCGGTATAGTGTGGAATTGCCGTCGCTCAACGGATAAAAGTTACCCCGGGGATAACAGGCTTATCTCCCCCAAGAGTTCACATCGACGGGGAGGTTTGGCACCTCGATGTCGGCTCATCGCATCCTGGAGCTGAAGCAGGTTCCAAGGGTTGGGCTGTTCGCCCATTAAAGCGGTACGCGAGCTGGGTTCAGAACGTCGTGAGACAGTTCGGTCCCTATCCGTCGCAGGCGGAGGATACTTGAGGAGAGCTGTCCCTAGTACGAGAGGACCGGGATGGACACACCGATGGTGAATCAGTTGTTCCACCAGGAGCATAGCTGAGTAGCTAAGTGTGGGAAAGATAAACGCTGAAAGCATCTAAGCGTGAAACAAACTCCAAGATAAGGTATCCCACTCTGTTAAAGAGTTAAGATCCCTTAAAGATGATAAGGTAGATAGGCCGGAGGTGTAAATGTAGTAATACACTGAGCTGACCGGTACTAATAGATCGAGGGCTTAATCATTTATTTCCTATATGTATCTTTGATTGTACAGCTTTCCGGTGGTAATTGCGGAGGGGCAACACTTGTTCCCATTTCGAACACAAAAGTTAAGTCCTCCAGCGCCTATGGTACTGCATTGGTAACGATGTGGGAGAGTAGGTCTCTGCCGGAT
>NZ_JAJFAT010000047.1 GCF_020711195.1 Halanaerobium polyolivorans
GTTTTATTTAACCTTACTATCTTACCCTCTTTATCTGTAATAATAACTCCATCACCAATAGAATTTAAGGTTATTGATAAAAAGTTCCGCTGTTCTCTAACTCTTTTTTCCTGTTCAATAATCTTGATAATACTGCTTAACCTGGCTGCCAATAAATCAAGCAGCTCATATTCCTCTTTTAAAAAAGGAGTATTATTATATTCCGCTGGATGTTTATGCAGATAAAAAACTTCAATTTCACCCTTATCCTGACCATCAATAGTAATTGCTGTTCTGTGTTTCCATTTGCTCTCTTTAAAATTATCTGTTTTATATTCTTTGTTCTCATAGCTAATTCTAACACAACTATCTTTATCATATTGATAACCTGATCTGATCTCAGAGGCTATTTTTTCTAAAACAGTTTCGAGTTCTCCATAATAGCTTTCTGTAATTTTTGCTATATTATTTAAGGTGCTTAGTTCTTTAACCCTTTCTTTTAAATCGGAGTTAAGTTTTTCTCTTGCAATACTGCTGTAATAAATATACAAGGCAGCAATTATGATTATAAAGATTTCGATAATCAACTCTAATAGCCCAAGTTCTAAAGTATATAGATCTTGAATCAGCAGTAATGAAATAGCAAATAGAGTCGAATAAATAATACCTCTTTTATTATATTTGTAGCTGGCATAGATGATTAAAAGAATAGCCAGAGGTAATATAATTTCAACTGTGGTAAATAGTGCAATAAAAATAAATAAAAGCCCCAGTACTATAATAGTTAAACTATCAAAAAGTATAT
>NZ_JAJFAT010000048.1 GCF_020711195.1 Halanaerobium polyolivorans
CTGTAGGTGTTGCTTTTAGTGGGTGTTGGATATTATCATTTAGAGGCTACAGCCTCTAAGTGGCTTAAATTTTTTGCCAAGTCGAAGGGACTGGAAAGTTCCGCCGTAGAGGGTAATAGCCCTGTAGACGTAAAGCAAAAGAAGTCAGATGATATCCAGAGTATCACGGGACACGAGAAACCCTGTGAGAATATGGGAGGACCACCTTCCAAGACTAAATACTCCTGAATGACCGATAGTGAACAAGTACCGTGAGGGAAAGGTGAAAAGAACCCCGGGAGGGGAGTGAAATAGAAACTGAAACCGTAAGCTTACAACAAGTAGGAGGACTATTAGAAAGTCTGACTGCGTACTTTTTGTATCACGGACCGGCGAGTTACTGATCGTAGCAGAAGGTTAAGCCATAGAGGTGTAGCCAGAGCGAAAGCGAGTCTGAATAGGGCGGAAGTTATGATGAGTAGACCCGAAACCGAGTGATCTATCCATGACCAGGGTGAAGCGGGTGTAAGAGCCTGTGGAGGCCCGAACCCGGTGTTGTTGAAAAAACATGGGATGAGTTGTGGATAGGGGTGAAAGGCCAATCGAACTCGGAGATAGCTGGTTCTCCTCGAAATAGCTTTAGGGCTAGCCTCAGAGTAAAAGTTAGTTGGTTGTAGAGCACTGATTGGACAAGGGGCCCAACAAGGTTACCAAATCCATTCAAACTCCGAATGCCAATTAATGTTCTCTGGGAGTCAGACTATGGGGGATAAGCTTCATAGTC
>NZ_JAJFAT010000049.1 GCF_020711195.1 Halanaerobium polyolivorans
AGAGGGAAAGAGCCCAGACCACCAGATAAGGTCCCAAAGTATATGCTAAGTGGAAAAGGAAGTGAGATCGCACAGACAACCAGGATGTTGGCTTAGAAGCAGCCATTCATTTAAAGAGTGCGTAATAGCCCACTGGTTAAGCGGTTTCGCGCCGAAAATGTAACGGGGCTAAAGCATATCACCGAAGCTGTGGTTTCTAGGAACTGTCCATAAAATTTATCTGTTAGTTATATTTAGTCAAAACTAACAACAAGAATAAAAAAAGAAAGTTTTGACCAAATGATTTTAGCTAAAGCATATCATGAATTAGCTGAGAAGGTAGATTTTATGGGCGGTTTCTAGAGAGGTAGAGGAGCATTGTGTGCTGAGTGAAGCTATACCGTAAGGAGTAGTGGACGGCACAGAAGAGAGAATGCCGGTATGAGTAACGAAAAAAGGAGTGAGAATCTCCTTCGCCGAAAGTCTAAGGATTCCTGAGGAAGGCTCGTCCTCTCAGGGTTAGTCGGGACCTAAGCTGAGGCCGAAAGGCGTAGGTGATGGAAAATCGGTAAAGATTCCGATACCACTATAAATTGTTTGAATGAAGTGGGGACGCGGTAAAGAAGGTGGAGCATGTGACTGGAAGAGCATGTATAAGCTATTAAGCTGGGGTAAGGAGGCAAATCCCTTTACCCACTAAACAGCTTAAAGTGATGTGGAGCCAAAAGAGGCGAAGCCACCGGATGAATCGCCAAGAAAAACCACTAATGAGATTTA
>NZ_JAJFAT010000004.1 GCF_020711195.1 Halanaerobium polyolivorans
TTTTATCAAAAAGGGAGTCTTCTTTCTATTTTTTTTATGATTCAGTTTTGAATCTCCAAAAGTAATTTTACACTAACTTAATTTCATTTTCTTAGGCTATTTTTTTTAAAAAAAAGGGGGAGAAAAACTAATAATCTCCCTCTTTTCTCCTTCTATTAAAAGCTTTTTCCATCTCTCTTTTAGCTGTCTTTTTGGCAATATCTCTTCTTTTATCATGTTTTTGTTTACCTTTGGCAACAGCAAGTTCAACCTTACAGAGATTTTTTCTTAAATAAATTGTTAAGGGAACAAGAGTATAACCTTTTTGAGTAGTATAGCCAATTAACTTTCTTATCTGGCTTTTATGGAGCAGTAGTTTACGCTTTCTTTCTGGCTCATGATTAAAGCGATTACCCTCCTTATAAGGGCTTATATGCATATTATGCAGATAAACTTCTCCTCCCTCAACCAGAGCAAAACTATCTTTTAAATTAACCCTATGGTTGCGAATAGATTTTATTTCTGTTCCCTGCAGTTTAATTCCTGCTTCATAGACCTCTTCTATATAAAAATCATGTCTTGCTTTTTTATTCCTGGCAACTATCTCTATATCTTCATCTTTTTTAGCCAAGCTTAACACATCCTTTGCTTAATCAATCTTTTCTACTAAGCTAAAGTCAAGTTCGCGCTCATCACGATTGACATTAACTACTTTTATCTTTAGTTCATCACCAATTCTATAAATCTTATTTGTTCTTTCACCTTTCAGACGGTATTGATCCTGATCATAATGATAATAATCATCTTTTAATTCTTTAATATGGATTAAACCTTCAACAGTATTTTCTAATTCAACGAAAATACCAAAACCTGTTATCCCACTAATTATACCCTCAAATTCCTCACCAATTTTATCTTCCATGTATTCAATCTTTTTAAGATCAACTGAATCTCTTTCTGCATCTGTAGCTCTTCTTTCCTGGAGAGAGCAGTGGTCAGCAATCTTAGGTAGTTCAGCATCAATTTCATCTTGTCGCTTTTGACTTAAATAACCTTTAGCTACTGTTTCTTTAATGATTCGATGTGCTGTTAGATCAGGATATCTTCTAATCGGTGAAGTAAAGTGAGTATAATGGGTAACTCCAAGTCCAAAATGACCTATATTTTTTTCTGAATAAACAGCTTTTTTCAAAGATCTCAACATAACAGTCTCAATGATTTTTTCTTCTTTACTTCCTCTTACTTCTTCTAATATGGCCTGTAGTGAACGAGGGTGAACCCCATTTTTAATTCCCTTTAATTCATAACCAAAATTATGAATAAACTCTTTAAATTGAATCATCCGATCAAGATCAGGCTCTTCATGAATCCTATAGATAAAGGGCATTTCTCGCCATGACATTTCTGCAGCAACAATTCTGTTAGCTGCAATCATAAATTCTTCTATTAACTGTTCTGCTTCCCGATGAGGTCTTTTCTTTAATTTAATTGGTTTTCCTTTTTCATCTAATTCAACCTTAACCTCGGTAAAATTGAAATCCATACTTCCTTCTTCAAAGCGATTTTTGCGTAATCTTTCTCTAAGTTTGTTCATCATATTAATTTCTGCAACAAAATCACTATATTTATTTTTGATTTTCTCATCGTTATCTTTAATTATTGCCTGAGCATCATCATAGGTCATCCTGTGATTTGATTTAATAACTGATTTAACTATTTGGTGATCTGAAATCTCAATCCCTATTTTACCACACAGCTTATATTCAATAAATACTGTTAATGTCATCCGATCAACATGAGGGTTAAGACTACAAATTCCATTTGATAATTTTTCCGGCAGCATAGGAATAACCCGATCAACCAGATAAATACTGGTAGCTCTAGAATATGCTTCCTGATCAAGTAGGCTGCCTTTTTTGACATAATGGCTTACATCTGCGATATGAACTCCCAGGCGATATTTTTTATCTGATAACTTTTCTATAGAAACAGCATCATCTAAGTCTTTTGCATCAGCTCCATCAATAGTAACCAGCTTTAAGTCTCTTAAATCAACCCGAGTTTCATCAGCTGCAATTGTCTTTTCATCAACCTGATCAGCTATATTTTTTAATTCCTTGTTGAGCTTTTTAGGAAATTCACCTGGTAGATCAAGCTGACGAATAATGGCTTCAATATCAACTCCAGCATCATCTTTATGACCTAAAATTTCAGTGATAACACCTTCTGGATTCCGATTTTGGGCAGGCCAACGGCTAATTTTAGCTACAACCTTATCCCCATTTTGAGCCCCATTTAAAGCATCTGGCGGAATAAAGATATCATTACAAATTCTTTTATTATCAGGGATTAAAAATCCATAATTTTTGTACTTTTCTAAATTACCAACAATTGTTTTGTTAACTCTTTCTATTATTTCTGCAACTTCCCCAGCCTGGCTTTTACCCCTACTTGAGCGAACTAAACGCACAAATACCTTATCATTATGCATAGCCCCGTTCATATTTGATGAAGAAATATAGATATCATCTTTTTCAGGATCATCTGGAATTAAAAAAGCATTACCAGAAGCAGTTTTTTCAATCCTACCTGCAATTAAATTAAATTTTTCAGGAATTCCAAGCAGACCTGCTTCATTTTGATAAATATAGCCCGACTCTAAAAGGTCATCAAGCAGTTCAGAAAACAGCTGCTGCTGATCCCGGCTGATATCAAAGCTTTTATAAATTTCTTCTTTTGAAAGTGGTTTATGGACTTCTTCTTTTAATCTTTTCAATAATTCACTTCTTGCACTCATTTATTAATCATCTCCAGTCATTTTGCCTTTTTTAAAAATACTAAGTTAAGTTAATTTCGAAACTGAGATAATTCAAAAGCTAAAATCAAAGTCCCAGCTGATCAGAAATATCCTGCATTGCTGATAATGAAAGCCCCACAAACTCTTTCAACTTTAAATCCATCTCCTGACAGGATGCTATAACATCCCTATCTGCTCCTTTTGCAAAAGAGCTGTCTGAATATCTATTTAAAACAAATTCACTATCTAAAGCTTCTAATTTTTTCTCAGGATGAATTAAGGCAGAAGCTACAATTAATCCGGTCAAAGGATCAGCTGCATAAAGGGCTTTAGCCAGCAAAGTTTTTCTAGCTAAACCATGCATACCATTGTGAGCTCTAACAGCATTAACTAAATCTTCATCCATACCCCTTTCTGCAAGCATATCAGCCCCGAGCTGGCTATGCTTAGCTGGCTGATCAGCAGTATCTTCATAATCTATATCATGAAGAAGACCGGCCAAACGCCACTTATTTTGATCTTTATCAAAATAATCGGCAAGTTCTGCCATAACTGCTTCCACTGCCAGACAGTGTTTGCGAAGATTTTTTTCTTTAATATTTTCTTTCATCAATTCAAGTGCTTCTTCTCTCTGCATAATTAAAACCTCCTAAGTTAAGTTTTTTCTACAAATTTGGCCTCAGCTTTTGCAATTAATTTATTTGAGCTATCAATAATTTGAGCTGAACAGTAGTGAATTACGGCAATAGATTTTTTAAGTGATCTTTCATATTTACCCTTAATTATTACCTTTTCACCAATTTTTAATGCCTTTTTAAAACGTATATTTAATTCAGCTGTATAGGCTTTTATACCTTTAACACCCACTGCATAAGCCATAGCTTCATCCAACAATGTTGCCACTAAACCACCGTGCATAATTCCATCAAATCCCTGATGATTTTTAAGAGCAATAAATTCTGCTTCCACAATATTAGGGGAAGTCTCTTTGAATTTAAGCCCAAGAGAAATTGGATTATCTTCCCCACAGGCAAAACACATTGCATCATCTACTTCAGGCATAAAATCACTACCTTTCTTCAAAAAAACCCTCCCAGCAGTAAATTACTACAAGGAGGGTGTTTAATAACTTTACTACTAATTTTAATTTTACATGAATAAAGGAGCAAATACAAGAGAAACAATAGTCATTAACTTAATAAGAATATTTAAGGAAGGACCAGAAGTATCCTTAAAAGGATCTCCTACTGTATCTCCAACAACTGCAGCAGAGTGAGTTTCTGTACCCTTACCACCAAAAGCTCCAGATTCAATATATTTTTTAGCATTATCCCAAGCTCCACCAGCATTTGCCATCATGATAGCTAATAAAACACCTGAAGAAAGGGAACCAGCTAACAGTCCACCTAAAGCTTGAACATCCCAGAGACCAATTATTACTGGAACTATTACTGCTAATAGTCCTGGTAAAATCATTTCTTTTAAAGCAGCTGTTGTACTAATATCAACACATTTTCTGTGGTCAGGTTTTTGAGTACCCTCCATAATTCCTGGCATTTCTTTAAACTGCCTTCTAACCTCTTCTATCATCTGAGAAGCGGCCTTCCCTACAGCTTCCATTGTAATTGCAGAAAATAGGAAGGGCAGCATAGCACCAATAAAGAGACCAATAATTACCTGAGGATTAGTTAAGCTAATGGAATCCAGTTCAACAGCCTGGGAAAAAGCAGCAAAAAGTGATAAAGCTGTTAAAGCAGCTGAACCAATTGCAAAACCTTTACCAATCGCAGCTGTTGTATTACCAACTGAATCAAGCTTATCTGTAATATCACGAACAGAAGAATCTAGTTCTGCCATCTCGGCAATTCCACCAGCATTATCAGCTATTGGACCATAAGCATCAACAGAAAGAGTAATTCCTGTTGTTGATAACATACCTACTGCAGCCATGGCAATACCATATAAACCTGCAAAGTGAAAAGCAAAATAAATTGCAATAGTAATAACCAGGATTGGAAACATTGTACTTCTCATCCCAACAGCTAGACCACTAATAATATTAGTAGCTGCACCTGTTTGAGACTGACTTGCAATATGTTTTACAGGTCCATAGTGTTCTGATGTATAGTATTCAGTAATCCGACCGATTAAAGTACCAGCAATTAAGCCAGCAACAATAGCAACAAAGACACCAAAATCACCAACTAAGTTTTGAACAAGGAAATAAGCTGCAACAACAGTTAGAAAAGCAGCTGTTAAAGTTCCTCTCTCCAGGGCCTTAGCAGGATTAGTACCTTCTTTAGCATTAACAAACCTAGTTCCTATAATTGCAGCAATAATACCAACTGCAGCTATTAACATAGGTAAAATAACATAATTTTCACCCATTGCTACACCAAGTGTCATCGCAGCTATAATTGAACCAACAAAAGATTCAAAAAGGTCTGCTCCCATACCAGCAACATCACCAACATTATCACCAACATTATCAGCAATAACAGCAGGATTACGAGGATCATCCTCAGGAATTCCTGCTTCTACCTTACCAACTAAATCAGCCCCAACATCAGCAGCTTTGGTATAAATACCACCACCAACACGGGCAAAAAGAGCAATAGAACTAGCTCCAAAGGCAAAACCACGGATAAATTCAACATTATCTGCAAAAAATATGTAGAGAATTCCTAAACCTAAAGTACCCAAACCAACAACAGACATTCCCATTACTGTACCACCAGAAAAAGCAACATCTAAAGCCTCATTAAGGCCACTTTTGGCTGCTTCTGTAGTTCTGGCATTAGATTGAGTTGCAATCTGCATCCCAATAAATCCAGCTAAAGCAGAAAAGAAAGCTCCCAATATAAATGATACAGCTGTCTGCCAGCCCAAATTAGGCACAGATGCCATAATAATTGCTACTACAACAACAAAAACTGACAGCATCTTATATTCACGCCCCAGAAACGCCATAGCCCCTTCATTGATTGCACGTGATAATTCTGCCATCCGTTCACTACCCATACTTGCTTTTTTAACTTTTCCTGTAAGAATAAATGCAAAAACCAAGGCAATTATTCCTGCCAGGGGTGTATAAAAACTCATGCACCAACCTCCTTATAAATTAATATTATTTCAGCTTATAAATTGAATGAATTAAATTAATATAAATTTTAAAAATCACAAATAAAATTTCTATATTATAATAGTTTATAATTTTAAATATTAGATTAAGTTTATTTTAGAACAGAAAAAATTGCTGCTTTTATTAATCTTTTATTTAAAATTTTATAAAATAGCTAGAAGTAGAGAATTTAACATAAACAATATAGCTGCCACTGTAGTAGCTTTACTGATCTTATCCTCCATCTTTCTACCTGATTTACCAAAAAAAGTTGTTGCTCCTCCATCAATGGCTCCGGAGAGACCTGCACTTTTACCTGATTGCAGCAGAACACCAACAATTACAGCGATAGCTATAATAAAATGAATTACTTTAAGAACTAACACTCTAATCTCACCTCCAGTAATTAGTAAAATATTGCTAAATCGATATCTTTCAACACAGCTTTAATTTTAACATACTAAAGATAAAAAAACAATAATTTAAAGAGAAAAACTGCAGTATTATTGAACAGCTAATATTCTGAAAAATGAAACAATGAAATTCCTGCACCATTGAACTTTAGCTATGGTACAGGAATTATATTTTTAAATATATTTGGATGCTTCTTCTCTATCTATTCCTTTTAGCTTAGCAATTACTATTTCTCTTAAGTCAGTTAATAGTGAATAAACTATTGGAATCACAAAAAGTGTTAAGAAGGTAGCGAAGCTAAGTCCACTAACTATAACAACTCCCATCGGTTGAGTCGCTTCTGCACCTTCACCAATACCAAAAGCAATCGGTAATAAAGCAAGAATAGTTGTTAAAGCTGTCATCATAATCGGTCTTAATCTTATTGTAGCTGCATTGATTATGGCCTCTATTTTATCCTGACCTCTTCTCCGCAGTTGATTAATATAATCAACCATTACTATAGCATTATTTACAACAATTCCACTTAAGGTTATCAGACCTAAAAATGATGGTACAGAAATTATACTTCCACTGATAAAGAGCCCTAAGATCACACCAATAATAGCCATTGGAATTGTAAACATTATTGTAAAGGGGTGAACAAGTGACTCAAATTGAGACGCCATTACCATATATACAAGCACTGCAGCAAGAGCAAAAGCAAATATTAAGCTCTGAAAAGCCTCAATCGTATCTTCAAATTCACCTTCATAAGTAAATCTATAACCTTCAGGCAATTCTATTTCATTTAATCTCTGCTGAATATCTCCAACTACAGAGCCTAAGTCTCTACCTTCAATATCAGCAGTTATTTCCGCAAATCTTTCCTGATCGCGTCTTAATATTTCTGCCGGTCCTTCTGTAATTTCACTCCTAACTAAACGATTTAAAGGGATCATATTACCATTTGGACTGCGAATTGTTAAATCTTCAAGTTGGGTTGAACTTTCAATTTGTTCTCCTTCTAAACGCACCCTAATATCATATTCATCACCATCAACCTCATATCTGCTGGCAACATCTCCACTAACTGCACTTCTAACTGTATTGGCAATTTGATTTACATTTAAACCAAATCTAGAACTAAGGGCACGGTCTACCTTTAAATGTAATTCTGGTCGACCTTCATCAAAACTATCTTCAATTTCTACTAAACCTTCTACATCTTCAATGGCCAGTACAGCTCTTTGAATTTCTCTTTCAAGAATTTCCAGGTTATCGCCTCTTAACCGAACATTAACCGGCCTATCATCACCACCACCTGGACCAGTCTGTTCAGAAACATTGATTTCAAGATCTGGAATATTAACTCTCTGCCTTATTTCTTCCATAACTTCAACAGTTGTTCTATCCCTTTCTGCTGCTGGTAGAAGTGAAACATTAAAATTCCCTGCATGACTGCTGGCAGCAGTCTGCATCATATTAGCTGAACCAACATTTACTATAACTGTCTCAACCTCAGGAATATCAAATAAGATTTCTTCTATCTCTGCAGCTGCTCGATCAGATTCTGAAAGTATAGTTCCTACAGGCAGATTATAGCTTATAGAAATATCACCTTGATCTGTAGTTGGGATAAATTCAAAACCAATCCCTGGCAGCAAAGCAAGGCTTCCCACTAAAGAGATTAATAAAATTCCAATTATTATCCATCTCCGCTTTAGGGCTGAAGTTAAGAGACTGCGGTATTTTTTCCTTATTTTCCCCTCTTTTTTACCTCTGTCTATTTCATTTTGTGTTATTTTCAATATTTTAGATGAAAGCATGGGAATAAGTGTTAAGGCAACTAATAAAGAAGCAAGCAAAGAAAAGGCAACTGTTAAGGCCAAATCTTTAAATAACTCACCAGCAAGTCCTTCAACAAAAACTATGGGCAAAAATACTACCACAGTTGTCATAGTTGAAGCCACTATTGCCATTCCAACCTCTGAGCTACCTTCTCTAGCAGCTTCAATTTTTCCCTGACCCATACTACGATAACGATATATATTTTCTAAAACAACCACCGCATTATCAACCAGCATCCCCACTCCGAGGGCTAAACCACCAAGTGAGATAACATTCAAGTTAACATCTGCAAAATACATTAAAACAAAAGTTGCTATAATCGAAACAGGCATAGCAGTAGCAATTATTAAAGTACTTCTGATATTACGCAAAAACAGATAAAGTATTAATACTGCTAATAGCCCACCTATGATTGCATTTCTACTCACAGAATTTATCGAATCTACAATAAACTCTGATTGATCAAAAGCTACAGCGAAATTATAGTTAGGATAATCTCTCTGAATGGATTGCATTTCTTGTTTAACTGCTTCAGCAACATCTACAGTATTGGCATCTGTTTGTTTTTGAATAGAAAGAGAAATACTCTCTTTACCATCAGTTCTAGAAATAGTTTGAACATCAGCAAAACCATCTTCCACTTCGGCAATATCAGATAATTTAACAAAACCTCTTTCTCCTACTGGGATATTAACATCTCTAATTTCCTCAATAGAAGAAAACTTACCTATTGTTCTAACAAGCAGCTCTCTATTTCCCTGTCTGACATCACCAGCAGATACATTTACATTTTCTTGAGCTATAATACCTCTAATGGTCTCATAATCAAGATTGTAATGATTTAAGCGTTCTCTTTTTAAAGAAACAATTATTTCTCTTTCTAAACCTCCCTGGAGATTAACCTGAGCAACACCAGGGGTTCTCTCCAAACGGGGAATTAACTGGTCTTCAGTTTCTTCTTTCAGCTCAGCTAAACCAATTCCATCTGCACTGACCCCATAAACCATAATTGGTATCATAGCAGGGTCAAATTTAAAAACTAGCGGGCTATCTGCACCATCAGGTAGAGCTGTTCCACTAATCATATCAATTTGTTCTCTTAAATCAAGTACAGCAAAATCCATATCTCTACCCCAGTTAAATTCAACCACCACAGTGGAAGATCCCATAGCTGAAGTAGATCGAACTGCTTGAACTCCTTCAACAGTAGAGACAGCACTTTCTATTGGTCTTGTAACTAAATTTTCTATTTCTTCAGAGCCTACCCCACTGTAACTGGTAACTATTGCTGCTCCGGGAAAAGTAATATCTGGATAAAGATCAAGACTAAGATTGGTTAAAGCTACTATCCCGATTAAAATAATTACCAGAATAATCATTGCAGTGGTGACAGGTCTTTTTATCGAGAATTCTGAGATTTTCATCGACTTATCACCTCAACCTCTACTCCAGCTTCAAGCCGCTGCTGGCCTCTAATAATTACACTTTCTCCAGCTTCTAATCCAGAAATAATTTCAGCCTGAGTATCTGTCTGCAGTCCTACTTCTACCTCTCTCCTTACTGCTCTACCTTCTTCAACTACATATAAATAAGGGGTCTCTTCTGTTAGGTCCATTATACTTTCAATTGGTACTACAACAGCATCTCCAGCTTCACCTTTAAGCAATCTTACATCAGCAAACATGCCTGGCCTTAAACTATGTTCCGAATTATCTATTTTAACTTTGACCAAAAAACTTCTGGTAGAAGGATCTGCCTGAGGAGCTATATTTGTAATTTCTCCTTCAACATAGTGCTGCATTGTTTCTGCTTTAACTTCCACCATATCACCTTTATTTATCCTGGAAACTGCAGAAGCTGTAAGCTCTATTTCTACATAAAGCTGATCAATATTAATTAAATTGATAATAGCTTGACCAGAACCAATCATTTCTCCTTTTTCTACATTAACCTGAAAAACAAGGCCATCAAAAGGAGCAGTAATAATAGTCTTTCTAAGATTATCTTCTAATTCATCTAAACCTGCCTCAGCCTGTTTAAGCTGAGCTGCACCTGCCCTTATTCTTTCTTCACGCGGTCCTCTTTCAGCTTCTCTTAAATTAGCTTCAGATACAGCAAGGTTTGTTCTGGCACTATTAAGTTGGCTTCTAGCATTTTCTAGCTGCTGCTTTAATTCAGTTGGGTTATTAAATGTTTCTTTAGTTAGCTGATAATTTCTTTCAGCAGAATTTAAAGCACTCTCTGCCTGATTTAAAGAAGTTTCAGCATTTTCATAGGCATCTTCTGCATTTTCATATTCCTGTTTAGAAATTATATTATCCTGAAAAAGCTGTTCTGATCTTTCAAAAGACCTTTTAGCCTGTTCATAATTTATCTCTGCCTGTCTGTAACTTTGTCTAGAGCTCTGCAGCTGTTGTTCTGCATTAACAAGCTGCTGTTCAAGACTTCTTCGGTCTTCGAAGATTTCCTGCATCAAATTATAGTTTATCTCAGCACTTTCCAAAGCAGCTTTTGCATCTTCATATGATGATCTAGCTCTTGTTAATTCTTCTTCAGTTGCTCCAGTTATCAATTCATCATAATTGGCCTGGGCGCTCTCTAATGATGCTTCTGCCTGGCGTTTTTGAATCAATAATGTATCCTGCTCCATTTTTATTAATTCATAACCAGCTTCAACTTCATCTCCAATCTCTACATTAACCTCTTCTGCTACTCCACCAATTTGAGCAGGAATATTAACCTTCTCAAATGGAGTTAACTGCCCTGTTACAATCTCATCAAGACTTATATCTTCTCTAATTGCCTCAGTAACCTCAACAGTGGTAGCTGCCGAAAGAGGTGCTGTACTTAAAATCAAAATCAAAGTCAATATAAGTATTATTTTATTTTTCATCTAATATCACATCCTCAAAATAGTCTATAATTTGCCCACTTTTATAAAGGCTGTTAAATAATTCTATCTCATAATCATATTCTGCCTGCAGCAGAGAAATCTGAGCCTGATTATATCTGCTTTGGGCATCGATCACATCTGTATTACTGGCTACTCCAGCTTCATAACTTTTATTTGCAATTTCAAAATTTTCAACTGCATTTTCTAAAGAAAGTTCTTCTAATTCGATTAATTCTTCATTTTCTTTAACACTTAAAATAACAGATTCAATTTCTATATCAAGATTCTCTAAAAAGTCCTGACGATTGTTAGCCAGTTTTTCTAATTCTTTTTCTTCTTTTTCAGCACTAATTTTAGCTCTACCTCCATCATAAAGAGAGATACTGCCACCAATTGTAACTGACCAGCTATCTTCATCTAAAAATTCATCTCCCTCCCAGTTATAAGAACCACTGAGATTTATATCAGGTCTATAATGCTGCCTTTCTAGTTTTTGCCTTGTTTCAATAATTTTACGGTTCAATTCTAATTTTAAAAGTTCCAGATCATTTTCCACTGCTTGTGCAAATAATTCTTCCTGTTCTAAAATTATTTCAAAATCTATTTCAGGTCTCATAGGAGAATATTCTTCAGTACTCACTAGTAGCTGAGCCAACCTTCTTCTAGCAATTTTTAAATTATTTTGAGCAGAATTAAGCTCTTCCTGAGCTCGTCTTGCTTCAATTTGACTCTGCAGTAAATCCTGGCGAATAGCGGTACCTAATTCTAATCTTCTTTCTACAACTCTTAAATGTTCATTCACAATTTCAAGTGCTTCTTCTCTAATTCGGACCAAACCTTGAGCCTGTAAGACTCCATAATAAGCCTGAATCAAATTGAAAATCTCTTCTTCAACCTGACTTTGATAATCAGCTTTTGCTATTTCCAAGCCATAAGCTGCAATTTCTCTCTGCAGACCTACCTTACCACCTAACCAAAGCGGCTGAGTTAAATTAATAGAGGTTCTGTAGTTCTCATTTGGTGTTTCTATATCAAATGGAAATTCTACATCATCTAATTCTCCAAAAGGTGATTGTCCTTCATCTAATCTAGTATAAGAACTCTGCAGTTCTAAACTGGGGAAATAACTCCTTGTAGTTAAACTGATATCTTTTTCAGCTTTTTCTATATCCTTACGGGCATTTTCCAGCTGCCTATTTTCCACTACTAAAAGCTCTACTGCCTCTTCTAAAGATAAATCCTGAGCAGCTGCAGCTGTAATACTTGCAAAAATTAATAATATAAGTAAAAAAACTGTAATTTGCTTTATTTTCATATTTTTAATTCTCCTTTCTGCTGATACCATCCATTAAAAAACTATAGATAAATTCAACCTGCTGTTTACTATCAGGTGTTTGATCAATCAACCATTCAGAATTTGAAGTAAATAAAGCAGTCAGCATCATAACTGCAGTTTTTCTTGGATTTAGTTTTTTAATACTTTTTTCTTTAATTCCCTGTTCAATAATCTGCTTGAAAATCTCTACACTTTCTCTATGTTTTATTTCAATTCTTTTTTGAAAATCTTCACTTACCAGCTGCACATTATTTCTTAGAATATCTCCCATTTGAGAATTTTCTATTAAAGTTGTTACACCAAAATTGATAATTTTATAGATTTTCTCTTCTGAACTTATCTCTTCTTCTGCAATATTTATAAACTTTTGATTAAAATAATCCAAACCTGATAAAACTATTTCTCTAAAGAGCTCTTCTTTACTGTCAAAATGCCAATAAAGAGTCCCCTTACTAACTCCTGCCTCTTTAGCTATCATGGCCATCGAAGCAGCATGATAATTATTTTCTGAAAATACTTTTAAAGCAGAATTTAAAATACACTGTTTTGTTTCATTACTCACTTAATCACTCCTCTCGACTAACCGGTCAGTTTATAAGAATTATATAGCAAAAAAAAAGTTTATGCAAGTAAAAAATGCATAAACTTCTAAAAAATTAATATTTGTTTAGTTTAGATAAGTTGAATTAATTAAATATGTCGATTTCTTTCTTTTCTACCATCTCAATCAGGGTGTCTACAGCTTCTTTATCAAATAAATTAACCCGATTATCTTTTAAAAATTTTACTGCAGTAGAAACGTCATGAGCTGGTCTATATGGGCGGTGAGAAATCATTGACTCAAATACATCAGCAACAGCAACAACCTTAGCTTCAATTAAGATTTCCTCTGCTTTTAAATTGTTTGGATAACCAGAACCATCATTTTTTTCATGATGTTGTAAAACTATATTTTTGATTTTTTCGGGCAGTTTTATATTTCTGATAATTTCATAGCCCATTTCTGAATGCTTTTTTACCATCTCATATTCTAGTTCAGTTAATGGACCAGGTTTAAATAAGATACTTTTAGGCACATTTACCTTGCCTACATCATGTAATAAGGAGGCAATTTTAATTATTCTAATAGTTTCACTATCAAAACCCATTTTTTCTGCCATTTGAGAAGCAATAGTTTCTACTCTAACACTGTGTCTTTTTGTATAAGGATCTCTTTCAACACTTATATTAGAAAGAGTTTGAATTATTGTATTTACAGTTTCTTCAAGTTCACGATTTTTTTCTTTTAATTCATCATTTTTGCTTTTTTTATCCCAGTAAGAAATAATTAAATTACCAGCAGCATTTAATAGTTCTATATCAGCCAAATTCCATTCTCTTGTACTTCTGGTATCATCAAAGCCCATAAAACCGATTAGTTCATCATTAAAAAGTGGAATAACAAGAACTGATTTAATAGCTTGTTCTTTTAATATATTTTGTTCATTTATTCCTACCGGTGGGATTTTTTCTACATCATTAACAACAATAGCTTTATTTTCTTTTAAATTCTCCATCCACCAGGGGAAAATACTGCTTTCTAAATCACTTAAATAATCTTTTTGGGGGATTACACCCTCTGCACACCATTCAAAAGTATTATCCATGATTTTTAAATCTTCTTTAAATTCAAAAATATATACTCTATCCATATCTGTAGTAATCCCAAGCTTAGCCAAAGCTTGCTCTATATTATTTTCCTGATAATGAGTTAGTGCTTCAGTAATTTGATTAATCTGGTTCTCAAAATTTATTCTATATTCTAATTCCAACTCATATTTTTCAATTAATTCATCCACTTTATAATCATTCTCAAAATGACTATTTTTCATCCTGAAGACCTCCACTCAAATTCAATATAATACACAATTTAGAAATTTACAGTATTATAATATCATATAAAAGCAGAAAAATCTATTAAAGATAAAAAACAGTTTAGAATAAAAAAAAGAGAGAGAAACAGGGAAAACCCTATTTCTCTACTTAATTTCTATTTATTTAGCAGCTTTTTACTTTAAGTTATAAAAAGCATCTTTACCTGCATACTGAGCTGCTTCGCCTAGACTTTCTTCAATTCTAAGCAGTTGATTATATTTAGCAACTCTTTCTGAACGAGCTGGAGCACCAGTTTTAATCTGACCAGTATTCATTGCTACAACCAAGTCTGAAATTGTAACATCTTCTGTTTCACCTGAACGGTGTGAAACAACAGAAGTAAAGCCAGCTTGGGTAGCCATTTCAATTGTTTCTAAAGTTTCAGTTAAAGTACCAATCTGATTAACCTTGATTAAGATTGAGTTACTGCTTTTTTCTTCAATACCTCTAGAAAGTCTTTCGGTATTAGTAACATAGAGGTCATCTCCAACAACCTGTAGACGGTCACCAAGTTGGGCAGTCATCTTAGCAAAACCTTCCCAATCATCTTCTGCAAGTCCATCTTCAATTGAAATTATTGGATACTTATCAATTAATTCTGCATAGAATTCGATCATTTCTTCAGATGTTTTTTCTACACCTTCACCAGCTAAAACATATTTACCATCTTTATAAAACTCTGTTGCAGCTGGATCAAGAGCTATATAAAAATCTTCTCCTGATTCATAACCGGCTGCTTCAATAGCTTCAACAATTACTTCTAAAGCTGCTTCGTTGGAATCTAAATCAGGTGCAAACCCACCTTCATCACCAACACCGGTACCTAGACCTTTGTCCTGCAGAACCTTTTTAAGATGGTGATAAACTTCTGCTCCCATCTGCATTGCTTCTCTGAAGCTTACTGCTCCAACAGGCATGATCATAAATTCCTGTAGATCGACATTATTATCAGCATGTTCTCCACCATTAAGGATATTCATCATTGGTACAGGTAGAGTATTAGCTTTAGCACCACCAATATAGTTATAGAGGAAAGTACCAGTAGCTTCTGCTGCTGCTTTAGCAACTGCCATTGAAACACCTAAAATAGCATTTGCACCAAGCTTACCTTTATTAGCAGTACCATCAAGCTCTAACATAATTTTATCAATTTCTATTTGACTTCTTACATCATAACCTACGATTTCTGGGGCAATGATTTCATTCACGTTTTCAACTGCTTTTAAAACACCTTTACCAAGATAACGGTCTCCACCATCTCTTAGTTCTACTGCTTCATATGCTCCAGTTGAAGCTCCAGAAGGTACAGCAGCTCTACCCATTACTCCATCTTCTAAAACTACTTCTACCTCAACAGTTGGGTTCCCACGGGAATCCAGAATTTCTCTTGCATAAACATTTACAATTGTTGTATTAAACATATATTTAATAACCTCCTTATTAATTTAAACTTAACTTTAAGTTAAGTATTAAGCAATTTAATTGTTATTTTTTGTCAATCAGAAGAGATTCACCAGTCATCTTTTCAGGTTTTTCAATTCCGAGAATTTCCAGCATAGTAGGTGCTAAATCAGCTAATTTACCGGAAGCAATTCCTTTATTTTTAGCTCCACCAACATAGTAGAGTGGAACCAGATTTGCAGTGTG
Organism: Halanaerobium polyolivorans; assembly: GCF_020711195.1. Taxonomy (GTDB): domain Bacteria; phylum Bacillota; class Halanaerobiia; order Halanaerobiales; family Halanaerobiaceae; genus Halanaerobium; species Halanaerobium polyolivorans. Next base: position 15,932 of record NZ_JAJFAT010000004.1, read on the forward strand.
AGCAGTAAACGGACTTCCATCCGGCTCTTGCATCTGTTCACCATTACCATGATCAGCTGTGATTAAGGCTTGGCCACCTTTTTCCAGTATTGCAGGTACTACCTTGGCCAGACAATCATCTACAGCTTCTACAGCTTTTATTGCTGCATCAACATAACCGGTATGGCCTACCATATCTGCATTTGCATAATTAAGGATTATAACATCATATTGATCTGCTTCAATTTTCTCTAAGAGTGTATCAGTTACCTCATAAGCACTCATTTCAGGTTTCATCTCATAAGTAGCAACCTGAGGAGATGGAATCAAAATTCTGTCTTCATTTTTATTTGGTTCTTCAACTCCACCATTAAAGAAAAATGTTACATGAGCATATTTTTCTGTTTCAGCTATTCTAAGCTGTTTTAATCCTTCCCGGCTTAAGACTTCTCCTAACCCGTCTTCGATTTCTATAGGTTCAAATGCTACAGGCAAATCAAATTCCTCATCATATTCGGTCATTGTTACATAATAGAGGTCTTTAGGATGTTCTGCTGCTCTTTCAAATTGATCAAATCCATCAATTGTCAGAGCTTTTGTTATTTGGCGAGCTCTATCTGCTCTAAAATTAAAGAATATCACAGAATCGTGATCTTCCATAGTTCCAACCGGCTCTCCATTTTCGGTTATTACTGTTGGCAGAACAAATTCATCTTCTACATCTTCTTCATATGATGCTTCTACAGCACTAACTGCATCTTCTGACTTTACACCCTCACCTAAGACAAGGGCATCATAAGCCTTTTTAGTTCTATCCCAGCGGTTATCACGATCCATAGTGTAATAACGACCGCTAACTGTAGCAATTTTCCCTAAACCTACTTCTGCTATTTCTTCTTCCAGTTCTTTTAAATAACCTGTACCACTGGAAGGTGGTGTATCACGTCCATCAAGAATCGGATGAATATATACCTTATCTAAATCAGCCCGATCAGCCATTTCTATTAAACCAAAAAGATGTTTAATATGACTGTGAACTCCACCATCAGATAATAATCCGATTAAATGTAGTGCACCATCATTATCTTTAGCATGCTGAACTGCTTTTTTAAGAGCTTCATTGTTTAAAAGTTCTTTGTTTTCTACAGCTTTATTTATTCTAGTAAAATCCTGATATACTATCCTTCCAGCCCCTATATTTAGGTGACCTACTTCAGAGTTACCCATCTGACCCTCTGGAAGTCCAACTTCCTCTCCAGATGGTTTTAAAACAGAATGAGGATATTCTTCAGCAAGTTTGTCTAAATAAGGAGTATCTGCCTGATAGACAGCATTACCTTCTGCATTTTCATTGATACCTACTCCATCCATGATGATAAGAGCAAGTGGTCTATTTTTACCCATCATTTAACCTCCTTATTAACTTATTTGTCTTATAGGTTTGTTTCTAACCTTTAGACTACAAATTTATTTATATATTTCCTCAGTCTTTAAAATAATTTCAGAGAATGATTCAGCTTTAAGACTGGCGCCACCGACTAAAGCTCCATCGATTTCTTCTTGAGCCATGATTTCTTCAACATTATGTGGTTTAACACTACCACCATACTGAATCCTGATTTTTTCTGCTGCTTCAGGATAGCTTTCTCTAATGTGATCTCTAATTATTCCAATCACTCTATTTGCTTCTTCTGCAGAAGCAGTTTCTCCTGTTCCAATGGCCCAGATAGGTTCATAAGCAATTACTACATCAGCAATTTCTTCTTCACTTAATCCAGCTAGGGCAGCATCAACTTGGAAGTTAACCTTTGCTTCAATTTTTTCAGCTTTTCTTTCTTCTAAAGTTTCACCTACACAAACAATTGCCTTTACTCCATTTTCAAGTGCAGCATGAACTTTTTTATTAACTTCAAAATCACTTTCACCGAAGATCTCTCTTCTTTCAGAGTGACCTATAATTGTATATTCTATTTCACTATCAGCTAACATTTTAGCAGAGATTTCTCCAGTATAAGCACCGGATTCTTCCCAGTAAATATTTTGAGCTCCTGTCACAATATCACTACCTGCCGCTGCTTCTTTAACTGCGGTTAAGGCAAGAGCTGTGGGGCAGATACCCATTTCTACTTCTTCTACCTCTGCTACTTTAGCTTTGAGTTCTGTTAGCATAGCTTTAGCCTGATCAACGTTTTTATTCATTTTCCAGTTACCACAAATAAATGGTTTACGCATTTTATTTCCCCCTCTATAGGAATGTCTATTTACTCAAGATCGTCAAGAGCTGCTACACCAGGTAGTTCTTTACCTTCAAAGAACATTAAGGAAGCTCCACCACCTGTAGAAATATGATTCATTTGATCTGCTACTCCAGCTTTATTAATAGCTGCAGCAGAATCTCCTCCACCGATTACTGAATGAGCATCAGATTGACCAAGAGCTTTTGCTAATTCAACTGTTCCATGAGCAAATTTCTCCATTTCAAAAACTCCTAAAGGACCATTCCAGATAACTGTTTTAGCATTTTTGATAATTTCTTTGTATTGTTTGAGACTTTCTGTTCCTCCACAGTCTAAAACCTGCCATCCAGCTGGAATTTGATCAGCTTTTACAATCTGAGTTTCAGCATCATTAGAAAATTCATCAGCAATAACTACATCTATCGGAAGTACAATGTTTACACCTTTTTCTTCAGCTTCTGCCATAAGTTCTTTGGCAAGTTCTGCTTTATCAGCTTCTACCAGTGAGTCTCCTACTTCATAACCTTTAGCTAAGAGGAAGGTGTTTGCAATTCCACCGGCAACAATTAAGGTATCAACTTTATTGATGAGGTTTTTGATAACATCTATTTTATCAGAAACCTTTGCTCCACCCATTATTGCAACAAAAGGACTTTCTGGAGCTGCCATTACTTCACCTAAGGCGTTTAACTCTTTCTGCATTAGAAATCCTGCAGCTGCTGGCAGATATTCTGTAACTCCAACAGTTGTAGCATGGGCTCTATGAGCTGCACCAAAGGCATCATTAACATAAAGTTCTGCTAAAGAAGCCAGTTTTTTAGAAAACTCAGGATCATTAGCTTTTTCTCCAGCATAGAAACGGCTGTTTTCGAGTAATAGTACCTCACCGTTTTCTAAATTGTCTGCTGCTTTTTTAACTTCTTCACCTATACAGTCATCAGCTTTTTTAACCTCTTTATTTAATTGATTGGCCAGTTCTTTAGCCACTGCATCCATTCTAAGATCTTCATTTACCTCTCCACCTGGACGTCCCAGATGAGATATTAATAGCACTTTTGCCTCTTCTCGAATCAAATATTCTATAGTTGGTAAAGCTGCTTTGATTCTTGTTGAATCTGTAACTTCACCATCTTTAAGGGGAACATTAAAATCAACCCTAACTAATACTTTTTTGCCCTTAAAGTCCATATCTTTTAATGTCTTTTTATTAATATTGTACATTAAAATCCACCTCCATATATTCTGCAAAAATTCTTCAAATTTATTTATAATTAACTTAACATTAAAATTTCAGGGACAGGTTAAACCTGACCCTGAAATAAATGTATATATATTTATACTCTTAAAGCTAAATCAATAACTCTGTTTGTATAACTTAACTCATTGTCATACCAAGAAATAACTTTTACCATATTACCATTAACAACCATAGTAGACTCAGCATCAATTAAAGAAGATTCGAATTGTCCCATAATATCTCTGGAAACTAACTCTTCTTCTGTATAACCAAGAATACCTTTCATTTCTCCTTCGGCTTTTTCTTTAAACATTGCATTTACTTCTTCAACTGTAACATCTTTTTCTAAAGTAAATACTCCGTCAACACAGGAGCCATTAGGTACAGGAACTCTAATTGCCATACCATCAATTTTACCTTCTAATTCAGGCAGTACTTTTGTTGTAGCAATAGCAGCACCAGTTGTAGTTGGAATAATATTTTCAGCTGCAGTTCTACCTCTTCTAGTTTTTGAAGCCGGCATATCTAAGATTGCCTGACTTGTTGTATAACCATGAACTGTAGTAATAAGAGCTTTTTTAATGCCAAACTCATCATTTAGAGCTTTAGCAAGAGGTGCTAAACAATTAGTAGTACAGGATGCATTTGAAAGAATTAAATCATCATCATTAAGATCATCATCATTAACACCAAGTACAATAGTATTATCAATTTCATCTTTAGCTGGTACAGTTAAAATTGCTTTTTTAGCTCCAGCTTCAATGTGTTTCATAACCTTTTCTTTATGGCGGAATACACCAGTTGATTCTATTACTACATCAATATTATGTTCGGCCCATGGTAAATCTGCGGGATCTTTAATTGCAGTTACAGTAATTTCTTTACCATTTACAACTAATGTATCATCACCTTTAACCTCTACAGTACCATCAAAACGACCGTGTACAGAATCATACTTCAATAAGTAAGCTAAATTATCAACATTTACCAGGTCATTAATTGCTACTACTTCTAAATCTGCATCTCTACCTTCTACAAGTCTTAAAAAACCTCTACCAATTCTTCCAAAACCATTAATTGCTACTTTTTTTGTCATTTAAAATACCTCCTTATAATTATGGAACATTAAACATTTATTGTGCAAAATTTAAATTGCAAAACTTCAAAACTTTAATGGATTACTGATTTATTCAGCCCCTACTTCGGCCTCACCCCCCTTAAGAGAGATAATTTTCTTGGCTGTATTTTCATCAGTTATTAAGATATCCTGGTATACATTGGAGACAGCTGCTATTATTGCTTCTGCTTTATTTTCTCCCCCAGCCACAACTATTACTTTATCTATAGTTTCTAAATCACTCAAGTTTAAACCAACACTACTTGTAGAATAAACAATTTCACCCTGATAGTTAAAATAAAAACCAAAAGCCTCACCAACAGCACCAGCAGCAAGCAGTTCTTTTATTTCTTTTTGATTCATTCCTCTGCGGGCAGCCATATCTGCAGCAGTACCAACACCATGAATTAAAATATTTGCTTTTTTTAAGATTTCTAAAGTTTTTTGAATACTTGGTTCTTTAATTAAAGGGTGAATATTTTCTTGGGCAATATTATCAGGAATATGAAGCAGATGATAACTACCACCTAATTTTTTTGCAATCTGGGCGACAATTGTATTTGCCTGAATTTCAACATTTTCACCCAAACCACCTCTACCTGGAACAACCGTAATATCATAGGGATCAGGGCTGTATGTCATTTCTGCGGCCACCTGGGCTAAAGTTGTCCCTCCAGTAACAGCAAGAATATCTCCATCTTTTATTTCTTTTTTTAATAACTGAGAAGCCATTCGACCAATTTCTACTTTAATATCATCAGCTGGCACAGCCCCATTAACAAGTTTAACTTTTTGCAATCCTAATATTTTTTCGAGCTTTTTTTCTAAATAACTAATATTTCTCAGTTCTTTTATGTATTCATCTAATTCTATCAAAAATTCTTCGCCAATTCTAGTAATTCTTGTTCCTGAAGGAGTAATTCTAATAAAAGCATTTTTTTCAAAAAATTCAAGATCATTTCTAATTTTTCTTTCACTAAGTTCCAAAATCCTAGCAAGAGCTCTTCTTCCAATAGGTTGATTATAATAAATACCTCTTAATATATTATAACGCTGTTGAGCTCTTTCTACAATTTCGGGAACCAATTTTTCCTGAATTTTAAAAAGTTTTTTCATAACTAATCCTCCAAGTTGGAACGTTTTTGTCCAAATGGAACAAAAATGTCCCGATAAAGCCAAAAACAAAGCTGACTTAATAATCAGCTAGTTAAATGTATTTAATTAAGAATGTTTTTTCCTTCACCTTTATTATATCATTATCTGAGAATAAATCAAGCTAAATTTTCAGCAATTTTTTTTATTCTCCTTAAACGGTGATTTACCCCTGATTTACTTAAATCTAAAATCTCACCTAATTCTTTAAGTGAAGCATAAGGATTTTCCCTTCTGATCTGGGCCATTTCTCTTAAACTGGGGCTTAAATTCTCCAGACCTTTTTCTCTTTCAATTATTCTGATATTTTCTAACTGATCCATAGCTGCAGAAACAGACTTTTCTAAATTGGCTGTTTCAAAATTTACTCTGCGGTTTACATCATTTTTTAACTGCTTAACTATATGATCATTTTCCATTTTTAACATTGCCTGATGGGCACCGATAATATTTAAAACTTTGATAACCTCATCATAGCTTTTAAAATAAACAACATAAAAGCCCTTGTGTTCTGTCTGATGAGCTTCAAGTTCAAATTTAGCCAGCAATTTAATTAAATCTTCAGCTAAGCTTTCCCTTTCACAGCGAAATTCAAGGTGATACTCACTTTTAGGACTATTAACCGAACCCCCGGCTAAAAAAATGCCTCTTAAATAAGCCTGGGCCAGCTTTCTATTAACTAAGTATTCTTCTTTGATGTGAAAAACCAAATTATTTTGAGGAGTTAAAAAACCCAGTTCAAGCAAAAACTCTCTTACCCCTGGTTGTGGTGTAACGATAATATCATAACTGTGACTCAAATTAAATTTTTTATGCTGTCTTACTCTAATTTCTATATCAAATCCAAAACGATCTTTGATTAAAGAATATATCCGCCGGGCTAAATTACCATGATATAATTTAACCTTTAAAGAAAGATGTTTATTTGAAATCTGAATAGAGCCATCAACTCTTATTAAAGCAGCTAATTCTGCCAGTTGTTCTTGATAACCTTTTTTCTCTGCTCGAGTTAGTTCTTCTTTAACCTGATCAGTAAATGACATCTTTAAACACCTTCTTAATAAATTTAGTAATTTTAATTATAATATTATTTGTTTGCATTAAGTGTATAGATCAACTCTGCTAAGGCATCTGGATTATGGCGAAGATAACTATTTTTTTTCAGTAAATCTTTTTCAATAATCTTTAAACCCATCTTTTTTAAGCGTTTGCGATCTATTTTAACTGGATAGGCACCTTCTGCTTCATATTTTTTTCTTAATTCTTTAGTTCCCGACTGGTTATTGAGGATAATATAATCGAAAATACCTTCCCCACAGTGCTCTATAATTGCCTGAGCATGGTCAGCAGCTGTATAAGCATCAGTTTCACCAGCCTGAGTCATCACATTACAAATATATATTTTAAGAGCATTACTTTCTCTAATCGAGTCTGCAATTCCATCCACAAGTAAGTTGGGTAAAATACTAGTATATAAACTGCCTGGACCGATGATTATCACATCTGCTCCAGCAATTGCCTCTTTTACGGCAGGAGTTGTTTGAGGGTTTTCAGGAGCTAAAAATACTCGATCAATCTTTTTATTATCAGAAGGAATGGCAGATTCACCAATTCTTTTTTCCTGATCTTCATAAATAGCACCCAATTTAATATTCTCATTTGTGGCAGCTAAAACCTTACCCCTAATTGCTAAAACTTTACTAGAAGCAATTACAGCCTCTTCAAAATCACCTAAAACCTCTGTCATAGCAGCTATATATAGGTTACCAAAACTATGACCTTCCAGACCTCCATTTGATTCAAAACGGTGCTGAAAAAGTTTTTCCATGAGAGGTTCTCGATCAGCCAAAGCAACCAGGCAGTTGCGAATATCTCCAGGTGGTAAGATCCCCATCTCATCTCTTAAGCGACCTGAGCTGCCCCCATCATCTGCAACTGTGACAACTGCTGTCAAATTATCACTATTTTTTTTCAAACCTCTTAATAAATTAGCTAAACCAGTTCCACCACCAAAGGCAACAATTTGGGGTCCTTTATTTGATCTTCTTTTCTCATATAAGAGGTCTAAAATCTCAGCATGTGGTGTAATATGAGTATTTAACTCTGACCTTATTTTAATCAGAGCATAATATATGATAAATAATCCTCCTACCACCATCATTACAGCAATAGATTTCAAAGCAATCTCTGAGCCTTCTCCAAGCAGATTATTTAAATGGAGAGTTAAGTATTCTGTCACAAAAACACCTAGATCAAAACCTAATAATGGTGTTATACCAATACTTATTAATGCAAAAGCTAAAATCATTAGAATAAACCATCTTTTCACACCCAAACCTGGAAAAAACCATTTAGGCAGGTTCATAATTACACTTCCTTTTGTTGAGATAAATCATCATTATTTGTCTATATCACGATGCTCAATATTATAGTTTAGAGATTCATCTGCTAAAACTTCAGATAATTTTAAGACTGTGGTTACAGATCTATGTTTACCACCAGTACATCCAACGGCAATTGAAAGATGACTTTTTCCTTCATTTTTATATTGAGGAATTAAAAATTTAATCAAATCAAAAAATTTATCATAAAATTTTTCGGTAACAGGCCATTTTAAGATATAATCCTGGACAACCTTATCTTTCCCAGTTTTTTCTTTAAGTGATTCTACATAATATGGATTGGCTAGAAAGCGGACATCAAAAACCAGATCGGCATCACGAGGTATTCCGTATTTAAAACCAAAAGATATTAAACTAAGCTGCAGACAACTCTTATTATCTTGAGTTATATATAAATTATCTAATTCCTCCTGTAGTTCTGCAATTTTTAATTCTCCGGTATCAATAACCTTACTTGCTCTACCTCTTAGTTCTTCCAGGATTTTTCTCTCCTGCTGAATCGCATCAAGCACCCTTCCCTCTTCATCAAGTGGATGACGCCTTCTACTTTCTTTATATCTTCTAATCAAAATATCATCAGAAGCCTCTAGAAATAAGATGTTATAATCTAGTTCCAGCTCTTTTAATTTTCCCAGTTCTGCAAAAAGATCATTGAAAAATTCTCTACCTCGAATATCACTGACAAGGGCAATCTTGTCTAAATTAGACTGTAAGCAGATTTCGGCAAATTTAGAAATTAAAGCAGGTGGTAAGTTGTCTACACAAAAATAGCCTCGATCCTCAAAATGATTTAAAGCAAGTGATTTACCAGCTCCTGACATACCTGTGATCAATAAAAAATCCATTTTAAAAGTTTAGCTCCTTTCAATTTATCTTACTGCCACAACCACAATAATTATTTAATCTCTGATGTGTTTAGAACAATGTTTTAAAAAATATTTTTCTGGTGCTCGCAATATATTGGCAAAAGCTAATTTAGAGACCTTAACTGCTTTATCACCATAAAAAACAGCCGGATTGTCTCTTAACTTCTCAACTGTAGCTAAACCGAGGGCATTATTAACTGCAAAGAATTTCCTATAGCCGCTTAAATTTTCTGGTAAAGCTTGATAATATTTTTTTAAAGCTGCTGTATGTTTGATTAGATCCTCCAGCATTTTTTCTAAAGCTGCCATTGTTTTAGCTTCGTTTTCTCTATCAAGTAGTTCAGCTTCGGTTAGCTTTAACTCTTTTAAAGGCCAAAAGTGTTTTTCTCTATTTTCTAGATCATCTTTAATATCTCTTATTAAATTAACTTTTTGCAAAAAAAGGCCGGCCTCATTAAAGTTTTCTAAAAGAATAGCTTGATCTTTTTGACTAAGATCTAATTTGTAAATAATCAGCTCGGTTAAAAACCCACCAACAGTTCCAGCTACATAATAACAATACTCATCCAGTTCTCTAAAAGTTTCTACTGTTTTATTTAAATATTTTTGCATGCCGAGATTCATTTCCTGCAGCCACTTATGTGATTTTTTTTGGATCTCTAAATCAAAATTTTGATATGCCTGATAGATAATATCAATGTTATCATTTAACTTAGATAAAGCCTGATCTGCAATCAAATTATTTTGGGCTTTGATCTCTCTAAAATCTGCCTGACGATCATAATCTTCAGTTGAAAACACTCTGCTCACTTTATCCATCATTTTTTTCTGCAGCTCAATATCTGCTGGATGAATTTCATCTTCAAAATTATCTAAAATTCTATCCTGAAGGTAAGTAATCAAGACCTCATCTTTAATTATATTATCAAGCATAGGTATAGTTAAAGCAAAACTCCGAGAAACATCTTTTAATATATTTTTAGCAAATTTAATTGGATCATCTCTCATCTTCTCACCTCAAAGGGAAAATAAACTGATATTATTTATTATAGTCAAATTTATATGCAATTATTTTGATTAAAGCTAAATAAATAAGAAAAGCAAAAACTATTAATAAATTTTCAATCATAAAAAACTCTATAATTCCTCTTCTTCTTTCAGGCAGAGGAGCTTTAACTCTAATTGCTGGTACTTCTGCCAGTTCATTGTTTAAAATATTTCGCTGATTATAAGGTCCTGGAGTTAAAATATCCATAACTCGAGGAGCTTTATCTAAATCCAAATCTGTTTCGGTATAAATCTTCCACAGCTGTCTTCGTCTAGAAAGATCTCTATAATAATCAAAACCAAAGGGATCAAAACTACCTATTAAAAGCACAACTGAGCTATTATCTAATGAGCCTAACTCACTTTTGGCTAAAGTAAGATATAAATCATCACCATCTCTAAGTATTTCTGCACTTTGAGCCTGATGCTTATCATCAAGGGCTAGTTCATTTAAATCAAGAAACTCCTCTTCACTTTCCGGAGTATATAATCTGGCCCACCAACCACTAATCTTTAAAAATTTATTCCAATTAAAATCTTCGGCAAAAGTTATGTTAGCTCCCTCATGAAAAGGTTGATTAGCACCTGAATTTTGATTATCAATATATAATTCAATTAGTGGCAGTGAAAACCCATACTCTGAATTCCAGGGATCAGTTAAACTGCCAAAAGAAAAGCGAAAGCGATAACTATGTTCTGATTCAAAAATTGTTAAAGCCTGGATATCAAAGATATTATCTGCCTCATGAAAAATATGATTTAAAGGATATTCATAATTTCCTGGCCCAAAATCATCTCCTCGAGCATCAAGGTGGTTAAAAACAACCCTATATTCAGCTGCATAAACAGCTGTCATTAAAAAAGAAATAAGGAAAATAACTATTGATAAGAAGAATATTATTTGCCAGATTTTTCTGCTAATTAAAGTCATTTTTAAACACCTCTGCTGTTATAGATTATTTTTTCATGATATTTTCTGTAAAATCTACAGCTGCATTATAACCCATTGTTTTCAGCCTATAATTCATTGCTGCAACCTCAAGTACCAGGGCCAGATTACGACCAGGTTTAACAGGAATAATTATTTCATCAATTTCTATTTCCATAATCTCTGTTTTTTGGTCATCTAAACCCAATCTTTCATAATCATAACCTTCTACCCATTTCTCCAGGCGAACAGCTAAATTTATTGGAGCATCATGTTTAACAGCACCAGCCCCAAAGAGAGTTTTCACATTGATGATTCCTATTCCCCGCATCTCTAAGAAATAGCGGGCATTTTCCGGAGCACTCCCGGAAAGACGTAATTCCCCAATTTTTTTTATCTCAATTATATCATCAGCTACCAGACGATGACCTCTTTTAACCAATTCAATCGCAGTTTCACTTTTACCAATTCCACTTTCACCTTTAATTAAAACTCCAATCCCATAAATATCTACTAAAACTCCATGAATAACGGTTATAGGAGCCAATTTTTCTTCCAAATAATTTAAAAGCATACTGCTAAATCTAGTTGTAGAAATTTGAGTTGATAAAATAGGAATCCCTTTATCTTCAGCTCTTTTAAGCAGATAATTAGGTATTTCTTCACCCCTGGCTACTATAATACAAACCGGATCATATGATATATATTCATCAATTCTTTCTATAAAAACATCCTCATCTAAACCTCTTAAAAACGAAAGCTCTGTTGTGCCGATCAAATTAATTCTCTCAGGATAAAAATGTTCCCAAAAACCGGCTAACTCTATTCCCGGTCTTTTAATATCACTAACATTAACTTTGTTTTTAATCCCACTTCGACCAGCCTTAATTTCTAAATCAAAACGATTAAAAATATCTAAGACCATTACTTCATTTTCTTCAGCCATTTTTTATCAACCTATCCTCCATTGCTACCGCAATAGCGCCCATTAAACCAATATCAGATCCCAGTTCAGCTTCTCTTAGCTCAACAATTTCCAGTGGTCCAGGTAAGGCATTATCCCTCATAGTTGCTATAGCTTTATCTAAAAAGAGATCAGCTGACTTCATAACTCCTCCTCCTAAAATTATCATTTCTGTATTAAAAATATTAACTAAATTTGCTAGACCAATCCCCAGATAAAAGGCAGCCTCAGCAAAAATAGCCTTTGCTGTCTGATCACCCTGATAAGCAGCCTGAGCACAGATTGCTGCATCAACATCTTCGACAATATTATCTGCTAGATCGAGCATTTTTTTACTTTTGCCTTCAGCAGCTGCCTCTTGAGCCATCCGAGCAATTGCTGTTCCAGAAGCAAAAGATTCCAGGCAGCCGTGGTTTCCACAGCCACATAGGGGACCATCTGGATCAACCACAGTATGACCAATTTCACAGGCATTATCATTAACTCCGCTAAACAATTCTTGCTTAATTATAGCTCCTCCACCAACTCCAGTTGAAATAGTTATATAAACCATATTATCAACCTCTTTACCTGCCCCAAACCATTTTTCTCCTAAAGCAGCAGCATTAGCATCATTTTTAAGTAGGGTTTTAATTCCTACTGCTGCTTCTATTTTCTCAACAATGGGGACATTTTTCCAGGGTAGATTAGAGTTTTCTATAATTATCCCCTTTTTAGCATCTAAGGGGCCTGGACTTCCAATTCCCAGAGCAATTATATCTTCTGCTTGAAGATTTTTTTTAGCTAATACCTCTTCTATACTAGCAACCATATTAGCAATGATCTTTTCTTCCCCAAGCTTAGCTTCAGTATCTTTACGTGAACGAGCTAAAATCTTACCGTTTTTATCCGCTAAGCCGGTTAATATTTTTGTACCACCTAAATCCAAACCAAGATAATACTCCTGCATGCCAACTCTCCCCTCAAAATTTACTTAAATTAATATTTTGCCAGCATTTCTTTATTGCCTTTTAAAATCATAGAGCCAATAATTCCAATAAATGCTGTTGGTAGGCCAAATCCAATTATAAACAGAAAAAATGAAAGCAAAAATAAAGCTAAAAACCAGACTAAAGAAAAAACAATATTATCTAGGCTTAAGACAACAGCATTTTTAAATATATCTTTAAGTGATTTTTCTGGCTGAATAACTAATAAACCCCATAAATAAGCTTCATATATAGAAAAATAGATTAGTAAATAACCAAATAAAAAAGCAAAAGCCAAAAGCCAGGTATTCTGCTGCCCCTGCAGCAAAAAGAAACGCAGGTCAAACAAAAGGATAAGATAAATAATTATACTAAAAATACAGGCTAAAACACCCCGCCAAAAATTCTTTTTAAAAAAACTAGCTAGTTCTTTTAAAGAAAACTCCCTCTGTTCTAAAAGTTGATTAACTCCATGTAAAGCTGTTAAAAATAAGGGGCCTAATAAAAGCAAAGGTATTGGTAATAAAAGATAATAGCCAGTTGAAACAGCAAAAAATATCATAAACAAAAACAGTGCAGTTAAAATAAACCAGCTAATTCCTAATATAAAAAGTTTAAATAGGTTTTCATAAAATTTTTTAAAACTGTATTTTAAAACAGCGAATATTTCCAAGGCAAACCCCTCCTGATTAAACTTTAAATGCTGCTTTAATTATAACACATCTATTTTCTCTTGTAGAATGATAATAATTTTAATTAATTTCTAAACCTAAATCAAATTTTTCATTTAAATATTTTGCTACTCCAAGCTGATTATTATTTTGGGCTATATCATCAGCAGCATCTTTTAAAGCAGGATGAGCATTTTCCATTGCAATTCCCTGTCCAGCCCATTCAATCATTTTTAGATCATTTAGTCCATCTCCAAAAGCCATGATTTCTTCCCTTTTTAGATTATTTTCTGCAGCATATCTTTCTAAAGGTACAGCTTTAGAAATACCCTTTTTAGTTATTTCCAGAAATGATGGATAAGAGGAGGTAATTTCTATTTGATCAGAAAAATTATCTAAGAGAAAATTCTGGATTTCTATTTGAACTGCTTCATCTTCTTCAATAATCAACATTTTAGTTGGTCCTTTATCCATAAAATCAGTCAGATCATTAACAACCTGAGCTTCTACTCCAGCAATATTTTCATATTTGAGGGTGAAATCATTTTTTTCTGCCACATAAAGTGTATCATCAAGAAATGTCTGCAAATAATAATCAAATTCTTTTACCTTTTTGCTGATATCTTTGGCAATTGCTAAAGGAATTGGCGAATGATAAATTTCTTCATCCAAAAGTGGATTCATTACAAGAGCACCATTATAGGTTATAATTGGATCTTTCATTTCTAAAGAATTTACATATGGTTTAGCAGAAATATACATTCTACCAGTAGCTATCAAAGTTTTAATCCCTTTGGCGCGGACAGCCTGGACTGCTTCAATCGTTTTTTCATCTAATTGGTGTTGATCACTTAAAAGAGTTCCGTCTAAATCAAAAGATATTAATTTTATATTCATTTTTACCACCTTTTATTATAAAAATAGCCGGGTCTCCCCGGCTCATTAGAGATCAAAATTTTGTGCTTTTTAGTTCATTGTAAATTGAGCTGAGAAAGCATGTACTTCTTTTTTCATCTCTTTTAATTTTGCTTCATCTTCAATATTTTTCAGTGCTTCAAAGATATATTCTGCTATTTTTTTCATATCTTTTTCTTTCATTCCCTGGCTTGTAACAGCTGGGGTACCAATTCTAATTCCACTTGTAACAAAAGGACTTCTTGTTTCAAAAGGAATTGTATTTTTATTAACTGTTATTCCTACCTTATCTAAGGCTTCTTCTGCCTCTTTTCCTGTAATCCCCATATTTGTTAAATCTACAAGCATCATATGATTTTCTGTACCACCTGAAACAAGTCTCATTCCATAACTACTTATTGCTTCAGCCAGCACTTTTGCATTATTTATAATCTGCTGCTGATATTCTAAAAATTCATCTGTTAGTGCTTCTTTAAAAGAAACAGCCTTTGCTGCAATAATGTGCATCAGAGGACCACCCTGAATACCAGGGAAAATGGCCTTATCGATTGCCTTTGCATATTCTTTTTTACAAAGTATCATTCCACCTCTGGTTCCTCTTAAAGTTTTGTGAGTTGTAGTTGTGACAAAATCAGCCACAGGTACAGGATTTGGATGCAGACCTGCTGCAACAAGTCCTGCAATATGAGCCATATCAACTGTGAATAAAGCTCCAACTTCATCAGCTATTTCTTTGAAAGTATGAAAGTTAATTACTTTTGAATAGGCACTTGCTCCGGCAACTATCATATCCGGCTTATGTTCTTTAGCCAATGCTCTTACCTGCTCATAATCTATAATCTCTTTATCTTTAGTAACTCCATAATGAACAAAATTATAATATTCTCCAGACATATTAACAGGACTACCATGGGTCAAATGACCACCATGAGTAAGGTCCATCGCTAAAATGGTACCACCTTGTGGTACTTGAGAAAAATAAACTGCCTGATTTGCCTGTGAGCCAGAATGAGCCTGAACATTTGCATGTTCTGCATCAAATAATTTTTTAGCTCTCTCAATTGCAAGTTCTTCTGCCTTATCTATAACTTCACAACCACCATAATATCTTTTTCCTGGATAACCTTCTGCATACTTATTTGTTAAAACAGATCCAGCTGCCTGCATTACTGCTGGACTAACAAAATTCTCTGAAGCAATCAGCTCAATATTTTGAACCTGCCTTTTATCCTCTTCTGAAATTATAGCTGCAATTTCAGGGTCGACCTTTTTTAATTCCTGCATTCAAAGTTCATCTCCTTAATTAGTTTCCATACTTAATTTATAATATAATAATTTTATATCCCTACAATAGTTAAAGTTCTCTAAAAAACAATCAAATCCTGCTTTAATTATAACTCTAAAATATTTCAGCTTATTCTATGTTAGAAAAAACAATAGTTAATAAAGAAAAAAACCGGAGCAAACACTCCGGCATCTAAATAACTTTAAGCTTGACTAATAGCATCGACAGGACAAACAGGTACACATGCTGCACAATCAATACATTCGTCAGCATCAATTACGAATTGAGTATCTCCTTCGCTAATACATTCAACAGGACATTCAGGTGCACAGGCACCACATAGAATGCAGTCATCATTAATCACATGAGCCATTAAGTAGTTCACCTCCTGCTATTCAACTAAAAATTTATAAACTTAAAAAAAACTTCACAAAACTATTATAACTATTCGCTATAAAATTGTCAACTGTTTTACAATTAGAGGATAATTATATCTTAATGGCTCATTTATTATATTTAAGCATCTGCTTAAAAACTATATTTCAGCGCAATTGAAGTAAAATCATTATCTTCAAATTGGCCAAAAGGGGTACCTTCATCTCCTCTAAAGATTTTATGTGATAACTGCAGTTCTAAATCCTGCTGTAGTTCATAATCTACGGCAGCTTCCAAACTATAGTCATTATCCTTGAAATTATAGATCCAGGTTAACTGAGGTATTATTCTTTCATTCTGATAGCTGTCTTCAAGCTTAACTATAGCTCGATGAGTTGTATAGTCACCATCTTCATCATAGTCTATATGCAATTCATTATCTGCTATTGCATCATCATCTAGAATTTTTTCACCAGTAAATTGGATGTTTAAATTTAGGTTATTATAGGGTAGATTTCTGTCTCCACCAACTACCCAGGCGATCCTATTATTTCTAGTTAGAGGATCATCACCAGAAGTGTCATCTGTTCTCAAATAGGCTAATTCAAAGCGGCTGTTAATATCTCCAATAACCCTGGCCATTTCAAAGCCAAAAGCATCTACCTCATCATAGTGGATATTAGCCTCATCAAGTGCTGTCTCAAAATCGCTTTGATCAAAACCATTGTTAAGACTATCAATAGCAGTCTTGTCATAACTAGGTTCTCTTAAATAGCCCCTATAATAACTGAAACCATAATCTGTCCCTCTGCGGCTGTCTGTAAAACGAAGGGCAAATTGATTATCTTCATCTTGAATTGAAGACTCTACCTTGTCTATTATTTCTTTTTCACTTCTGTAATCAGTTGCAGCTAATATCTCACCAAAACTTAGCTCAGCAGCAAAAGGATTAATAATCCAGTTACCTAATGGGCTGTCAGGATCATTTGCCAGACGATTACCATTAAAATCAGGGGTATAGATAAATTCTAGATTGGCATTACCACCCCTAAAATAGCGGTCGATCTTAATCATTTCTTCTCCAAGCTGTCTGTCTAAATAATCGGGATTTATAAAATCACTTAAATCTTCGGGATTTATATGATCAACAACATGAACCTGATCTCCCTCACCCCAGACTACTCTATTTTTTCCGATCAGCACTTCAAAATTATCTCCATAATATCTATAAAATGCTTCAGAAAAATCTATTTCTTCTGCAGCACCTACTTGAAAATCAAGCAGCACTTTAAACTCATGGATATTGCCAGGATAAGAAATATCAAGTTCACCCCGCAAGTTTTCTTCTATATCACCACTATCACTAAAGATCCTAAATTCAGGATAAATATCTCCATCAATACTCACCTGAGTATCCTGAGTATAAAAGTCACCTCCGAATGCTGCAGTTGAAGCTGAAAAAAACAGCAAAATAACCAAGAATAATAATAGTGTTAATTTATCTTTTTTAAGCATTATATCACTCCCTTTTAAACTTAACTAATCACAATTTATTCTGTTCAAGTAAAATTTACCGACCTGTTCTTAAGAACTGCTGAGTAAATCTTTGATCACTAACATCTACATTATATTCTATCAATGGTTCTCCATTTCTTTCCTGAACATAAAGACGGGTGCTGTGACCAGAATCCAAATCTTTCATGGTTGTAGAAAAGACAGTCCAAATACCATCAATTTTTTCTATATTGTGTTCAACCGTCATTTCCTTATATAAATCACCTGTATCATGATCATACATTTCTACTTTAACCGGAATATAATGTTCTTTTGTAACCCAGGAAATAGTCTTTTTGTACTGTTCTTCCTCCGGGTTTTTAGGTATAGCTTCTACAACATAAGTTTCATATTCACCTAATTCTTCTTCACCTAAGAGCTCATATTCAAAATCATCTAGTTCTCTTGATTTCATATCATCATAGGTGAAATCCGATCCCATAAAAGAGTCTTCACCCTGGGCACCAGAAATTCTTCTCACCCTACCTAAATCAGGTAAATAAATCCACTGGTCATCATCATCTCCATCAACTTCTACCTGTAAAAAACGAGTATTTCTAACGGAAGAAGGTTCATGAAAGACCATTACTGTTTTATCTAAGTCAAGTTCTTGGTCAGCTGTTTTTGACCAAACTTCTATAACTCTAGATCTCACATCTCCAGATTCATCTATTAAATCCATTCCCATTAATGCATGTCTGGTATCACCTGTATCACGTTCATCTACTCTTTCCATTACCTCTCTACCATCAACAGCTAGTGCAGAAAGACTAAATACCGTTAATATCATCAAAATCAAAGCAGTAATTTTTAGTGAATTTCTAAATAATTTTCTCATTATTAATTCCTCCTTTTAGTCTTGGGTTAAACTTCTTTTTGAATAAACTTAGGTTTGAATATATTGAGCATCAAAGGCAAAATTGTTAAAGCAGCTATTGATGAAGAAAACATAGTAACTGCTATCAAAAGCCCTAAATAAACCAATGGATAAAAGTTTGAAAAGAGAAGGACAAGAAAGCCCGCTGCAACAGAGATAGCATTAAAGATAATTGCCTTACCTGTTGAAGTTAAAGTATTTTGGGTTACTAAAAATAAATCATCACTTTTTTGTCTTTCTTTATGATAGCTGTGGAGAAAGTGAATTGTATAATCTACTCCAATACCAATTGCAATAGAAGCTACCATCGCTGTTCCTACATCAAGCTTAATCCCACTATAACCCATTAAACCAAAATTAATCAAAAGAGCAAAGGCCAGGGGAACAATCCCATAGATTCCAGCAATTAATGATTTAAAAGAATAGGCTACTATTAAAAAGACCACTATAAATGAGATTAAAATACTTCTTGTCTGACTGCTAACAATTAAATCATTTGCCGCCTGGGCCATCACTGCATTACCTGAAACTGTGGTTTGGTAACCATCAGGAAAATTATCTTCAGTATAATTTAAAATTGCCTCTCTAACCTCTCCAGCTACAATGGTACTGGGGTCATTAAGTTGGACTAAGATTTGTGCTTTATCCGGTTCTAAATCATCATTTATCATATCATCTAGGCTGCCTGAGTAAAGCAATAAATATTGTGAGATCAGATTTTGAAGATTTTCCTCTCTTTGAGCTCCATATTTTTCTAAATCATGTGGTATTTCATAATAATTTGCAGCCTGAAAGTTCATTTCTTGATTAAGCAGATTAACCAACTCATCAGCTGTGATATCTAGCCTATCAGCCCTTGCCAAGGCTCTATTTAAAAGCATCATAAAGTCATATTCACTCAAATTCTGATCTTTATCAGGACCGGGCATTATCTCTCTTTCAAGAGCTTCCTCTGCTTCAGGCTCTGCCTCATAAAAACTAGATTCATCACTTTGAGATTCTGATTCCTCATAAAAACTGCCTGTATCTCCCTCATCATTCTCTTGATAAAAACTAGCATTATCATTATTATCTACTCCATCTTCTTGATTATAGAAGCTGGCCCCATCATCAACTCCTTGCTGATCATTTCTTTCTTCTTCAGCAATCTCTTCATCCGGATAATGCATTACCTGATTCATTCTTTTTATATAATCGGCAATAGAGGACATTTTTCCAACCTCTGCAAAAGATGAACTCATATAGTTTTGCAGATCAGCCATCGGTTTTAATATTTGGGGATGATTAAGGCTACCCACATCTTCTCCTTCAATCATCACATTCATAATAGTTGTACCGGCAAAGTTTTTGTTGATAAAATCATCTGCCTGTCTAATTTGGCTGTTTTCTTTAAACATCTCAATTAAAGGTGTATCTATTACAATTCTATTTAAACCCATAATTGAAACTATAATAATGATTAGGGCAGTTATAATTATGGAAATTCTCTTATTTGAATAAAATTTGTGTAATTTTAAAATCGTTGATTCAAAATAATCTATTTTTTGATAATTAAGCTTGGAACTATCTTTTTGCAATGAGAAAATTAAGATCAATAAAGACGGTATTAAAAACAGAGATATTATAAAAGCGGTTGAAATACCTATAGCTGTAAAAATACCAAAGGTTCTGATCGGAATAATTTCACTTGAAGCAAGTGAGCCAAAACCTACTGCTGTAGTTAAAGCAGCAAGAAAGACCGGTTTACCTAGCTGTTTAACTGTTTTAAGTACTAATTCTTCCTGTTTAACTTGATCAATCTGACCATCATATTCGGCTAAATAATCATAATAATGGCTTAAAATATGAATTCCATAAGCACTTCCAACTGCAATCAATAACACAGGTATCACTGTTGAGACAAGGGTTAAATTAACACCAAGATAAGCCATCAATCCAACTGCCCAAATACTGCTGATCGTTACATTGAGCATAATTAAAATAACGGGCAAAATTTTTCTGAAAAATATATATAAGGTTAATATTAAAACAAGTATAATAAAGGGAATTAAATATTGTATGTCTTCTAACATACTATCTCCCATTCTGACATTAATCGCTGTAGCTCCTGAAATATAGCTTTCTAAACCTCTATTATTATGTTCTTCTGTTACTTCCTCAATTTTATAATATGCAGCATTTTCTTCCTCTGTTGAAAGCCCTTCATTAAGGGTGATTAAAATTTGGGTAGCTTGAAAATCATCTGAATAAAGATTATTTTTATAAAGATCCCAGCTCAATAAATTTTCTTTAATCTGATATTTCTCACTTTCTGTTCTGGGTAGTTCAGGGACTAAATCCTCAACCAACATTCCTTCTGCTGTTCCTTCTATAAACTCAACATTTGTCAGTGAGGTTACCTCATCAACCTCTGCAATGTTTTCTAAATCCTTTGTCATATTTTCTATTCTACTTAGATTGTGATAATCAAAAATACTACCTTCTTGAAACTTAACTGCAGTCACTACACCATCATTTTCACCAAATATCTCCTCTATTTCTTCAGTAGTAACTTTAGAAACATGATCATCTGGTAAGAAGACCTCAATATCATTATTTATTTCTATCTTTGGTAACTGTAAGGCAAAAAATATTGTAATCACTAAGATTACAGTTACTATCAACTTATTATGCTTTAAAATTCTTTTCATCACTATACCTCCCGAGCACTCTAATCTACTTTGTCCTGTACCATTTCATACATCTTTTCTAAAGTTTCAATTACTTTTCTAGCATCTTTTTTAGGTATCTCTTCTAAAAAATAATCAAACCATTTTTGATAAATACTTTTGATTTTTTGCTGCTTTTCTTTTGCTTTTCTGCTTAAAAAAATTAAATTCACCCTACCATCTTTTGGTGATGATTCTTTACGGATATAACCCTTTTCAATTAAACTGTTAACTGAGCGAGAAACTGTAGCTTTATCTACTCCCAAGTTCTCTTCTAAAGCTTTTTGGTTTATTCCATCTCCATCTTTATATAGATGAACCAGCATATTCCCTTCACTATGATTAATATTGAGTGGCTCCATTAACTTGTCAACAAATTGATCATGATGCTTATATAATTTTGCTATCCATTTTCCAATTGGAGCATCTACCTGCATAATTATCACCTCAGATTTAGTTGCAGCTGCAACTTGTTTTTTATATAATATCATATATTAGTTGCACATGCAACTATATTTTCAAAAAAAGAGCCCTTAATTAAGGACTCCAAAAATTATAATATAATTTTTTATACAGCTTCATTTTCGGCCTGGTTATATTCGATATCCATTGCAAAATCAACCACACTAAAGAGTACAACTGCTGTTACTGTATTAATTACTGCTGCCGGTAGTACCACTGTTGAAAATAAAACCATAAATGGAGCCGGTAGCGCAACTAATAAAGAAGCTATAGTCAGAAACAAACTTCCACTTATAACTGTTCCAACTGCAGTTGTAATCCCTGCAGCAACTCTTTTTGAGGCAAACTTTGTAATAACAGGTATTAAATTATATACAATTACAAAGGTAAGTAATTTATCTATAATATTTGCTACCTGTCCCCCGGGAAAAGTGGTTGTTAAAGCTGTAAACAAACCGGTAGACAAAGCTACCAAAAAACCTAATTTAATATCCCTTTTGATAATTAAAATAATAAACATCATCGCCAGGGTTACATCAGGTTTCATACCCAATACCAAGGGGGGAGTTAAAGTCCTCAAAATCATTGCCACTGCCACCAATAAAGCCGCCTGTGCTAAATCTCTTGTTCTCATCTCAACTCATCTCTCCTCTTATATTTTTTTCTAAACTCAACTCAACTATTAATTGATTATATTATATATTATTAAGAATTTTATGTCAAAATATTTTAAAAGAGCAAAAATAAAGGTTTTAAAAGCTCAATAAAGAAAATAATAATTAATCAAGCACTTTTAAAAGCTCACACAATTAAAGCATTTGTAAAGGAGTCAAAATGAAAAAGACAGTTAAAATAATTATTATAATGGTTTTCTTGCTCCTGCTGAATAGTTTAATATTAACGCAAATACATATTTTTGCTTCCCTGCAAAACGAAAATCTAGATTCAGAACTAAAAGCAATTAATTATGAGATAATAAATGTTTATCCTCATGCAATTGATGCTTTTACCCAAGGTTTAGTTTTCCACCAAGGATATCTTTATGAAAGTACAGGTCAGTATGGAAGTTCTTCTCTACGCAAAACAGATTATCAAAGTGGTGAAATAATTAAATCAATCCAACTTGGGAAAAATTATTTTGCTGAAGGAATCACAATTTTTGATAATAAAATATATCAATTAAGCTGGCGAGAAAATACTGCCTTTGTTTATGATTTAGATTTTAATTTAATAAAAACATTTAATTATCAGGGAGAAGGTTGGGGTTTAACTGCAAATGAAAACTATTTAATTATGAGTGATGGCAGCCAATTTATTTATTACCGGCAAGCAGATACTTTTGAAATAGTAAAAAAAATTGCCATAACTGCTGATGGAGTTCCCCTGCAAAACATTAATGAACTCCAGTACTTAGATGGGTATTTGTATGCAAATATCTGGTTAGAGGATTATATTGTGAAGATTGATCCTAAAAAAGCTCAAGTTAAAGCTTATCTTGATCTAAAAAATATTATAGATAAAGATCAATATGAGCATCAACTTGATGTCTTAAATGGGATTGCTTATTTAGAAGAAAGAGGAAGTTTTATAGTGACTGGGAAATTATGGCCTAAGAGCTTTGAAATTGTTTTAATAGACTAATTTAAAAATTTTAAAAAGAAGGGTGATTAAATCATGGAAACAAAAAAACTATTTTATCAAAGAAAAGCAGAAGATCTAATCAAAAAACTTAAGCAGAGGAATATGGAAGGTTATTATTGTGATAATGCAAGCGAGGCAGTTGCTAAAGTAATGAGCTTAATTAAAGAAAATTCTTCAGTTTCCTGGGGAGGCTCAATGAGCTTAAAAGAAATTAATCTTTTGGCAGAGCTAGAAAAAACTGAGCTGAATTTAATCGACAGGTCTAAAGCCAAAAACCGAGCTGAAAAAGAAGAAATATATCATCAAGCTTTAAATGCAGATTATTATTTAATGAGCTCTAATGCAATTACTCAGGATGGAAAACTCATTAATATAGATGGTACAGGTAATCGCTTAGCTGCTCTGCTTTATGGCCCTAAAAATGTTATTATTGTTGCCGGAATGAATAAAGTCTGTATTGATGAAGCTGCAGCCTTAAAAAGGGTAAAAAATCATGCTGCACCTGAAAATGTAATGCGCTTAGATAAAAAAACTCCCTGTGCTAAAACAGCTCGCTGCCATGAATGTCAAGTAGAAGATACTATTTGTTGTCAGACTGTAATTACCAGACGTTCAAGTCAAACAGGGAGAATAAAGCTTATCCTGATTGGAGAAGAATTAGGCTATTAGTAAATTCATTTACAGTTTTAAACTAGTATTTGTGTTAATTTAAGAATACTGATTTAAATAAGCCAATCTATTTTAAGGAAGGTGGCTGGAAATGAATGCTAGATTAATCAAAAAATTAAAGCAAGTAGAAAAAGAAAAAAATATAGAAAATTATTTTCAATTCGTTCTTTTTGGCGGAACTGGAGATTTGGCACATAATAAATTACTGCCAGCTTTTTATAATATGCTCAAAAAGGATATACTTCCAGACAATTTTACTATTATTGCCACAGGAAGGCGTTATGACAGCCAGGAAGAATATCTGGCTGCAATCAAAAATTCTTTGAGTTCAAAGCTTAAGCTTGATAAACGAATCTGGCAGTTATTAGCTGCAAATATAGAATATTTTGAGCTTAATTTTAAAGATGAAGCAGACTTTTTGGCTCTAAAAGAAGTTCTAAAAGAGAAATCTGCTGGAGAAAAAATTCATAACCGCCTCTTCTATTTAGCTACTGCTCCAGGCTTTTTTACTGAAATAGCAGAAAAGCTAAAAAAATTTGATTTATTAAACCTTGCTTTTGAAGATAGAGACTCAAAACTCGTTATAGAAAAACCTTTTGGTAGTGATCTTAAATCTGCACAAAAATTAAATAAGAATTTAAACAATATTTTTTCAGAAGAAAATATTTTTAGAATAGATCATTATTTAGGTAAGGAAATGATTCAAAATATAATGGTAATTAGATTAAGTAATCCTATCTTTAGGGCCCTCTGGAAGAAAGAATATATTGATAACATTCAAATCTATTTAAACGAATCAGAGGGAGTAAAAAATAGGGGTAAATATTATGATGATACAGGTGTGATTAAAGATATGATTCAAAATCACATGCTGCAGATCCTCTCCTTGATTACTATGGAAGAACCTGATGATTTATCAGCCCAGGAAATTTCTCGAAAAAAAGTAGAAGTCTTTAAAGAACTGGCAGAAATTAACCTTGATAATTTCGATAAGCACATAGTAAGAGGTCAATATACAAGCAGCCAAAAAGAAGATAAAATCATTAAAGCTTATCGAGAAGAAAATAATATCCCTGATGATTCAATGACCTCAACTTTTATTGCC
The DNA here is from genome assembly GCF_020711195.1 of Halanaerobium polyolivorans. GTDB lineage: Bacteria > Bacillota > Halanaerobiia > Halanaerobiales > Halanaerobiaceae > Halanaerobium > Halanaerobium polyolivorans. The sequence continues at coordinate 41,091 of NZ_JAJFAT010000004.1, forward strand.
TTAAAGCTCTTTTTGAATAATCAGCGCTGGCAGGATGTACCAATCTATATTAAGTCAGGCAAAAGACTGGCTAAAAAAGAAGCTGCTATTGCTGTAGAATTTAATGATGATTTCCACCAGTCCTACCTTAAAGACAAAGGTAGTGAAAGCAATTTGCTTTTAATCAAAATCCAACCAGAAGAAGGTATTTCTCTGCAGTTTAATACCCGCAAACCAGGCAGCATTAATAAAATTCTACCTGTTCAAATGGAATTCTGCCACAGCTGTGAACAACTTTTTAATTCACCAGAAAGCTATGAAGTTTTAATTCATGACATGATTCTTGGTGATAAGACCTTATTTACAAGCTGGGAAGAAGTTTATTATTCCTGGAAGTTTATAGATAAATTTATGCAGAAATGTGAAGAAGAAAATATTAAGCTGCACCAATATCCTGCTTTAAGCCAGGGACCAAAAGCCGCAGATGATCTATTAGCCGATGATGGAAGACAGTGGTGGGACAAAAAGTTAAAATAATTTGCATTTATAGGAGGCAAAACAATGTATGATATTTCTATGACAATAAAAAAAGATATGCCTGTTTACAAGGGCAAAGCTGAAATTAGACCAGAATTAAAAGTGGTCAGAGATTACAGCGATGGAGATGCTCATGAAAGTGAAATAAAGATGAATGTCCATACTGGTACTCATATTGATGCACCTCTGCATATGTTAGAAGATGGAGAAGACAGCAATATTTTTCTACAGCAAAACCCTTTTTATCAGGCTCAGCTCTTAGATTTAAGCGATATTGAAGAAAAAATCACTGCAGCTGACTTAAAAGAGTATCAGATTAAAAATAATGTCTTTTTAATCTTAAAAACTAGAAATTCAGACAAAAATTATTTAGAAAAAACACCAGAAAAATTTATTTATTTAGCAGAATCTGGGGCAAAATATCTTTTAGAAAAAAATCTTCAGGGGATTGGAATTGACTCTAATGGGATTGAAAGAAATCAAGCTGAACATCCAACTCATAAAAAATTACTTAAAAATGGAGTAATAATTCTTGAAGGTTTAAGATTAAATGTTGTTCCTGCAGGAGATTATGTGCTTTTACTCTCCTTGTTAAAAATAGCAAATAGTGATGGCCTACCTGCTAGAGCCCATCTTTTTGATCAAGGTGAAATAGAAGAAATTTTGAAAAGCTATAATTAGGAGGGCTAAATATGCCAAAATATGAGATTGCTTTAATTGGTCTTTCGGTAATGGGCCAAAATTTAGCTTTAAACATTGCTGAAAATCATTCTATAGCTGTCTATAACAGGACAGAATCTAAAACAAAAGAGTTTATGGAAAAGAAAGTTAAAACTGAGAATATCAAAGCAAGTTATGATTTAAAAGATCTCCTCTCTTCACTTACTAAACCACGCAAAATAATGTTGATGATTAAGGCTGGTGAGCCAGTGGACTTAGTAATAGAAAGTTTGCTGCCCTATCTTGAAAATGATGACATAATAATTGATGGGGGTAACTCTCATTTTAAGGATACAAACAGAAGAACAAAAAAACTTGCTGAAAAAGGTATTCGTTATTTAGGAGTAGGTATCAGTGGTGGAGAATATGGAGCTCTTCACGGGCCTTCAATAATGCCGGGAGGAAATAAGGAGGCTTATCAAGAAGTTGAAGCAATTTTAAAAGATGCAGCTGCCAAAACAGAAAAAGGTGCCTGTGTAAGTTATCTTGGTCCAGATTCTGCAGGCCATTATGTAAAAATGATTCACAATGGCATTGAATATGGGATCATGGAAATAACTGCTGAAATATATGATTATATGAGAAAAGTTATGGCTTTAGAGCCCTCCCAAATGAGCGAAATTTTTGCTGAGTGGAATCAAGATTTTCAGTCATATTTAGTAGAAATCACAGCCAAGATTCTAAAAAAAGAAGATCCCCAAAATGGCGAAAAGTTAATAAACCTTATTTTAGATAAAGCAAAACATAAAGGAACAGGAAAATGGAGTGTGCAAAATGCGCTTGATTTAGGTGTGGCAGTACCTACCATTAATGCTGGGGTAAATGCTCGCTTACTCTCTGCTCTCAAAACAGAACGAGTAGAAAATTCAAAAGAATTTCACAGTCCAGATAGAGCAAAGGTAGAAAATGAGCTAATAATTCCCAAACTAAAATCGGCTCTTTATTTTGCTTCTGTTATAGCTTATGCAGAAGGATTCAAACTGCTGCAGTCAGCTTCAAAAGAATATAATTATCAACTTAATTATCAGGAAATAGCAAGAATCTGGGAAGATGGTTGTATTATCCGTTCTGCAATCTTAGAAGCTATTCAAAAATCATTTGCTGATAATAATAATCTCAACACCCTGATCAAAGCGGAGTTCTTTAAAGATAGATTAAAAGCAGCAGGAGCCGACTTAGAAGAGATATTTACTACAGCCGCCTTATCTGAATTACCATTAACAGCTCTCCATGCAGCTTCTGATTATTTTAACAGTTTAAAATCAGAAAACCTGCCTGCCAATTTGATTCAAGCTCAAAGAGATTTTTTTGGTGCCCATACTTATCAGCGCCGAGACAAAGAAGGAGTTTTTCATACTGAATGGGAAGCTTAATCCAAGCTTGAAAGCCCTCTTCTTTTCTGAAAGAGGGTTTTTATAATTGATAAATATTTTAGGGAAAGGAGCTAAATATTATGAGAATATTATTGGTTAATCATTTTCCACTGGAAGGTTCAGGTAGTGGTATCTACACTAAAAATATTGCCCAGCGTCTTTTAGATAAAGGCCACAAAGTAAAAGTAATTGCTGTGGATAATCAAAAAGTTGAGAATAATCAATATCAATTTCCAGTTGAAACTTTAGTTTATGAAGATTTTCCCTGTTTTACAACTCATCCAAAAAGCAATAATCAATTTTATAATTTAACTAAAGCAGAAATAGAAAGTTATCTAAATAGTTTTGAAGAAATAATAAATAAAGCAGCAGAAGAATTTGAGGCAGATCTAATCCACGCTCAACATCTTTGGGTTGCTCCCTATGCTGCTCAAAGTACAAATCTACCTTATATAATTACAGCCCATGGTACAGACCTTAAAGGTTTTAAAGAAGATCAACGCTATCGAGAAATTGCTTTAGAAGGAGCCAAAAATGCTGAAAAAATCATAACTATTTCTGATCAGGTTCACCAGGATGTAAAAAAGTATTTTTCTCCTCCTGAAGCTAAACTAAGAAAAATCTTAAATGGAGTTGATGATAATTTATTTAAAGTTCTAGAGCCTGATCGACTGGAACTACTGCAAAAATATGTGCCTGAAATTGAAGAAGACCCCTCTTATTTGATAACTTTTGTTGGCAAATTAACAGAGTTTAAAGGGGTTGATTTATTAATTGAAGCAGCTCAAAAATATGAAAAAGAGTTCCCAGGTATAACAACCTTGATCATTGGTAGTGGTGAACTTTCAGCTCAGCTAAAAGCTAAGGCAGAAAAATTAAATTTAGAAAAGCTTTATTTCCTCGGTAATTTAAAGCAAAATGAATTACCTGCTTTATACAGCAGTGCTGATCTATCAATAGTTCCCTCTCGAGTAGAGCCTTTTGGTTTGGTTGCAGTAGAAGCTCTGGCCTGTGGTACTCCAGTTATAGCTTCAAGAGCTGGTGGACTGCCGGATTTTATTAATCCAGAGGTTGGCAGATTATTTGAAATGGATAATTCTGATGATTTAGCTGCTAAGATCAAGCAAGGAATTAATGAAGAAGATAAGGCAAAGAAGGGAGAATATGCAGCAGATTATGCCTTAAATAAATTTTCCTGGGCAAGAGTAATTGATGAACTATTAGAGGTTTATGACTCAATCTTAAAGTAATTAAATATTTAACCATTTAAAAAGAGATGGCTTTTAAGCCATCTCTTAAATAATTTAAAAGCTTATTCTTTGGGCAGCCAGGGAAAAAACTTATTGGTTTTTTCCGCATATTTTTGATATTCTTCATCATTTGCATATCTTTTTTCTAAGAGGGGCACTCCAGAAACAAACAAAAGCAGATAGGTAATTAAAATTGGACTGTAAATAAATTTCCAGCCTCCACTGACTGAAAGGGTTATAATAAAAATCCCCCACCAGATTAGAGTCTCCCCAAAATAATTGGGATGTCTGCTGTATTTCCAGACCCCTTCTTTCATAATATGGCCATCTTTTTCTTCAGCTGGTTTTTTTATAAAATCCTGCAGCTGTTTATCAGCAGCAGCTTCAAAGAAAAAACCTATTCCCCAAACAGCCAAACCAATAAAATCACTTATTTTCAAAGCCTGATATGGAGAATTGATAACTTTAATAATAGGTGAAGCAATTATAAAAAGTAGAGTTGCCTGTAAAATAAAGATACGAAAATATGATTTCAAATAAAAATTATCCCAATTCTCACGCCATTTTTGATATCGATAGTCTTCTCCTTTACCCCAATTTCTTTTCATTATATGATAGGCTAAGCGCAAACCCCAAACACTAACAATTAAGGTTATAAGGATTGTCCTGGGATTAAAGTTATCAGTAATATAAAGGGCAAAATTTGCTGCAAACACATAGCCTAAGCCCCAGGCAATATCAATAATAGAATTATCACTTTTATAAACAGCCAAGAGAAAAAAAGCTGTAAAAAATGCGTAGATAAATAATAAAACCTGTAAATAAATTGAAGTTAACATTTTATCCTTCCTCTCTCATCAAAACAGCAACTGCTGTACTACCTCTTCCTGCGTTAATTGCTACAATAGGAGAAATTTCTTCTACAAAGTCTGCTTTTTGTCCTAATAATTCTTGGAAACTATCAGCAAACATTTCTGCTCTTTTTTGATCATCACCATGGACAATAGCATATCTTTTTATACCACGCTCTTCTTGATGTTCTTTTAAAATAGCATTAATTTTTTTAAAATTACCTTTTTTACTAAAAGCCTTAGCAAAAGCAACACCATTACCTTCTCGATCTATAGAAATAATGGGTTTTAAATTGAGGAAATTAGCTATTTTACCTTTAAGTGGACTAACCCTGCCCCCTTTAACCATATATTTAAAATCATCTACACTAACATATATATATAGATTTTTTCTTATCTTCTCTAAATATTCTACTATTTCCTGATAACTTTTGCCATTACTCAGCTGCTCAGCAGCTTCCATAACTAATAATCCCTGAGCACCAGAATTGCTTTTTGAATCAATCACACTTATTTCCAATTTCTCATTTTCTGCTCTAATTTTTTCTACTGCTTTTGCTACATTATCATAGGTTCCACTCATCTTCTGAGAAACAGTAATCACGATTATTGACTGATAATGATCAGCTAAATAAGCCAACTTATTTTCTATTGTTTTTATAGTCGGTTGAGCAGAACTAGGATATTCTTCTGCTTCTTCAAGCATGGTAAAAAACTTTTCGCTGTTGATGGTTAATTTATCAAGATAATTACTACCATCAATTAAAATATTTAAAGGTAATAAATGAATCTGATGTTTGTCGATAAATTCTTGAGGTAAATCAGCAATAGAGTCAGTCAAAATTGCTGTTTCTGATATTTTATTATATTTTACCTGATATTGAAGCAGCATATCATCTGCTTTTTGATCAATAATATCTGCCAGTTGCTCAAGGTCAGCAAATAGTTCTTCGGGATTATTTGTATGAATATGAACTCTCAGTTTTTCTTCATCTCCGGCAATAATCAGTGAATCTCCTAAATATGATATTTCCTCTCGCAGCTTATCAGTAGAAATACTGAGATTTGCAAGATATGCTTCTGTACAATAACGATGGTTAATATCTTCTTCTAAACTAAGCTCTTTTTCACTTATCTTTTCAATGTTTTCTAGCTGAGTACTGCTAATTTCTTTTATATTACCGGACTTGATAAAATCTACAATTCCCTCTAAAAAATAGACAAATGCCTGAGCTCCAGAGTCAACCACATCTGCATCTTTTAATACCTGTAGTTTATCTTTGGTCTCTTGCAGTGATTTAAAAGCAGTATCAAGTGATTTTTCCATAGCTTCGGCAAAGTCATCTGTTTTATTTTTAAAATCTTTTAAAGCTCCAGACCAGTCTTTCATTACTGTTAAAATAGTTCCCTCAACAGGATTGCTTATCCCTTGATAAGTATAATCTACCGCATTTTCTACTGCAGCAGCAAATTCATTTAAATCAGTACTGGCCTTATTAGCTAAATTATTTTTAAGCCCATTAATAAATTGAGCAAAGATAATGCCTGAATTACCTATAGCTCCCTTTAATGCAGCATCACCCATTGATTTTAAGGTAACATTCAAAGAATCATCTTTAACCAATTCAGTTTTAACAACATTTAAAGTCTGACTTAGATTTGTACCTGTATCACCATCTGCAACCGGAAATACATTAGTTTCATTTAATTCTTTTCTATTTTTAATTACCTCTCTAGAGCCTGATAAAAAGGCATAATAGAGCCGATTACCATCAAGATAGTTAATTTGCAATTTCAATCCCTCCCGATTGAAAATTTTTAGATACTTTTCTCTAAACATATTATACCTTTTTTTAATAAGAATTAAAAGTTATTCAATTACAAAAATTTCTTTTTTGATTACAAAAGAAAAAACCCTATTTTCTTTAAGCGCAGCTGCAAGAAAATAAGGTTTAGTGATTATAATATTTTTTGTTTAAATATTTACTGCAGTTAGTTTATGACTTAACTTTTTTAGCTTATTCCCATAGCGGAGATCTTCACGCAGATTTGTTAAGACTTTATCTAGCACTTTAAGTTCCTGCATCAATTCTTTTTCTTCACTTGATGTTTCTATAATATCGATTATCCCACCATTATTGATAATAATCCTTTTATCTCCCATCAAAGCTAAAATGGGATCATGAGTAGCCATTAAAACTATCTTTTCTTCACCCACAAGTAATTCAAGTGCTTTTTCTCTATTGATACCAGCATTTTCAATTTCATCAATTAAAATAATGGGAGAAGAACTTAAAATAGCTGTATCTGCAATCATTAAAGCTCTTGACTGGCCCCCACTTAAACTGGTGATCTGAGCATCACGAGCAAACTGCTCACCTGCCAACTGATTTGCCTCTTTGAATATTCTTTGCACAACTTCTTTTTGATTATCTATTAAGCGGCTTTCTGCATGCAGATTTAAAAACTCCATAACTGAAAGATCCATAACAAAGTTCATGTTTTGAGAAAGCTGGGCAACTAATTTTTTGCCCCCCGAAAAACGCCATTTTTTATCAGGTACTTCATCATTAATTAAAATATGTCTTTCAGTTGGTGTATCACCTCTAGCAGTCCACTCTATATCAGCAAGAAGGCGGCTTTTCCCCGAGCCAGTTGGACCTACTATTGAAATGATTTCTCCACTTTTAATATCAAGTTTTTGATAATTTTCTTTTTCACCCTGCTTATTTTTACCAGCAAGGATTGATAAAAGTCCAACAGTAGAATCATTTTCACCTAAAAATTCCTGCATATTTTTAATATATGAGGTTAAACTGCTCAGAAGTTCATCTAGATTATACACTAGATCTTCTCTTTCTTCTCTGCTTAGAGAAATGAAGATCTCAGAAATTCTATTTTCTTTATCTTTAAGCGGAAATTGCTGTTCTTCAAAAAAACTTTCAGCATATGGATATTTTTCTAAAATCTCTTTGATAGTTAATTTTTTTAATTTATTTTTATTAAGCATTTTTATCACCTAAATCTATTTTTTTGACATTGCCAAGCTGGTGTTCTTCACCAATTCTGGTTTCTCCTAAACAATAAGAGCACATAGCAGAAGGCATAGAAAACCGCATTTTTTTTCCTTTAACAGTTTCAACATCTTCTTTTTGATCATAGAGCAGGGTAGAAAATTCATAGGCTCCCTGACCTGTTAAACCATTAATATTCATAACCATCGCTTCAGGGTTAACTGAGCTGACCCGGGAAGCAAAAACCTCCCTTTCTGCCTGAGACACTATATCTCCCTTTGTAATCACAACTATATCAGCAGTTTTTAACATCGGTCCTATTTTGCGGGGAGTATTAATCCCACTTAAATTATCTATAACACATACAGCTTTAATATCTTTGATATAGGGAGAACATCTATTACATAAACCTGCACTTTCAGTTATCAATAGATCCAGTTCTTTTTCCCTACCCCACTGTACTACTTCTTCAATATTACTAACAAAATAGTGGTCAGGACAGAGTGAACCAGAAAGTCCTTTTTTGACAGGCACACCTGCTTTAGCATAAAGCTCATCATCATTTGTATAAAGACAGTCAAATTTTACAACTCCGACTTTTAAATCCCGCTCCTGAATTGCTTCTATTGTTTTTAAAATTACTGCGGTTTTTCCAGAAGAAGGAGGTCCAGAAAAAGTTACTAAGTTCATTTACACCACTCCCACTGCATTATTAAATTCTGCTTCTAATTCTTTTAAAAGCTGACCAGGATTTTCTTCTCTTAAGAATTTCCAACCAGGCCACATAAATTTAGCATTTTGGGGAAGGTTATTATCAATTCCAGCTAAAACACTTGGGAAAAGGCCCTGTTCAGACAAAATTCTACCAATTTTCTCTGAAGCCATTAAGTCAATTATTTTTTTCAGCTTCTGCTTCTTTTGCTTTTTACTTAACATGAAAATTGGTGAAATCACTGCACCATCTTCTGGCCAAATAAACTGCATATGGGGAAAACGCTTAGCCATTCTAGTAAAGAAATAAGGCATTATTGTTACTGCAGCCTGATTCTGAGCTTTACGCCCACCCTCTTTGATCATCTGTGAGGGGTGTTGTGCTTTCTGCATTGAGCGTCCTAATTTTCGTACTCCTTCTTTACCATAGCTTTTATAGATATTTAATAAGATTGCATTAAAAAGGTCAAAATCACTAACAGGTAAACTGACACTATTGGCAAATTCTTCACTCATTACTTCTTCCCAGCTTCTGGGAATATCTCTACCATTTAGTTCTTCTTCATTAACTAAAAATACAGCTGGTACTATTGATAAAACAGAATAATCACCTTCAGGATCAAGCAGATCTATATTCTGCTCTTCGAAGTCACTATTTAATTTTTCAATTCCAGTTGCATCTGCAAAAACATCCTGTCTGCGGAAGCGATCCATTAAATCACGGTCAAAGAAAAGATCAAATCCAGCCGAAATAAAAATATCAAAAAGCTCATCTTCTGATTCAATATCCTCAAAACCATTTTTTAACCACTCTAAACCCTGTGAGGCAGATTTTAAATCAAGTTCTAGATTATAATCTATTTCACCTCTGATTTTCTCTAACTCCTCAGTAAGGGAATTTTTTACAGGACAGGGAAGTGAACCTGCAACCCTGATTGTTTCTGACTGAGAATTATTTTGGCTGTTTTCTCTAACTGCTGATTCCATTAATTCTACAAGTTTAGCCAAATCAATATTTTTTAAAGCTGCTGCCTGTTTTAAAGATATTTTAGAACCAAAGTCTTTTCTTTTCTTTTCATTATCAAGCTGATTAAATCCTTTATTAGTTAAAACAGAGATTACTGCGGGATACTTTTCTGTTATTTGGTATAAATTATCATTTACATTAATATTTAAGTTCTTCATTATTTTTAACATCTCCTTTAATTTTCATTATCTAAAGTATAGCATTCTACTCAGGTTTGTACTGTGATACAGCTCACTCTGTTTAAAATTTTTTAAAATCTACAAAAAAGTACAGTTTTCTTGCAATTAATGTTCTAATTTAATATCATTAAATTCGTAGATATAATTATACTAAAAATAACTAATAATTTAAACGGGGTGAGAAAATGAGTATTGTCAAGGATATACCCTTTTTTAGCTCACTTACAAATAGTGAAATAGAGTTAATCGACCAGATTGTTATAAAAAGAACCTTCAAAAAAGGAGAGTATATTTTTTTCGAGGGAGAAAAGGGAGATAAATTTTATATAATTGAAGAAGGCCAGGTTAAATTAATTAAAATGATAGCAAACGGTGATGAGCAAATATTAAATATTTTTTCTAAAAATGATATTATAGCTGAAATAGTAGCCTTTGATAAGGGTAATTACCCTGCCTCCGCTGTTACCATGTCTAAAACCCGGGTTTTAGTTTTTGAACAAGAAAGATTAGAAGAATTGATTTTAGACCACCCCCAAATAGCCGTCAAGCTTTTAAGAGAAATGAGCCACCGTCTGCGGAGAGCCCAGGAAAATGTGAGGGATTTAGCCTTAAAAGACAGTTCTGCTCGAGTAGCAGGTCTGCTTGTCTTTCTAGCTAGAAGATATGGGGAAAAGAAAAAAGATAAAATAGTACTTGATCTTTCACTAACTCAAAAAGAACTGGCAAATATGATAGGCAGCAGTCGTGAAACAGTTTCTAGAGTTTTAGCTAAGTTTGAAAACCAAAAACTTATTAAAACTTCTCGTAAAAAAATTTATATTTTTGAATTAGATAAATTAAAAGAGGTAGAATAATTTCAAGCACAAATATGAAAAGTCCTGATATTATATCAGGACTTTTAATGATTTAATTTATATATTATCTGCTATTTTTTAATTTTGAGTATACATTTAGATTCAGCCCAGGCAGTTAAACCACCTAAAACAACTTTGACCTCAGCTTCTAGCTTAGCATTGATCAAACTGGCAGCAGTCATAGATCTAATTCCACTCCCACAGAATATAAATATATCTTTTTTAGAATCTAGCTTAGCTAGATAATTATTTAAATCTGCCTGAAGATCATTTAATGGAATCTCTACTGCACTTTCAAGATATCCTTCTTCCTCTTTTTCCTCTTCTTTTCTAATATCAAGTAATAAGTATTGATCTTTATTTTTATCTTTTATAAAATCACAAAAACCACTAATATTTGCTGTAGTAACTGAACTGCTTTCTTTAGCTGCCATATTCCAGCTTAACATTCCTCTGTAAAGATAACCTTCTATGTTCTCATAACCCATTCTATAAAGAGTTCTAATCGTCTCTTCTGGATAACTACCATCACTAACCAATAAGATCTTTTTATCTGTTGCTATAAACCAACCAATAAAACTAGCCAGGATATTATCCCGCAAAAACAAAGCTGATGGTACATGAGCACTGGCAAAATCACTTTCACTTCTAATATCAATCACTACATGATCTTTTTGAGCAGCTTTTTCTTCAAATATATTCGCTTTTAAAGCTTTTACAAATGGTAAGTCTGTTCTTGCTGGAGCTGCTAAGTTTGCAGCTTCCATAGCTTTAAAATACTGAGGTTTTGCTTCCATTTCTCCTACTTCACTAACAAATTCTGCTTTGCTTTGATACTGAAGATAAGGATTCGACTTTTTCTCGATGCCGATAGTTGTCATTTCTCTATCTGCTATTTGACTACCACATACTGAGCCGGCACCATGAGCTGGACAAACTATTACTCCATCTCCGAGCGGCATTATCTTATTATAAAGAGAATCATAAAGCAGAGCTGCAATTTCTGGAATATTTTCTTCTCCATAAAAATCAATCCTGCCAACATCATTTGCAAAAAGTATATCACCAGTAAAAATCATCCAGGGCTGATCATCATAATCATTTAAAATATAAGAATGAGAACCTTTGGTATGGCCTGGTGTATGAAGGGCTTCTATACTCAACCTTCCTAATTTATACTTTTTATCTTGCTCAACTTCTTTACCATATTTGTAATCTAATTCTCCATCAGCATGCAAAATCTCAGCTCCTGTTACAGAAGCTAAAGCTTTAGAGCCAATAATATAATCTTCATTACGATGGGTCTCAAAAATATATTTTATTTCTGCCCCTTCTTTTTCTGCTTCTTCTAGATAAATATCTATATCTCTTCTTGGATCTATAACAGCTGCTTCATTTTCATCACCAATAAAATAAGAAAAGTGAGCTAAACCTTTGGACTTAATTTTTTTATAAAACATTTTTTCCTCCTCTGACTTATAATCTTACTTTTTTAAAAATATAATAAATTCTAATTAATTTATTCTATATTAGAAGCTTAATACCTGCAATTAATTTACAGATTATATAAACCGGTCATTTTTTCTACAGTTAGAAGCTCTTCTAACTGAGCTTCTGACAATAGTCCCTCCTCAACAATTAACTCTTTAATATTTTTATTATCATCCTTTAAAACTTTCTTTGCTATTTTAACTGCATTATCATAGCCAATATGAGGAACCAAAGCAGTTAATTGAGCTAAACTACCTTCTAAAAGTTCTCGACAGCGTTCCGGATTTGCTTCAACTTTAGTAATAGTTTTATTTATAAAAATATCAATCCCATTTGTCATTTCTTCAATCATAGTTAAGAGGTGATGAGCTATACTTGGGGCAAAAGCATTTAATTCTAACTGTCCTTCTTTGGCAGCTAAAGTTATAGCCTGATCACCGGAGATTACCTCTATTACCAGCTGATTTATCATTTCACAAATTACCGGGTTAACCTTACCCGGCATAATAGATGAACCTGCCTGGACTTCACTTAATGAGATCTCAGCTAAACCACCTTTGGGACCTGAAGCAAGTAGTCTTAAGTCATTAGCGATTTTATTAAGATTAACTGCTGCAGATTTTAATAAACCTGAAACTTCAACAAAAATATCCATGTTCTGGGTGATATCAATCATATTTTCTGAATGGGCCAAGCTTAGACCACTTACAGCTCTAATGTTTTTAGCTATTTTATAAATATATGCCCAGCTAGTATTAAGACCTGTGCCAACAGCTGTACCACCTAAGTTTATCTTTTTTAAGCGATCGGTAATTTTATATAATCTCCATCTATCTCTATTAACTGCTTCTGCATAAGCTGAAAATTCTTGACCTAAGGTGATTGGTACTGCATCTTGAAGTTGGGTCCGGGCCAGCTTTATCACTCCTGCAAATTCTTTTTCCTTTTTCTGTAAAGCATCCTGTAAATTAGCTATTGACTCAGTTAATTTTTTAAGTAAGTTTAAAACAGCAATTCTTAAAGCTGTAGGATAGACATCATTTGTAGATTGGCCTTTATTAACATCATCATTAGGATGGAGGTATTTGTATTCTCCCTTTTGATGACCCATAATTTCTAAAGCTCTATTTGCGATTATCTCATTGACCATCATATTGCTTGAAGTTCCTGCACCACCCTGCAGAGCATCTAATTTAAAAAGATGATCAAACTCACCCTCAATAATTTCTTGAGCTGCACTTTTTATTGCCTCAGCTTTATCTGTTTCTAAAAGATCTATTTCTTGATTTGTTTGGGCAGCAGCATATTTAATCATAGCAATACTTTTTATTAAATCAGGATGCACTTTTTTTCTGCTAAGAGAAAAGTTTTCTAGAGCCCTAATAGTATTAATACCAAAATATGATTCAGCTGCAAGCTTTTTTTCACCTATACTGTCTGATTCAATTCTATAATTGTTTTTAGTATCCTTTTTCATTTATTAACACTCCTGATTCATTTAATATAATTTTTAAAAAAATGCAGTCAATTTTTTTCTCAGATTGGGGTTTTTAATTAAATAAGGTAATTATTGCTATTTATTCTAACAGAATATCAAAAAATATTCAAGATTTGAGCTATTTAAATTTTTAAAGCTTAAATAAATTTAAAATGATTAAAAAGAAAAAGGACTGCTTTAACAGCCCTTTTTCTTTGAGTATAAAATTAGATTTATTCACCTAATAGTTCAGCTACTGCTTCACTACCAGCTCTAATAGTTCTTTGAACTTCCCAGTCTTCTTTATAGTTTATTTCTACAAAACGATCTTCATCTTCCCATTGTTGAGTGAGCATTGTTCCTTCCCAATCAAAGTTGAGGAATGCTTCTTTAATTCTTTGCTGTAAATCGGGATGTAGTTTATGGGTTACACCATATGCAGTAGATGGAAATAGTGGTGACTCATAAACGGTTTTAAGCCAGCCAGAAGGATCTTCAATCCGATCCCCTTCATACATTCTACCAATTACAACATCTGCAACCGGAGCTGCAATATAATCTTCATGATAAACTCCTAAAATAGAGTTATCATGAGAACCAGAGAAGGTATAATCATAGTCGCGGCCAGGTAGCATATCAAATTCTTCATATAAAAGAGCTCGAGGAGCAAAAAAGCCTGAACCTGATGATTCAGAAACAAAAGGAATTTCTCTTCCTCTTAAATCTTCTACTGTATCAATATCACTGTCCTGTCTAGTAATTATAGCCATCCGATAACCTATCATACCATCCTCATCACCCATTGCTGTTTGAGGTACAAAACCAGCTTTATTAACAGCATCCTGAACTGCTCCTGAAGCAAAACCAGATACATGAAGTCTTCCTGCCCGCATTGCTTCAACCTGGGCAGCATAACTTTGAACTCCAAAATAGCGAACTGGACGATCCAGCTCATTAGAAAGATGTTCGGTAAAATCTGCAAATACCTCTTCATATACTGCAGGATCTTCAACAGGAGAATAGGCAAAAATTATAACACTTGGATCAAGCCATTCAGATTCATCTGCCGGTGGATCTGCTACCATATCTCCATCTTCATCGCTATAGCGAGGATCTAATTGAGATGCCTCAACTGCAGCTAGAGCAAAAAAGGAAGCCGCAAAAATCATTATTAGCATTATTATAAATATCTTTTTAAATCTCATTTTAATTTTCTCCTCCTTGTTATTATTTGATTTGATCAAGACTATAGATAATTTTTTATCACCCCACTTTTAAACTTAAATAATTTAAGCCACTGCTTCTCTAGCCTTTGCTGAAACCCACTCGGCAATAAATACTGTTATTAAAATTGTAATCAGTACCATAATAGCCTGATCCCAGCGCAGCCTATTAATAGCAGAATTTAATAAAAAGCCAATTCCACCTCCACCAACAATTCCAATTATTGTTGACTCTCTGATATTTATTTCCCAGCGGTAAACAGAAACCCCTACAAAAGAAGGCATTAGCTGGGGAATATAACCATATAAAAAAACCTGAGCTTTAGAAGCACCTGTTGCCTTAATAGCTTCTATAGGTTCTTGATCAATTTCTTCTATAGTTTCATAAAATAATTTTGAAATCATGCCAACTCCTCGCACTGCAATAGCAAGCATCCCGGCAAACAAACCTGGGCCAACCACTTGAACTATTATTAAAGCCCAGATCAAACTATTAACAGATCTAGAAGTAACTATTATAGTCAGGGCAATACCCCTTACAATTCGATGAGGAGTTGTGTTTTGAGCTGCCATAACTGCTATTGGAACAGATATTACAGCAGCTAGTACAGTTCCAAAAACAGCCAAATTAATTGTATCCCAAAGTGCAGGTAATATTCTATTTGTATATGCTAGATCAGGAGGAAACATTCTTGTTACAAAATCCATTGCCTGTGTTGGAGCATCTAAAACAAAAGGCCACATTGTAGCATCAGAGATGAATTTTGAGGCGATTAAAAACACCGTCAACCCCGCCAAAAATAACAAAAATCTTTTTAGAGATTCTTCTCTACTTCTAAATACCCACTCACTTTTATTATCTGTATTTTTCCAGGGCATTAGGTTAACCTCCTTCTAATTGCACTTGAAACATATTCGCCGATCAGTACAAGTATTATAATTACTATCAAAATTGCTGCAGCAGTATTAAAATCATAGCGTCCCATTGCAGTATCCAAAACAGCCCCTATTCCTCCGGCTCCTACCAGACCAATAACCGTTGACTGGCGGAAAGTCATATCTGCTCTATAGATAGATAAACCTATAAATCTTGAAGAAACCTGAGGCCAGACACCATAAATAATCAGCTGTGGCCAAGAAGCGCCGGTAGCCCTGATAGCTTCTAAAGTTTCATCACTTATATTTTCAATATCTTCAGAAAGAAGTTTACCTATAAAACCGATGCTGTTTATTATCATTGTTAAAACACCGGCAAAAGGACCAAAACCAAACATAATAACAAATAAAATAGCTAGAATAACTACATGCAGGCTTCTAAAAACTACTAAAATACCTCTACAGAAGTAATATACAGGCAGTGGTGAAATATTTTTTGCTGCTCCCAAAGTAACCGGAATTGCAAATAATATCCCAAGGCTCGTAGCCACAACAGTCATAGTTATGCTTTCTAAAACTCCCTGAAAAATATGGCTCTGTCTGGCCAGAAAATCAGGCTGTAAGAAAGCATAAAGCATTTCCCAGGCTCTATCAAGACCTCTAATAATTCTATCAACATTAATTTCAAATGATCTAACTGCAAAAATAATATAAATAATTACTAAAAAAGTAATAGTCCATCTTAAAAAAGCTGAATCAATAAGCTTTGGTTTAGACCAAGTTCTTTCTTCAACTGCTTGATTTTCTGAATTCATCTGCCATCACTCACTTTCATCTTCTGCAGGGCGTTCAGATTCCCAGTCTTCTTCTCCATAAATGAGGGTTAAAGCATCTGTATCTAATTTAGCTGCTTCTTCATCATAAACAATTCTACCCTCTCTCAAGCCCACAATTCTTTTGGTAAATAATTCAGCCAGCTTAACTTCGTGAATATTAATTATTGCAGAAATATTTTTTTCCTGGACTAAATCTACTACCAAACGCATTATCTGGCGGGCAGTTTTGGGATCAAGACTGGCAGTTGGCTCATCAAGCAGCAGCAAATCTGGTTTTTGCAGTAATGCTCTGGCAATACCAACCCGCTGTCTCTGTCCACCAGAAAGCTGATCAGCTCTAGTATCAACATAATCTCCTAAACCAACCCTGTCTAATAAAGATAAAGCTTCACTTATGTATTTTTGCGGAAAATTGCGGCGCAAACTCTGCCAGAAGCTGACAGAAGCAAGCCTACCTGATAAAACATTTTCCATTACACTCAAACGTTCAACAAGTGCATATTCTTGAAAAATCATCCCTATGTTTTTTCTTGCCTCACGTAGTTCTTTTTTATTTAAAGAGCTGATATCAACTCCATTAAGCATTATTTTGCCAGAAGTTGGCTCCACAAGTCTGTTTATACATCTAACAAGGGTACTTTTACCAGCACCAGAAGGACCTATTAGAGCAATTATATCTCCAGCTTCTATTTTTAAATTAACTCCATCTAAAGCCAGTGGACCAGAATCATATTTTTTTACCAGATCAATTATTTCAAGCATAACCCATCTCCTTTATCCAATATTATAAATTATCACACTATTTATTAATTTCTCTATAAACTTTTTAAATCCTGCTTAAAATTTTGAATATAATTTTACTTAAATTTACTTTTTTTAACATAAAAAAATCCCCTTTCTGATAGAAGAGATTAATATTATTTAATCTGTCCACCATAAGGGGATCATATCATAAATGCAGGTCTTTAATTCAATATATTATTTTATATTATATTATTTTTGCTGCTGCCAGAGCTGATAAGCTGCTGGAAAAGCTTTTAAAGCTCTATCAAGTATTCCGTGTAATTGAGCAATTGCCATTCCATAATTAATAACAGCCACCCCAGCTTCTTCAGCCTCTTTTAATCTTGACAAAAGCTCTTTTCTGTTCAGCATACAGCTTCCACAGTGAAGAATCAAATCATAATCACTTAAATTTTCTGGATACTCTCTTCCCGAAACATGGTCAAATTCTAATGAAGATCCTACTTTAGAACGCAGCCAGCGGGGCAGTTTAACTGTACCGATATCATCGGCCTGTCTGCGGTGAGTACAGGCTTCAGCTATTAATACCTTATCATCTGCTTTTAATTCTGCTAGTTTTTTAGCACCCCTTAAAAAGATCTCTAAATCACCTTTATAACGAGCAAAAAGAATAGAAAATCCTGTCAGTAAAATATCTTCATCCAGATCAGCAGCTACCTTCATAAAAGCCTGTGAATCAGTTATTACTAATTTTGGTTTTTCCTTTAGAGCAGCAAGTGAAGCTTTAAGTTCTGTTTCTTTACAGATAATTGAAATTCCATCATGATCAAGTATATCTCTAATTGTCTGGACCTGGGGTAAGATCAATCTTCCCTTTGGAGCAGCAGTATCAATAGGAGTTACTAAAACCACAGTTTGACCAGGATTAACAATATCTCCCACTATAAAAGCCTCTTCAGTATCCTGAGGCATCTCTGCTGCAATTTTATCTCTTAATTCTTCTATACCCTGCCCACTTTCTGCACTAAGCAAAAGCGGCTGCAGATCATATTCTTCTTTTAGTTTAGCAACTACTTCAGTTTTATTAGGAGCTAGATCAATTTTGTTGATTACAGCAACCACCGGAGTATTTGTTTTATTAAAATTATCCAGCAGTTTTTTTTCATACTGCCCAAATTCAGACTGATTATCTATTACCAGTACTGCCAGATCTGTTTTTCTAATTACTTCATAAGTTTTTTTAACCCGCATTTCTCCTAAGTCTCCACTATCATCTATACCAGCTGTATCGATCATCATTACAGGTCCTAATGGTAATAATTCCATTGCTTTATAAACCGGATCTGTAGTTGTACCAGGTATTTTAGAAACAAGGGCCAGCTCTTGATTGCAAAGGCTGTTGATCAAAGTAGATTTACCTGCATTTCTTCTCCCGAAAACTGCAATATGGGGTCTATTACCTTTTGGTGTATCCTGCATATAATCATCCTTTATTTTAATCTATTTTTAATGCTTAAATTTCTCTAATTTCTTGCAAATATAAAACAATAATTTAATTAATTATATCATTCTCTAGCTAAACGTGCAAGAATTCACATACTAAATTATCAGCAATTTCATTTACTTCCCCTAACTATGATATAATATTATTTAATTAAGACTAAGACTTTTTAGGAAGGGGGCTTATAGTGAAGAAATATTTGCTTTTTACTTTAGCAGCTTTATTAATATTTTTAACTGCTTTTCATATTTCTGAAGAAATCACTCAAAATGCTGATACAGTAATTTTTATAATTGATTCTCAAATAGATCAAGCCTATCTGCAAAGCCCTCTTGCCAAAATAAGGGCTGATAGTTCACATGGTAGTAAAACAGCTTCGATTATCCGCAGTAGAAGTGGGGTTGAAATAAAAGCCCTTAATGTAGAAAATATTTTTGGGGATATTGATCAAGATAAATATTTAGCAGCTTTAAAAGAAATTAAAACTTACTCTGAAAATAATCCTGAGCAAAATATATTGGTAAATATCAGTCTTGGCTTTTCGGAAAAAGATTTTCAGGCAGAAATAATTAGAGAACTAAGAAACCCCAAACTGCTGATTATTGCTGCTGCCGGCAATAATAATAGTGAAATAAAAATATATCCAGCCGGTTTTGAAGAAACTGCAGCTGTAGCAGCTTTGGAAAATAATAGGAAGATGGCAGCCTCTAATTATGGAGATTATATAGATATTGCTGCCCCTGGTCTTTTAGCAATTAATCAATATCTTTATTTACCTTCATTTAACTTCAGCCGCAGTATAATCAGCAGGGGAAGTTCTTTTGCAGCACCCCAGCTTACAGCTCTAATCTCAAAAATGCTGGCCTATAATGAAGAACTCAATCCAGCTCAAGCCTTAGAAATTGTTAAGGCAACCGCCTCTCCTATTGAAGATCAGCTTTATGAAAATAATAAATTGGGAGCAGGAGCCCTAAATTCAGGGCGAGCATTAAGAAAGGGAAGCCCCTTATATTTTTATTTAACAATAATCACCTATACAGCTCTGATTCTTTTTGCTCTACTTACTTTAATTATGCTCTGGAAACGATTTTCTTTTGTCTCACTATTTATCTTAGCAGCTTTAGCAGTGCTTTTAAGCTTAGCCCAACCTTATTTAATTATTCTCTACAGAAGAATGGGCTTTAATAGCATAATCTTAATTATTTTAAGCTTAATTATATTAGCTCAATTATTTAAAGTTATTCTTTCATATTATTTTAATAATACTCAAAATATTAAGCTGCTCCTCTTTTTTAGTTATTATTTAGGCGAAAAAGAGCAGGAAGAAATCATTATGCGAATTGTTTCTGTGCTGAATAATTCAGCTCCCAGTTCTAAAAAATATATATTTAATAGCTTAGATAAAAGTATTAAACCCAAAAAGATCAAAATAAAGCTTAAAATTTTAGCCAGATTAAATAAAGTAGCTCTTTTAGAAATCCTTAAATATTTGCAAAAAAATAAATTAAAAGCTTATTTTATCGGCGAGGAGTTAAAGAAGACTGAAAGGAATTACTCTGAAAGAGCAGCCCTTAGAGCTGATCTAATCTATTATTTGCTTAAAAAAGATTATAAAAAGCAGGAACTTACAGCTCAAATAATAAGCTCCTATCAAGATGAATTCTTATTAATTCCACTAAAAAATATTTTGAAAAAGAGATCTAGAATAATTACTAATGAGCACAGCCTTTATTTTATTCTAGAAATTCTGAGAGCTTTTGCTAATAAAGCAGCTGATTTTTCTCAGCTCCTCCGCCAAATCTTTGCAGAAAGTGATGACAGCTGGTTAAAATATTATCTACTTCAGGCCTATAAAACTCTAGGAAAAGCAGATAGTGATTATCAAGAGTTTTTAGCTCAAAATAAAAATAAACTAAATGAACCGGCCCTTTTAGCACTACAAAATAATGAAGAAATCTAAAAAACTTTTAAAATATGAGAGAGACCTGCCAAAATGGCAGGTCTCTTTTAGTCTAGAGTATATAATTAACTGTCAAAATCTATTTTTAGATTACTGGCCTGCCATCATAGCAGCAACATCAGATTCTGCATCAGCAGTAGCTTTGATATCAAACTTATCAACCAGTACATTTAAAACATTTTCTGAAACAAAAGCTGGTAGAGTGGGTCCTAAGCGAATTCCCTTAACCCCTAGTGAAAGCAGAGCAAGTAATACTGCTACAGCTTTTTGCTCATACCAGGCAATATCATAAGAAATTGGAAGCTCATTAATATCATCAAGGTCTAGAGCTTCTTTAAGCTCTAAGGCAATATAGGCTAAGGAATAAGAGTCATTACACTGTCCTGCATCAAGCACTCTAGGAATTCCACCAATATCTCCTAAATCTAATTTGTTATAGCGGTATTTTGCACAACCAGCTGTTAAGATCACAGCATCTTCAGGTAGTTCTTGAGCTACATCTGTAAAGTAATCTCTTGATTTAAAGCGGCCATCACAACCACCCATTACTACAAAGCGGCTGATATCTCCATTTTCAACAGCTTCAATAACTTTATCGGCAACACTCATTACAGTATTACGAGCATAACCACCTGGGATTGTTCCTTCTTCAAGCTGAACTGGGGAATCACAAGTCTTAGCTAATTCAATAATCTCAGAAAAGTCTTTACTTCCACCTTCTTCGCGATCGGGAATATGAGTTACACCAGGATAACCGGCCATCCCAGTTGTGAAGATCCTATCTTGATAAGAATCTTTAACTGGAGTTATACAGTTAGTAGTCATCAAAATCGGACCATTAAACTGTTCAAACTCTTTATCCTGTTTCCACCAGGAATTACCATAGTTACCTACAAAATGATCATATTTTTTGAAAGCTGGATAAGAGTTAGCTGGCAGCATTTCACTGTGGGTATAAACATCTACTCCAGTACCTTCTGTCTGTTCTAATAATTCTTCCATATCTTTAAGATCATGACCACTGATTAAGATACCAGGATTATCATTTACCCCGATGTTAACCTCTGTTGGCTCAGGATGTCCATAGGTAGAAGTGTTTGCTTCATCAAGTAAAGCCATAGTTTCTACAGCCATTTCACCTGTTTCCATAACCAGAGCTACCAGATCATCAACACTTAAACTATCATCTGTAGTTGCTGCAAGTACTTTTTGGGTAAATCTATCTATTTCTTCTTTATGTTTTCCTAATACTCTAGCATGATCTCCATAAGCTGCAATACCTTTTAAACCATAAGTAGCAAGCTCTCTTAAGGATCTGACATCAACATTTTCTGTTTCTAAAACTCCTACACCTTCACCTTTAGTGTAATATTCATCTACTTCTTCAGCTGTCCAGACAGCATGTTCAGGTAATTCACCAGCAAATTCTTCACCATGATTTTCCCGATAAGCTTTTTCAAATTCAGCTTTTACCTCATCTCTTAATGAAAAAGCCTCAACAATTAAATCTTCAAATCTCTTGGGATCAAAGTTAGCATTGGTAACTGTTGCAAATAAGCCTTCCATGATAAATGGTGCTGTTTTTGCTGAAAGATCAACACCTTCTTCTTTAGCCTTTTCTGCATAAACTGAAACACCTTTTAAAACAAAAATTAATAAGTCCTGTAGATTAGCTACATCTTCATCTTTGCCACAGACACCACGAACTGTACAAGCTTCATTTTTAGCTGTCTCCTGACACTGATAACAAAACATGGACATAATTATTCCTCCTCTTTTGATAAATACAGCTGTTAAAGTTATATCTTTTTTATTTAACAGCATTATAGTTAAAAATAAATATAAGTATTTAACTCAAGTATAATTATATCCTTTTAAATTTCTACTTCTATGATATATATCACAAAACACCTATATCCAGAAAATAAATACTTAAAGATTTTCAGACATAGGTGTTTTAGTTGCCTTGCTTTATTTTATTATAACATAGTTAAATTAATTTATCATTAATATTCATCCAGATGATACCATTCTGCATCTTCCAACCAGGTATTAGGACGATTTACCATTTCAGTTATATTGCTCATTATTTTTTCATGTTTCTTTTCTTCTTCTGCCAGACGTTGAAAAGCTTCTTTTATAGCAGGGTCCTCAGCTTTTTCTGCCTGCTCACTATAAAACTCAATACTTTTTTCTTCAATCGCAATTGCCTTTTTATATACATCTACCTGTTCAGTATCAAATATTTCATTTTCGGGTAAATCTTTAGAAATTGCTTCAAATGCCTCTTTAGCCTTTGGTAAAATATCTGATTCTACTGCATCAAGTTCTTTGTTATCACGCATTTGTCTAATAATATTTTCATGTTTGCGTTCTTCATCAGCTAGATTGAGAAAAACACTTTTTAAGGAAGTATGACTGCACTTTTCCGCAAATTCCTCGTAAAAAGCCCTATTTTCCTGTTCAAAATTAATCGCAAATTCATAAATATCCATTTTTTGGCCTCCTTTGATTTTGAGCAGCTAAGTTAAAACTTAAGATTTTAAACCTAATTTTATTTAAATTCCTCAATTAAGAATTCTAATTCCTCAACCTTAGGCCTTCTATCAACCAGAGCTTTATCTTTAAGATAAGGAATTCTATCTCTAAAGCTTGGTTTTCCTGCCTGATAAATTATTCCGATCGGAATTTTTTCTCCAAATTCATCTGCAACTTTAACAGCAGCTTCATAATCACTGGGATCATGGTCTTCTAATTTATAGACATGTTTATTATACCACTGATAGGTATTTATCTTATTAAAAGATACACAGGGTTGGAAAATATCTATTAAAGCATAACCCTTATGAGCCTTAGCTGCCTTGATCATTTTTTTAAGATGATCTCGATCACCAACAGTACTCCGGGCCACAAAACTAGCCTTCATCCCAACGGCAAAACGAACTGGATTAAAAGGTTCTGCATTAACACCATGGGTCTGAACCCCTGTTTTGATTTCTGGACCACTGGTTGGAGAAGCCTGTCCTTTGGTAAGTCCATAAATTTGATTATCATGAACGAGGTGAACGATATCAAGATTACGCCTAATATTATGGAGGATGTGATTACCACCTTCACCATAACTACAGCCATCACCAGATTCAACTATTACTGTCATTTCTGGATTAGCAACCTTCATGGCAACTGCAGGTGGTAAAGAACGTCCGTGTAATCCATTAAAACCATTCACCTTTATATAGTGAGGCATTTTTGCAGCCTGGCCGATACCAGTATACATAGTAACTTCTTCTGGTTTTAAGTCCATTTCACTTAAAGCTTCTGCTAAAGCGGTTCTGAGAGGAAAGTTACCACAGCCCGGACACCAGGCAGTTTCTCTATCTGCTTCATAAGTTTTTAATTCAGTCATTATTTGCTCACCTCTTCTTTAAATCTTCTTGCTAATTCTAGGCCGGAAAAAGGTCTACCATCATATTTTAAAATATTATAATCAGCTTTGATTCCGGTTTCTGATCTAATTAATTTGGCAAATTGAGCTGTACTGTTATTTTCAACAAAAACCAACTCAGCTCCAGCTTCAACTTTTTCTTTGAGCATTTTTTCAGGTAGTGGCCAGACATCATTAAATATCAGCTGCCCTATTTTGAATTCATCAGCAAGTATTTTTCTTGCCTCATTACTTGGGCCAGCTGTAGATCCCCAGTTAACAATAATATAATCTGGGTCTTCAGGTCCAGAATATTCTGCCTCAAGTAAATCTTCTTCTTTTAATTTTTCCATTTTTCTGGCTCTTTTTTCTACCATTTTATTTCTTGTTTCTCCATCTTCAACTATATGGGCAAATTCATCATGCTCATCACTGTCAAGTAAAACTACCTGATCTTTTAACTGACCTGGATAGGCTCTAGGAGATATTCCATCTTCAGTATATTTATAGCGCTTATATTCTCCTTCAACTTCAACTGCATCCATCAGATGTCTATTAATTTCTAAACCACTTATATCTATCTCACTGATAGTTTTAGAGGAGTCACCAAGAAATTGATCAGATAAGATAATTACCGGGATCTGATATTTATCAGCCAGATTAAAAGCTCTAAAAGTCTGATAAACTGCATCTTCCTGATCTTTAGGAGCAATAACCATTAAAGGAAACTCATCTTGAGCAATATTAACTGCAAAAAGGAGATCACCCTGACCTGTTCTTGTCGGCAGACCTGTAGCAGGGCCTGGTCTTTGTACATCTGCAATTACAATTGGTGTCTCTGTGATTCCAGCCAGTCCTACTCCTTCAGCCATTAAAGCTAAACCTCCACCTGAGGTACCTGTCATTGAACGCATACCACTATATGTGCCACCAATGGCCATATTAATCGCAGCAATCTCATCTTCTGCCTGTTCTACGACTATACCCAGCTCTTCCTGTTTTCCAGCCAGATAGGTTAAGATACCTGTAGAAGGTGACATCGGATAAGCAGCATAAAAACTTAAGCCAGCTAATGCTGCCCCAAGACCAACTGCACTATTACCATCAATAATCATTCTTCCCTCTTTGGCACCCAAGTCTTCAAGTTCAAAAACCTCTTTTACAGCTTCATATCCCTTATCTAATAAGGTGAGATTATCTTCAATTACAGATTCTTTTTTAGCAAAATGCTCTTTGAGAGCTTTTTTTGCTTCTTGAGTAGGTAGTCCCATTATTTTAAAAGCAGCTCCTACAAAAACTGTGTTCACTGCT
Source organism: Halanaerobium polyolivorans (assembly GCF_020711195.1). Lineage (GTDB taxonomy): Bacteria > Bacillota > Halanaerobiia > Halanaerobiales > Halanaerobiaceae > Halanaerobium > Halanaerobium polyolivorans. The sequence goes on from NZ_JAJFAT010000004.1 coordinate 66,429, forward strand.
CTGGGATTAACCTCTTTAGCGATTGATTTAGCATCAATAGTTATCACCTGATCTGAATCAGATTCAAGTGAAGTAATAATAACTCCTCGCTCACTCATTTCATTTTGATGAATCTCAACACTTTCTTCATTTAAAGCAAGCAGTAAATCTATTTCTTCTGTTGGACCTTCAACCTTTTCATCACTTATTCTAACCTGCATAAAGTTATGGCCACCTCTGATTCTGGACATATAATCTTTGGTGCTGAATAAGTAATATCCGTGTCTGGAAAAAGTTTTTGTTAAAAGTGATTCCACGGTTTTTAAACCCTGTCCTGCTTCTCCAGCAATTACAATATTAAAATCCAATCTTATTACCTCCTCTTCTCAACTTCTAATTAATGATTTTCTTGATAATTATTCTTGCTAATATAATTTATTCAATAAGCCTTGGCTAAATCCTTCCTATTAAATCCATTTTTTTGATTTTATGAAAATTTAAGCGGAAAAATATTAATTAAGCCTGAAAATCTGCAGGTCTATTTTGGCTGAAGCCAAAATAGTGATCTAAGGCATTAACTATCCTTTGGGCAGCTTTTCCATCACCATAAGGATTAAGAGCAGCAGCTCTTTTTTGATATTCAGCCTCATCTTTTAATAATTTAAGGCTTTGCTGATAAATTGCTTGATAATCTGTGCCTACCTTAAGCACCGTTCCGGCCTCAAGTGCTTCTGGTCTTTCGGTAGTATCTCTTAAAACTAAAACAGGCTTGGCCAAAGAAGGTGCTTCTTCCTGAATACCACCAGAATCTGTTAAAACTATTTTAGAACGAGCCATTAAGTTTACAAAAGGTAAATAATCAAGTGGCTCAATCAAATGGATGCGCGAATTATCTGCCAGCATTTTTTTACTCAGCTCTCTAATCAAAGGATTTAAATGAACAGGAAATACTACCTCTAAATTAGGCAGCTCTGCTGTAAGATCTCTCACAGCCCTAAAAATGTTTTCCATTGGTTCACCTAGATTTTCTCGACGGTGGGCGGTAAGTAAAAGCACATCTTTTTTGGTAAAATCAATCTCTTTTAAAACAGGATTCTGAAAGTTATAGTTATCATCTACCACAGATAAAAGGGCATCAATAACTGTATTTCCGCTTATGTAAATTTTTTCTTGCTCGATATTTTCCTTAATTAAATTTTGAGCTGCCCTTTTGGTTGGGGCAAAATGAAGGTCTGCTAGTACTCCTGTCAACTGACGATTAATTTCTTCGGGAAAAGGCGAATATTTGACATGGGTTCTAAGTCCAGCCTCAATATGAGCTATGTTGATCTGCTGATAAAAAGAGGCTAAAGCACTGACAAAGGTTGTTGAAGTATCACCATGGACTAATAATAGCTCCGGTTTTTCTTTTTCTAATACAGCAGCCAGATTATTAAGTATTCTTGCTGTAACTTCACTTAAAGTCTGTTTTGGCTGCATAATATCTAAATCATAATCAGCCTCTAAAGCAAAAAGATTTAACACCTGATCCAGCATTTCTCTGTGTTGAGCTGTTACAGTTATTACTAAGTGATAGTTTTTTTTATTTTCTAGTTTTTTTAATAAAGGGGCCATCTTTATAGCCTCAGGCCTGGTGCCAAAGACAGCCATAATTTTCTTTTTCATTCTAAAATCATCCTAATTTATAGTATTTTATTTCTTCCTCTTTCTGCTGCTGCCCGGCTCTTCAATCAAATATTCCCAGTATTTTTTAGGCATAAACTGACTCTGAAGCTTTGGATTATAGCGGTTTTCAATACTTAAAGCTGCAAAAAAAGACTGCCATAAATCCTGAACCTCAGCTTCATCTGCTGCAAATTGGGGTTCAAATTCAGCCTCAAGCTCAATTAACAGCCATTCTTTAGCTGCAGCTGAATAAATTACAGCCTTTTCTCTTTTTTTATCATGGATAAGCCAATCTTGAATAGAAAATCTTGCCTTAAAATGGGGAAGCAGTAAAATTAAAATATCGTGATCTGGTTCTATTGCCCCATAATATTTATTTCCCTGAGTTTTTTGAAAACGAAGCAGCCCTTTAAATCTATGACTTTCTCTCCTAACTTTTTTGGCAGCTTCTTGAACCTTGATAACAGCAGTAGTACTTAAAAATTCGTCTATTTTTTCACCTTCTTTAAAACCCAAAAATAGATAACGAAAAATATGGTCTTCAATTGCTTCTAATTCAGATAAATAAGCAGCAAAGACATTTTTTAAAGAGTTTGCAGAAATATTTTCCCTGATTTTTTTAGTAATTAAATCAGCTTTTGCTTCAGAACTTTCAATGATTGTCTTCTTATAAAAAAGATCTTCTCTAAAATCAGCTGCTTTAATAATTTTAACAGGAATTATTTTTCTTTTAAAAGCAGTATATAGAGCTGTTAATAAGCCCTGATAACTGCCATCATAAACAAAAACTTCTTTTTTCATAAGTATTACTCCATTATTTTAACTTTAATTTTTAATTTGAGCTTCTAAATAACATTATATAATATTTTTCAATAAAAGTGGGTAAATAATTTAACAAAAGTATTTTAAAACTATTTATTTTGCTTTTGAGAAAATAATGAAAGCTGTTTAGCTTCTTTTTCAACTAAACGCTGATAAATAATTTCTGAATCAAAAGGAACAGCTGCCGCATATTTGCCAGCACAGGTAATAAAATAATTGGCTCTTTTTAATACTATTCTCATTTTTTTCAGATTATAATGATTTAATTTCTTCTCTTTTCTGGCTTTAACTATTTTTGCTGCTGAACGGGGGCCAATTCCAGGTACTCTTAACAGCATTTGATAATCTGCAGTATTTACCTCTACCGGAAATTTGTCTAAATTATTAAGAGCCCAATCAGCTTTAGGATCAACTTTTAAATCAAGATTTTCTCTCTCTTGACTAAGCAGTTCATCAGCTTGAAAACCATAAAATCTAAGCAGCCAGTCTGCCTGATAAAGTCTGTGCTCTCTTTTAAGAGGTGGACTGCTGTTTAAAGCAGGCAGTAAAGAAGAATCTGAAACCGGTAGATAAGCAGAATAATAGACTCTTTTTAAGTTGAAGTTATTATATAAACCTGCGGCTAAATTAATTATACTCCGATCTGATTCAGGGCTTGCTCCAACAATAAGCTGGGTTGAGTGGCCTGCTGGCACAAATTTTTCTTTTTGCTTTTTGTATTTTTTTCTCTCAATAAGATTATTTTCTATTTCTGTGCCAATACTCTGCATCGGCTTTAAAATTGCAGCTTTTTCTTTTTGAGGTGCTAATTTTTTTAAACTTTTTTCACTTGGTAATTCAATATTTACACTCATCCTATCTGCCAACAAACCTGCCTGATAAATTAGTTTGAAATCGGCTCCGGGGATAGCTTTTAAATGAAGATAACCCTGATAATTATATTTATTCCTTAAAAGACTGGCAGTTTCTAATAACTGTTCCATTGTCCAATCAGGACTTTTTGTCACAGCTGAACTTAAAAAAAGCCCCTCAATATAGTTCCGCTTATAAAAATCAACTGTTAATTCAGCTACTTCCCTGGGAGTAAAGCTAGCCCTTTTTCTATCAACACTGGCTCTATTAGCACAGTACTGGCAGTCATATATACAGTAATTACTAAATAATATTTTGAGCAGAGAAATACAGCGCCCATCATCAGACCAGCTGTGACAGATACCTGAAGCTTTAGTATTGCCGAGACTATTTTTACCTCCCCGGTTACTACTTCCACTTGAAGAACAGGAAACATCATATTTAGCTGCATCACTTAAAATATCTAGTTTTTCTTTGATTTCCATTCTTCTTCCTTCTTTCTCATAATAATTATTGGGCTAAAAATCAATTATCTTTGAAAAATTAAATGTCAATAAACTACTTCATGTATATAATATTTTATCACAAATTAAGCAGATACACAAACATGTGTTTTATATAACAGTCTTTAAAAAGAGAAAGCCCCTTGCAAGGGGCTAAGCAGCTTATTCAGCTTTTTGCATCATAAAGTCCTGATGACCGATCACAACCTTATAATAACCAGCCAACTCTTTATTTAAGCTGGGATCAGGAGTATCTATCAGCAGTGGTCCATTTAAAGCACTCAACTTATTTCTTGTTGCAGCAACAATGATATTTTTTTTACCAACTTTGTTTAATACTTTTTCACTGAACTGCTGATTACCTCTACCAAAGATATATCCCTGGCCCCCAATTGCAGTTACAATTATCTTAGCTTTTGAGTATTTTTTTAATAGCTGCAAAATATCTGCTTCTCTAAGATCAAGTCCTATTAATTCCTTATTTGCAACTGCATCAACTCCTAAAAGTGAATAATCTAAATTGAGTTTCTGCATAATAGGTCTGGTTGTAGTACCAGGGCCAACTAAATAAAGACAGTCTTTTTCCATTACTTCTATTATACCAGCTGCAATTGCTTCTGCTGCTCTTTCTTCACTATCTGCACTACCTGATTTTAAGTTCTGTCTTAGTCTTCTTTCTACAGGAACCTTTAAATATCCGTAGAGTTTAGCAGTTACCCTACCTTTTCTAAATTCTTTTTCATCAATATCCATAACCTCTGCTTCTTCAGTAGCAGAAATCTGCCCCTTTATAAAGCGAGCTGCAATAATACCTGCATTTTGGGGAGTTGTAGCATAAACTGCAGAATGAATTTTTACTCCTGCAGGAATACCAAGGGCAGGTACTTCCAATTCTAAAGCATCATAGACATCTCTTGCAGTACCATCTCCCCCTGCAAAAAGCAGCAGATCTACCTTGTGTTCTTCTTTCATCAATCTGGCCGCCCTTTTGGTATCTTCTGCAGTGGTATTGTTTTTTTCTATAGAGCCAATTACTTGATAGTTGAGTCCCGATTTTTTAAGCAGCTCCTCCCCCATTAAATGGGGGAAGGTTATCAGCTTTATTTGATCAGCTTCTTTTAATTCTGTTTTAAGACTTTCTAAAGCCATTTCTGCTTTTTGGGGTGATTCCTGTTCAGCTCCAAGTTCTTTAGCTTTTTCTACAATATTTTCTCCATCTGTTCCTTTAAGGGCGACTTTGCCGCCCATTCCGGCAATAGGATTTACTATAAACCCCACTTTTTTCATATATTACACCATCCATTCTTTATTATGATTAATCAGCATGAATTTTATCTTTTTTCTTCTGATATGCTCTCCAGGTTAAAGCCCATCTTTCTGGATCATCAAGCATATTATCATCTTTTCTTTTCCTGGATGCTGCTTTATGCGGAGCATTTTTAACCATTTCTGGATCTTGATATGCTTCTTCAGCAATTCTTTTTAAAACTTTAATATATTCATCAAGATCATCTTTAGAATAACTCTCACATGGTTCAAGTGTCATTGGTTCTGGAATTAACCATGGTTCATGACTTGTCCAATAATGCTGAATACCATAGTCTGCTATTCTTCTCTCAATAGCAAGTGTATCAACTCCTGTATCATCTGTCAGTTCTTTCCAGGTATATCTTACCTGTTCCTGACGGATTAAACCATTATCAGGATAACAGTAGGATAAACCTTTAACTTCTTCAACCAGATTTCTATAAAGATAATTGTTGTTTATTACTGATATGTCTGCTGTTTCTCTTAAACCTTCTTCTCCCATCGCCATTACCCAGGCATAGGCTCTGACTATTACACCTGCAGTACCATAAAAATCTCTAACCTTACCAATACTGTGGGGACGATCATAATCAGGATAATATTTATCACCATCATGCTCAACAGTTGGAACAGGTAGATATTTAGCCAGTTTTTGCTTACAGCAAAAGGCTCCATTACCAGGGCCTGAACCTCCATGGGGGGTTCCAAATGTTTTATGGACATTAAAGTGACACATATCAAATCCAGCCTCTTTAGCTCTGGCAACACCTAAAAATGCATTGGCATTTGCCTGATCATAAAAACAGAGGCCACCAACTTCATGGACTATTTCTACAAATTTATCTACCTTTGGATTATAGAGACCAATATCTTCAGGGTTAGTCATAAATATTGCAGCAGTTCTTTCGGAAACAGCTTCTTTTAGAGCTTCGATATCTGGTAACCCCTGTTCATCTGGCTGCAGAGTTATTACCTTAAAGCCAGCTGTTTTTGGGGTAGCTGCATCACAGGGATGAGAGAAAATTGTTGTAATAATCTCATCTCTCTGCTCAAGCTCACCTTTTTCTTCCCAATATTTTCTTACAATAGAGGCAGCTGTATAAACAGCATGGTTTCCACCCCCAGGTTGTAAGGTGGCTTTATCAAGACCCGAAACTTCTTTAACTATATTTTCGAATTCTGAATATATTTCTAAAATACCCTGTACAGTTTCTTCACTCTGCTCTGGATGCAGCAGTGAAAAATCAGTGTTTTCTACCAGTTCTTCATTAATCCTTGGATTATATTTCATAGTACAGGTTCCTTCACTAATATCATTTGTTAGATTAGAGCCCATTGTTTCCTGAGCTAAATGGGTCCAGTGCATTAAAACATGTTTTTGTGAAACCTCAGGTAAATTTGGCTCTTCTTTTCTTCTCAAACTGGCTGGTATTTTGGCTAGTACATCTCCAGCCCTATCCTTTATTTTTTGATCTGGTTCAGGGACAAGAATTCCCCTGACACCAGGAGTAGACATCTCATAGATTATCGGTTCATCCCAATCTGCCTGATGAAAGTTTTCTCTAAAAATTGTTTTTCCCACTTTTCTTCCTCCTTCATTGACTTAATATTTTTCGATAATCATTTCTATACTATTGATCAGCTTGTTAATATCATATCTGTCGTGTACTTCTGTAAAGCAAAAGAGGGCACAATTTTGATACTCTTCCATTTTTTCTCCAAGCTCAATTCCCCCAAAAATATTTTCTTCTTCAAGCAGCTGATTTATTTCTTTAACACTTTTACTGCAGCCGGAAAAATCAACCACAAATTCTTTAAATGAAGGAGTTTGGATGGGGATTGAAACACCTTCTAGCTCGGCAAATTTTTCTTTAGCATATTCACAGCGCTGCATAATTCCTTCCCCAAGTTCAATTAAACCTTTTGGTCCGATAAGAGCTAAATAAACCCCTGCAATTATCCCATAAAGAGCAGTACTTGTTCCAATAAAGTCTTTACCTTTTTCACGCTGAGCATAAGAAGTCCTTTCAAAGGCCACATGACCAAAGCCATATTCGCCTTCTTCAACAGTAGGTGTAATACCAAAGAGTAGGGATGGATATTCTCCAACATATTTTTCCTCATCTGGAGAAGCTATAAAGCCTGATAGGGCTCCTCCCCACTTCATATTTAAACCAAATGGTTGTAGTTCTCCACAAACTATGTCTGCCCCATAGTTTGCAGGTGCTTCTAATACACCAAGTGAGCTGGGGTCTACTCCCACAATAAACTCTGCTCCATACTGATGAGCAAGCTCTCCGATCTTTTCTGCCTCAAGTTCTAAATAACCAAGATAATTAGGATTTTCAATATAAACCGAACTTACTTTTTCAGATAATTTTGCCTTTAAATCATCCAGCTCGATTAAAGCAGTTTCTTGATCAAAATCTATTTCTGTTACCTTAATATCAGGCTTACAGTAATTTAAAACCACTTTTTTGCGGCTGGGACTCATTGAAGCAGGTATTAAGACCTCTTTGCGACCATTAATCCGGGCAGCCATTCTGATACTTCTCACAATTGCATTAGACCAGTCATAGGTAGGAGTATTTACAGCATCCATCTCAACTAATTCACCGATCATACTGGCAGTTTCAAATAAGGCCTGAAATTTGCCGTGGTCTGCATAAGCATCACCCACATAAGCAGTTAAAAATTCATCTCGACCAGCTATAGTTCTACAAACAGAAGGAACATAATGCTGCCAGACTCCTCCCCCTTTAAAATTCAAATTATCTTGAGCACTTTTGTTTTTACTTAATATTCTTTCAACATGTTTTTTAAGCTCATATTCTGATAATTTAGGCTCAGGGATATTTAATTTACCATCAAATCTGAGATGATCAGGAATTTCTTTGAAAATGTCTTCTACATCTGAAATGCCGATGTCTTCTAAAAGTTCTGCTTTAATTTCCTCAACTGAATTTGGTATATATGGAAACGCTCTTTTAGCCAATTTCTTTTCCTCCCCTTTAATATTATTGTCAATTTGCAATTAGCAAAGTTTAAACTCCAGCGACCCTATAGTCACCCCCTTAAAAATTTAATAGTCTGCCACAATTTCTACCTTTGCTCCCAAAAAGTCAGCAATCTCTTCTAGCCTACTTCTACTCATCTTTTCCAGCCATTTTTCTGCTCCCGGTCTGGCCAGACTGTTTAACTGTATTTTATCAGGCTTAATTGTCTTAACAGCTTTTTTAAAAAGCTCTAGTTCTTCTTGATGATCATTAATACCGGGCAGCAAAAATATTTCCAACCACATCTCGGCAGCTAGTTCTTGTTTAGCTTTGGCTAAATTTTCAATAATCTGCTCAATTTTAATATTTTTATAGGGGCGGTTAATTTTTTTAAAAGTACTTTCTGAAACTGCATCTAAAGAAGGCACAATCAAATCTAAATTCTTAAGCTCAGTCAATATTTCTGCAGTAATTAAAGAACTATTTGTCAGTAGAGCCTGTTTGTATTGAGGAAAATTTTCCTGTAGATAAGCAGAAATCTGGCCAAATTGTTTATGTAATAATGGCTCTCCGCAGCCGGAAAAACTGATATAATTTAGTTCTGGCCTGTCAGCTAAAAAACTGCTTAATTCTGCTGTTAACTCTTCAGTTGGAACATATTCTTTTCTCTCAACCGTAAGCTGATCGGTTCTACCCCTCTCACAGTATACACAGTTAAAAGAACAAATCTTAGCCCCTAATAAATCTACGCCCAATGATTTACCCAATCTCCTGGAATTAACCGGACCATAAATATGTTGATAAGCCATTAAGATCCCCCTGTCTATCATCCCATTTTTTTAAATTATGAATTTTCTGATTTTTTCTCAAATAAAGAAAAAACCGCCTCCATTAAAGCAGACGGTATCATTTTATTTCATATTACAGGGTAGCTTTATTTTAGTACAACTGCAGCCTCAGGTCCATTTACTCTAAAGGTAAATGTTTCCAGGAAGAATAATTCTACTTTGTCACCTTTTCTTTCTCCAAAACCAAGTGAAATATCCTGGCCTACTGTTAATTCAAAATCTCCACCACGTTCGGTGATTAAGAGACCTCTATTAGCTAAGTCTGGCACATGAACTACACCAGCTTCAGCCATTTCCTGTACTTTTCGCTTAAGAGGATAGCCTTTATCATCTAGCTCATAAAGTAGAGAATAAAGTTCAGGTCCTAAAAGCAGACGCTTATGTCCGCCAACACTATTTTCCTCAAAAAGAGATAAGGCTTTAAGCAGACCAGAAATCAGTTCTTTTTCTCCACCTGATACACTAACTTCTTCATAATCTGAAGAATCGATAATTCCTTTAATATTGAGCTCTTCTAGACCATAAAAAATAGCTTTATTTTCTGCTTGAGCGATTTTAGAAGCTGCTTCCATTAAGGAATCTGTATCAACATCTTCTGCACCTCTAGCTAAAGCTTCTATTTCACTTAATTCCATTTCAAAAGGAACTTTTAATTCCACCAAAGGTAGAACATCTCTAGTTGCATAGCTTACACCTTCAACATCTTGAATACCAGCATCTGTAAAACGACCCGTATTAATTGAAGATAATTCTAGACCCTTAGGTCCGATAAAATCTACCTCAGATCTTGCTTTTAATTTCTGATTTAATACATCAGTTGCTTCTTCATCAAGAAAACTCCAGGCTTCATCAGAAAATGGTGCTTTTGAACGTTTTAAAATATCCATTTATTCTCCTCCTCTCATACTACCAAGGCCGAGTGAACCATTAGAATTAGAAGCAGGATTAGCTTCTTCTTCACCTTCAGCCATCTCATCTTCTTCTATTTCTGTTATCTTCGCATCTGTGAAAAGGAAAGTTCTAAGCATCTCATCCCAGACCTCACTGTTACGGCGCAGCCATTCTAATCCCATACATGCATGTTCAATTTCTTCATCACGGTTATGGGCCACAATTGCCTCAACATCAGGATCATCAGTTGCTACTGCTCTCTGATTATACCAATCAACAGCTTCTAGTTCCTCAATTACACTCTTGATTATCCGATGATAATCAATAGCTTCTGGGGTTAATTTGTCTTCTGGTTCATGATAACTCATAAAATTGACCACCCTTTCTTTTTCTTCTTCTCTTTGATTTCAACTAGTTTTTAAACTCTATTTAATGATAACAATTATCATATATATTATATATTTTTTTTGAGCCAATGTCAAATAAATCTTAACAACTATATTAGTTATCAATCCTGTTAAGTCGGGGATTAGAGCTGATTTGTTGTGATAAAATTAACGCTTCGTTTTTAGCTTGTAAAGTGGATAGCTCCAGCTTTTAAATCTAAGGCCGCTTCATGAATAACCTCTGCTGTTGTTGGATGGGCATGGATTGTTTCTATTAAATCTTCAGCTTTTAGTCCCAGCCTAACTGCCAGAGTTAATTCTGCGATTAGATCACTTGCTTCTATACCCATAATCGCTCCTCCAATTATCTTTTCTGTCTCTGTTTCTGCTATTATTTTAACCATACCTTCTCTTTCTCCCATCGCCATAACCTTACCACTAGCTGCAAAGGGGAAGGTCCCCACTTTATAATCGATTCCCTTTTCTTCTGCTTCTGCTTCTGTTAAACCTACTGTTCCTATCTCAGGTGAGGTAAAAATCGCACCTGGAACTGCATCATAATTCATCTCTTTATCATGACCCATAATATTCTCTACTGCTATTACTCCCTGATGAGAGGCCACATGTGCTAAAAGCACCTTATCTGTTACATCACCAACTGCATAAATACCTTCTACATTAGTCTCTAACTTATTGTTTACAACTATGGCTCCTCTTTTTTCTGAAATCTTTAGCCCTGCATTAGCAGTTTTTAAACCTTCATGATAAGGCCTGCGTCCAACTGCCATTAAAACCTTCTCACCCTCTACACTCTTTGCCTTGCCTTTTTGCTCAAAAACTACCTCATAACCTGCAGCTGTCTCTTTGATTTCTTTAACCTCTGCTCCTGTTTTAACACTTATCTTTCTTCTTCTAGCTGAACGGTTTAATTCCTTAGCAATATCTGCATCTACTCCAGTTACAAGCTGATCTAAATATTCTACTACAGTTACATCAACTCCAAAGTTTTGAAAGATAAAGGCAAACTCCATCCCGATGATTCCTCCCCCAACAATGATCATCGATTCGGGCAGCTCTTTTAAATCAAGTACATCTCTGCTGCTTAAGATTCCGGCTAAATCGGCACCAGGTATCGGCAGTTTTGAAGGTACAGAACCTGTTGCTATGATAATATTATCTGCCTCTAAAGCTAGGGTTTTTTGGCCAACAACCTTTAAGTAGTTTTTATCGATAAAAGAAGCCTCACCTTCTATTCTCTCAACCCCATTTTTTTTAAGTAAATGATCTATACCTCCAACCAGCCTTTTAACTATTTTATCTTTTCTTTTAACAACAGCAGGAAAGTCAACTTCTGCTCCCTCTACTTTGATCCCAAAGTTTTGAGCTTCTTTGATATCTGCAAAAAGCTCTGCTGATCTGACAAAGGCTTTAGTGGGAATACATCCCCAGTTTAAACAGGTACCTCCTAAAACCTCTTTTTCTATTAAGGCGGTCTTAGCTCCCATCTGTCCAGCTCTAATAGCAGCTACATATCCTCCAGGTCCACTTCCAACAATTGCAATCTCATATTTTTCAGCCATTTTTTCAACTCCTCTGTGTATTTTATTTAGTTACAATGCCTTTTTTAAGCATTTCTAATATATAATTTTTTAATAGCTTTGGTTTTTTTACCTTTAATAAAGCATAAGCATGCTGGGGAGTAAATCTCCCGGGATAATAGACTAGATACCTTGCTTCCCAGTCAGTTGGAGCATATTTCTTTTTAGCATGATAAAGGTTTTTAAAGCCGTAAAAATAATTCATATTTTCATAGATATATTCAAAAATTCTGGTTGTTAATTTCTTTTTTATATCTTCTTCTCTCACATTTACTAGGGGAACAAGTCCTAAACTTCCCCATTCTGCTCCTTCTGATTTAAAAATCATAAAAGCTTCATAAATTATTTTTTCTATTACTCCTTGTGGGGCATCTGGAAGCCGCCTGGTAACTTCAGCTAGATAGCCATTTTTGTCAGCATATGGAGTGAAAACAACAAAAGCCAGTAATTTTCCAGCCTTATCATTTGCTATAAAATATCTTCTCTCAAATGGGTCTTCAAGCCCAATTCCACCCAGACTAAATTTTATTTCTCCACCCTTTTTCATCTTGAACCATTTTTCAGATAGCTCTAAAATTTCATTTTCTAGTTCAAAATCTCTTTTTTCTTTGGGCTTGTATTCACTGACCTCAATTCCTGCTTTATTAGCATGATTAATTGCAGCTCTAACCTTTGCCACTTTTCCACCTTTAAGATCATATTCTGCCAATTTAAAAAGAGCTTCTTCTCCATATTTGACACTTTCAAAATTAAAGCTTTTATATAATTCTAAAAATTTTTCTGTTGTATTTAAAAAAAGCAGTGAATAGCCTTTCTGCTTAGAAAAAGCGAAAAATTCCGACAAAAATTCTGCCGCATCCTCATCAGCCGCTATTATATCACCAGAAATTACTGCCACATCACCAACAACCGCATAAGCAAGAACACCATCTACATTCTCAGCAAAAAAATGTTTTTTATCACTTTCTAAAACATGATAAGAGATAGGGTTTTGCCCATATCTACTCACAATCTCATATAAATATTCTTTTCTCTTCTCATCCATTTTTGCACATCCCTACAGTTTCTATAACTCTTTTAAATCTTTCTGATCGACTTCAAATTCTGCAACTAAGTCAGTAAAGATTGCCATTATTTCTTCTAGTTTTTGATATAGTTCTGGATCACTTATTTTCCTCTGTGAGCGATCTTTTTTGATCAGCATCTCCTTTTTAATCCCTGAACCCTCTCCAGCTAAAATATAGATCCTATCTGCCAGCAAAAGTGCCTCTTCAGGATCATGAGTGATAAAAAAGAGGCTGATTCCACTCTCTTTTTGAATCAAAGTAATCATTTTTCTTAAATTATATTTTGTTTTCATATCTAATGATTTTAAAGGTTCATCTAAAAAAACAAGATCAGCTTTAACCGCAAAAGCTCTGATCAATTCCAGGCGCTGTTTCATCCCTCCTGATAATTCGTGCGGATAGCTATTTTTAAAATTACTTAAACCGGAAAGATTAAACAAAAGCTCACGCAGCTTAGATTCCTTTTCCAAATTGTAATTTTTTTGGACAAAAATCAAATTCTCTTCTGCAGTCTTCCAGGGCAGAAGTCTAGGCTCCTGAAATACATAAGCTAAGCGCAGTGAGTCTTTTTTTATTATTTCACCCTCATCAAGCTCTTCCATTCCGGCAGCAGTTCTAAAAACTGTTGTTTTCCCACTTCCTGAAGGGCCTAAAAGACAGGTGATTTCACCTTGATAAACATTTAAATTTAAATTCTTTAAAACTGTTAGCTGATCATAACTTTTTTTAGCATTTTCAAACTCAAGTATTTTCGCTTTTTTTTCAGTCATTTTTCCACCTGCTAACCCTGGCCTTTAATTTTTCCAAGAGATAATATTCTACAAAGATCATAAATAGCAGCAAAATTATTGTCCAGGCAAATAAGCTGTCAGTTGCTAGCATACTATTTGCCCTGCTCAATTGATAGCCAATCCCACTCGAAGAACCGATAAACTCAGCAAATACCGAAGACTTCCAGGCAAAGGCAAAAGCTATACTTAAAGCTGAAACAAGGGCAGGTAATAAAGCGGGAAAATAGATTTCTTTTATTATTCTCAACCTTGGTGTAGAATAGGCTTCTGCCATTTCTACCAATTCGGTATTAAGATCTTCTATACCCTGAAAAAGATTAACAAAAATAACGGGCATTGAAACTATGAAGATCAAGAAAATTGGAGTAAGATCTTCTGCTACTCCAAACCAGATTACCGCTAAAGCAATCCAAACAACAGGTGGAGTGGCCTGAATCATGGTAATCAAAGGCCTAAATGATCTTTTAAAATATTTAAATCTATGCATTAAAAGGGCCAGTACTACCCCAGTGATAACGGCCAGACTGTAAGCGATTAAAGTTCTTCTCAGGGTAATCATAAAACTAGAATATAATACTCCACTAACAGCAATTTGATGTAAGGCCCTTAAACTCTCTCCGACCGAGGGCAGGATCAGGCTGTTTAAACCAGCTGCTGCCTGCTCCCAGATCAGAATTAAAATTATTAAGACTAGATAAAAGGGTTTAAAAATAGAATTCTTCATCTACCATCCTGCCACCTATCATTTCTGGGTACATCTCTAAAATTTCAGAAAAATATAAGTCTATAAGCTCTCTACTTTCAGCTTCAGCATAGATATTTAAATCAACCCTGCTTAAAGACTGCTCAAGCACAGCTACAGGCATCTCAAAATGCTTGGCAGCAAGCTCTGCCGCAGCTGCTGGATTTTCATTTACCCAGTTAACTCCCTGATTATAATAAGCATTAACTATATTTGTAAACTGGGAATTTTCTTCTCCAAATTGACTGCTTACAAAAAGACCTACAAAAGGAATTCTGGGATCTCCATGAACTTTAGCCCATTCTTCCTGAATATCCATTGACAGCACAGCTTTTTCTGCATTCAACATTGTTACTGTAACCAAGGGCTCTGGTAGGAGAATTGCATCTAAATTACCTGCCATAAAATACTGAGCAGCACCTGGCAAAGATCTGTATACTAAATTAACAGACTCCGGATCAACATTGTTGGCTTCAAGTAAATAACGAGCCAAAAAGTCCAGGGGTCCTCCCTGAAGTGGTAAAGCCAGTGATTTAGATTCTAGATCCTGCCATCTTTCTACTTCAAAATCATAGCTCAGTAAATAGTCGATGGCCCAGGTGTTAATATTTAATAATTTTAAATCTATCCCTCTATTATAGGCATTAGCACCTACATTACTACCTGTTATCAAAAAATCTATCTCATTTTGGGCAATTAAAGATATTCCTCTTTGGTGGTCTGAAGATAAATTCAAATTGATATCTAAAGACTCAGGAATTTCAGCTTCTTCCTGCATCCATAAAAATGGAATAGCAGCAGGTACATTTGGAGCATTGACATTAATCTCTAGTGCTGCTGCAGGATTAAGAGCTGCCAGTAGAAAAATCACTAAAAAAAGCAGACTTAGAATTGAAATGCTTTTTATCTTTTGCTTAAACATAGCTTCTTCCTCCTAATTGCTAAAATTATTAATCGTTCAGCAGACCCTGGATGATTACATCTGATGCTTCTTCTTCATCTAAACCACGGGCCATTAATGTCTGCAGCTGAGTACTATCAACACTACCGATAGCAGCTTCATGAGTAACTTTTGCCTCAGGATGACGGACATCAACAATAGGAATAGCTCTTGCAATAGCATGATCTTTGATAATCTCGGTACAGTCTACATGTCCCATCGCTTCTGGAGCATCAGCTGTTAATTCATTATATATCTCTGCTTCTGCTTTATCTTTAAGGGCAATCTTCGAATCAAGCACACCCCGAGAACCCCTGCCATTTAAATGGGCAGCTTCTCTAATTTTAATTTCATCATCTTGTTCACCACTTATTCTAGCCAGCATATCTACTTTAGCATAGTCATCTAAATCAGCAGTATAATCAAAATCTATTTTGCCAACTCTTCCTTTGAGCAGATCAAATTTAGTTACCAGATGACCATGTGGCCCAACATTAATTTTGGATTTAGCAATTACTTCAACCCCACCATTATCACCGTGAAAATGATGTTCCTTATAAATATAGCTGCCACCAGCCTGAACATTAATTGCAGCATCCATTATATGCTGTACTTTAACTGCATTTGGAAATACACAATCTGCCCTAACCTCAACATGGGCATCTTTTTCTACTTCAACCTGCATATCGATTTTTTGTCTACCTTCTTTGGGAAGAACTCCAAAACACATATGAACAGGATTTTTTATTTTATAGCCTGCTTTAATTCTAACTTTAACAGCAACAGTATCTTCGGCAACTTTTTTGGCATCAACTTCTAAACCTTCTACCAGATTAGAACCTAAGATCTGATCTCTTTCCATAACTAAATGGGCTACTTCACTATCAGAAAAAATATCATTTCCACCGGCCTCTTTATAGGCATCAACCATCATTTCATAATCTTGCATTAACTTGCCACCTCCGTTTCACATTCTTCAGCCTTTGTACAAGGGCCACAGAATGATTTAAAATATTCACTTATAGCCTCAGGTTTACCCTGACGAATAATTTCTCCATCACATAATAGAGCAGCTCTATCAGCATATTTAAGCATTTCTTGAGAATGAGTGATCAACAAAATTCCACTCTGTGATTCTTTAAAATAATTTATCATATCAGCAATATTATTTAAAGCCACTATATCTACCCCGGAATCAGGCTCATCTAAAATGATTAATTCAGGGTGCATTAAAATCAATGCAGCAAGCTCTATTCTTTTTCTTTCTCCACCACTCAAACTTTTATCAACAAAACGGTCCAGATAAGTTTCAGGTCTAATAGCAACTTTTTGCAGAGCATCTCTCAGTTTTTCTTCTGTTACTTCTTCCTTTTTTGCCTTTAAACCAAGTGATAAAAACTCTCTTACAGTTACCCCCTGATAACGAGCTGGCTCCTGCCAGGCAAGGGTTATTCCCTTTTTAGCTCTTTCATTAATCGGCAGATCTTTTATTTCTTCTCCATTTAAAAGCAGCTCACCTTGATCAGGATAATATTTATTAATCCCCATTAAAGTATAGGCTAGGGTGGATTTACCACAGCCATTTGGACCTATAAGGGCAAAAACCTCTCCCTTTTCCAGGCTGAAATTTAAGCCATTTAGTATTTCAGCATCTTCAATTTTCAAATGTAGATCTTTTACTTCCAATAATTTTGTCATTATAACACTCCTTATAAATTTATTCCTTTGCTAAAAATTGATTTATCACAGCTGCATGATGACCGGTAATAATTATATGATGATTTGCAATAGCATCAGAAAGAAAGTAAGCTGAACTCTGCGGCAAATCAACTTTAATTTGAGTTCTACAGGCGTTTTCAGAATTCATATTCTCGATAATTTCTCCTTCAGCAACAAAATATTCTTCTAAACCACTACCACCAATCTTAAATACTGTAACAGCTCCTTTTTCTAATATACCCTGAATTCCAACTCCAAGACCTGTTTCAAAGTGAGAACGCAAAATAAACTTTTCACTTATAGAAATAGGTACAGTACAGTGGGCAAAAGATATCTGATCTTTTTTACTATCTATTTGCACCGGATTTGCCATAAAAGGTGTTTGACCGGTTAATTCTTCTGCCAAATACATGGTAAATACTGCCGGGATATCTCCTTCACAACCTGCGGTAATCCCTTCATCATTTAAAAGGGCTAAGGCAAGACAACCAGTATTTTTAAGCTTTTCTACCAGATCAAAACACCTTATTGTTAAAGCATCTAAATTATGATCTTTGGTCAATTTTTTAAGAGCCAGATAAATTTCAGCAGCCTCAATTAAATCTCTCTTATTACTTTCCAGCATTTTTTCAGCCTGCTCAAAATATTTTTCAGCAGTTTTTTGGGCTGCCTCTGCCTCGACATTTTCTAGTAAACTATAAAATTCTTCCATTTCTAGATCGATAAATTTTGGGCCCCAGTGCTGAGCAGCTGCTTCTCTATTAATCTGACTGCCGATTAACCAGTCAGATGAACGGCCTATTATCCCTATTCTGGCTTCTGAAATTTTAGTCCTTATCTTCCTATATTCTATTAATTCTTTTATTTCAGCAAGCAGATCTTCATTTTCTCCATGCAGAATCTTTGCTTCTACACCTTGTTTATTAATAAAACTCAGTATTTCTAAAGCAGCAGGAAGAGAATTATTAATTTCAACAGCATATAGATAAATAGGTCGGGGTAAATGCTCAAAAATTTGGGCGAAATTTTCTTCAGAACCCCCTGTTTTAATAAAATTAATAATTAAATCATAATCTGAAAAGTCATGGTCTTTAACCTTATCAAAAGTAATTTCTGTAATTTCAAAATTATTATGCAAAAACTCATATTTATCAGCCAGAGTTTTATTAATTCTCTCTTCAGCATGAATTTCTGATATTATTGAAACCAAAGCAATATTCATTATTTAACCTCCAAAAAATCTTTTTCTCTTTATCATTACTATTATATTTAATTTTAGCACTATTAGCAAACATAATTTTAGATAAAAAAAGACCGCCCCTTTAAGACGGTCTCTATTTGCCATATGATAATATATTTTGATTAAACCTTAATCATCTCTGCTATATTTTGATATTTTTTCTTACCTATTCCTTTAACAGCTGTTAAATCACCTGCTGCTGAAAATGGTCCATTTTCATCTCTATAGGCAACTATTCTTTCTGCATAAGCATTACCAATCCCATCTAATTGGGAAAGTTCAGCTGCTGAAGCAGTATTAATATTTATTAGCTTATCTTCTTGCTCAGCTTCAGCTTTTTCTGCTTCTTTACTTGCCTTAGTTTCAACAATATCAGTTACTTGAGGTTCATATACTTTAATATCTACGGGGGTCTCAGCTTCTTTTGTCTCTACTGTTTCTTTTTCCACCTCTATACCAACTAAATCAGCATAAAGATCTTCGTATTTGCGGGCTGAATTGTGCCAGCTGTAATCAAGATTCATAACTCTAGAAACTAATTTATTCCAGACACCTTTTTGCTCATAAAAAGAAACCGCTCTTTGAATTGTATAGAGCATATTATGAGCATTATAATCAGCAAATGTAAAACCAGTTCCTTCTCCTGTTTCTTCTTTATAGGAAATCACAGTATCATTTAAGCCACCAGTTTCTCTAACAATTGGAATAGTACCATAACGGAAACTGATTAACTGACTTAAACCACAGGGTTCATAACGGGAAGGCATTAAGAACATATCACTACCAGCATAAATTTGATTAGCAAGTTTACTGTCATACATTATATTAACAGAGAGGTTATCCTGATATTCCGACTCTTTAGCTTTTAAGAAGTCCTCATATTCTCTGTAACCTGTACCCAGAATTAAAAGTTGAGCACCTGTTTCCAAAATCTCATCAAAAACAGCTTTAACTAAATCAAGTCCTTTTTGCTCAACCAGACGAGAAATAAAGCCAATTAAAGGAATATCTGCATCAACTTTAAGTCCCATTTTTTGCTGGATATGAATTTTGTTTGCTATCTTCTTATCGATTTCTCCCTTAGAATAGCGGACCGGAATATTCTCATCTGCAGCAGGATTAAATTTATCATAACTAATCCCATTTACAATTCCACTTAAATCATCTCCCCGCAATCTAAGAGCATAATCAAGACCTTCGCCAAAGTATGAGGTCTGGATCTCCTGGGCATAACTTTCACTCACAGTTGTAATATGATCTGCATACATTATACCACATTTCATATAATTTGTGAGTCCATTATGACGGACTTTACCGCTGTCCCAGTGGTTTTGACCTAAGGCTAAAACATCACCAGCAACTTCAGGCCCAAACTGTCCCTGATAGCGGATATTATGTATTGTAAATACAGTTTTCATATCCTTATAAAAATCCTGCTGACGATAACGGTCTGCAAAAAGTACAGGCAAGGGTCCTGTCTGCCAGTCATTAGCATGTATAACATCAGGTTGGAATCCAATTACAGGCAGCATATCTAATACAGCCTGTGAGAAAAATGCGTACTGCTCATGTTTATCTTGATTTTCATAGAGAGAATCTCTATCAAAATAATGCTTATTATCAACAAAATAAACAGGTACTCCATCCTCTTCTAAATAGTTAACTCCCAAATATCTGTCTCTCCAGGCCAATTTGGTTCTAAAATAACAGACTGACTCCATCTTTTCTTGATACTTTTCTGGAATCTGTCTATACTGTGGTATTACCAGCCTTACGTCATGCCCCTCTTCAATTAAAGCTTGGGGTAAAGAACCTGCTACATCAGCAAGACCTCCAGTCTTAATAAATGGATCTGCTTCTGAAGCTACAAATAAAATTTTCATTTTTTCTTTTTTCATCAAGCCACCTCCTAAAAAGTTCGATAAATCTTTATCTCCGACAAGTGAATAATTTCCAATTTAAGCTAAATATATATTTCCCCGTATAACAATAGTTTATTAAAACTCTCTGCTCCTGTCAAATTAAAGATTTTTGAGCAAATTAAATTAGCTTTAAAAAGAAGTTAATTAAAGGAAAATATCACTAAATAGAGAATAGTTATAATACATAAGCCAAAATTTTAAATAGTTTTAAGTTAATTGAGAGGAGGGAGTTTTTATGAAAAAAGATAATTATCCTGGTGATTATGATAGATATCTATTTCATCAGGGAAGACATTATGAAAGTTACGAATTTCTTGGAGCTCATCTGACTGAAGAAGATGGTGTAAAAGGGGTCAGATTTTCAATTTGGGCTCCCAATGCCGAAGAGATAAGTGTAATCGGTGATTTTAATGATTGGGATAAGACTGCTGATTCCTTAAAAAAGATAAAGGACTCCGGAATCTGGACTGTTTTTGTTCCTGAAGCTGAAAACAAAATGTACTATAAGTACTGGATTAGAGGCTATAGGGGAGTAATTAGGGTCAAGGCAGACCCTTATGCTAAAAGACAGGAAAAAGCACCTAAAACAGCCTCCCAGATCTATGAAGCAGAAGAGTATAGCTGGCAGGATAAAAAATGGATGAAAAAAAGAGAAAAGAAAAATGTACTTAAAGAACCTATAAGTATTTATGAACTTCACCTGGGTTCCTGGAAACA
The DNA here is from genome assembly GCF_020711195.1 of Halanaerobium polyolivorans. Taxonomy (GTDB): domain Bacteria; phylum Bacillota; class Halanaerobiia; order Halanaerobiales; family Halanaerobiaceae; genus Halanaerobium; species Halanaerobium polyolivorans. Next base: position 87,415 of record NZ_JAJFAT010000004.1, read on the forward strand.
GGATGATGGTGAATTAATGAATTATAGAGATATTGCAGATGAACTGGTAGACTATATTTTAGAAATGGGTTTTACTCACATAGAATTAATGCCTTTAACAGAATATCCATTTCCTGGCTCCTGGGGTTATCAAACAACAGGATTTTTTGCCTTAACTTCTCGTTATGGTACTCCAGAAGATTTTATGTATTTTGTTGATAAACTCCACCAAAATAATATTGGAGTGATAATGGATTGGGTTCCTAGTCATTTTTGCAAAGATGACCATGGACTTAGGCTTTTTGATGGTACAGCCTTATTTGAAAGTGATGATCCCCGCCGGGCAGAAAATCTACAGTGGGATACTTTAAATTTTGATTTTGGCCAAAATGAAATCTGGAGTTTTTTAATATCCAGTGCTAATTACTGGCTGGAAAAATTCCATATTGATGGTTTAAGAGTAGATGCTGTCAGCAATATGCTTTATTTAAACTATGAAAAAGAAGATGGAGAATGGGCAGCTAATCAATATGGAGGTTTCGAAAATTTAGAAGCAATAGAATTTATTAAAGAATTAAATACTGAGTTATTCAGCCGCTATCCAGGTCTGCTGATGATTGCAGAAGAATCGAGTGCCTGGCCTTTAGTTACAGCTCCTGTTCATGAGGGTGGTCTGGGCTTTAACTTTAAATGGAATATGGGCTGGATGAATGACACCTTAGATTATATGGAAAAAGAGCCAGTTTACAGGAAATGGGAACATAATAAATTAACTTTTTCTAGTATGTACAGCCACAGTGAAAATTATATTCTCCCCCTATCTCACGATGAGGTAGTCCACGGCAAAAAATCATTGGTAGATAAAATGCCGGGTGATTACTGGAGGAAATTTGCAAATTTAAGATTACTATATAGCTATATGTATGCTCATCCAGGTAAAAACCTGCTTTTTATGGGAGGAGAATTTGGGCAATTTATTGAGTGGAACTACAAACAGCAATTAGACTGGCTGCTGCTTGATTATGAAAAACATCAACAAACTCAAGAATTTGTTAAAGATCTCAATCAACTTTACCAAAAAGAAAAGGCTCTCTGGGAACTAGATCATGATGTACATGGATTTAGATGGATCGAAGCTGATGATTATGATCAGAGTGTACTCAGCTTTATTAGAAGTTCAGAAAATGCTAAACAGCAGATTATTGTGCTGCTGAATTTCACACCTGAACCTAGAGATGATTACAGAATTGGGGTTCCTGGCCCTGGAGAATATGAACTACTTTTAAACAGTGATCAGCAAGTATATGGAGGTTCTGATTATCAAACTTCAGCCAGGGTAAATGCTAAAAAGAAAGCTTATCATGGCTTTGAATATTCTATCAGTATTAATTTACCTCCCTTGGCCGGTGTTTATCTAAAATATAATAAAAACAAAAGTGAAATTAAAACTAAAAAGCAAGAAAATCTAAATAAGGAAAAGCCAAAAAAAGAAAAAAATAAGCAAAAAGAAAAATAATTTTTAGTAGTTTAAAAAAGGAGGTAGCAAATGCCCAAAGTAGAAATGCTCGCAATGCTTCTAGCAGGAGGTAAAGGCAGCAGACTTGGAGTTTTAACAAATAATATTGCCAAACCAGCAGTACCCTTTGGAGCAGAATACCGCTTAATTGATTTTCCTTTAAGCAATTGTTCAAATTCAGGAATTACAACTGTAGGAGTTTTAACCCAATATAAACCGCTTGTTTTAAATAGGTATATAGGTAGTGGTAGTTCCTGGGATCTAGACAGACATACTGGTGGAGTAACCGTACTACCTCCTTATGTTAAAGAAGGAGGAGGTCACTGGTATAAGGGGACTGCAGATGCTATATATCAAAATATAGAGTTTATAGACCTTTATGATCCCGAATATGTATTGGTCTTATCAGGGGATCATATTTATAAAATGGATTATTCAAAAATGCTGGAATTCCATAAAGAAAAAAAGGCAGAAGTAAGTATTGCAGTTTTGGAAGTCCCCTGGGAAGAAACTCACCGCTTTGGAATAATGAATACCAATCAAGAGCAAAAAATTATTGAATTTCAGGAAAAACCAAAAGAGGCCAAAAACAATTTAGCTTCAATGGGTATTTATATTTTCAACTGGGAAACACTGCGCAAATATTTAAATGAAGAAGCAGAAAGAAATGAAGATTCTGCGGGTGATTTTGGTCATAATATAATTCCAGCCATGATGAATGATCAATTAGCCTTTTATGCCTATACATTTAAAGATTACTGGAAAGATGTGGGAACTATAGAAAGCTACTGGCAGGCCCACATGGATCTTTTAGGAGATCAGTCAAAACTTGATCTTCAGGACCGCAAATGGGTTATCTATAGTGTTAATCCTAATCGACCTCCACAATATATCTCAGGCAAGGCAGAAGTAGAAAATTCTATAATAAATAAAGGAGCCCAGATCATGGGTAGGGTTAAAAACTCGGTACTCTTTTTCGGGGTCAAAGTTGGCAGAGATGCTGTGATAGAAGATTCAGTAATTCTACCTAATAGTTCTATTGCCTCAGGCTCTCATATAAAAAATTCAATTATCGGGCGTAATGTCACTATAGAAAAAAATTCTCAAATCGGAGTTGATTCTGATTCCGATCAAATAAAAATAACAGTTGTTGGAGATGAAGAATTGATTCCAGAGTCCTCTCAGATAAAATCAGGAACGGTGGTGGGTTAAGATGGAAAACTCAATTTATAAAAAAAATGGTCAGAGCATGAAAAATGTAATGGGAATAATTAATAATGCTTTAGATGAATCATTTTTGGACAAATTAACAGCTCACCGCTCTCTAGCCTCTGTTCCCTTTGGAGGTAGATACAGGTTAATCGACTTTCCACTTTCTAATATGGTAAATTCGGGGATCACCAATGTTGGTCTACTGCTGCAGTCTAAGTATCGTTCCTTAATGGATCATATCGGCTTTGGAAAAGCCTGGGATTTAGATCGAAAAAGAAACGGTCTTTTTATTCTACCACCATCTCACATTTACAAAGCTGATCGAGCCTATAAAGGGGATCTGCAAAATTTCAGCAGTAATATCGATTATATAGAAAGAAGTGATCAGGAATATCTAATTATCGGCAGTCCCAATATAGTAGCGAATATTGATTATAGAGATGCCTTTAAATTTCATCTGCAAAATCAAAATGATATAACAATTATTTATAAAGAAGTGGATGTTTTTCGGCGTGATACTTCATATATCTTGCTTAATACAGATGATCATGATCGGATAATCGAAATGAAGGTTAATCCCAAAGATAAATATTACACAAAGATATCTTTACAGAGGTATATAATCAAAAAAGATCTACTGCTTGATATAATCGATGATTGTATAAGTATGGGGCAGTGGGATTTTGTTAAAAATGCAATTATCGGTAATTTGAATAAGCTTAAAGTTTACGGTTATCCTTTTAATTCTTATGCATCAGTTATAAATTCTATTAATGGTTATTATAAAGCTAATTTAGAACTTCTAAAACCAGATGTTTGGCAGGAACTTTTTCTAAAAGGTGGGCCGATCTTTACCAAACCAAAAGATGAAGCACCAAGCTCCTATAAAAGTGGGGCAAATGCCAAAAATATTCTGGCAGCAAATGGCTGCTCAATTGAAGGAGAAGTTAAAAGCAGCATTCTCTTTAGAGGAGTTAAAATTCATCCAGGAGCAGTAATTAAAAATTCTATAATTATGCAGAAATCTATTATTGGTAAAAATGCAAAATTAGAAAATGTTATTTTAGATAAGGGAGTTCAAATTACCGCAGATAAATCTCTCAAAGGAGATATAAATTTACCGATGATAATTGCTAAAAACTCCATAGTTTAAAAAAAGGATGAACCGGGTGCTCCGGCTCATCCTTTTCCTATTTACAAGTGCTTTTTTAAGCAGACTTATCAAGTGTATCCATATAATCATCTTTCTCTTTAACAATAACCCCTGCCAGTACTATTAAAGCAACCAAGTTAGGAGCTGCCATCAAACCATTTAGGGTGTCAGCTAAGAGCCAGATCGGCTCTAATGCTCCAATTGCTCCTATAAAAAGCAAAATCACAAAAACCACCCTATAAGGCTGAACTATTTTTTTACCAAATAAATATCTCCAGCTCTCTTCTCCATAAAAGCTCCAGGTTAACATCGTAGTATAAGCAAAAATGATAATACTGATATTGATAATATAACCACCTGGGCCAGGCAAACCTCTGGTAAATCCTTCAGCTGCCAAAACAGCTCCAGTTTCACCAGTTCCCAAGGCACCTGTTAATAAAACAACAAAGGCAGTTATAGAACCAACAACAATTGTATCAATAAACACTTCCCAAATACCCCACATACCCTGACGGGTAGGCTTATTTTTAGCCTGAGCATGGACTATTGAAGCTGCACCTAAGCCGGCTTCATTAGAAAAAACTCCTCTGGCAATACCAAAGCGAACTGCCATTCTTACAGAAGCACCAGCAAAGCCTCCAAAGGCTGCTGCTGGACTGAAGGCATTAGCAAAAATATCAGCTAAAACTCCGGGCAAAGCCGAAATATTGATTAAAATAATTATAAATCCACCAATAAAATAAAATATAGCCATTATAGGCACAAGTCTTTCTGCCACTTTACCAATCCTTTTAATTCCACCCAAAATAACAAGGCCTACAAAAAATGAAACAGCAAGACCAGTAATCCAGGTTGGAATAGCAAATCCACTTTCAGCTGCATGGGCAAGAGTATTTGATTGCACCATATTCCCGATTCCAAAAGCAGCTATTCCGGCAAAAAACGCATATAAAACTGCCAGCCACTTCCATTTTCCTCCCATACCATGTTCTATATAATACATAACTCCACCAGTGTAATCATCTTCTCCATGTTTTTCTCTGAATTTGACCCCAAGCTGGGCCTCACCAAATTTGGTTGCCATACCTACTAAGGCAGAAATCCACATCCAAAAAACAGCTCCTGGTCCACCTAAAGAAATTGCAGTACTTACCCCCGCAATATTACCAACACCAAGGGTAGCTGCCATTGCAGAACTAATGGCCTGAAATGAAGATAAAACTCCTCCCTCCTCTTCTACTTCTTTACTAAAATAGCGGCCAAAACTTTTATCCCAGGAAAGCTTAAAGTGCTTAAATTGGAAAAAGTCAAGTCTAATCGTTAGATAAAGTCCTGTACCAACAAGCAAAACTAAAAAAGGCGGTCCCCAAACAACTGCATTTACAGCATCATTGATAGATAAAAAAGTTTCTAGCATCTGCTTCCTCCTCGAATAATATTTGTAGTTATATTAACTACATAGATTTATAATTAGATAGCAAGCTGGATTTTCCTGCATAATAAAGTAATTAATTTATATAATAATCTTATCCAGGTATACAAAAAAACTCCTGCCTTTAAGCAGGAGTTTGATGTGATATATATTTATAATTAAAATTATTGTCTTTAAATCAATTTCAATTTAGACCTCTCTAATTATCGGTTCTCCCTTGATTAAATCACAATAATCTTCAACTTTACCGTCATTTAAACAGGTTTCAATTATCTTTTCGCCAATTGGATCAAGACCAGGTTCTAGATATTCTCTCACACATTTTTTGAAGAAGTCAGAAAGAATCTTACCACCAATATCATAGGCCTTTTCTCCAACTTCGGCCTGACGATGAACCTGCAGAAATTCTTTTTCTATCTGCTGACCTTCAACCAGGAGTTCTTTTAATGAATAGCCTAAGAGCGGCATTCTGGCTGGTCTGAGCTGATCTTTGGTAAACCAAGCTCCACCTCTCCGAGCTAAATACTCCCTGGTTATCCATTCAGGCATAAAACCTACCTTCCAGGCCCCAATATGCTGATTGGGAGTAACTATATATTTAACCTTTGGTGTCTCAATAATCTGTTCTAAAAGCAAATTCGCCTGATCTACTTTTTTACCTGTTGCAAAAGGCCAGTAAGAACCAACTCCCTCAGAACTCATACCATCACCGGTAATTATACTGGGGTTACCATGGCCGCGTGGAGAAACAAGCCTCCATAACCAGGCAAGGGCCGGTGGTAAAACATGGAATAGCCCTAAAATTCCATAAGTTGGGTTTTCTTTTGTACAAGGTGGTACTCTAACTCCAAAACTTCTCACATCGATTGAAAGAGGTTCTGTTAAAACATCAGGTATTATATCTCTTGGAATAGTAACCCTGGGGTTTGGACAGGGCTTATTAGGCTCATCTTCAATATGCTCCCAGATTAAAGCTGTACTATTTGGAGCAGCATCAATATTTAAAAATAAAAGCGGTTTATCTGGATCAGCAGTAATTGCTTCCAGATTTGGCTCAGTTCCATATTTATTAATATGATCTACTCGCACAAACCAGGAATTTTCAGCATCCATCAAGGTTAATTTACCATTATTTTTCTGTAAAGAATTATGGCAGACTGCCATATCATCTGTCATCGGTCTTAAACCACAACCTTGGGGTAGGGTAATTCTATATTTTTCATCTGTCATTAAGTTTTTACCAAAGAGCAGACGCCCACTTCTTTCGCGGTGCATATCTTCAAGCATTTCACTCTTTCCACCACCACTTGCACCTTCATGAGAGATGTTTACTGTATTACCATAAGGAGTAACAACCTGAACAGCAGAACAGTGTAAGGTAAGCCATTCTTCCTCTTCTCCCTGGTTAATTAACATCCCATAAACACCTTTTTTGGCACTTGGGCCTGGATAAAGATTATAGGCAAACATCTCATACTTATTTTTCAGTCTTCTATGAACAACTATCTGTTTACCATCAAAATGGGTGTGTCTAAAAGGGGGAGCAATATAAATAAAGGATTTAGGTTCAAAAGCCTCATCTAATTCCCTTGTATCAATAATCCCCTGTAAGAGGGCCAGACCAAAGGCAAAAAAGCCTGCATTAGCTGGTGCAATCGCCATTGCTTTCACACCTAAACCAGAAGGTCCGGTTTCAAAAACGAATATAGCCAGTTCCTGATCTTTTAACCAATCAAAAGTCTCTTCTCTCATTCCAGAAAAATCCTCACCAAATCTATCCTCATACCTTTGTTTATCAGTTGGCTGATCATCTGCAATTAACATACAGTTGGGATCACGCCTTCTCATATATGGTTCAAGATAATTGGCAGAGATACCATTTCTAACTTTACAAACTACAGCCTCCACTACTTCACCCTGACCGGGAATATCATATTTTACTTCCTGACAGCCATTTTTAGCATCTCTTACTGCTAAGTTTACTAGGTCATTTTCATTGTGAGCCACAATATAATTGGGACAGGCTTCTAAAATTTCTTCTACTTCATCGGGTAAAACTACATTTTCTAACTGCTTTTCTTTAATCATAAGTTATACTCGCTACTCCTTTCTTTCTCTAAAATTGAGATTTCAAACAAATTTATTGAAAAGTCAGAACTTTTATTTTTTATTTTGTTGGGGAAATAAAATTTAGTTTAACAATTTAATTTTATCACAGAAAATATCATTATACAAGTATTTTGTAGCTCTAATAACCAGTCACTAAATCTTCTGAATAGACGACCATCCCTGTAATTGGAGGAACAACAACCTCATCAGAGTGAAAAAATCTAATTGGTTCAGTCCCAGCTGTTTTTTCGTCAACCACAATGGCCCAGGTCCCATGTTCTGGAAGAAAAAACTGTTTCCACTCATGAGATGGATTTAAAAGCACTAATATTTTTTCCCAGGCATCTTCATTAGCATTATTATAAATACCATAACCAACTGTACCAAAAGGTGAACTAATGAATTCTATATTTTCTCTGATCGCTTCTCTTGTTTTCATCCTGAAGGCAGGATGATGGCTGCGTAAATTTATTAAACCTTTAACATAGTTAAAATGATCCCTATAAGTGGTTTTCCTTTCCCACTTCAGCTCATTAATATCTATCCCAGAATTATAACTGTTGTGGTCGCCAAACTTTGTTCTTAAAAATTCAGTTCCTGCTAAAATAAATGGTACCCCTTGTGAAGTTAAAAGAGTTACCATTGCTAATTTCTGCATTTTTTTTCGTTCTTCTTCATCAGCTCCAGGACAGCAGCGGGCCAGTTTATCCCAAAGGGTAAGGTTATCATGTGATGCAACATAATTAATTGTTTCACTTGGATAATGGGCAAAACCGTGCAGCCTTCTTTCAGCCAGACCAACAGAACCAATTATCCCCTCATTTATCTGTCTTTCCAGACCTATTTTACCCTGAATAAAACCTTTTTCAAATCCATCATTATCTCCTTTAATCGCTTGACGATAATCATCATTGAAAACCGAAATACCTGTCCCCCTTTGATCACCTTTTCTAATCTGTTGATAATTGCTCAATTGAGGTTCAAGTGCAGTCCAGGGTTCTCCATAGATCAGAGCAGAAGGATTTTCTCTTTTCAATTTTTCTGTTGCTAAAACCATCGTTTCTCTATCAATAGCTGACATGAGATCAAAACGAAAACCATCAATATGGTATTCACGGCTCCAATATAATAAGGAGTCTATGATAAATTTACGCATCATCTCTCTTTCAGTAGCTATTTCATTTCCACAGCCGGAAGCATTGGCAAATTCTCCGTCTTCAGTAAACCTATAAAAATAATTAGGAAATATTTTTTGAAATGGTGAATCTTTAGTTTGGTATGTATGATTATAGACTACATCCATAATTACTCCAATCCCATATGAGTGAAGTGTTTTGACCATTTTTTTGAATTCATAAATTCTGCTTTCATTGCTGGGATTTGTGGAATAAGAGCCTTCTGGAACCATATAATAAAGTGGATCATAGCCCCAATTATAATCTTTTTGATCTAAATCATCAACAGTACAAAAATCAAAAACCGGTAAAAGATGGACATGGGTAATACCCAATTCTTTTAAATGAGCAATCCCGGTTAACATCCCTTCTTGATTAACACTATGTCTTTCTGTAAAAGCTGTGTATTTACCTCTATTTCTCATTCCGCTTTCTTTTGAAATAGAAAAATCTTTAACATGGAGTTCATAAATAACAGCATCAACCGGATCCTCTATTGTTATGTGTTTATCATCTTTCCAGGTGGGTGGATTAACTTTAGAGGGGTCAACAATTAAACCATATTTGCTATTAGTCCCAACAGCTTTAGTCCAGGGATCAACAAAGTTAAACTCCTCTCTTGGTGTATTTAATCTTAAACGATAATATTTACCGTAAACACTTAAGGGAAGATCAACCTTCCAGGTATCACTAATTGAACGTTCTAATTTAAATTCTTCAATTTTATTTTTTCCTTGATCATCTTCATAGATTTCTATAGAAGCAGCTTGAGCTGGGGGTGACCAAATTCTATAATGTATATTTTCAGAATCAAAACTAAAACCGAGATCATCACCAGAGTAATAAAGTTTTCCAACTTCTCTTTTCAATTTTACTTTTAGCATATAAACCATCCCCACTATATTTCTGTTTAAATCAATATCCAGATATATCTTTCCTATTGTTTTATTATTAATTCTTTGTTAAATAGACTTTTCCTGCCCAGAGAATATATTAATCTCTAAAAAAAACAGGTTATTTAAAATTTATGTAGAAATAAAGATTAATAGGAAGTATAATAATTAACATGAGGTGAGACTATTGTTAAGTATTTATGATCGCTTATATCCTGAGAAAAAAGCTATCGATGTAACAGCATATGGGGAGGTTCTTCTTGATATGATTTCTCGAGAAGAAGCTCCTTTAAAAGAGTGTGTTAACTTTACAAGGTATTTTGGTGGTTCTCCTGCCAATGTTCTTGTTAATTTACAGAGACTGAACAATCAAACTGCTTTTATATCGAGAATAGGAGATGATGCCTTTGGTGAATATTTAAAAGATATTTTAAAGGATGAAAGAGTTGACCTAGACTGTCTACAAATAGACAGTTCTGCAGCAACCCCGGTCATTTTTGTCAACAAAAGTAAAGCAACCCCTTCCTGGCTTGCCTATAGGGGAGCAGATATTAATATTAAAATTGAGGACAGTATTTATAAAAAGATAGATCAATCTTCAATATTTTTTGTCGGTAGTTTTATACTTTCAGAAAATCCTGCTCGATCTACAGCCTTAAAAATTATCGATTATGCAGTTGAAAATGATACATTATTAGCTTTTGATCCTAGTTTTAGAGCCAGCCTCTGGCCTGAAGGTGAAAAAGGTAAAAAAATCATTAAAGATATTATTGCTAAATCAGATTTTATTAAACCTTCACTTGATGATGCTGAGCATTTATTTGGCAAAGATACTCCCAAAAATTATTTAAAAAAATACCATCAATGTGGAGCTAAGATTGTTATTTTAACCCTGGGCAAAGATGGAGTTTTATTATCTGATGGTAAAAATGAACCCTTACATATAGAAGTTTTTTCAGAAAAGGTTATTGATGTAACAGGAGCTGGTGATTCTTTTTGGTCAGGTTTTTTAAGTGGGATTTTAAGGTCATTGAGCATTAAAGAATCTGCTCGGCTGGGAAATGCAGTAGCTGCATTTAAAATTCAGGGAGTTGGTGCTCTCTCATCAATACCACCACTTATGGAAATTATGTCATATTATAATATTAGTCCTGCTGAAAGGGGAGAAAATTAATGAGTGATATTAAGCATGTTGCATTTTTAAATCCACAGGGGAATTTTGATAAAGAAGATAGTTATTGGACAGAACACCCTGACTTTGGTGGTCAGTTAGTCTATGTTAAAGAAGTCAGCAAGGCAATGGCAGAATTAGGAGTTAAGGTTGATATTATAACAAGACAGATTAATGATCCCAACTGGCCCGAGTTCAGTGACTTATATGATAATTATGAAGGAGCTGAGAACCTGAGAATAATCAGACTGCCTTTTGGTGGTGACAGATTTTTAGAAAAAGAAAAATTATGGCCTCATCTCAAAGAATATGTTGATGCAGTTGCCGATTTTTATGATGAAGAAGGAGTTTTTCCTGATTTCTTTACAACTCACTATGGAGATGGAGGTCTTGCTGGTGTGTTATTAAAAGAAAAAATGGAAACTCCTTTTTCTTTTACCGGCCATTCACTAGGTGCGCAAAAAATGGATAAACTTAATTTTAGTCAGGATAATTATAATCAATTAATAGATAGATTCAAATTTCATTCTAGAATTGTTGCAGAAAGGTTAGCAATGAAATATGCCAATCAAATCATAGTCAGCACAGCCCAGGAAAGATATGAACAGTATTCTCACCCCTATTATGAGGGAGCAGCTGTGGTTGAAGATGATCAGAAGTTCTCTGTAATTCCTCCTGGAGTTAATACTACAGTCTTTGATGGCAGCTATAGTGAGGAAACTGCTGAGAAATTAGCAAATTATTTAACAAGAGATCTTGATGCTAAAAGAAGTGAACTACCCTGTATAATTTCTGCCAGCAGACTTGATCAAAAGAAAAACCATATCACTTTAGTTAAAGCTTTTGCTCAAGATGAAGAACTACAGCAGATTGCTAACCTTGTCATAACTTTAAGAGGTATAGAAAATCCATTTGAAGATTACAGTGCTGCAGGTGGAGAAGAAAAAGAAATCTTAGCTAAAATAATAGAAATTATCGAAGACAATAATCTGGCAGGAAAAGTGAGCATGTTTCCAATCTCCAGTCAAAAAGAACTTTCTGAATGCTATGCCTTTTTGGCTGAAAAAGAATCTGTTTTTTCACTGACCTCCTTTTATGAACCTTTTGGTTTAGCTCCAGTTGAAGCCATGGCTGCAGGATTACCAGCAGTTGTGACCAAAAATGGTGGTCAAAAAGAAATTATGGAAGATGATGAATATGGTATTTTAATTGATCCTGAAGATCCTGCAGATATTGCCAGAGGTTTAAAAAAGATCCTCGGCAAAAAAGATATCTGGCAAAAATATCAGAAAAAGGCAATAAAACGGGTTGAAAGTAAATATACCTGGAATCAAACTGCAAAAAGATATTTAAAGGCAATAGAAAAAGGCTTAAAGCTGCAGATTCCGGTCGACCACAGTGATATTCCAAGTTATTTTTTCCTTCCAGATAGTGACAATGAACATAAGTTATTAGAAAAATTTAACCAAAATGTGCTAAAATAATAGACATTTGCTGAGAATTTGTTATAATAAATAAATGCATACTGTAAAAAAGTGAAAAAAGGTAGGTATTTTGATCTATATTAATTAATAATATTTGGGAAAAGATTTAATATTACAAAGGAGTGAAGTAGATGAACAACAGTAAACCCCATACTGCATATTTTTGTATGGAATATGGTTTAGATGAAGATATGAGAATTTATGCAGGTGGACTAGGAATTTTAGCAGGCGACATTTTAAAAGCAGCAAAAGAATATTCTTATCCTATTACAGGGATTGGTCTCCTATGGAAAAAAGGATATTCAAAACAGGTAATAAATAAAGATGGTCGTCCTGTTGATAAACATCCTATCCAAAAAAGAAATTATGAGCATGCAGTAGATACAGGAGAAAAAGTCACTGTAAAAATTAAAGACCAAACTGTAACACTTAAGATCTGGAAAGTTGATAAATTTGATAATGCAACTCTTTATCTTCTAGATGCAAACTTAGCTGAAAATAAAAAATTCCAGAATATAACTGATGGACTTTATGATGGTTTTAATGAAAAAAGAATAGCTCAGGAAATTGTTCTGGGAATCGGTGGTGTTAAGGCAATCAGAAAATTAGGCCTTAATATTGATATATACCACTTCAATGAAGGTCATGCAGCTTTAGCAGGAACAGAGTTAATCAAAGAAAAAATGGAAAACGGTATGGACTTTCATAAAGCCTGGAAAACTGTTAAAGATGATATCGTCTTTACAACTCACACCCCGGTTAAAGAAGGTAATGAGTCTCACAGTTTAGATAGTTTAGAAAAAATGGGAGCTTTTAATGGCCTGACAAGAGAACAAATGGAAGAATTAGGTGACAGTCCATTTGGTATGACAGTTGCTGGCTTACGCCTCTCTAGAATGTCTAATGGTGTTGCTAAATTACACGGCCAAACAGCTCGGGAAATGTGGAAAGATGTTGAAGGAAAATCACCAATTATCTCAATTACAAATGGTGTTCACAGAAGCACCTGGGTTGATAAGAGAATCAGAGATAATATTGATAACAAGGAAAAAATAGTTGAAAATCATCAAGAAATGAAAAATGAACTGGTAGATTATATCAAAAAAGTTAATGGGGCTCAACTTGACCCTAATAAACTAATAATTGGATTTGCCAGAAGAGCTACTGCCTATAAAAGGCCTAATCTGATTTTCCAAAAGCCTGATGTGATTGATCCATATTTAGAATGTGGTGATATTCAATTAGTATTTTCAGGTAAAGCACATCCAACCGATGATAATGGTAAAAATATCGTAGCTAATATAGTTAAAAAAGCAAAACAATTCCCAAATAGTGTAGTTTTCTTAGAAGATTATAATATGGAAACTGGAAGAATGCTGACCCGTGGTGTTGATGTCTGGCTGAACAATCCTCGTAAACCTCTGGAAGCTAGTGGTACTTCAGGTATGAAAGCTGCTATGAATGGTGGTCTTAACCTCAGTATCCTTGATGGCTGGTGGGTTGAAGGTTGTGAGCATGGTATTAACGGCTGGCAGTTTGGAGATGGCTATGAAGGTGAAGGCCAAGATGAAAGTGATCTTTATGCTCTTTACAGAGTGCTATTTAATGATGTAATTCCTACCTTTTATGCAAACAAAGATCGCTGGCAGGACATGATGTACGAAAGTGTGCAGTCAACTTATGAAAGATTTTCTGCTAAAAAAATGGTAGAAAGATATTATGAAGAAATGTATGTTAGTGAATAAAATATAGATCTAAAATATAATAACTTGCTGAATTAACTCAGCAATTAGAAAATCCCGTTCTTTGTGAACGGGATTTTTCTAGTTTAAAATATTTAATTTTTAAGCCTGAAAAAGCATTGCTTTTTTCAGCTCTTCACTTTTTTCACTACCTACTAAATACTCCACTATATTTAAAGCAAATTCAAGGGCCAGACCAGGTCCACGTGAAGTTATGATATTACCATCTTTAACAAGCTTTTTTTCTTGATAATCAGCAGACTGCATCTGATCATCAAAACCAGGATAACTAGTAGCTTTTTTACCTGCCAAGATTCCGGCTGCTTCTAAAACAATTGGTGCAGCACAAATTGCAGCACATAAGTCACCTCTAGCATTAACTTCTCTGATAATTTCTAGCAGTTTTTTGCTGTCTCTTAAATTAGCAGCTCCCGGCATACCTCCCGGTAAAACTACAGCTGAAATATCGCTGCTGTCAATAGCCTCTATTTTTTGATCAGCCTCAACTTTAATATCATGGTCTCCTCTAATTTCTCTGCCGCCAATTCCAGCAGTAATAACCTCAAGACCAGCTCTTCTTAAAACATCGATATTACTTACTGCTTCAATTTCTTCAAAACCATCTGCAAGTGGAATTAAAACTTTCCCCATAAATTTAGCCTCCTTAATCAAGTTTTGAAATTATTTATCTTCAAAATTTTCTTTTCTTGGTGAGTTTTGAGCTAGATCAGCAAATTCTTTGTGCAGAGACTCAGAAATAGATTTAAAATGATGATCTCTTTGTGGATAAGGAATTTCAATCCCATGTTCTTTAAAATTATCCCAGATAGAGAAAAGAACCTGGCTTTGAATTGCTTTGATTCCATTTTGAGGATCACTGATCCAAAAACGGAGCTCAAAATTTACCGAACTATCAGCAAAATCAGTCAGTATACAGCTTGGTTTAGGAGAATCTAAAATTCTTTCTTTGCCTTCAGCTGCTTTTAAGGTTAGCTCTTCTACCAATCTTAAATCACTATCATATGAAACACCTATTTCAACATCAACCCTAACCATTTTATCACTATATGACCAGTTTATAACCTCTTTAGTTATAAAGTCTTCATTTGGTATCAAATACTCTTTACCGGCCAGGGTAACCAAAGAAACAAAACGAGTATCAAGCTCTTTGACCCAACCATAGATATCACCTATTTCTACCACATCTCCTGGTTTAATAGATTTATCTGCTAAAATAATGATACCACTGATAAAGTTAGAAACTATCTTCTGTAGGCCAAAACCTAAACCAACACCTACAGCACCACCCAGGAAGGCAAAAGCGCTTAAATCAATACCCAGTGAGCTTAAAGCAAACAAGGCTGCAGAAGTAAAAATTAAAAATTTTGCCAGTTTATTTAATAAAACCCTGACAGAAGGAGTTAACTCCTGATTTTGGTTGATCTTCTTACTGACAAGGCGGCTAATTTTATCAGCAGCCCATAATAATACACTGAAAATTATCAGTGCCTGCCCAATTAATAATATAGAAATTCTTAAATTACCACTTCTAAAAGCCAAACTATCTAAAAAGCTAATTGTTTCCTCATAAATATTAAGTATTCTTAAGGCCGCAACTGTCCAGATAACAACTGATAAAAACTTAAAAAGCTTGTTTTTAGGAAAGAAAAGAGTTATTGCTTTAACAACAAACCACGCTGAAACCAGATTGGCAAAGATACTAAGTATTACTGTTGGTAAATTTAAAGCAGCTGCAATAACATAATAAATAAAAAGCAGCAAAAGCAGGATTAAAGGTGCTAAGAGCCTTCCTAAAATCCTCTCAATCTTATTCTCTTTTAAAGCCTTAATTTTTTGCAGCATTTTTTCGATTTTAGGAGCAGTTATTTTGCTTAAAAAAAGTGCTGCTGCTATCATTATAACAAAAAGAATAGCTTCTATTAAATTAGATAAAACCAATACCTGATTTTCTAAAATTTCTAAAAAAAGCTGATAATAATATTCCAGCTCTATTCCTTCAAACATGGCCTCACTCTCCTAAACAATTTATTTTTCTAAATAAAAATTTAACTCCTCTTTTAATCTTTCGGCAGTTTGAAAATGAATAACCTTGATCCCTTCTCTTCGAGCTGCTTCTATATTAGCAAGTGTATCATCTATAAAAAGAGTTTCTTCTGGATTTAATTGGAATTCAGTTAACAAATAATTATAAATCTCCTTTTCCGGTTTAATCATTCCTACTTGAGAAGATATTAGCAGTCTCTCAAAATGCTTAAAAAAATCATATTTTTTACTGACATAATCAAAGGCCTTTTGATGAAAATTAGAAAGAACATAAAGCTTATAATCTTTTTTAGCTAAATCTTCTAAAATAAAAAGGCTCTCCTCTTTTAACTTAAGCATTTCTTCCCAGCCAGCAAGTATATTTTCTATTTCAAGAGCTAGCTGAGGTCTCCTTTTGATCATTTTCTCCTTTGCCTCTTTAAAGTCAAGACTTCCTCTGTCCAGCTGCAGCCATTCTGGACTGGCAAAAACAGCTTTTTTTAGCTCCATTTTCTTTTCTTCATCATAAGAAAAATCTGCTAAATAACTTTCCGGATCAAAATCTAAAAGTACATTCCCCAGATCAAAAACAATACTTTTTATCACTTTCTCACCCCAAATCATTAGCTAATTATATAATTCTAGCTTTTTTAAGTTAATCCTGCATAATAATTCTCAGCCCTTAATCTAAAAAAAAATCCGACCAAAAAGTCGGATCTTAATTAGTTATTTTAAATTATTATTGCAGTTCTGCTTTCATTTTTTCGATCAATTTATCAAATCGCTGATTATAGCTTTTTTGAAATTCAGAAAGCTTTTTAGCCAGCTGCTGTTTCATCTGATTATTCATTCCCTGCTGTTGACCACCATTTGCAGCTGCCTGAGCACTTAAACCCTGTGCTTGTGAATTTTCTAAATGCTGCTGTACCTGTTGATCTAATTTATCTTTTTGAGTTTGATACTGCTGCTGTAAGCTCTGAGCCTGAGTAAATGATTTTTCAAAAAAACTGCTGTTTTCAGTCTCTTTAAGTGATTCTACAGCAACAACTGCTTCTTTTCTGCGCTCAATCTGTTCAGAACTGTTGCGTAAACCAATAGACTCAATTAACATTAACTGAGCTTCAATCAAAACAGCCTCATCTTCATCTTTTAGCTGCTGCCATAAAGCTTCAGCATCCATCTCACCTTTAAAAAAGGGAGCCATAATCTTTTTCAACCGTTCCCTAATTTCAAGTGAGTTATCACCCTCAGAATCATCATCATAAATTGTTTCTGCTCTTTCCATAGCAATTTCATATGCACTTTTCACAACTATCAGTCCTCCTTAAAAAGATCAAAGAATCTATCTTGATAAGCATTGAAAACTCCCCAGCGATCTAATTCTCTTTTTAATCTAGCCGGGTCTTCTTCACCTTTTTTAACCATTTCAAACATTCTTTCTATCTCTTCACTTGCTGCGATTGGAAGTCCTTCTAGATTTCTTGTCACAACAGAATAACCTTCTTCATCTGTGCTTAAATAACCCTTTTCCTCATAATAGGGAAGTTGAGATTTATAAGCACTTTTTAACATCAGACTTTGAATAAACTTCATTAGTGAAACATCCCAGAGCTCATCAACACCTTTGATTATTACAGTTAAATTATCTTCATCATTAATTCTTTCCTTTTCAATCTCTTCCTGGGCTTTCTCTATTTCTCTAGATATAGTAAAAGTACTAATTGATTGTTTGCGATAATTCATCTTATACAATAATCCAGCCAAATCAGGGTTGTCATTAGCAATCATCTGCATTGCTTTTTTGGCTTCACCACTAAATCCACTCATATTTATCATGTAATCTGGGGTCAGAAGTTTTGGTTTTTCCCAGGTAATTTTTCCTTCTCTTACCTTGGTTTCAGGTCCTTCTTCCGGAAATTCTTCCAGATAATATGGCTCGCTGAGCACAAAATAGTGGAGAGTTGTGTCATGAGATGTAGAAATTAAATCTTCTGGCTCTAACAATATTTCTGTGTTCTCCAGAACTTCTTTAATCTTGTTTTTATCTTTCATCTTAACTCCTCCTCTCAGGCCTGAAGTAGAGATTATTCAATTTTCAACTTAAAATCTATTTGTCTAACTATATTATACATTATATCAGTTATTTAAGTCAAAAAGAAGGCTTTAATAGCCTTCTTTTCAATTAACTTAAAATATTTTGCTAAAAAATATAATAATTAACCTTGATTTGCCTGATAATTAATTAAAACTCTTCCCAGAAGTACAGCAAACAGAGCAGCAATAATCGCTTCTGGAATACCATGGCTTCCTGCAACTGCTAAAGCTGCACTCAGAGGTAGATAACCTCTCAAAACAGCCAGAGTTAAAACACCTGCGGTATTGACAATCGTTCCAATCACACCAGCTACTGCTAAAGAAACATTTTCATTTAACCTTATAGTTGCCCTATAACTATAATAAGCGGCAACACCAATAAAAAGTCTCGGTAAAACAGCAATTATAGGATCTGCAAAAATCGGATTGGTAGCTCTTAAAAAACTAAATACACCAAAGATCAAACCAATCAGCAGTCCAACCACAGGTCCTTCAATAATTCCACCCAAAATAGCAGGTAGATGCATTATTGTCACATGTCCTGCAGGGGTAGGAACTGGGATTAAACCTAAACCCGTAGCCCCCAAAATAATAGAAATAGCTCCCAACATTCCAGCAATCACAATTTGTCTTGTTTTCAGTTTTATTTTCTTTTCCTCCCATCCCGGTCCATTGATCCAGGTGAACCAAACTAAAATGATTTAACAGTTTTTATGGGTGCAGTATCAAAAATTGAATTCCGCCCCTACTGTTATAGCTATATTATAGTAATTATTTACCCTTTTGACAAGGGTATTTAGCTAATTATTTTTGATATTCATCATTTCTATAAAATAATTAACTATTTCTTCATTAAGCTTCAGCTTATCTAAGTGTTCTAAGATTTCTTCTTTATCAAAATAGCGGAGCAGACTTATGAAAAATGAAGCAAGCTCATTTTGCTGAATCTTGTCTAAAAACTGCTTATAAAATATTTCAGAAGCTATTTCATAATAACTTAAGTTTAAGGCTGCTGTCAGCCGATAAAATTCAAGCTGCTGATCATCTAAATATTTACTATAAGGTATTTCAGTTAAGATTGGGGCTGGATCAGCAAAACGCAGCATAGTTTCATAATAAGCAATAGCATCATAATAACTTTCTACCTTTGAGTTTTTAACTGCAGCAATTAGTTTTTCTTGCTCTTCTTTCAAATCGCCAGCCTGATATTTGAGTAATCTCAGTTTAGCATAACTTAAAACAGGAGTATTTACTTCCTCTTCTGTAACTGTTCTACTTAGTTCTTCAATTTCTTTAAGCTTGTTTTTGGCAGCTTTTTTATTAACGCGTTCTCTAATATCAAGTTCTAAAAGTTTTGTGAAAAAGAGTTTGTTGTAAACATCTTTCTGCTCAATATTTTTGATTTCACTCTCTTCTAAGACTGCTAAAATTTTATTTAATAATTTATCTTTATACTGTTTAGAATTATTATTTTCCAGCAGCAGCATCAAATGAGAAAGCAGATCCTTATCTTCTGCAATCAAAACAGCAAAATCAGCAATAAAATTCTTTAAATCTTTACTGCTGCCGTAATCAACAATAAACTGCAGATAATCAGCTGCCACCTGCCAGTTATGGAAATGGCCATCTTTTCTTGCTTTTTCAAGCTCAAAAGCTTGAGATATATATTGATAAGCTTTTTTTAGCTCTCCCTGATTATAGAATTTTAAAAATAGCAGCCTTAAATAATTAGGATTATCTTTTTGAACTTTATTAACCACCTGGGCATAATCTTCAAACTCATCATATAATTCAGCTGTCAGATAATAAGCTAAAATATCTAAGACAATTTGAGAATTTTTAGGAGGCAGATCTTTTATCTTTTCAAGTAATTCTTTAGCTCTGCTCTCAGAAGTTTTTAGATTTAAGTTATCGACTTCTTCAAATACAGCAAAAATCTTTTGAGCAGCCTTTAAAGCTTCTTTTTCACCTAGCTCCTGGTTTTCTTTTAAATTAAATCTTTTTTCTATGAAGTCATCTAAAAAACCAATCACCCGCATCTGCTTATAATCTTTAAGCTGCTCATAATATTTCTCATAAAGTGCTAGTGAACTAACAACATCATCAAAATCCATTAAAGTTTCAAGTCTAAAAACTATCAACTGTAAATTATCTGCATCAAGCTGCATTGCCCTATCTATGATCTCATTTACCCTCTGCATTTTTTCGTCTGCCTTATATACCTCAGCCTGGGCAATTAAAAGGGGGATAGATTCTCCCTTTGCCGCTAAAGAGTCTCTAATTATCGCTTCTGCTTTTTCTAGCTCACCTTTATCCACCATGATATTTATCAGTGGTGAAATAAATGCTTCATCTAAATCAGTCCCCATCAGCTGCCAGGCATGTTTAAGATATTTGATAGCTGTTTGATAATTGCTGTGCTGAAGAGAATAAACAATTAAGGGTAGGATAAAGCTCTGTTCTAAAGGATAATTTTCTACAGCCTCTTTAAGCAAGTCAATTAACTTTTCTTCCTCTTTTATCTCTTTTATTTTTTGAAAATAATCCTCACGGCTTAATTGAGGATTATTAAGTGCACAGCACTTTTTGAATTTTTTGCCGCTGCCACAAGGGCACTTTTCATTTCTTCCTATACTATAGCTTATTTTACTCTGCTGATTATTATCTTTTTTTACTAAATCCTTAATCATATTCAAATTATTCATAGCAACCCTGCCTCTCAAACAAAATATTTATTCAACTAAAAATTTATAATCTCTTCAATATTTTCTATTAATAAATCAATGTCTTCTTTTTTAAGCACAAAGGGTGGTAAAAATCTTAAGGTATGGTCTTTAACAGCATTTACCAAAAATCCTCTTTCAAATAAGAGTTGAGTCAGTTCCTGGGCTGAAAGTTCTTCAGCAAGCTCAAGGGCCAGCATTAAACCAATGCCCCTCCATTCAACTAGCTTATCACTGCGCTCTATTAATTTATTAAGTTCTTGACTAAAATATTGACCCATATTTTTGACATTATCTAAATAACCATCTTCTAACATAATGTCAAGCACTTCAGAAGCAGCTCTAGTTGCAAGAGGGTTACCACCAAAGGTAGTTCCATGATCTCCCGGCTCAAAAGCTGCTGCAACCTCTTCTTTAGCCAGAAATGCACCAATGGGTACTCCACCACCAAGTGCTTTTGCCAGGGTAATAATATCTGGCTCAACTCCATAGTGCTGATAAGCAAAAAGTTTACCGGTTCTACCCATACCACACTGGACTTCATCAAAAATCAGCAGTATATCCTTTTCATCACATAATTCTCTGACTCCTTCCAGATATTCCTGCTCAGCTGGATATATTCCTCCTTCACCCTGAATTGGCTCCAGCATAATTGCTCCAGTTTTTTCTCCAACCGCATTTTTTAGAGCTTCTAAATCATTAAAAGGAACGGTTTTAAATCCTATTGGCAGAGGAGCAAATGGCTTTTTGTATTTATCCTGACCAGTTGCAGTTACTGTTGACATAGTTCTCCCGTGAAATGATTTATCAGCAGTTATGGTTTCATATTTCTTTTTGCCTTTTTTTCTAAAATACTTTCTGACCAGTTTTAAAGCACCCTCATTAGCCTCAGAACCACTATTAGCAAAAAAGACCCTATCAAATACAGAGTTATCACATAATTTTTTCTGCAGCTCTGCCTGGGGCTCTATATAATAAAAATTTGAACAGTGAATAATTTTATCAATTTGATCTTTTAAAGCAGCCTTAAAGCGCTGATTACTGTAACCAATAGAATTTACACCAATCCCAGATAAGAAATCACGATATACCTTAGCATCTTTACTGTGGATTTTAATGCCTTCTGCTTTTTCTACATAAAGAGGATATCTACCTCCATAAACGGTCATAAAATGTTCTTTATCACTTTGAATAATTTCTTCAATCTCCATACTATCTACTCCTTTACTTATTCTTTAATCCTATTCTTTAATTATCATTGTCCCTACACCCTGATCAGTAAAGATCTCAAGTAAAAGTGGGTGTGGTACTAAACCATTCAAAATATGGGTTCTCAGTACACCTGAGTCAACAGCATGTTTACAGCCTTTAACCTTGGGTACCATTCCCCCCTTGATCTTTTTCTTTGCTATCCATTCATCAATTTCAGCAAATGTCAATTTTGATACCCTGCTGTCTTCATCTTCAGGGTCATAGCGAATTCCATCTACATCAGTTAAATAAATCAATTTTTCTGCCTTTAAAGCTACAGCCAGTTCCCCGGCCACACTATCAGCATTAATATTTAGAGTTTCCCCTTTTTCACTAACTCCAATTGGAGCAATTACAGGTATATAACCATCTTCGATCAGCTGTTCCACAATTTTTGGATTTATTTTATCTACTTCACCAACAAAACCTAGATCTTTTTCAGGTGCTTCAAAAGTCTTTTTAACCGCTTTGATCAAATTACCATCTTTACCTGAAATACCAACAGCACTAGCCTGCATTTGATTAATCAAAGATACAATTTCTTTGTTAATCTGGGCAGATAAAACCATTTCTACAATTTCCATTGTTTCTTTATCAGTTACCCTTAATCCATCAACAAAATTCGCCTTGATATTTAATCTATCCAGGGTTTTATTGATTGCCGGGCCTCCCCCATGGACAACCACAGGATTAATACCAACATATTTGAGTAAGGTAATATCCTCAATCAAATTCTTTTTCAGTTTTTCATCAGCCATAATACTACCACCATATTTAATCACAAAAGTTTTACCATAATAGTCTTTAAAATATGGTAGTGCTTCTATTAAAATATATGCCTTTTCGATTAGTTCTTCTATTGTACTCTCCTCCTCAAATTATTGAATACTTGAATTTTAACTATAAATTTCTCTGCTTAGCTTAAATTTTAGGGGAATAATGCAGTTGCCTCAAGCCCTGCATCTTCAGCAAAGGCAAAAACAGTATTCATATTTTGAACTGCCTGACCTGCAGCTCCTTTTAACATATTATCCAGCACGGAAACTACTATTATTCTATCAGTTCTCTGATCATATTTAAAGCCAATTTGAGCAAAGTTGGAGCCTGCTACGTTTTTGACCTCTGGTAGTTCATCCTTTAAAATTTGAATAAACTTTTCTTCTCCGTAAAAATCAGCATAAAGATCATAAATTTCTCGAGCAGAGCTTTTACGGCTGCAGTCAAGATAAATTGTGGCCAGAATTCCTCTTTTAATCGGTATCAAATGAGGTGTAAAAAGCACCTCAGCCCTCTTTTTAGAACTTCTGTTATCATAACTACCCCTTAAAAATTCATTTAAAATATATTCGATTTCTGAACTATGTCTGTGGACTGCCGGACTATATGCTTTCATTGTATTATGACATTCTGAAAAAAGTAGATTACTCTTTAAACTTCTTCCAGCTCCACTGACACCGGATTTAGCATCGATAATTATAGAGTCACTTTTGATAAAATCAGAATCTATTAATGGTAAAATCCCCAATAAAGATGCGGTTACATAACAACCTGGATTTGCAATAAGTTGAGCCTCTTTTATTTGAGCTCTATTTAATTCTGTCAGTCCATAAACTGCCTTTTTGGCAAGTTCTGGATGCTTATGTTCAACTCCATACCATTTTTCATAAATATCTATCTCATGATAGCGAAAATCACCGCTCATATCAATTATCCTTGTCCCTGATTTAACCAACTGAAAACTAATATCCTGTGATACTCCATGGGGCAGAGCAGTAAATATGAGCTCACTTTCTTCCGGCTTAAAATCTTTAATAGCCATTAAAGTTTGTTTTTCTAATTTAGAACCCCTAAATTGAGGATAAACATCTACCAGCTTTTTATTGGCATTACTTTTTGAAATCAAATCCTTGATTTGTACTTCAGGATGCTGCTGTAATAACCTGATTAATTCGATGCCAACATATCCGGTAGCACCTACAATACTAACCTTGATCATCTTATCATCTCCTAGCTGCTTGATTGCTTATTGATCTTTTGCTTATTTTATCTTATTAAAGTGATCTAATCAAGCAATTTATCTGTTTCTCTGCTAATAAACTGCAGCTGCACCATCTGCTCTAGCTTCTGTCCCTCCGATCAGTACTCCATTTTTATGATCACGCCAAATCATCTGTCCTTTACCAAATGAGCTAGAATCCAAACTAAGCTCTATCTCATGTCCTTTAGCAGCAAGTAATCTGGCCTCTCTTTGCGGGAATTCTGCCTCTAATTTTAGCTTTTTATCTTCCAGCCACTGCCAGCGAGGTGCATCTAGGGCAGCCTGGGGATTTAAGTTTAAGTCAATGGTATTGATTAAAAGCTGAAGCTGGCCCTGTGGCTGCATAAATCCTCCCATAACACCAAAAGGTCCAATAGCTTTCCCATCTTTGCTCAAAAAACCGGGGATTATAGTATGATAGCTTCTTTTACCACCTTTAAGTACATTATGAGCTTTGGGGTCAAGACTAAAATTATGGCCCCTATTTTGAAGTGCAATACCTGTATCAGGTACCACCAGGCCTGAGCCAAAGCCCAGATAGTTGCTCTGTATAAATGAAACAT
Source organism: Halanaerobium polyolivorans (assembly GCF_020711195.1). Lineage (GTDB taxonomy): Bacteria > Bacillota > Halanaerobiia > Halanaerobiales > Halanaerobiaceae > Halanaerobium > Halanaerobium polyolivorans. The sequence goes on from NZ_JAJFAT010000004.1 coordinate 111,993, forward strand.
AGTTTCCAGCTTTATCAGCTGCTGCCAGATAAACTGTACCTCCAGCAGGCAAAGTGCCTGGAAGCGGAGAAATAGCCTGCTCAGTTATCAATTCTTTTCTCTGCTCAGCATAATCAGCTCTTAAAAAATCTTTATAGTCAAAATCAACATCCCTATTATCAGTTATATATTTTTTCCCGCTTGAAAAAGCTAATTTTAAAGCTTCAATAGCTCTATGATATCTATCTATATCTGACATAGCAGAGATATCAAAATTTTTGAGAATATTTAAGGCCATTAAAGTAACAAGCCCCTGACCATTAGGAGGGAGTTCCCAAACATCATAACCCCTGTAATTTACACTCAAAGCTTCAACCCATTCAGGACTAAAATCTGCATAATCATCTAATTCTAGAAAGCCTCCATATTTCTTAGAAAAATCCACTATTTTTTGGGCCAGCTCTCCCTGATAAAAACTTTTGGCATTTGTAGCAGCAATTTTCTTAAGACTTTGGGCATGAGCTTCTGATTTCCAGACCTCTCCTGCCTTAGGAGCTGAGCCATTAGGGGCAAAAATTTTAAACCATTCTGCAAATTCTTGACCCTTTAGTTCTTTTTGATATTTTTTAAACGCCTTCTGCCAGGCAGCTGCCGTAACAGGAGTAACTGCAAAACCCTGACCGGCATAATTTATTGCTGGAGCCAGACATTTTTCCAGTGATAAACTGCCAAAACGCTGATTGAGCTCTGCCCAGGCAGCAGGTGCACCAGAAACTGTTACTGGTATAAAGCCATATTTAGGCATTGTTGTAATATTTCTTGCTTTTAAAGCTTCAACAGAAATTGCTTTAGGAGCCGGACCACTAGAGTTTAAACCATAAAGTTGATTATCAATCCAAACAATGGCAAATGCATCTGAGCCAATTCCATTAGAACAAGGCTCAACAACTGTTAAACAGGCTGCCGCTGCAACAGCAGCATCTACTGCATTACCACCATTTTTGAGCATCTCTAATCCTGCCTGAGAAGCTAAAGCCTGTGAGCTGGCAACCATTCCTCTTTTTGAAAATGCTGCCATCCGCTGTGATTTAAATGGATAGTCCTGAAAATTAAATTTCAATTTAAGCCCTCCTAAATTATTAAGTTAAGACTATTATATGTTTTTTTAGCAGAGATTTAAATGAATATTCATATTTTTTAGCTTTTATTTTAATATTTTTAAACTTACTAGCAGAAATTCAGATGAATTTGTCCAAAAGACTAGCAAATATTCATGCCAGGCAAAGGCAAAAAGAGCCTAATTAAATAGGCTCTTAGTTTAAAAATTATTATTTTGCTAATTTAACTTTAAGATCTTCAAATAGTGAATAAACAACTGGAACTATAATTAAAAGCAGCATTGTTGAAGAAAATAGTCCCCCCATCACAACTATTGCTAGTGGTGAATACTGTTCAGTTCCAACTGCTAATTCTAAGGCTAGAGGAGTCATACCTGCTAAGGTAGAAAAGGTAGTCATTAATATTGGTCTAAAACGAAGTTTAGCCCCTTCATAGATAGCATCAAAGGTTGATATCCCCTCTTTTTCTCTTTCTATAATAAATTCAATTAAATGAATAGCATCATTTACTGCAATACCGGAAAGAAGAATTACCCCCATTATAGCCGGCATAGAAAGATAGGTATTTGTTATCAGCAGTAATGCAACTACACCTATCAGCTCTAAAGGTAGAGAAAGCATAATTGTAAGTGGATGTAGTAATGATTTAAACTGAGAAACTAAGAGCAGATAAATAAAGGCTATAGCAAAAACTAAACTGATTGCTAATCTACCAATAGCTTCTTCCATATCATCCTGTTCTCCAGTTATCTCTGCATTATATCCACTTGGCAAAGGAGATTCTTCCAAAATACTATTTATATCAGAAGTCACCATGCTCATTGCTCTATCTTCCGTAAAACCTAAAATATCAAGTGTATACTGCATGTTTTCTCTGCTGACAAGGTTTGGACCTCTTTGAATCTCTATTTCAGCTAATTCTCTTAAAGGAAGGTTTTCTCCCTGAGGAGTTATAATTATTATATCCTCTAAATTAGCCTGAGAATAAATCTGATCATCCCTATATTTAACTAAAATATTAACATTATTTTGACCTTTAAGCTTAAAATCATTTTGGGTTTCTATTCCTCTAGCAGAAGCAGCTATCTGCTGAGATATCTCTTTACTGCTTAGATTGAGTTCAGCTGCTCTTTGCTTATCTATCTTAACCCAATATTCAGGATGATCTAAAGACCAGCGCAGATTAATATTTGTCGCTCCGGGAACAGCCCTAATTTCTTCTGCCAGATCTTGAGCGATCTCTTCCAGTAAAGCCGGGTCTCTTCCACTCACTCTAACAACTAGAGGTGCCTGAGTAGTTGAAACAGCTGTTGAGCCTGCTTCTTCGACAACAAAAGCTCTAATTCCGGGAATTTTTGCTATTTCATTCCTTAATTCACTTTGAATTTCCCAAATGGAGCGATCCCTATTATTGCGGTCTTCATAAATAAGTGACATAAATGACTGCTGGACTCCATTAGCACCTGTAACAGCCTGGGTTCCAGAACCGGGTTCAAAACCTAGCTGATTAGAATAGATGATCAGCTCAGGTATATTTTCTACTATCGCCTCTACTTCTTTAGAAATTCTTTCTGTTTTTTCTAAAGATGAGCCGGCCTCGGTCTCAATAGAAATATAGCTCTGACCGCTATCCATAACCGGTGTCATTTCAGCCCCAATCAGAGGAATCAAGGCTATAGTTATGATTAATAAGACCACTGCAGCTGTAACTACTACCCCCCTATTATTTAAAGACTTCTCTAAAAGTTTTAAATATAATTCTTTGCTTTTATCAAGGGCTGCAGAAAAAGCAGCTGTGATCTTTTTGAAAATATTAAAGCTGCTGTGAGCGGATTCTTTAAGATCTCTAGCTTTTAAAACAAGTGATAAAATTAAGGGTACAATTGTAAAAGAACTCAAAACAGAACCTGTCCAGGCAAATAATAATGTCATTGAAAGTGGTCTAAACATCTGCTGCACAAAACCACCGATAAACATTACCGGAGTTAAAACAATCATCGAAGTTGTGGTACCTGCTATAACAGCCAGAATCATTTCATTTGTCCCATCAACTGCTGCCTCAAAGGCAGATTTGTTTAGTTCTTCAAAATGTCGGGTCACATTTTCAATTATCACTATTGAATTATCTACCAACATCCCGATTGATAAAATTAACCCTGTCATAGTAACCATATTTAAACTTAAGTTAAAAGCTCTCATTAAAGCAAGGGTTAAAACAAAGGTGGTTGGAATAGAAATAGTTACTGCTAGGGTACTTCTCCAATTATCTAGAAACAAGAAAATAACTAGTATTGTTAAAAGAACACCGATCAGCAGAGTACTTGCCATATTATTAATTACCAGTCTAACCAGATCTGATTGGTCATCTGTAATATGAAATTCTAAATCTGGAAATTCTCTTTCAAGATTCTCAATTTCTGCCTTAATATTATCAACTACTTGTACAGTATTAGCATCCTGCTGTTTTTGAATATTTATGGCTACAGTTTCTTCACCATCAACTCTGTATTTACTTCTTAATTCTGCAAAACTATCATTTACTTCTGCAATATCTCGCAGATATATATTCTGAGAGTTCTGAGAGTGAATTATCAAGTTTTTCATCTCTGCTAAATTTTGATATTCACCAATTGTTCTAATAGAGTATTCACTCTCAGCTCTGCTCAGCCTACCACCGGCAAGGTTTATATTTTCACTGTCTAATCTATTTACAATTTGGGCTATTGAAATATTATAGCTATTTAATTTATCTCGGTCTACATCAACTTGAATTTCTCTTACCTTACCCCCATATACATCTATATTGGCAACTCCACTAACAAGCTGTAATCGATTTGTCAATTGATTATCTGCCAATGTTCTCAAATCAATTTCAGAACGGGGTCCACTTACTGCTAAAGTTAAAATCGGTCTATCTGCAGCACTAAATTTCTTGACCTCTGGTTCATCTATATCTGCAGGTAGTTCATTTCTTATCTGCTTTACTATATTTTGCACATCAACTGCTGCTACATTTATATCCTGATCATAATCAAATTCAACAGTTATAATCGAAACACCTTCCATAGCATCAGAACTTATACTATCAATACCTTCAATTGTAGCAAGTTCTTCTTCTAAAGGTTCATTTATCTGTTCTGCTATATCAGAGGCGGAAACCCCCTGATAAAAAGTTTGTATTGTAACAATAACGGGATCTATATCAGGATTTAGTTGAATATTTAAGGCTAGAACTGCAGAGAGTCCCAGTAAAATTACCGCTAATACAGCAGCAAATGTTGTATATTTATTTTTTACCGAAAAATCAGAGAGTGTCATAACTTAATCATCCCCATTCTCATTCTTTTCTCTACCCAAATACACAGCTGCCCCATCTCTAAGCTCATTAATATTTGAAATTGCTACAATCTCATTTTCTTCTAAGCCGCTCTTAACAACTGTAGAATGACCATCACTACTTCCTAGCTCAACCTTTCTAAACTCTGCTTTAGAATCTTTAATTACATAAACATGGGCTTGATCTCTAAATTCAAAAACTGCTTTTTCGGGAAGAATGAGCTCATTTTCAAATCTTTCTGCAATTATTTTGACAGAAGCTGCCATTCCATCCTTTAAATGCTGCTCTCTATTCTCAACTTTAAATTTAATCTTTGTTGTTCTATTTTGAGGATTTGAGATAGGACTAATTTCACTAATCTCTGCTCTATATTTTTCACCTTTGAGGTTAGAGAAAGTTATTTCAGCTTCAGTACCCAGATCAATTTTGCTGAGATCGTTCATCCCAATATAACTTTCTATCTCTACCAGATCTAAAGATTTTGAAGCCATAAATAGAGGCTGAGAACTAGCTGCAAACTCTCCTTTTTCAGCAATCTTATCTAAAATCACGCCGGAAAAAGGAGCTTTTATTTCTGTGTTTTCAAGTCTGATTCCTGCATTATTTAGTTCACTTTCTGCCCTACTTAATTGGCTTTGAATAATTTCTAGGTCAGACTCAGCGATTTTTATAGCTGTTCTTGCACTCTTAACTGCTGCTTCCATGCTTTGAACCCTTGACCTTACTTTTTGGTATTGGGTTGCTGTTTGCTCAAATTTAACTTTTGCAATAACATCCTCTTCATATAATTTTTTGTCTCTTTGATAGTCTTTACGCCATTGAACTAAATCACTTTTGGCTTTATTTAAAGCAGCTTTACTCTGTTCTAGGTTATTTTTAGAGTTTTCTAGTGACAGCTCTGCTTTTCTATATGCGAGCTCTGCTTCCTGTTTTGCCATTTCTGCCTTGCTTAAATTATTTTTTAGCTCACGATCATCTAGCTTAGCCAAAACTTCTCCAGCCTCAACTTCTTGGCCTTCCTCTACATAAATATCTATAATTTCACCTGCAATTTTGGGAGAAATTCTTGCTTTGTTTAAATAACTGACTGTACCACTATAATTTAAGCTTATTTCTAAATCAGCTTCTTTTAGCTGATAAGTTTCTACTGCTACTCCTAAATCTAATTTTTCTCTCTTTTCTGCCTCTCTATTTCTAAGCTGAATTATAAATAATAAAGCAGCTATACCAAGTACAATTATCAAAGCTATAAGCAAATATTTTTTTATATTTTTCTTCATCATCTATCTCCTCCAGACTGCTGAGCAAAATTTTCTTGATAAATTATTTCTAAATAAGCAAGAAGCTCTAATTTAGTTAATGATAAATTATAATCAGCTTTAATCTTATTATCTTCAGACTCTCTAAATAGTCGTTGAGAACTTGTTAATTCACTCTGATTGATTGCTCCCTGTTCAAATCTATTTTTGGAACTCTGATATTCTAATCTGCTTTTTTCTAAATTCTTTTCAGCAGTTAAGAGCTTTTCTTCAGCTTCTCTAATCTTATTTTCCAAGTGCTTGATTTCTATTTTGAATTCTGCTTCTAAATCTTCCATTTTCAAATGCAGAGCATTGTAAGCAGCTGCTAAAGCTTCACTTTCTGCTTTTTTTCTGCCTCCATCTGAAAACTCATATGAAATAGAAGCTGTTACTTTCCATTCACTTTCTTCACTTAAGTTATCTACTAATTTAATCGCTTCTTGACTCTGCAGTATATCTCTATCAACAAGTTCTTTATCAATAGTGTCAAATGATCCTTTTAGACTGAGCTGATAATTATCATTAAAAGTTGCTTCTATTCGACCATCTGCAAATAAATATTCTCCTCTTAAGTTCAAATTCGCTCTTTTTTCACTATCTAAATATTCTATTTCACTTTTTAATATTTCCCTCTCTAAGCCCTGAGTTAAATAATCACTGCGGTTATTTAAGGCTTTAGCTAAGAGCTCTTCCTCAGTTTCTCTAAGGACAAATTCTTTTTCTGGAGGCCGAACTTCAAAATCGATCCCATCATAAGCAGTTAGTCTAGCTAAATGTTCTTTTGACCTCTGCTGTTCATTTTTTAAGCTATTTAACACTTCTAAGCTTTTATCTAAGTTAATTTCCAATTCTAAAAGACCAGCCTCTGTTAATAGACCGTCTTTATAACGTGCTTTTGCATCTGCATAAAGTGATTCAGCTTCTTCAATTATCACTTTTTGACTTGCAATTTTTTCGTTGATACTTAAAATTGCATAATACTGTTTAATTAAATTATGCAGAACTTCTTCTCGATTTTTATCAAAAATTAATTTGGCTATTAATAGTTCTAACTCTGCTTGCTCAAGGATTGCTTTGGTTCCTTTTGATTGGGCCAATAATTTCTGATAGTTTAAAGAAGCAATAAAATCACCCGATTGATTTAATTCTTCACTCTGCCAGGCGCTTTCAGCAAATAATTTCGAATTCATAATTGATTTTGCGGCTTGACTCTGTTTTTCAGCTTGAATAACTTTATTTTTAGCTGCTTCTAGATTGCGATTGTTTTTTAGTGCCAGCTCTAAAGCAGTATCTAATTCTAATATCTGAGCTGCCTTTAGATTTTCATAAGCAAAAAATAAGCTGCTAAAGATAATTAAAAGTATTAATACTGCTCTAATTATTTTATTTTTCAGCATAGATAAACAGCTCCTTAAAATCACCAGCACTTAAATATAGTTCTGCTAAGGCCAGGTAATTATCAATCCTTGTATGAAGATAATTTATTTCTGCATTATATAAATCATTTTGTGCCTCTAATAACTCAGTTCCACCAATATAATCTGCTTCAAAATACAATTCTTTAACTCTAAGTGCTTCCTCAAAACTTGCTTTGAGTTTAGCTTTGCTTTCTATATCAGCTTTAGTTTTCTGATAATCTTGATAATGATTATTAAGATCTATTTTAATCCTTGATTTTGTTAAATTTAAGTTATTTTTTGCTTTCAAATATTCATTTTCAGCTCTTTTCCCCTTCAATCTGGGACTATATTGCTGTTGAGCTAATCTATAATTTATCTGCTGTAATTCTTTATTGAGCTCAGCTGATTGAAGCTCAATTCTATTATCTAAGGCCAGCTGAAGTAATGATTCTAAACTTTTATCTAAGCTAAAATCTTTTAGATCAGCTTCAGAAAATTGGATTTTTAATTCTACATCATTACTTAAATCAAGATTATCTTTTAATTTAAAGGCAATTTTCTTGTGATTTCTAACTGCAGCCTTTAAATTTGCTTCTGCCCTATTTAACTCAACCTCTGCCTGCAAAATATCTGATTTGATTAAGATACCCTCTTCATATTTTTCTTGAATATTTGCAAATTCTATTTTAAAAGTTTCTAGATACCTTTGATGAATAGCAATTAAATTTTCGCTTTTGTAATAACTAAAAAAATCATTCAAGTATAGATAAATTAAGTCTGCTTTTTGCTTTTCTAATTCCTTTTTTGCTAACTCTAATTCTAGTTCTGCCTGTCTTAAATCTAATGGTGAAGGAGACACTTCCTGATCTGCTTTTTGCATTTTCAAATTAATTTCCTTTTCTAATAAAGCCAATTTAAAATCTTCAAGTTCTCTACTTTTTTCTAAGGCTTGATTTAGATATTTTTCTAAATTATATTCTTTAAGCTCTGCTGCCTGCAGACTGCTTAGTACTAATAACAAAGATAAAAACACCAAAAATAAAACTGTAATTTTTTTAATCATTTTATCTAACCCCTTTATAGGTGAATGATCATTCATTTACAAGAATTAGAAAGCCAGCTGCCACTAACAGCCGGCTTCTAAAGTTATATGGGCACTAATTTAAAATCTAAAGTGAAGGTGTTTTAACCTTTAAAACTTCAAATTTTTCTCCCCGATCTGCCTCAAGTTTCATTTTAGTATTTGGGGGACAAGTTATAACTGTACCAGCTTCTACAACAGCCGAATCATCACCAATACTTAAAGTTCCTTTTCCATCAACAATATAGAAAAATACATCAACAGGTACCTGATGTGGTGGGACAAGATCACCTGGACTTAAAATAAGGTTCATCACTTGAGCATTATCATTTTTTAAAACTGCCTTTGCTACTACACCTCTTTTGTTCTTTTTACCTTCTAGTTCTTCTAATTTGATTATTTCCATCTTGATCATCCTTTCTTTTTTATACCCATTAAATTGATTTTTAAAATTTGAGTATTGAAAATTTTGCTTTTTTTAACTATCTTTAGTATATTACTCCGAATTAAATACTTCTATGATATATATCACGTTAAAGCTAATTTATGAATGAATATTCATTCATTAAACAGTTTTAAAAACTAATTAATAAATATATGCTCTATTCTCTCCATGATAAATTGAGGCGCATTTTTCAGCATCATTATATCTGGTTTAGTTAGAGCATGTTCAATCATTCCGTGAATTGCTCCAAAGAAAAAAACTGCCATCAAATGAGGATCAATATCTTTAATCTCAGAATTAGCTAAAGCTTCTACAAATATATCTTCCAGGGCCTCAATCAATGTTTCAATAAATTGCTGAATATTACCTGACTTTTCCCTACCCGAAAAATCTTTTTCCCTGACAACAACCCTACCCAAATGAGGATTTCTGATTAATACTTCAAAGTGTCTGTCCAAAAATTCTTTAAGAAATTTTTTGGTGGAAATATCTTTTGCTTTTAATTCAGCGATTATTTCCATTCTTCTTTCCATTTCTTTGGCAAAAATATATTCCAGAATTTCATCTTTGCTCTTAAAATAGTTGTAGAGGGTACCAACGGCAAGTTCTGCTTCTTCAGCAATATCTAACATCCTTGTATTATAAAAGCCTTTTTCAGATATAACCTGAACTGCAGCATTTCTAATCTTTAATTTATTTTCCTGGCCCAAAGCTATCAACTCCTTGAATGAATATTCATTCATAGTTTAGCAAAAAAATATTGCTTTGTCAAATAATAAAAAAACATCTTTAAAGAAGAATCCCTAAAGATGTTAGTTAAAAATATTAAATTTTCTCAGCTAATTAAGCTGTTAACTGTCGGTTGACAGCTTTTAAACAGGCTTTTGCAATTGCTAAAGCCATATTATTATCTAGATAAACTGCTCCAACCAACTTTTCTGCCAGTCGATTTCTCTGCTTTTCAAATTTAGAAATTTGCGCAATTACCAAATCTTCTTTTCCTTTTACAGTAAAAACATCTTCTACAATCAAACGTCCTTCAATTTTAAAATATCTATTTAATACTTCTATTACTGACCTGGCAATTAGTTTTTCTATGCTCTCTCCAACTTGAGCTTCAAAGCTCTCTTCTATTCTTTCTTCATTGATTTCCATTATTACCATACAGCGGGAACGATTATTTTCGGTGTAAACAGAAATTAATTCAACCCTATTTGAAGCCATCTTCTCTATATCCTGAGAAAAATCACTTCTTATTCTTGCAATACTAATTTTTTTGTGATCAATCTTTTGATCATTATGGACCAAAAAAACTGTTTCTACATCTCTGACAATTCTTTTTGGGTCTCTTTTTTTATCAGCAATAATATGTATTTCGTCTACTTCACTGCCACCAGTTAAAGTACATGAGACCACACCATCTAACTCCTGAATTAAATTCTTAATCTTCTTCTCCATAGCCAAGCCAGACCCCCATATTTAATATTCTATAGAAAATTGGTACTCACTAATTAAATCCTCTCTTAAGAAACTGTTATCAAAATGTCCATCTTCTATCAATTTAATCATTTCTGCAGCAATTTCTGGATCAAATTGACTGCCAGAACAGACCTCTAACTCCTCAATTGTTTCCATTTTTGTTAATGGTGCTTTATAGCTTCTTCCTGTTGTCATAACATCAAAAGAATCTGTAATATTTAATATCCTGGCTCCAATTGGTATTTCTTTTTCGGCAATACCATCAGGATAGCCTGTACCATCCCAACGCTCATGATGGTGTAATAGAACATCTAGTTCTTCTTTTAGTATATCTATATCTTTTAAAAGTTGGTAACCATATACCGCATGTTTTTTTATTTCTTGATATTGAGTATTACTTAGTTTATCAGAGCTTTTAAGTACTTCATCATTAACATATATTTTACCTATATCATGGATTTTAGCTACATTAATTATTTTTTCAGACTTGGTTTTTGATAAACCAAGCTGTTTACAAAGATGATAGGTATAATATGCTACCCGCTTACAGTGACCTTCAGTATAATGATCTTTAGAATCAATAACCTTTAAGAAACTCTCTACAATCTGGGTATAGGAGTTGATTTGCTGTAAACGTGAATAAAAGAAATCTTTAATCACATATAATAATACGATTACCAGAGCAAAAAAGACCTTACCAAAATATATATAGGAAGCCAATAATATAATACCGATAAAATATGATGTAATTAAATTTTTAGAAAGTTCGAAAAAATAATTGATCAAAGAGGTTTGCTTAATATCATTTTCTGCCAGATATAAGACTATATAAACAAGGATATTATCTACCAGAAAATAGACTAGACTTGCTGCCAAAAGGGCTGAAAAGGGGAAACCTTCTCCACCAAGATAATTTCTTGTGTAATTATAAGCTAAAGCACCAGCTGCTGCTGCCAGGAAAAAGACAGCTCTGTTGAATAAAAATTTATACCAGACAAAACCATTATCCCTGCTCTTAAATTCTGTTGAACCCACAGCAGAGACCACTGCAGCCCAGAAAGGATTTAAGACAACAAAGGCCGTCAGCAAAATCGGGAGGTTCATTGAGGTAATAACCTTAGAAATACTATTAAATAACATGCTCATATTACTTAATATTAAAAGAGCAAAAGTAAAAAAAAGCAGCTCATTAAAAGCAAAATCAAATATATAGCTGCTGCCTAGCCTTAAAAAAACTAAAAAGGCAGCTGCAAAAATTGTGCTTAAATATAGTTTTAAGTTTTTATCCATCTTAAAACATCCTCTGTTAATTAATATCTTATTTTATCTATTACTTTATTTATATATTTAAAGCTGAGTGAATGACGGACAGGTTAAAGGTATTACTTAAGTTTTAACCCCATCTACTTGATTCTGCCAGTACTGAAATTGCAGTACCAAAAGTAATTAATGCTGTTGTAATGGCAACGTAAAACTTTTTCATTAAGATCCAGCTCCCTTCGCATATATCTTTCTAAGCTCGTAACACGAAGGTAAGCTAAGCTCTGTTATTTTTAAGCTAGTCTCTCTGCCGTCAATTCACTCTTTATTATATTTCAATATATAATAGAAAAATCCTTTATTTTGTGGTATTTTTTATATAAATGTAAATAAATGACGAAAAGAGCAGAAAACTGCTCTTTTAAACATTTTAGATAATTATTCCTTTTTTTAAAATAAAATTAATCAAGGTTTGGCTCTGTCATAGCAGCAGGGTCTATATATTCTTCAAATTCTTCTGCACTTAAATAATCGAGTTGAACTGCAGCTTCTTTTAAGGAAATATTTTCTTGATAAGCCTTTTGGGCTATTTCAGCTGCTTTATCATAGCCGATAATGGGATTAAGGGCTGTTACCAGCATTAAAGACCGCTCGAGGTACTCTTTGATCTGCTCCTGATCAGCTTCTATACCCTTTAAACACCTTTTATTAAATGAACTTATACTATCACCTATTAACCTGATCGACTGCAGTATATTGTAAATTATTAATGGTTTGGCAGTATTTAACTGAAAATTGCCGCTGCTGCCACCAATATTAACTGCTGTATCATTAGCCATAACTTGAGCTGCTGCCTGGAAAAGAGCCTCAGCCTGAGTTGGATTAACCTTACCAGGCATAATAGAGCTGCCTGGTTCGTTTTTAGGAATTTTAATTTCAGCAATTCCACAGCGCGGGCCAGAACTCAGCCAGCGAACATCATTTGCTAATTTCATCATAAAAGCAGCGATTGTTTTTAAAACCCCACTAAAATTAATAAAATTATTATGGGCAGATATTCCTGCTGATTTATTTTCAGCAGCCTTAAAGTCTTTTCCTGTTTCTAAATTAATATACTGAACCACTAAGTTATCAAAACCTTTTTTGCTATTTAAGCCGGTTCCAACTGCTGTACCACCAATAGGCAGTCTTTTTAAATATTTTAAACTATCTTTTAAAATCTCCAGACTTTCATCAAGCTGGGCCCGGAAAGAATCGAACTCCTGGCCTAAGGTTATTGGGGTTGCATCCATGAGATGAGTTCTTCCCACCTTAGCTAAATCTTTGTATTTTTCAGCCTTATTTTTTAATTCTTGCTTTAGCTCTTCCAGGATTTCTATTAAAAAATCTTCAGTTTCTTTAACTACCGCAACAGCCATAACAGTAGGAAAAGTGTCATTAGTAGATTGAGACATATTGAGGTGGTCATTAGGATGAACCGGTTTTTTTGAACCCAACTTCTCTCCTGCCATTTCAGATATTCTATTGGCAAGTACTTCATTAACATTCATATTTGTTTGAGTACCAGAGCCAGTCTGCCAGAGAGAGATCGGAAAGTGTTCATCTAATTTCCCGGCAATTAGTTCATCACAGGCTTTAATTATATATTCTTTTTTTTCCTGATCAATTAAACCCTGTTCATAGTTTGCCAAGCCAGCTGCTTTTTTTATAATCCCATAATCTCTAATTATTTCAAGCGGCATTTTTTGCTCACCAATAGGAAAGTTTGCAGCTGCTCTAGCAGTCTGAGCACCATAATACTTGTTTTTAGGAACCTTTACTTCACCTAAACTATCTCTTTCTAATCTATACTCCATACTCCACCTCATTATTTATCATAGTAATACATTATCTTCTGCTTCTTCTTTTTCTCTTTCCTGTTCTTCTAATTCTTCTAACTCTTTCATTACTTTCTGTTCTTGCTCAGGATCAATTTTATAGAGGTCAACCTCTTCTATTTCTTCTTTACTTTCAGCTTCTTTTTCTTTAGTGCTATCTTTTTCATCTTTTTTGAGATTTCTATTCTTGTCAGTCATTGAGGCAGCAGTATGTTTACCACAGCGGTCACCGGTTACAGCAATTACCTTATCATCAGCTATTACCCGAATAACTTCACAATGATTTGCACAATCACTGCATTCAAAACTACTTGTCTCAAATTCTTCTTCTGTTAAATTAAAGCCTCTAAATTGACTTTCCACACCTTTTCTTTTTACATCTCTTTTGGCCAACATGGCAATACCTATTGCTCCCATCACATCATAATGTTTGGGTACTATAACCTCAGAATCTATTTCTTCTTCAAAGGCAGCTTTAATTCCTTCGTTGGCAGCAACTCCACCCTGGAATATAAACTCCCCTTCTAAAACCCTATTTCTAACTAAGTTGTTCATATAGTTTCTAACCAGGGCTTCTGACAATCCTTTTATTATTTCAGGCTTGGTAAAACCATACTGCTGTTTAGAGATCATATCTGACTCAGCAAAGACTGTACAGCGGCCTGCTATTCTTACATCTCTTTCTGCTTCATGGGCCAGACTACCAAAATCTTCAATCGCAATTCCCAGTCTTTCTGCCTGATGGTCTAAAAAGGAACCAGTACCAGCAGCACAAACTGTATTCATGGCAAAATCAACTGCAATTCCATTTTCCACAATTATCAACTTTGAGTCCTGGCCACCTATTTCAAAAATAGTACCTGCATCAGGATGATAATAGGTTGAGGCCCTGGCATGAGCGGTAATCTCATTTTTAACAGTATCTGCCCCTAAAACATAGGCAATCAGCTGTCTACCACTTCCAGTAACTCCAACTCCACTAATCTTATATTCATCTAGCTCTATCTCTCTTTCAAATTTGCTTAATCCTTTTTTTACTAGATCAATTGGATTTCCAGAATTCCTGGTATATAATTTAAAAACTAGCTCATTTTCTTCATCTATAGCTACTATATTGATACTTACAGAGCCAATATCAACTCCCAGATAAAGATTTTTCATCTACACAACCTCCTCATAGTCTTTTTCTCTAATCATATCTAAAAAGGCTTCAATCCTGGTTAATATATTTGCATCAGCTGTTTGTTCATCAACTGAAACTGTTAAAACTGGAATATCATATTTTTCTGATAGATCATCCATCACACTCTGTGAGATTAACTCAGGCAGACATGCAAATGGCTTTATGTGTATAATACCATCAAAGCCCTTCTTTTTAAAGTCTAAAATGTGGCCTATATTTTCCTGAGCATGACCACCAATTTGAATTTCAATAAACTCTTCACCTAATTCTTCAATTTCTTCAATTTCTTTTCCGGCAAAGGGTATAACATTTTCATTGATCCAGTCAGATAAGTAGAGTGATCTTTCTACTTCAAATCCAAAGTGATTTACCTTTTCTTCAACTTGATAATTAATTGAATGTTCAAGAATAACAAAGATTTCACCAATAATTCCAATTCTATAGCGGTCTTTTTCTTCAGGTATTTTATCTGAATATTGATTCAGTTTTTCTAAATATTTATTCTTAACCCTTTCTACATCATTTCTATCTTTGATTTTATAAAATTCTTTTTCAGCTTCCATCCAAATTTTATTAATCACGGAGTTATCATGATAGGCTCTTAGAATTTCTACCTGCTTTTCTACCTCATCAATAGCCTTTGTTAGATCATAGACTATTCTAATCGCCTTATATACCTGCAGCCATGAACTATCTCCTTTAAGTTTTTTTGCTACATCATAAAAATATTTGTAATCATCATGAATAGAATCGATAACAATAATCTCAACATCATCATACCCTAAATCTTCAAGTATTCTCTGATGTACTTCACCGTAATAACCGGCACGACATGGTCCATGCCCTCCACTTGTTACAAAGTTTTTTACATCCTTTTCCATTAATTTTATATAAGTTCCTGTAAGCACCTTAAAAGGAAAACAGGCAAATTCAGGGCTATACTTAACTCCTAAATCAATGATTTCTTTATTTGGTTTTGGAGGCATAACTACCTCATGGCCGAGCAGTTCTAAAAGCTTAGCATAGACTATAGTTGGTCCCATATAGGGAAAAGATAATCTCATTTTTAACTACTCTCCTTTTTTAACCGCAGCATATCAATAAATGCTTCGATTCTTGTAGTAATATGACTTTCTCCAGTTTGCTCATCAATTCTTAAAGTCATAAAAGGTTTTTCATATTTTTTGGCATCTAATTCAATAATCTGGCCCAGAATTGAATCTGGTCCACAACCAAAGGCTGTGATATGAATCAAACCATCTATATTATTATCTTTAAAAAAATGCTGTGTAGCACCATAAAGTTTATTAGTAAATTCCCAGAACATTGGCTTACGGAGTTGAGCAAGCTCTTTTTCTATTATTTCATTTTCCACCATAGAAAAGGTATGGATTCTAACCCCTAATTCTTTAAATTTATTTATAATATCCATGTTGACATAATTATCATATACATTATATACATACCCTATTAGAGCGATATCAAGAGTTTCTTCACTGCCTTCTTCCTGCTTAACTTCTGCCCTGCTCTGTGGTAAATCATCTTCTTTTTCCAGTTGACTTATCTTAGCTTCTAGTGCTTCTATATTATCAAGAGCTAAAAATTCATCTATTAAATAACCATCAAATAATAGTTTTCTATATCTCTGCCATAAATCTGAAGCCTTTTTTAAGGCTTTTTTCATTTCAGATTTAGCAATATTTAAAACTTCAGCCAGCTCTGTGTAATTACTATAATCAGAAATATCATCACTTTTTGATTCAATAGTATCAGAAATTATAAAATCATTTAGCTGTGGTAATGAATGTCTAAACAAATCTGGCAGCCCTAAAAACTTAGGACATAAAACTGCATCTTTTCTCAAACTTTTAAAACGAGGTACATATATATAATCTACCCCTTTTTGCTGAAGATCTAAAACATGCCCGACAATTATTTTAATCGGAACGCAAATTTCTGATAAAGAATTTTTGACGCCCTGATCAAGCTGTTCCCTTGAAGTTGGATCTGAAATAACTGCTTCCACCCCTAAAGAACTAAAAAGCTTCAGCCAAAAAGGGAAGTAATAATAATAAATCAAAGCACGAGGGATACCTATTTTTATTTTATCCATCTCTTGAGCCTCCAAAATTTTCACTTGATTTTATTAAGAATGATTTTTAGTTTATAAGTATTTTATATGAAAATTAAAAATAAATCAAATATTATAGCCCAGTGAACGGGACATTTTAGATGAATATTCTACTATTAACTTTTTAAGTTTCTCCATCCTCTCTTCACCCATTCTGCTGATTGGGGCAGATAAACTAAATGAAGAAATCACTTCCCCTTTATGATTAAAAATCGGGGCTGCTATACAGCGGATATTTTCTTCCTGTTCTTCATCATCAACTGCATAACCCTGTTTTTTTACCTTTTTTAGATGTTTAAGCAGTTTATCTATATCTGTTATAGTGTTCTCAGTTTTTGCTTCTAAACCTTTTTTATTTATAATTTCTCTAACTTTATTTTCTGGCAAATGGGCCAAAATAGCCTTACCTAAACTTGTAGAATGGACGGGAACCCTTCTCCCTACCTGAGAGTACATTCTAATTGTAGCAGTACTTTCTACCTTATCTAAATAAATTATTTCACCATCATCTAATATTCCAAGGTGAATTGTTTCCTTGGTCTTTTCCATCAATTCCTCTAAATATGGTCTAACCCTGATTCGGCTGTCAATATCATTTAAAACTCTACTGCTTAATTCAAAAAGTTTAATTCCTGCTATGTATTTTTGATTATCTTCGTTTTTTTCTAAATAACCTCTGTATTTTAAGGTATCTAAAAGCCTGTAAACAGTACTTTTATGCAGTCCAAGTTCTCTACTGAGCTCAGTTACTCCCATCCCATTTTCTGATTCTACTAATTTTTCTAGAATAGTTAGAGCTCTATCAAGTGATTTAATTAATTGATTGGGTTTTTTCTCACTCATATTTTCTCCTTTTCTGAACAATAATTATTTATGAATAGCTTAATAAAGCTAGACTCAAAATTCAATTAAGTAATTAACAGAATAAAAAGAAAAAATTCTTAGCTTATTATATCAAGAATTTCTTCTTTTTGCTTTTCATAGTTTGGCACATAACTTCGCATTAGTTTTAGCTTACCCTCAATTTTATATTCTTGAGTATAGGCAGGAATTAAAATGCTTTCACTTTCAGCAATTTCAAGTTCATTATCTTCCCAGCTGATAACTCCCTCTCCTTCTAAAACGGTTAAAATATAAAATCGTTTTTTATCACCTTGAGCTTCATAGCTTTTTTTGAGTTCTATAATATCCAGGGCCAGCTCTTCAGTCAGACAATAATAAGTATAATCATAGTCATCTGCACAAACTTTTAGCCCTTTTCTTTTTTTGGTCTGCAGTTTAAAGTTTATAACATCCATTGCCTTAGCTAAATGAAGTTCTCTACCACGATCAAAGTCATAAATTCTATAGGTAGTATCACTTGTCTCCTGTACTTCTGCCATCAGTATTCCAGGTCCAATGGCATGTAAAAGTCCTGCTTTAATAAAAAAGACATCACCTTTTTCTACTTTAACCTTATTTACATATTTATCGATTTCTTGATTTTGTACTGCTTTTTTAAATTCACTTTCAGTACAGTCTTTGGTCCCAACAATTAAATAAGCATCTTCTGCAGCATCAATAATATACCAACCTTCATTTTTTGAAGCTTCACCTTCATATTTAGCTGCATATCTTTTATCCGGATGGACCTGTACAGAAAGCTGTTCTTGAGTATCAATTATCTTTAACAAAAGAGGAAACGCCCTATCCTCAAATTCTTCTCCCATAATTTGAACCGGATACATTTCAGCCAGCTCATTGAGACCTTTGCCGGCTAATTTGCCGTTTTTTACAACACTAACAGCTTTTTTTTGGGCAGAAACATCCCAGCTTTCTCCAATCTTTTTGTCTGGCATATCATCTCGATATTTGCTTAATTTATTACCTCCCCAGACTTTTTCTCTATATTTATGATCAAATTTTAATGGATAAAACATTTTGCTTCCCCCTATATTAACTGATAATCTAACCTGATAATATTATTCTATATTAAAGCTAATATACCTCTAAAAAAATTCTTGAGTATAATTATTTACTCACCTTTAAGCAAAGAAAAAGGCCAAAACTGGCCTTTATATCTCTATTTTTTTAAAATTCCTGGTGAATATCATTCTGCAGAACTATATCTTCTTCTCTTAAAGCAGCAACTCCTAGTGAACCATTGATCTGACAATTTTTTGCCGCTTGAGCTAAGCCTGCTTCTAAAGCTGACTCATAATTTTTAGAATCTTTAATAGTATTTAAAAATGCAGCTATAAAAGCATCTCCGGCTCCTAAAGTATCTTTAAGCTTAGTCTGATGAGCTTCTTTTTTTATTAATTGATCTTCATATTTCATCAATACACCCTCACCAGCAAGGGTTAAAATTACTACTTCTGCTCCCTGCTCAGCAGCCCAGTCGATAAATTGCTGGGGGTTTTCGTCTATTTTCGGAGTTGAAAAAAAGGCTATATCGACCAGTTTACTAATTTCACTAATATAGCTTTTATTACGTAGATGAGAAAAATCAAAAGAAATTATTGCCTTATCCTCGATCTTTTTTAAATAATCTTCAAAATAACTATATATATTTGTATGAACTATTTTAGAATTATTGATTATTTCTAAAACAGCTTTATTAAGACTAAGGTTTTTATATACACCTTTATCAACACCTTTAACACTGCTTATCCCCTTATTTTTTTCTATAATAGAAACCGCATTTCTACCCTTGCGAATATCATTAACCGGATAGGCTACCTTCTCTTTTTTTAGGGTATCATAAAGAAATTTGGCATTTTGATCAGTACCAAAGGCACCATAATAGGCTGTTTTAGCTCCGAGTCTTCTTGAAATTACAGCAACATTATAGGCTCCTCCACCAGCATATATCTTTTTTTGCTCTGGATAATAATCTGCTACATTATCCCCAACTGCAAAAATATCATATTTCATAGTTAAAGACCTCCCTTAAAATCAATCTTAAGCTGCTTAATTTTTCATCATCTATTATTATAACATACTCTGAAGAGAATATAAGAAAGATGTTTAACAAATTTAGGCTTAAGTCTCAATTTTTAAGGAGTTAATTAAATAATTAAGCTGATTTATATAGGCTAAATAATCATCTTTGGCTAAAGAAAAGTTTAAATTTAAAACTTTATTAGACTGAGGACCATCAATATAGTATTCTATAAAAATCTGAGAATCTTTTTCTTTCTGCAGTCGATATACATTTTTGGCTGCAGTTTTTTGCACAGCTCTATTGACTATATAACCTTCTGCCTCAGCTCGTATTAAAGCATAATCAAAATTCTTTTCGGCGGTTTCCATAAAATCTCTAGCACTGTAATCAAAAAGTATAAATTCACCTTCAAGCTTATCTGCCTTAAGTTCATAGCTAAAGATCTGCTCATTATTCTCAGACTCACGCTGATTTAACTCCCAATCTGCAGGATATCTAAAACTGACTATATCAGCTTTAAAAGTATTTCTCATTTGAAATTTCTCCTTATCTGTCTGCTCTTCTTTAGTGGCTGAAGGAGCTTCCTCTTTTGACTCATTTTTTAGTACTATGCTTTCTTTACCCTGCTTTTCAGCTATATATTGACTAATATATTCAATTCTACTCTCTGGTATGGGGTGAGTCTGGGTGAATTCCAGCAATTTAATATTATGAGATCTTTCTTTAAATATTTTCATCAATTCAATCAAAGCCTGAGGATCATAATCAGCTCTGATCATCAAATCAACTGCAAAAATATCTGCTTCTCTTTCCTGTTCTCTTGAATAGCCATTATTAATTAGATTATAGGCTACATTAGTCATAGTTTGATGTTCTCGATCAGTTATTCTGTTAAATAATATGCTGATTAAAGAAAGGCTTAGATTTCTTTTTAAATTACTATCTAAATGTCCTTCTACCCCATGCCCTATTTCATGGGCGATTAAAGCAGCCAGTTGATCATCACTTTCTAATAAGCTGACTAAACCCTCAAATAAAATAATCCTTCCATCACCAATATAGTAAGCATTAATCAATTCATCATCAACATGATAAATTTTAAATTCTGCCTCTCTAAATTTTCTGCTGGCAATATTTTGCTTAAGTCTATTTAAAATTTGATATTCTTTATCATCTTCTCCGTATTCTCTCAGATCATACTGTCTATTTAAATCCTTTAACATCGCTTCTGAAGTTGATCTTTCATAACTGGAAAAAGCCGCCTCAACCTGCTGACTAAAAAGTAAAGCAGTACTTAAAAAAACAAAAAAAGTGATAAAAACTAAAATAACCTTAAATAACTTTGGATTTAAAGCTCCTTTTTGAAGACTATTGACTTTTTTCAAAGATGAAATTTTTGCAGCCATTGTTATTCCTCCTGCTTATCAAATTGAGCTAAAATTTTAAATGCCGGCTCAGCTAATTTTTTTTGGCTGATTTAAGCTCTTTTTCAGCTTCTAAGTATATTTTACTGCTTTTTAGACAAAATTAAAACCCCCAATTAGAAAAATATTAAAATCTAATGGAGGTTGATTAATTTCCAGCTTATATTTTTTATCTAATTACTAAAAAATTTTCTTTCTTCAGCAATAACTCGTTCTGTTTCTTTAAAAGCAGGACCACCTTTTGTTGCATGTGAATTAACTGCTGCTTCTACAGCTAAAATTTCTTTTAACTTTTTGTGATCAACTTCAATAATTCCAGCAAATAGTGACTGCCATTCTTCAAGTTTAAGCTGATCAAGTTCTTTTTCCTTTTCAGCTGCATATAATACTGCCTTACCAACTATCTGATGAGCCTTACGGAAGGGAATACCTTCTGCTGCCAGATAATCGGCCAATTCAGTTGCATTGAGAAAACCTGTTTCTGCCGCCTTTTTCATTTTTTCTTTATTTACCTGCATGGTTTTAAGCATTTCAGGATATAATTCTAAAATCAGCTTAACTGTTGCCACACTATCAAAAAGACCTTCTTTATCTTCCTGCAGATCCTTATTATAGGCTAAGGGTAAACCCTTAATTGTAATCATCAATTGGTTTAAACTGCCGATTACTCTCCCACTTTTTCCCCTGACCAATTCTGCCAAGTCAGGATTTTTCTTTTGCGGCATAATAGAGCTCCCAGTTGTATACTGATCTGCTAATTCGATAAAAGAAAATTCTGCTGCATTCCAGAGAATGATTTCTTCACTCAATCTGCTTAAATGAAGCATTAAATTAGATGCTACAGCTAAAAACTCAAGCACAAAATCTCTATCACTGACTCCATCTAATGAGTTTTCACAGGCTTTAGCAAAGCCAAGCTCTTCAGCTGTAAAATCGCGATCAAGCTTAAAAGAACTTCCAGCAAGTGCTCCAGAGCCAAGTGGAGAAACATTGATTCTTTTTTCAGCATCTTCAAAACGCTCATAATCACGTTTTAATTTAAAATAATAGGCTAAAAGATGATGACCAAAGGTTAAAGCTTGAGCCCGCTGCAGATGAGTATAACCGGGCATAACAGTTGCTTTATGTTCTGCAGCCAGATCAAGCAGAACCTGCATAAAGTCTTTGATTAATGCTTTAATATCATTAGTTTGATCACGCAGGTAAAGCCTCATATCAAGGGCTACCTGATCATTTCTACTTCTCCCTGTATGGAGCTTTCCGGCTACCGCTCCAATTTTTTCTGTTAGCCTCATCTCAACTAGACTGTGAATATCTTCGGCCTGAGTTAAATCAAGTTTATCCTGTTCTAATTCCTCTAATAACTCTTTTTTTAGCTCCTTAAGTCCCAAGCTTATTTTTTCAGCTTCAGCTTCAGAGATAATAGCTTCTCTACCCAGCATCTTTACATGGGCCAAACTACCCTCAATATCATATTCCAGCAAATTTATATCAAAGGGTAGTGAGGCATTAAATCTATCCATTTTTTCAGAAATACCGCCTTCAAAACGGCCTCCCCATAATTTCATTTTATTCACCCTTTAATTATTTTCTATTTTTTTCATTTGCAACCTGAACAGGTAAAGCCCAGAGATTGATAAAACCAGCTGCTGACTCATGATCAAAAACATCACTTTCATCATAAGTAGCAAGACCATGATCATATAAGGAGTAATCTGATTTTCTGCCAGCTAAAGTACAGTTACCTTTATAAAGTTTAACTTTTACTGTTCCACTAACATAGCTCTGTGTTTTATCTACAAAAGCATCTAAGGCATCTCTCAATGGAGAAAACCAGAGACCATAATATGTTAGTTCTGCATATTTAGCTGCCATCTCTGCTTTATAGTTTTTACTTTCTCTATCTAAGGTTAAAGATTCTAAGGCTTTATGAGCAGTAATTAAAATTTCACCAGCAGGAGCTTCATAAATCTCCCTTGACTTAATTCCAACCAATCTATCTTCAACCATATCTATTCTGCCCACACCATATTCAGAACCAGCTGCATTTAGTTTATTAACTATTTCGATTGGAGATAATTTTTCCCCATCAACTGCTGTAGGAACACCTTTTTCAAATTCAATTTCAATATATTTAGGCTCATCAGGTGTATCATCAACATCATTTGTCCAAAGATAGGCATCAGAAGGTGGCTCAGCCCAGGGATCTTCTAAAATACCACATTCGATACTAACTCCCCAGAGATTTTGATCAATACTATAGGGACTGTCCTTGGTAGCCTTAACATCAATATTATGTTCTGCCGCATATTCGATCTCATCATCCCGAGAGGTAAAACCCCAGTCTCTAAGTGGTGCTAAAATAGCAAGTTCAGGGGCCAGCGCTTTAAATGTAACCTCAAATCTTACCTGATCATTACCCTTACCTGTACAACCATGGGCAAGAGCATCTACATTTTCTTTTTTAGCAACTTCAACCATTCTTTTGGCAATTAAAGGTCTTGCTAAAGCTGTAGCAAGAGGATATTTCTCCTGATATAAGGCATTGACCTTTAAAGCCGGGTATACATAGTCTGTAATAAATTCTTCTCTAATATCATCGATATATGCTTTAGAAGCCCCGGTTTTCAGTGCCTTTGCTTCAACTTCATCCCAATCCTGTTTTTGACCTAAATCTGCAGTATAGGTTATGATTTCTGCATCATATTTATCCTGCAGCCATTTAATAGCTACTGAGGTATCTAAACCACCAGAATAGGCCAATAAAATTTTGTTAATTTTGTCTTTTTCAATCTTCATCTTAATATCTTCCTCCTCAAATTTGATTACTAACTTTTAATCCTGCAATTAACTTCAGATAAAAGAATATTGACTAAAGTTTCTTCCCATTTAAATAATATAAAATTAAATTTAAAAAAACCTGCCTCCATATAATAGAGACAGGTTAATTCCGTGGTACCACTCTGCTTGATAAATAAATTTATCCACTTTAGGTTAATTTAACGCAGTTCTACGTTTTTCCCTACTTCGTTCAAGAAAAATCCTCACAGATGCGTTCAGAAAAAAAATCTGCTCGAGCTCACACCATCCTCGATTCGCTGACTTCAATTTTTTTCTTACTATTTCCAGTCACAGGATTTATTTATTGTTGATTTTTAAGTATTATATAGTATTTTTTTGATTTTTGCAAGTGAATAAAATTATTTTCTTAAATTTCTAAAGCCTCTATTTGCTCTAAAGTAGGTAAAGCTGCCATGGCTCCACTCTCTGAAGCAGCAAGTGCCCCAGAATAGTTTGCCATTTTAAGAGTATTTTCTAAATATGAATGCTCCAGTTCAGAAATATCTT
This sequence comes from Halanaerobium polyolivorans, assembly GCF_020711195.1. Lineage (GTDB taxonomy): Bacteria > Bacillota > Halanaerobiia > Halanaerobiales > Halanaerobiaceae > Halanaerobium > Halanaerobium polyolivorans. The sequence goes on from NZ_JAJFAT010000004.1 coordinate 136,282, forward strand.
TTTCTGACTTAAGTATCTTATATAATACAGCTGAAACAAAAGCATCTCCAGCACCAGTAGTATCAACAGCATCCACTTCAAATGCCGGACTAAAGAAAAGCTCCTTTTTATAGTAATAATATGAGCCTTTACTTCCACAGCTGATAAAGATCAGGGGAATCTGATATTTTTTATTAAGCTCTGCTGTACCTTCACTGATATCTTTTTTTGCTGTCAAAAATTCTAATTCTTCTTCAGAAACTTTTAAAATATCTACCTTATCCATTAGAGATAATATTTTAGCTTTTGCTTCTGCAGCTGAGTTCCAAAGCATAGTTCTTAAATTAGGATCATAGGAGATCAGCATTTCATTTTGCTGGGCCAGCCCTATTGCTCTTTTTGTTGCAGATCTAGCCGGTTGATCAATTAAAGAAATAGAACCAAAATGAAAAATTTCAGCCTGCTTAAATAACTCTCTATCTATTTCTTCTTTCCGCAAAAAACGATCTGCACTGGGATCTATATAGAAATCAAAACTGCGCTCTCCCCTTTCATCAAGGGTCACAAAAGTTATAGCAGTTTTAGCTTCATTAGTTAAAATTAGATTATCTATCTTTACAGCTTCTGATTTTAGCTTATTAACTAAAAACCTCCCTAAAACATCATCTCCGACCTTGCCAAGAAAACTAATCTCAACTCCCAGCCTGCTTAAAGCTACAGCAACATTGGCAGGAGCCCCTCCAGGGTTTTTACGAAAATCCCTATTTTCTTCATCAAGTGGTGTAAAATCAATTAAGGCTTCACCTAAGCTAATAATTTCTCCCATCTTTTCCTCCCTCTTCAAATCAAAGCTAAAGCTTTAATATTTAATTATCCCTTTGCTGATAAAAAAGTTTCAATAATCTTGCTAATTCTTCAATTGGTCGGGGATGGTCATCTACCCGCAAATCAATATAGCGGTCATCAAAACCACCAATTCCCCTTCCTTCTTTGACTACAAAAAGGGCAGCAGCCTGTCTACCTCGTTTATCACCACCAGCAAACTGTCCTGCTCTTAAACTTTTGACCAGTCTGTCTGCTAGAGGCCCTTTTGAGTTTTCAAAACTATCTGCCATTGCCTGCAAGGTTTTTTCATTAACTAGAATATTTCCCTGTACAGAATAATTCTCAGCTATTATTTCTCCTGCCCAATCCGAACAGTTTGAACCTGTATATGCTGCTGCCTTCCCTTCAGCATTTATCACTGCCAACTGTCTAAACTCAGCCCCCTGATCAGCTTCGATAAGTATATTTACAGCTTCTTGGGGAGATTTGCCTTTTTCTAAGAGATCTAAGGCCCTGGGTCCAAAACTAGTATTGCCCCAGGCCTGAGTAGCAACTGCACCAACACCAGCTCTGGCCCAGGGAACCATTGAGCCTACAGCTAAAAATTTCGACTGAACAGCAACCCCCAGTTCTTCGCTAACTGGATCATAAGCGATTATAGAAAAAGTTGCAATTAAATTATTATCAGCCATCTGCTCACCTCTTTTAATTTTGATAAATGATTTTTTCTCCCCGCGAATTGATCTGAGCTATTTTGCTAAAATAAAGTTCTGCTCGTTCCATTTTATCAGCAAATCTTTTTGTAACCTCAAAATTACTGGAAAAATGAATTGGCACAAAAAGCTCTGGCTTGATTGTTTTGATAAAATACTGACCGGCCAGATAATAGTTTTCTTCTAAGCGAGGATCAACCGGTACAAAAGCAATATCTATTTTTTCTCCTTTTAACTTATTAACTTCATTCTTATAATCTAGCTCTTCTTTTTTTTGTACTTTAGGAGAAAACTTTTTCCACTTCCACCAGTTCAAATCACCGGCATGGAATATCTTTAAAGCTCCTTTTTTAACTAAAAATGAGACTCCTTTATCTGTGCTGCCTAAGGCCTTAATTTCAATTGCTGCTAATTCTAAGCTTTGATCTTTAGCTATTGTAAATAGATTTTCTTTTTGCTTCAACTGATTAGTTAATGAAACTTGATCTGCTAAAATATAGCTTATATTATCACAATAATCTTCCCACTTGAAAATAACCTTATTATAGTGATCATGATGATCATGAGAAACAAAGACATAAGCCTTTTCTATCCCAGAGAAACTGTCTTCTCTTATAACTCCTTTTGCTAAAGAATTGCCTTTTTCTGCTTTGCCTGGCTGGTCATTATAGTAATCGAAGATAACAAGTTCCTTGTCGATTTTAACTGCTGTACCACTGTGATAAAGATGATATACTTCTACTCCCATCTTAGAACCTCCTTTTTTGCAAAGAAAAAGCCCCTTTAAAGAGGGCTGCTAAAAATTCTTAATTTACATTCATCTTAACTCTATTTTCTCTATTTCCGAATTAAATAAATCAATGTGTAAAATTGTATCTTTTAGATAATTATCTCTACCTAATAAATACTTCAGGGCTTCAAGCAGCTGAAAAGATGCGGTGATAGTAACTGCAGGTGAAAAAACAGCTGGAGTATCATCTTTTTCAGCTCCGGCAAAAACATCATTAAGCCTGCTTTTGCTTTCAGGCAGAATAAGCATTATCTGGGCAAAAAGATCTTCAACTCCGGCATGAATAAAAGGAAGCCCATATTTTTGAGCCAGTTTATCTACCACAAATCTTGTCTCAAAATTATCTAAGGCATCAAAAATAATATGGATATCATCAGCTAGTTCCATTTCTTCGGTAATTTTTTCGTTTTTAGCAATTATTTCTGTATCAAGCTTAAATTGATTTAAAAATTCTGCAGCCTGTTCTACTTTAGCTTTGCCAATATCATCTCGACCAAAACAAAGCTGTCGGTTGAGGTTTGAAATTTCTACTTTATCATAATCATAAAGATATATCTTATTAACCCCAATTCGCTGCAGCTGAATTGCTAAATTTGTGCCAAGACCACCTGTTCCAGCCACCATTACGTTTAAAGCGGCCATTTTTTCCCTTTCCTCACTCTTAAAGAGCTTTTTCTGTCTTTTAAGATATTCTCTCATCTAACCACCTGCTGAGGGAGGGAATAAAGTAACTGTATCCCCATCTTTTATTTTTGTCTTTACTCCATCTTTATGAATCACATTTTCACCATTAACTAAAATGATGGAGCCGGGAGAAATTTCCCCGGCATCCAGCAATTTTTTAGAAAAATAGCCATCATAGTCGTCATCTAGAAGATCAATTAATTCCATAACATCGATTTCATCTTCAAGCTGATATTCATGACCACGACTTTTCAGCTTTATTCTAAATAAAGAATGAAACTTAACTTTTAAAGACATTTATTTCAATCCCATCTCACTTAATTTTTCATCACTAATCCAACCATCTTGCTGCCAGCCACGAACCTCATAATACTCAGGTAGAATTTCTCTATATTTAGCTGCAGTTCCTCTAAATGTTCCATCTGGTAGAGGTTCATCAAAGCGTTTAGGAAGTTTATCCTGATCAGGTGTAATTCCTGCTTCAAGGTTAAACTGGCGCTCTAAATTATAGATTCTTTCTCCATTTTCCAGCATTTCTTCTGGACTATATTCAAATTCAGTTCCTGCATTAGCAATTTCTGTATAATCTTCTAAACCGAGTGCAAAGGAAGTAAAGAGACACATTCCAAGTGAATCAATTACTGCAGTTAGATCCTGGAATATTTTAACCCACTCTGGTTTTCCTTTTAATTCTTGAGGGTCTAGTTTTTCAGGTACACCAAGTACTTCTGGAGATACCATATATCCTCTTACATGACAACCACCACGGTTTGATGTAGCATAATTTAGACCTTGCCCCTGAATACCACGCGGATCATAGGCAGGTAATTCCTGTTTTTTAACACTCATTGATAATTCTGCATTACCCTTAGATTCTGCTAATCTATATGAACCTTCAGCTAATTGATCACCAAAACCTTCACGATAAGCCATCTGTCTTGTATAATAGGTGACTGATTCAGAAGAACCAAAGGTTAATTCTGGGCCATTTTCTAATTCTTCTTTATCTACATAACCTTTTTCATATAATTCCATTGCAGCTGCAATAGTTGCTCCTGCAGATATTGTATCAAGACCAAGATCATTACAGAGGAAGTTAGCCTGAACTATGGCATTAAGATCACTTACACCACAATCAGCACCAAAAGCCCAACCTGTTTCATATTCAGGACCTTCACCTTCCTGGCCATTAGGAAGTTTAGTATGTCTACCACAGCGGATAGGACAGCCATAACAACCCTTGTTATTTTGTAAATAGCCTTTTTCTACTAGAGCTTCACCAGAAACTTCTTCTACTTTATCAAAGGTCCCATACTGGAAGTTATTTCTTGGATAAGCACCATGCTCATTGATAACATTATCCAGAACTTTAGTACCTAAAGCTGGTAGTCCTTCACCTGTAACTCCATCTTCTTTAAGAGTTTTGGTTTGTTTTTTAACAACTTCCATCATCTCATCTTTAAAGTATTCTACCTGTTTTTCACCAGCTTTAACAACTATGGCTTTTAAGTTTTTAGAACCCATAACTGCTCCAACACCGGTTCTACCTGCTGCTCTATCTTTTTCATTCATAATAGAAGCGAATTTAACCATATTTTCTCCAGCAGGTCCAATACAACTTACTCTTGCTTTTTCATCGCCAAATTCTTCGATCAACATATCTGTGGTATCATAAACACCTTTACCCCAGAGATGTGAAGCATCTTTAAGCTCAGCCTGATCTCCCTTGAGAGATAAATAGACAGGCTTTTCTGCTTTTCCTTCAAAAACAATTATATCATTACCACTAAATCTCATTTCAGCACCGAAAAATCCACCTGAGTTACTACTTGCAATAGTACCTGTTAAAGGACCTTTGGTAATTACCATATAACGGCCACCAGTTGAAGCTGCAGTACCTGTTAAAAGACCTGTAGCATAAATTAGCTTGTTTTCAGGACTTAAAGGATCAACCTTTGGATCAATTTCATCATAAAGCATTTTAGAAGCTAGACCTCTACCACCTAAAAACTTTTTAACTTTTTCACCAGCAATTGTTTCTCTTGAAATTTCTCCATTGCTTAAATTTACCCTTAATACCTGATACTCATAAATTTTACCCATTAATTTATACCTCCTTAAGATTACTCTTCTTTCCAAGCACGGGAGGCTGAGTCATTTCTTTCTCAACCCGGCGGTTTAACCACCTTAGAATAGATATTCTTTAGGCAGAAAAACTCGAAGGTATTATTAATATTATTAAATGTAAAAAGGCAAAATCCTGCTTTATATTTTGTAAATTTCTATATTTTTTGAAAATTATTTTTACTTTACTGTTGCTGCAGTAATAGTAATTAATTTAATTAGTCAATGTTTTTAATTATGGACACTGAATTACTCCTCTAGCCCATAAACAATCACCACAAACAGGGAAGTCATTTCCATGACAATCTTCCTCATTTGTTTCTGACATATCACAGCCTGAACACTGGGTACAGTCTGAATAAGGAAATTCTTTAACTTCTTTACGAAAATCTTTAAATTCCTGGCTGAACCAAATTTCTTCTAAACTTTCTTCTTTAAGACTGCCGAGAGAATATTCTTTAATCTGCTTTTCTCTATCTCTGATATAAAGGTCATAACTATGCATCAAGGCTATACAGGGAGCTACTTCTCCTCTCCAGTTAACAGCTATAGAGCCTTCTTCAACAAATTTACAGTAACCTTTATGGGGATTAAAAGGAACCTGAGTTGTAGAAATCGAACTGGACTTTCCACCTACAGCAGCTATATCTTTTATTATATCCTCCCTTAAATCTGTTGGGGGTAGATAGATCTCAGGCCGGTGTGGATTCCTATTCTCAGGTCTAGAGCGGCTGATCGAAAAAGAATAGAGTATTTCATCTATCATCGACTCAGTATAGGGCAGTAGATTTGTTAAAAAGATAAAAGAAGCTCCCATATTAAATGCAAGTTTTCTCAGATCTTTAAGTTCATCTACATTTGATTTCATGATTACATATTCAATACCAATTTCACATTCCGGTCTGATTTTATCTTTCAGCTTTCTAAACTGCTTAACATTTTCTATCACCTGGGCCAGCTCAGCCCCTGAGCGAATAGTAGCCATTGTTTCCGGTGAGGTCCCATCTACAGAAACAACCAAACTATCCAGACCGGCTTTTAAAAGACCTTCAGCTTTTTCTTCATCAAGCAGTAAGGCATTGCTAATTATCTGAGTCTGAATCCCCAGCTTAGAAGCTTTTTCTACCATCTCGATAATATTGGGATGATAAAGGGGTTCTCCAATTCCCCAAAAAGCGATTTTTTCTAATCCTTTAAAATCCTTTAACTCTTCTATTAAATTATCATATGTTTCCATGTCAAGGTGACCCATTTGTTCATCCCAGGAATGGCGAACACAGGTAATACAGTCTAAGTTACAGTCACTGGTAGGTTCTATATAGACTTTAGATAAAAGCGGATCACTTCTTTCAATATAGAATCCCTTTGAGCCTAGCTTAATTTTTAATTCGGTATTATCCTCTAAACCCAATCTTTCTTTAATCTTATCTGGAAGCTTTAATTTGCCTCCTTCTAAAGTGACTTCCATATTTTCAGGTAGTTCTTCATTTAAACCATCACTTCTCCAAAATTGAGGATTGTTGACTAAAAATTGCAATATTTTTTCTCCTTCCTATTTAAAAGATATTTTGTGTTAAGTGATTTAAAATTACGAATTTTAGATTTACATATTAATATCATACAACTTTTGTCAACATTTTTCAATTATATTTTCCAGACTTTCTTTTGATAAACATCAGAAAAAAACTGATATTCAAATTTAATTGAATTATTGAAATGATAATTTATTTTTTTAAAGTTTTCCTCGGTAAGATTTTTTTCTAATATAGCAAGCATATTTTCGACCAGCCTTTTATAATCTGCACTATTAAATACAGCTGCCCACTCTTGATAGATTTGATTATCATTTTCTTTTAGTTTATGCTGATGATATTCTGCCATTTTTAAATATATCCAATAGCAGGGTATTAAAGCTGCCATTCCTTCTGCAAACCCGGCCTGAGAACTTACAGCCAAAAGATAGTTTGAATAAGCAAGATTAGAATAAGTCAGCTCCATCTCTTCTGCACTTTTTGCCTCAAGTTTGTAGTATTCTAAAAGCTCCTGATATTTTGCAAATTCTACATTTGCCTCAAGATTTAAAATATCAATTAACTGCTGTTTTTCTTTTAAATTTTCGGCTTTAGAAATTAATATAGCCATATTTCGCATCGATTGATTTAAATAATAATGGTCTTGAAGTAAATAGAATTTAAATATTTCTTCAGCTAATTCTCCTCTATAGATTTGATCTACAAAAGGATGTTTAACAACCTTAAGCCAGTCTTCTTTATTTTTACTCACTAAATCCTGAAATTGCAATTATTTAACCCCCTTTATTACTACATAATCCCCCTTTTTATAACCTGGAATTGATTCTTCCACTTCTTCATTGGCATATCTGGGGTGTTTAGTTAAAGTTTGCCTGAACTTTAAATCTTTAAAACCGATTTTTTTCATAATTGCGATCAATTCTGGGCTGGAAATCCAATCTGTACCTGCCAGAAAATCCATTGGATATGGGTATTGCGGTGAAATCATTGTTCTGTAATGACCTTCTAAAAAGGCCAGTCTATATAAGAGGGCAAATGATGATTCAGCAGCTAAGATAGAAATGATCACTTCTCCCCCTTTTTTAAGGACCCGATAAGCTTCAGCAACTGCTTTTTCTTTATCTTCTACATAAGCCAAAATAGTTCCTAAAAGGATTTGCTCTATACTCTGATCTGCAAATGGCAGTGCTTCTGCTTTGCCTGCTTTAACCTCTATCCCCCTGGCCCTTGCTAAATCTGCCATAGCATGAGATGGCTCAACTCCTCTTTTAATACCAAGCTTTTCAGCAAAAAGCCCATTACCGATTCCAATACTTACACATTTTTCGGGCTTTGTTACCATTTTAGCAAGAGCATTCAATTCAGTCAAAAATATATTTTCATTATTTTTAAACCAGATTTCAAAATCTGCTGCTCCTTGATTGAATTTCTCCATATTTAACTCCAAGCTATTCATTTTTTCACTTTTTAGTTTTGTCATTAGTCTTTCCTCCTCTGATTTAGTTGTGGGCAAACTGATAAATTGTATCCATAAATTCTCTTTTAAATTTAGCTGGTGTTTGGGCTTGCAAAGCTGCTTTTTGACCAGCAAAACCATAATATACTAAGGCAGTTTTGATCTTTTCAAATAGTTCAATTTCTCTTTCAACTGCTGCAAAAACAGCTAATGTTGTACCCAGCATACAGCCTGTACCAACAATTTTACCCATTAAATCACTACCCCATTCAGAATAAAAAATATCGTTTTTAGCAGCTAAGATATCAACTCTGGAACTAACTACAACCAGACAATTTTGTTTTTGGGCCAGCTTTTGAGCAGCTATATCCAGATCTTTATATTCACCCACTGCTTCAACACCCTTTAATTCTGCTTTTTCTCCGGCCAAAAAAGCAATTTCAGCCCTGTTGCCCTTGATTATAGTTAATTGAAATTCCTCTAAAATTTTAAATGCTGCTCTGCTTCTAAAATCAGAGCCACCTACTCCAACCGGATCTAAGATGATGGGGATCTTAAGCTGATTGGCTTTTTGAGCTGCCTTATAAATTGCTTGCAAGCGCTCCTGATTAAGGGTACCTAAGTTTATTAAAAGAGCAGAAGCAGATTCTACAATTTCTGCAGCTTCTTCAGGAGCTGAAGCCATTACAGGTAATGCTCCCCAGTTTAAAGTTATATTGGCAGAATCGTTGGCACTAACATAATTACTTATTTGATGGATTAGTGGTTTTTTGCTTTTAATTGCTTTTTTAATCTGCTGCCAATTTTTCTTATCTTTTTCGCCTAAGTTAATCTTTTCGCTTCTCATATTTATGCAGTCCTCTGTTTTTTAGCTTTATGGATCATCTTTTTAAAATCCTGAGCAGTACTTTTAATATCTGCAGCCTGAGTTAAGGCAGAAATAACTGCAATATTATCTGCTCCTGCTCTGATAACTTCATAAGCACTGTTTAGCTTGATGCCACCAATAGCTGTGATGGGAATTGATATTTCTCGGCTCAATCTTTTTATTCCCTGAATACCGATCCCAGCTTTAAAAGAATCAACCTCTTTGGAATTGCTTTTAAAAACAGAGCCAACTCCCAGATAATCTGCCCCTTCTGCTTCTGCCTTTTTGATGGCTTTAAGATCTGTGGCAGTGATTCCGATAATTTTATCAGATCCCAGGATGGCCCTGGCTTCTTTTAGAGGTAGGTCAGCCTGACCTAAATGGACTCCATCTGCATTTAATGCTAAAGCAAGATCAACTCTATCATTTACTATTAGTTTTACACCTCTGGCTGCTGTAAAATGCCTAAGCTTTATCCCAAGCTTATATCTTTCTCGAAGACTTAAATTTTTTTCTCTAAGCTGTACAGCATCTACTCCACCTGCTACAGCTTTTTTTACAACTTCTAGACTTTTTCTACCCTGAGAAAGTTTTTCTTCAGTTATTAAATAGAGCTCCCAATTTATAGCTTTCATTTTTTCCTCCTTTAACTAGCCTTGTCTTGATTCCTTTTTTAGATCAAGCTGATAGATATGATTAAGAGGACTATTCCCCTTACCAATTTTTTCTCCTGCAGCTATTGCTTTAGTTAAATAAACTTTGGCTTTTTCTACCGCTTTTTCCATACTATAAGCAAGGGCTAAATTACTTGCTATAGCTGCCGATAATGTACAGCCTGTACCATGGGTATCATTAGTTTCAATATAATCAGCCTTAAATTTGACAAAGTTACTACCATCATAAAGCAGATCAACAGCTTTTTTGCTCTGCTGAGCTGGATTACTAAAGTGTCCACCTTTAATCAAAACATACTTACTGCCAAAAGCATGCAGCTTTTTGGCTAGAAATTCTGCTTCAACCTGAGTTTCTTTATCTATCCCTGCTAAAACCTTGGCCTCCATTAGATTAGGAGTTATCAAATCAGCCAATGGAAAAAGCAGCTCCTTATAGCTCTGCACAGCAGCTTCTTCTAAAAGAAGATCACCACTTGTAGCAACCATAACAGGATCAACAACTAAGTTTTTTAAATTATATTCTGCTATTTTCTGAGCTGTAACTGCCACTATTTCTTTTTGGGCCAGCATCCCTGTTTTAAGAGCAGCAAAATTAATATCACTTAGTACAGAATCAAGCTGGGCAGCTACAAATTCTTTGCTGACTGGCTCTACAGCCTGAACCCCTAATGTATTCTGGGCGGTAAGGGCTGTAATCACTGCTGCACCATATACCTGATGGACTGTCATTGTTTTTAAGTCAGCTTGAATACCGGCTCCACCTCCGGAGTCAGAGCCGGCAATGGTTAATACTTTTTTCATCTCTATCACTCCTAATTAATAATCTGATTCTTTGAGAGAAGTTAAAATTTCTGCTTCTTCTGTTACTTCGAGAAATAAATAGGCTATAAAAACTCCAGCTAAAGAACTGACTGAAAAGGGAATTACAAAGAAATATACCGCTGAAGCACTACCCATCAAAAAATTTGCGATGGGATAGGCAGCTAATGCTCCCAGTATTCCCGTGCCGAACAATTCACCAATTACTGCCGCAAAATTGCTTCCTTTAAATTTATATAAATAGGCGGCCCAAAAGGCACCTATCATACTCCCGGGAAAAGCAAGCAGTGAGCCTGTACCCAAGATATTTCTAAAAAGAGAAATAGCAAAAGCATTCCATACAGCATAGGCTGGCCCTAAAAGCACGGCAGATAAAACATTGATAAGATGTTGAACTGGAAAAGCTTTGGCAATTCCAACCGGTATATAGATCAAGTGTCCACTAATAGTTCCCAGTGCGATCAACAGAGCAGCAAAGGTTAATTTCTTCATTTTCATTTTTATCATCCTTTCTTAAATTGTTAAAAGGCACAGCCCTGATAAAGGAACTGTGCCTTTTATAAATATCATTAATAATTTTAGATACTTTTAAAATGCACAACTTCCTTCGCTGGTATTATCCAGATCAGGTACAAAGGGTTAAAGCAAAGGCTTTTCTCAGCTAAGAGCTCCCCTGTGGCAGTTTTATTTAATTTTAATTATCTCTGAGATTTAAACTTTTTAGCAAAATCAAAATAACAATATAGTTAATAATCAAAGTTGGAATTAAAAAGCTGGCATTGTAGATTGTAGAATATGCCCAAACATTTTGTCCTTCTGGTGCATATTGAGCAAAAAATATTACACCTGATAAAATATGAGTGATTAACATCGCTCCACCGGCAACAGCTGTGGCAAGTAATACCTTTAATGGCTTGATTACTCCATCCTTTTTAATTGTGAAATAGCCTGCAATACCGAGCATCATATAGGGTAAAGGATAATCCATTATCAGCTGGACAGGATGAATAATATAAGCACCGAACATCAGCTGTAACAAACCATAGGCAAGACCACTAAAAGCACCTGCTCCAACTCCCCAGCGAAAAGCAACAACTAAAATCGGCAGCATTTCTAAACTGATCGAACCACCCTGGGGCATCCGCCAGAGTTTGAAAAAGTTAAGCACAACAGCTAAGGCTACTGCAACTCCAATTTCGGCCAACATCCGGGTAGATAAATTATTTTTCATAGTAAAAACCCTCCTGCTGTGGATACGAACCGGAGGGTTTAAGGATTTTAAAATTTATTGATGCCTACGCCTGCATTACCAGGATCAGGTCAATGGGTCGATGAATAAATTCATCCTCTCAGCCTCCAGTTCGGACTCCCCAGTTTTAATTTTTTAATAATTATCTATATATTTCTTTCTAGCTGTATTATATAATATAGATAGTGATAAAGCAAATAAAACATTTAACAATTTACTCAACTTTGATGATTACAGTTTCATCATCATCCTCAACTCTTAATATTTCTCTTTCTTCTGCTAGATCTTCCAGACTCTGATTTAACTCATCTAAATTAATTTCATTTTCTGCCAGTTTTGCCCTTGCAGGACCAGGTATAAAGTTTAGCATGGTTTTAGCAATCCCCAGCGGTAATGCCATATTAACCTTTTCTTTGCCTTTTTCATTAACGATAATTCTCAGGTGTTTTTTCTGCTTTTTTTCAGCCTGAAAACTTTTTAAATCTGCTGCAGAGTCTGATAAGTCATGTTTAGCTAAAGCACTCAAAAGAATTTCAGCTTCTTCAGCATTTATTTTTCCCTCCTGCAGCATATTTAAAATTCTCATTCTTTCTTCACTCATTAAATTCATCCCCTTAATTTAAATTTCTTAAAATTTCATTTACAATTCTTTTAATTTTTCTGCAGCTGTTGAGACTTCAATTTCTCCACTTTCTAACATATCCAAAATATCTTTCCTTTTCTCTTCTTTGTCTTCTTCTAAAAGTTCATCTTTATAGCCAAGACTTTTGATTAGTTCATTAAGCTTATTTCTTACAGTTGGATAGGACATTTCCAGCTCTTTTTCCATGTTTTTAATATTACCCCGAGTTTTAATAAAAACTTTTAAAAATTGCTGTTGTTCATAATTTAACTGAAAAATCTCATCAAGATAAAAATCACCGATTATTCTGGTCTGACAGCTTTGACATTTTAATTCTCTGACATATAATTTACCTTCACAGCTGGGGCATTGTTCCGGAATAGGATAACTCATCTTTACCACCCCTCTCTATATTTAATATTATAAACTATAAATTAATATTTGTAAATATATTTTTTAAAAATTTAATTATTTTTATTAAATAATTAAATATATTTATAATCAGCAAAAAAATAACCCGGGATAAAAACCCCAGGTTAATTACTACTATTTTTAATTTAAAAACCCCAAAATAATCTTACCAAAAGGGGTACAACTACTGCCAAAATAGTCTGTAGGGGTGCTCCAACCACAATAAAATCTTTGAATTTAAAACCACCTGAACTGTAAACCATTAAATTTGTCTGATAGCCAACTGGACTGGCAAAAGCAGCACTAGCGGCAAAAGTTGTGGTTAAAACAAAGGCAAAGGGATTTACACCCAACTGCTGAGCTGTACCAATAGCTATCGGCAGCATTAACAGCACACTGGCATTATTACCGATAATATTAGCCAGCAGTGAGGTAAGTAAATAAATTAACATCAATATAAAAATGGGTGGCATTAATTCAGATAAATTTAAAATCTGGGCAGCTAGATAAGAAGCCGTACCTGATTTTTCTATTGCCATTCCCATGGGAATTAAACCTGATAAAAGAAAATATACTTCCCAGTCTATGGCACTAAAAAACTCCTTTTTATTTATACAACCACTCAAAACCATCAAAAAAGCACCACTTAAAGCTGCAATTGCCACCGGAATCAGATTAAAGGCAACCGTAATTATAAAATAACTTAAAATAGCAATGGAAATATACATTTTTTTGCGGTCAAAAAAGTTGGGATCAAATTCCCTATCAATGATAAAATTACTGTTGGCTCTCATTCTTTCTAAGGTGTTTTCTGTAACCAGCATCAAAATCAAGTCTCCTGCTTTAAAACGATAATCTCTCATCTTCTGGTGGGTAATCTCTTCTCCCCGTCTTAAAGCAAGAACATTACAGTCATATCTCTGCAGAAGATTTACTTCTTCCATCGTCTTATTAACCATAACTGAATGGGCAGGAACTACTATTTCAACCAGTATTTCTCCTTTTAGAGGCTGTTCAATAGATTTATCATTAACAATCAATTCCGCCATTGTTGTCATACCTTTTTTTTTGACAAGTTCAAGCAGTGTTTCCTGTTTAGCCCTGATAATTAAATGATCACCAGGACGAATAGTTTTGGCATTTAAGGGCTCCATAAACTGCTTACCATTTCTAATTATTCTAATAATATCATAATCTAGTTCTTTATCTGCATCTATTTCAGCAACACTTTTCCCCACATAAACACAGTCTTCTCCTATTAAAACTTCTGTCAAATAATCACGCATTTCATATTCATCAGTTAAATTACTTTCTACATCAAGACGGGCCGGAATAAGTTTATAACCGATAGTTAATAAATAGATAACACCGATAAATAATACTATAATCCCTAAACCCGTGAACTCAAAAAGCCGAAAAGGATGACCAATCAACCTGTCTGAAACCTCACTTGCTAAGAGATTGGTTGAAGTACCGATTAAAGTAACTGTTCCTCCCAACATTGCTGTATATGAAAGAGGAATCAATAATTTTGAGGGAGAAACCTTAGTTTTTCTCCCTAATTCCCTCACCATTGGAATCAAAGCAGCAACTACCGGTGTGTTATTAATAAAACCGGAGGTCGAACCGGTCAAAGCCGAAATCAAGGCAATTTGTCTTCTGGGATTACTGCCGGTTATTTTAGAAATCTTATCACCTAAAAGCTGTACTGCTCCACTACGCTGAATCCCGGCACTAAAAACAAACATCGACATAACTGTAATTGTAGCAGAATTACCAAAACCTGAGAGAGCTTCCTCAACAGTCATCTGACTTAAATTACTAAAAACAGCCAGGGTAATAGGTACCAAAACGGCCAGCATACTGATCGGTAAAGGTTCCCAGATAAATAAAGTTACTAAAACTGCTATTAAAAGCATCACAAAAATGATGCTGGGATTTAACTCACTTTTTGCTTCAGCCAGTTCTTCATTATTTTCAAAATTTATATCTTGAGCAAAAATATTAGCCGTAAATAGGCTGCTTAAAATTAAGATAAGTAAAAATATAATTAACATTTTCTCCTTAAGATTAAACATCATTTCACCCCAATCCATAACTTGAAAGGTATTTATTTTATTTTAACAAAAAACTGTAGATATTTCTAGATTATTATTGAATCTTATCAGTTAAACTGTTAAACTATAAGCACAGATTTTTTAAGCCAGGAGGTGGATATAAGATGGATAATCTAAAGAAAAAATTCGATAAATTAAAACCTAATATAATCAGTGGTTTAACAACAGCCACAATCGCACTTCCTCAAAATATGGCTTATGCCTTAATTGTTGGTGTAAACCCAATTTACGGCATTTATGCTTCTATCTTTTCGATGATAAGTGCCTCTATTTTTAATCTTTCTAAATATATTATTGTGGGACCTACAAATATGATGGCTGTAGCTCTTTACAGTAGTTTGAGTAATTACCAGGGAGAAAATTATCTGGAAATAATATTTTTAACCACTTTTTTAATTGGTCTATTCCAATTCTTACTTGTTAGTCTAAACTTAAGTGAGCTGGTTAAATATGTTTCCCATCCAGTTGTAGTAGCATTAACTCATGGGGCTGCAGTTTTGATCTTATTTAGTCAAATAGAAAACTTTACCGGTGTTGCTGTAAATGGAAACAATGTTCTGACTAAAGGCTGGCAGTTCATAACAAATATCAGCGAAATAAACTATTATAGTATTGGCATTGGTATTTTTACTATAATTCTTATCTATTTACTACCTAAATTAAAAGAAAATCTGCCAGAATATCTATTAGCGGTTGTAATAATGACTATTATTACAAGTTTAAGCGGTTTAAATAATTTTGTACCGGTGATTGGTGAAATCCCACGTCAGATTATTGACTTTAATATTGTTAATTTTGATTGGGGGATAATTGGTGAAGTTTACACCACTGCTTTTTCTATTGCCTTACTTGGTTTAATTCAAACAATGGCTGTTTTACAGGCTGTTGCCTTAAAAACAGAGGAAGAAGTAAATTTCAAAAGAGAATTCAGGAGTCAAGGAATAACTAATATGATTATTTCATTTTTCAGTGGCTTTGCTATTTCTGCTTCTTTTTCAAATACCTTTGCCAATTTAACAGCTGGAGCAAAAAATAGAATTTCTCAATTTTTTTGTGCTCTTTCTATAATTATCTTTATAGTCTTTTTAAGACCTTTAATTTCATTTGTTCCAGTAGCAGTTTTAGCAGCTTTGGTTATAAGAGCTTCTTTTTCAATTGTTGATATTAAAGAGATAATAAAAAACATGAAAACAACCAAAGGTGATGCAATAATCTTTTGGTCAACATTTCTAGCAACTATTATTCTGCCAAACCTTGATCAGGCAATTTACTTTGGGGTTCTGGTCTCACTTGTTGTTGTACTGCAGATCTCTAAAAAAGCTGATATAGATCTGCTATATTATGATAAAACAGAAAGTGATAATGCATACCATCTTCACCATGTTGAACACGAAGATAGTGATAAATCCAAAATTGAAAGCAAAGAAGCTAGAGTAATAGATCTTAAAGGAGTAGTTCATTTTAGTGCTGCTGATGACCTCAAAAAACAGCTGGAAGAATTTTATTGCAAGAATACAGATTTCATAATTCGCCTCCGCAATGTTTCCAGAATTGATATTACAATCATCAGAGTTTTAGAAGAATTTATTGACAGGGTTCAGGCAGATGGCTCAGAGGTTATTTTAACAGGAGTCAACGAAAAAATAATTGAAATGCTGAGAAAATTAAATATAGCAGAAAAAATCGGAAAGGAAAATATCTACCGCCCCGAAAAAGAATATTTTGCTGGTACCAATAAAGCTTTAAACATGAGTGTAAGTTATAATGATGAAGATCAAACCAGCCAGAGTGAAGATGAAACTGATAAATAGTGAATCCAACTACCAGATAAAATATTATCTTAATAATTAAAACTGGCTAATTAGCCAGTTTTAATTTTTAGACTATCTCCCCGCTCCTTACTTACAAAACGTCCCAGAGAAGAAATAATTCCACCTATACACTGTCTACAATCAGCTGCTTTTTCTTCAATACAAATTTTAGCCGGATAGATTTCATATTTGCTGCGATATTTGCTGTCTGTAACATTGGGCATCACCACATTTGCTCCTGCCTGAAGGGCTTTCTGCCTGCCGAAATCATCTATAGTACCCAGAGCAGTAGTGGCAGGTATATGGCTTAACTGCAGTAATAAACGACTTAAAGCATTAAATTTCAGTGTCATCCCTACTGTACCCTGTTTAGTATTTTTCAAAGGTGTATTCTGATGGGGAATAAAGGGACCAGAACCGACCATATCAACTTCAAGCTCTTTTAAAAGCATTAAATCTGCAGCCAGTGTTTCTGTACTTTGACCTGGAAGACCAATAATTACCCCACTTCCAGTCTGATAATTTAGGGTTTTTAAGTATTTTAAACTTGCAATCCTATTTTCAAAACTCATCTGAGGATGATATTTCTGATAAAGTTCTTGATCAGCTGTTTCATGTTTTAAAAGGTAGCGATCTGCCCCTGCTTCTTTCCAGAGCTTATAGGCTCCAAAATCACGTTCACCCAGACTGAGTGTTATCGCAATATCATTATTAAGCTTAATTTCTTTTATGATTTCTGCTATTTCTTGAGCAGGATAGTCATCTTCACCTGACTGCAATACCACCGTCTTATATCCTAGCTCAGCTGCTTGATTAGCTGTAGCAATTATATCTTCTTTAGCAAGCTGGTAACGTTCCAGCTGCTTGTTGTCTTTGCGGAGTCCACAATAATAACAGTTTTGTTTGCAGTAACTGGAAATCTCTATGATGGCCCTTAAATGAACCTCGTCTCCGAATAATTCCTTTCTTTTCTGATCAGCCTTATTTATTAAGTAATCAAGTTCTGTAAAATCCTGTTTCAATAAATATACCATTTCTTCTTTTGTTAAATCAGCGGTTTTAGCTGCTTTATCTACCAACTTTATTACATCTTTATTACTCAAATATAACACCTCTTTTGAAAAAATTATAAATATAGATCATGTTCACCATCTGCGATTGCCTCAAGTTTGTCAGCAATATTTGCTGCCAGTTGAGAATTATCTTTTTCAAGCTTATCCATTAAATTATTAATACATTGAGTACCGTGATCAATACTGCTTTCTGTACCATAATCCTCAAGATACTCCTTAAAGGTCAGCATTGCGTTTGGACGGCAGAATTCCTGAATCTTACCAGGTTTAGCCAGGTCCATGAAGTCTTTGCCTGTTCTACCCAATCTATAGCAGGCAGTACAGAAACTCGGTATATAACCATCTTTGGCAATACCGCTTATTATTTCATCAATAGGCCGCAGATCATGAAGTGAAAACTGGGCCAGTTCTTCTTTGTTTTTAGCTTTTTTTTCATATCCGCCTGGAGTTGTTCTTGAACCAGCACTAATTTGAGAGACACCGTGGGCAAAAAGTTCATTTCTCATTTTTGTGCTTTCTCTGGTGCTTAAGATCATACCTGTATAGGGAACCGCCAGTCTTAAAACTGCAACAAGCTTACGAAAATCAGCATCAGAAAGTGGATAAGGCACTTCAGTTAAAGGACTGCCACTGGCTGGATTTAAGCGGGGCACAGAAATAGTGTGAGGTCCAACTCCATATTTTTGATCAAGATATTCTGCATGTAAAAGCAGTCCGATTGCATCGAACTTATAGTCATATAGACCAAATAAGGCTCCTATTCCCAGATCATCAATTCCGGCTTCTTGAGCCCTATCCATAACAGAAAGCCTCCACTCAAAATTACTTTTGGGACCAGATGGATGAAGCTCAGCATAAGCCTTTCTATTATATGTTTCCTGAAAACAGGTATAAGTACCAATCTCTGCCTCTTTTAATTTTTTAAAGTCTTCAGTGCTCAAAGGAGCAATTTCAGCATTTATTCTTCTTATTTCTCCCCCATTTTCCGTTTGAACAGAATAAGCAGTTTTAATGCTTTCAACCACATAATCTAAGTCTGTATTTGGTGCTTCACCGGTTAAAACTAAGAGTCTTTTATGTCCTTCTCTTTCTAAAGCTTCAACTTCATTTATAATCTCTGCTTGACTTAATTTTTTACGAGCTAGTTCCTTATTCCCTTTTCTAAACCCACAGTAAAGACAGTCATTAACACATTGATTGGCAAAATATAAAGGAGCAAAAATAACAAGGCGTTTGCCATAAATTTTTTCTTTGATCTCTTTAGCTGCAGCTAAAAATTTATTGATCATCTCCTCATCTTCTACCTGTAGTAAAGCTGCTGCTTCCTGAGGGGTAATCCCATTTAGTTTTAAAGCCTTAGCTATAATTCTTTCAATCTCTTTTTTAGCTGGCTTTTTGGCAGAATCTAAGATCATCTCTATTTTATTATCAGTTATATAATCACAGACCTCTGTTCTATAGTCTTCACCAAAATCCTCTTGGAAATAATTTATTTCTCTGCTCATTTAATTTCCTCCTTCTTCTATTTCCACCGAAGTTAATGCTGATTTTAAAGTTACACCTTTAAGATTACCCAATTGACCGGTAAGGGCACCAATCTGATCTGGTGTGCCTTCAACAATCAAAGAAATCATAGATAAATTATGTTCTGCCGAAGGAATACCCATTCTAGCAATAATTATCTCAACATGTTTACTTAAAATACTGTTTATTCTGTCACCAACTTTTTCTCGCCTTTCAACCACTATCCCAACAACACCGATTCTTTTTTTCATTCAACTCACCTCAGAAAAATATTTTAAAAACAAAAAAACTGCCTAAAAATAGGCAGGGTAAAATTTGGCAGCAAAAAATCCCTCCCCCTATTCTCAGGTTTAACCCCTTAAATTCAGGAAGCACACTAAATATTATATCCTTGCAGACAGCTCAGTTAAAAAGCTAACCCGGCTGCTCAGATATTTAATTTAAATCAATTATACACTAAAAATAGACTTTGTTCAAGTTTTCACTAGTAAATATTCTTGTAAACTCTACTTATAAGAATAAAAACTAGCATAACTACAAAGGCTATACCTATATCAGCCAGAAATGCGATGAAAGCTGTAGCAAGACTTAAAAGTGGCTTTTTGCTCTCTTTACCTGATTTCAGCATCTGTAAAGAAGAAAAAATTAGTAGAGCTCCTAAGACACCATAAGGAAAAAATTCTAAAAGCTGAGGTGAGGCAAAAAATATTCCAATTAGCAGGATAATAATCCCAGAGATTATATTTGAGCCTCCGGTTCTTGCTCCAAATCGATACTGGGCTGCCAATCCACCCGAGCCATGACACATCGGAAAAGCACCAAAAGGACTGAAAAAAAGACAGTAAAAACCCATTGTTTTAAGCAGCTTTTCTTCGGGGACCTTTTTTTCAAAAAGATCATCAATGATCAATGCTGTTGCCAAAACAGCATTTGCTAGTGTAAGTGGCAGCTGAGGAAATACTCCCCGTAAAAGCCCAGGCAGCCATGCTTCTGCTGGGGGAATATTTAATTGAGGTAAATCAATAATATGAATAGGAATATAGCCCAATTCAATAAAACCAATTATTAAACCAAGAGTTAAAACAAGCAGAGAAGAAATATCTTTTATAGGCAGAAAAATAAAAATCACAATCACTGCGGTTGCAGTTAAACCCAAAATAATATCCCCTAATATAAATGATATTGCCTGTTCCAATAAAATAAAGCTTAATCCCAATTGAATACCTCTGACTAACCATTCCGGTATTTCAGATTTCAGTCTAGAAACCCAATTTGTATAACTTAAAAAAAGCAAGATTAGGCCCATCATCATTGCAGAACTGATTATCTCAGCCTGACTAAGCCCACCAGCTATTGCAACAGCTCCAATTGACTTCATAGGCTCTACAGGCATAGGCAGCTTATAATAAAGACCTGTGATAATATAGGCAATACCCATAAATAAAAGAATTGGTCCTAAGTCCATCCCACTTACTACTGCTACAGCAATAATAATGGGGAAAAGAGTACCAAAGTCTCCCACAGCCCCTGCCATTTCTTCGGCTGTAAAACGAAAATCAGGCCATTTTTTCTGCATTTTTTCACCAAACCTTTGCTTTATTTTTGAATATTTTAAGCATCAACTAAGTGAATTATATTATAGCAAAGCAAAAAATTCAATTGAGTTTATACTTTTAAAGCACTTTAAAAACTCAGATCAATTTAATTAGCAATTATCCATGAATACTGCTATACTCCTGCTATTAAGAGCTAATCCGCGCTGCTTAAACTTGCTTTTTAGACAAAAATGTTATAAAATACATATGGAGATATTTACATTAATTTTTCTCTATTTTTAATTATCATAATTTCGAAGGGAGTAGATATGATTTATGTTAAAAAGTAAAAAGTTTTTAGTTGTCTTTACATTTCTGATGATCTTAGCGATTGTAATTAGCGGCAGTACTGCTGCTCAAGGAAGAACCTTCCTCTCAATTGCTACTGGTGGAACTGCAGGAACCTATTATCCAATTGGAGGAGCTATAGCTTCTGTTTTCAATAATAATATTGAAGGTATGAATGCTTCTGCTCAGTCTACTGGTGCTTCGGTTGAAAATGCACGTTTAATTTACAATCAAGAAGTCGAAGTAGCTATTATCCAAAATGATATAGCTAGTTATGCTGTAGCTGGTGAAAATCAATTTGAAGGTAATCAGGTTACTAATATGAGAGGTATTACAGCCTTATATCCTGAAGTTATTCAGATCGTTGTTCGTGCTGATGCTAATATCGAAACTATGGAAGATTTAAAAGGCAAAAGAGTAGCGGTTGGTGCTCCAGGTAGTGGTGCTGAAGCTAATGCAAGTCAGATCTTAAATTTATTTGGCATTACTTATGATGATATTACTGAAGATTATCTCTCATTTGGAGAAGCTGCTGGACGTCTTAGTGATAGACAAATTGATGTAGCATTCTTAACAGCTGGTATTCCTACTGCAGCTGTAATGGATGTAGCAGCAACTCAGGGTATTGAGCTCTTAGAATTTAGTGATTCTGATGTAGAAAAAATCAATGCAGAATTACCATTCTTAACCGGAGTAACAGTTCCTGCTGGAACTTATTCTGGTGTTGACAGAGATATACAAACTGTTGCATTACAGGCAATTTTAGTTGCTGAAGAATCTTTATCTGATGAAGCAGTTTATAATATGACTAAGGCTATTTTTGAAAACCGTCAAAGTTTAATTGCTGCTCACTCTAGAGCAAATGATATTACACTTGATACAGCACTTGGTGGTATGACAGTAGAATTACATCCTGGTGCTCAAGCTTACTTTGATGAAGTAATGTAAACTATAATCTAAAATATTATAGATAGATTTAAAAGGAGGATGACCGGGTATTGCAAAATACCCGGCTCTAATTTGTTATGCTTAAAAAAAATAACTTTAAAATATTTTTAATACTACTGATTCTCTTTATTTTTTTTGCTCTATTTTTTTCTTTTCAATATAAAGTCACTGTCTTAAGGGCTGTTGAAAGCAGAGATGAAAATATACTCTGGGAAAAAAATATTGCAAATGAAAATAGCTTTATTATTAAGTACCTACATTCTGTTGCTAGAACAGAGGTCAAAGAATTTTTTGAGATTAGAGATGGAGAATTTTTTTTGACTGGAACTGAATATCAATCTTATGGAGCTGGTCTTCCCGTCAATACTGAAGGTCAATATATTCTTAAAGACGATAAATTTATAATAAAAGATATTGATTATAAAATAGACATGCTTTTGCTAAGAATCAGTGATAGTTCTCAACATGAATTAATTTATCAGGAAAATAGATATCCCCTTTATGAACTGACAGGTAGTAATGCCTTAATAGAATTTAGGACTGAAAAATTAAGCTATTTTAAATTTTTGACACAGGAGGTTAAAAAATGGCTCAATCTGAAGAAGCAAAATTAAAAAAAGAACATCTTAAAGAAGATGAATTACTAAAAAAATATGATCCTAGTACTGATTACCGCAGCTATACAGGGCTGGCTGCTATTATAATTACAAGTATTGCTGTATTTACATCTCTTTTTCACCTTTATACTGCCGGGTTTGGAGTGCTTTTAGCTCTTAAACAAAGAGCTACTCATCTAGGTTTAATATTCACTTTAATCTTTTTATTATATCCTGCTATAAAAGGTAAAGAAGATAATAAATTTATATGGGGAATTGATCTTTTATTTGCTTTAGGAAGTATAGCAATATCATCATATATTATTATTAATTATGAGGTCCTGGTTAGAAGAGCAGGTATGTTTACTCAATTAGATAATATAATGGCAGTTATGGCCATAATAATTGTTTTAGAAGGAACTAGAAGGGTAATTGGTCCAGAATTACCGGTTATTTCTGTTTTATTTCTGCTTTATGCCCGTTTTGGTCCTATGATGCCTGGAATGTTAGGCCATCGCGGTTATTCCTGGACAAGAATTGCTCAACACATGTATTTTACTACTGAAGGAATTTTTGGTATACCACTTGGTGTATCTGCAACTTATATTTTCCTCTTTTTACTCTTAGGTGCTTTTGCCAAAAGAACCGGTCTGGGAGATTTATTTATTGATCTGGCCATGGCTTTAACCGGTAGGACAACTGGTGGACCTGCTAAAGCTGCAGTTGTTTCGAGTGGTTTTATGGGCTCTATTTCAGGAAGTTCTGTTGCTAATACAGTTACTACAGGTTCATTTACAATACCATTAATGAAAAAAGTCGGTTATAATTCACAGTTTGCCGCTGCTGTTGAGGCTGCAGCTTCAACAGGGGGACAGATAATGCCGCCAATTATGGGAGCTGCTGCTTTTATAATGGCAGAATTTATTGGTGTACCTTATGTAACAATCGCTAGAGCTGCTATTTTACCAGCTATATTGTATTACATAACTGTTGGTTTAATGGTACACTTTGAAGCAAAAAAACAGGGTTTAGAAGGAATGAGTGAAGATCTGATCCCTAAATTTTTGACCGTTTTAAAAACAAGAGGACATATGATAGCACCTTTAATTATAATCTTTTATTATCTCTTTAGAGGTTATACACCTTTAAGAGCTGCTTATCTAGGTATTTTAGTTTCTTTTGCTTTAAGTTTTCTTAAAGAAGATACCAGAATGAGTTTAATTGATTTAGTTGACACTCTAAAAGAAGGAGCAATTTCTGCCTTAGGTGTTGCTGCAGCATGTGCGGCAGTTGGTTTTATCGTTGGCTCTACAACCTTAACCGGGCTTGGACTTAAGTTTACCAGTTTAACTGTTGCCCTAGCAAGAGGTAATCTCTTTTTAGCTTTATTCTTTACAATGGTTGCCTGCACTATTTTGGGAACTGGTCTTCCCACAACTGCAACCTATATTGTGCTGGCAACAATGGCTGCTCCAGCTTTAACTCACTTAGGAGTTCCCATTTTAGCCTCACATTTATTTGTCCTATATTTTGGTGTTGTAGCTGATCTTACTCCACCAGCTGCCTTAGCTGCTTATGCCGGGGCTGGTATATCAGGCTCAAATCCCCTTAAAACCGGGCTCACGGCGGTGAAACTAGCTATAGCTGGTTTTGTGGTGCCTTTTGTTTTTGCTTATTCACCATCACTGCTGTTAATTGACACTACAGTTATCCAGGTAGTTTTAATAACTGCTACCTCTATTCTGGGAGTATTTGCACTTTCAGCAGCAGTACTTGGTTATTTGAATAGAAAAACTACCCTTATTGAAAGAGGACTTTTAATATTTGGGGCTTTAGGTCTTTTAATACCTGGTTGGTCTACAGATCTTATCGGAGTAGTTTTAGTTGCTTTTGTTGTTTTTCTTCACTATAAAGATCAGTTTAAAATTAATGAAGCTGCAGCTTAATTTACTTTAAATTAGGTTTTATTAGAATATTTTTCAAAAATAAAAGCCCTTTTCAGCACAATTAAGTGTTGAGAGGGCTTCTTAATTTAATATTCAACCATAATATAGTGAGGATCACTAACAATAATTTGAGGAGCTGATTGGTAGCTCTCAATAGTTCCCAGAACTCTTATCCTTTTGTTTTTTAAATACTGATCAGGTTCATAGGCAAATTTATTTAAGTTATGATTAAAGATCACTATTGAAAGTGTATTAAAATAATCATCAGAAAAATTCAAATAAGTCACAGCTTCTGTTTTAGCGGTATTAACAATCTCACCTTCTACTATAACTTTGTCACCTATAAATAGCTGAGCTGTCTGATAATCAAGCAGGGGCAGTTCTGAACTGAACTCCTCCACTTTATTCCAAAGACCCTTTTTAGCTCTTCTGGCTTCTTCAGCTGCATTTTTAAATTGAGCTTCATATTTATTATTAGGCTCAACAATCATTAAGGTAGCATATCCATTTTCCAATAAATCATGATTAAGATGTTTATCATTTAAATAAACATAAGCTAAAAGCCGTCCATAATGATCTTCTCTATCTTGATCATATTCTAGTCTAACATTCTTCTCTGCAATTTTTTGCTGAAGGTAATCCCTGGCCTCCCAGCCATAAAATTCAGCCTCATTATTTTCCCAATCGATTTCTGGAGTATCAATTCCAATAAATCTAACTGACTCTCCACTAGCTATCCTAATTGTATCACCATCAATAACCTGAGCTACATAAAGCTCTTCAGCACTGTCCTGGCCCAGATAAAAATATGAGCCAGAAAGAATTAAAGTAATTAAAATAATGGCTGTGAGAGGCTTTTTTAGCATTTATGATCATCCTTAAGCTAAGTGTGAAGTTTTAAATCAGATTCCTAAATTTCTCCGAGTGCTAAATTAAGAGTTTAGGCCTGAGAATAATTGCTCAAAAACTTTTTCAAACGACCAAGTGCAATTCTTAAATCCTCTTCACCTGGTAAAAAGACTATTCTAAAGTGATCTGGTTTTGGCCAGTTAAATCCACTGCCCTGAACTAATAATACTTTTTCCTGGGTTAAAAAGTCTAAAATAAACTTTTCATCATTTTTGATATTATATCTTTCTGTATCTATTTTGGGGAACAAATAAAGTCCTGCCTCAGGCTTAACACAGCTGATTCCAGGTATATCTGTTATCAGCTCATAAGCAAGATCACGCTGTTCTTTTAACCTTCCCCCTGGTAAGACCAGATCTTCAATACTCTGATAACCACCTAATGAGGTCTGAATGGCATATTGAGAAGGCACATTACTGCAGAGCCGCATTGAAGCCAGCATATTTAAACCCTCAATATAGCTTTTAGCATGATACTTTTGTCCACTCAACATCATCCAGCCAGCTCTAAAACCTGGTACCCGGTGTGATTTAGAAAGGCCACTAAAGGTCACAACCAAAACTTCATCAGTCATAGTTGCAACTGAAGTGTGTTCTGTACCATTATAGATTATCTTTTCATAAATCTCATCACTATAAATTATTAACTCATTTTCCTTAGCAATATTAATTATCCCCTGTAATATATCTGGTGGATAATTTGCACCAGTTGGGTTATTAGGGTTAATAATTACTATCCCCTTGGTTTTCTCATTAACCTTAGCTCTAATATCATCTAAGTCAGGATACCACTTATTTTCTTCATCACAGAGATAATGAACTGCCTTTCCACCTGATAAATTTACAGCTGCAGTCCAGAGTGGATAATCAGGTGTAGGAACTAAGATCTCATCACCATCATTTAAAAGTCCCTGCATTGCCATAACTATTAACTCACTAACTCCATTACCTATAAAGATATCATCCATCTCAACATCTAAAATACCTTTTTTCTGATAATACTGCATTACTGCCTTCCTAGCCGGAAAAATTCCATGGGCATGACAGTATCCCTGGGCATTTTTTAAATTATACATTACATCATGAATAATTTCATCTGGTGCATCCAGGCCAAAAGGTGCTGTATTACCAATATTTAATTTGTAGATATTATAGCCTTCTTCTTCTAATCTGGTAGCTTCTTCTAAAACAGGTCCCCGAATGTCATAACAAACATTTTGCAACTTTTGAGACTTTTTAATATAATCCATCTTCTTTCCCCCATTTTTACTCAATACTCTCTACTCGAGCTGCTGCTAATAATTAAATTCTTGTTAGTAATTGATTATATCAAACTTTTTAGTATCTAGCAATAAAAAATCGGCCCTAATTAGAGCCGATTTAAATTTAGATATATATATTTGAGTTTGTGAATTTAAAAACAATTTTTCTTCATACTTTAAAACTTAAAATAATCGAGTGCTGCCTGGGCCATCACTGCTACTCCCGTCTTTAACACCGAATCATTAAATTTAAAATCTGACTGATGATGGTTCACAATTTCTCCCTGAGGTGCAATACCGAGATAATAGAAAACAGCCGGTACTTCTCTCCCAAAATAAGAGAAATCTTCTCCACCCATCTCGGCTTTTTTCTTTTCTCTTAGCTTTTCTGGGCCAAGAATTTTTTGGGCTGCTGTTTTAATAATATCGCTCATTTGAGGATCATTAATTACCGCTGGATAACCAAATATATAATCTAGTTCATATTCGGCTCCATAAATCTGACAGGTATTTTTAATTACACTTTCAATATATTGAGGCAGTTTTTCTCTAATCTCTTTTTTTAGAGAACGAACAGTTGCTTTGAGCTCTACCTGATCAGGAATAACATTATGGGTTTTTCCAGCCTCTATCATACCCACAGAAATAACTGCTGACTCCAGAGGATCAATCCTTCTGCTGACAATATTCTGCAGAGAAGAAATAATCTGGGCAGCAATTGGAATCGGATCAATGGTATTATGGGGTCTGGCTGCATGACCTCCTTTACCGATGATTTTTAGGTTAAAACGGTCAGGTGAAGCCATCAGAGCTCCACTTTTGTATTCGACAATACCTTCTTCAGTACTTCCCCAGAGGTGGAGTCCCATTGCAGCATCTACCTGAGGATTTTCCAGTACTCCTGCTTTGATCATCCCCTCAGCTCCACCACTTGTTTCTTCTCCTGGTTGAAAAAGAAATTTAAGGTTGCCGTCAAAATCTGCTGCCAGTTCTTTTAAAACCATAGCAGTTCCGATTAAGATTGCAGTATGGCCATCATGACCACAGGCATGCATTACTCCTTTGCTTTTTGATTTAAATTCTAAATCATTTTTTTCTTCTACAGGCAGAGCATCCATATCAGCCCTGATCAAAAGGGTTTTTGCATCCTCTTTATTGCTGTTAATAAAAGTTGCACAGACACCTGTACCGAAAATATTTTCTTCAACTTCAAAACCCAGTTTTTTCATCTCAGCTGCAGCAAGTTTGGCAGTTTCTTTTTCTGCAAAAGATAGCTCAGGATTTTGATGAATTTGATGTCTTATTTCAATAACTCTATTTTCAATTTCTGCTACTTTTTTTAATATTTTTTCTTTAGTCATTGTCTCACTCCTCTATACTTTAAAAGCACTTCTTACTGCTCACAATAATAATGGTTATCATTAAGATAAATATATGATAGCAAATAGATGGCCTTAATGTCAAATTATTAGCTGATTAAAAATAACTGTAGATCTGCTGCCAGAGCAGTAAAATACTTAAAAAGACAGGAATCCAAAGCAGCTGTATAGTTAAGTCCTGATAGAAAAAATCATGGATTTTTTTGGATGTATTAAATATAGTATTATAAAAAACAGTTTCAAAAATTTTATCGGTATCAAATTTAACATTTTTACGACTCATACTGAAGATAAAATCAAGGGCTGACCTAAGATATCTTTCCAGTGAAAGATGATCTCTGACTTTAACCTTAAATCCTGCATTATTATGAATTAAATAAACTGCAAGCAAAATATATATTATGCTGTCCCTAACTCCAGCTATGATATTAAAATCATAATCAACTAAATATTCCAGCATATCACCCGGCATTTCCGGCCAAAAAGCAACTATTAAAACACCTAAGGTACCAAATAAGATAGCTAAAATATCTGTACTATAAATTTGATAACTGTTGAGGGCTTTTTTCAATTTATCTGCAAAATTACTGTAATCTTCATCAACAATAAAGATCCAGTAAAGTATTCTTAGTGAATAAATAGCACTGATTAAAGCAAAACCAAAAAAGACTACTTTAGTTAAAAGACCTGGAAGCTGAGCAGAGCTGATCAGATACTTAGCATTATAACCGGCTGAAAAAACAAGACCAGCTAGAGAAAGAAAAGAAATAATAACTGCCAGAGAAGTAAGTGGTCTTTTAAAAATAGCTCCTTTAAAATCATAGACAACTCTGCTGCCGTATTCTCTCTGCAAAATACCACTTGTAATAAAAAGGGTTGTTTTAGCAAAACCATGAGCGATAATAAAAAGTACTGCCCCTAAAAAGGCCAATTCTCCACCTGTACCGATTGCCAAAGCGATAAAACCAAGTTGACTTACCGTACTATAGGCCAGCATAATCTTAAGGTCTGCAGAACGAACAGCCTGCCAGCCTCCATAAACAACCATTGCTATCCCCAATAAATAAAGCATGGTATTTCCACTTTCTATTGGGATAATCTTAAGCAGAAAAATATAACCAAGTTTAACAACCCAACCTGAAAGTATTGCACTCACAGGTGATGGGGCCTCGGAATGAATAGGAGGTAACCAGAAGTGAAAGATAAAAATACCACTTTTGGTGGCCATCCCAATAATCAATACAAACTGCAGTAGTACAGAATCTATTGCAGCAATTTCAGTATAACCAAGTGCATTAGCTGCCAGGGCTGCAAAAAGCAAAATACTGCTGCCCGTAAATTGAATCACAAAATACTGTTTAACAAGTTTCCAGCTGCTCCATGCCAATAGGAAGGTTGTGGTTAAAGTAACCATTTCCCAGGCAAAGAGAAAAAAGAACCAGTCAGTTGTTAAAATTACTACCACTGTGCTGATCAGGTAAATCAGGGTCAGTATATAATACCAGAACTTATATTCTTTTATGTAATTCCAGGCTGCCAAAGCTGTAATCAGGGTTAAAATAACTCCTACCTCAGCCAGCAGAGGAAAATAACTTTCAAAACTAAAACTTGCTAAAAATTGCTGCCATAATAAAGCCACTGTTTAACCTCCCAACACAAGTTCAATATATCTTTCCACATTCATAATGCTTTCGATTGACATTCTGAGTGGAATATTTAAAAACCTAAAACCAAAACCAAAAATAATTATTACTGCTGTATAAGCATAGGTAATAAAAGTAACAATCTTTTCCCTATACAAGACAGAAAGTAGGGGCTGATTGAAAACTTCCATCTTTAGATCATCCTCACTTAACCTAACCTCTTCAAAACCTTTAGCTATGTAACGCAGATAATAAATAACTGCAGTTAAACTACCAAAAATAACTATAAAAGCACCAAAATAACTTTGGGCCTCCAAAAAGGCCATTAAAATAAACCACTTACTTGCAAAGCCTAAAAGTGGTGGCATTCCGATCATACTCAAAAGTAAAATAATAAAGGCTATAAAAACCGGTTTATCTCGTAAACCCACCCCTTTAAAATCACGGTAGTGATTAGATACAGTATACTGCAGCAAATAACCACAGGCTACAAAAAGTCCTGCTTTCATGAACATATGGGCAATAATATGGAGTATCCCCCCATAAAAGCCTGCCTCCGTATTAAGCATTATCACAGCAAAAATCATTCCAATATGACCGATGCTGGAATAGCCCAGCAGTCTTTTAATATTATTAGCCTGTAAAGCAAAAACATGACCCAAAAAGGAAGAAAATAAAGCAATATCTATTAATAAGATATTTAAATTCAAAGCCACAATAGTTTCAAAACCAATTACTGTCCAGATCAGTCTGATAAACAAATAAAGATAAATTTTAGAAAGCACTCCAGACAGCACTGCTGTTACCGGTGCTGGTGAAGAATCATAACTTTTAGGCAGCCAGAACAAAAATGGGAAAACCCCCATTTTGATCAATAAAGCTGTCAAAAATATTGCGGTAATAAATAGTTGAATACCACTTTCTAAAGCAGCAAAATTATTTGCAACATCTGCCATTGTAAGGGTGCCGAGATTAAAGTAAGTTAACAGAACCCCAAAAAAGATTAATGAACCTGCAATAATATTATAAAACAAATATTTAATTGCAGCCTCACTGCCAGGATGGCTCCTTTGAAAAGCAATTAAAGCTCCTGAAGCAATAGTTAAAAGCTCTATAAATACATACATATTAAAGAGATCACCGGTCAACATAGCTCCATTAGAAGCTGCAATAATTATAAAATAGAGTACATAAAATTTACCCTCATGATGGCCTACATAACCGATAGAATATATTATTATAAATAGCAAACTCAAAGTTACAATAGCAATAAACAAAAAACTTAAATTATCCATTACCAGATTAATACCAAAGGGAGGCTGCCAGCCACCAAGGTGGTACTGCAGAAACAAGCTCCCATCTCTAATCTGATCAAAATATTGAACAACAATCGAAGTTAAATTAAATATCTGAATTGAAATCCCCAGCAGAACAAAAAAGCGCCTTAATTTTGCATTAATTAAATCAATAAAAGGAATAATAAAGGCTGTTCCGAGGGGTACAATAATCAGCAGTATTATTCTCGTCTCCATCAATTATTCAACCCCTCTATCTCATCTCTATCAATAGTATCTGTAAACTGATTTAATTCAATAATTAAGGTTAGCAAAAGTGCTGCAGTACTTGCTCCAATTACTATTCCGGTTAGAGTTAAAGCCTGTGGTACAGGATCATTAAATTTACTGAATTCTTCCCCCATTTTATGGATGGCAACTTCTCCCCCAACATCAGAAAAAGCAATAACCCAGAAAAATATTGAAGCCTCCATAATATTTAAACCAATTACATTTTTAATTAAATTTGTCTTCATTATCAGTGCATATAAACCCAGCATAAAGAGGATTATAAAGATGAAATTATTTCGCATTTAAAAATCCTCCTTAAAAGTTTTTTGAATCATACTATAAAATATTATCGCCAGTCCTGCTCCAACCTTAATTCCAACCCCAAAGTTTACATAAGGTATACTCCCAGCTGAAATCAAAGTGCCTGTACGAGCAGTTAAAAAACCTAAATTCTTTAAGAAAAAGCCCTCCATTAAAATACCTACAACTCCTAAACCAAGAAAGGTAAAAGCTCCCATTGTTTCCATGGCAGTTTTAACCTGAGGACTATAGCGCCTGTAATCAAAGGCACTACCATAAACAATAGAGAAAATTATCGAAATAACAGCTAAAATAACTCCACCCTGAAAACCTCCCCCTGGACTTAAATGACCATGGGTAATCACATAAAGGCTAAAAAGGGCAATAAATGGAGTCACCAATCCAAAAGTTCTTTTTACAATAAAGGAAAGCCCCCTTGAAGAAACCGGCAGCATCTTTCTAGATAAAATTAAAACAATACCACTTACTGCTCCAAAAATCACAGTACTTTCACCAAGAGAATCAAAAGCCCTATAATCATAAAGTACAGCAGTAATTAAATTTAGTGAACCTGTATCACTTAAACCTGAGCTAATAATGTAATCAGAAACTCCAGTTCTCAAGCCAGTATATTCTGGCACCAATAAAAAGTTTTCATATAAGGCAATTGCTGTTAATATAAAAACAGAAATAACCAGTGTTTTTTTTAGATATTTATGCAAAGTTATCACCTCCGGCTGAATTTCAGTCGGAATCACCATGTCTGATCTGACTGATTGCACTCATAAAAATTGCAGTACTTAAACCTGCACCAATTACCGCTTCTGCTAATGCTACATCTGCAGCTCTATGCAGTAAATAAAGTGCTGTTAAAACTATAGAAAATGTTGATAAAAATATTATCGAAATCAATTCTTCCTCAAATCTAACTGACATCACAGCACATAAGACTAAAAATATAAGTAATAAATTTTCAAGAACTACTGTTGCTGTCATCATAATCTCTCCCTAAGTATTCAGAATAGGCATCAATTGCATACTCTTTTGGTAATGCAACTTCTCGGTGATAAGATGCCCTTGCTATTGCATGAGTTGCCATCGGGTTTGAAAAAAGAAAAAATACTCCAATCAAAATTATTTTGGCACTTAAAAAGAACTCCCAAACATAAACTGCAGTCCCCAAAGTAACCAACACAGCCGAAATCGTTAATACCACAGCTCCAGCGTGAATTCTGGTATATACATCTGGGAAGCGCAGTAATCCAATTACAGTAATCAAGGCAAATCCTGCTCCTGAAAACATTAAAAAATATGCAATTATTAACCGGATCATTATCTATACAGCTCCCCATGTTCAAAGTATTTAGCATATATCAACATATCAACAAAAAGCAGTATTGCATAGGCTAAAACAATATCAACCAGCAAAAAAAGGTCATAATATAAAGCAATCATCAGCATCACAAGCGACATAAAGATACCTATTGTATCTGCTCCAATTAAACGGTCAGTAATTGTAGGTCCGATTATAACCCGATAAGATACTATAATCGAAAGCAGGGTAAAAAATATTGCCAGTCCCAGTATCATCTAAAGATCACTCCAATCCATTTTTCAAAGCGGGCAATGATTTTTTGTTTCATTTCCGCCTGTTCTAGAGTTTCTACATCTATCCAGTGAATATAATATGATTGTTCTGTTCTATCATAATCAAGTGTTAGCGTTCCTGGGGTCAGGGTAATTAAATTGGCCAAAACACTTAAACCAGTAATATCTGTCAGTTCTGTTTTAACTTTTACTATTCCCGGATTAAAACTTGGTTCTTTTTCAAAAACATGTTTTGAAACCTTTAATGCAGATAAAATTGCTTCATAGAAAAAAATCGGAATAAATAAAAGTAAGAGAAAAAACTTGCGTAAATAATGGTACCAGGGTAGTTCTCTTTTGACTTCCCTAAAAAGCATATCACTTAAAAATAGTGTTACCAATAAGGAGGCGCCACTACCAACTATTAAAACATCTATGGTTATTCTTCCTGCAAAAATAATCCAGACCAACAACAATAATATAAAAGCAGATACTTTTTGCAGCATTTAAACACCTCCAGCTTTTATTTTAAGACACTTTGATATATATTTAAAACATCTTCTTTATCTATTTTAACAATACTTCCTCTTTCTTTACCAGCAACTACTTTAGCAGCCATTTCTTCTAAACGGTCACCTGGTACACCTAATTCTTCTAAGCTTAAAGGCATTCCAATTGATTTGAAAAATTCTCTGGTCTTTTGAATCCCCTGTTCAGCAGTCCATTTAAGATCTTTAAAATTAGGATCTACTCCCCAAACTCTAACTGCATATTGGGCAAAACGCTCTAAATCATGTTGATAAACATATTCCATCCAGGCCGGGAAAATAACTGCCAGTCCTGCTCCATGAGCAACATCATAAAGGGCACTTAATTCATGTTCTATACCATGTGAAGCCCAGTCACCAACTCTACCAGTATCTAAAAGATTATTGTGGGCAATACTGCCTGTCCACATAATTTCTGCTCTTGCAGCATAATCTTCATTATCTTCTAAAACAAGTGGAGTATTAGTAATCATCGTTTTTAAGGCAGCTTCACAAAGCCTATCTGTCAGTTCTACATTGGCTGTTTTTGTAAAATATCTTTCCAGGATGTGGGACATAATATCAACTGCACCAGCAGCTGTCTGGTAATCAGGAAGGGTAAAGGTTAATTCGGGATTCATAATTGCAAATTGGGGTCTAATATGTTTTGAATTTATAGAAAGCTTGTGCTCTCCGTCCATTTTGGTAATAACTGCTGAGGTACTTGATTCACTACCTGCAGCCGGGATAGTCAGCACAACACCAACCGGTAAAGCCTGCTCTATTTTAACATTGTTTGCAAAAAAGTCCCAGACATCACCATCATAATAATGTCCTGCTGCAATAGTTTTTGCAGAATCAATTACACTACCACCACCAACTGCCAAAATAAAATCTACATTTTCTGACTCCACTAATTCCATACCTTTTTTAACCAAATCTAGCCTTGGATTAGGTTTAACCCCACCAAGTTCTACATAATCTATACCGGCAGCTTCAAGTGATTTAACTACAGTATCATAGGTGCCATATTTCTTTATACTACCTCCACCATAGTGGAGCAAAACTTTACTCCCATGTTCTGCAGTGTGTTTAGCAACTTCTTTTTCTTTATCTTTACCAAAAATAATCTTGGTCGGATTTTCATAAACAAAATTCCTCATAATTAACTGCCTCCTTTTAAAAATCTCCATGAAAATGTTTTCAAGAAAAAATTTCATTAAAACATTTATAATTGATAAATTTATTACTCAATAAATTATATCATAAAAACTGCTTTAATTTCCATAAAAATTAAGAATTAATCAGAAAACATTTCTTCACCGATTTCTTCTGTTCGTTCACTAATCTCTTTTGCCCTATCAAAAAAGCTATTTAGCAGTTCTGGACGATCTGTTATATAGCCATCTGCACTAAACCAGGTCAGGACTTTTATCTGCCAGGAATGATTAATTACATATGGAAAAACAAACAAGCCTCTTTTATGAGCAGAAGCTATATACCAGGGCATCGAAACATGGCCTTTAGGACCTATTCCTTCTGCAACCTCTTCAGTCAGGTTAAGCCAGCCATCCCAGCGCCATTTGGTAGCTACATTGCTGCTTGTTAAAAGCAGCCGGGGAGATTCCGGCCTCAATTCTCCCAGCCTTTCCAGGCTGGCAGGAGAAAAGGAAAGAAAAAGAACTTTTGGAGCTTCAGCTTCAACTTCATAGATATCTTTTTCTTCTAATAGATCGGTTATTTCTTTTTCAATCTCTGAATAAAGATAAGGGCTTTTTAACTCTATAGCAAGCCCGACCCCGGTATTTACTGGGTCAACAATTTCAATTACTTCTTCTAGGGTTAAAATACCTAAGCCCTCATACTCTTCTCTGGCTCGATCTGGATAGGCCTCATTAAACCAGCTGCCATAATCGAGCTTTCTTAGTTCTTCTAAAGTGAAATTTCTAAATCTATAATTATCACGTTCAGGAAAAACTTCATCTGCATCGGTTAACCTTAAAAGCTCCTGATCGTGAAAAATAACTAACTCGCCATCTTTTGTTCTCTGGACATCCATTTCTATATAATCTATCCCACTTTGCACTGATTTCCTCATGGCTGGCTCAGTTGATTCAGGAGCCGCATAAGAAGAGCCGCGGTGGGCAATTAAAACAGGATAATCAAAATTATATTTTTCAATTATTTCTTTTCCCCGTCTAGAAGGTCTGATCAAATAATAAAATTCAAAATATATAAATGCTAGAAGCAAAATAATCGCAATAACTATTATATATTTTTTAATTATTCCACCTCCCTAAAAATTTCACCTTCATGAACACCAAATATTCTTCTCATATAGTTGATTATTGCTTCCATTTCCTCAACCTTTTGCTGTTCAATTTCCACATCTTTTTCTCTATCCTCAACAAAACCAACTTTATTTAATACTCCCATTTCTTCTACAAAAAGTTGATCTTCATATAAAATCTTGGGAGTTTCATCTAAAAAGAGCAAAGGTTCTTCTTTATCAGTAAAAAGCGAACGTCCCACAAACTGCTGAGGCAGCTGCTCAAACCCAAGTAAATCAAGCACTGTTGGCGTCAGATCAGTAGTTGTTCCAGGATTATTGCTCACCCCAGCTTCTAGTTCAGGGTGACTAATAAACAAGGGAACATGATCTGGCTTTTTAATATTCCTCCAGAGATTAAAATTCCTATCTGAACTGTACTCTGGTGTGTTAACTTCTGACTCATGATCAGAATAGATAAGAACTAAAGTATTATCTAAAACACCTGACTTTTCTAATTTCTGAAAAAAGTTTTCTAAAGCACTATCTGTAAAATTAATTGATTTAAAATAGTCTAAGACAAAATTACTGTTTACACCTTCAAATTCATCTACACCAGCTTCAGGATAAAAATTAAAGGGAGTATGACAGGTTAATGAGATCATAAAAGCCAAAAAAGGCTCATCTTTTTGCTCAGCAGCAGTTATAATGTCAGCTGCCTGATCAAAAAAGTCATAATCGTTTACCCCTAATGCTCTCTCTTCAGGCATAACAAAAATTTCTTCACTAAAATCTTCTTTGCTGTAAAAATTATCGAAACCTA
Organism: Halanaerobium polyolivorans; assembly: GCF_020711195.1. Classification (GTDB taxonomy): domain Bacteria; phylum Bacillota; class Halanaerobiia; order Halanaerobiales; family Halanaerobiaceae; genus Halanaerobium; species Halanaerobium polyolivorans. Next base: position 173,189 of record NZ_JAJFAT010000004.1, read on the forward strand.
GGGCCGGGTATGCTTCACCCCGGTTAAAAAACTCCTTGGTATTATTATGAAAAGCAAGGGTTTGATAACCCTGCTCATTTAATAATTTAGGTAGTGAAGCAAAATTGCTTAGATCAATATCTCTATAAACATAACTCCTATTAACTGGATAAAGAGAGGTTAAAACAGATAGATCAGCATCAAAGCTGGCATTTACTTTTTGGGCATAAAAATCTGCAAAATATATACTCTCTTCTTTAAATGAATTCAAAAATGGGACAACTTCTTTTCCCTGCTGTTCATAGTTAATTATTCTTTCATCAAGAGATTCAACCTGAATCATAATAATATTGCTGTTTTCACTCAGCTGTTTTCGACCACTAAGCTGATCTTTAGTTCTATAATAGGGAATATCATCTAACTCTGGTGGTTCAGCCTGCTGCTGTCTCTGCAAATAACTATAACTATCTATGATATAAAAAGGTATAACTCCATGGACCGAAACAAAGCTACCGCTCCCCAGTTGATAAAGTCTGGTTGGCTGAGCTCCATCAAAAATCACAGAAGCAGTAAATATTTGCACTACAATTAATAATATTACTATTACTAAAGCAAATTTTTGTTCAAGAGCAGCCTTTTTAAAAATTCTTTGCGGATTTTTAATAAATTTAAAGTCAGGTAAATAACTAAAACCTAAAAAACCTAAAATGATAATATCAAGAATAAAGACAACATCTCTATATCTAATTATATGTCTGAAAAGAACTTCATAAAGGGAAAAATCACCCAGACCTTCTGCAGACATAATGTCACTTACACTTAAAAAATTACCAAAATAGCGGTTATAAAAATAATTACTGAAGAAAAAGGTAGTAAAAACAATGACAAGTATAAATAACCTCTGCCGAGATCTTTTATAAACTAGCAGAGGTTCGATAAAGTTGATGTAAAAATATGCAAAAATTATATTTCTCAAAGCAAGTGATATAATTGATGGAGTTTGAAAAATATACAGCATTAAATAATTATATTTTATTAAAAAAGATAAAAAGAGAATTAAGGAAAAATACCTAACCCTCTGCTCTAATTTATTTTGCAGCAATGAAACTGCCCCCTCTTTTCTTTTTTCGTTTTTATCATATCAGATAATCAACTTTATTAAAAGTCTTTTTTTAAGATATTTTGCAAAGTTAAAAAGTAGTCAATAATTCATATATTTTGCAATTATCTGCAGAAAAAAAAGCCCCCTGTTTAAAGAGGGCATTAAATCTATTATTATAATTTTTTTTTTAACTTAAAGCTTTTTGAAACCTGGAGATTCTGCACTTTTATCATAAAGAGATTTTAACTCATCATTTAATTTAAAGAAAGTGATAGAAAATCCTGCCATATCAAGGCTTGTACAATAACCTCCCATTACGACATCATGGACTTTAATCTCTTTAGCAGCTAAAATATCATCTAGTTCCTTATATACTAACAATAATTCTTCTCTGGTCATAGCTCCCAGGTCATTGATTAAAACCGCAATCTCATCTCCTGCATCTAATTCTAAATCATCATTTAATAATTTTTCTGTCATCATTTCTACCAGTTCTGCTGCAGGTTTGATCTTAGTTCTTTTAATACCCTGCTCACCATGCAGACCCATCCCGATCTCCATTTCATCAGCAGCCATTTCAAACATCGGCTCTTTTTCAGTTGGTAGAGTTGCAGCTGAGAAAGCAACACCTAAACTTCTGGTATTGGCCCTTGCTGTTTCAACTACAGATTTCACCTCTGCTAAATCTGCTCCGGTATCAGCAATTGCCCCGGCTATCTTGATTAAAAATAGGTCTCCTGCAATTCCCCTTCTTTTACTTTTTTCTTCAGGTGGGCCTGAAGCTACATCATCCCAAACTCTAACGGTTTCTACCTCAATACCGTCAGCTTCAGCCATTTCTGCAGCCATATCAAAGTTCATATTATCACCAGCATAGTTACCATAAAGATAAAGCACACCTTTACCACTATCTACCGCTTTGGTGGCTTCATAAATCATATTAGGATCAGGAGAGGTAAAAATATCACCATTAACTGAAACATCTGCCAGACCAGGACCGATAAATTCTAAAAAGACCGGCTCATGTCCAGCACCTCCACCAATTAAAACTGCTACCTTATCTTCAATTGGAGTTTCTTTTCTGGCCACCGCATTATAATCACCGATTCTTTTGTAATTATTCCTGTGTGCCCTTAAAAAACCTTCTACAGCTTCACCTGCAACCTTTTCTGGATCATTATAAATTTTCACTTTCTTTAGCCCTCCTTTGAATTTGAGATCTTCTTCTCTTTTATTTTATCACTTATTTTGAAATTTTTAAATAATTCTGTTAATTTACTTTTTTAAAAAAGAGAGCCAAAAGTCAAATAAGCTTTCAGCCCTCTTTTATAATCATTTATTTTACAGTTAAAAGTGAAATGCTTTTAACTTAAAGTTCTTCCAATTTCTTTTTTATTTCTGCAACTGATTCAAACACAAAGTCTGGATCTTGTGGGGCTTCTGCCAGCATTTCTCTATCAGTTTCTCCACTTAAAACCAAAATGCTTGTAATATCAGCATCTATGGCCATCTGAATATCGGTATATAATCTATCTCCAACCATAGCCAGATTTGCTTTACTTATACCTAGATTTTTAGCTACATAATCTATCATCAAACTATTAGGTTTACCTATAACTAAAGGCTTTTTACCGGTTGAAGTTTCTAAAAGACTGATCATCGAACCACAATCAGGCATTGTTTTACCATCTTTTAAAGGACAGACATAATCAGGATTTGCTGCCACATATTCTACTCCAGATAAAATTAAATCATGAGCATCCCAGAGCTTTTGATAGGTTAAAGTTGTATCAAAAGCCAAAGCAACAAAGTCTATTCCAGCTTGCTTTTCTTTTACCAGTTCTAAACCTGCTTCTTCAAGTTCTTTTTCAAAAGATGGAGTCCCAAGTGGATAAACCTTTGCTCCTTCTTTTTGACTTCTAATATAATCAGCAGTAACCTCTCCAGAATTAACTATTCTTTCTAAGGGGATTGAAAGGCCAAGTCTCTCCAGTTTTTGCTGATAATCTTTGCTGTTTTTAGCAGAATTATTGGTAAAAAAGACATAATCCTTAGCCTTTTTTTCCAGGGTATCAACAAATTCTTTAGCCTTATCAATCAATTGATCACTTAAATAGATAGTCCCATCCATATCAAGCAAATAACATTCTATTTCTCCAAGCTTTGTCATTTAAACCATTCCTTTGTAAATTGAATTCTTTTTAAATATTTCTTAAAGTTTTGCTTCCAGCTTTTCTACCGCCTCTGTTCCCCATTCTTCCAGCAGTCCTAACTGATTTAAGAGGGTTAAGATGGAATAACGACTTCTGATTTCAAATCCATAATTTACTGCTTTTCTTAACCAGTCACGATTTAAATTCTTAACATCATCTCTGGCAAAGAATTTGAAGTCATCTAATATAACTTCAACCTCTTTAAGACTGTTCTCATATTCTTTGATAGCTGCTTTAATTTCTGTTTCTTTGGCTAATAATCTTTCTTTTGAAACCTTTTCTCTTTCCCATCTTTCAGCTAGAAGTTCTAATATTTTAGGAGCTTTTTCTAAATAAATTTCTTTGATCGCCTTTTCTCTGGCCTGACGGTCATGTTTTAACTCTAATTGAGAAAAATCTTCTTCTAATAATCTTAAGTATAACTCACTTGTGATAACACTTGCAACCCCAACTTTAATTCCATGGGTTGGAACTGGCTCTTTAAAAATGCCTGAATACATATCAAAAAAGTGAGAAATCTGATGTTCTCCCGCAGATGCTGGTCTGGAATTACCGACCATCATCATTGCTATACCGGAATAGATCAAGCCTTTTGTTAAGGCATCTACCCCATCAATATCTCTTTCTAAAATGCTTTGATAATTGTCCATTAAATCATCTAAAACATCTTCAACTAAATCATAAGCTTCCTGACAAAAATAAGCATCTAAGAGAATTCTCTGCATTTTCCAGCCCAGTAATGATGTTACTTTGCCCAAAAGATCTCCTAAACCTGATTGAATCAATTTCCAAGGTGATGCTGCCAAAACATTTAAGTCTCCTATAATCAATTCTGGTGGTGTAATATCATATGACTTTTTTACTCCATCTACAGTAATAGAAGCAATTGATGAGGCATAACCATCCATAGAAGGTGCAGTAGCATAAATTGAATAAGGTTTTTTCATCTTATGAGCTGCATAAGCAGTTAGATCATTTAAACTACCTGAACCACAGGCTAAAATATAGCCATCATCTTCTACTCCAGCCATCACCCCAAAAATTGCATCTGGATCTGGAACCAGGTGGTCATCTCCTTCTTTTTCCTTCAGGGTAATCTCTACTACCTCATAGCCAGCACTTTCTAAAGTCTTTTTAAGTTCATTCCCGGCAGCTTCTTTGGTGTTTTTATCATCTACTAAATAAATCTTTTTAAATTCTGTTGTTTTTTCCAATAACTTTGGAACTTTAGCCACAGCATTTTCTTCAATTAAAACTTCTTGAATTGGAACTTGATGTACTCTTCCACAAGAACATTCTTTAGCTGAGATTTCTTTTAAATCCATCTTTATTCCTCCTTTTAATATAGCTGGAACTTTGTTTTAAAAGTCTTTGTTGATAATTTCCAGCTCGAGAATCTTCGCAAATAAGCAGTTTAATAATTTTTTCTTAATTAAATAATAGCACAAAATAAAACTAAAAACAAGCACTTTTTGTTATTTATTTTTATTATTTTTTATTTATTTTTTATTTATTTTTATTAAATCTTATTTTTTTGTTTAATAATGCTTATAAAGCCTTGTTTTGCAAAGGATTTCTTGACAAATAAAACAAAATAAAATACAATTATAATAAACAGAGTTTAAGAACAAGAATTATTATTATATATATATAGGGGGATTATTAACAATGTTATCACATACCAGAAAAAACAAGATACTTGAGCTCCTAAAAACCCATAAACAAATCTCTACCCAGGAGCTAGAAGAAGAACTAGATGTCTCCGGAGCAACAATTAGAAACGACCTTGCCCAGTTAGAAGAAAAAGGTCTAATAGAAAGAATCCATGGTGGAGCTGTTTTACCCAATCAGGAGGATAAAAGCAGTTTTAGAAACTTTCACAAAAGAAGCGAAAAAAATGTTGAAGAAAAAAAATCGATTGGTAAAAAAGCCAAAGATTATATCAAAGATGGCCAGACCATTATTTTAGATGCTAGTTCAACCATTTTATATCTGCTCCCTTATCTGACAAACTGTCAAAAACTAACCGTAATCACAAATGGCATTTACACTGCTTTAGAAGTTAAAGGTGAAGAAGATTTTAATGTCATTTTATTAGGTGGTATTGTGCGTCCTAAATCTGGTTCAGTTGAAGGTTTAATTGGTGGCTGTATGATAGATAATCTTTCTGCTGATCTAATGATAACTTCTTCCCACGGTTTTAATATAGAAAACGGACTCACAGATTTTAACTTTTATGAAGTTGAACTTAAAAAACGGATGGTCGCTAAAGCAGATAAGCTGATTGCCCTAGTAGATCACACCAAACTCGGCCATACTTCTGCCGCCCAATTTGCCAGAACAAAGGATATAGATCTTTTGATTACCGATTCAAATGTTGATCCTAAAGTAGTAGAAAGAATTCGCAAAGCAGGGATCAATATCGAAGTTGGTGATTAAATAGCTTGATTTTAACCCCGCAATCATCATAACTGCGGGGTCTGTTGTTGTTAACTTAAGTTTTCTAAGAGAAACTCTTCTGCTTTTCTTGACCAAAGACCATTATTAGCCTCTACTATTTGAGCTAACTCTGCAAAAAGAGGATTTTCTTCTCCCTTTTCTTTCAAATCACTAAGTGCTGTTAATTCCATTTCTATATCTGTATAAATCAATTTTTTGGCTCCAGGCAGATTTGGTAAGTCCAAAATTACACCTTCTGCACTATCTAAACCACCGATATGAGTTATCATTTTAGCTGGATTTAAGCTGCCTTTTTCAAAAAGCTTTAAAGCATCTTTCATATCCTGATCATTACTACCAGAAGATCCGGTAAAATGAGTTGCAGAATAATGAACATCATAAAAGTTAACTTCTGCTGAAAAATCCTTATCAGTTGGGCCGGCAAAAAAATGCAGACAGCCGTCCTGGGCCAGCAGCTGATCTCCTTGTTCTACCAGTTCTCTTACCGGTGCATAAACAAAGAGGTCATCAAAACCTTCCCCATCTGTCATTGCATTAAGTTCAGCTACAGTATCATCTAAATCATTAGGATTGACAAAATGAAGTTCAACTCCATTTGCAGCAGCATCTTCTTTGTGGAAAATTCTTTTTGCGCGATCTAATCTCTGCTGATTAACATCAGTTACCACAAGCAGAGATGGAGTTTTTTCAGCATGAACTGCATAATCAATTGCAGCTAAACCCATTGGACCTGCTGCACCAAAGAGGGCCATCTTACCATCCTCAACTATACCATGATCATGACCGTAATCTTTAGGATGAGTATGATATACAGTCTTATAGCCTGCAATCACACAGGCAACAGGTTCTGCTAAAGAGGCCTCAAAATAGCTTTCCCCATCATATTTAAGCAGATAACCTAATTCCATAACTTCTGGTGGAATAATCACATATTGACTGTTACCACCAAAATACTGATAGGAATAACCAGCTGCATAAGAACTTCCCTCATATTCTAAAGCAGGCTGAACTGTAAACTTTTGTCCAGCTGAAAACTGATCCTGCCATTTTTCACCTACTTCTAAAATTTCACCAGCAAATTCATGACCGGTAATAGTAGGGTTTTCTGCTACATTATCAGGTACTCTTTTGTGATCAGCACCCTGGAGAGCAGTTTTATAAGTTGACATACAAACACTATTTGTGACTACTTTGGCCAGTATCTCGTCTTCTTTAATATCTGGCATTTCAAATTCTTCTAATCTCAAATCTTTTTTTCCATATAATCTAAGAGCTTTATTTTTCATTACTTATCATCTCCAGTCCTCTGCAGCTAGCTTATACTCTATTATCAGCATAAAGCTGCTCTATTTTTTTGCCTACAACACTTTCTAAAGAATTCTTGATTGGGGCAAATAGTACATCAGGAGTTGGGTCTTCTCTATCTGCTGCCTCTGCTTTTTCTGCTGCTTCAAGCAGCCCCTTATACATGGCTATTCTGAGGTCAGCAAAAATATTTATTTTTGTAATACCATTTTTGATTGTTTCCTGGATTTGATCTAAGGGAGTTCCTGAGCCACCATGTAAAACAAGTGGGACATCAGTTGCAGTTCTAATTTCTTTTAAACGCTCTATATTTAAAACAGGTTCTGCTTCATATACTCCATGGGCTGTACCAATAGAAACTGCCAGGGCATCTACATTTGTTTCTTCAATAAATCTTTTAACATCAGAAGCTTTTGTAAGTTGTGAGTCACCCTCTTTAGTTCCATCTAAGTTCATTCCTCCAACATGGCCCAATTCAGCCTCAACTGAAACACCTCTTTGATGAGCATATTCCACAACTTCTCTGGTGTTTTTAACATTTTCTGCAAAAAGTAGTTGAGAACCATCATACATTACTGAGGTAAAACCCTTATCTATTGCTTTTTTAATAAAATCAAAGTCTTCAGCATGATCTAAATGAAGAACAATCGGGATATCATAACTAGGAGCAACTTTATTTATGAGTCCAGAAATATATTCAAAACCTCTTCCTTCTTCTAGGTCATGTCTTAAAGACATTAAAATTACCGGAGAATTCTTTGCCTCAGCTGTTTCTAAAATTGATCTAACCATAAAATCTTCTACACAATCAAAAGCAGGTACTGCATAAGCATTTTTTTGAGCATCTCTTAGTACATAATTTAAATTTGTTAACATAATTACCAACTCCTTATAATTTTAACTCAGCCCCCTAATTTAGCTGGGCAGGAGGCCGAGTTATAGTTATATAATTATTTTCTAGCTTCCATAATCTTATCTACTTTTGCTCTAATATCATAGTTGTCAGCAAATATTTCTTCTAGAGCAGGATGCATTTTCTTATATACTTTTTCATAGTAATCTTCATAAATCTCATTGATTTCTGGATCTGGCTCAATCTTATCTATTACCTCTAGTTTATCTTTAGCAACTTCATAGCTGTCAAAGATACCAACACCTCTACCGGCAATATAGGCAACTCCAACTTCTGCACTAACATTACCACCTATATAGATTACATTCATATTTAAGGCATTAGCTAGGATTTCACGTAAAAGCTTACTTTTAGCCATTCCACCGGTAACTACCATATCATCACTAATCTCGGTTCCTGATTCTCTAATATATTTTAAACTATCTAAAAGGGCAAACGCCACTGCTTCTAGACCTGATCTAAAGAGCTGAGCTCTTGTATGGTCTGTTGATAGTCCAAGTACAACTCCTCTAGCTCTGGCATCCCAAACAGGTGATCTTTCACCAGCAAAATAGGGGAGGGTAATTAAACCATCTGCACCAGGATTAATTTTTGCTGCCTCTTCATTCATCGTATCATAGGCACCATCTTCTACATCTTTCATAATTTCATCTCTCATCCACTTAAATACACCACCGGTAAAGGCTGGAGCAGCACTGGTTAAATACATATCTTTATAACCTACTGCAGGTGTTACCAGCATATTTTTAGCGAATTCATCTGATTCACCTAAGAAACCCCAAACTGCAGAAGTACCAAGAGCAACAACGTTTTCTCCTACTTCACTAATACCTGCTGCCATCATTGAAGCCATAGCATCTCCAGCTCCAGCAACAACAGGAATACCAGGCTCTAAACCGGTAGCTTCTTCAATTTCAGGTTGGGTATGACCAATTACCTGTTCACATTCAACCAACATCGGCATTTTTTCTATATCAAGACCTAATTTGTTGAACATTTCAGGATCCCATCTCTTATTTCTAATATCAAAACCGATACCTGTACAACCAGCCTGGGTATAATCCATTGTAATTTCACCAGTTACCTTATAGGCTACATAATCTTTAACATTTAAGAACTTATAGGCTTTTTTATAAATTTCAGGTTCTTTGTTTTTAAGCCAAAGTAGTTCTACTAAACCATAATAAGGGTCAACAGTGTTTGCACTGAGTTCAAATACTTTTTCTTCACCAATATTCTTTCTAATCCATTCATCTTCATCTGTACCTCTTCTGTCCAACCATAAAATTGCCGGATAAATTGCTTCACCTTTTTTGTTGATCGGTAAAACATCAGGTGTTAAACCACTAATAGATAAGCCCGCTAATTCTCCATTTTGTTCTTCAACCCATTCTGCTGCTTCTTTGGCTACTTCACAAAAACTTTCCCAATATACGTCTGCTTCCTGCTCTGCCCAGCCAGGATTAGGGATATTGTAAGTGTGGGTAGTATAAGCTGACTTTACAAAATCTCCTTCTTCTGTTAAAACTGCTGATCTTGCTCCAGATGTTCCAATGTCTACTCCTAATAAATACTTCATAAAAAATTCCTCCTAATTTAGATTTATGTTAATTGCTTAAAAAAAGCAAATTTTAAAGCTATTTTAAAAATTTTGACATATTAACGCATCAACATCCCACCTGTTGCATCAAGAGTTGCTCCAGTTATATAATCTGCTTTTTGAGAAAGCAGAAATACTGCAATATCTGCCATTTCTTCTGGTTTAGCAAATTCATTTTTAGGTATTCGAGCTAGATAATATTCTTCATCTTCTTTTAAGAGTGGTTTAACCATCTCGGTTTCAACTATTCCTAAGGCCATTCCATTTACATTAATCCCTTTATCAGCAACCTCTCTAGCTAGAGAAATGGTAAATGTCCACATTCCACCCTTTGAAGCTGCATAATGGGCATGACCTGTAGTTGAACCATGAAAAGCAGCCTGTGAATTAATATTTAAAATTTTTGCCTTTTTCTCATTTTCTAAAGCATGATTGACCAAAAACTTGCTGCAGATAAAAACAGCTGTTAAATTAACATCCAGAGTTTTCTGCCATTCTTTAAGACTAATATCTTTAACCCAATTTGTGGGAAAAAAAGCAGCATTATTAACCAGAAGGTCAAGTTCACCAAATCTTTCTACTGTTTTTTCCATTAATTTTAAAGCCTGATCTGGATAAGCCAAATCTGCTTGAATTGCCAAACTTTCTCTTCCCATCTCTCTGATTTCTTCTACAACATCCAAAGCTTCTTCTGCACTGCTTCGGTAATTAACCGCAACATCTGCCCCTGCCTCAGCTAATGCCAGAGCTATCGCCTTACCAACTCCACGTGAAGAACCAGTTACTAAAGCTTTTTTGCCTTTAATCCCCAAATAATCTTCTTCCATAAACTCACTCTCCTTAATAGGTCTTAAAAAAAAACATAAAAACCCCACTTTAGAACAACAGAAAAATCTTCTATTGTCTAAAAGTGGGGTTTCTTTTCACAGACCCGTTAGATTGATTTTGTTTTAATTAATTAATTTAAAACTTAAAATAATATTTATCTATATTAATTATTTTGCTATTTTGTTTTAATAAGTAATTTTATTTGCTTGATTGTATAATGAACTTGAACTAATTAAAAAAATAATAAATAAAATGCCCATAGTGGACCAAACTGTAATATA
>NZ_JAJFAT010000050.1 GCF_020711195.1 Halanaerobium polyolivorans
TACTATACCCACGGTTCTTCCCTAAGGACAGAGCTTTACAATCCTAAGACCTTCTTCACTCACGCGGCGTTGCTCCATCAGGCTTGCGCCCATTGTGGAAGATTCCCCACTGCTGCCTCCCGTAGGAGTCTGGACCGTGTCTCAGTTCCAGTGTGACTGATCGTCCTCTCAGACCAGCTATAGATTGTCGCCCTGGTGAGCCTTTACCTCACCAGCTAGCTAATCTACCGCGGACCCCTCCTCAAACGATGGTAAAACCACCTTTTCTGATTGTGTGATGCCACACTCTCAGCTTACCCGGGATTAGCCCGACTTTCGCCAGGTTATCCCAGTCTTGAGGACAGGTTATCCACGTGTTACTCACCCGTCCGCCACTATCTAGATCTCGTCTTCAACCCGAAGGTTTCCGTCGAGGTAGACCGTTCGACTTGCATGTGTTAAGCACGCCGCCAGCGTTCGTCCTGAGCCAGGATCAAACTCTCCGTATAAAGAATTTGATTTGGCTTCTATTATTAATATAAAAGCTTTAAACTAATAATTACTTTTAAGTTTTAACACTCAAAGTATATTAACGTTGGCTTGCTGTTTAATTTTCAAGGTTCA
>NZ_JAJFAT010000051.1 GCF_020711195.1 Halanaerobium polyolivorans
AAAAGTGATAAAAGAGAAAATCAAATGATGGTAGAAGTTTGGCATGATTTTTTAAAATCTTATGACCAGGAGTTAATAAATATTGCAGTAAAAAAACTAGTTATTAATAATTCTAAATGGCCTCCATCTGTAGGAGAGATAATAAAAGAAGTAAAAAATATTCAAAAAGCTCCAGAAGATAAGTTGAGTCCAGGTATGGCATGGAGTCTAGTCTTAAGTGCTGTCAGAAAATATGGATATTATAATTGCAAAGAAGCTATGGAATCACTGCCTCCTAAAGTAAGAGAAACGGTGGAGCACTTTGGAGGATTTGCGTCAATTTGCCACAGCAAGCAAAATGATATACATGTTAAAAATCAGTTCTTCAGACTTTTTAAAGAAGTCAATCGCCACAACAGAGATTTAGAATACCTTCCGAAGGAATTTAGAGAAGAGTTTTTATTGATTTCCAATAAGACGTTTCGCTAAAAAAAATAAAAAATATATTTTAAAAAGAAAATACTGATTCACCGCTTAAATTTCCTTAAGCAGCCT
>NZ_JAJFAT010000052.1 GCF_020711195.1 Halanaerobium polyolivorans
AGTGCCCGTACCGCAAACCGACACAGGTAGACGGGAAGAGAATTCTAAGGCGCGCGAGAGAACCCTTGTTAAGGAACTCGGCAAAATGACCCCGTAACTTCGGGAGAAGGGGTACCCTTTAGTGATAGCTAGAGGGTCGAAGTGAAAAGATCCAAGCGACTGTTTATCAAAAACACAGGTCTCTGCTAAGTCGTAAGACGAAGTATAGGGGCTGACGCCTGCCCGGTGCTGGAAGGTCAAGGAGAAGGCTTAGTACTTATGTACGAAGGTCTGAACCTAAGCCCCAGTAAACGGCGGCCGTAACTATAACGGTCCTAAGGTAGCGAAATTCCTTGTCGGGTAAGTTCCGACCTGCACGAATGGCGTAACGACTTGGATGCTGTCTCAACAAGGGACTCGGTGAAATTAAATTGCCTGTGAAGATGCAGGCTACCTGCGACAGGACGGAAAGACCCCGTGGAGCTTTACTGCAGCCTGATATTGGGTTTTGGTGTAGAATGTACAGGATAGGTGGGAGGC
>NZ_JAJFAT010000053.1 GCF_020711195.1 Halanaerobium polyolivorans
ATCAAGATGGTTGAGGCAGCTACTGACAAGACTTCAATACCGGTAGCACTGCACCTTGATCACGGAAGTAGTTTTGAAAGTATAATGAAATGTATTAGAGCGGGTTTTTCTTCTGTCATGATCGATGCTTCCAAAAATGAATTCGAAGAAAATATTGCCTTAACTAAAAAGGTAGTAGAAGCAGCTCATTCTGTTGGAGTAAGTGTTGAGGCAGAATTGGGTACTATCGGTGGTACAGAAGATGACCATACAGTTGATGAAGCAGATGCAATGTATACAGATCCAGATCAGGCTTTAGAATTTGTAGAAAGAACAGGAGTAGATGCTCTTGCAATTGCAATTGGTACTGCTCATGGAGTTTATAAAGGAGAGCCTGAACTTGATTTTGAAAGACTGAAAAAAATTAAGAAGCTGATCGATATGCCGGTTGTTTTACATGGAGCTTCTGGTATTTCAGCTGAGGATTTAAATACTGCTGTTGCTTATGGAGTTAATAAAGTTAATGTAAATACAGA
>NZ_JAJFAT010000005.1 GCF_020711195.1 Halanaerobium polyolivorans
GGAGCCAGGCAAATGCCTTTTTTATTTAGATGTTTTTAAATTCACAATTTTTTCTTCACAACATTAATTATACAACCAATTATTTTAATTAAATTAAAATGAGGTGATATTAATGGATAAATTTGCATTTTTCGCATTTAATGGTGATCTAATGTGTTTTCAGCATGTACTGCTTAATGCACTAGATCTAGCTGAAAAAGGACATGAGGCAAAAATTATTTTTGAAGGTGAAGCTGTAAAATTGGTGCAGAAACTTGAAAAATCAACCAATAAACATTATTTTGCAGCTAAAGAAAAAGAACTAATTGACTCTATCTGCAAAGCTTGTTCTGCTAAACTGGGAGTACTCGAATTTAATCAGAAAACAGATATTCCTCTCAAAGGTGAAATGAGTGGTCATCCTGCGATGGAATCATATATAAAAGATGGTTATAAAATTATAACTATGTAGACTCTAAAATATTTAATTTAAATAATAAAAGCAAAAAAGTTGAAACCCGGAAGAAATAGATAAAATTTCTATTCTTTCGGGTTTTATAATTTAAAATTTCAACAGCAGAAGTTATCTATGAAAAAAATAATTCTAATTTTTTTTTAATCTTTCTTTAAAGTAAATCTAATCTTCAACTGCTATTATTTAATTAAGCTAAAAAATGAAACTTCCCTTTTAAAGCTGCCAAACACAGCTATTAATATAGATAAGAACTTAAGTACTTTTCTCCTTGTTTTTCCCGCTCTTTTCCCGGGGCGGGTTTTTATTATTTATTCACTCTTAATTGAGTGGATTTTTTTATTTTGTAGAGTCAATTTTATTCTACAAATTTTCGGTTGAACTCTTCAGCTCTCTGATTATACTCAGTGATTTCTTCATTTAATTTTCCTGCTTCATTTAATGAGTCAATAACCTCAAATACTTTCAAAACAGCAAAAACATTCAAATAAGAATCTCTGTTATCACTATCATTAATTGCTGCTCCAATTAAAGCCCCTTCTCCGAGCAAGAACAGAGCTCCTTTAGGCCACCAGCTCTCAGTATAAGCGTGTCCTGCAGAAGGGATTACAGTTGACATTAAAGCGGTCTGAAATCTAGATTTCAATTCTATTGTTTCTATTTCTCTTTTATCAGGTTCTAGTTTTTGCAGCTCCCAGTAAAGATCTGTACCCCGCAAAGCTCTATTTTCTTCCAGATAATCTACAACTCTTTTTCCATTATTATCTCTAGCAGTAGGATCTGCATTTTTGCTCAATAATAATTCTATGATTCTAGGGTTAGAATTATTATTAACAGCTGCCATTAAAGCAGTTTTACCACTATATGATTTTAAATTTACAAAAGCACCATAATCAGTCAAAAGCTTTATATAAGCAGGGTCTTCATGTCTTCTTGCTGCATAAAATAGTACACTTTCTCCATTATAATCTTTATGGTTTACCTTCGCTCCATTTCTTAATAAGAAGTCTAAACCGCTCAAATTGTTTTCGGTTACTCCATAAAAAATTGCAGTTCTACCAGCATTATCTCTTAGATCAATATCTGCTCCATTTTTAAGCAAATACTCTAATTCAGAAGTATTAATTCTTGCAGAAACAGCATAAGCTAAAACACTTTTACCATTATTATCTCGCGCATTAACTTCTGCTCCCCAATCTATTAAAGTTTTAATCAAGTCATGACTACTTCTGTTTTGATAGGCAGTCATCAAAGGACTATGACCTCTATTGTTAGCGAGATTTGGATCAGCCCCAAATCTCAATAAATACCAGAGATTTGCCCTTTTATTATTTTTTGCTGCTAGATGCAGGGCTGTGTTCCCGGCTTCATTTTTGAGGTTTAAATTTCTATCAAAGCGCATTATTTCTCTAAGTACTTCAGGATTATTATTATAAGCTGCAGCATACATTAGAGCAGACCAACCCGAAGAATCACGATAATAGATATTTGCTCCTTCTCTTCTCAAAAGTCTAATTACTGCAGGATAAGGATTTTCTGCTGCAGCTGCTAAATAGGGAGTTATAGTATCCTCATCACTCATATTAATATCTGCTCCCTGATCAATAGCATCTGCAACTTCATTTACTCCAGCATCTTTTACAAATTCAATAAAAGTCATATCTGCAGCTAAAACTGTATTAGTTGTAAATAATAAAAATATTAAGCTTATTAATGTGAGTAAAATGATTTTTCTTTTCAATTCTTATCACTCCCTGCAGTTTTTATCTTTTTTTAATGACGAAAATGTCTTTTACCTGTAAAGACCATTGCAATACCTAATTTATCACAGGCTTCAATAACCTTATCATCTCTAATTGAACCACCAGGTTGAATTATTGCTTTAATCCCTAACTCTGCTGCTTTTTCAATAGCATCAGGAAAGGGGAAAAATGCATCTGAAGCAACAACGCCATCTCTTTGACGACCATCAGCTTTACGTCCAGCAATTATCATAGAATCTACTCTGCTCATCTGACCTGCCCCAACCCCAACTACCATTTCTTCTTTGGCCATCACAATAGCATTAGATTTAACATGTTTAACTACCTTCCAAGAAAACAATAAATCTTTAATTTGCTCTTCTGTAGGAACTTTTTTGCTAACTACTTTAAGCTCATCAGCAGTAGTTTGGGCTAAATCTCTATCCTGAACTAATAATCCTCCAGTTACTTTTTTCATGCTGTAACCAGGCTTGTCATAATTAATCTTTAATTCACCTGTTTTTAAGATTCTTAGATTATCCCAGCGTTCTTTAAGAATTTCAAGTGCTTTTGCTTCATAATCAGGAGCAATCACTACCTCTACAAATTTATCATCTGTTGCTATCTCAGCAGCTGCTTCTGCAGTTATGGTTCTGTTAGCAGCAACAATTGAGCCAAAAGCAGAAAGAGGATCTCCAGCATGAGCTTTTAGAAAAGCATCTTTGACATTATCTGCTACAGCCATACCACAGGGATTGGCATGTTTAATTACAGCAACCGCTGGATCATTATCAAATTCTTTTACTAATTCTAAAGCTCCATCAGTATCATTAATATTATTATAAGAAAGTGCTTTGCCGTGCAGCTGTTCTGCAGTTGAAATAGACGGCTCATTTCTCTGGCTATCTAAATAAAAAGCTGCTTTTTGATGTGGGTTTTCTCCATAACGAAGATCCATTTTCTTATCATATCTATCAAGTCTGCTTTCTTGCATTTCTTCTTTTTCTTCAGCTTCAAGTGCTAGATCAGATAAAAAATCTTGAATTAACTGATCATATTCTGCCGTATGCCGAAAAGCTTTATAAGCAAGCTTTAATTTTTTATTTTTATTTAAACCACCATCAGCAGCTTTCATTTCCTTTAAAATATTATCATAATCATCTGGATCAACTACAACAGCTACATCCTGATGGTTTTTTGCAGCCGAACGAATCATTGTTGGACCACCTATATCAATATTTTCAACTGCTTCTTCTAAACTTACATTCTCTTTTTTAATTGTTTCTGCAAAAGGATATAAGTTGCAGACTACTAAATCAATTGTTTCAATATCCTGGGCTGCAATTTCTTTTAAATGCTCCTTATTATCTCTAACTGCTAAAATACCCCCATGAACTGCTGGATGAAGAGTTTTTACCCTCCCATTCATCATTTCAGGGAAATTAGTTACTTCACTAATATCTGTGACATCAATACCGCTTTTTTCTAACAAATTACCTGTTCCACCTGTTGATATAATTTCTACACCAAAGTCCTTTAATCCTTTAGCAAAATCTACAATTCCTTCTTTATTTGATACACTTATAAGAGCTCTTTTAATTTTAGACAAATTATTTCTCCTCCTTCAAAATTTTAACCTTTCTTCCCTCTAACTTAATTCTATTTTCTGCAATCAATTTTACTGCTTCCGGATATATTCTATGTTCTTCTTTTAGAATTCTAGCTGCCAGATCATCAACTGTGTCATCTTCTTCAACCTTTACAACTGCCTGCATAATAATAGGCCCTGTATCCATTCCTTCATCAACAAAATGAACTGTACAGCCACTATATTTTACCCCATAATCTAAGGCCTGTTTTTGAGCATTTAAACCCTTAAATGCCGGTAAAAGTGATGGATGAATATTCACAATTTTTTCTTTGTATTTTTTTACAAAGAGAGGTGATAAAATACGCATATATCCTGCTAAAATAATTAAATCTATTTCTGCCATTTCAAGGATATTAATTATTTCTTTCTCATATTCACTTTTGTTTTCAAAGTGCTCTGGATTAATAAAGATATTTTCTATATCTTCACTTTCAGCTCTTTTTAAAGCACCAGAGTCTTCTTTATCACTAAGCAGAACTTTAATTTCAGCTGGAATATCTCCCCTTTTAACAGCATCAATTATCGATTGAAAATTTGAGCCCCTACCTGAAGCAAATACTGCCATTTTAAACATTTGATCACCCCATCTCTAGTATTTCACCGGGTATTTCAATTTTCATGCCGTAATCCTTGGCTTTTTCAATCTCTCCAATTAAATAAGGGCTTTCCCCTTTGGCTTTTAATTTTGCCATTATTTCTTTTTTCTGCCTGGGCTCTATAATCAAAACCATACCTATGCCCATATTAAAAGTCTTTAACATTTCTAAATCTTCAATTTTTCCAGCTTCCTGAATGATTTCAAAAATATTAGCTTTATCCCATTTAGATAAATCAATTGCAGCTGCTAAGTCTTCAGGCAGGATCCTAATAATATTTTCTACTAAACCGCCTCCAGTAATATGAGCAATCCCATTTACAGAGCTGTGATAATCTTTCAAGATTGAGAGGACCGGTTTCACATAGATTCTGGTCGGTTTAAGCATTTCTTCTCCTAAATTATTTTCTAATCCAGGTAGTTTTGCTTGATAATCATAATCTGCTTTGTCAAATAAAGCTGCTCTGGCTAAAGTAAAACCATTACTATGCAGACCATTTGAAGCTAAACCAATAATTAAATTCCCTGCTTTAATTTTTTCTCCAGTAATAATTTTAGATTTCTCTACAATACCAACCGCAAAACCAGCTAAATCATATTCTCCTTCTTGATAAAAACCAGCCATTTCTGCAGTTTCACCACCGATCAGTGAGGCTCCAGCTTCCTTACATCCAGCTGCAATACCTCTAACTATCTGAGCTGTTTTTTCTGGCTCCAATTTGCCTGTTGCCAAATAATCTAGAAAAAATAAAGGTTTTGCTCCCTGAGCTAAAATATCATTAACCGACATGGCCACTAAATCAATCCCGATACTATCATGTTTATCAAGTTTAAAAGCAAGTTTAAGTTTAGTTCCAACCCCATCTGTTCCTGATACCAAGACTGCTTCTCTATATTCACTTAAATCTAATTGAAAAAGGCCACCAAATCCTCCCAGAGAACTTAAGACTTCTGGTCCATGAGTTGACTCAACATCTTTTTTCATCAAATCTACTGCTTTTTTCCCGGCATCAATATCTACCCCTGATTCTTTATAATTAAGGCCCACTATTTTTCCTCCTCAATTAAATATTTATCACTAATTGGATAATCTCCATCAAAACAAGCAGTACAAAAACCTAATTTTTTATCAACATTTATTGCTTTAAGCATCCCCGCTTGTGATAAATAATTAAGACTTGCTGCACCTATGCTTTCTGCAATCTCTTCTACTGAACTTCTGCTGGCAATTAATTCCTGACGCCTTGAGGTATCTAAACCAAAATAGCAGGGATGTTCTACTGGTGGTGAAGAAATTGCCATATGCACTTCACTTGCTCCAGCCTCTTTTATTCTAGAAATAATTTGCTTGCTGGTTGTACCTCGCACAATTGAATCATCTATTAAAATAACCTTTTTACCTTCAATAATTTCTTTAATAGGAGCCAATTTAAGCCTTACCTTAAGATCTCTAATCGCTTGTGAAGGCTGAATAAAAGTTCGTCCTACATAACGGTTTCTTAATATTCCTTGAGCAAATTCTATTCCTGACTCTTCTGCAAAACCCAGTGCCGCAGGAATACCCGAATCCGGAACCGGTATCACCAAATCAGCTTCTAAATCCATTTCTTTTGCCAGTTGTCTTCCCATTTCTTTTCTTGCTAAAAGAACATTTTGACCTTCGATATTACTATCAGGTCTGGCAAAATAAATATATTCAAAAACACATAAACTGCTTTCTTTAGATCCACTATATTTCCTGCTTTTTAAACCATTTTCATCAATTATTACAACTTCACCTGGCTGTACATCTCTGATAAATTCTGCTCCAATAATATCAAAAGCACAACTTTCGGAAGCAACAATATAGCTGTTATCAACTTTGGCAATTGAAAGAGGTCTAAACCCTTTTGGATCTCTTATTGCTACAAGACTGTCTTTGGTCATCGCGACAATACTAAAAGCACCCTTGAGCTGGTGTAAACTTTGAATTAAGGCTTCTACAATATCATCTTCCAATGCTCTGGCTACCAAATGAGCAATTACTTCAGTATCTAAAGTTGAATGAAAAATTGAGCCATTCATTTCCAAATTATACCTTAGTGTTTCCGCATTAGCCACATTGCCATTATGAGCAAGAGCGAGATCTCCTTTAATACTGTTAATTAGTAGTGGTTGAGCATTTGCTAAAAGACTTGAACCACTAGTTGAATAACGAACATGCCCTATGGCCATTTCACCTTTTAAATTTGCTAGATCTTCTTCACTAAAGACATTTTCTACTAAACCCATACCTTTATGAAGATTAAAATCACCTTCATGATTTGCACAAATACCTGCACTTTCCTGTCCTCTGTGCTGAAGAGCAATTAAGCCTAGATAGCTTAGATCAGCAGCACTACTTTCTCCATCAGCATTAAAAATACCAAATACTCCACATTCTTCTCGCATTTTATCTGCCCGATACTTCATTTCCGAGCTGCAGACTTTTATCTGCTGTTTTTTGACTTCATTATTGTTATTGTTTATATTAGATAATTTAATTTTTTGATTAGAGAAGTTATTTAATTCTCCCATTCTTCTTTTCAGCCCCTTAATTAATATAAAAATTTAATCAATTTTTTTAATTTAAACTTTATCTTGACCGGTGATTCTCTGCAGCATTTCCATATATCCTGACTCTACATCACCAAGATCTCTTCTGAATCTATCTTTATCAAGTTTTTGTTTTGTATAAGTATCCCAAAAACGACAGGTATCAGGTGTAATTTCATCAGCTAAAATAATTTCTCCGGAGCTGGTGATCCCAAATTCTAATTTAAAATCAACCAGATCAACTCCTTTGCTTGTTAAAAAATCTCTTAAAACTCTATTAATTTTTTTTGCCTGTTCTGTTATTTCATCAAGCTCTTCATCAGTGGCTAATTCTAGAGCTTCTATGTGATAGCGGTTAATCAAAGGATCTCCTAGTTCATCATTTTTATAGTAAAACTCGATAATAGTCTTAGCTAATTCAATTCCCTCTTCAATGCCTAGTCTTTTAACAAGACTTCCGGCGGAAATATTTCTGATCACAACTTCAATTAAAATAATATCAACTTTTTTTACTAAAGTTTCTCTTTTATTTAATTCTTTAATGAAATGAGTTTTAATTCCTTCTTTTTCTAAGATTTTAAAAAGACAATTAGTTATTTTATTATTTATAATGCCTTTTTTATCAATCTGACCTCTTTTCTGACCATCAAATGCAGTTGCATCATCTTTATAATATACAATTAACTCATCCTTATTATCTGTTTTGAAAATCTTTTTTGCTTTTCCCTCATATAGTAGTCCTTTTTTTTCCATTTAACTAACCTCCTAGCAGTTAGGTTCTTTTAGGCTAAATCAAATTCAAGCCGCCATTTTTTAACAATCTTCTCCGTCTTTTTAGATGCTATGCCGGTATATTTAGCTGGATTTAAAATCAGCTCTTTTTGTTTGTCATTAAAGTTTTTCCAGTATCCTTTTAATTCATCACTTTCTGCAACTAAATCTTTTAAGGAAATATTCCTATGTTGAGCTTTGAGAGTTAGTTTCCTTACCGCTTCATGAGCATCTGGATGACCTGCAGCAGCTAATAATATATAGAGCGGTTCAGCTACGATCATCTTTTTATTTTGCTCAAAATTCTGCTTAATATTTTCCTCATCAACCAACATTTTTTGACTGACTCGATTTAGTCTTGCAGCTGAACTAAGTAAAGCTGCAATTAATTCTGGTATAAAGCGTGAAGAGGCAGAATTACTTAAGTCTCTTTGGTGTTCAGAAAGTTGATCCATATAAACGGTATTCATTTGGGGCATAAAAGCTTTCCACATGCTTTTTACATTTTCATAATTTATGGGATTTCTTTTGTGAGGCATAGTAGAAGAACCTACTTGATCTTCGGCAAAATGTTCTCCTATTTCTGCTATTTCTGAGCGCTGTAAATGTCTCATATCATCAGCAAAAGCTGCCAAAACACCAAAGGCTGCAATAAGGCTGTGGATAAAATCAGTTATTGCTTCTGGAGCAACAATCTGGGTAGAATGTTCACCTGCTTTAAGTCCCAATTCTGCTAAAACCTCTTTTTCAAATTCTTCTGGGTCATCAAAAAATATGCTGCTCGCATTATAGGCTCCAACTGCTCCAGAAAATTTACCAATTAATTTTTGAGATTTAGCTTCAATTTCTTTAATTCTTTCACCAAATCTGCTCACATATTCTGCTATTGTAAAGCCAAAGGTAATTGGAACTGCATGCTGGCCGTGGGTTCTGCCAATCTGAACTCTGTCTTTTTCTCTTTCGGCAATATCTAACCAGGTTTTTTCTAATTCAATGAGTTGGGGAAGAATCAATTCTTCAGCTGTTTTTTTATAACGGAGAGAGTTAGCTGTATCAACAATATCATAAGATGTTGCGGTAAAATGAATATAAGGTCTTGTTTCTTTGCTAACTTTTTTTTGAATACAGTTAACAAGTGCCCTTATATTATGTTTGGTTTTAGCTTCTTCTTCATAAACTTCTTCAGTACTCAAATCTTGAATAGCTTTTTCCACTTCCTGAGGAGCATTATGAGGACAGATACCTCTTTTAGCCAATACTTTTACTAAAGCCAATTCTACTTCTGCCTGAAAAGCAATAGTTGCATTTTCAGAAAGATATTTAGATAGTTCAGAAAAATTTTCTCCTCTAGAATAGCGGTGGTCAAGTGGGCTTATATTGGCAAAAATATCTCTAGTCTGCAAATTTTTCGCTCCTCTCAATATATTCTTTATAACCTAACTCTTCTAATGATTTAGCTGTTGCTAAGACTTTATTTTTCATATTTTTTCTATACTCTTTATGCTTTTTTCTTAGTTCAAGATCTTTTCTGGCTAAAATCTGTACTGCCAGAAGAGCTGCATTTTTGGCACCATTAATTGCTACAGTTGCCACTGGAACCCCTGGAGGCATTTGTACTATTGAATAAAGAGAATCTAAGCCACTTAACTTAGAAGTCTTGACCGGTACCCCTATTACTGGCAGATTTGTTACTGCTGCAGTCATACCAGGTAAATGTGCTGCTCCACCAGCTCCAGCAATGATTAGATCAAAGTCATTTTCCTCCGCATTTTCCGCATAATTATATAATCTTTCTGGTGTTCGATGGGCAGATACAACAGTTAGTTCATAGTTTACTTCAAATTCATCTAATATTTCTGCTGCTTCTTTCATTACTGGTAAATCAGAATCACTACCCATAATTATTGCTACTTTAGAACCCATAAAATTTCACTCCCTATTTAGAATTTAATTTTTAAAGCTATTAAACTCAGCCAAAAACAATTAAAGTTCTCCTTTTATTTCAATTAACTTGCTTGCTTCTAAAGCCCTTTTTTCTGCATCACTCCGATTTTCAGCTAGAACACAGAGGTGACCCATTTTTCTTCCCGGTCTTGCCATCTTCTTATTATAGATGTGTACTTTAGCTCCCTTTACAGCAAGAGCAGCTTCTAAACCAAGAACCTTTGCTTTACCCTCGCTTCCACTACCTAAAATATTTCTCATGACCACAGGCCTCAAGAGAGTTGTCTCACCAAGTGGTAGAGAACTAATTGCTCTAATATGCTGTTCAAATTGTGAGGTCAAACAGGCTTCAATTGTATAATGACCAGAATTATGGGGACGAGGTGCTATTTCATTAATTAGAAGCTCATCAGATTCAGTTACAAACATTTCTACACAAAACATCCCTATCCCAGTAAATACCTCTAAAACTTCAAAGGCTAATTTTTCAGCTTTTTCTTTTAAACCTGCTGCTAAAGAGGCAGGAACTTTTGTTTCATATAAAATATTATCTTTATGTAGATTTTCAGCTATCGGAAAAACTTTCATTTCACCATTTAAAGCTCTACAGGCTAGAACAGATATCTCTTTTTTGAAGGGAATATACTTTTCTACCATTAATTTTGCTTTCGCTCCACCTAATTGCTGATAAGAGCTTTTAATTGCTTGAGGCTCTTCAATCACAATATTCCCTTTACCATCATAACCACCAGTACAACTTTTTAACATCAGAGGATATGAAAATTTTTGGGCTGCTTCTTTAATATCTTCTATACTGCTGACTTTTATAAACTGAGCTACTGGAATTTTATTCTGGCTTAACATATTTTTTTGATGAAATTTATTTTGAATTATTTCTAAACTTCTAGCGGTAGGATAAATTTTATAGCCTTCAGCTTCAAGATCTTTTAAAACTTCTACTCCTATGTGTTCAAATTCATATGTCAATACATCAGATTTATCAGCCAGTTTTCTAATAGCACTTTCATCATTAAAATCTGCTACAATATGCTCATCAGCAATACTATCAGCCGGACATTCTTTGGTGGGATCAAGAATAATAACATAAAAGCCCATTTTTTTTGCTTCTAAAATCATCATCTTACCAAGCTGTCCACCACCGATAATCCCTATCTTTTCTTTGGTCTTATCTTTAATTTCCATTATAATCCTCCTAAAAATACAAAATTGCTATTTAGACTCTCTGCAGAGCTTTATGACCTATATCGTGGCGAATATGAAAATCTTCAAAATGAATTTTTTCTACTCCTTGATATGCTTTTTTAATAACTTCTGCAAAGTCATCTGCTAAAGCAGTAACAGCTAAAACACGCCCACCATCAGTAAATAATTCTCCATCAACAGCTTTTGTACCTGCTTGAAAAACAATTAAGTCGTCTTTTTCTTCTACAGAATCTATCCCCGTAATCTTTTTGCCTTTTTCATATTCTACAGGATAACCACCAGAAGCCATAACAACACAAAGAGCTTTTTTAGTAGACCATTCTATTTTTAAATCTCCTAATTTATTTTCTAAAACTGCCTCTATTATATCTATTAAATCGCTTTTTAAAAGTGGGAGCACAACCTGAGCTTCAGGGTCTCCAAAGCGAACATTATATTCTAAAACTTTTGCTTTCCCCTTATTTATCATCAAGCCAAAATATATTATCCCCTTAAAATCAACCCCTTCTTTCTTGAGGGCTGCTAAGGTAGGCTCCATAATTTCTTCTTTTATTTCTGCCATCATTTTAGCATCTACAACAGGGGCTGGGGCATATGCTCCCATTCCACCTGTATTTGGTCCTTTATCTCCATCATAAGCTGGTTTATGATCCTGGGAGGGAATCATAGGCACTATATTATCCCCATCACAAAATGACAAAATAGTTGCTTCTTCACCTTCTAAGTATTCTTCCACAACTATTTTTTCGCCTGCCTGACCAAATTTCTCATCAATCATAATTTTGTCAACAGCACTTAGAGCTTCTTCTAGCTGTTGAGCTACTATAACTCCTTTACCAGCTGCCAGTCCTTCTGCTTTAACTACTATTGGTGCTCCCTTTTCTTTAATATATTTTCTGGCTTTTTTAGGATCAGAAAAGCTCTTATATTCAGCTGTAGGAATATTATATTTCTGCATCAAATTTTTAGCAAAGACTTTACTGCTTTCTAATTGGGCAGCATCTTTTGTGGGACCAAAAACCTTGATGCCGTGTTCTTTAAATAAATCGACAATACCTGCAGCTAGAGGAGCTTCAGGCCCAACTATTGTTATGTCTATCTTTTCTTTAAGGGCAAATTCCAGTAAACCCTGATGATTACTTTCTTCAAAATCAAGATTTTCACCAAATATAGCAGTCCCTGGATTACCGGCTGCTGTATATAATTCATCAACCCTATTACTTTGAGAGAGCTTCCAAGCTAATGCGTTTTCTCTTCCACCACTTCCGATGAGAAGGATATTCATTCTATTCACTCCTAGTTTGATTTGTTCTCAGATACCCTAAAATAACTTTTAGAATAACTGGATATTTGTATCCTAATAAAAAAGAGCCCAGGTCGGGAAGACTCTACATTAATTGAGTAGAACCTCCCCGCCTGGGCTTTTATCCCTTCGGTGTGATATATCAATATCTGTACCGCTCGGACCAGCCAGCAATAAGCTGCGGAAACCTAGGTACACTTCCCTCATAGGCAAACTGTTTAAGGCAGTTCGGTAGAGACTTGTGAGCCATATTCTCACTATTATATGAGGTACAAATTCAGTTTTTACTTTAGTTCATACATGTCAATATTAACAGATGAATTTTAAGAAGTCAAGCAGTAATAAAATTTTTAATTATTCAGAAATCATGACAGGATCAATCCAGCTTTCTACTTTTTCTGTATTTTCGGAAACCCATCTTGCTGCAGCATCTGCCTCATCTTCACCATCAGCTATCCAGGCCATAACCTCTCCTAATTCTTCGAAAGTCATTCTAAAATCATGGAAAAAGCTAACCACTTCTGGATGGCGCTGGGCCAGATCAGGGTTATGGAAAGTATAAACTCCTTCTGCTTCACCATAAACATTTTCTGGATCTTCTATGAATTTGAGATCAAATTCTGCAAATTTATAATGGGGCTGCCAACCTGTTACTACAATCCACTCCTCATTTTCGATGGCAGATTCTAAAGAAGCAGTCATTGCTGGGCCACTACTTGTCATAAGATCAAAATCAAGTTCATAGTCATCTATTGCATCATGAGTAGCCTCCATTACTCCAGCACCTGGTTCAATTCCAGTAATAACTCCCTCAAATTTATCGCGATGTTCATTTAATTCTTCGATAGAATCTATATCAACATATTCTGGAACAACAAGTCCAATCTTAGCTCCAACATAATTAGGGCCAGTTTTAATTATCTCTTGACCATATTCTTCTACATAATTTTCGTGGGTAATAGGCAGCCAAACACCCATAAAAGCATCGATGTCTCCTTCAGCCAAAGCAGTATAAACTGGTCCAACTCCTACCATCGTCATTTCAACATCATAACCCATTTTTTCTTCTAAAACTTCTTGAGCAACATAAGTCTCAGCGATAGTACCTGCCCAATTAACATAACCCAGCTTAATAGTACCTTCTTCCGCATTAAGATCTTCAGGCATTAACATGATTCCACTGATCAATAAGAGAACAATGAACAATGAAGCAAAAAGTGTACGAACATTCTTCATAGTTTAAATTACCTCCCTGTTATTTTCTGATATAGGTTATTTAACTTTGAAAAAGATTCATGACTTATTAGCTATTATATAATCATTTTTTCTTTAATATACTCTTCTTTGCTTTTATAGCCATTTATTATTATAACAAAGTCTAAGCTAATATCAAGTTATTTTTCTTTTAAATTTTCAGTTAAAAATTTTGGCTCAAAAACTAATCCTAAGGCAGGGGGGATAATTAGTACAGCTAACAAACAGCTAGCAATTGAGATAGTAGGTAAAAAGGCAAAAGTCGGATTATAGTCTTTAATTTAATATTTGTTAAATACTTTTTAACTTTTCAATTTCAAATCTGCTATAATAATTAAAAGAGGAGGTATTTCTGATATGAAAAAAGTTATTATACCACTGATGATAATTTTTCTTTTAATGAGCGGTGTTTCAATTGTTAGGGCAGAGATTAGAGTTGGCGATTTCCCTCAAGAGGTTGCAGAGCAATTTTTAAAAGAACCTGATGGTGTAATTGTTGAAAGTTGGGTGGAAAATCTTAATATCCCCTGGGAATTAGTATTTATGAATGAAGAAAGAGCTTTAGTCTCTGAAAGAGATGGCAGAATCAGATTAATAGAATCAGGAGTGCTTCAAACAGAACCATACTTAGAAATAGAACTTACTGCAGTTGGTGAAGGTGGTTTAATGGGTATGGCTCTTCATCCAGATTATCCTGATAAAAATTATTTATATATTATGTATACCTATAGAGATGCTGATGGGGATGTTTTAAATAGAGTTTCTAGATTTAATGCAAAAGAAGATAGTGCTAAAAATGAAGAAATATTAATCGAAGCAATACCCGGTGGTAGAAATCATAATGGTGGTAGAATTGCTTTTGGAGCAGATGGAATGCTTTATATAACAACTGGTGACAGTTGGAACAGAGAAATTTCTCAGGATTTAAACAATCTCGGTGGCAAAATTCTACGTTTAACTCCTGAAGGCAATGTCCCAGAAGATAATCCTTATGCTAATTCACCAGTTTACAGTCTGGGCCACCGTAACCCCCAGGGGCTTGCCTGGCATCCGGAAACAAATGATCTTTTTATTTCCGATCATGGTCCCTCTGGCGAAGATGGTCTAAGAGCTAAAGATAGAATTAAGCAGGTTAACCCCGGTGATAATTTTGGCTGGCCAGAAAAAATCGGCTATTTTGAAGATGGAGAATATGCCAATCCTCTAATTATGTGGGAAGATGCTGTTCCTCCTTCTGGAATGACTTTTTATGAAGGGGATCTCTATGTTGCTACTCTGCGCAGCCAGGCCTTAATTAAAATTACTTTTGAAAATAATGAAGATTATCACCTAGAAAGTATAGAAAGATGGTTTACAGAAAAAGATGGTCCTTCTACTTTCGGCAGATTAAGAACTGCTGTAAAAGGACCAGATGGATATCTATACCTTCTGACAAGCAATAGAGATGGTAGAGGTAATCCGATCACCGAAGATGATAGAATAATTCGCTTAAAAATAGAAGATTAAAGTTTTATTTATCAGACTGCAGATTTGCAAATTTATTACTCTGCAGTCTTTTTTTATTTAAAAAGTTTTGTTTTAATTGTTTTGAAATCTATTTCTATGGTAAAAAGCCAGGCAGCAAATAAAGTCGTTATAGGTGCTACTAATACTATACCGATACTCCCTACCAAGATTCTTAATATCTCTGAAACTATAATTCTCAGATTAAAAATTCTTCTATATGTTGTTGTTCTTGTCATAAATGCCATCATCAAAGTTAAATAACCACCTGAATAAGCTAACAACAAGGTTGTTGTCATTGTTCCAATTACATCACTACCTACATTAAACCCGGATTTTATCAAAGCTTTCATCTCTATATCTGGTCTTTGAGCTTGAAGTTCTTTAATTGTAGTTGCCATATCCATAGCTATATCCATAGCAGCTCCAGATGAACCGATTACAACTGCTGCAAAAAATATATCTCTCACATTGAGATGCATATAGCCTCCCGCTAATAATTCCCCTACATAAGGAGAAGACATCCCATCTAAAGCAAGCATTGAACCAAAAAACATGGTCAAGCCAATAGTTATAAATAAGCTGCAGGTTGTACCAAAAAATGCAGATAGACCTTTTTTAGTAAAACCAGCTATAGAAAATAAGATTAGTGCAGACAATATCGCCAAAATAAAGGCCGTAAATAAGAGAGGATTTAGTCCATTTATTAAACCTGGGATTAATACTCTCCAAATTAAAACTATACTGGCAATAAAAGAAAATAATGCTTTCAAACCAATATAACCTGCATATAATAATAGCAGAACTATAAAAACCCCAAGCAATATTAATAGCCAACCCTGCCTGTAGACATCTAAAGCTAAAGCAGAAGCTATTTGACCATCTTCTGTTTCAGATATTGCAACAAGAATTTCATCACCTTTTTCAAAACGATAATCCCAGCCTAAATTACCTGTTAGATTATTAGCAGCAGTTACAACTTCTCCACTAAATTTACCTTCCTTTATTTCTACTCTTACTCTTTGAACACCTATTCTAGAAATCCCTACCCCTCTAACATCACGATCATCAACTTCTAAAACATGAGCTCTAAATTCTCTACTATTATCATCTATAACATTTAAATTATTTATTAATAAAAATAAAAATGTAATAATTATAATTGCTAAAACTAACCTTTTAATTGTTTTTTTCTGCATTTATTTACCTCCAGAAAAATATAAATAACAGGTGAGGCTAGATAACCCCACCTGTATAGTTACTTGATCATATTTAATCAATTCAGTTACAAGAAATATTTTTACAGTGCTGGAACTTCAACATCTAACTCTAAGCCTAAAATAGCAGCTGTTAATTGTCCTACATCTGTATTATCAAGAGCACCATCAAAGTATTCTGCATTCACACCATGGGCAGCCATCGGTATAGTTGAACCTGTATGTGAAGAAGTACTCCAACCAATTTTTGATCTTCTTGATGTAATATGAGCAATTGTTGCCTGGGTAGGGCTAATCCAAGGTGCTTGTGGCCAATAAGCTCCAAAGTCCGCTACATCTGCTTCTACACCTTCTGCGTCTTCTAAATCCATTGCATTTTCAAGCATTTCTATTTCAAAATCTTTTAGATCATCTATGCCAAAGATATTTTCCATATCAGCAAAAAGTTGATCTCTATCTCCTGTATAAGCAAAACCTTCTTCTACTGAACCTTGAACTCTTGTCACAGGTTCTAAGTCTAAGAAATAGTCATACTCCATACCTTCACAATTGTTTAAGGATAATCCACCAGTTTCGTGGTCACCAACAACAATAATTAAGGTTTCATCAGGATATTGTTCATAAAAATCTAATGCTACTGCGATTGAATCATCAAAAGCTAAGGTATCATAAATTGTACCTGCAACATCATTATTGTGAGCTGCATGGTCAATTCTGCCACCCTCTACCATTACAATAAATCCATTGTCATTAGCTGTTAAAGCTTCGATTCCTTTTTCAGTTAATTCAGCTAAACTAGGCTCTTCTGAGTCAACTCTATCGATCTCATATTGCATATGTGTCCGGTTTGGAGTATATAGTATTTTACTGTCAGCACTTGGTTGATAATCTCTAAAACTTTGGGTATCTTCTGCTGATCTAAAGACTGCATAACCAGCTTCTTCATATTCTCTAAAGAGATCTCTATCATCTTCTCTACTTGAACCTTCAACTGTTTGTGGCAAGAAGTGTCTGTATCCTCCACCAGCTAAAAAGTCAATATTATTTTCTAAATACTGTTCTGCAATTTCATTTTCCATACTTCTATCAAGAACGTTAGCACCAAAAGCACCAGGAGTAGCATGAGTAACTCTTGCTGTAGAAATTAAACCTGTATTCATACCCTGTTTGTTAGCAGCTAATAATACAGTTTCTAATGGATTACCATCTGGATCAACAGATATTGCATTTCTGGATGTTTTAATACCAGTTGCTAGAGCTGTTGCAGTCTGACCTGAACCAGGTACTATAGTATCTGAACCTGTAGTTCTAGTTGACCCATGTACATCTAGCTGATGCATTGTTAAGCGATCACCAGGTTCTTCAGCTTCATGATCAATAAAACTTTCTCCCATATCTTCATAGCTATGAGTAACTTCTTCTTTATTTTCAAATTGAGTGTAAAATTCTGCTAAAGTAGTATGAGCACTTGCCATACCATCACCAATAAAATAAAAGACATATTTTGGACTTTCAGCCTGAGCAACAGTGCCATTAGCAAAAGCTGCACTTCCCATCATAAAAGTAACAAATAAAACTAAAACTAAAAGACTTAATATTTTTTTCTTCCCAAATAAAGCTTTACACATTTGTAAATCCCCCTAATAGTATTTTAATGATTCTTGAATTAAAGTATTGACAAAACTTCTTTCTTCTTCCCCCCTTTAGATAATAAATATTTTAAATTTTTTGCTGAGCTTCTCAACTTCAGCTGTCTATATAAATTGCAATTATCATTCCAGTCAAGAGAAAAAGATAAAAAATATTTTTAAAAAAGTTATTTTTAGAAAAAAAACTTCCAAAAGCCTAATATGACAGTAAATAATTTAAAAAATAAAAAAAAAGCAAAAGACCAAAAAGTCTTCTGCTGTTGAAAAAAAATAATTAATATTTAATTTTTGTGTATTTTCAGATAATATTCACAATTACAGTGTGAAATTACTCAAGTATATTTTTTAACTCAGGATCATTTTGATATTTTTTTATCCAATTATATAATGTTTTTCTTGAAATCCCCAATATTTCAGCTGCCTTTGTTTTGTTACCATTGCTTTTTTGCAGTGCTAAAAGTATTTTTTCTTTCTCTGTTAATACATCTTGAGATTGCTGTTCAATATTATTTTTAATTTCCTGAGGAATATCCATAACTGTTATTTTCCTCCCTTTTACTGTAATCACAAGTCTTTCACAGAGATTTTCTAATTCCCTAATATTGCCAGGCCAGTCATATTGTTTAAGTAATTTAAGCGCTTTTTTTGAAATAGTTTTCGGATTAATACCTTCACGCTGCGAAATTTTATCAATAAAATGTTTGCTTAATATTTTTAAGTCTTCTTTTCTTTCCCTTAAAGGAGGTACATAAATAGGGATAACATTTAATCTATAATAGAGATCGCTTCTAAATTTATTCTCATCAACCATCTTTTTAATATCTCTATTTGTAGTTGCAATAACTCTTAGATCAACCTTGATACTTTTATTTTCTCCTACTCGTTCAAATTCTTTTTCCTGTAAAACCCGCAGTAGTTTTGATTGTGTATTTAAATCTATCTCTGTAACTTCATCTAATAGAATACTCCCACCATCTGCTATTTCAAATTTACCTTTTTTATCTCTTATAGCTCCAGTAAAAGATCCTTCTCTATGGCCAAAAAGTTCTGATTCGATTATATTAGGACTTAAAGCTGCACAATTTACTGCAACAAAATTTTTATCTGCTCGTGAACTATTATTATGTAGAGCTTTTGCAACAAGCTCTTTTCCAGTTCCACTTTCCCCTTGAATTAAAACTGTAGAACTATAGTCAGCAGCCATATCGATCTGTTCAATTAGCTTTTGAGCCTTATCGCTTTCTCCAATTATTTCTCTATAATTTTCTCTATTTATTTCTAAACTTTTACTTTCTGCTTTACCTATTAAATTGGCTATTTTAATTTTCAGTTCATTATAGTCTAATGGTTTTGTTAGGAATTCCGAAGCCCCCATTTTAATTACTTTTACAGCCAACGGAATACTACCAAAAGCTGTCATAAAAATAAATTTGGCGTTAATATCTTGCTTGATTATTTCTTTATAAAATTCAAGCCCATCCATTTGAGGCATTTTTATATCAGAAATAATTAAATCAGGCTTAAAAAGTTCTGCTTTCTCAACAGCTTTAAAGACATCATTAGCATATTCTACTTCATAGCTTTCTTCTTCAAGAATTGCCTTTAAAACCTTAGTTATATTTACTTTGTCATCAACTATCAGAATTTTTCCCATTATTATCATCCTTAAAAATTGGTAATTTTATTGTAAAACTTGTATTATTCTTTGCTTCAACATCTATTGCTCCATCGTGTCTTTCAATTATTTCTTTAGAAATACTTAATCCTATCCCACTCCCACTTTTTTTGGTTGTGAAAAAGGGATTAAATATTTTTTTCAAATTTTTATTTTTTATACCTTTACCATTATCTTTAATTACAGCAGTTATATAATCTTCATCATTTTTTAAAGTTATTTCCACATAACCATTGCTGCCAATGGCTTCAATAGAATTTAAGATTAAGTTAGTAAAAACACTCTTTATTTTATTGACATCACCTTTGATATATAAATCTTGATTATTAAATTTTTTAATTAATTGTATATCTTTATTCCTCAGCATTGGTTTTAAAAGATTAAAAATATCATTGATTAAATTATTGATATTTATTTTTTCAAAATCATAAGATTTGCCGCGAGCAAAACTCAAAAACTCATCAAGAAAACTATTTAAGGTAGTAATTTCTTCTTTAATTATATTGTAAAATCCACCATCAGAATTTATCTCACCTTTTAATTTCATTACTTCCACTGATCCCGAGATTGCTTCTAGAGGATTTCTTATTTCATGAGCTAAATAAGCAGACATTTTACCTATTGTAGCCATTTGAGTCTTTTCAACTAACCTTTTTCTAATCATTAACATCTCTTCATACATCCAACTGATAGAATTATATAATTCTATCAATTCTTCAGGTGGCTGTGATTCTTGTAATTTTTTTATATTAAAATTATCATCCGGAATTTTACGCACTCTTTCGGCAAGTAGAGTCAGTGGTTCAAAAAAATATTCTGCAGTAATATTAATAATAATGATTAATAAGGCTAAAGCTATAACTAAAATTATTATTATTAGCTTAACAGAATAACCGATTCTATTCAGCATAGATTGTTGAGACAAAACTATAATAGACTTACCCATCTCAACCCCATTTGCATTAATTGTTTCAACAGTTATTAGGTAATTATCTTCCCAATATTTTCTATCTTGACTGTAGTCTGAATCGGTAAAACTTCCCTCAGTATCTCGATTTAATGAAGCAAGGATTCTTCCATTATTATTTATTATTTTAGCATTTCTTAAATCTTCCTCTCCTTCAAGAGAGCGAACATTTTGGACAAGGGTACTGAATTCATAAATCAACATTGCTTCTTTGCTGATTTCAGCTAAGGTTCTTGCCAAAAGTTTTCCCCTTCTTTCCATTTCTGCCTGAAATATATCCCGCTGCTGAACAACTAAAATATAGCCTATCACGGTCATAATTAATAAAAAGATCAACATTATATAAATTATTAAGCGTTTTTTTAATGACACATTAATCATCCTTATTTAACTTAAAGTTTTTGATTTTTAATCGATCAAGTCAAAAGACTGCATATAATCTCTCACAATATCATAAAGTTTGTCATCACTTAAAACAAACCCATCAAAGTTTAAGCCTGCCATAGACTCTCTACCCACAGAATCAGTATTTAAGCTTAAAAAAGCAGCTGTCATTTGATCCATTATCTCTACACTGAGACCTTCTCTAGCAGCTATTGAAGAGGCTGGCAAATAAAGTGAATGAGCAAAAATTTTAATCTCAGATAGATATTTTTGATTTCTGGGTTCTTCAAGAATAAATAATTTTATTACCCCGGCATCTACATAACCATAACTTACACTTCTTAAAACATTTTCATGTTTTCCTGTATAAATTATATCAAGATCTTCCTGATAATCTATATTTATGTCTCTCAACATGTCTATTGGAATATAATAGCCTGAAGTAGAATCTCTTTTAGAAGTTAAAGCAAATCTTTTATCTATCAAATCTTCTAATTGATTTATCTCAGAATCTTTTTGAGTGATAAAACCTGCTCGATAATAAGGAGTTCCATACATTACCCGCAAAACCAGGGGGACACAATCTAATTGTTGATGAGCTTTAACATAAAAAACAGGTGAATAATAAGCCAAATCAATTTCCCCTTTTTCCATTCTATCAATTAATTCATAATGATCTTGAGTAATAACAAGTTCAAGCTCAATCCCACTTCTTTTTGACACCTCATCAATTATCGGCTGCCAGCTCTCCAGTTTGGATAAAGCTACTCTTTTAGCTGGAACACCAAATTTAAGACTTTCTTCAGCAAAAGCACTTTGAACAAATATAAAAGAAAATAGAAGAATAAATAGTATAATATAAACTTGAATTTTAGTCTGCATTTTGTTCTCTCCTTTTTTTACTGTTAATTACTTTATTCAATTCTAAAGTCAAAATTCCTTTAAATTCGACTATTATTTTAGAATAAATACTGAAAATTTAGTTAATTAAAGTTTTAATAAAAAAAAGTCATTTTAAAATAAAATTCAGCCTACCATCTAAAAAATACTCAATGATAGGCTTAAAAATAAGCTGCAAATATATGTTTTTAATAAAACTATTTATGTCTTTTTATTAGTTCTTTTCTAATTTCTTCAGGCTTTATATTTTTTTCAGCAAGCAAAACCAACATATGATAAAGCAAATCAGCCGACTCTAAGACTAACTCTTCTGCTGCTTCATTTTTCGAAGCTATAATAACCTCTGCTGCTTCTTCTCCTACTTTTTTAAGAATTTTATCTATCCCTTCTTCAAATAAATATGAAGTATAAGAATCTTCCGGCATAGCCTCTTTACGACTTAATATTAGTTGATACAAAAAATCCACAATATTGCTTTGCTCAATCGTCCTTGCTTGATCTTTTTGAACTGCAATTTTCCTATAAAAACAAGAATTTTCACCTGTATGACAGGCCGGTCCAGCTGCTTCAACCAAAAATAATATAGTATCCTGATCACAGTCATAATAAACTTCTTTTAGCTTTTGAATATTTCCTGAGGTAGCTCCTTTATGCCAAATTTCCTGACGAGAACGAGAATAAAAAACTGTTTCACCTTTTTCCAGGCTTAATTTTAAAGACTCATCATTTACATAAGCCACCATTAAAACCTCTTTAGTATTATAATCCTGAACCACAGCAGGGATTAGATCTCTTTGATTATATTTAAAATCTATATCTGCCGGATCTGTAATAATTTCTAACATTTTATCACCTAAAACCTTTCTCTACACAACAATGATCTTAAATAAACTATTCTTCTATTCTAACAGGAATACCTGCTTTTTCGAGTTCTTTTTTAACATCTTTAATTGCTATTTCTCCAAAATGGAAAATAGAAGCTGCTAAAGCTGCATCTGCACCGGTCTCTTCAAAAACATCTATGAAATCTTTAATTTTCCCTGCTCCTCCAGAAGCAATGACCGGGATATTAACTGCCTCTGTAACAGCTTTTAGCATCTCTATATCATAACCATCTTTAGTTCCATCTGCATTTATACTGGTTAATAGTATTTCTCCTGCTCCCAGTTCTTCTAAGTCTTTAACCCATTCTATTAAATCGATCCCTGTTTCTTTACTACCTCCATTGATAAATATCTCCCAGCCATCACCTGAGTCTCTTTTGTCTGCATCTACTGCACCAACAATACACTGGGAGCCAAAAGCTTGTGCTCCTTCTTTAACAAGCTCGGGATTTTTAACAGCTGCAGAGTTAACCGAAACTTTATCTGCTCCAGAACGTAAAATAAGCTGCATATCTTCAACTGTTCTAATCCCTCCTCCAACTGTAAGAGGTATAAAAACTTGAGCAGCTACCTTTTCTACCAGCTCAGCTAAAGTTTTTCTTTTTTCTTTTGTTGCTGTTATATCTAAAAATACCAATTCATCTGCTCCTAAATCATTATATTTTCGGGCAGACTCAACCGGATCACCAGCATCGATTAAATCAACAAAATTAACACCTTTAACAACCCGTCCATCTTTGATATCAAGACAGGGAATGATTCTTTTTTTATGCATTATTTCCCCTCATTTCCGAAAATATTTTCTTTAAATCTATTTTACCCTGATAAATTGCCTGACCTGTAATTGCTCCATAAAACCCTAAATCTGCAAGCTTATATAAATCATCTTCAGAGCTGATTCCTCCTGAGGCAATTATATGTAAATCTGTTTCTGCCTTTAGTTTTTTTAGGCCCCCAAAGTCAGGGCCAGTAAGCATTCCATCTCTACCAATATCAGTATAAAGTATATATTTAACTCCTCTTTTTTCCATGTCTACTGCAAAATCAAGCATATCAAGACTGCTTTCTTCTTTCCAGCCAGAAGTAGCAACTTTTCCATCTCTAGCATCTATACTAACTAAAATTTTATCTGCTCCAAATTGCTGGATCATTTCTGATAATAACTCGGGATCTTTAACAGCTAATGTCCCTATAATAACCCTTGAAACACCTAAATCTAATAATTGCTTTAGATCTCTCTTTTTTCTGATACCGCCACCGGTCTGAATTTTAAGCTCTGTTTTTTGAGCTATTTCTTTAATTACATTAAAGTTTTTACTCTCGCCAGCACATGCACCATCAAGATCAACCAAATGCAGCCATTCTGCACCTTGCTCAGCAAATTCTTTAGCTATCTTAAGTGGGTTTTTGCTGTAAACTGTTTTCTTTGCAAAATCTCCCTGTTCTAATCTTACTACTTCTCCATCTTTTAAATCTATTGCTGGTAATATTATCATTTACAACAGCTCCCCAAAGTTTTCTAAAAGTTTAATTCCATTATCTCCACTTTTTTCTGGATGAAACTGCAGTCCTATTACATTATTTTTTCTCACAACTGCCGGTATTTTAGTTCCATAATCAACAACTGCCAGGACATCATCACTGACATCTTTAAGCTGATAAGAATGAACAAAATAAAAGTGAGCTCTAGCTGGGAGACCCTTAAATAAGGGATCATCATTGATGATTTCTAGTTCATTCCAACCCATATGTGGAATTTTATATTCACTTTCTATTTTAACTACTTCACCTGGTAAAAGCCCCAAACCTTGAGTTTTTAGTTCTTCATAACCCCATTCAAATAAAAGCTGCATCCCCAGACAGATACCCAAAAAAGCTTTGCCAGTTGCTACAAAATCAGCTATAAATTCAATAAAACCATCCTGTTTCAGTCTTTCTGCTGCACCGGGAAAAGAACCAACCCCGGGTAAGACAAGGCCTGAGTATTTTTCTACTTCCTGCTTATGGGCACTTGCCAAAATTTCAGTCTCAAGCCCAATAAATTCTAAAGCTTTTTGAATACTATTTAAATTACCTGCTCCATAATCTATAATGGCGATCATTTATAAAACACCCTTTGTAGAAGGTATTTTATCAGAATCAATCATAACTGCAGTTTTTAAAGCTCTTCCCAAAGATTTAAATACTGCCTCAATTTGATGATGACAATTTGTCCCATGCATCAATTCCACATGAAGTGTAATTCCCATATTAAAGGCAAATGCCCTTAAAAATTCCACAACCATTTCCGCTGGAAAATCTCCTACTAGTTCTCTACTAAAGGGTAGATCATGATAGATAAAAGGTCTTCCACTAATATCAATAACAGTTCTAACAAGTGACTCATCAAGGGGCACTAAAACATTACTAAAGCGATGAATACCTTTTTTATCTCCAATTGCCTGAGCAAAAGCTTTTCCCAGAGCAATTCCCGTATCTTCGATTGTATGGTGTTCATCTATTTCCAGATCTCCTTTAACAGAGATTTCTAAATCAAAATTACCATGCCGGGAGATCTGATTTAACATATGATCAAAAAAGCCTATCCCGGTTTTTATATTTCCTTTTCCTTCCCCATCTAAATTGACACTTACTACGATTTCTGTTTCTGCTGTTTTGCGCCGTTCTACTGCTACTCTATCTTTCTTCAAATTAACCACTCCTTAATTTTTCTGTTTAAACTCCTCCAAAACTCTGAGAACAGCATTGTTTTCTTCTTTACTACCAATAGTAATCCGAACTGCAGCTGGGTCAGTATTATATGATCTGATTTTTATCCCAGCTTGATTTAAAGCTTTTTTAAATAGATGAGTTTTTTCACCTTCAAGATAAATAAAATTAGCTTCTGAAGGAAAAACATCCCACTTAGAATAAGCAGCTAGTTTTTTATAAACTCTTGCTCTTTCCTTTTTTATAAATTCTATTCTCTCTTTTATGATATCATCATTATTTAAAACTATACAAGCTAAAATATCAGTTAGGGTATTTAAATTATAGGGTTTCAATACTTTTTTGAGTTCTTCAACTAAAACAGGATTAGCATATAAATAGCCAAGTCTAATTCCGGCTAGACCATATGCTTTGGAAAAAGTCCTAGTTACAGCTAAATTTAGATGTTTGTCTACTTCATCCATTAGATCTTCACTGCTGAAATCTGCATATGCTTCATCAACAATAACTGGTCCTGAAAAATATTCGCTTATAGAGAGAATTAAATCTTTAGCCAATAATTCACCAGTTGGATTATTCGGTGAACAGAAGAAAATTATTTTTGGCTCTAATTGATCAATTTTGGCTTTAATATTTTCAATCGTAAAATCCTTATTTAAAGGGATTTCCTCATATACTCCACCACCTAGTTCAGTAAAATATTGATACATAGAAAAGGTTGGTGTCTGTGATAATACTATATCACCTTTATCCACAAAAGTTCTAATTAAAATATCCAGTAATTCATCTGAACCATTGCCAACAATGACTTCTTCTGTACTTACTTCTTTGTTTAATTCTCTGCTTAAATAATCTGCTAATTCCTGATGAATCTTTTCTGAATATATTTCTGGATAACGATTAATATCATTTTTTTGAAATTCTTTTATAAACTTATCTTTTATTTCGGTCGGAATATCAAAAGGAGACTCATTACCTGCCAGGTTTATTTTAACCTCAAAATCATCTTTTTCACCATAATAGGGAGAAATTGAGCGCACCTCTTCTCTCAACTTCTCTTTAATTTTTACTTTTTTATCTTTTTGTTTATCACTCACTTTTTTCACCTTTTTCTGTTCTGATTCTAATTGAATTAGCATGGGAATCAAGCCCTTCTCCTTCAGCAAGACAAATTACATCTTGGCTGGCTTCCTCTAAAGCTTCTTTACTGTAATGAATAAAACCTGAGTATTTAACAAAGTCCCTTACAGAAAGAGGCGAGAAAAATCTTGCTGTAGAGTTAGTAGGAAGAACATGATTTGGTCCTGCATAATAATCTCCAATAGGTTCTGGTGTATATTCGCCTAAAAATATTGAACCAGCGTTTTCTATAGAAGGGAGAATCTCAAAAGGATTTTTGACTGCTAATTCAAGGTGTTCTGGTGCAACTAAATTAATCATTTCTACAGCTTCTTGCTGGTTATTAACTGTAATCATTAAACCATAATTTTTTAATGATTCTTCAATAATATCTTTTTTGCTCATATTTTTTATTTGCTCTTCTAATTCTTTCTCAACCTCAGGAATCAATTCAGCTGCATCAGTAACTAAAATTGAAGATGCTAGGGGGTCATGTTCTGCCTGACTCATTAAATCAGCTGCTATGTAGGCAGGGTTAGAATCTTTTTCTGCCATAATCATTATTTCGCTAGGGCCAGCAATCATATCAATTTTAACCTGACCAAAAACAAGTTCTTTAGCCATTGAAACATATATATTACCAGGGCCAACAATAATATCAACTGCTGGAATAGTTTCAGTACCATAAGCAGCTGCACCAACAGCCTGTGCCCCTCCAAGTTTAAATATTTTATCTGCACCAGCAATACTTGCGGCAGCTAAAATAACATCACTAACTTCTCCATTTTTATCTGGTGGAGTTAACATAATTATTTCTTCTACCCCGGCAACTTTTGCTGGGATAACGGTCATCAATACAGAAGAAGGATAAGCTGCTCTTCCTCCAGGAACATAAACTGCTGCTTTTTTGAGGGCTCTACAGACCTGGCCTGTAATAATACCTGGCTTTTTCTGTTTCTGCCAAGATGATGTTTTTTGTTCAGAATGAAATGCTTCAATATTTGCCGCTGCATTTTCTAATGCTTTTAAAAAATCATTATCAACTGCTTTCAAAGCTTTGTCAATTTCTGATGCTTGGACTTCTAAATCTGCAGCCTTAAATTCGATTCCATCAAAACGGGCAGTATAATCTAAAACTGCTTGGTCACCATTAGCTTTGACATTTTTCAATATCTCGGCAGCTATTTCCCGATATTCTTCTAAATTATCCCCAGAACGACTGTCTAAAAGCTCTTTAACTTGATTAATGTTTTTTCTGCCATCTATTATTTTCTTAATCATTATTTTCCTCCTCAGTTAATACTCTATCAAGCGACTCAATAATTTTTGAAATTTCATCCTGTCTGGTTTTCATGCTAACCTTATTTACCACTAATCTAGCTGATAGTTCTCTAACATTTTCATAAACCACCAGACCATTTTCTTTTAAGGTTCTGCCTGTTTCAACAATATCAAGTATAGTGTCTGCTAGACCTGTTAAAGGAGCAAGTTCAATTGATCCATTAAGTTTAATAACTTCAACAGGCTCTCCACGGCTTCTAAAATAACGGCGGGTAAAATCCGGATATTTAGTAGCTACTTTTCTTTCTAATAATGTTTCACTTCTATTGGGTAATCCAGCCAAAGCAAAACGGCAAGCACCATATTTTAAATCAAGAACTTCATAAAGATCTCTGTTTTCTTCTAATAAAGTATCTTTGCCAACTATGCCTAGATCTGCTGTACCATATTCCACATAAATTGGTACATCAGCTGGTTTAACAAGGATTATCTCAAAGTTTTCTTCTGCGAATTCAAAAATTAACTTACGTGATTTAAGCACATTTTCAGGTAGGTTATAGCCAGCTTTTCTAAACAGTTTTACAGCTTCTTTGGCCAGCCTACCTTTTGCCATAGCAATACAAAGATTCTCCATTATTCCCACTCCTCTATTTTCTTTAGAACAAGATTTAATAATTGATCTTGCTCGCGAGCAATTTTACTTTGGGCTCCATTATTTCGATAAAGATTTAAGTCTGCTTCTTTTATATCTATATGGTATTCTATTTGTTGAAAATCTAGATAGTCCTGATCAACATCATTTAATAATTCTGCAGTATAGTTAAGCTCTCTTAAGGCTTCCGCAAGTTCATAGGCAGCTTTTAAATCAGATTTTTCTTGATAAGAAACCACAAAGCTTTTTTCTTCACTTTCAATAAAATTCTCGGTTCTACTTAAATAATCAAGCAGATTTTCAATTTCTACTGCAAAACCAACTGCTGCTTCTTTTATACCGAATTTTTCGGTTAGGTTGTCATAGCGACCTCCACTTGCCAGCAAATTACTATAACCTCTAGCATAACCCTTAAAGATAATCCCGGTATAATAACCATGTCTCGAGATCAACATTGGATCAAAAGTTATATACTGCAGCAAATCAAATTCTTCTAATCTATTAAAAAGCTCTTCTAAACTTTCTAATACATTTATAGTTTCATCTGAAAGCGGCATTGCTTCTAACTCGGCAACAACACTTTTCGGATCACCAAAAAGTGTGGGTAATCTTAAAAGAACATTCTCGGCTTCCTGCTTGAGATCAACTTTTTTAAGATAATTTTTAATTCCTACTTTATTTTTAGCTGCTAATAATTTTCTTAAAGCAGCTGTATGCTCATCTTCTATTTTTAAATCAGCAAAAATTTCATTAATTAAATCCGCATGGCCGATATCAATTAAAGGTTCTTCAACCATAACAGCCTCCATTGTTCTAATTAATAGTATAATAATTTCTAAATCAGATTCTAAGGAATCACAGCCAATTAACTCCACTCCAGCCTGAGTTTTTTCTTTGAGACTTAGGCTCTGGCTATTGCGGGATTGATAAGCAGAACTGAGATAAGAAAATTTTAATGGACGAGGACTGTCCTGAAATCTGCTGGCTGCTAAACGAGCAATCGGCATCGTTAAATCTGGCCTCAAAACTAAAATTTGACCTTTATCATCTACTACTTTAAACATTTCATTTTTTTCAACCAATCCTTCTACACCTGTATAAAGTTCTATTGATTCTAATGTTGGGGTCATAACTTCCCTATAGGCATTAGCCTCAAAAACATTTCTAATTGCTTCATAAATGGTTTTTCTCCTTCTTAATTCAGCTGGTAAAATATCTCTTACTCCTTCTACAAATGCATTCATCTATTTATCCCCCTGTATTTTAATTTAGTCCTTTAACATGCTAAAGTAATAAAGTGTTGTATATATTATATTTATATTAACCCACTCTGTCAAGTCTTTTAATAAAGTTTAAATATGTCTAAATTTTAAAACTATTTGCTAAGACAATTATATTGCAATAATATATTCGATTATTTAAATCAATTTTAAAATACAATTCACTTTATTTCAAATATATGCTATGATAAATATAGTAAATAATAAGAATTCTTGATAATGGAGGGGGTTAAAGATGTTTTTTGATTATCATCTGCATTCTCATTTCTCTACTGATTCTCAAATGAATATGAAAGAACTAATTGAATCAGCAGTTGAAATGGGTTTAGATGAAATAGCAATCACAGACCATCATGATATAGATTATAAAGATGATACAATAGAATTTTTAATTGATAAAGCTCAATATTTATCTGAATTAGAAAAAATGCAGAATAAATATAAAGATAAAATTAAAATCAAAAAAGGTATTGAATTGGGGGTTCAGCTGCATATTTTTGAGCAATGCAATCAATACATAGCTGATGATTTTGATTTTGTAATTGCTTCATTCCATACTGCAGAAAAAAAAGATCTTTATAATCGAGACTTTTTTGCAGGCTACAGTCAGTGGGAAGCATATATTCGGTATTTAAAAACAGTCTATGCAGTAGTTAAAGCTTATGAAAACTATAATGTGATAGGTCACCTGGATATAATTAGAGATTATGGTGATTATGGAAGCAAAGCTGATTTAATGGAAAATCAAGAGGCTGCTGAAATAATAGCAGAAATTTTAAAAGTAATCATCCAAAAAAATAAGGGAATTGAAGTTAACACTGCTGGATATAGAATTGATGGCAGAGATCCTATGCCTAGTTTTAAAATCTTAAGACTCTATAAAGACCTGGGAGGTAAAATATTAACCATTGGTTCTGACAGTCACAGCCCAGATAAAATTGCTCGGAAATTTTCTTATACCAGTAAAAAATTGCAGGAAATAGGTTTTAAAGAATTAGCAACTTTTAATAATATGCAGCCAGAGTTTCACAAAATTGAAGATTTTGCGCTTTAAAAACAAAAAAAGCAGGAGG
The DNA here is from genome assembly GCF_020711195.1 of Halanaerobium polyolivorans. Lineage (GTDB taxonomy): Bacteria > Bacillota > Halanaerobiia > Halanaerobiales > Halanaerobiaceae > Halanaerobium > Halanaerobium polyolivorans. Next base: position 30,803 of record NZ_JAJFAT010000005.1, read on the forward strand.
ACTAAGCTTCTCCTGCTAATAATTTCAATAATTCTGCTGTATCATGGGGATCTTTAAGATAATATTCTGCCTCTGTATTTAAATCATCTTCATTTTGTACATAAATGCTTATTCCTTCATCAATCACTTGAAATGCATCTTCATCTGTTCTATCATCACCAATATAAATTTTTAAATAGTTTTCAAGTGCAAATTTGTCACTGATTTTCCCAGCTATGAAATTAACGGCTTTACCCTTATTCCAAGCTTGAGGCCTTATTTCCACAATTTTGCGCCCTGCTAGTACCTGATAATTTTTTTCTGCGAACTTTTCATTAAGCTCATCTCTAATTTCTTTTTTTGTAATTTCATCACTACAGTGAAGAGCCATTCCAAAGCCTTTATCTTCAACTTCAAGCTGAGCTTTAGCCTGATATTTTTCTTTTATATCTTGATAAATTTCTTTGCTTTTTTGATCTATATTCTGTTCTGAAAAGGGATATATTATCTCATCACTTATAAATAATTCGATTTCAAGGCCGTGACTACCTGCATAATTTGCTTTTTCAAGCTTTAACATATTTTTTAAATCACTTAATTGCCGCCCTGAAACCAGACTAAGATAATATTTTTCTTTTTCGGCAATGAGTTTGAGACTTTCGACTGCTTCTGTTAGTGCATCTGCCTCTGCTGGAACAGGATTAAAGGGTGCTAAAGTTCCATCATAATCAGAAAAGAAAAGAATATGATCAGCCCTTAAAATCTTTTGCCTAATCTCCTGCCAATACTTATTTTTTAAAGCATATTTTTTATTCATAACAATCCAACCAATTTTCAAGGAAATGATCACGCCACCAATTAATATCATAATAGCTAAGATCTTCTTTAGCAGACTTCAATCTCTTTTTCTTTTCCGCTTCATCCATTTCCAATGCCTGATAAATACCATCTGCTAATTCTTCTCTATGATAGGGGTTAACTTTTATTGCACTGTCTAAATACTGTGCTGCTCCTGCAAATTCGGAAAGAATTAGAACACCATTATCCTGTACAGCTAGATATTCTTTTGCCACTAAATTCATGCCATCAATAGAAGCAGTTATTAATCCTACATCTGCAGCTTTATAATATGGCAAAAGTTCTTCCTGAGGCACAGAGCCATAAAAGTATTTAATTGGTGTCCAATCATCTTTTTGATATTTACCATTAATTTCAGCAATTTTTTTGTCTATTCTTTCTTTCATCTGCTGATATTCTTCAACCTCGGTCCTACTAGGAGCAACCCTCTGAACTATTGTAACTTCACCAATATATTCAGGATATTTTGCAAAGAACTTATCAACAGCGTTTAATCTTTCTTCTATTCCTTTGGTATAATCTAATCTATCAACTGCAAAAATTAATTTTTCTGTATTATAACTTTTCTTAACAGCTTCTGTCTTTTTTAAATAATCTTCATTATGAGCTAATTCGGCAAAACTTTGATAATCAATCCCCAAAGGAATACTTTTAACTTTTGTTTCAGATCCCTGATGAGTTATAATCTTATTTTCAAAATCAACTTCTGCACCAATTTTTTTGGCACAACTTAAAAAGTTATAAACAAACAAGTCTGTGTGAAAAGCTATAAAATCTGAGGCTAATAAACCCTCTATTATTTCTTTGCGCCAGGGAATTGTTCTAAATGCCTCCCAGGCAGGCCAAGGTATATGCCAGAACATCGAAACCGCAGGATCTTTTTTTGCCTGAAGGTAACCCGGTACTAAAGCTAAATGATAATCATGAATCCAAACCAGATCATCTTCTTTTAACTCTTCTTTGATATTTTCAGCATATTTTTGATTAACTTTTTGGTAACTCTGCCAATATTCTTCCTCATAATTAGCCTTTGAAATAAAGGTATGACAAATAGGCCACATAACCTCATTTGAAAAACCATAATAAAAACCTTCTTTTTCTGTTTGAGAAAGATTTATTCTTTTTAGAGTATATCCTGCTTGATCAGGAACCCTAATTTTATTATCCTGGTCAACTACTTCAAAATCAGCCTCTCCTCTTCCCCAGGCAATCCAAAGACCTTTCACATCCTGCATCATTGGATCAAGGCCAGTAGTTAAACCACCTGCTAATTTTTGCATTTTTACTTCATCATCTACATAGTAATGTTTATATGGTTCACCATTGGAAACAAGAACAAGTCTTCTATCAGCAAATTCTGCTTCCATAATTTTTAACCTCCCTAATTTTTCCATTTTAATCTTAACAGTTATAGTTGGAAGTGTCAAGAAATTAAATAGAAGAGCAAAAGCCTGATAAATTTAGATATCTAGTTCTTCACCAATCTCAATTATTTTACTGCTGCATCCTATCTGTTCGAACTTAGAAGATAATCCTTTTGCCTGTAAAAGTTCTTGTCTTTCCTCAGGATCATAATGATAGGGGATAGCCAGATTTGGATTTAGTTTAATTACACTTTCTATATAATCCGCAAAATCACTATTATAACAAGCTGTAAATAATACTTCTATTTCTTCTTTTGGGTCAGGATATTTAGAAGCATCAGCCGTCTGATAAATCCCCTTATAAAAATAAGCAACTGATGATTCCGCCTTATAACAATCTACTTCTAATACTTTAATCTCATCTGCTATAATATCACCAGCTTCTACAACCTCGCCTTCAAGATCAAATTTAGCAAATACTGACTGAGGTGCATAAACTTCGGTTTCTTCTTTTAATACTTTTTCCAGATCACTGGGATCAATATGATCATCATGTTCATGAGTAATCAAGACAAGATCTGCCTTTACTTCTGCATCTATCAAGAAATTAGGATCAATAATAATATTTTTTTCTCCTTTGATTTCTAGAGCAGAATTACCGAGCCATCTTAGTTTAATAATAATCATCTCCTATTTTTTAAATAATAATCTAAACTATTTAGTTTTTTACCTATTATTATTTTAGCATAAATTAATAATTTATCAAAATAAGCTTAATTTACTCTTTCATACCTGATTTAATCATTAAGCTTTCAATAAATATTCGCTGATTAAATATAAAGAAGATTAATAATGGCATTACTATAAACATTGTTCCCGCCATCAACAATGTCCAATCTGCTCCACTTTCCTGCTGAACAAACATTCCTAAACCTATTGCTAAAGTTCTAACACTAGGAGTCTCAGTAATAATTAAAGGCCAGAAATAGTCATTCCAGTGAATAACTATACTAATTAAAGAAAAAGCAGTTATAATCGGTTTCGAAAGTGGAATCATTACATGTTTTAAAATTGTAAAATGACCTGCTCCATCAATTCTGGCCGATTCTATTAAAGACTCAGGTATTTGTTTGAACTGCTGTCTAATTAAAAAAGTTCCATATCCACTTGCAATAAAGGGCAATACCATAGCTGTTCTAGTATTTATCAAACCAAGCACCCTCATCACATCATAATTAGGTACAACTATTGCCTGTAAAGGTAATAGCATCTGTGCAATAAAGATAAAAAACAGTACATCCCTACCAAAAAATTCTAATTTTGCAAAAGCATAAGCAGCTGGAATAATAACCAACAACTGCATAATCACAGTAAAGGTTACTACTATTATTGTATTGATTAAATAAGTCCCAAAAGGGGCTGCATTTAAAATATCTAAATAATTTTCAAATCTAAATTCTGTAGGTATTAAGCCAATCCCCTGACCAAAAACTGCATGGCTGGGCTGAATCGAAGTAGAAAGAGCCCAGATCAGCGGCACTATAGCTATCAAAGCTATAAACATCAAAATAGCATGGCCGAGTAGATGACCCATCTTTTCTTTTATTTTGGCTAATTTAATCTTCATTACCTCCCCTTAAATATATATTATCCATATTGAATTCTTTTGCTTAATGATCTCATAACTAAAATTATTGTTATAAATAAAACGATTACTAAGATAGTTGTTAATGCATTACCAAGGCCTAAATCCCAGTATCTAAATGTCTGCTGATAAATATAATAAACAAAAACATTAGTGGCATTAGCCGGCCCCCCCTGAGTCATGATATGGACAATATCAAAAACTCTAAAGGATTCGATAATATTAACTATAATAACAAAAACCAAGGTTGGAGTTATTAAAGGTAATGTTATGTAAAAATGTTTTTGAAACCAGCTGGCACCATTAATCTTTGCGGATTCATATAATGAAAAGTTAATATTTTGTAATCCTGCTAAAAAGAGAATCACAAAATAGCCTAGGTTCTTCCAAATCATAACTATCATTAGAGAAGGCAAAGCTGTTCTGCTGCTGTTTATCCAGGCTCTACCTGAGATACCTAAAGCTCTTAATATTCTGTTTAATATACCAATATCTGGATTGTAAATAAAAACCCATAACATTGCTGCTGCTGCCATTGGAACTAAGGTTGGAGTAAAAATAGATGCCTCATAAAATTCTCTGAATTTGCTTTTTTCGTTAATTAAAATCGCAATAAAAAGAGAAAGACCAATAATTACCGGAATAGTTCCAATTAAATAAATTAAATTATTTCTAATGACCCGCATAAATAAAGGATCATTAAAAAGAATCCTGAAATTTTCAAGTCCCACATATTGTGGTTCAGGCATCCATAAATTATTATCAAATAAGCTCAAATAAAAACTTCTAAATATTGGATAATAAGTAAAGACAACTAAAAAAATTCCCGAAGGAATTAAAAATAAATATGGAAGAAATTTGCTCTTATATGAAAGTAATCCTGATTCATCTTTATAGTTTTGAATAATATTATGCAGCATTTATTGTCAATCACCTCATATTCTAAATTTTATTACTACCCCCTGATTAATCAGGGGGTAGTATTTTAAACATTTTTATTAATGTCTATCAAGAATTGCTTGAATTCTATTCTGTGCATCATTCATTGCCGTTTCTGCTTCCATATCACCTTCCATTACCTCATCAAGTATATCTGTTAAAATCTGACGTATTTGTTGATAGCCAACAGCACTCATCTTTGGATATGCATATTCTAATTGATCTCTAGCTACTGCTCTAGCAGGTTGATTCTCAACATGTTCTGCTAAAACTGGAACTTCATAGGCATCTTCACGTACAGCTACATAGCCTGATTCTACACTCCAGCTTGCTGCATTTTCTGGGTTAGTCATGAATTTAATAAATTCCCAGGCAGCTGCTTGATTAGCTTCTGGAATATCTTTAAATACATGAAAATCTCCTCCACCTACAGCTGCACCATATGTTTTATTCTGAGGCATAAACGCTACTCCTACTTCAAAATTAGCTGTATTTAAAATAGGTGGAAGTGCTCCAGTTGAATTATAAAGCATTGAAGCAGCTTCTCCAGCAAAATCAGTTGGGCTTCCTGCCCAGGTCCTAACTTCTTTAGGCATTACTTCATATTTATGCGCTAAATCATACCAGAACTGAGCAGCTTCTAAAACAGCTTCATCTGTAAAATAAGCTTCAGTTCCCTCACGGTTAATAAGCTGTCCATTATTTTGATAGGCAAAAGCTTCAAAGATCCAATCATTCCAACCACCAGGAATAATTAATCCCCATCTATTAGCTTCTCTATCGGTTAAAACCTCTGCATATGCTACCAATTCATCCCAGGTATCAGGTGCTCTTTCTGGATCTAAACCTGCAGCTAAAAGTTCATCTGCCTTTTCTGCAAAGTGATCTTTATTATAATAAAAGACCGGGGTACTTCTTTGAAATGGAATTGTCCACTGTTCACCATATAAATTACCATTAGCTAAAAAGGCATCAAAAAATGGCTCTAAAAAATCGCCTTCTTCTTGTTCAATAAATTCTGTTAAAGGTATAGTGGCATTCATTTGCAATAAACTGTGTGCTTCGGAAATTTCTACAACTGCTATGTCTGGTGGGTTACCCCCCATAACTCCTGTCTGTACTCTCTGCATTGTATCATCATAGTCTCCTGAATATACCGGTTGAACTGTAATGTTTGGATGAGTTTCATTAAATTCATTTACCATTTCATCTACGACACTTGCCAGAGGACCTGCTACACCGACTGGATAATAGAAGTTTAAAAGAACTTGATCTTCTTGTGCTCCTACAGGACTAAGAAAAACTAAAGCACTAAGTAAAAGTATAGACAGACAAAAAACAATCCCTTTTTTCATAATAATTTTTCACTCCCTATTTTTTTGATTAAGCCTAAATAATTAAAAATCACACCTCCTTTGATTTAAGTTATTTTTATAATAAAATATTAAAGTAAAAAGTTTATTGCAAAAAAGTTAAATTTAAGTAAAATGTAAAGATAATTGCTAGCTAAGTTAAATTTTAAAGTCTATATACTATATTCTTTAAATCAACTAAAAAACCTTTTTGAAAAAAGAAAATATTATGAAAACTTAACCTAAAAAAAGCCCCTCTCTGATTAAAGAGAAGAGCTAGAAAATAATATTATCTATACATTTAACTCTCTTACTTGATCTTCGTCTCCTTCGGCAACTTTTTTCCCGATCTCTGAAACAATGGTACTTCCGCTAGGAACATGTTGATTATTGAAATCACCTGTATTTACATAAGAGAATATTCTACAGTTTCTTTCAATATTTGTTCCTTCAGGTATAGTAGCTCTTTTAGCAATAACATTTAGTCCATTAGTAAGCAGTTCTGGTTTATCTTTATTTGGAGTCAAATCATCACCATAACCAATCTTACAGTTTGCCTTTACTTCAACTTCTTTATCAATTATACATTTATCAATCACTGAATTTTTTCTGATTATGCTATCATTAAATATAATTGAGTTTTTAACCACAGCCCCTTCTTCTATGTATACTCCTGGACTGATAACCGAATTCTCTACTTGCCCATTAACAATTGAACCATTTGAAATTAAACTTTTTGAAGCACAGGCATTTTCACCTAATTTCACTGATGGCTTCTCTTCACTTCTTGTATGAAGTTTCCATTCTTGATTATATAAATTTAGTTCTGGAATAGGCTTAGCTAAATCTAGATTTGTCTGCCAATATGCTTCTAGAGTACCCACATCTTTCCAATAATCATCAAATGCATATAAAAACACATTATCTTCTTCAATCATTGGTGGTATTATGTGATGACCAAAATCAGAATCTTCTTCACTACAATATTTTTCTAATACCTCTAATAATTTATCTTTATTAAAAACATAAATACCCATTGAAGCTAAGTTGCTGGGCGGATCAGCAGGTTTTTCTACAAAATCAGTAATTCTCATATCATCTTGATAATCTAAGATTCCAAAGCGACTTGCATCTTCATAAGGTACTGGTTGAGCAGCTATTGTTAAATCTGCCCCCTTTTCACGATGAAAATCTATCATTTTACTATAATCCATAGCATAAACATGATCACCGGATAAGATTACTACTTCATCAGGATTTTGATTTCTGATAAAGCTCCGATTCTTATAAATAGCATGTGCAGTCCCTTCATACCAATCTGTAGAGCCGGGTTTGCCTCTAAAAGGCTGTAGAATAGTTACTCCACCTCGTCTTCTATCTAAATCCCATGGTTTTCCTATTCCTATGTGATTATTCAGTGATAGAGGAAGGTATTGAGTTAATACACCCACATTATATATATTAGAATTTACACAGTTACTTAATGCAAAATCAATCAATCTAAATTTACCTGCAAAAGGTACACTTGGTTTAGCCCTATGTGCAGATAAAATATCAAGTCTTGTTCCACGACCACCAGCCAAAATCAACGCTAAAGTTTTCGCCATTTTAATTCCCCCTCATATTATATTAATCTTTCTCAAATACAGTTAAAAAAATTCACTTATAACTGTATAAAATCTAAATCTCTCATATATATACTATTAACTAATTTTGTTGAAAATCCTTCCTTTTTTTAAAAAGAATTTTTAAAAAATTAAAGTAATTATTTTTAGATAATTTTATAAATTTAGCCATTATTTTTTTTCAAAATCAAATGAAAAACACTTGTAAAAGTTAACAAAACTACAGCAGAAACCAACCAACTCAATTGATAGCTGCCGCTAATATCTGCTAAATGGCCAAAGATCGGAGGGCTTACTACAACTCCGGACCTTAAAAAAACAAGGGCCACCCCTGTACCAATCCCGGTCAATTCTGCACTTGAAAGCTCTGCAATAGTTGTAAAAAATAGGCTCATCCATCCTAAGGCCATAACTCCAGTTAAAAATGAGCTAAAATATATAAGGTAGGTAGTAGGTGCAAAATTACTAATGTAAAAAGAATAAAATAACTGAATAAAGACTAAAGAAAAAGCAACCGAAGTTAAACCAAGGCTTCTATCACCATTAAAAAATTTATCATTAACATAGCCTAAGGCCGGCCGGCCTACAATTCCACCTATTTGAAAAAACCCAAGGCTTAATCCGGCAACAGTCCTGCTCATATTGACATCTTGAGTTAAATAAAGAGTATAGTGAGCAGGTATAGAGCCTACTGCAGTACCTAAAGCAAAACCAAGTGCACAGACAAGCATTAAATTTTTATTCTTCAACAAAATAGATATGGATTCTTTAAAACTAGCTTGCTCTTTTTGTTTTAATGCATAATCTTCATCTTTTTTATTATCTTCTTGATAAAAAATAAATAAAAATAAAGCAACTATTAAGGCCAGGGAACCAGAAAACAAAACTGCGATTCTCCAACTATATATTTCTCCTAAAACTGGTAAAAAGGTTGCACCTAAAAAGCCGCCTACACCTCCACCCATCTGCATGATCCCCATAGAGGTGGCTCTATTTTCAGCAGATACTTTATACATAACTGCCTTATTTAAGGATGGAGTTATAATACTAAAAACAAGCCCAGTTAAAAGAGCTAAAATCAAAAGCACAAAAAAATGAGGTGCTGCTGAATGTAAAATAAGTAACACACCAACTGAGCTTACCCCAAATATCATTCCCTTTTTTGAACCAATTTTGTCAACTACACTACCACTATAAATAGCAATTAAAGTAGCTAGTAAAAAATAAGCTGTAGAATACAAACCTGCCTGGGCTCTAGTAATTGAAAACTCATCTCTAACAAAGGGCATTAAAGCCATAAAACCCTGCATATTGATATCAACTGCCAAATAAGCTGTAGAAATAATAAAAAGAAATTTATACTGCAATTTAGTGGATTTAGTAGTATTCATTAGTTTAGATTTCTCCTTTTTTATCTATAGAATAATTAATTATGAAAAGCTTTTCTGAAAAATTATTAGAATCATTATTAGTATTTTATATTAATAATTACTTCTTGTCCAACTGAATTTAAGATTTAAAATACTATTTTTTGCAAATTCTTGAGAAAGTGATAAAATTAAGCTAGAGAAAAAATTTAAGCAAAATAAAATTGGCGGAGGTACTTAGTAATGAGAAAGAAAAAAATAGGAATTGTTCTAGCTGGTGGTGGAGCAAGAGGTTTTGCCCATTTAGGAGTTTTAAAAGCTCTAGAAGAAAAAGGTATCAGAGCAGATTTAATATCTGCTGTTAGTGCGGGCTCTATTGTTGGAGCTTTTATCGCTGCCGGCAAAAAACCAGAAGAAATAATGGAGATTATGAAAGAAAATGATTTTTTTGATTATGCTAAGGTTACATTGCCGATTAATGGATTAATGAGTTTAGACAACCTTAATAAAAACTTAGAAGAACACCTAGAAGCAGAAAAAATATCAGAACTTAAAATACCACTTTATATTGCAGCTTCTAATCTAGTCACTGGTAAAATAAAATATTTTAAGGAAGGTGATTTAAGCAAAATTGTTCAGGCCTCTTCTTCTATTCCCGTACTCTTTTCTCCAGTAGAAATAGAGGGTGATCTTTATGTAGATGGAGGACTGCTTGATAACCTGCCTGTTGAGCCCTTAAAAGATCAATCTGATTTAATAATAGCTATAAATATAATGCCGATTGAAAAAACAAGAAAATTAGATAATTTGGTAGAGATTGCAGTCAGAACATTTCAGTTAAGTGTTAATCGAGATCAAGAAAAAATCAAAAATGCTGTCGATTTATTTATAGAACCAGAAGGTTTAGAAGAATATCATATCCTGGATACAAAACATGCTGATAAACTTTTTGATTTAGGCTATAAACACACCAGAAAAATGGATATTAACTTTTAGTCAATATATCATTCGAGAGAAATACCCAAATTATTGGCCAATTTTTGCAAAGCTTCTACTGCTTGACCTTTCAAAAATATATTTGTCAATTCATCACTATAGTTAGATTTTTTGAGATTTATTTCAATTATTTTTGCCCCATTTTCTTTAGCATAAAAAGGTATTTGGCCAGCAGGCTGTACCTCTCCAGCTGTGCCAATGATTATAAAAAGATCTGCTTTTTCAGCTTCAAGATATGCTAATTGATGAGCTTTTTGAGGAATTGGCTCACCAAAAAATATAAAGTCCGGTTTTAATATGCCTCCACATTCACTACAAACAGGAGGAATATTATTTAATAATAGCTCTAGGTCATTAAATTCAGCTCCACAGTCAAGGCAGATAGCCTTTTTCGAATTCCCATGATATTCTATTACATTAACACTTCCTGCTTCTTGATGAAGATTATCGATATTTTGAGTAATTATTGCATCAAGCAAATTGTTTTTTTCCATTTCAGCAAGAATCTTATGAGCGGAATTGGTCTGAGAATCGACAAAAAATTCATAATAAATTTCTTTAATTGCACTCCAGGTTTTTGCTGGTTTTTGAGATAAGTAACTTATTGAAAAAATTTGAGGATCATAATTTTTCCAGAGTCCATTTTCTGACCTGAAATCAGGTATACCACTCTGTACAGAAATACCAGCGCCTGTAAATGCAGTTGTATGATTAGATTGTTTAACTAAATCTGCTGCCTTTTGATAACTATTCATCTTAAATCAGACTCCTTTCTGCTATATATATATTTCTTCAAAAAAAATTAATCACCTTTTTGTATAATCTGGAATAATATTATATAATTATATTATGAATTTTGTGAGGAGGATCACAATGGATATTCAAAATTTGATAAATGAAAATCTAATAATAATGAATTTAGAAAGTGATAATAAGGAAGAGGCTTTTAAAGAAATCATTGACGTTCTAGCTGAGGAAAGTAAAATAAGTTCTAAAGATGTCTTCTTTGAAACGATTTTATCCAGAGAGGAAGAAGGCCCTACTGGTTTAGGAAGAGGGATTGCAATTCCCCACGGTAAAAGTAAGGTAGTTAGTGAATTAACCCTTTCTTTTGCTAGATCAAGAGATGGTATCGAATATAATAGTATTGACCAAAAACCTGTTCAATTATTTTTTATGGTGGCAGATTATGAGGGGTTTTCTCCCGACTATCTCAAAATGGTATCAAAATTAGTCAGCAAGATGAGAGATGACAAAAACAGAAAGGCTCTTTTAAAGGCAGAAAGCAAAACAGAAGTCTTAGAAATAATCTATAAATTATTTTAAACACCTATGAAAAGAGGGGCTAATTATGTTAAAAAAATCAATTATAATTTTTCTGCTGTTGGTTATCACCTTATCTATCTATACCTTATTATCTAATCTATATTTAGATTGGGAATACAGCCAAAATCTTAGCTCTATGCAGACAACTTATCTGCTTAAAGATAGTTTCTCTATTACAAATCCAAACAATCCTGCTGTTCCAAGGCCTCTAAGAAATTATATAAATTATAGTGTCATAAATTTTAATAATTTACCCTCTTATGTAGATCTTAAATATTCAGGTCTATATTATCATGATGCCAGAGATAAAGGGAGAAATTTTACTGCAAAAAGCTTTTATGATATAAAAGAATTTAATTATATAAGTGAGTTTATAATTGATGATAACCGATTAATTTTTCATAAACTGCGGGAAAAATTATTAGAATCAAATAAAATACATGAGAAAAAGCTATTTGGTATTATTAATAGGCCCACTTATTATTCTGAAGAAACAGAAAAATTTTTAAGAACTCGTTTTATTTTTGATGCAGTATATTTTCCTTATTTTTATCTCGCCAATAATCAAATAACTTGGAATTCTATAGATGATAAAAGTGTATTAATAAGCCTCAGAAAAAATAATCAAATAATGAACTATACTCTGAAATTTAATGCTGATTATTCTCTGAATTCAATTGTTAGTGAAGATTTTCTTTTAGCTGGTAAAAGAGTCAGATTTGTTGCTAATTACAGCAATTATATCCGACAAAATAATTTTAGAGTTCCAGCATCTTTTGAGTTAATTTACGAAGATAGTTTAGATAATTACACTATTTTCAAAGCTAATCTTATTAATGTAAGCTATAAATAATTGGTCAAAACAAAGTTAAGGATAATTTTTTACTATAATAAAACAAAAAAATAATAGTTCTGCTTTTTAGTCTTTCAATTCAATTTAATGATGAAAATAATAAAATTTTTTTGGAATTAAATGACATATAATTAATATTGACTGCATAAAATAATTATGTTAATATTATGACAACGATAGACAAAAAAATAGCTTTAAGTTTAGGAGACATGAGAAATCCTATTAGTTTTTTAAGCATTTAGCCGTTTTATGCTTAATTAAGACAGGTAGGATTTTTTTAATTTTATATTAAGGAGGAGTGCTAATGCCCGATTATTATGATTATATGCTGCCAACTGTGAATTTTATGGGACCTGGCTGTGTAGAAGTTGTTGGAGAAAGATGTAAAATTTTAGGCGCCAAAAAAGTTCTAATAGTAACTGATAGTTTTTTAAGAAATATGGAGGGTGGACCAGTTGATCAGGTTCTTAATTATTTAGACAAAGCTAATTTAAATTATGCATTTTATGATGAGGTCGAACCTAATCCAAAAGACACTAATGTTTATGAAGGGCTTGATATTTACCAAAAAGAAAATTGTGATATGATTGTAACTATAGGTGGGGGAAGTGCTCACGATTGTGGAAAAGCAATTGGAGTTGCAGCTACTCATGATGGTGATTTATACAAAGATTATGCAGGAATTGAAAAATTAGAAAATGAAACTCCTCCTATGGTCTGTGTAAATACTACTGCCGGAACAGCCAGTGAGGTAACCAGACATACAGTTATTACCGATACTTCTCAGACGCCAAATGTTAAGTTCGTTATAGTTAGCTGGAGAAATACACCTGATGTTTCTATTAATGATCCTGAACTTATGGTTGGAAAACCTCCTGGATTAACTGCCGCTACTGGTATGGATGCTTTAACCCATGCTGTAGAAACATATGTCTCTACTAATGCAAATGCTTTAACTGATGCAGCAGCTATTAAATCAATTGAATTAGTAGCAAACAATTTACGCAAAGCTGTTGAAGATGGCCAGGATATTAAGGCACGTGAAAATATGGCTAATGCATCTGTATTATCAGGTTTTGCCTTTAATAATGGTGGCCTAGGTTATGTTCATGCTATGGCCCATCAATTAGGTGGTTTTTATGATATGCCACATGGGATTGCAAATGCTATTTTACTTCCTTATGTAGAGAAGTTCAATCTTGGTACTGATGTAGAGCGTTTCTCAAATATTACTGAAATTTTTGGCAGTGATCAGAGTGATATAAGCAATAATCCTAAAGCTCAGGAATCAATTAAAGCAATTAAAGATGAAATAGATAAATTAAAGCGTTTTCAAAAAATAGCCGAAGTTTTTGGGGTTGATACTAGTAATATGTCAACAAGAGAAGCAGCTGAAGCTTCTTTAGATGCAATTAAAGAGCTGGCTCGTGATATTGGAATTCCAACTTCTTTAAGTGAATCTAAATTTGATGTCAAAAGAGAAGATTTTGAAGAGATGGCTAAATTAGCTTTAGAAGATGGTAATGCTGGAACTAACCCCAGAAAAGGAAGTGTAGAAGATATAGTCAGAATTTTTGAAGATGCATATTAATATTTTAAAATAATAGAAGAAAAAGATAAGCTTAGCAGTCACTTATGAAGATAAAACTCTATAGTGATTGCTAAGCTTTTTTATTTATACTAATAATCTGAAAAGAAAAATAGTACTTAGACCAAGATAAATAGAAACTCCTGTTATATCAGTAATTGTTGTTAAAAAAGGACCGGTCATTAGAGCAGGATCTTTGCCTAATTTCTTGATTATAAAAGGCATAGATCCTCCAACCACACCAGCAACTAAAACATTGATTCCAAGTGCTATTCCAGCCACAAAACCAAGAATCAGATTTCTCTGCAGAAAATATGCTACTGCTGCAAAAACAACACCTAATACTAATCCATTTACCAAACCAATTTTAATTTCTTTAACTACTGCTCGCTTGATATCTCTAATTTGCACCTCACCAAGTGCCAAACTTCTAATAGAGACTGAAAGAGCTTGAATACCAACATTTCCTCCCATATCTGTAATCATAGGCAGAAAAGCAGCCAAAATAGCAACTTGGGCAATGGTATTTTCAAAATTACTTATCACAGCAACAGCTCCTAGATTCAAAAATATATTTCCAACCATCCAGGGCAGTCTCATTTTTATAGAAACTCTTGATCTAGTAAAAAATGATTCCTCTCCGGAAACTCCAGACAAAGCCAAAATATCTTCGGCAATTTCATTAGAAAGCAATTCACCCGCTGTTTCCATGCTCAAAACTCCTATTAATCTTTCTGTCTCGTCTACAATCGGGAGCAGCTTTAATTTGCGGGCTCTAATTCTCTGAGCAGCATCATGAGCTGGGTCCTCAATATGAGCAGTATATATATTTTCTGTCATTACACTATCAATTTTAGCTTTTCTATCTGCAAATAATAATTCTCGAAATGAACAAACTCCTAATAATTTATTATTCTCATTAACTATATATACATATGATCTGTGATCAATAATATCGGCAAGCTTTTTTATTTCAGCCAGTACATTTTCTATGCTACTACCGCTTTTGACAGAAAGATAATCTTTTTCTAAAAAAGCACCAACAGTATCCTCACTATAACTGGCTAATCTTTCTACTTCTTCTCGTTTAGACTGAGAAAGGTCTTCTAATATCTCTTCTTGTTTTTCTTTGGGATATTGTTGTAATATATCTGCTACTTCATCACTGTCCATTTTAGCTAAATATTCTAGTCTTTCTTCTTCGGGCATTAATTCTAATAATTCTGCAGCATATTCTTCCGCAAAGCCATTAATAACATCTAAGATTCGCTCTTTAGGTAGATGTTGA
The DNA here is from genome assembly GCF_020711195.1 of Halanaerobium polyolivorans. GTDB lineage: Bacteria > Bacillota > Halanaerobiia > Halanaerobiales > Halanaerobiaceae > Halanaerobium > Halanaerobium polyolivorans. The sequence continues at coordinate 45,983 of NZ_JAJFAT010000005.1, forward strand.
AGAAAATTATAGATATGTTCAGATGAGAAATTCCTTAGTAATTTTGCTAACCTCAAAGCAGGCAGCTTTTCCGAGACTTCGACAGCCTTTTCCATTTCTTTAGCTTTTAAATGCTGCTTTGTTTTTTGAACAGCTTCTTTAATAATATCATTACCTAATAACAATTTAATTCTCCCCCCTTCAATGGTTAAATTTTAAAAGTATATTTTTTAGATTAGTCAATAATTTTCCCTTATTATAATTATTCTTTGTCTTTAATAAATTTCCCGCTTAAAATTAGAATTATTAGAGTTTCAAATTGTATCACAAAAAAATAGAGACCAATTTTTTTGGTCTCTTCAATAAATTCTTTAATTTTTTAGTTAATGATCTTCTTTTGGCATTTCAATATTTACAAAATCAACAAGTTCTTTTACTGCTTTTTCTGAGTCTTCACCATCTGCTTTAATAGTTATTTCTTTACCTTTTCCTACTCCTAAACTCATAACTCCCATAATACTTTTGGCATTAACTTCTTTATCCTCAAAAATTATATTTATTTCTGATTCAAAAGAACTAGCTTTTTGAACAAATTGAGCTGCTGGTCTGGCATGTAAACCAGTTTTATTTTTAATTAAAACTTTTTCTTCTAATAACAAACAAATCATCCTTTCTTATTAAATAATTAATTTTAAAGATCTCTATTTTTAAACCATAGTTTAAGATCAGAAATAATATTTTGATCATAATTATTATTTAAACTTTCAAGAGCTGAAATTAAATTTTCCTTTTTAAATTTTTTGCCTTTTAAATTTTCTGCAAGCTCGATAAATAAGCTGCTTTCCAGTGAATCGGTATATACTTCAACTTCTTTGATAACAGCTTTAAGCAAATTAAGCTGTATTTCTAATTGCCCCCAAGCAAAGCTATTTTCAAAAATAATATCAAACTCTGTCCCTGCTCCATAACGCCATTCCCAGGAAGCATGTTTATTGTAGAGCTCATTTAGCTCTTCCATGGTTGAAGGTTGATAGGATTTTATTTCTTTAGGCTCTACATAAACTTCAGCAAAACTTTTTGCCAGTTCTTTTTTTAAGATATCAAGCTTTAAATCTTCATTTATTGACTTCAAATTCACAACCTTAGAGCGAACTGATTCTATACCCTTAGATATTATTTTTTCCTCTGAAACTTCTAAAAACTTAACAAGTGTTTCAAGATCACTATCAAGCAGGAGTGTGCCGTGGTGATAGGCCTTTTTTGAACCAAAATAAAATGCATTACCTGAAAATTTCTTTTCACCACTAATAAGGTCATTTCTACCAGAAAACTCAGCATCTATACCTTGATTTCTTAGCGCTTTTAAAATAACTGATAACTGTTTATGCAGATCATAATTTTTTCTTCCCATTAAAAAAGTAAAATTTAAGTTACCTAAATCATGATAGACAGCTCCACCACCAGATATCCTTCTAGCTAAATAACCATTGCTTTCTTCTAGTTGGCTGCAGCGACATTCTTTCCAGGCGTTTTGATTCCTACCTATTACTACTGTATTATCATTTTGCCATAAGTATAATATGATCTCATCTTCAGCTAAGTTAGCTAATAGATATTCTTCTAAAGCTAAATTATACCAGGGATTAAAATCCTCAGAATAAACAATTTTTGAACTCTTAATCGACATTATTGAATTTCTCTCCTATTGAAAAAATCTATTTTTATTCTTCTTCCCACAATTCTTTAATTTCTTTGGCTATTCTATATGGTTTGCTTAAAAGTCTTTTCGGCAGAGAAAAAATTATTGATAATTTCTTTTCTTTCAACTGCTTACTTAATTTAAATGGTTCAGTTAAAATATGCTCTACTGTATCAACGGTATAATGTTCTAATAGTTCTTTTTTATCTATTCCATGAACATTATCACACTTTTTACACTTTATACGCTGAATCTCATCATGAATATATATTACAGTATGAGGAGTTTCTTCATCACATTTTACACAATAAAGTGTAGTATCTACTTTTTCCATTTTAAACTTACACCCCCATTGAATTATCAAATAATCATTATCCAAGCTTAATATTAAATCTTAGTTGAAGATTTAAAGTATAATTTGAGTCTATAATGATTATAAAATAATTAAAGCAAAATAGCAAAAATATGGTACAAATAAGAAAGAAATTAATAAATTCTATAAATATTTTTAAAACCAGAGGTTTCTAGCTAAAGAAACCCCCGGCTGATATAAAGTTACTGTTTTTTTAATATTTTTATAGTAGTTCCTTTATTTATTTCAGGTAATTTTGATTTTTCAAGATTAATATCACCAGGTAACTGTGCTTCTGAATTGCCATTAAATCTTAAAGTAGCATGACCTAAACGGCTCATGTTTTTATTTACTACTTCTCCCACAGCTGTTATTTGATATTTTTTCTCATCTATTTGAATATAATCGCCTGCTTCGATTTCTCCTTTAAGTTCTGATGTAGTGTGAATAACTGAGATCTCTGCTAATTCTGCAGGTGCATTGTCATTAAATAATATAATTAAATCCTGCTCTAAAAACTCTTCAACTTGATCACCTAAAGCAGTGACCTCAATTTCGTATATAGCTTCCAATTAAGACTAACCTCCTTATTTTTGCTGAAAATGATATGCTCAACAATTGATTTATGAATAAAGACCTATACTTGCAAAATAAGCAATGATTGTTGCAGCTGGTCCTGTTATTACCCTAGAGATCAATACTGCTGGCACACCAATTTCCTGTGTTTCTGGATCTGCATCTCCTAAACTCAATCCTACAGGTACAAAGTCACAACCAACCTGAGGGTTAATAGCAAATAGTGCTGGTAATGCAAAATGAGGTGGTATATTTCCTCTACCTATTTCTACACCAATAATTACACCGATAATCTGTGCAATAACTGCTCCTGGCCCAAGAATTGGAGACAAAAATGGAAGTGAGGCTATAACTGTTAAAGCAAGTAAGCCTGGTAAAGTACTAGCTAATGGTGAAAGGGTATTAGCAATAATCTCACCTAAACCTGTAGCATTAATAATACCAATTATAGTAGCTATAAATGCCATAAACGGAATAATATTTTTAATTAACTGATCAATTGTTTCACGCCCAGCCTGATAAAATACGCCTACAACTCCACCCATTACTCTACCTATATTGGCAATGAATCCTGTGATGCCGCCATTGCCATTTCCTCCATTGCCGCCTACAGATTTAGCTGCAGCTGCTGGAGTATCTGCTTCTACATCCTTAGTACTTTCTCTAACACTTGCTTCTTCATCTGTATATGAAATATTCTTCTCTTTTACTCCTGATACATAAATGTCTTCTTTTATATGTTTAGCTAAAGGACCAACCTGTCCAGCTGGTGTTAAATTAATGGTTGGAATTCTTTTTTTAGGATAAACACCTGCTCTGGCAGTACCTCCACAATCTATAACAACACATAACATTTTTTCTTCTGGAACACTAGTTTTAAAACCGTCTCTGGCCTCTGCTCCTGTCATATCTGCTATCTTCTGTGCTACTGGATCGATTCCACCACCTGTTATTGAGGCTACAATATTTTTCTCATCTGTTGGTTTAAGTACTAATGGACCTCCCCATCCGTTGCTAGATCGAGTAATTTTAACTGCTTTATAACTCACAATATTTCCTCCTTTATAAAAAATATAATTAGTTTTTTATTATGCAGCATCCTGAATAAATTCGTCAAAGCCTTCTAATTCTATACCATCTTTTCTCATCATCCAAACAGTAATTCTTTCAGTTACAATTCCTCTAATCAGAATAACAATTACACCCACAACAAAATAACGAATCGCTAATGCTCCTAAACTCAAACCTAATTCTTGAATACCATTAGCTATCCCCATATAGACGAACAACTCGGCTGGGTTTGCATGTGGGAAAAGACCTAAGATTGGATGAACAAATGATACAGCTGCATCATAAAAAGCCGGCTTATATCTTTCTGGTAAAAATGTGCCAAAAGTATAGGCCATCGGATTTGTCAAAAAGAAAACAGCCATTATAGGTAATAAAGTATAGCGCAGTATAATATTACCACCTATTTTAGCGGCAAATTTGTTTACTTTTTCTTCACCAATTAAGTTCTTAACAGCATAAACAGCAGTCATCAAAGCTACTAGAGTTGGTCCAATACCTGTTAATAATCCTACAAAAGTTTCTCCACCTTCATTAAATAGGCCAATAAACCATTCAGCGGCCATTGTTAACATTTCCATAAATTACACCTCCGTAATTTTTTAAAAAATACTGCCCAAATACAAAATTCACTCAATACGCCTTCTACCACCTCCAGGTAAATAATATTTTTTAAGATTAAGCATTATATTGGGAAAATTTATTTTTCAATTATAGCTTATTTGAATTTTCAAATTTTTATAATTATTTTATTTTTCTAGTTTCTTTTTTAAGTTCTTAAGTGCCTGCTCTACAGCTTCCTGTTTGCTATCTTTTTCAAATTCCAGTTTCTCAACTTCTTCAAAGCTAAGACCTTTTAATGCCTCATCCTTTTTAAAGCGAGCAAAAACAGTTACTCCAAACAACTCTTCTGCTTCTGTAATCGTTTTTTGATCACTGCTCACCAGTAAAACTATAGCACCAATTCCAAATTTTTTACTTACTTTGCCAACTCCAAGCGTACCTTTAGTTCTCAACTCCTGCATTCTTTGCCTGAAATTAGCCATCTGCATAAAGGTAAAAACCGCCTGCAGAATCCAAGCTACAATAATTACAACAATAATAGGGGCCCACATTAATAATCACACCCTTTTTCTAATACTTTCTCAGCAGTGATTTTATCAGTAACTAAAACATCTAAAAAACCACCTTTAAGTGCTGCATTTATAGAATTGACCTTTCCTTCACCACCAGCAACTCCAACAACTGTTTCAATTTTTCTTAATTCCTCTAATTCAATCCCAATTATTCTCTCATTTATTTCAGTTGGACAGAGCTTACCCTCAGCATCATAGAAACGTGAGCAAACATCTCCTACAGCATTATATTTTTTTAACTCTTTTTTCTCTTCTGCTTCGAAATTTAGTCTCTCAGCCAACTCTTTGATTGAACCAATCCCCACAAAAGCTATATCTACATTTTTGGCTCTATCTAATAGTTCTCTAGTTTCCTGGTTATTAATCAAATTCTCTTTAAGCTCTTTATTGTCAACAATTGCTGGGGCATAAAGAAAATGGCCTTCTCCATCATATTTATCTAAAACATTTTCAATAATTACATTAGAATGAATATCTGAATCTATTTTACCTGAACCTCCAACTAAGGTAATTAATTCTAAGTTTTTAACCTTATTATTGAAACTTAAATTTTTAACCATAGCCTTAAGAGTTGAACCCCAGGAAAAACCAATTTCCATATTATTTTGCACAAGGTCTTCAAAATATTCAGCAGCAACTTCACCTATTTTATCTTTAAGATTATCAAAAGATTCATCATAATCACAGACAATTGCATTTTTTAAAGAAAATCTATTCATCAACCTTTCTTCTAAATCAAACATATTACATTTATTTTGCACATCAACAATTTTAAATTGAACTATACCTTCTTCTTTAGCCTCTTTAAGCATTTTTGAAACAGTAGGTCTGGATAAATATAAGCGGTCAGCTATTTCCTGCTGAGTTAAATTTTCATTATAATAATACTTTGCTGCTTTTAACTTATTACAATATCTCTGATTTGTCATAACAAAATCAACTCCCGTTTATAATTGTTAAAAATATACACATTAACAATAATATCAAAAGTTTTCACATAAAGCAAAGCAGCAAAATATTATTTAAAGTTGGTATTTTAAAACATTACTTTTGCCGGAAATTCTAATAACTCTTTAATATCTTTTAAAAAGCTTGCTGCTGGTGCACCTTCAACCAAACGATGATCAAAGGCAAGACTCAGCCACATCATTCTTTGAATAACTATTTCGTCATCTACTACTACCGGTTTTTTCTTGATTTTTCCTACCCCTAAAATACTGCTTGCTGGGGAATTGATTATTGGAGTAAATATTTCAGTTCCATACATTCCTAAATTAGTTATAGTTAGCCTTGCCCCACTTAAATCTTTAGAATTCAGCTTATTGTTTTTAGCTTTTTCAATCAATTCTTTTTTAGCTTTAACAATATCTTTTATATTTTTATTTTCTAAATTTTTAAGTACTGGCACAGTTAGTTGATCTCCTAAAGATACTGCTAAACCAAGATTAATACTATCATTATAAACTATTTTATCCTCTTCTAAATAAGCATTTAAAATCTCATGTTTTTCCATTGCAGCTGCCACAATTTTTATTAAAATATCAGTAACTGAAACTTTTAAGTTCTTATCACTCTGCTGTTTATTCCAGCTATCTTTTAGCTCCAGTATTTTTTCCATATTTACTTCATTTGTTATTGTTACATGGGGAATCTCTGTCCAGCTTTCTTTAACCTTTTTAGCGCTAGCTTTACGGATTCCACTCAGTTTTTCAATAATGTCTTTTTCTGAGCTGTCAGTTTTTGCTCTTTCTCTAACTTTTCTTTCTTTTTCTAGTTCTGCTTTTGAATCAAGATATTGATTTATATCTTTAACTCTGATCACATTATCTTCAGCACCAGCTTCAACTTTATTTAAGTCAATATTATTTTCTCTGGCAATTCTTCTAACAGCTGGAACAGTTTTTATTTTATCTAGAGTAATTTCTTGGCTATCTTTAGAGCTTTCTGCATCACTTTCAATTTCAGCTTTATCTGCTTGAGATTTTGGAGAAGACTTTTCTTCTACTTCTTCTTTTTGGGCTGAATCTTTTTTTGGTTCAGTTTTAGCTATTAGTTCTTCTATATCTTCATCTTCTTCACCAATATAAGCGATAACATCTGTAACAGGTACAACATCATCTTCTTGATAGAGCTTTTTTAGTAAAATTCCATTTGCAGGTGATTCAATTTCGAAATTAGTTTTATCACTTAATACTTCTAAAACAACTTCACCTGCTTCTACTTCTTCACCTTCATCTATAAGCCAATTTACTATTTGGCCCTCTTCCATTGTCATACTTAATTTTGGCATTATTAATTCTGAAGCCATTATTTAATACCTCCTAGTCTAAAATATCTAATACGCCTTTGATGATTTTTTCTTCGCTTGGAATAAATTCAGACTCAAGAACTGGGGAGAATGGCACAGGTGTATTGGGACCAGTTATTCTTTTGATAGGAGTTTCGAGATAATAGAAAGCTTCACTATCAACTATTCTAGCTACTATATCGCCACCAATTCCACCCCTTCTGTGGGCTTCATGAACTACTACAGCTCTTCCAGTTTTGCTAACCGATTTAACTATGCTTTCCATATCTAAAGGTACTAAAGTACGGGGATCTAAAACTTCGGCATCAATACCCTGTTTTGCTAGTTCTTCCGCAGCCTTAAGAGCTTTAAATACCATATGAGAAGTAGCAATAATTGTTAGATCTTCTCCTTCTCTTTTAATATCTGCTTGGCCAAAGGGAATAGTATATTCTTCTTCTGGTACTTCACCTTTTTCTCCATAACCTTTTTTATGCTCTATAAACATCACTGGATTATCATCTCTAATTGAAGTTTTCAATAAACCTTTAAGATCATAAGGAGTTGAAGGCATAACAACTTTTAAACCAGGAATGTGATATAATAAGGCTTCTAAACTTTGAGTATGTTGAGCACCTGCTGCAGCTGCACCTGCTGGCATTCTTAAAACAAAGGGTGCATTCATTTGGCCACCAAACATGTAATGAATTTTTGCTCCCTGATTTATGATCTGATCAGAAGCAATAGTAATGAAATCCATAAACATCATTTCGGCAACCGGTCTCATCCCCATTAAAGATGCACCTACAGCTGCTCCAGCAATTCCAGCTTCTGAGATAGGTGTATCCCTAACTCTTTTTTCACCAAATTTATCTAATAAACCATTTGTTACACCAAAAGCACCACCATAAATTCCTATATCTTCACCAATCAGAAAAACATTTTCATCTCTTTCCATTTCTTCTCTTAAAGCTTCATTAACCGCTTGTCTTCCAGTTATCTCTCTCATTATAATTCGACCTCCCCATCAACATATACATCATCATAAATATCTTCTTTATCTGGAAAAGGACTTTCCTGAGCAAATTTAACTGCTGCTTCCACTTTTTCATCTATTTCTTCTCTGATATCCTCAATTTTTTGTTCATCCAATATACCTTGTGCTTTGAGTTCTTCTTCAAATTGGGCTATAGGATCTCTTTCCTTCCAGGCTTTTTCTTCTTCTTTTGTTCTATAAACTTTTGCATCACTTTTTGAATGACCCTTCCAGCGGTATGTTTCTGCTACTATTAAACTTGGCCCACCATCTTGTCTGGCTCTCTCCACAGCCTCTTGTACAACTTCATATACTTCCATTATTTTATTTCCATCTATTTTTACACCAGGTATATTATATGCTTTTGCCCTTGCAGATAAATCTTGAATATTAAATGCTTTTTCCACAGATGTAGACATCCCATATTGATTATTTTCACAGATGAAAACAACCGGCAAATCCCAAACTGAGGCCATGTTTACTGCTTCATGAAAAGCACCTTGATTCATAGCTCCATCACTAAAGAAGCATAAAATCACTTCACCATTTTCCTGCATCTTAGCCGCTAAAGCAGCTCCTACAGCAATTGGAATTCCTCCTCCAACAATACCGTTAGCACCTAAATTATTGGTATCAGAATCAACTATATGCAGAGAACCACCTTTACCCTTACATGATCCAGTAGTTTTCCCAAATAGTTCTGCCATCATCTCTTTAATATTTACACCTTTAGCAATAGAATGACCATGTCCTCGATGAGTACTACTTATATAATCTTTTTCTTCGGCAGCATTTATAGCACCTACAGCAATAGCTTCTTCACCAATATAAAGATGGGTTGTGCCCGTAATATCTCCATGAGATATAAAATAATCTACTTTTCTTTCAAATTCTCTGATTTCTATCATATCCTGATACATTTTCAACAATTTTTCCTCAGACAATTCCATTATCTGCACCTCCAAATAAAATATTAAACATCTGTCTCAAGTTAATTTCTTTACATTTGTTCTTTAATAAAACTTTTGTAAATTGCATCTTTATATTAACATCAATATTTTCTTGTGTCAAGGCATTTTTTAAATATTTAGAAAAAAGATATAATTAAGTTAATTGTGAATATAATCACTTGACCTTAGTGTTATAACAGGGAAGTTTGTTTTTCATTTCTAGCTTATATTTTTCCCTCCTTTGCTTTCCTTAGTTAAAAAATACAAAGCAAATCTGATTTTTTTACATATGTTTTGTGTTATATCATTTGTAAATAGCAAGTTTATGATAACAGTATAAATAAATTATGTCAAATGAGATTTAATTTTTACTCTGATAAATTGCATCTTAGTGATAGATGTGAAATAATATTTGACAAAGAAATAAGATTGTGATAATTTATAAATGTAGTTTACATTTGTAAAATAAATAAACATATGTAAAGTTTTTGCTTGTTTTTAAATTTCTTTATCATAAAATTAAAAGGGGGAAAAAGAGTGAGTAATGTATATCAAGATCTAAAAGAACTAGAAGCAAAAGGAGAGTATATTAAAATTGGTTTAATTGGAGCCGGGCAGATGGGCACAGATATTGTAAGTCAGGTAGCACAAATGGATGGGGTTAAAGTTCCGGTGGTAGCTGATATTGATATAGAAAGAGCTAAAAAAGCCTACCAATCGGCAGGGATCAGCACTGAAGATATTATTATGAGTGATGATGCAGAAGAAATGAATAACTATATCAAAGAAGACAAAAGTGTAGTTACAAGTGATGGTTTTGCTGTGCCAGAAGTAGAGAGTATTGATGTAATTATTGATGCAACAGGTATACCAGGAGTTGGGGCAAGAATTGGTCTAGAGACAATTAATAATAAAAAACATATTGTAATGATGAATGTAGAAGCTGATGTAGTAGTTGGACCTATTTTGAAAAAAATGGCTGATAATGCAGGTGTAGTATATACTGGAGCAGCCGGTGATGAACCAGGCGCCATAATGGAAATCTATAATTTTGCTAAAAGTTTAGGTTATAAGGTAGTTGCAGCCGGCAAGGGTAAAAATAACCCTCTTGATAGAAAAGCAAATCCAGAAAGAGTTGCAGAAAGAGCTAAGAAGAAAGGTACAGCTCCACATATGATGGCCTGTTTTATGGATGGAACAAAGAGCATGCTCGAAATGGCTGCAGTTTCAAATGCAACTGGTCTTGTACCTGATGTTCCAGGTATGCATGGACCAAAAACTACAATTGAAGATCTTCCCAAAGTATATTCATTGGAAAAAGATGGCGGAATCCTGCAAAATGAAGGTGTAGTAGATTTTGCTCTTGGTAATATTGCCCCTGGTGTATTCGTAATAGTTACAACAGATAATGAAAGAATTAAGTTTAGTATGAATTATTCAAAAATGGGAGAAGGACCTAATTACTTATTATATAGACCTTATCACTTAGCGAGTCTTGAAACTCCACTATCCGCGGTAAGAGCAGTATTATATAATGAAGCAACAATTGCTCCAATTGGAGATATTGTGACAGAAGTAACTACTATTGCAAAAAAAGATTTAAAGACTGGAGAAGAAATAGATGGTATTGGGGGATTTGCAGTCTATGGTTCTGTTGATAAAGCAGAAGTTGCAAGAGAAAAAAATCTCCTTCCTTTAGGTCTTAGTGAAGGAGCTATTTTAAAAGAAGATGTTAAAGAGGGAGAAAAACTTAGCCTGGATATGGTAGAGTTAAATAAAGATTCAGTTATCTATGAACTCTGGAAATTGCAAAAAAGATTCTTTAACTAAAAAATAAAAATATGCTTTTATGAGCTAATAAAATATACTTTGATAAACTTAAAATAAAGCCTGCCGTTCGGCAGGCTTTATTTTAATTATCATTTAAAACTTCAATGAAATCTTCAACTAATTCAGGATCAAATTGGCTGCCTGCACACCTTTTCAATTCAGCCACGGCCTCTTGTTTAGAAATGCTTTTTTGCTTATAAGTATTATCAGATGTCATAACCTCATAAGCCTCTACAATCGCAATTATTCTAGCAGCAAGCGGAATCTCCTTTTCCTTCAAACCTTTAGGATATCCTTTCCCATCCCAGCGTTCATGATGAGCTAATACATATTGGGCTATATCAATTGTATCAGAAAAGTAATTTAAAATCCTGTAACTGGTTAGGGCATGTAATTTTATTTCATCATATTCTTTAGGGCTTAGAGCAGTTGTCTTGTTGAGAATCTCCTCATCTACTGCAACCTTACCAATATCATGGTACAGTGCAGTATTAATAATTTTTTTAATTTCGGCCTCTTTTAAATTTATTTTTTTGGCAAGTTTAGCAGCTAATTCTGCTGTTCTATCAGCATGAGCCTCTTCTCTACTGCTCTTTTCATCTAAAATATTTGTTATATTTTCAATATGTTTAAGATCATTATCTGTTCTACTAACAGTTTTCTTAGAATACATTTCAGTTTCAGCTTCATCGATAAGTTTGATTATATCTTCTTCAGTTGAACTTTTAGTGCTTACTCCCATAGCAATCCCAGCTGATAAAGCAATGGTTTTTTTCTTGTTAAAATTTTCTTTTATTCTATTAACAACTTTTTCTGCATTTTCTCGCTTTGTTTGGGGAAGTAGAATTATAAATTCATCTCCACCCCAACGAGCAATTATATCATCTTCACGGCAGGACTCTTTAAAAGCCTCAGTTGCTTTGAGCAGCAATTTATCGCCAGCATTATGACCAAAAATATCATTAGTAAGTTTTAGGCCATTTAAATCTCCAATAATTATTGAGATTGGTAAGTTCCTAGCTACATTAAGTCTTTGTAGTTCTTCTTCAAAAAAACGTCTGTTATATAGCCCAGTCATTGGATCATGATAACTAAGATATTCTATTTTTTCTTTCTGTTCTTTGCTGGCAGTTTCATCCCTAAAAACCACCACAACTCCTTTAACTTTACCATCTTCATCTTTTATAGGAGCAGCTGTATCATCAATAAAATATTTACTTCCATCTTTTGCAATTAGAATAGCACCATCTTCTAGCTCATGTGTTTCTTCAGTTGCAAAGGCAAGCTCTACCGGATTTGAAAAATCTTTCCCCTCTTCTGCACTAATTAAATTTAATACAGACCTATAATCTTTTCCTTCTGCATCTGACTGATCCCAGCCTGTTAATTTTTCAGCAACATTATTTATCATTTCAACTTGTCTTTGATTATTTACAATCATTACAGCATCACCAATTGAAAGCAATGTTTGAAAATATTTATTTCTTTCAATAGCTAATTTTTGTTTGTTTTGATATTCTTCAGTAATATCTCTGATATATGCTCCAATACCATAATTGCCATTTAATAATTTAACTGGAAATTTAGTTGAATTATAGACTTTACCCCGCCACTTAATTTCTTTTCTAATTAATTCCCCTTTTTCCTGTACCTCTTTATCAGTTTTTCTGACAAACTCAGCAAATTCTGGTTCAGAAAGCTGATAATCATCAATACCTATAATTTCCTCTTTATCTTTGCCATAAAATTCTGCTACTCTGTCATTAACAAAAAGATATTTTAAGTTTTGGTCTTTTAAATAGACTAAACTATCATCAGCATCAATAAAAGTCTGCCTTAACTTGTTTAATCTTTCAATTTCTTTATTTCTTTTTTTGGCCCTTTGATAGTTTTTATAATATAAAAATGAAAATAAAAGCAGAATCAAAATAATTATTAATAGAGTAGTATAAAAATAATTGCTAATCTGTCTATTCCGTTCAGCTAGCTCAACTCTTGGAGTAACATCATGAATAATTGAAAGCAGTATCTCCCTTCCTTCAAAAACCTGAGGATAAGAATATACCTCAACATGCCTTGTTTCTCCACTTTCTAGCTGATGTTCAAATTGAAAGAAGTTTCTTTCTTCTCGAACTGCAGCTGCCATTTCTTCTTCAGTTTCTTCTGGACTTAAGACATTAATACCCGCTATATTGATTTCTGCAAGTTCTTCTTTGCTGTAACCATAAAACTCAGCTGCAGCGTCATTTGCATATAAAATTTCTTCACTTTCTTGATCAATAAATAACATTGGAGAGCCATGACCATCAAAAATATCTATAACATTATCTCTAACTTCCGGTGTTTCTGCACCAGCAGAAAGTGTAATTATTAAAACAAGCACTACTATCAGCAAAAACTTTTTCACGGTCAAGCCCCCTTTAATTTAAAATTTTCTTATAAAACTGAGCAATATTTCTATTATAAAACAATTCTTAATTGAAAACAACTATCAATTAAGAAAATCATATTATTTTTTCTTCTTTTTATAAATAAACAAAGCTAATGAGACCACGATTATTATACTTAGAGCAATTATTATTAACTCAGAATAAGATCGTGCTTCAATTTGATTAATTCTGGCACTTGTGTCACGATAATAATCCGGAATCTTAGCATTATCTTCTCCAAAAATTGCAGCATAATTAATTACTGTATCCCAAACTTTAAGTTCTCTATTTTGATAAGCTAAAGTTAAATCAGCTGTATCTGCTAAAGAAACCGGATTCCCAGCTTCAGTTTTAGCTTCAAATTCTATATGAGGTAATAGTTCTTCCACTAAAGGCAGAAATGAAAAAACATAAGCATCTGTTACAAGATGATAAAGTTTTTCTTCGTTTTTTTCTAAAGTTTCATAAGCTTCTGGATCATTAAGGGGCTGTATTCCTTCTCCCGTAAATATTTCAATATTTTTTACTGCTCTAGTAGTAGGTATTGGAATATCTAAAAATGGTACTTTAAATAATACAGCATCATCAATATTATAATCATAACGCAGACCAGAAAAATGCAAAAAGTAATGGGGTTCCATTAATTCTTCTAATAAAACAGCCACTTCTAAAAGATGAGCAACTTCTTCTCCTGTAAAATAAACCGAGATAATTGGATAGCCAGGATAACCGTCATATCCTTCACCAAGAGAAACAACATTGGCCAGATTATAAAAACTAATTCCCCCCTCTTGATCAGGAACTATCGGCTGCCGGATATTTCCACTACCGATTAAAGCTATATCTACTTTTTTATCAGTACTCTGTTCAGTAATTATTCTCATTGCATCAGTCACAAAATTACCCAGAGGTGTTTCAGATCTTGGAGGCTGATTTACTAGCTTAAAATCTGAATAACTAATAATCTCTTCAATATCTTGATAATTATTTCTAGTCATCTCAGCTATGAGCTCATTGAGATGAGCTGTGTATTCAGAAACAACTTCTGCAATCTCTTCATCTTCTTCAACCCCATCATCTAGAGTGATTAAAAATTCGTTATTCTTTTCTTGATTGATAATTTTCAATTCCTGATTATCAGGATAGTAAGCTAAGTTAAGTTGACCTAAATATTTCAAATAAGAATCAGCCTGAACAATAATGGTGTTTTCTTCAATTATGGGTTCAAAAAGGGCAGTATGATCATGTCCACCGACAATTATGTCAATTCCCTCCACTTGTTTTGCTAATTCTCGATCTTCTGCTACCCCTGAATGAGTTATTGCAATAATTAATTCTGCATCTTTTTCTTTCAATTCTGCAATCTTATTCCTAGCTGTTTGATGTTGATCCAAAAATTTCATATCTCCTTTTTCTGCGATAACATCCACGGCATCTTTACCAATCAAGCTGAAAAACCCAATTTTCAATCCTGCTTCTAATTCTATTATATGAGTATCTTGATATAAATTATCTGTACTTAGAACATGATCAACCGGTGCTTCTAAGTTAGAAGCTAAAATCTTAGTCTGCTCATGAGCTGCAGGATAACCGGCCTCTTTAAGATAATCAGCCAGTAAGTCAGGGCCATAATCAAATTCATGGTTTCCAATAACAGCAATATCATATTCTAGCTGCTGAAGTATTTTTAATTCCGGTGCATAACCCCGGGTATTAAGCCAGGAAAATATTGAACCACCTATAAAATCTCCAGCATTTAGAACTAATAATTCTTCACCTTGCGCTTCTTTTCGCGCTCGAATTGCTTTTATTTGAGCTGCCAGACGGGCAAAACCGCCTAATTTAGAATCAGTACCCTCTTGATTATCAGAGGCACTATAACTATCTCCTGCAAAATGAGGGATTAAAGCTGAATGCTCATCATTTGTGTGTAAAATAGTAAAATTGATCTCTTCTCCCTGTTCAGCTTTTAGTTCAAAAGTTAAAGAGAAAAGAAAAAATGCTGCAGCCAAAAAAATTATTAGAACTGTTATAAAAGATTTGCCATAACTTATTCTTTTTAGCATTGCTAAATCAGAGCTCCTCTCAAGCTGACTACAAGCTGACTATTAGCTAAAACTTTTAATACAAAGAGATCTTTAGTTCAATTACTTTCTTGCTAAAAAAGAATTCTTAAAATATTTGCTCCTGCAACAGTAGTTCCAATAACACTACCCAGATTTGCTAATATAACAATTAAAAGTATTTTTGTTACTTTATTTGTCCAAATAGTCTTCACGGTTATACCTTCAGAAAGACTTTGGAAATCTTTAACCTGAGGCTTTCTTAAATAAGCTTCCATTAAGCCCGCAAACCAACCAGCAGCTAAAGCAGGATTCAATGAACTAAGCGGAGCAACTAAAAAAGCTGTTAAGATTGTAATAATATGACCTCTAGCAATAATTACCCCTAGTGCAGAAAGGGAACCATTCCAGATTATCCAGGTTTTAGAAACCTCTATCCCGGTCTGAACATTATTAAAAAATGAATAGACTATTAATAAAGCAAAAAGTAGTGGAATCCCCCAGGAAAATATTTTTGTCCATTTTATTTCTGGAGGTATTTTATTCAATTTCTTAAGGTCTTGTTTGTTATACAGTTCTTTTTTCACCCCGGGAAGATGAGCTGCACCAAGAACAGCAACAACTTTATCACCAGGTGCATTTTTAATTTTATGAGATAAATATTGATCTCTTTCATCCAATAAATAACGTTTAATGCCAGGGAAATTTTCTCCCATTTCTGCAAGAATAATATTTAAAGAATCATTAGATTTTAAAGCTTCCAATTCTTCTTCACTAATATCCTCGTCAACAAAAAGCATAGTAATAATTTGAAAAACTAATTTCATTTTCTCAAAAAAGCCAAGCCCTCTCCATACTCTTTTAAAAGTTATTTGAATATTTCTATCAGCAAGGACCAATTCTGCTCCGCTTGCTTGAGCTGATTCTACAGCCTGCATCATTTCCTGGCCAGCCTTAATACCTAATTTTTCTGCCATTCTACTTTGAAAAGAACTAATTATTAAATTTACCAGCAGTAATAAAGATTTTTTTTCTTTAATTACTTGAAATATATCCATCTCACTCCATTTATCTTCTTTATCAATAGAATTAAATCTCTGCTGGTCTAATTCAACACAAACACTGTCTGGCTTTTCTTCTTCAATTACTTCTTTAACCTGTTCTGCACTTCGCTTAGAAATATGTGCAGTTGGGATTAAAATTATTTCTTTATTATCAATTATTAACCTCTCGACATTATTATCATTCACAAAAAGCAACTCCTTCTATTATTAAAAATTATATAATTTTTGGCGTATAAATTATTATATCATAAATTTAAGATTTATTAATTCTAAATAGCAAATAATATTAATTTTTTATAAAAAAATATGTTCTGCCTTTTCAAACATATCAAAAATTAAAATTTTATAGAATTGAAAAAAGCGGTCTGACTCTAGAAAAAATAGAGCTCAGACCGCTTAGATAATTTAATATTCTTTTAAGTTAATTCTGATGGATTAAATTAATTGCTTTTTCAAATATAATTCTCTCTTAGATCTCTTCCTGCATCTGTTTAAAGCTAACTGCATCACATGGATCAGCAAACAATTCTTTTAATTCATCATCTACCTTAGTTAATGTTATTGAATAACCTGCCATCTCTTGGGAAGTAAAGAATTCACCAATATAATTTTTGGCTATATCAATACCTTTATCTTCTAACATGTTATATACCTTACGATAAGAAATATACATTTCTAGAGGTGAGGTAGCTCCTAAACCATTAATTAATACTACTACTTCATCACCTTCTTGATAAGGTAAGTCTTCTAAAACTATGTTAAGCAATTCTTCAGTAATCTCATCATTGGTTGTCATCTCAGCTTTTCTGATGCCTGGTTCACCATGATGGCCAACTCCAATTTCCATTTCACCTTCATCAAGTTCAAAACTTGGCTCTCCATTTGTTGGCATTATACAAGGCTTGTGTGCAACTCCCATACTTCTAGTATTATATAAAGCTTGATCAGCAAGTTCTTTCATTTCAGATAATGAATAGCCTCTTTCAGCCATGGCACCAGCCAATTTCCAAATAATAACTTCACCGGCTACTCCTCTTCTGTTTTCCATTTTATCCTTTGGTGCAGAAGCAACATCATCATTGATAATAACTGTATCAACTTCTATACCTTCTTCTTCAGCCATTTCTGCCGCCATTTCAAAATTCATAATATCTCCGGTAAAGTTACCAATACAACATAGAACACCTTTACCACCATCAGCAGCTTTGATCGCTTCATAAATATGATCTACAGATGGAGAAGAAAAGATATCTCCTACTGCAACTGAATCTAAGCATCCTTCACCAATATAGCCCATAAAAGCTGGCAAATGACCTGAGCCACCACCAGAAACAACTCCTACCTTGCCTTCAATAGGTGCTTCTTTTTTAGCCACAGCTCTTTTTGAAACCTGTTTGATTTTCTTTTCATGTGATTTAACAAAACCATCGATCATTTCTTCAATCAAATCATCTGGATCATTTAAATATTTTTCATAATTAGGATTAGCCATAATAATTTTCCCCCTTTAATTGAATTAATGATAATTATTTATACTTTTTAAAAAAATATTTAAAAATTTAAGTCAGAAAATTGTATTAATTCTAAACAAAAAACATATTTTCATTTCAATTAAATAATAACACATAAAAATAGCAAAAGCAAGAATAAACTGTTATTTTTCTTTATTTGTTTTTATATTTTTTTATTTTTGGTTTTGACTCCCCACGGAGCAAGTCTACTAGCTTTGCAAGTAGACTTTAGCTCCTAATCTCGTAATCATTTTTGAAATTTCCCTTAAAGTAGAGGACTGTAATTACTATTATCTTTACTATCATTTAAAAATCTTCTGGCAGCATTACTTAGCAGCTTAATCCCTAAAGCAATTTCTTGCTCATTAACAGCCGCGAAGCTCAATCTAAAATATGGTGATGGTTTTTGATCGATGCTAAATAAATTGCCAGGTGAAAAGACAACCCCTCTATCAACAGCAGTTTCATAAAAAGCATTACTATTTTTAACTTCAGGTAATTTAAGCCAAAAATAGAGACCACCATTAGGCCTATAGCTTAATTCAATTAAATCTGTAAGTTTATTTTCAATTTCTGAAGCCATTATTTCAAAACGTTTTTTAAATAATTCTCTTTTTAAATGGATATGTTTTTTAAATAAACCTTCTCTTAAATAATAATCAAAGGCACGCTGAGTAAGACCCGCACTGGAAATATCAGTTGCATATTTAGTTTCAAGTATTTCAGTCAATAAATTTTCGGGTAAAATAATAAAGGCTAACCTTAAACCAGGCATAAAAACCTTGGAAAAACTTTTAATATATATAACTCTATCTTTTTTATCAAAGCTCTTTAAGGAATCAACTTTATTTGTTGAATAATATAATTCAGACAAAAGGTCATCTTCAATAATATAAAAATTATATTTATCAGCAAGTTCTAATAAACGCAGCTGCTTATCTTTACTCCAATTAATTCCAGTTGGATTATGAAAATTTTGCATTGTAAATAAAAATTTAATTTTATTATTTTTCAAATAATCTTCAAACTTATCTAAATTAAGACCATCTTTATGCATTTCAATAGCTTTTATATTAGCTCGCCTTGATCGAAAAGCCTGTAATGCACCAAAATAAGTAGGGTCTTCTACCACTACTTTATCACCATATTCTATTAAAGTCTTAGCCATGATGTCAATAGCCTGTTGAGCACCCGAAACGATCTGAATTTGTTTTAAGTCTGTATTAATTCCATCCTCTTTAAAATATCCTCTAATTGAATTGCGTAGACCTAAATAGCCCTGACTTTTTTGATAAGTAAAAGCTTCTCCCTGATCACGATCTAAAACCTGATTAATTGCATATTTAAAGTCAGCTACTGGAAAAAGATCTGTACTTGGTACTGCACTAGCAAAATTAATATTTTCTGATAAATCTATCTGCCCATGTTTTAACATAGATTTATTTTTTTCTGAAATAGAACTTTGCTCAGAATATTTTGGTGCCACAAAACTACCCCTACCTACCTTTTTATATATCAACCCCTCTTCCTCCAAAATATTATAAGCACGAGCAACTGTTGCTGGATTGACATTTAAATCTTCAGCTAACTTTCTTATTGGTGGTAGTTTATCATCACTTTTTAGTTCATTTTTGATCTGCTCTTTTAAAAGCTGAAAAATTTGTAAATAAAGAGCTTTACTATTTTCCTTATTTAGATTCATTGCAAAGATATTAATCACCCCTATAATTGTATTATTACAATCTTAAATTTAATTAATTTTGTATTGAGTATTGACATATTGTATTATAATATTTATAATTGTATTAATTAAAATATATTTTTATACTTTATATTAGTATTGTATCATTACAATATATTTAAATCAATTAAAATGAGGAGTGTTTTGTTATGGAAAATACCTATAGGCTTAATAAAAATTTAGCTCAAATGTTAAAAGGCGGAGTTATAATGGATGTTACAAACAGTGAGGAGGCTAAAATTGCTGAAAATGCAGGTGCTGTTGCGGTGATGGCCTTAGAAAAAGTTCCATCTGATATCAGACAAGATGGTGGTATTGCTAGAATGTCAGATCCAAAAATGATTAAAGAAATAGTAAGTTCTGTATCTATTCCTGTAATGGCTAAAGTTAGAATTGGTCACTTAGTTGAAGCACAAATTTTAGAAGCACTTGCTATTGATTTTATTGATGAAAGTGAAGTCCTTACTCCAGCTGATGAAAAATATCATATTGACAAAGATAAATTTAAAATCCCCTTTGTTTGTGGGGCTAGAAATTTAGGAGAAGCTCTAAGAAGAATTGGTGAAGGAGCAGCAATGATTAGAACAAAAGGTGAAGCTGGTACTGGTAATGTAGTAGAAGCAGTTCGTCATATTAGAACAATTATTAGAGAAATAAAAGAACTATCATTAATGGAAAGTGAAGAATTAATGACAGCAGCTAAAGAAATGGGAGCTCCCTATGATTTAATTAAATATGTAAATGAAAATAGAAAATTACCGGTCGTTAATTTTGCTGCAGGTGGAATAGCTACTCCAGCTGATGCAGCATTAATGATGCAGCTAGGCTGTGATGGTATTTTTGTTGGTTCAGGAATCTTCCGCTCCGGCAATCCAGAAAAAAGAGCAGAAGCTATTGTTGAAGCAGTTACTCATTATCAAGATCCAAAAATATTAGCCAGTATTTCAGAGGATTTAGGTAAGGCAATGTCTGGACTTGATATAAAAGGTTTAACCGAAGAGGAAAAAATGTCACACAGGGGTTGGTAATTTTGACTATAGAAATCGGTGTTTTAGCTACTTCTTTTCATCCTGAATTAACTAATGATTTAAGTGTCCATAAATATTTTGTCAAAAAATTACTTAAATAATTAGCTAAGATCTACCGATATTATCTTGCTTGTTATTTTTATTCAGATAATATATAATTTTAAATGAATTATATATTATATAAAGGTGGCTAAAAATGAAATTAATCCAAAAAAATAACAGAATAAAAAACTTCGTTTTTAATAAAATTAGTATGAGTTGGGCTGAAGATAAATTCAAAAGAATAAATCGTTTTTTAAATAAAGATGAAAAGATCCTTGATTTGGGAGCAGGTAAATGTGCACTTAGCCTGCTCTTAAAAGAGGAAGGCTATAATGTCACTCCTGTAGATGTTAAGGATTTAAGTTTAACTGATCAAATTAAACCCTTGATCTATGACGGGAAAAATCTTCCTTTTGCTGATAACAGTTTTGATACAGTATTATTGTTGACTGTTCTCCATCATATACCTAAACCAGAAATTGTCTTAAAAGAAGCTCTCAGGGTCTCTGAAAAATTAATAATAATTGAAGATGTTTATACAAATCCACTGCAAAAGTATTTAACTTATTATACTGATAGCTTATTTAATTTCGAATTTATTGGCCATCCCCACAGCAATAAAACAGATAAAGAATGGCAAGAAACATTTACAAATTTAAATCTCAATTTACTTTATACTGATAAAGAAAATGTTTTGAAATTTTATACTCAAGCTTTATATTACCTGCAAAAAGCTGATTAAAAATACTATTATAGAGCCATAAACCAAATGTTTTCGAATTTAACCGAGAGATTACATTCTTCATTTAAAATATTATGGTCTTCTATAAAGGTAGAGGCAACCAATTCATGACCATTTTTAAGTTTAAATCTGTAATTGAGTTTTCCTCCTATAAATTTTCTCTCAATAATTTCGGCTTTTAAATTGATTCCATTTTTTACTTTGCTATTTATTTCAATGTTTTCAGGTCTTATCATGGCTGTATTTATCTCATTCTTATTGAGCTCATTAAACTGATTTTTTAAAGGTATTTTTGTAGAATTAAAGTAAAAAGATCCTTTTTCAATCCTACCCTTAATATAATTTGCAGTCCCAAAAAAATCAGCTACAAACTTATTGACTGGCTTTTTGTAAATCTCTTCTCCACTTCCGTACTGCTCAACTTTTCCTTTATTCATTATAGCTATTTTATCTGATAAAAGCATTGCTTCTTCATGGTCATGGGTTACAAAAATTGTTGTCATGTCATTCTTATTATGCAGTTCCAAAATTAAATTCTGCATATCTTCTCTCAAATTATAATCTAGATTTGATAGTGGTTCATCTAATAAAAGAACCTCGGGATCAATAGCTAAAGCTCTGGCTAAAGAAACACGCTGTTTTTGCCCCCCGGATATTTCATGAGGGTAATAATGGCTGTAACCGGGCAGATCAACCATCTCCAATAAACTTTCTGCCTTTGCTTCTCTTTTTGCTTTAGACACCCCTCTCATTTTTAAACCAAAAGCAATATTATCTCTAACTGTCATGTGGGGAAATAGTAAATAATCCTGAAAAACTAATACAGAGGATCTTTTTTCTACCTTGGTATTTAATACACTCTTTTCTCCAAATAAAATATCACCTTGATCAGGTCCCAAAAGACCAGCAATTAATTTCAAAGTGGTAGTTTTACCACAACCAGAAGGCCCCAATAAAGCGACAAGTTCTCCTGCTTCTACATTTAAATTAATTTTATCTAAAATTAAATCATTATCAAATTTTTTGCTTATATTTACTAGTTCTATTTTTTTCATGCTTATTTCTCCTGTTGATTTCAATTTATAATTGAAGGTATTCTTTGGATAATTCTTTATTTTTAAATATCCGTTCTATTATTATAGTGAAAGCTAAAGCAGCTAATATAAAGACCCAACTATATACTGCAGCTAAGGGTCTATTTCCGGTTTCTATTAATGGAAACAAAATCATTGGAAAAGTTACTACTCTCCCACCACCCATTAAAAAGGTTAAGAAATATTGGCTAAAAGATACTATAAAAACCATGGTTCCAGCCGATAAAATTCCTGATTTAATTAAAGGTAAGGTAATATAAAAAAATCTCTGCCAGCTGTTAGCACCTAAAACTCTAGCCTGTTCTTCTATTTTATCACCTAATACAGCAAAAACATCAGTCAAAATTTTGATTGAATAAGGAATGGTCGGAATTAAGTGAACCAGAATTACACCTATTACCCTCCCAGCTAAACCCAATCTTATAAAATTAATGTGGATACCCATAGTCACAGCTAAAGGTGGTATAATAATCGGTGCTAAAACCAGGCTATTAATAATCTTTTTTCCTTTAAAGTTATATAGTCCTAAAGCTTTACCTGCTGGTATGCTGATACATAAAGCTAAAAAAGTAACTGCTAAAGAAATGAAAAAACTTAAAGATAAAGCTGCTAAGGCACCACTGCTAGGATTAAAAAAATATCTCCATGAATCTAAACTAAATTCTTCAGGTAGTAAATAAGGCCAGGGCCATCTTCTTGCAAATGACCAAATCAAGAGATAAAGCAATGGCAAAATCATGATTAATATTATTGAATATAATAAAAATCGCCTTAATTTGTGATTCTGAATTATTTTTGTGATTTTTTCACTATTTCTTTGGGACATCTTAATACTCCAGTCCTTAAATTTTATTTAAAATTCTTTTGGCTTCCATTAATCTTTGACCAGCAGTAAAAGTTATAGCTGCTGCAAACAAAAGAGTTATGATAAGTAATTGCGAAGGGAATAAAATCATAAGAGTTAAAAAAATGAATCCCTCTGTTCTTTCGGCAAAACCTGCCTGATAATAAAATGATTTGATACCTTTTCTTTTTGATACACTCCCAACTGTTAAAAAAACCGTCATCGATAAAATTATACTTCCTAACAGTAGTATCATTGCAAAGTTAGCAGCTGGATAATTTAATGCTAAGGCAATTACCATTACTACTTCTACAATTCTATCAAAAGTTATATCTAAAACTGTTCCCCAGGCACTTGCATTGTCATTTTTGCGAGCAATTGCACCATCAACAGAATCTAAAAAACCTGAAAACCACAAAAATATAACACCCAGCAACAAAACATTGAAATAAACTAAAACAGCTGCTAAAAAACCAAAAATAAAAGCTAGCCAACTTACCTGATTTGCAGTCAAATTAAAAGTAATTAAAAGATCAGCAGTCTTATTAATAGCTGGATCTAAAAATTTGCGTCCTTTTGAATCAATCATTTTTACACCTCATATTTATAGCTTTGATATTTTAATTAATTTTTTATAGATAAGCATTAATACAAATGAAATTGCAGCTAAAGTTACTGCTATTACCATGGCATATGGTCTTTGACTTAGATCTAAACTATTATATCTTTGAAATGCCAGAACCGGCAGAGCTCGGGGGAAAGTCGGCCCTAATAAATATGGTACTTCATAAGCACCAAAGGAAAAGGCAAATATTATTACAAATGCAGAGGATATACTTGGTAAGGAAATTGGAAAATAAATATTCCAAAATATCTGCCATCCATTAGCTCCCAAATTAGATGCTACTTCTTCCCAGGAAGTGTTAATGTTTTTTAATACTGTTAAAACTACCAGAGTTACAAAAGGCAGTTGTTTCCAAAAATAAGTCAAAATAATGCCAATCCCATTATTATCAAAAACCATTTTGGGGAAAAGATTCATATTATCAATAATATTTAAGTTGTAGAGTATTCTTGACAATATTCCACTTTGAGAAAAAATCAAAAAAACCATTAAAGTAGCTGCTAAATATGGTACAATAATCGGCAATTTGTAAATTGCCGAAATAAAAGAATTATCATCAGCTAATTTTAGTAATTGATAAGCAAGAAAAACACCTAAAATTACAGATAATAAGGAAGATAATAAAGAAATATAGATACTAAACCTCAGCGCTGCCAAAAATTGGGCATCTGTCAAAACCTCGACAAAATAATTCAAAGTAAATTCTTCTAGTCCAATTAGTGGAAAGTAACCTAAACTTTGTGCTATAGCACTAACTAAACCTCCCAAAAATAATACAATTAAAACAATTAAAGCTGGCAGCAGTAAGATATATGGTTTTAAAATTTCATATTTATCATCCATCTTTATTATCTCCTATAATCTAATTTGTGAATTTATTTATTGCCCAATTATTTTTTCCCATTCTTCTTCAATTATTGGGATAAATTCAGCAGGCATCTCCGGCAAGCTATGACTATCAAGAACTTCTTGTTCTAATGTTGCCACTCCTAAGTCAATATTATCTACCTGCTGCTGTTCTTCTTCACTTAGTTTTTCATAACTAAACACTGGAAGATCTCCCCACTTTTGTGGATCAAATTTTTCTAACTGTGCTTCAAAACTAGTTAAAAAGTTTGCTCCAACCATTGCTGCAGCTTTATTAGGAGCGTTGAATGGAATAGCTAAAAAATGGGTGTTTGCAATAGTCCCATTTTCC
This sequence comes from Halanaerobium polyolivorans, assembly GCF_020711195.1. Lineage (GTDB taxonomy): Bacteria > Bacillota > Halanaerobiia > Halanaerobiales > Halanaerobiaceae > Halanaerobium > Halanaerobium polyolivorans. Next base: position 71,277 of record NZ_JAJFAT010000005.1, read on the forward strand.
AAAACAAAAGTCCTTACTGTTGCCGGGAAATTGCCTGATTCAATTTCACCTGAAGCTAATACAGTACTATAAGCCATTGTAGCCATTAACTCACCATCTACAAACATATTATTAAGCTGAGCTGTAGTAGCTGGATATGTCTCCCCTTCTCTCCACAAATAGGGTTTTAAATCTCTTAAATACTCCATGGCAGGTCTTATTTTTTCTCTTAATTCACTTTCACTTTCAATATTTTGATATTGTTCATGGCCACCAGTAACTTCATAAATAATATGTCTTAAAAACACACTACCTGTAAAATTAGGGGGGGCTGGATAAGTGAACTGACCTGGATTATCTTTAATCCAATTTTCAAATTCTGCAAAAGTATAAGGTGGATTTTCTGTTCTAGCCTTATCATAAATAAATGTAAATTGAGCTTTACCCCATGGTATTTCATAGCCATCAGTTGGATAACCAAAATCTCTAGTTATTTCATAAGAATCAGTATCCATGTACTTATGATAATTTGGAATTTGATCTACAAAAGGACCAAATAAAAGATCATTATTCATAGCAGTTATAAAGTTCTCGCCATTGATCCACAGCAAATCTATACTTCCTGGGTCTCGATCAGCCTGTTTTTCAGCAAGTAGTTGGTTTAAATAATCATTTGGACCCATTGGAACTCTATTTAATTCTATATCATAAAGTTCTTTTAATCTTTGCGCTGCATAATTATCTACCCACTGATTAATTCTTTCATCTCCACCCCACATATAAAAATTTAATTCCTGGCCTTGAGCTAGCTCTTCTATACTTTCCCAATCACTATCTAATAAATTTATTTCCTCTTGAGCACTATCCCCACCACAAGCACTTAAAATAAAAGTAGATATAATTAAAACAAAGAGCAAGATTAACATCTTCTTTTTATTCATAATAATTTTCTCCTTTAGTATAAAAAACACATTAATAGGACTATATATAAGTTCAATAGTCCCATTAATGTTTTTATACAATATTTTTATTTTACTAAAATAAATCAATTATTATTTTTTACTTAGTTTTATTTTCATTTGCCTCTACTTCTACATCCTCAACCATATCAGACTTGTTAAGGAATTTAGGAATTAATGATATCAATACAATTAATACACCAGCAATAGCAATATACATTAATATCTGCATAGGACTTTCTCCTCTAGCCAGTGCAGAAGCCATTAAAATATACGCGGTTGTACCTGGTATCATAGTAACCCAGGAAACAAAGAAATATAGTGGTAAACTGATATCTGTTAAACCATAAACATAGTTCTGAAGATTAAATGGAAAGACAGGTACTGATCTTGTTAAAAGCAGCATTCTCCAACCATTTTTTCTTACTCCATCATCTATCTTTTTCACATGTTCATTTTTTTCTTTCCAACCCTCAACTAAATCTCTAGCTGCATAACGACCAATCAAAAATGCAGCTGTTGCTCCAAGGGTTGAACCTAATGAAGCATAAATAATTGCAGGTAGTGGTTCAAATACAAGCCCACCTAAAATTGCAACTGGTAGTCCTGGTAAAAAGAATATACAGGCTGCTATCCACAGTCCTATATAAATTAATGGAGCCATTACTCCAAAGCCCTGTACCCAATCCTGCAATAAATTAAGATTGTCACGACTAATATAGTCTGCTAAACCAAAATAATGGATTACAAAAGCTGCTACAGCTACTACAGCTACAGTAATTATAAGTTTCTTCTTGTTTTTCTTCTTTTCTTCTGCCATTTCTTTAAATTTCCCCCTTTAGGATAATACTTCTTGAATTTTCTTCTTAGTTTTATAGCGATTTACCCAACTAGCTACCGAACCTTCTAAATCAGGAAAATCAGATTCAGAAGTCCATACATCCCCAAATATCAAATCTAAAATATGGACTGCTTTTTTACCGCCTTTATACATTGAAGCTCTACAAGCAGCACAATAAGTTACCAAATAGTCAGTTTCAAATTCATCTGTCCTTTTTTCCATGATTTGTTGAGCTAAATCTGGATTTGCCGGAACAACCATTCCTCCAAAACCACAGCACCTGGTGTCTCCCTTAGTGTGAGGTGGTTCTTCTGTATTATATCCAAGCTGCTCAATAATCCAACGAATACCTTCATGAATATCATCTCTATCTCTTGTAGAACAAGAGTCATGAACACCAAATGTTATATCACTATCTTTCGCCTTACCTACAGTTCCTTCTGGCATACCGATTTCAGGCATTAGAGCCCAAAGAGAACGAACATTCTGTTCTGGACTACTAGCAGACATTGTTAAATAACATGACTGACAGGCAACAATAATTTCATCAGCACCTAATGCATCAATTTCTTTTTGTAAGCCTGCATAACGTTCTTTGAACTCATCATATTGGCCTAATGCTTTAGTTGGTTTACCACAGCATTTTAAAATTGCACCAGTACCAGGTAATTTATTTTTTAGATATTTTATTGTTTTTTCTACTAATTCAGGATTATATGAAGATAAACTACAACCTGGAATAAATACCCTTTTTGTTTTAGTTTTTGCTTTCATTATTTAGAGTCCTCCTCTTTATCAGAAGCCGGTTGACTAGTTGTAAAGAATTTAGAAAATCCTAATCTTTGATGCCATTTAATAGCCTTATGGCCTTTAATAGGTGATTCACCATTATTTTCTTTAACGGCCAGTTTTCTTAAATCCATAAAACGATCTTTTAGCTCAAATTCCTTAGGACAAACCAAAGTACATTGACTACACATATTACAAGAATAATATACTAAAGGATCTATTCCTACATCCTTAACTTCCTGGAATAAAGCTTTTGGTGAGTCACAATATTTTTCTAACATCAAACAGTCTTTAATACATTCTTTACATTCACACTCTAAACAACGGAGTGCTTCACCTTTAGCCTCAGCAATATTAAATCCTAATTCTACCTCATCAAAATTATTTTTTCTTTCTTCTACATCAATCATGCGCATATCTACTCTGCGTCTGACAGGCTCTTCTGGATCAATTTCTTTTTCTAGCTTGCTCTCATAAGCACCTTCATTTTCGCGATTTTCAAATAAATCTTCGTCTTTTAAATATCTATCAATAGAAATTGCAGCTTTTCTACCATGAGACATTGCTTCAACAGCTAAAAGAGGAGTTCCTTTACAATCTCCACCAACAAAAACATTTTCAGTTTCTGACTGTAGGGTTATCTCATCAGTCTCATTAAGCTCAACATCTTCAGCTTCAACAAAAGAATCTTCTGCTCTCTGTCCTATAGCAAATATTACTGTATCTGCTTCAAGTTCTCTTATAGTTTCTTCACAGTAGGCAGGATTGAAATTACCTTCATTATCAAAAACTTGTTCACATTTTTTGAAGCTAATTCCCTCAACTTTATCTTCACCCATGATCTCTTTTGGTCCCCAACCAGGGTTCATTATTATTCCTTCTTCTTCTGCATCTTCTATTTCCCAGGAGTGAGCAGGTATTTGATTACCACTTTCCAGACATGCAACATTTATTTCTTCTGCTCCTAGTCTCCAGGCAGTCCGGGCAACATCCATTGCAACATTTCCACCACCAATTACTACTATCTTTTTACCCATTTCTACTTCATTACCTAAAGCAGCATCACGTAAAAAGTCAGCACCAATTAATACACCATCTAGATCTGCTCCATCTATAGGTATCATAATACCCTTATGAGCACCTGCTGCAACATAAACTGCATCAAAATCTTCTTTTAGTTGAGCAAATTCAATATCTTTGCCAACTTCGGTATTGAGATGAGTCTCTACACCAAGTTTATCTAAAATACTATATTCATAATCAATAATATCATGAGGTAAACGATAAGCTGGAATACCAAATCTAAGCATTCCTCCTACCTCGGGAAGTTTTTCATAAATACTTACCTGATGTCCTTCTTTTTGTAAATGATAAGCTGCAACTGCTCCTGAAGGACCAGCACCAATAACTGCAACTTTTTTACCGGTTTCTGCTTTACGACTTAAATCCCAGTCTGCAGGATCATCTGCCATATCAGCAGCAAAACGTTTTAAATTCTTAATTGAAAGAGCCTCTTCAAGCTCTCCTCTTTTGCACTCTTCTTCACAAGGGTGAGCACAAACTCTCCCTAAAACACCAGGAAAAATAGTTTTCTCTCTAATAAGTCTAATAGCCTCTTTGTATTTGCCATCTCTTATTAAAGTAATATAACCCTGGACATCAATATCCAATGGACATCTCGCTTGACAATATGGTGGTTCATCTGCCAAACAATCATCAATAACTTCATTCATTTCATTAAGCACTTTTTCTGTTAACTGCACTAAATGACCTCCTTATTAGTGTATGATATACTTTTCACAATTAAAATTAAAAAAATATTATAATCTATATATAATTATAGACCCTGAGTTATACTTTGTCTTTATAATATATATATAAAAAGAAAGTATTTTTTTGTATTTATATACAAAAGATTAATAATTTATTAATTTGATTAATACTTTACTCCCAAAATAGATTCCTAAAATTATAAAGGGAAGATAAAGCCATCCATTTAAAGCTAAAGAGGCCAGTGCAGTGTACAAACCACCAATATTACAGCCAATAGCTATTCGAGCTCCATAACCCATTAACCAACCACCAATCAGGACTGTGATAATTTGTTTTTTGTTCTTAATTTTTTTTAATTTAAACTGTCCTGCTAAAAGAATGGCAATTAAAGCTCCAATAATTATGCCCAAATTTGACCAACTATTATTATCAAGCCACGGTAGATTATATTGGTAGTACTGCCAGGCTTCCCAAGTCTCAACATTGACTCCAAACAAAGATATTATCCAGGCTCCCAATCTTGCAAAGCCACTTGTGATTGACCAAATTTCACCTGAAATAGCAAAATATATAATATTAACAACAGCAAGCAGTACTCCACCAAACCAATAGGGCCAAGGCTTCTTAAATAATATATTCCATGTGCTTACTCTTTTTTCAGTTAGTTTTTGTAATAGTGATTTGCCATTCACCAAAATCCACCTCTTCAGTTTCAACTTCATAGTTTTTTTTGCGAGCCCATTCTGGAATATTAGTCATTGAACAGGTATGATCTAATTCTATAAATAACTTATCACCAATTTTTAATTTATTCATTTCTTTTTCTGTTTTTATTAAAGGAAGAGGACACGGCTCCCCCGTACAATCTAAGTATTTATCCACTTTACATAATTCCTCCTCTTCTACTTAAAATTTATGCTTTTCCCACCAATAGCTGAGCAAATATAATAAAAGCAAAAATATTATTTGTAAAGCTAAAGCATTTCCCCAACCCAAAAGTTGAGGTAAATGAGTGCTTTTTTGACTTCTAATTAATTGATACCAGAAAGAGGCATCATAACTGCCATGTACAGAGCCAGCAATAAAACCAACTATAACTATCCACTGCAATTTGTAACCCTCTCCAAGTCTGATCAGAGTCCCTGAAGCACAACCACCACTTACTGCAGCTCCCAGGCCAAAAATAAAAGCTCCTATAGGGATATGCCATCCTAAGGGAACAAATTTGCCTTCTATCGGCAAACCACCAAGCTGCTGTTGATACTGTATATAGGCAAAGCCAATAGTTATAATAATAGTAGATAATATTAAGGCTCTACTTAGTTTTGTTAATCCGAACAAAAAAGGATCTCTTAATGCAGCAGTAAAACATATTCTAGAACGCTGCAAAATAAAACCAACTATTAGACCAAAAGCCCAGCTTGTAGCGAGATTGATTTCTACACTATTATTTAAATATAAATAAATATAGATAGAAAAAATTATAATAATTAAAGCAAAGATCAGCTGCCAATTACTTTTTTGTCTGAACTCCTGCCGTTTCATTTATTTATTCCCCTCAATATGATAATTAAATTTTTCGCTACTTATAATAAATTTATATATTTTATAAGCAATAGTTAAATTTAATTTATCATCAAAACTATCAAAATCAAGTCCAAGTATTTCTTGAATTTGTTTTATTCTATAACGCATAGTATTAGGATGAATGCTTAATCGCTCAGAAGATATATTAATATCCCCATCTTCTTCTAGGAAAACCTCGAGTGTTTCTAACCATTCATTATCTTTTTCACGAGAGTACTTTATCAATTCATTTAAATATTCATTCGCAAAATTAAACAATTCCTTTTTATCAATATTCCAAAGCAATCTTAAAACTCCAAGTTCTTCATAAAAAACTATATTTTTTTCCTGCTCAGTATTTTCTAAAAAATCGAGTGTATAAATTGCTTTTTTAAAACTATCTGCTATTTCTCTACAGTCTGTAGAATATAAACCTCCAGCAGCCATTATATCAATTTTTTAAAAGGCTTTTTGGATTTTATTATAAATTAACTCTATATCTTTTTTTAGTTTTTCTGTCTTAGATATATAATTTATCAATAAAACTATATCTTTCTCATAAGAAAAAATAATATATTTTTCTTTAATATGGGTTCTAATAATCCGATGCAAATATCTAATAATCTGTTCTTCGAGTTCATAATAATAAAGTGTAGTTCCTTTATTGTTTTCAGAATATATTTTCGAGAAATCAATTCTTAAAGTATATAATTGATAGGGCAAACTCAAATCCCAACCAGCAAGTTCACCTCTTTTAATTAATTCTTCTTTTGATTTAACCCTTCCCCCTACCAAATCTTCTATTAATTCACTATTACATTTTTGAGCAAGGCGCTGGACAATATAATTTTGATGAAGTTTTAAAGAAAAGGCATAAGCAGCCTGTAAAATAGCTATACAGGCATCTTTTTCTAATTTATTTTCTTCTAAAATAACTAAAAAACCAAGTGTTTCCTCATTATGGCTCAATTTAACCTGAACCTCTCTTACTTCTTTGCCCTGCCAATCATAAATCACTCTTTTGATCAAAATATCATATTCACAAAATATTTCTTCACTTGCTTTAATCTCTTTTTCTTCTAAATAATTATAAAATTCTTTATCAGCTTTAAGAGCTTTGGTAATATATATAGTATCATCCTGATATTTGTCTAATAAAAATACAGGATTATCAACTTCTTCAATCAGAGCATTACATAGAGTTTGTAAACCACCATCATTTAGTAAAATCTTTTGATATTTCTGCTGTAAAGACAATATTTTTTCTTCTCTATTCAATGCAAATTCCCTCCTTTAGTGCTTATTATATCATGCATTAATTTACTTCTCTACTATTTATTTAAATAACCCTGCAGGGAAAGTAAAGAAGGAGATTTGCAAAAATTAAAAGAAGAGAGCATTTATTCTTCCCTGATTTTATATCCTCATAAGTTGGATATATTTAATCCGGAAGAACAAATGCTCTTTTATAATTATTTAACTTTATATTTCAATCAAATTTATTGATCTGATTCAATAGGAAGATCTTCTCTAGCACTCCACTCAATCCAGGAGCCATCATAATTAGCAACATCTTCATAACCTAATAACTGACTTAAGACAAATGTTGTATGAGAAGAACGAACACCTGACTGACAATAATTATAAGCAGCTTTATCTGGAGTTACTCCTTCTGCTTCATAAATATCTCTTAATTCATCAGCTGTTTTGATCAAGTTATCTTCGTTAAGATTTTCTGTCCACTCTATCCAGATTGGAGTAGGAATTCTTCCTGCTCTTTCAGCTGGATTCCTCTGCATTGCTCCAGTATACTCATCATTATTACGAGTATCTACAATATTTATATTTTCATCATCAATTGCAGCTAGCATATCATCAGCTGTAACAAGCCAGGATTCATCAACTTCACCCATCTCATATTCTACAGCATCTCTACCAGGACTTGAAAGAGCAATATCATAATCAAGTGCACGCCAGAAATCTAATTGACCATCTAATAATCTAACATCTTCATGCCCTAACATGGTCATCATCCACCACATTCTTGCCGCATCATGACCACCACCTGAAGTATAAACAACTACAGTATCATCATTGCTAATTCCATTTTCACCCAGCCAATTTGCTAAGCCTTCATGAGAAATTCTCATACCAGCATATTCATGATCTGGATCGGTTACATCTGATCTCCAAACCTGAATCGCACCAGGAATATGACCCATAGCATAAGCATCAGCTCTTCTGAAATCAATTACTGCTACATCATCACGATCTTTGATTTCATTAAGCTCCATCGCACTAATTAATGAATCCGTACTTTCATATCCTCTTTCTTCAATCGGAACATAACCTTCCATATCAATATCTAAATCAGTATAAAGAGTTGATTCATAAAATAAGCCTCCACCAAGAATTAAAACAGCTACTACTAAAACAATTATCGTTTTCTTTTGCACTTTGTTTTTGCCTCCCCTAGAGTTTTGTATTGTCTTTTTTTTCACAATCTTTATTGTTAAGTATATTATAACTATAATATTGAGAAAATAAATTATATAAAAATATGAAATATAACACTTTATTTTGTCTTTTTACACAAAAAATTAAGTTATTGTGTGATTTTTATAACTTTTTTAGCTGTTGTTTAAAATGATTGTTATTATCATTTCTTTTTTATTTTTTTAAAAGTTCATCTTTCAAAGTTTATTAAAATTTTTAAAAAATAATTTGCTTATAAACTTGACAAACAAGCATATATATTGTATTATATTTATAGAGTTAATAAGAATGATTCTTAATAAGAATTTTTCTTAGTAAAGTTGATTAAAAAATATGGGGGTTAAAAAAATGAAAAATTATGAAAAAATGCAAACTTACTTATCAAATCTTGCTGTGTTGAATACAAAACTTCACAATTTACACTGGAATGTTGAAGGCAAGCGTTTTGTCCAGGTTCATGAATACACAGAAGGTTTATATGATGATTTCTTCGAAAAATTTGACGAAGTAGCTGAACTAATGAAAATGAAAGCTGAAATGCCTTTAGTAAAAATGACTGACTATCTTGAAAATGCAACAATCGAAGAATTAGACGCTAAAGTATTTGGCTGCCAGGAAGTACTAGAAATCGTTGCAGCTGATCTTAAAGAAATGAAAGCTTTAGCAACAGAAATCAGAAATGATGCTGATGAAGATGGAGATTTTAAAGTAGTTGGAGAGTTTGAGGAGCATGTAGCTGGCTACAGCAAAGATCTATGGTTTCTTAGATCAATGCTGGTAGATTAATAAAAATCAATAATTTAATAATAACATCCCTTAGTAGTAATGATAATATAGTCCATTCAATTGAATGGACTATATTTTTTTATTTAATAAAACTTTTTAAATAACTTTCTATTTTTTTTATAGGCATTGCTTTACTAAAATAATATCCTTGAACATAATCATTATTCAGCTCATTAAGTTGTTTTAACTCTGCTTCGGTTTCAACTCCCTCAGCTATTGTTTTCAATTTCAAGACATGGGCAAGATTAATTATTGCCTCAACAATACCTTTACCTTCTTTGTTTAAAGTCATATTTCTAATAAAGGAAATATCAATTTTTAAAAAATCTATTGGGAATTTATGTAAATAACTAAAAGAAGAATAACCGGTACCAAAATCATCTATAGCAATCGCAAAACCTTTTTCTTTCATTGTTCTCATAATTTCTAAATTATGATCTACATCATCCATAGCACTTGACTCAGTAATTTCAAACCTTATCAAAGAATTATTAATTTCACTTTCTGTTATAATTTGATATATTTTTTCTAAATGCTTTCTGTCTTCTAATTGTTTTGCAGAAAGATTAATCGATATTGGCACAACTTGATAGCCGAGCTCAATCCATCTCTTTAAATTAGCTATTACTTTTTTAATAACAATTAAACCAACTTTTTTGATCAATTTAGATTCTTCTAAAATTGGGATAAATTCTTCGGGTGAAATAGACTTATTATCTTTTGTATTAAACCGCAATAAAGCTTCTAAACCATATAAACTATGATTTTGGCCGCAATAATATGGTTGATAGTAGATTATAAAATCATCATTTTTTATCGCTTGATTTAATTGAGCTTCCATTTGACTATATCTTTTTATTTCTAAATTCATTTTGCGATCAAAAAAAGCATAATCATTTTTTTTGCTCTTTATTAATGCTACTTCTGCATTTGATAACAAACTTTCAGAAGCTCTACAATCATCAGGATATATAGAAATACCTAAACTTGCATTTAACATCAAAGAATTATTATTATAGTTGACTGGTTCAGCAAATAAATTTAGTATTTTTTCTGCTATTTCGTGAATTTTATTTATTGAGTTGAGATTATCAATTATTAAAGCAAATTTATCTCCACCCAAATAGGCCAGATAATGCTCTTTATCAATTTTCACACTGTTTTTTCTATTATCAGCTTTTATGTTAATTAAATCTGCCGCTAAATTCATCAAAGAGTTTACGTTTTTATCAGATGAATATAGATCATTTAAATGTTTTATTTTATTGATATTTATTGCTATAACTGCAAGTTTCTGCAGCTTATCTAGTTTAATTAAATCATTGATTTTAGAAACTATAGCTTTACGATTTGGCAGAGAAAATTTTAGATCATAATTTGATATATATTCTATTTTTTGCTTCAATTTCTCATTTTGAGTTATGTCTTTACCAACAGAAATGAAATTAACTATCTCACCTTGACTATTTTTAATTGGAGTAATAGTTTGTTCTGAATAAAACAATTCTCCATTTTTCTTTTTATTAATTATTACATCATTAAAAACTTCCCCTGATTTAATGGTTTCCCAAAGATTTTTATAAAATTCATCATCATGTTTACCTGACTTAAATAATGATGGGTCTTCTTTATTAATTTCAGTTTTGTCATAACCTGTTACTTCTTTTACAGTAGTATTTGCATATTTTATTACCCCATCTGAATCTGTTACAACAATCCAATTATCAGTTTCGTTAATGGCTTTTTGCAAAACACTGAAGTCGATTTCTTTTTTTGCATAATTCTTTCGATGTCTTGCTATTGAAATTACTTCTTTAACTTTTCCCTTTTCTGTAATAAGATTATTATACCAGCTGCAATCAACCCTTGAGCCATCTTTTTTAATTGCCTGACTAAATAGATAATTAGGAAAAGACTCTATTTCTTCTTTTTTCCAATTTTTCCATTCTTCACGATCTTTCTCTGCAATTATAGTTGAAATAAATTTCTTGTTTTTAATTTCATTAAACTTCCAACCAAACAATTCTTCTGCTTTTTGATTTAAATCAATAATTCTCCCTTCTGCATTCCAGGAAATAAAAGGTAGAGGTGCATTGTGGTAGATTGAATTATATCTTTTTTTGTTGTATTTTAATTCTTTGTAATCTGACATTAATATAATCTCCTTATTTAATAGATATTATTTTATACTATATTCCAAATAAAAATTAGAACTTCACACCCTAACTCTAATAATCTGCAGTCAGTTTAGACCATTTGTTATCTAATTAAACCTTTTAAATAATCTATCAATCTTTATTTTTCTTTCTTAAACTAGACTAGCTTAATATATAATTATATTCTGTCTGTATATTATTTAATTAAAGAAAGTTGACAAAAATCCTTTAATTTAATAAGAAAGAAGATTTTTATAAAAAAAGCTTAATAAAAAAATCTCCCAAGTGATTAGTCACTGGGAGATGCTTAAGTTTACTGTTATATAAATGATTTTAAATGGCGCGCTCGGAAGGATTCGAACCCTCAGCCTACTGATCCGTAGTCAGTCGCTCTATCCAGTTGAGCTACGAGCGCATTTAAATTACAACATTAATTATTATAACAGTATTTCTTTATCTAGTCAAGGATTTTTGCAGCTATTTTTGTCGGCTTAAACTTAATTATTTTGTAATTTCAAACTCTTTTTCGATCTCAGCAAATTCATAATTTATAGATAATAACTCTACTTCTAATATATAATTTCCCTTATCAAATTGAGATAGTTCAATCTTTTCTGCAAAATAATGAGTTTGATCTGCCGGAATATCTACATATTGAAAAGCTTGAATAAATGCCTTATCTTCTGCCCAGGAATATAATCTATTTCCTGCTTCATCTTTTATATAAATATTATATTTATGACCAGAACTAAATTCTAAAGTTCTTTCTGAATCACTATTATTAATTACAGCAATTTTAAGTTCTAATTGATCTTGCACTGAATAATCTTTTTCGGATAAAATTAACTCTAAATTTAAAACTTCATTTTCTTCCATCTTTATTTGGTCTCCATTTTTTATAGTTGGCCGATCATTAACAACAGAATTTGCCGCAGCCGCTGTAGAGATTAAAATTATTAGAAAAATAAGCAAAAAAAGCTTTTTCTTCTCCATCAAAAAACCTCCTTACTGTGTTATTTTAAGTCAAATATTAATACTATAACACCAACAATTATTAATTTTTACTCACCAATAATTTTCACCAGTACTCTTTTACGGCGTTTACCATCAAATTCTCCATAAAATATCTGCTCCCAGGGGCCAAAATCTAATTCACCATCTGTAACAGCAACTACGACTTCTCTGCCCATAATCTGTCTTTTTAAATGAGCATCTGCATTATCTTCAAATCCATTGTGTGCATACTGAGAAACGGGCTCATGGGGGGCTAACTCTTCCAACCATTTTTTATAATCCTGATGGAGACCACTTTCATCATCATTAATAAAAACACTTGCTGTAATATGCATTGCATTAACAAGACATAAACCATCTTTTATTCCACTTTCCTGAAGAACCTCTCTAACCTGATTTGTAATATTAATTAATTCCATTCTCTTATCCGTATTAAAATAAAGATATTTTCTGATTGACTTCATTTAGACCACTCCTTATTTTAAATTATAATCTTTTTTTAACTGATGGTGCAATTCTTAAACTAATAAAAATAATTAAAGCTGCTACTATAGAAATATCAAATAATCCATAACCAATTGCCAGGCCTAAGCCTGCCACTCCCCAAAGGCTGGCAGCTGTAGTTAAACCTTCTACTTTATCTTCCTGTTTAATTATAGTACCTGCACCAAGAAAACCAATCCCACTAATAACCTGGGCTGCTAGCCGAGCAGGATCTCCTGTTATACCATAATCAAGATTAACCTTGGAAACTTCAATAGATAAAATCATAATCAAGCAAGATATTACAGAGACTATTACATTTGTCCTTATCCCAGCTGCTTTATTTTGTTTTTCCCTATCATAACCAATTAAGGCTGCAAGTACTCCAGCTAAAATTAGCTTTAAATAACTTAACCAATTTAATACCATAACTAATTACTACCTCCTCTATACTTCTGCTTCACGTGCATCCATTGTTGAAGTACCTAAGGAAACACTTAAGGGAAATTCTTCATTATTATCCTGATTTGTCTGTGCAAAACTATTAATTATTTTATCAGCTATTTTATCTGCTTGCTCTTGATCTGTTTCTTTTAGAATAACTGCCAGTTCATCTCCCGCAATTCTGGCAAGAATTTCTCCTTCTTTAAAGTTCTTTTGCAGTAAATCAGCTGCTTTTTTGATATATTTATCACCCTGAGTATGGCCGTGATTTTCATTGATCATTTTAAGTTTATTCAAAGAAACAATTATTACACTGATCGGAAAACTACCTAATTCTTTAAGCCTTTCCAGCTCTTCATAAACAAATTTTCTATTATATAGCCCTGTTAGTTCATCATGATAGCTTAAATATTTTATTTCTTCATTTTTGGCTTTCAATTCTGCTTTTAATCTCTTATTTTCTGCAGACAAATCCTTTAACTTTTTTGAGCTCTTTGAATCTTTTCGCACTATTGATCCCACCTTTGCAAAAATTAAATATTTATTGCATAATCTATCTGATGATTATATAATTCAAGAAAAATTTGCTCTATCCTGCTTCTAAAAAATTATTATTATTTAACAATTAAATTTTCCCTTTTGTAAAAAACAATCAACAGCCTCTGCAGTTTCAAGCTGATAATGAATTTCTTTGTGCCCATAAGGTAAGGTTATAAAATCACTTAAAAAATCAGCTTTAACAGAATCTACCTCTATTCTGCCGTCATTTGCATCTTTTAACAATTTGCCTAATAAAAGATTATTTTTGGTGCCTGCAATAGCACCAATTTCTATATCATCTCCTTTAGATAATTGTAACTTAGCTAGCTCAGTAGGAACAATAGAATCTAAAGTTTTAAATATCTTTGTAAAAAAGGGCAGGTATTTTTTGCCCTTCACAGCTAAACTGCTGCCACAATTAGGAGTAGCAATTAAAACCACTCTATTAATATGACTTTTATCTTCAATCTCTGCTAGATAATTTCTAATGACCAATCCTCCAGAACTGTGAGCAACAAAATTTATTTTTTCATCTTCAGCAAGTTCTAATTTAAGCTTTTGCACCTTATTTTTGAAAATTAATCCTGCTTTTTTGATGGTTTTAAAGCTTAAGGGCAGTTCAAATAAAATCACTTGATAAGAAAGTTTAGTTAAATTTTCTTTAAGAACCTGCATATCATTTTTCTTCTTATAATAGCCATGTAATAATATCACTTTTTCTTTCATCAAATACTCCCCCAAAACTTTAAAATCACCAAATTATTATTAACATAATATTCTAACTTTATTTAAGTATGAAAAGACAGCGGGAAACCGCTGTCTTTTCAACTATCTATATTTTGTTAAGAAGAGCTTACTCTTCTTCTTTTTCTGGAGCATATGCTTCTTCGAGACGTTTATATGATTTATAACGCTCTTCGGCAGCTTCTTCAGCCCTTGCAAAGAGTTCTTCGGCGATTTCTGGGAATGTTTGTTGTAAGGAAGAGAAACGTACCTCACTTAATAAGAAATCACGGAAGTCTTCAGAAGGCTCTTTAGAATCCAGACTAAATGGATTCTTGTTTTCTGCTTTAAGTTCTGGATTAAAGCGGAATAGATGCCAGTAACCAGATTTAACAGCATCTTTTTCTTGTGTCACACTACAGCCCATACCACACTTAAGTCCATGTGAGATACATGGTGAATAAGCAATGATTACAGAAGGTCCATCATATGCTTCAGCTTCAGCAATAGCTTTAATAGCCTGATTCATATTAGCACCTAATGAAATTTGAGCAACATAGACATAACCATAAGTCATAGCCATTTGACCCAGATCTTTTTTCTGTATCTTCTTACCTGAAGCAGCAAATTTAGCAGCTGCAGCAGTTGGAGTAGCTTTTGAGGACTGACCACCGGTATTAGAATAAACTTCTGTATCAAAGATCAAGACATTCACATCATCACCAGAAGCTATTACATGGTCTAAACCACCAAAACCGATATCATAAGCCCAGCCATCTCCACCAAAGATCCACTGAGATTTTTTCACAATAAATTCTTTGCGATCTACAATCTCAGCAATAACTTCGTTATCACTATATTTAGCAAGTAATGGCATCATTTCTTTTTTCAGTTCTTTTGTTTTTTCACCATCCTGCATATTATCAAGGAACTCTTTCATTAATTCATTTAGTTCTTCATCTAGGTTGAGCTCAATTGCTTCTTCCATAAGATCAGCAATTTTAGCTCTAATCTGCTCTGTGGCTAGATACATACCATAACCATATTCAGCATTATCCTCAAATAATGAGTTAGCCCAGGCAGGTCCATGCCCTTCTTCATTTGTGCTGTAAACAGATACAGGAGCAGAACCACCCCAGATTGAAGAACAACCTGTTGCATTAGCAATTAACATCCTATCACCAAATAATTGAGTTACCAGCTTAGCATAGGCTGTTTCTCCACAACCTGCACAAGCACCTGAGAACTCAAGTAGTGGTTCCTGGAACTGACTACCTTTAATATTAGTTGCAGGCATCAGATCATCTTTAATTGAGACTTCATTAATTGCATATTCCCAATTGTCTGCTTCTTGTTCTGTCATCTTAGCAAATGATTCCATTTCTAAAGCATTAACTGGACATACATCTACACAAACACCACAACCAGTACAATCATAAGGACTAACCTGAATTTTGTACTCTAAACCTTCAAGCTGTTTTCCTCTTGCTTCTAAAGTTGTGAACCCTTCAGGAGCATTTGCAGCTTCTTCTTCATCAAGTAAGAAAGGTCTAATTACAGCATGTGGACATGCTAAAGCACACTGGTTACACTGAATACATATATCATCTTTCCAGTCAGGTACATTGATAGCGATACCACGCTTTTCATATTTAGAAAGTCCTGGAGGGAAGTGACCATCTTCACGACCTACAAAAGTGCTTACAGGTAAATCATCACCTTTTTGTTTGTTAACTACTTCCAGAACATTTTTAACAAATGCAGGTACATCTTCTTCCTCTTCAACTTCTTCAGATTCGGCTTGAGCCCATTCTGCTGGAACATCGATTGAAGTTAAAGCATCAACTGCTCTATCAACAGCTTTATGGTTCATTTCCACAATCTTTTCTCCTTTATGGCCATAGGTATCTTCAATAGCTTGTTTGAGATATTCTACAGCTTCATCAAATGGAATAATATCAGCTAGTTTAAAGAAGGCAGTCTGCATAACCATGTTGATTCTGCCACCTAAACCAACTTCTTGAGCAATCTTCACACCATCAATGGTATAAAAATCGATATTGTTTTCTGCAATATATTTTTTCATTTCACCCGGCAATTTTTCTGATAACTCATCTTCAGACCAGGTGCAGTTAAGCAAGAATTTGCCACCTTCTCTAAGATCAGATACCATATCAAATTTATCAACATATGACTCTTTATGACAGGCTACATAATCAGCCTCATCAATTAAGTAAGTAGATTTAATTGGTTCATCTCCAAATCTCAAGTGAGATACAGTTACACCACCAGATTTTTTGGAGTCATAAGAGAAATATGCTTGAGCATATTTATCAGTGTTATTACCAATAATCTTAACCGCATTTTTGTTAGCTCCAACTGTTCCATCAGAACCAAAGCCCCAGAATTTGCAGCGAACTGTACTTTCTGGAGAAGTATTAATATGTTCTTGAGGTTCAAGATTTGTATGTGTTACATCATCTTCAATACCTAAGGTGAATGCATTCTTAGGATCATCTTTTCTGAGATTATCAAAAACTGCTTTGATATGAGTAGGTGTAGTATCTTTAGAACTTAATCCGTAACGTCCACCAACAATCACAGGTCTTTTTTCTTTATCATAGAATAATGATCTTACATCTTCATAAAGAGGTTCCCCTACTGCACCAGGTTCTTTGGTCCTATCAAGTACAGCAATCTTCTCAGCAGTTTCTGGAAGAGCCTTCATGAAGTATTTCTCGGAGAAAGGACGATAAAGTCTTACTTTAATTAAACCAACTTTTTCTCCTTTGTCAACCAGATATTTAACTGTCTCTTCGATTGTATCTGTCACTGATCCCATTGCAATAATTACGTATTTTGCATCTTCTGCTCCTACATAATTAAATGGATGATATTCTCTACCTGTTAACTCTGAAATCTCCTGCATATATTCTTCAACTATATCAGGAACAGCATCATAAAAACGGTTTGCTGCTTCACGAGCCTGGAAGAATATATCTGGGTTTTGAGCTGTACCCATTGTCACAGGATGTTCGGGATTTAAAGCTCTGTGTCTAAATTCGCTGACCTTTCCGTGATCAACTAAATCTGCTAAATCATCATAGTCTAAAACCTCAATTTTTTGATATTCATGAGAAGTTCTAAAACCATCAAAGAAATGAACAAATGGTAAACTAGATTTGATAGCGGATAAATGAGCAACCCCTGCTAAATCCATTACCTCCTGAACACTACCAGAAGCTAACATAGCTGTTCCAGTTTGTCTGGCAGCCATCACATCTGAGTGATCTCCAAAAATTGAAAGAGCATGAGTAGCAACTGTACGAGCACTAACATGAAAAACACCAGGTAATAATTCCCCAGCGATTTTATACATATTAGGCAGCATCAGTAATAGCCCCTGTGAAGCTGTAAAAGTACTTGTTAAAGCACCAGCAACCAGTGAACCATGTACAGCACCAGACGCTCCACCTTCTGACTGCATTTCTGTCAACTTAACTTGCTGGCCGAAAATGTTTTCACGACCATGAGCACTCCAAGAGTCGACGAGTTCAGCCATCGGAGATGAAGGAGTGATAGGATAGATTGCTGCCACATCAGTAAATGCATAAGCCACATGAGCTGCAGCAGTGTTTCCATCCATGGTTTTCATTTGTTTTGCCATTATAATTTTCCCTCCTATTATAAGGTAAATTCTTATTTTTATTTCCTCTTTAAGTATAATACTTTACAAAGGAGCTGTCAAATATTTCACAGCTTAATAATGGCAAAATTCTTTATTCGAAATAATTAGAATAATTATAATAAAACATTAAAATCTAAAACTCCTCTAAACATTTTTTGGCTTTAATTAAATAAAGTGATTTATTCAGATATTCATAACTGGAATTAAGACAATTTTCAGCCATTAAATCTGTTAATTTATCAGGTAAATAGAAATTAACCGGTTCACCTGCCAATTTTTCAAAAAAGATAATAATTTTTGCAAAAATAGTCTGAGGGTTAAAATCTAAAATGTATATTTTACCACCCGGCTTTAATACTCGACTCGCTTCTGATAATGCAGCTTCTACTTCTCTAAAATGATGTAGAGCATCAGAAATAGTTAAATAGTCAAAACTATTATCTGAAAAAGGTAAATCAGCACCATCTGCTAAAATTAAATCTAGTTTTTGCGCAAATTCTTTTTTTTCTGCTTTTTTGAGCATTGCTTTAGAAGGGTCAGCAATTGTTATCTCTACAGCTTCAGGTAGATGTTTTGCTAACTCACCTGTTCCTCCACCTAGATCTAATAATTGTTTAGGCTCATTTTGTGCATTAGCTTTTAAAATGTCTTCTAACTCTTCTGCTTCGATTTTTTCACCAAGCTTAACAAGTACTTTATTATGTCCAGAAAGATTCATTGCCAGATCAAAAACGGGAGCGATTAGACTAAATAGATCCATCTTTTCACCTCTTCTACTTTATAGCTTTTATTTAAAAATTGCTTTCTATTATAATTATATTTTAGCTCTTTAATTTTGTCTGTTAAACTGACTTCATTATTTTTTGCAGGATTTAATCTCAAGATGACGAAAATATAGTTATAAGTAAAAACAAGGGAGTGTTTATTATGAGAAAAATAATCTTCTTTTCATTAATTTTTTTATTGTTCTTAACAACACCTTTAACTGCTGGGCAAAGAATTCCTTTTCCAAATGATAATTTTCAGCAAATTACTCAAACGGAAACAGAAGTTTTAATTGCCTGGAATGGCAGTGAACAAATAATCACTGCAGCTGAAGAGCTTAAGCTTGAAACAGCTCTACATGATTTTAGTTTAGACATAAAACATAGAAGTTCCAGCCTTGATTTGATTAAAAGAGCTGAAGAATACTTAAGAACTAAACAGTTAGAAAAAATTATCGATTTTGATCCCAGATTAGGTGAAAATGAAATAGCAATTAGACCTGGTGGTCCAGCTCAATCAAATGAAGCTCAACCAGCTAATTTTTTCCAGTTTGAAAGTGATAAATTATTCTATCCCTTAACAACTACCTTTGCTAATAGTAAAGAAAATTTGAATATTATTATCATATCAGATCAAGCCTTAGTTAATTTTAAAGGAGTTAAAGAAGAAGAGATTACAAAAAGACAGGGATCTTATTCAATCTCTAAGTCTGAAGTAGCCTATATTTCTTCTGATATCGCAGAGCTTTTTGCAGAGGGAAATATCACGATCCATTCCTGGGGCTTCACGAACAAGGAGAAAGAGATTGATTCTGAGCTAATAATAAGCTCCAATATAGAAGAATTGTTTGAAAATAGCCTAGAAAGAAACGGAAATAAGTTTGTGGATGTATATCCACATCCTGATTATCCTTTTTCTGTAGAAGAAGAAATTGAGAGTTTAAGTGGGGTTTTAGAAAGTAGAATGGGCAGCAGAACTTATCCCTGGTTTGCTTATACAGTTGATGATTTAATTTTGCTTAATGCCAAATCTAAAGAACTACTGGGATCTTTTGCAGAAGAAGGAGAATATGTTACAATAAAAGGGTATAGAGATGGGGCTAAACTTTTTATGCGGGAGCCTTTGAGCAGAGAATTGAATTTAGTAGATATTGGCCCAGGTTTTTATGTGACTGAAATTGAAGGCTGGGACTTTTATACTGGACGCTTAGTGCTTAATGACGGGAGTTTAGCAAGATCTAGAAGCAGCTTTTGGATTCCCCAAAAATAGAAATCAGGAGGGACTATTTTTTAGATGATTTTAAAATTAATTATGGCTTTGTTTTTGATTTTTCTTTCTTTGTTTTTGCCCAAACAGATTATGGCTCAAGAAAATAGTTCCCTGTATTTCCATACAAGTATTTATACAACTCACTATACACCAAGGGATTATCATAATAATCATCAAAATTTGATGGGCATAGAGTATCACTATCAAGATAAGAAGTTGAAAGGAATCTCATATTTTTTAAACAGCTATAGACAGCCTACCTGGTATTTTTATTCTGGCAGATATTATCCGCTTTTTGAAAGAAGAGGGTTTAAGTTTAATGCTAAACTCACTTATGGAATAATTCACGGCTATGATGATGAAGGTGGAGAGCACAGTACCTGGATGCATAATATGGGAACCTTCCCTGGCTTTGTCTTTGGCTTTGGAATTGAAAAAGGTCCCTACAAATTGGAAATCCATCCTTTTGCAGATGCAGGTCTAATTACTACAATTGGTATAGAATTTTAAAAGCCCTCATAATTGAGGGCTATTTTAAGACTTGAGTTAATTTAATTATTATTAAATAAATCTCTTGTATAAACCTTATCTTCTACATCTTTGAGCTCATCACTCATTCTGTTAGCAACAATTACATCTGATTTTTCTTTGAAGTCAGCTAAGTCTTCAATAACTTTTGAACGGTAAAAATCATCATCTTCTAAAACCGGTTCATAGACTATTACTTCTATTCCTTTAGCCTTAATTCTTTTCATAACTCCCTGTACAGATGACTGCCTAAAATTATCAGAGTCTTTTTTCATGGTTAATCTATATACCCCAACAACTTCTGGCTTCATTTGAATGACCATATCAGCAATATGATCTTTTCTGGTCCTATTAGCATCAACAATAGCCTTCATAATATTATTGGGTACATCTTCATAATTAGCTAAAAGCTGCTTGGTATCTTTTGGCAGACAATAACCACCATAACCAAAAGAAGGATTATTATAATGGTCACCAATCCTAGGGTCAAGACCTACTCCTTCAATAATTTGTCTGCTGTCTAAATTTCTGATTTCAGCATAGGTATCAAGTTCATTAAAAAAAGAAACACGCATAGCTAAATATGTATTAGCGAAAAGTTTAATTGCTTCTGCTTCTGTAGAATCAGTATACAAAGTTGGGATATCTTCTTTGATTGCACCTTCTTTGAGCAGCTCAGCAAACTTTTTTGCTCTCTCTGATTTTTCACCTATAATAATGCGAGAAGGATAAAGATTATCATAAAGTGCTTTGCCTTCCCTTAAAAATTCAGGGGAAAAAATTATGTTTTCACTATCAAATTTTTTGCGCAGTTCTTTGGTATAACCAACAGGAACTGTTGATTTAATAATCATTACAGCATCTTCATTTAAAGATAAAACATTAGCAACAACAGCTTCAACTGTTCGAGTATTAAAATAATTTTGATCGGGATCATAATTAGTAGGAGTTGCAATAATTACAAAATCAGCCTCTCGATATGCTTTAACTGCATCAGTTGTTGCAGTTAAGTTAAGTTCCTTGTTTTTCAAATAGTCTTCTAACTCAGCATCTACAATTGGAGATTCCTTTCTATTTATCATTTCCACTTTTTCTTCAACTATATCTACTGCTGTTACCTCATGATTTTGCGCTAAAAGCACTGCATTTGATAAACCTACATATCCTGCACCTGAAACAGTTATCTTCATTCTATCCGCTCCCTATCATTAAATAATTTTATTATTAAAGCTTATTATAATTATTTCACAAATACTATTCTATTACAAAATCTTACCATTTTCAAGCACAAAAAAGCCCTCTCTGCTAAAGAAAGGGCTTAAATTACAGGCTATTAACTTAAAATCAACTCTTAAAATTTAATTCCTAAGGAGATTGTAAATTTAGTGTATTTAAGATCTATATCTTCAAACTCATTCTCATTTTGTGCAGGTGTTATTTCATTATTACCATTTCCGCTTTCAACTTCTATGCTGCTGTTATTGACTGTATAAAGCAGTTCTAAAAGATAGCGATCTTCAAATTCTATTCCCCCACCTAAGGCATAATAAAGCCCCCCACTTTCACTTTCAACATCTTCATCAATTGAAAATAGATTATAACCTAAGTGGCCAACAAAATAAAGAGGCTGTTCTGCCATTCGATATTCACCCAGTAAATATATTGGTGTATAATTAAAACCTACATCTCCTGGGCCATCAGTAATGTCAACATCTCGTTCTAATTGATAAGTAATTCCTGCCCCATAACTAAAATTATCGGCTGCTGATAATCTGTATTCTGCAGTTAAAGAATAACCGCTTTCTACATCATAATCCTCTCCATCAATGTCCATTTCTCCACTCATATCATAACCAAGCCTAAATACAAAGTCTCCACCAGTTTGAGCTGCTGCCACCCCACTAAACACAATCAGAGAAATAACCAATAAAAATACCACTTTTTTCATAACAAAACTCCTCTCCTAAGGGTGATTTAAAATAAATAAAATTATACTATAAGCTATTTCGACATTCTTTGATAAATACCTTCATAATTTTCTAAATTTTTTTAAATTATTACTAAGAGTTTTATAAAATTATAGTCAAAAGCAGGATTTTTAACTTTATCTTATAATAATGTATATAAGCTATTTAATTAACTTATGCTAAGAAATATAATAAGAAATGAGGTCAAACATGAATTACCAGGCGCAAATAGATGCTTTTGTTGATTATTTTAAAAAAGCCGAAAGCAATAAAAAAGATCATAAAATAGGAGTAGAGTTTGAGCATTTTGTTGTCCATAAAGATTTAAGTGCTGTAAGTTATTATGAAAACCAGGGTATAGAAGAACTATTAAAAGAAATGGCCAAAAATAAATGGCAGCCTATTTATGAAGGTGAGCATTTGGTCGCTTTAAATAATAATCAGGCTGCTATTACTATTGAACCAGGGGGACAGTTAGAAATTAGCATTAATCCTTTTGCTAAAATTGAGGCTATTGAAAAAATATATCTTTCTTTTTTAGCAGAGATTATCCCTATACTTGATAACTGGGAGCAAAAACTGCTGGCAATTGGCTATCAACCAAAGGATTCAATTGAAGATATTCCTCTTCTACCTAAAAAGCGCTATAAATACATGTATAAGTATTTTGCAGATAAAGGTCAATACGCTCATAATATGATGAAGGGAACAGCCTCCTTACAGCTCAGCATTGATTATGTAAATGAAAAAGATTATATAAAAAAGATGAGAAGCGCCTTTTTTTTAACACCTCTAATTTATTATCTTTTTGATAATACTCCTTTTTTTGAATCTGAAATTACAGCTCAGGCAAGTATGAGAGCAAAAATTTGGAATGGCTGTGATCCAGATCGCTCAGGAATTATCAATAATATATTTGAAAAAGAATTTGCTTATAGTGATTACGCAAAATATCTGCTTAATATGCCGCCAATATTGGCTAAAAAAGATGGAGAACTTGTTTTTACCGGCAATAAATTATTAAAAGAAGTAATGTTAAGTGATAAAAAAGAGGAAATAGAACATTTTCTTTCAATGGCCTTTCCTGATGTTAGAACTAAAAAATATATTGAAATTAGAGCAGCAGATGCTCTACCCTATCCCTATAATTTTGCTTTTATTGCTTTATTGAAAGGTTTATTTTGCCCGAAAAAAAATGTAGCGGAACTCTATAAATTATCACTGCAGTATAATCAAAAAGAGTTTTTAGAATTTAAGACAAAAATTATTAATGATAAAGAAAATAAAGAAAGAGAAAGATTAATTAAAGAATTAATTTCTATGGCTGAGTCTTCTCTACCTCAAGCAGAGAAAAAATATTTAGCTCCACTTAAAAAAATATATAATAAATACGGAAAATTTAAAAATAAAACTCTTGAAAATATCAAAGCAGGTCAAAAAGATTATCTTGATTGGTGTATCTTAAATCAAAAGCAAACTTTTATTGGCTAAAAGATAATCACACTCGGCATACAAGGTAAAAGCAGCCTTCTCAGGCTGCTTTTTTATGATATATTCTACTAGTTGAATTTTGTGTTCTAAAAATCTTTGGCATTGACAATATCCTCTAGTTAATAACTAATCTCTGTAAATGTTTAAGCTCAAGTTCAAAGATCTCTCCTGCAGCTGGCCAAACAATTAGTTTTTCCTGGGCAAATTCTGCCTTGATGTCCTCGGCATTTTCTCTATTAATTAAATATAATTCTTCATCTTCTAAATATTCAATGCTTATTATATTATTAAAATTAACATTTAAGGGACTACCCAAAGCTGTTTGAATACTAATGCTGTCACTCATTAAATTAGCAAAAAAGAAATCTCTATTTTTAGTTGTGATAGAAGCCTGCTTATTATTATCAAATCGGCTGCTTGAACGAAATTCTAGAGAATGAAGTTCATCACTGCTTATAGTTATTACACCATTTTGAGTCTCAAATCTTAATTCACTTAACAACTCACCTCTAAAACGATTATTTTCTACAGCCCTTAAAACAAAACTCCCATCTTCTCTAATTATATTATTTAAATAGTTGCTCTGTATATTGATTTCTGCATAATCAGTTCTAATTCTTAAACTATCGTTTAACAATTCACCCCTATAATTTTCTCCATTCTGTAGGCGGAGCTGATCTGCCATAACAGTACTTGAAAAAAATATTAACATCATTATTAAAATAGTTGAAATCACTATTTTCTTTTTCATCTTTAATTGAACCTCCCTCTGTAGAAGAAATTATATTTATATTTTCAGATACTATTTTTCCATCAAATCGTGTAAAAAGCTAGATACAATACTAATAATAATTGATGCCATAAAAGCTGAAAAGAAACCACTAACAATAAATCCTGGCACTAAAACAGAAGTTAAAGCCAACATAATAGCGTTTATGACAAATAGAAATAATCCAAAAGTTAATATTGTAAAAGGTATGGTTAAAATTGTAAAAATAGGTCTAATAAATCCATTCACAAAGCCTAAAACTACAGCAGCAAAAAAGCCAGCCCAAATCCCACTTACACTAATTCCAGGCAGTATATAAGCTGCAACTAATAAGGCTATCATGGTTGAAAATACTTTAGCAAAAAAACTTGAGTATCCTTTCATAATATACCCCCTCAATCAACAAAACTACTTATATATAAGTTCTTTGATTTTTAATTTATTCCTGCTTTTCTTTATTATATCATAAATTCATATACATTTTTAAAATTATATTTGACAGCCAGAATATGCTGTATTATAATAAAGTAAAGTAAAGTACTCAACTTTTATAAAATTTTAAGCAGGAGGCTCACAATGATTCATAAAGATGTTACTAAATTAATTGGCTATACACCAATGGTTCGCTTAAACAATCTAATAACAGATGATCAAGCAGAAGTTTTAGTCAAACTGGAAAGTTTTAATCCAGGTGGAAGTGTAAAAGATAGAATAGCAGTAAATATGATTGATAAAGCTGAAGAATCAGGTCAACTAAAAAAAGGTGGAGTAATTGTTGAGCCCACAAGTGGAAACACAGGTATAGGTATTGCAATGGTCGGTGCTGCAAGAGGATATAAAGTTATCTTGACCATGCCTGATTCAATGAGTGTAGAAAGAAGACAGATGCTGAAGGCATATGGAGCAGAATTAGTTCTGACAGATGCTGCCAAAGGTATGAAAGGATCTATAGAAAAAGCAGAAGCAATTGCTGCCGCAAAAAATGGGGTTGTTCTTTCTCAATTTACAAATGACGCTAATCCCAATGCCCATCGAGAAACAACAGCTTTAGAAATAATTAGAGATACAGAGGGCAGAATAGATCATTTTGTAGCTGGTGTTGGCACTGGTGGTACAGTAACTGGTGTTGGAGAAATACTTAAAAAAAGAATTAAAGATGTACAGATAACAGCAGTTGAACCTACAGATTCAGCAGTGATGTCTGGTCAAAAACCCGGACCACATAAAATAGCTGGAATGGGAGCAGGTTTTATACCTCAGGTTTTAAATACTGATATTATAGATAGAATCGAAAAAGTTAGTAATCAAGAAGCTTATGAAATGACACAAGTTTTAGCTAAAAAGGAAGGTCTTTTTGTAGGCATTTCATCTGGAGCAGCTATAACTGCAGCTCTCCGGTTAGCTAAAGAATTAAGTAATGATAAACGAATTGTTGTAATAGCACCTGATACAGGTGAAAGATATTTAAGTACAGGTGTTTTTAATTAGTTAAATCCGATAATTGAAATAGAGAATTTCCCCTGTTAAGAGCCCCGGAGGCCCCCCAACCTCTAGGGCTATTTTTTTGCTTGTTATAATTATACTTTTGTCATATAATTAAGAAAACGTTTATCTTTTAGCTAAGCAAAGATTTAATAGGAGGGTTATATTATGGCAAGCAAAGTATATATGGCAGATATGGAATCTAATTCAAATAGTGAGAGTCTAGTTAAAAAATTAAGTAAATTATTTTATAAAGCAGGCTTTCACGAATTATTTGACGAAAATGATTTAACCGCTGTTAAACAGCATTTTGGGGAGCCAGGCAATACAGCCTTTATTAGGCCTGTTTTTACCCGTGAAATTGTAAAAAATATAAAAAAAGAAGGTGCCAAAGCTTTTTTAACTGATGCTAACACTCTTTATGTTGGGCAAAGAGCAAATTCAGTTGACCATTTACATACTGCAGTAGCCAATGGATTTAGTTATGCTACAATTCAAGCTCCTGTTATTATTGCAGATGGTTTGAGAGGTAAAAACTCTAGAGATGTAGAAGTCAACCTTAATCATTTTGCTAAAATTAAAGTAGGTTCAGAAATACTAGAAGCAGATGCCTTAATTAGTTTAGCCCATTTTAAAGGTCATGAACTAACAGGTTTTGGAGGTACATTTAAAAATGTCGGAATGGGTTTTGGCAGTAGAGCAGGCAAACAGATGATGCACTCAGCTGTGTTACCTGAAATTGAAGAAGAACACTGTATAAAATGTTTGCAGTGTGTTAAATATTGCCCAGAAGATTGTATAACTATTAATGAAAGCGAAAGTACTATTGATCATGAAATCTGTATAGGCTGTGGAGAATGTGTGGTCACCTGTCCAACTGATGCAATTACAATTGAATGGGAATCAACCAGTGAAGGTGTAGAAGAAAGAATGGTAGAATTTTTCTATGGTATAGTCAAAGACAAAAAGGATAAATGTGCTTACATAAATTTTGTTAATAATGTTTCTCCTGATTGTGATTGTGCGAGCTGGAATGATAGAGCTATAGTAAAAGATATAGGTATTCTGGCTTCTAAAGATCCAGTGGCATTAGAACAGGCATCCCTGGATTTGGTTAATAATGAGCAATATGCAGCTGGAATTCTAGCTGATAAAAAGATAAAACCAGGTGAAAATAAATTTAAATATGTTCATCCTGATACAGATGGTGGGATCAGACAAATAGAGTATGCTGAAGAACTTGCTTTAGGTTCAAGGGATTATGAACTGATTAAAATCTAGTATTTATAAAACACTCAAACCCCTCTTCCAGCTTTTGGAAAGGGGTTTTAATCTTTAAAATAATATTATGCAATTATGAACTTTAATTTTTTAATCAGTTTTATCAATAGAGTTTCTGCCCAAAATTTCCTTTTTAAGCTTTCTGAACTCTTCCTCTAATTCTAATAACTGATCTTTCACAGGATCTGGTAAATCTGCATGCTCAAGTTCTCTTTCGGGATGGACACGTTTTCCATCTCTAATTACAACTCGTCCTGGAACTCCAACTACAGTTGCATTTTCTTCAACATCAGTCAGCACAACCGAACCTGCACCTATTTTAACACAGTCATTAATTTTAATTGAACCTAAAACCTTTGCCCCAGCACCAACAACTACATTATTACCGATAGTAGGATGCCGTTTTCCTTTTTCTTTTCCCGTACCACCAAGTGTAACACCCTGATAAAGGGTAACATTTTCACCAATTTCAGTAGTTTCTCCAATCACAACTCCCATCCCATGATCAATAAAAAACCCTTTAGCTATTTGGGCACCAGGATGAATTTCAATTCCCGTCAGAAAACGAGCCAGTTGAGATATGAAGCGGGGTAAGGTTCTTAAGCCTATTTTATAAAGAATATGAGAAAAACGATGAAATAAAAGCACATGCAGACCTGAGTAGGTCAATAAAACTTCAAAAATATTATTAGCAGCCGGATCACGTTCAAAAACTGCATTTATATCAGCTCTAATAGTATCAAACATAATTTAAACCCCCATTGCAGTAATTATATGGCAATCATTAGTTAATCACTCAACTTTATTATATGTTCTAAGCAAATCTAATGCAAGCTTTTAGTTTTGAACAAGATCCTTGGGTCTATGTCCTTTTAAAAACCAGAGCCTTGACTGATTATTGATATCTACTAATAATTGACCAATTTCTGCTTTAGCACCCTGCTTATCTCTACCAATAATTGAAAATAATTCGTCACTAATAACACTTTTCTTTAAACCATTTTGAATTAAAGTAGAAATATAATGGACTAAAGCTTTTGCTTCTTCAGATTCAAGTTCATAGTTTTTTACAAGATATTTTTGCAGTCTTTTTTGGGCGAAATTAAATACTATTGAACCTTTTTCTATTATTTTATCATAATCAGCTTGAGGAATATCAGCATAATCAATATCTCTTGCCATTTGCTCATTATAAATAAATTCAATATCCATTACTTGATCTAAAGCTATAATTCCATCAGTTTCCTGTAATACATTATGATAATTGGAGTTTAAATATAAAACATTATTGAAATGATCTGCTCCAACCTCAATATCACTATATTCTTTTATTTTTTTATATAAAGCGTGTGTTTCCATAACTCCGTAAAAATTAAGCACTGCCCAGCTTTTTAACAATAAATCTTGATTAATTTCAATTTGTTCTTTGACTGTATTACTTTTTAATCTCTTTTTTAAAACAGAATAAATTTCATCGGGAAAAACAAATAAAAGCCCTTCTTCAACTAAAGCGGGATATGCTATACCATAACTAAATAAAAAAGCAGCTAAATCTAATTCCTCTACCTCGATTTTTTCTGCATCAATGACAAAGCTTTTTTGACCAGAGTTAATAACATGATTTAAAAAATGATAATTAGTTTTAGCTAAAAACGGAATAATTTTTGCTAAATATTCTGGAATTAAATCAGCAAGTTTTGCTATTAATTCATCTTTATTTAACTGACTAAGTCCCTCTACATTGAGATTCTTTCTTATTTCACTTAAATCTTTTTTCCTTAAAGTAGAAAGTTGTTCCTGTAAATTTAAACTATCACTTTTAAAAGCAAATATTTTTTCAAAATCATAGTCAAATTGTTCTACAAAATCTTCAACAAATTCTTCTTCATATTCAGACATATTAGAACTCCTTTTGTATGGTTTTATATATTGAATTGCTAGAAGTTTAATTTAATTCTTTTTCAGCAATTTCTGAAATACTAAATCCTATATCTGTGCGATAATGCATATCTTCAAATTCAACTTCTTCAATATACTGATATACTTTATTAATAGTATTTAATAAACCATTGCTTAAGACAGTCAATCCCAGCACCCTACCACCATCAGTATAATACTTATCATCCACAAGTTTTGTCCCAGCATGGAAAATTAAAAGGTCATCATGCTGTTTTATATTATCTAGGCCTTTAATCTCATAGCCTGTATTAAATGTCAGAGGATAACCGGCAGATGTTAAGACAACACACACTGCTACATTGTTACTGACATTAATCTCCTTTTTATATTTTAGGTGGACATTATTAGTCATTTCCATCAAATCAATAAGATCATCTCTCAATCTAGGTAAAATAACTTGAGTTTCAGGATCACCAAAACGAGCATTATAATCTATTACAGCTGGTCCATTCTCAGTTATAATCATGCCAATATGAAGTACCCCACGATAGTCAATCCCTTCACTGTTAAGAGCATTTAGAGTAGGACGCAAAATTTCTCTACAAATTTTGTCCATCAATTTTTCATCAGCATTAGCAGCAGGTGAATAAGCACCCATACCACCAGTATTTGGACCCTCCTCTCCCTCAAAAACAGCTTTATGATCTCTTGTAGTTGTGATGGGAAGTATTGTCTGACCATCAGTTAGAGCAAAAACTGACAGTTCTTCACCTTCTAAAAAATCCTCTACCACAATTCTGTCTCCAGCATCCCCAAAGGCTTTATCTTCCATAATTCTAGCTACTGCATCTTGTGAATCCTGAAAATCAGAAGCTACAATCGATCCTTTACCTTGAGCAAGCCCTTCAGCCTTAATGACAAGAGGAAAATCTGCATTTTTTAAATAATTGAGAGCAGCATCTGGATCTGTAAAAACTTCATATTCAGCAGTAGGAATATTATATTTATTCAAAATATCTTTGGCAAAAACTTTTGAGCCTTCAAGCAAAGCAGCCTGTTTTTTAGGACCAAAAATAGGCAGAGATCGTTCAACAAAATAATCTACAATACCTGCTACCAAAGGTTCTTCGGGACCAACTATTGTCATCCCTATATCAGTTTCTCTGGCAAATTCAGCCAGTCCTTCTATATCATCTGCTTCAATATCAACTCTTTTAGCTACATCTGTCATACCATCATTTCCTGGAGCTACAAAAATCTCATCAGCTTCATCACTTCTAAAAAGTTTCCAGGCTATAGCATGTTCTCTGCCTCCACTTCCTACAATCAGTACTTTCATAATTCTATCCTCCTTATCTATGATCTGATTATTGCTTCTTTACGCCCTGGTCCTACACTAATTATTTTAGCTGGAACTCCGACCAGTTCTTCTATTCTTTCTATATATTTTTGAGCATTAGGTGGTAGTTCTTCATAAGTTCTACAACCTGATATATCCTCATCCCAGGCAGGCCAGCTTTCATAAATAGGCTCATAAGGAAGCTCACTTTCTAAATAAGGTGGGAATTCTTCTACCTGCTTATCACCATGCTGATAAGCAGTACAAAGTTTAATTTCTTTTAATCCAGACAGCACATCTATTTTAGTTAAAGCTATTTCGGTTAAGCCATTAACTCTCACAGCATGTTTTAAGATTGGAATATCTAACCAACCACACCTTCTCGGTCTACCAGTAGTTACTCCATACTCATGTCCTTTGTCTCTCAGAAATTCTCCCCACTTATCTTTAAGTTCAGTTGGAAATGGCCCCGCTCCAACTCTGGTTAAATAAGCTTTGGTAACCCCTATCACATCATCAATAGTTGTTGGGCCCATACCTGTACCTGTACATACTCCCCCAGCAGTAGGATTAGAAGAAGTTACAAAGGGATAAGTTCCATAATCTATATCCAGCAATGTGCCCTGAGCACCTTCAAAAAATATCTTCTTATTAGCCTGATGGGCCTGGTTCAATAAAAGTGAAGTATTAGTAATATAAGGTCTTAACTTTTCTATATATGGTTTTAAGCTTTTAATTATTTCTTCCGCTTTTAACTCTTGAGCATTATAAACATTTTTTAAGATTACATTGTGATAATCAAGAGCTTTTTCTAGCTTTGCTCTTAATCTGCCTTCTTCAAGCAAATCAGCAATTCTAATCCCTCTCCTGGCAGTTTTGTCAGTATAGCAGGGGCCTATACCCTTACCAGTTGTCCCAATTTTATCATCACCTTTTCTTTTTTCCTCTAAAGCATCCAGTTTTTTGTGATAGGGCATAATTACATGGGCGGTTTCAGAAATATAAAGGTTTGCTAAAGAAATATTTCTTTTTTCAAGACCTTCCATTTCTTCTACCATAGCCTCAGGATCAATAACTACCCCACCACCTAAGACTGATTTTTTATCTTCATATAGTATTCCTGAAGGAATAAGATGAAGTTCAAATTTTTTATCACCAACAATTACAGTATGTCCGGCATTATTACCTCCTCCATACCTAACAACCAAATCTGCTGTTTTAGCCAGCATATCTGTAATTTTACCTTTACCTTCATCGCCCCATTGAGCACCTACAACAATTTTATTCGACATCTTTTCGCCTGAAAAAAATCAGGCTTCCTCCTCTCATTTATAAGAGCTAAATTTTAATTTACTTCTCAATACTTGCTGCTCCATTAAAATTAATTTTTTTCTTTCTCTGTCTAATTCTATTTTATCAAAATTTTCTCCAAAGTGCATCTTTTTAATCAATTTAAAAGATCTGTTCTTTTAAATATTTTATCTATGTTTTTTAAATAGGCCTGCCAGTCAAAAATATTTGCTAATTCTTCTGCAGATAAATGATCCCTTATTTCAGGATCATTAGCGACTAACTCCCTGTAATCTTTTTTCTCTTCCCAGGCAGTCATCGCATTCCTCTGGGCCAGCTCATATGCTTCTTCCCTACGTAATCCCTTATCAACTAGGGCCAGCAAAAGTCGCTGTGAAAAAGTCAAACCCAAAGTTTTTTCCAAATTAACCTTCATATTATCTGCATTAACAACTAATTCTTCCATCACAGCTT
The DNA here is from genome assembly GCF_020711195.1 of Halanaerobium polyolivorans. Classification (GTDB taxonomy): domain Bacteria; phylum Bacillota; class Halanaerobiia; order Halanaerobiales; family Halanaerobiaceae; genus Halanaerobium; species Halanaerobium polyolivorans. The sequence continues at coordinate 104,068 of NZ_JAJFAT010000005.1, forward strand.
TAAACTTAACTAAAATATAGTCCACTAAAATAGCACTATCAGGTAAAATTACTCTTTCTACCGAAGAATGAGTTAAATCTCTTTCATGCCAGAGATTAATATTTTCCAGAGCAGGAACTACATTGCCTCTTACAACTCTAGCTAATCCGCTCAAACGTTCACAGACAATAGGATTTTTTTTATGAGGCATTGCTGAAGAACCTTTTTGGCCTTTACGAAAACCTTCTTCAACTTCTAAAATATCTGTTCTCTGTAAATTTCTAATTTCTGTAGCAAATTTCTCTATAGAAGCTGCTGTCAAAGCTAATCTCTCCACAAAATCTGCATGACGATCTCTCTGTAAGATTTGAGAACTCACAGCAGAATTTTTAAGCCCTAATATTTCACATACTCTTGCTTCTATTTCGGGCTCTATTGAAGAAAAACTTCCCACTGCACCTGAAATCTGTCCAACAGCTACAAAATCTAAAAGCTGTTCAAATCTTTTTAGCTGTCTGCCAATTTCCTGATACCAGGTTAAAAGCTTAAGACCCCAAGTTAAAGGTTCTGCATGAACTCCATGGGTTCTCCCAACCATAATTGTATCTTTATCAGCCAGAGCTTTTTCTCCTAAGAGCTGATGTAAGTCTTTTAAATCTTTAATGATCAATTGACAGGCCTCTTTCATCTGGACTGCCCTTGCAGTATCTTTGATATCAGAAGAGGTCAGTCCTTCGTGAATAAAACGCGATTCATTTCCTAAAGGTGCAGAAATTGCTTCGATAAAAGCTATCATGTCATGACGGGTTTTTGCTTCAATTTTTTTGATTTCTTCTAGGTCAACAACAGCTTCTTTTTCGATCTTTTCTGCAGCTTCGGGGGGGATTTCTCCCTTTTCTGCCCTTGCTTTTAAAACTGCTATCTCTATATCTAACCAGATCTTATACTTGTTTTCTTCACTCCATATTTTTTCCATCTCTTTCCGACTATATCTTGACAGCATAAATATCTTCCTCTCTTCTCTGCTTTTGCTATTTCTAATTTAAATATAAAAAATAAATATCTACCATATTTGAGCTTTAAAGCCCTTGAAAGACAATTAAGTTAAGTTAAAAATAATATTGCCTCTTTTTCAGTTTAATATTAGCAGATGCAGTAGTTGGTGTCAAGAATGACAGCTGATTAGAATATTATTTATTTTAATTGTATTTTTTGCTTAAAAAAACTATAATATCTGATATAATAAAAATAAGTGTTTTTAAAAGTCATTAATATAGGTGATAATATGGAGGAGAATTTTTACAAAAAAAATATAGATTTAAGTGAAAGACAGAGTAGACAGACAGTGACTATTGCTGATACCCTGCTAGAAAAAGGCTTATTACGTAATTATACTGGTGACGAATGTAAAATCCTGCTTTATCTTTTTACCCACCGCCGAAAAGAAAATATTGCAGAAATAGAACTTCCCTTAGCTGCTGCAGGATTGGGCATTGAAATGGATAGTTTAAAGAAATCTTTAAATTCCTTAATTGATAAAAAGGTTTTAAAAACAGAGGCAAGCCAAAACTCAAAATTTTTAACTTATAGATTAAAGCTTAATAATTTAATAACTGAAGTTAAAGAGAAAACAGAGATAAAAAATGAAGCAGAAGTTTCAGCTCAAGAATTAAGGAGACAGGTTATACAATCGAAGGCAACTTCTGAATCAGAAATTGCTGCAGCCTTGATTTCATTTATTCCTCCTGAAAACAGAAATATTCACAGGCGAGAAGAAATAAAGGGCTGGCTTAATGATTTTGAATTAAAAATGTTGAAAGAGCTGATTAGAAGGGTAGATAAATGGCTGCAGAGAGAAGGTGGCGGCGATTTCATGGTCGGTAGTTTTTCATATCTGCGCAAAATTGTTCAAAGCTGGTATGAAGAAGAAATAACGAGCTATGAAAAGCTACAGCAGCAGGATAAACTGTACAGAGAAACCAGAGAACTAGCTAAAGCTTATGGTATTAATGCTTTTTCTTCAAACACAGCCCAACTTAAGACTTTTCAGAGTTGGTTAAGTGGTGAACAGGCTTTAAGTAAAGAACTTGCTCTAGCTGCAATCCGAGAAGCAGTCCGCCGCAAAAGAGATGGACAGCCCTCATTGAAATATGTTGAAGATAATTTTATCAATCCTATCAAAGAACTTAATATCAACAATCTGGCTGATTTTAAGCGCTGGCTGCAAAAAGAAATGGATAATAATGCTGGAGAGGCTGATCAAAGAGATCAGAAAACTGCAGACAAAAGCAATTCCGAAAAAAAGCAAGCTAAGGAGAATAAGAAATCAAAAAATGCAAAACAAGCAGCCAAGAAAAGCAAAAATGATTATAAATGGAAAGATTTTTTCATAGATTTTGATAAATACAAAGAATAAGAAGGGGGATAAAATAATGCCATTTAATTTTAAGGCAGAAAAATATCAGGGAAAAGCACGCGAAAAATATCTAGAAGCAGAAAAGAGAATCCAAAAAATTCATTCTAAATATCCTGATATAAAACAGGCTTATGAATGCCTAAACTCCCTTAAACGTGAATATTCAATGCTTAAGGTAGGAATTTTTAAACATAGTGAAGAAGAAAAAAAATCGGTAAATAAGCTGAAATCTGAAATTGAACAGTTAGAAAAACATTATCAGGCTTTACTTAAAAAGCATAATGTTGATCCTGATTATAGAGAGGCTAAATTTGACTGTGAAAAATGTCATGATACAGGACGTATTTATAGAAACAATCAATATTTAATTTGTAGTTGTGCCAAAAATGATTTGAGGAAGAAAAAACAAAAAAATGGAAATCTGCCTCCTCATCTAAGAAGCGCAAATTTCAATAAAGCCAATCTTAATTATTATGAAACAGATAAAATAACAGATAGTGGGATGAATTATCGTGAAAATGCCCAAAAAATTTACAGTATGGCATCAACTTTTGTGCAGAGGTTTAATCCGGAAAATTTTAATAGAGGTATGATAATTGAGGGCCCTATCGGAAGTGGTAAATCTTATCTTTTGGGTTGTATAGCAAATGCTCTAATTGACAGAGGTATTCATTTTCGATATATAGTCTATTCTGATCTGCTGCAGCAAATCAGAAGCAGTTATAATCAGGAAAACCCAACAACTGATGAAAAACAAATTTTAAGTACAGTCCAACAAATACCGGTACTTTTAATTGATGACCTTGGTACAGAAAAAGCAAGTGAATTTGCTGCTTCAACCCTTTACCAGATCATAGATAAAAGATATAGGGATGAAAAAGCCATAATTTTAACAACAAATTATTCAGTCAGAAATTTAAAAAATAGATTTCCGGTGATGGGAGAAAGAATTTTCCAGCGTTTATTAGAAATGAATAAATACGTGGAATTAGCTGGAAATGTTAGAGTCAAAAAAATAGAAGAACAACAGGAGGCCTAAAAATGTCAGCTGATATCAGAAGTATTAAAGCACAGGAAGAAGACCGCTACAGCAAAAAAGAATATCAATTACTAGGCATCCTGCTGCAGTATCCAGATAAAATTGATGAAGTTGCCGATGTTTTAGAAACCAAGCATTTTCTAGATCCTCAGGCTCAAATAATATTTGATCTGCTTTTAAAACAGTACCAGCAGGATAATAAAATATCAAGAACTAAACTATTAATTGATCTCCAGGGTCAGAATGCAGTCACCAAAGCAGAAGAAATTATCGAAAGATTAACTTCAGGTTTCAATACTGTTGATGAACTTAATCCAACTATAGACCTAATCAAAAAAGATTATCAGCGTTCTTTATTGAATAGGGCATCATCTAAAATCAAAGAACTAACCCAGTCAGATGATCTCTCAATAGATGATTATCAAGCAAAAGCTCAGGAAATAATCTTTCAGGCAACAAGTGAAAGCAATGATCTGCAAAAACATATCTATAGTATGGAAGAAGCTTTAATGGAATCATTTTCAAATTATATGGATCGCAAACATAAAAAAGCAGATGTAGGTTTAAGGAGTGGATTCATTTCTCTAGATAATTTAATTGGCGGTTTTAAAAGAGGCCATTTAAATGTTATAGCTGCTTCTACCTCGATGGGTAAAACAGCTTTTGCAATTAATATTGCGAAAAATGTCCTAAAAAGGAAGGCCAAAGTTGCAATTATTTCACTGGAGATGGATGCTACCGAGGTTATGGATAGAATGATTATTCAAGAAGCCCAGGTTAATGGCTGGAAATATACTCAAGGTGAAACAAATGATCAGGAAGATAAAAGAATTTCTAAAGCCCTGGATAATCTTCATGAAATGCCTTTAATGATTTCTGATGAACGTGGTTTAAATACCGCTCAAATAAGGGCCAGGCTTCGTAAGTTTAAAGCTCAATTAGATGGAATCGATCTTGCAGTTATAGATTATTTACAGATGATTCAGCTGCCCGATGAGCACGCCCAAAATACTGCAAGAGCTGTGGGACAAATTGTATTACAGCTGAGAAACCTTGCTTCAGAGCTTGATATACCTGTTATTTTAATCTCACAGATAAGTCGTAGCTTTACCAGTCGGACTGATAAAAGACCAGTGCTCTCAGATCTTAGAGATTCTGGTAATATTGAGGAAGTTGCAGATGGAGTAATCTTTTTATATCGACATGCTCACACATCTGCTAAAGCCCGTGAGGAAGCAGAAGCAGAAGGTACCGAAAATGATACAGATGTTATCATTGCCAAACAGCGTACAGGTCAAACAGGCAGCATAAAATTATATTTTGAAGAAGAATTTATTCGTTTTGTTGATCCAGAAAATCTCTCTCTAGAAGGAACGATGCCTCATGGCTAATTGTGACAGCCTTGATTTAAAATTAATATTATCTTTTGCTCAATCATATAAAGAACTCTATCAAAGAGGAAAAATTAATGAAGATCAATTAAGACAAGTCTTAGACTTAATTGATAATTATCAAAATTTTAATCCTGATGAATTTACAGCTGAACTAAAAAAGATTTTTCCAAATAGCAGCTTTTAAAATATAATTATTAAGCAAAATAAAAACTCCCCTCTTTTGCCAGAAAAACCACTAATAGCAAAAAGGGGAGATTTGTTATCTAAAATCAAGTTTTAAATATCATAAGTTTTGTCTTCTTTATCAGCATTTTGTTCTTTTGTAAAGGGTTCAGACTCAGCTTCATAACTAACATCAATATGGCTTGGCTTTTCCGGAATAATTGCCCAAGCCACAATGTAAGCAATAAGTCCAGCTCCAGATATAAAAATTAAAATTACAGCAATTAATCTAATCAAGGTTGAGTCGATCCCGAAATATTCTCCTATTCCACCACAAACTCCTCCAATTTTTTTGTCTTTTTTTGAACGATATAACTTTTTCAAACTAACCACCTCGTTTTAAAATTTTAAATGAATATTTTTTTTGCATTGTTATATAAACTATAATATAATTAACCTAGTAAAGTGCTAGGTTTTATTCAGATTTTACTAATTTTTTTAAAGTAATTATCAGCTCAACCAAGGAGGTGTCAAAATGGAAAAAATGCCTAAAGCCCTCAAGTTATTCTTGCTTTATGCTTTAGTTCAGTTAGTATTTCATACCATAGGAGAATATACTATCTGTGGTATTTTTTATACAATGGAAGGCCAGGGTTTTTTAGAACACCAGCTCTTAATGTTTTCTGCTATAACAGGTGATGTTTTTATTGGCCTGGGTTTATTTCTTATCCTAGCCTTTGTCAATAAAAGAAGTGACTGGTTTTTAGATAAATGGGAGAGAAAAGATATAGTAATCTATTTATTATATTCAATTTTAATTTCTTTTTATTTTGAAATTCATGCCCTACATACTAGTCGCTGGGGATATCAAACCGATATGCCCTTAGTGCCTGGTACTCCAATCGGACTGGTTCCTGTATTATATTTAATAATAGTCTTACCACTCGCTTTAATAGTAACTAAGAAAATTTACCAGAGCAAATTTGCCTGATTAAATTTCCAGCCAAATAAATTTTGGCTGGTTTTTTAACTTAAAAAACTTTAAAAAGTATAACTTAAAGTCAATTCTAAAGACTTTCCTCCTTCAGCAAGTAGTTCATCTTCACTACCAAAAGGAATAATCCCCCTCAACTCTAAAAGCAAATCACTGCTAAATAAATAAGAATAATTTGGTATAATTAATGTACTGCCATCACCTAAGTAACTAACAGTAATAATTCCAATTGAAGAAAACTCATCTGGTTCAAAAGCAATACTGCTGTTAAATAATTCTACTTTTCCTGCAGCACCATTAGAGCTCAAAAAATCATTTTCACTTTCGCTAATCGGATCAAAAAAACTGAAATCTCTAATCTCATCTTCAATACCACTTATTCTTAAATATTCTCCCTGCAGCCTAATTCTCCTTCCATCTAACATTGAATAACTGTAATCTGAACCAATTTGATAAATATTGTAATCTATTTTTTCATTTTGCCATTTAGCAAGAGATGAGTAAACACCAAGTGGTCCTAAATCACCCTTGGCAGTTAAAGCAAAACGATCAAGATCTCCACCTTCTCCATCAGAAGGATCTTTTACATAATTAGCTGTTAAATCATAACTTCGCACATTGCTTCTGCCTCTCAATGCCCATTTATTATTATCTGCATCAGTATCAGAAACAACAAAGGTTAAACCACTGCCCCAGCCAATTGGATAATATAATTCTATTCCATCTACAAATTTAGCCCTGCTCTCCTCCTCTAAAGCTTCTGCCCCAAGAGTATAGTCAGCTGGATTAAGCAAAGAACCAAAAGCCCAGGAAACCGGTTGGCGACCAAATTTAGCTGTAAAAGGGCCTAAATCTTTGCGCAGATAAAGCCTTTTAAACCAGATTTCTGCCTCAGCTCCATCAACCACAATAACTGCTCTATTTTGCAGGTCTACAGCTGCATCATATGGTAATAGCATTTCTAATTCCAACTCTGTTCTAAAATTGCTGTCTAAAGAAGAGTCCTGATAGATTAAATTGCTGATAAAGCTAGCCTTACCACCAATTTCAACTGCAGAAACAGCTTGATTCCAAAAAAAGAAAATAAGCAATAAGAAAAATATTATCCCAAGAACTATAGCTGCTGAACTCAGCCTCTGATTTTTATGCTCGGCTTTTTTCATCAAAAACACTTCCTTTATCTAAATCAACTTTTTAACAATTGCTTCTTTCTTTTAACAAATATTCATCATTTAAGCTTAATATTAATAAAGCACTAGCGCAAGCGCTGTAAGGTAAAGATAGCTTCGGGAAGTTCAGCATTAAAGTCTATTTCATTTATAATAAATTCTGTGCTTGTGTTTTTCCGCAGCTTATTTTCCATAACAGAATGCACTGGATACCAGCGTCCATCAATTTCAGCCATCTCTATTAGTTCAAGCTCTTTTAATAATCTACCACTTTCTGTATAAAGTTCTTCTCTCAAGCCCACAAATCTTTCCCGGTCGATCCAAACAATCCGCCTATAATAGCTTACTTCTTTACCAGGCACTTTAACTCCTTCCAGCTTATAAGCAGGCCTACCATTATATTCTTCTATCCCTAATAATTCAAAATGATAAAGGTCGGTCAATTTATCCGATTCCAGCATATCTTGATAGGAAAAGTCACTGCCCATCATCCCCTGTTCCAACATATGGCCTGATATTTTGACCAAATCTTCTGCTTCGGGAAAAAACATCCAAAGGTCATCACCTCGTTTTAAAAATTTAGTTCCCCGATCACGGGGATTAGTGAACTCAGCTAGAGCATTTGTCTGATCCTGCCAAACCCTCATTGCTTTAATCTGTTCTCTCCCACCACTTTTAATAATCATTTGTGCTTCTGAATAAGCAGTTATTATATATTCATTATCATCTCTTTTATTAATTATTTCTTCAGCACTTAACTCTACTTCATCTTGAGCATCAATTTCATTTTCAGTCACTGTTTCCCCAGTTTTTTCTGCATAATTTATATCTTCTGCCAAGGCCTGAGCAGCAGACAGCATTAGAAAAAGCAGGCTGAGCATTAAAATTAAGGCTGTTACTTTTAAAATTTTAGCTCTATCAAAAACTAATCTCATTTGATCACTCCTTAGTTGTTAAGCCAAATAATCACAAATTAGATATCTCTTAAAGCTTCTGTGGGATCCATATTTGCCGCTCTGTAAGCAGGAATAATAGCAGTTAGGCTTGTAATTACAATTCCTAAACTGAAGCCAAAAATTAAATGCTCTAATTTAAAATTAGGATAAATTATTGTTGTCATTAATATATCCATATCTTCAATTGCAGTTCCATAATTAATTCCAATGTCAGATAAAAAATAAGTTAAAGTACCACCTGCAATAGAACCAATAAAGCTTCCAATTACCGCCATTGCTCCACCTTCAAGAATAAATAGTTTTAAAATATCTTTTTTCTTGAGTCCCAGAGCACTCATCATTCCAATTTCTTGAGTACGTTCATTAACTATCATAACCATTGTATTAATTACAACAATAGAAGCCAGCAAAAGCAGAAAAATATAGATGAAGTTATAAATTCTTTCTCCAACCTGTAATAACTGAATAAAAGAACTGCCTTCTCGCCATTCTTGGGCTAAATAACGTTCTCCTTCATTGGCAGATAGATAATTTTTAACTGCCGGTAGATAATTAATAGCCTTATCCCTATCATCTGTAACTAATAATAGCTCAGTACTTTCTTCTTCTAAATAAAGCAGATGCCTAGCTGTGTCAATTGGCATAAAAACTAGATCTTTATTTAGCAAAGGTAGATTGCTTTCAATGCGACCAACAATATCAAACGTCGCTCCCTGAAAAGAGCTGTAAGCAGTATTAAATACCATTGTTACCCGCTCACCAACATTTTTATCTATCCGTCTTAATAGTTCTGTTCCCATTACAACTTCTCTATTACCACTGCTGACCATCCGGCCCTCTACCAATTCTCTTTCTAAATTAGTAAATTTCAATTCTTTTTGACCATCTACTCCCCAGGCCATCATCTGTACAAGCTCTTCTTCTGTGCTAACTGCTGCCCCAAATTTCACTCTAGGAATTACCATTTCAATTCCTTCTAATTTGAGCAGCTCATTCTCCATTTCACTTAAAGATTTATTAGCAATTCCATCCACAGTGTAGGCTAAAGACAAAAGTCTTTGTTTTTGCTCATATTCTTGATCCATAATTTTAATATGACCTGTATCATAGTGAATATACATTGAATAGCTTGATTCTATCATTCCATCAATTAATCCCCTTGCAAAAACAATCACAATCACCGCAAAAGCAATAGCTAAAACTGAGACAAAAGTTCTTAACTTATTTCTAAACATATTTTTTAAAGCTATATTAATCAGAAATTTCATCAGCTAACCTCCTTTAACGGTGATAAATTGCTTTAATAGGATCTTTACGAGCAGCCCATAATGCCGGAAAAATACTGGCTAAAATCGAAACAAATAAGCCATAAGAAAAAACAAAAACAAAAGAAGCTATACTCCAACCAGCATAAATAGTTCCACTAACCGGAAAACCATAAGTTATCTCTCCTCCACCAGCTAAGGTGCTCATATCTATACCATAATGATTAAATATATATAGGCCAATAGCTCCCATGATCAAGCCCATGATTCCACCTATCAAACCGATCCCTGCAGCTTCTCCCATGAAAATATGAACTATCTCTTTTTCTCTCATTCCCATGGCTTTCATCATTCCCAATTCTTCCATCCGTTCTAAGGCAGAAAGAATTACTGTATTAACTATTCCAACTGCTGCAATAGTTAAAATTATAGCTAGGACAATCTGAGTCTCAATCTGCTGTAGTTCCAACATATAGATTAAGTTTTCAGAAGTACTGCGCCATGAATATGCTCTTAGAGGATCATTCAAGGCTGGATTCAAGTCTTCAACAGCAGTAATACCACGTTGGCGTTCTTCCATTCTCAAAACATAATGACTGATTTGATCACCAAGATTTAAGGATGCTTGAGCAGTAGAAAGTGGTATAAAAACAGTGCTGTCATTCAGACTTGGATGAGGAGTGTTAAATAGACCAACTATTTCTCCATCAATTGTATTAAATGTCTGTTCTGCTGTTCTAATCAACATGATTCCATAATCACCAATTTCAAAATCCATCAAATCTGCCAGTCTAGCTCCCATAATAATTTCTCTGCTTCCAGCTGTTGGCATTCTTCCTGAAATAAGATGTTTTTCTAAATCAAATACAGCTGGATCTTTGCCTGGATCAATACCTACTCCTTTTACAGGTAATTCGTCAATCCCATTATTAAGGTTTACGGAAAAATCAAGTCTTCTGGTATATGCTTCTAAGCCAGCTGTAGCTTCAATTTGCTCTTCTATCTCTCTAGTAGGTGTAAGTAAATTTTTCAAAGGAAGTTCATCCCTGTCTGCAAAATAATTGCGATCTGTAATTTGAAGGTGGCCACTATCTAAATTAATTATATTAGCAAAAGATATTTCCGTTAAGCCCATCATCAAACCTTCTATCATAATATAAACTAAAATAGCAAAAGCAATGATCAAAGCAGTAATAAAAACTCTTCTTTTATGCCTGCTTAAATTTCTAATAACCAACCTTGGGAGGAACATTTTAATCCCTCCTCTGATCTTTGGTAATTCGACCATCTTTTATTTCTACTAATCTTTTAGCATATTCCATAACCTGAGGGTCATGAGTAGAAAAAATAAAGGTAGTATTTAATTCTTCATTCATTTTTTTCATTATCTGAAGAACCTCTTCACTAGTTTCTGAATCAAGATTAGCAGTTGGTTCATCTGCTAAAACTAATTTGGGTTCTTTAATTAAGGCTCTAGCAACTGCTACTCTTTGTTTTTGCCCACCTGATAATTCATTTGGCTTTCTATAAGCCATATCTCCTAAACCAACCTCATTTAAAATATGCATTACTTTATCACGTCTGTCTTTTTTAGAATGTTTATCAATTAAGCGAATAGCAAATTCCACATTTTCAAAAGCAGTTAAAACTGGAATCAGGTTATAACTTTGAAAAATAAAACCAAGATTATAACGCCTTATATCTGCTAACTCATTTCTACTTAGTTGATTAATAGAATTACCAGCAAAAATAATCTCACCTGAAGTTGATTTATCCAGACAACCGATCATATTTAGCAAAGTTGTTTTCCCAGAACCAGAAGGGCCAAAAATAGTGGTGAATTCCCCTGACTCTATCTCCATATCAATTCCTCTTAAAGCCGGCACAGCAATTTTACCCTGTTGATATATTTTCTCTAAAGATATTAATTTAACCAGAGCCATTTTTAACACCCCTTAGCTATTCCATTTTTCATAATATAGATCATTTTATCCACATAATCAAGAATTTGCTCTAAATCTTCGCCTGCCTGATTAGTATTTTCTGGACCATACTTTTGAAAATAATAATCAATAATACTTATTGAAAAATCAGTCAGCATAAATGCTGTCATTTCGATATCAACTTCTGGATCCAATTCTCCTCTTTGTTCAGCCTTTTTTAATATATTCAAAAAGAAAAGATTGCTCTTAGGCCTACTTTCAGCATAAATTTCTTTTTTTAATGTTTCATTATCACCTGTTAATAACCTATCTCCAATTTTTGAAAGTAGAGGATACTCCTGTTTAAATTTAATCCCACCAATAAATAATGCTCTTAAATATTCGAAAAAACTCTGTTTTTCAAAAGCAGGCAGCTGCTGATTTAAAAATTCTATTTTTTCATCGGTAGCTTTGCTGATAATATATTTATAAAGATCTTTTTTGTTATCAAAATATTGATAAAAACTTCCCTTAGATATATCTGCATTTTCAATAATTCTATTTGTACTGCTTTTCAAATATGGATAAGCAGCAAACTCCTCCATTCCTGTCTGCAGAATTCTTTCCCGTTTTTGAGGAGGTAAATTAAAAAAGGTCTGTTTTGGCACTTTTATCACCTCTAAATTTAAAATTAATTGTATGACTTTAAAGTCATATGACTTTGTAGTCACATTATACTCGATTTTTTTATGACTGTCAACTATTTTTTTGAAAATTATAAAATAAACTTGTTTTTCGAACATATGTATGTTAAAATTTAACTACTTTAATAGGGAAAGGAGTATTCAAATGAATATTAAAGACAGAGGTAATAAAAAATGGACATCTTTAATGCTGGTTGAACATAGGAAAAGACTGCAAGAATTAAAAGAAAATGAAGGGCAATTAGAGAAGCCAGAATTAGATGAACAATTAAAAGCAGCTATCAACTACAAATTAATTAAAGCTTTTGAAGAAAAACTCAAGCTTGAAATTATCCATTTTAAGATAAATAGATTCAAAAAAAATCGGGGATATCTAGCTGCTATCAATACAAAAGATAAATATATTTTGCTCAGCCAGAATCATAAAAAAGAAAAAATATTTCTGGAAAACTTAATTGATTTAAAAATATTGTGAACTAAAAAAACTATTTCAAACTTAGAATTTAGATTCTCCAGTCAAAAAACTAACAAAACAGCAAAAAAAACTGCTGTTTTATTTTAGACAGCAGGTTAATTGAACATTTTTTATCTGAAAAATCTACTCTTGATAATAGTCGGCAATGATTTTATCCATGACTTTAGTGGTTCTTGCTGCCGTTTTAGCTGTAGAAGGTGAATCACCTTTTCCTAAAAGACTGGCTACAACTTTTTCTAATAAAGGCTGTTGTACATGTTCTGGATAAGGCAGTTCAATCTCTTTTCTTCCCTCATTATTTTCTATAACTACTGCTTCTTCATTAAAAGAAGAAAATATAATTCTACCTTGACTACCTATAACCTCATTTTGATCAATTTCATGATAACCAGCAAAAGTCCAGCTTCCTGCAGCTTGAACTCCATTAGCAAATCTGAAAATCGCACTAACATTATCTTCGGCTGGATAGTACCCTCCCTGATTCATAGCAAAACCAGCTGTTTTTTCTACAGGGCCAAAATAATAGTCAAAAAGATCTAAAGTGTGAGCAGCTAGATCTAAAAATTTACCTCCACCGGCAATATCGGGTCTAACCCGCCAGGGTAAGGAATCCGAATTTAATTCTGAGTCTTCAACTGCTTGAGAAAGCCTAATATTTAAAGTTCTCAGCTCACCAATAATCCCAGAATCAAGTAGTTCTTTGATTTTTAAAAAACGGGGCATTGCTCTTCTATAATATGCTACATGAAGCTGAACACCATTGATTTCTGCAGCTTCTATCATTTCCTGAGCTTCTGCAAAGTTTAAAGCCATTGGCTTTTCAACATAAATAGGCAGACCTGCCTCTGCTGCCATAAGGGCATATTTTTTATGGCTAGAAGGTGGAGTAGCAATATAAACAGCATTTACTTCAGGATCATTAATCAAATCTTCAGCTTTATCATACCATTTTTTAACATTATGTCTTAGAGCATAATCTTCTGCTAAATGAGCCGTTCTTCTCATAACAGCTACAAGCGAAGAATCTTTTATTTTCTGTAAAGCTGGTCCACTTTTCTTTTCAGTCACATCACCACAGCCAATTATTCCCCAACGTACCTCTTCCATTTAAAATCCCCTTTCATTTTAAAAACCAGCTTCAAAAACTAGAAGCTGGTTTTAAACTTTATTTATTTAACAATTAAAACAGATATATTAGCATGTCGGACCACTTTATCACTGATACTTCCAAGCAAAAATCTTTTGACTTTACCATGACCCTTATCAGCTAATACTATCAAATCAAATCCATTTTCTTCTGCATAATCACAAACAACATCTGCTGGATCACCATAAAGAACTTCTTTATTTACTTCGATTCCTTTTTGATCAAAGTAAACAGCAGCCTCTTCAACTATCTTTTCTTTTTCTGATTTTATTCTTTCTTCTTTTTGATCCATGATTTCTGCTAAAGTATCTGCAGAAAGATAGGAGGCCACCTCATTAAATTGATCAGTTGGTGGTTTAGCGCTTTCAGTGTGAACATGAATCAAGGTTACTTCTGAATCCAGAGAAAGAGCCAGTTCTGCTGCTTTTTCTGCTGCCTTTTTAGAACTTTCAGAACCATCAATAGCTACTAAAATTTTATCCATTAAAAATACCTCCTTCTACAATTATTAGCTTTAAAGATGCTTATACTTTATAATTCTATAATTTTAGAAAAAGACCTTTTTAATTGAAATTTAATTTAGCAGTAGAACCTCTTTTGATTAAATCAACCTTTAAAGTTATATTTTTCTTTAAATATTTTCCCTCATTTGAATTCTCAATTCTTTCCATTAAAATCGAAGCAGTAATTTCTCCAATTTCTTTAATAGGACGACTGATTGTTGTTAAAGGTGGATCAGCATAACGAGAAAAGTTTACATCATCAAAACCAATCACTCCAAATTGTTCAGGTACAGACAGCTGACGTTCTTTTAATTCTTTCATTATTCCAAAGGCTGCTGCATCATTGGCAGCAAAAATACCAATTCTTCTTCCTTTATAATCAAAATCAGCTAAAAAATCAGCAATCTTTTGAGCTCCACTCTCTTCCCTAAAAGAACCCGCTAAAATTTTATAATTTTCAGCAGAAATATTATTTTCTTTAAGTGCATCAACAAAGGCTTTGCTTCTATCTAAAGCAGTTGCTGCTTTTTTAGGACCAGCAATATGAAGAAAAAAGTCATAATTAGATTCCACTAAATGAGTGGTAGCTTGATAAGCGCCATTATAGTCATTGATTCTAATTTTATCAATTAAGTCAGATTCAATTTCTCTATCTAAAACAACCATGGGTATACCTTTTTTGCTAAATTTATCAATATATTTATCATCTAAAACTGTGGAGGCTAAAATGAAACCATCAACTTGTTTTTGCATGAGATAACGCAAATAATGTTCTTCTCTTTTTTTATCCCACTCAGTATTGCCTATAATAGTGTAATAGCCTTGCTGGTTTAAGGTTTTTTCAATGCTTTTTACAAGGCTAGCATAGTACATGTTAGCAATATCTGCAATCAAAATCCCAACGGAATTTGTATTTTTAGTTACTAAGCCTCTTGCTAAACCATTAGGAATATAGTCAAGCTCTTCTACTGCCTCTAACACAGCCTTTTCCTTTTCTTTTGACACATTAGCATTTTGATTCATAACCCTGGAAACTGTGGAAATAGAAACATTTGCTTTTGCTGCTACATCATTAATTGAAACCATTTGATCCCCTTCTTTAATATTAATTTTGTCAATTCTTTTAAATCTAGAATTTATACAGTTAAATAGACGAAAATCGGCAAAGTTAAACCCATAAATACAATGGTAGCAAATATAGCTTCTGAAGCAAAGTCACTTGGCCGGTCATATTTTTGTAAAATTACTGAAGAACTAGCAAAGACAGGCATTGCAGATAAAATAGTTATTACTCCTCTTAAAAGGCTGCCTAAAGAAAAAAAACCGAGTCCTAAATAGACTAAAGTAGGTAAGAAAATAAGTCTTAAAAAAGAAAGTAGATATATTTTTTTCTTTCCTATTACTGAACTAAAGCTGCTTTTCCCTAACTGTAAACCAATAAAAATCATAGCGAGCGGTACTGTTATAACACCAATACTGTTGGTTGTATTTAAAACAACCTCAGGTAGTTCAATAGCTAAAAGCACAACTGCCAGTCCAATCAAAAGAGCAATAATAGGTGGAGAAAACATATTTCCCAGGAAATTACTGTTCTCTCTTTCTGCTTGATCTTTTAACATCGAAACTCCTAAAGTCCATAAAATCATCTGCATTCCAAAGTCATATAAAATAGCTAAAATTAGACCCTGACTGCCAAAAAGAGCCAGGCAAATTGGGGCTCCTACAAAAATATTGTTGCTAAAAGCTGTTATGAAAGTAAACTCTTCTCTTTCTTTTTGAGAATAGCTAAGTTTTTTGCCGATTAAAATTACAACAGCTATTGTTAATAAAGTTATTATTATTGCCGCAACTGGTACAATTAAATATTCTCTCAACATATTTAAGTCAAAATCTCTAATAATATTTGTAAAGATTAAAGCTGGAAAAGCGATATCAATTGTCAATTCAGCTATTCCTTTTTCAGCTGATTGATTGATTTTATCAGAACGATTCAGATAAAAACCAAGGCTAATTAAAACCCCCATTAAAAATAATTGTTCTAAAACTGAAAATATTCCCGTCATCTCTATAGAGCCTCCTGTTGGATTAACTGTTTTAACTATTATGACTTTTTTTAAAATGATTTATCTAAATGCTATCTTAATTAACTCAATATTGCAAGAAAAATAATTGAGGAAGTTCAACTATAATAAGCTGAACTCCCTATAATTATTTAATTTTTAAGCAAAAAATTATACTCCTGAATAGGCTGAAAAACCACCATCAATAGGAATAACCGTTCCAGTAACAAAGCCAGATGCTTTTGGACTTACCAGCCAGAATAAAGTACCTAATAGTTCTTCTGGTTCACCAAAGCGGTCCATCGGTGTTTGACCCAATATTTTTTTAGCTCTAGCACTATAATCACCATCTTCATCTCTTAATAAAGCTTGATTTTGTTCTGTTTCAAAAAATCCAGGTGCTAATGCATTAACTCTCACTCCTACTTTAGAAAGATGAACAGCTAACCATTGAGTAAAGTTTGATACTGCAGCTTTAGCTCCACTATAAGCTGGAATCCTGGTTAATGGTGTAAAGGCATTCATAGAAGAGACATTAATAATTGTACTACTTTCTTTTTTGGCCATATCTTGGGCAAAAACCTGTGAGGTTAATAATGCTCCTAAGAAATTCAAGTTAAAAACAAACTGAATGCCACCTGCATCGAGATCAAAAAAGGTAGTTATATCTTCTTCTACAGCTTCTAAATCCTTGGGTTCTAAATAATCTTTGCTAGTTGTACCACTTGGATGATTTCCACCTGCACCATTAATTAAAATATCACAACTACCCATTTTCTCTCTAACTTTTTTTCTGGCTGCTTCTAAGCTTTCTTTTTCAAGAATATTTGTTTTAATTGCTAAAGCAAATCCACCACCAGCATTGATTTTATCAGCAACTTTTTCAGCCTCTTCTAAATTTATATCTAAAATAGCTACTGATGCACCTGCTTCTGCTAGTGCCTCAGCAAATGTACTACAAAGAACTCCTGCTCCACCAGTAACAACAGCAACTTTCTTTTTTAAATCTAATTCAAATGGTAATTCCATAAATTTTTACCTCCCAATAATTTGAACTTGCTATAAATTCTTCTCATTTTTTTTAATTGCTTCCCAGAGCCCATTAAGGTAAGTTGCTCCTAAAGCACGATCATATAAGCCATAACCAGGTTTACCAGTTTCTCCCCAAATCATTCTTCCATGATCAGGACGAAGCGGACCTTCAAAGCCAACATCATGATATGCTTTCATAATCTCATACATATCAAGAGAACCTTTTTCACTCAAATGAGCTGCTTCCTCAAAGCTGTTTTCACCTGTAAGCTTAATATTCCTAACATGAGCAAAGTGGATCCTATTACCAAACTCTCTGATCAAGGCAGGCACGTCATTATCAGGATTTACACCTAAGGAACCAGAACAAAGAGCTAAACCATTGGCAGGACTGTCATTTAGATCTAAAAATTTTCTTAAATTTTCTTTGCCAACAATTATTCTAGGCAGCCCAAAAATAGACCAGGGTGGATCATCAGGATGAATTGCCATTTTTATATTTTCTTCTTCTGCAATTGGGATTATTTCGTCGAGAAAATACTTTAAATTTTCCCACAGCTTTTCTTCATTGATTTCATGATATGCTTTCATCAGCTTGTTTAATTCATCAGTTTCATAACTTGTGTCCCAACCTGGAAGATCAAGTTCTCCACTGAGAGGATCCATTTTTTTAACTTCTTCTTCATTGTAAATAAGTGCTTGAGAGCCATCTTCTAATTCATAATCCAATTCTGATCTAGTCCAGTCAAAAACAGGCATAAAATTATAGGTCACCACTTCTATTCCTGCATTTGCAAGATTTTTGATTGTTTTTTTATAATTATCAATATATAAATCTCGCGGTTCAATTCCCAATTTAATTTCTTCTGGAACCGGAACACTCTCGATAGCAGATATTTTTAAACCTGCTGCTTCCACCTTCTCTTTTAGGGCTACAATCTTGTCATAAGGCCATTCTTCTCCAGCAGGAATATCGTAAATTGCAGTCACAATCCCTACCATACCTGGAATCTGTCTAATTTTTTCTAAAGTTACCGGGTCATCATCTCCATACCAACGAAAAGATAATTGCATTAAATCACTCCTTCTTTTAAAGTTATTTGTTTTTGAAAGCGTTTTCAAGATAATAAAAAAATTTTATTTCTCTTATAATTTAATTCTCTATCCTGACAACAATTCCTGCTTTTTTATTGATCTGAACAAAAATTTATACTTTTTAGCAATAAATTATATAAAAGCAGCCACCAAAAAGCGATTTGCTCTTGGGGCTGCTTATTATAGTTTACTTTTCTTCTACCTTAATATTTAATTCTGCACTTATATCATCATAAAGTTTAATTTCTACCTTGTGCATGCCTAATGTTTTTATTGAATCAGATAATTCGATTTTTCTTTTGTCAATATCATAACCTTTTTCTGCAGCAGTTTCTGCAATATCTTTAGTATTTACTGAGCCAAACAACCTACCACTTTCTCCAGCTTTGACCTTTAAGACAAACTTTTCCGCTTCTAGTTTCTCTTTAAGCTTTTTGGCTTCTTCTTTTTTCTCTCTTTTTATTCTTGCTTTTTTTGCTTCTTTTTCTTTGATTTCTTTAACTTTTCCCTTGGTTGCCTCAACAGCTAAGCCCCTTGGGAATAAGTAATTTCTTGCATATCCATCTGCAACATCTACCACATCACCTTGCGAACCAAGTTTCTTGACATCTTCAGTTAAAACTACTTTCATTCTTTATTACCTCCTTTGAGTTAGAAAACTTTACCCAGGCTGACTGCTTTGATTGCGAAGATTAAACCACAGATCAATTAAGCCAAGTAAAATTAATACCATAAAAATCGGTGGAAAAACAAAGATCAAAAATATTATAAAAGTTTTTAGAACTAGGGAACTATTTCTGTATGATAAAAAATACATCAAAACTCCAAAGCCCTGTAAAAAAGCTAGAAAAAATAAATAAACATGCAAATTTAAAAAAACAGGCTCTGTCCGCAGCAAAAGAGAAATTACTATTAAAATAGAAATCGGCCAACGCGGTAAGTACCAACTGCTGACTGTTTTATATAAATCAATATTTAAACCTCTTCTGCGCAAATACCAGGCTGATAAATAATAATTAAAAATCCCTGTTACTGTTGCTGCAATAGCCAGTAGAGATGGGAAGACTATCCTTATGTAGGTCATTTGTGCTCTAATGAGCTGTTCTAAATTTTGGTCTTCCAGTTCAGCTCCTATGGTGTTAACTGCTTCTTGAATTAAATTTTGATAATTTAGAGCCACCATGTTAGCTGAAATATAAACAACTAAAGCCTGAGAAATTATCACAGCTATTACTGAAATAATAAGGGTTTTTAAAGGAGAAAGATCTTCTTTAATTACATTTCCAATTATAAAACCAACCATTCCAAAGCCTATTACAGTAATCAAGCCCATAAAAGCTCCAAAAAAGACCCCATTTAATACTGCAGCTGCAGCTATAACCAAAATAACTCGGGGTGTTTCTGCCTTTTGAACAAGATAAACTATCGGAACCGGCCAAAGCAGCATAACTGCTAAAGACAGGAAGGGAAAAAGATAATTTATGGCAGTTAAAATTAATATATATGCTAAAACTCTTATACTGTCCTTATATTCTCTTATCATATATTCCATCACCTCTTATACCGGCCAGTAATGATTAAAAAAAGGAGGCTCCAGCATATACTTTGCCCCCTTTATTAAATACTTATTCTTTTACATAAGGCAGTAAAGCAATTGAGCGTGCTCTTTTTACTGCTATTGTAATATCACGTTGATGTTTTGAACAATTACCAGTTGTTCTTCTTGGCATAATTTTGCCGCGATCTGTCAGATATCTTTTTAAAGTTCTCAGATCTTTATAATCTATAGTTTTATCACTACCACAAAAATGGCATGATTTATTACGTCCTCTAGGCATTTATTTTACCTCCTTTGTAAATCTAAACTTAAAATGGAACATCAAAATCATCCTCATCGAAATTATCATCAAACTGAGCATCAAAATCATCATTTTGAGCAGCATTCTCATTGTTGCTGCTGTCCTGTTTTTGATTGTTTTGAGCTTGGGCTTGTCCACGATTTGTATTTTGATTTTTCCCAAAGTCAAGAAAACGAACATTATCTGCATTAACTTCAGGATTAATATAGGTCCTATTATTATTTTCGCTTTTACGGATTTGTAGTGATCCATCAACACCAACTAATCTACCTTTACCAAGATGACGGGCACAGTTTTCCGCTAAACCTCTCCAGGTCACTATATTGATGAAATCAACATCTCTATCTCCCTGGCGATTAGTATAATTTCTTTCTACTGCCAGCGTGAAATTGCAAACTGGAGTGCCATTACTTGTATAACGGAGTTCTGGATCTCTTGTCAGGCGGCCGATCAAAACTATTCTATTTAACAAAACAATTCACCACCTAAATATATATTAAGATTCTTTTTTTACTACTAAATAACGAATAACACCATCCATAATCTTAAAAATTCTTTCCAATTCCTTTACAACAGAAGTTTTAGCGTTCATTTCTAAAATCGTATAATCACCTGAACGGTAATCTTTAATCTCATAGGCAAGCTGTCTCTTACCCCAGGCATCTACTTCTGTAATTTCTCCATCATGGGCAAGAATTGTATCTTTTACCCTTGTTAAAATCTGTTCTTTTTCTTCATCTTCAAGATCAGGCTTAAGTACAAAAGTTGTCTCATAAGTTCTTGTTCTTAATTCCATTAATCATTCACCTCCTCCACACGGACTAATGGCCCTGCTGCTAGCAGAGCATGGATTTTTAACCAATCTAAATTATAGCATTTATTAAGCCAAGATGCAAGTTTAATTATGCATTTTGTGCTTATAATTTAATTTTAAATAAAGAAATTAAAGACGATAGTATTTATTAAAACCGCTAAAATAAGGCCGCCCAAAAGATCGGAGGGATAATGTACTCCGACTATGACCCTTGATGCCGCAGTAATTACTGCCAAAACAAGCATCAACTTGCCAAATCTTGGATAGATATTATAAATAGCTATTGCAATTACAAAAGCACTGCTGCTGTGCATACTTGGAAAAGAAGCACAAGCACTATGTTCAATCAAACTTTCTATTTCTAAACTTACAAAAGGTCTTGGTCTTAAATAAAGCCAATTTATTAATCGTACACTAAGATAAGTAGTAGCTGGTCCAATAATAAATGGTATGATCTTAATATTAAGCTGAGATAATAAATAAGCCATTATTATAAAATATACAAATGCGAATAAATTAGATGAATAATTTGTAATTATTACTGCAGTTCTAGCAATAAACTCATTTTCTGCAGCTAAATTAAATAATTTAAAAAATATAAATTGATCTAAACTTTTTAGCATAATATATATCCTTTACATTTATTATTTTAAATATATAAAAACTCAGCTTTTTAATCAAACATTAAAACGGAAATGACAGACATCTCCATCTTGAACAATATAATCTTTACCTTCTAACCTTAAAAGGCCTTCTTCTCTTGCAGCTGCCATACTTCCCACTCTTTTTAGATCTTCAAAACTGACAACCTCAGCTCTGATAAAACCTTTTTCCATATCCGAATGAATTTTACCGGCAGCTTCAGGAGCAGTTGATCCTTTTTCTACTGTCCAGGCTCTACATTCTTGTTCTCCAGCAGTTAAAAAAGTGATTAAATTTAAAAGTTCATAACCTGCTTTAATTACTCTATCTAAACCAGATTCATTTACACCTAATTCTTCTAAAAACATTTCTTTTTCGTCTTCATCTAGTTCGGCAATATCTGCTTCAATTTTAGCGCTTATTTCGACGACTTTTGCACCATCTTGTGCTGCATGTATTTTAACAGCTTCAACTAATTCATTATCTGGACTATCTATTTCATCTTCATTAACATTGGCAAGATAAATAATTGGTTTAGCACTTAATAGCTGTAATTCTTTAACCAATCTTTTTGCAGTCTGGTCAAGTTCTAACTGCCTGATGTTTTTGCCTTCTTCTAATGTATTTATAAGCATTTTTAAAGTTTCTGCTTCTTTTAGATAAATTTTATCGCCACTTTTTGCCTGTTTTTCAGTTTTTTCTAAACGCTTTTCTACAGCAGCAAGATCAGCCATCATTAATTCGGTATTAATAATATCTATATCTCTGTCAGGAGAGATATCACCATCTACATGAGAAATATTTTTATCATCAAAACATCTTACCACCTGAGCAATAGCATCCACTTCTCTAATATGGGCTAAAAACTTATTACCTAATCCTTCACCCCTACTAGCTCCCTCAACAAGTCCTGCAATGTCAACAAATTCTATGACTGTAGGTGTTTTTTTCTTAGGCTCATATATTTCTGCTAACCAATCAAGTCTAGGATCTGGCACTGGTACTACTCCAATATTTGGATCAATAGTACAAAAAGGATAATTTTCTGCATCAGCACCAGCCTCAGTTAATGCATTAAAAAGTGTGGATTTCCCCACATTTGGCAGACCAACAATTCCAATTTTCATTCAATAATCTTCCTTCCTAATCTAAATAAATAATTATATAACTTATATTCTTATGCTATAGTTTCTTCTTAAAACTTTTTTCAAACTTACTGCGGGGCAGCATTATTATTCTTTCGCATTTTTCACATTTAAGTTTAAAATCCATTCCAACCCTTAAAACTTCCCAAACATCACCACCACAGGGATGAGATTTTTTAAATTTAACTTTATCTCCAACTTCAAATTCTTCTGGCAATTCAATTACCTCCTGTCATGACTAAAGTTTTAATTATTCCTTAGTTCAAATTAATATTAAACTATATCAAAAAAAAGATGCTCAGAGCTAATGCTAAAACTAAAATTAAAACAAAAATACAACCCGGGTCTTTATAAAAAGCTTTATCTGGATCATATTTATAATTAATACTACCTCTTTTTCGGGCTTTTTTAAGGTATTTTACTGATTGTGAATAGTTTCCTTCTTCTCGATAAATTACCCCCAGATTATTGTAAGCAGGTCCATAATCAGGATTAATCTCTACAGCTTTTTTGTATAATTCTTTTGCTCTGCTTTTTTGCCCTTTCTTTTTGGCCAAACTGCCGCGATTTGTCAGAGCTGGGGCAAAATCTGGATCTAAATTAAGAAGCTCTTCTAATTCTGCCTCAGCTTTTTTAAATTCTTCAGCATAAATATATAAGACAGCTCTTTTGTTTAAAGCAGGAATAAAATCGGGATTCTCTTCTATAAATATTTCTAATTTCTCTAAAGCTTTTTTATGATTGCTTTTATCAATAAACTCTACAATTTTTTGATATTTTTGCAGCTCTTTTTCACTTAAACTTTGTTCATAATCTGCTTCCCTCATATATATTCACCCACTTTTCATAACTTCAATATAGTATTATATCACATAAAGAAGCTAAACTGCAAAAATGACCCCAAATATATGGGGCCATTCCTTAATTCTTAACTTAGATATCAAGCTTAAACTACCAGCGAAGATCAGGATTCCTAGCAGCTTGAGTCTCATCCAACCTACGAACTGAAGTATTATGAGGAGCATTTTTAACTAATTCCGGATCTTCTTTTATTTCCCGGGAAATTTTCAGTAAAGTCTCCACAAAACGATTTAAGGTGGCAATATTTTCGGTTTCTGTTGGTTCAATCATAATTGCTTCTTTAACCACCAGTGGGAAATATATTGTTGGAGCATATTGATCATAATCTAATAGTCTTTTAGCTATATGAAGGGTTGAAACCCCTTTTTCCTTTTGCCGACTACCAGATAAAACAAATTCATGTAAACTTTCTTCGGCATAAGGAAGTTCAAATTCTTCTCTTAAACGTGCTTTCAGATAATTGGCATTCAAAACTGCGTTTTCGGTAGTCTTTTTTAGTCCAGAACCACCAACTGTTTTGATATATGCCCAGGCTCTAAGCATTACACCATAATTACCATAAAAACTGTGTACTTTAGTAATTGAGTTTTCCCGCTCATAATCCCAATAATATTTATCTTTACCCTTTTTCAAAAGAGGTTTTGGTAAATAGGGGGCTAAAAAATCTTTAACTCCAACCGGTCCAGAACCTGGACCACCTCCACCATGAGGAGTAGAAAAGGTTTTATGAAGATTAAAATGCATTAAGTCAAAGTCCATATCTCCTGGCTTAGCATAGCCCATGATAGCATTCATGTTTGCACCATCATAGTAAACTAAAGCACCAACCTCATGAACAATTTCAGTAATTTTTAAAATATCTTCTTCAAAAATCCCCAGTGTATTAGGATTTGTCAGCATCAAAGCAGCTGTGTTTTCATCAACTGCTTCTTTTAAAGCTGCTAAATCTACCATACCTCTTTGATTAGAGGCAATTTCTATTACATTATAGCCGGCCATTTTAGCTGTAGCTGGATTTGTCCCATGAGCTGAATCTGGTACAATTACATTTTTTCTGTTTTCATCTCTTGCTTCAAAATAACGGCGAACAATCATCAAAGAAGTGAATTCTCCATGAGCTCCAGAAGCCGGTTGTAAAGTTATTTCATCCATTTCACTGATTTCCGCTAAATCAAGTTTTAAATCATATAAGATCTCTAAAGATCCCTGTACTTGATCTTCATCTTGATAAGGGTGCAAATAACTTAGACCAGGAATTCTTGCTAATTTTTCATTGCGTTTTGGATTGTATTTCATCGTACAGGAGCCAAGTGGATAAATTCCTGAATCAACACCATAGTTTAATTCACTTAAAGCAGTATAATGTCTAACTACATCTACTTCACTAACCTCAGGTAGATCTAAATCCTCTCGCAGATAGCCTCCTAGTTCTGAGTTTAAATCTCTTTTTTCAACATCTAACTCAGGTAATGAATATGCCGTTCTACCGGGGCTGCTGTAGTCTTTAATTAGCTTTTCCTCCACTTAAAGCACCTCCAGTTTTTCCACAAAATTATCCATATCTGCTTTAGAAATTTTTTCAGTTACACATACAAGCAGACCTTTTTTGCCAGCTTTATCTAAGTCATAACCAGCAATAATATCTTCTTCTAAAAGTTTTGCTTTGATTTCTTTTATATCTTTGCTGCTTTTTACAAGAAATTCATGGAAAAAGTTTTCTTTGTTGCTTACTTCAAAATCGGCTAACTGATCTATTTTTTCCGCTAAATAATGTGCTTTATGATATGACTGTTCTGCAACCTCTGCTAAACCCTTTTTGCCCATTGTAGCAAGGTAAATAGTTGCCATTAAAGCATTTAAGGCTTCATTTGTGCAAATATTAGAGGTAGCTTTTTCTCTTCTTATATGCTGTTCTCGAGTTTGCATGGTTAAAACAAAACCCTCTTTACCATCTACATCAGTGGTTTTACCAACTATTCTACCGGGAAGTTGTCTTAACATTATTCTTTCATCTTTACAAGCCATAAAACCAAGATAAGGACCTCCATAATTAAGTCCATTCCCCAGGCCCTGGCCTTCACCTACTACTATATCTGCACCAAATTCAGCAGGTGCTTTAAGAAGACCAAGTAATACTGGATTTGCTATTACCACAAAAATGAGTTTTTTATGTTCTTTTTTTATTTTAGCGATCTCTTCCATCTTTTCTAAAGAACCAAAAAAGTTAGGATATTGTACTACTAAAACCCCAGTTTCCTGATCTATATTTTCTTTTATTACTGCCGGATCCATTATTTCTGAATTACTTTTAAGTTCTAAGAATTCAAGCTGATGTCCCTTACCATAACATTTGATTACCTCTTTATAGGCAGGATGAATAGTTTCTGTTAAAATAACTTTTTTCTTTCGAGAAATTCTGGAGGCCATTGTTACTGCCTCAGCAGCTGCAGAACCTCCATCAAGCATTGAAGCATTAGCAATCCCCATCCCTGTTAATTCAGCAATCATACTCTGGTACTCATACATTGCTTCCAAAGTACCCTGGCTGAGCTCAGCCTGATAGGGAGTATAGGCTGTATAAAATTCTGAGCGAGAAATAAGGTGATCAATAATAGAAGGAACATAATGATCATAAGCCCCTGCTCCCAGAAAAGAGGTCATCTCTTCCAGACTTTTATTTTTAGCAGCAGCCTCTTTAGCTAAATCCATTAATTCCATTTCTGAAATTCCCGCTTCTACATCTAACTCACAGTCTAAAGAAATTTCTTCAGGAATCATTGCGAAAAGTTCTTCAACTGCCTTAACACCAATTTCTTTGAGCATTTCATCCTGTTCTGCTGCAGTATTTGAGATATAATCCATTATTTAAGCCTCCTCTAAAAATTCAGCATACTCCTCAGCAGATAATAATTCTTCTAGTTCAGAGAGATCTTCTGCCTCAACCTTAATTAACCAGCCTTCACCATAAGGATCATCATTAATCAGTTCTGGTTGATCAAACAATACCTCATTGATTTCTACTACTTTAGCACTAACAGGTATAAAGGTATCTGAAACAGCTTTTACAGATTCCAGCACTCCAAAACTATCACCAATTTCAAATTCTTCTCCAATTTCAGGTAATTCTACAAAAACAATATCACCTAATTCTTCTTGAGCAAAGTCAGAAACCCCAATAACCAGAAGATCATCTTCTTTTTTTACCCATTCATGGTCCTCAGAATACAATAAGCCTTCTTTAACACTCATTCTAATTCCTCCTTTTAGTTTATGCTGATTTTTTAACTTAAGAATAATAAAACTTTAACGACCAAACAAATTAGAAACAATATCTTAAATGTTAAACAAAGGGCAGCTCAACAACTTCTGCCTCTAAAAATCTTTTCCTAACCTTTATCTTAATCTCATTGCCGGGCTTAATATAATCACTTTTTATGTATCCCATAGCAATTCCTTTTTTGAGTAGAGGAGAATAACTGCCACTGCTTAGTTCACCAATGACTTGATCTTCAACATATACTTTATGTCCTTTGCGAGCAACTCCTCTGCCTTGGATTACACAAGCAAAGCGCTGTTTGTCACAGCAGCTGTTTTTTAAAGCTTTGAGTTTTTCTCTACCAATAAAATCACCCTTATCTAGCTTAACTACCCAGCCTAAGCTTGCCTGATAAGGATTGATCTTTTCATTTATATCGTTTCCATAAAGAGGATATCCTTTTTCAAGTCTAAGAGTATCACGAGCTCCTAATCCTGTTGGATGGATATCGAACTCTTTACCTGCTTTCATTATATCATGCCAAATTTTTTCTGCATATTCTCCATTAAAATAAAGTTCATAACCCAGCTCCCCTGTATATCCAGTCCGCGAAATAATCATGTCTTTAGCTGCAACTTTTCCTTCTTTATAATTATAATAATTTATTTCTTGCAGGTTAAGATCAGTCAGTTTAGTCAAGACTTTTTGTGAATCTGGCCCCTGTAGAGCGAGCATCGCATAATGCTCAGTCATGTTTTCTATTTGAGCATCTCCATCTAGGTGTTTTTTAATCCAATTAAAGTCTTTCTCAGTATTAGAAGCATTAACTACCAGCAAAAAACTATCTTTTTGCAGTTTGTAAACCACTAAATCATCTATTATACCGCCATTTTCATTGCACATTAGTGTATAGAGAACCTTATTCTTATCAAGTCTCTGAGCATCATTTGTAATAATCTTTTGCAGTGATTTTTCAGCCCTACTGCCGGTGAGCAGCAGCTCACCCATATGAGAAACATCAAAAAGTCCACATTTCTTTCTGACTGCTAGATGTTCGTCAATAATCCCACTATATTCAACCGGCATTTCCCAACCACCAAAATCAGTCATTTTAGCTCCAGCTTCTTTGTGAATTTCATTCAAGGGAGTTTTTTTCATATTGCTGCCTCCTAAATTTTAAGTCAAATCAAGCCAAAAAACTATTGTTAATTCAAAAATTTAAAAACAGGGAGCCAGACTAAATCTGACTCCCTGTTCATTGCTTGCTTCTCATAAATGTCCAGAGTTCCGTCCAACTGGATTCTATTTGCCTGAGAGTTTCAGTTTCCCTTGCTCCTTCGGCGCCTTTTTAAGGTCTCTCACCCAGCCTTCATCCGCTGTATTCTATTTGCTTTTATTATATCTTATTTGTTTTGCTAATGCAAAAACAATTTTAAAAAACCACTGCACTTAACAATACTGCAACAGCAAGTGCTGGAAGCAAATTACCTGTTTTTATCTTTTCTGTTTTAGCCAACATATTTAAAGCAATAGCAACAATTAACAGGCCTCCTGTTGCAGTCATAATTCTAATCATATCTGTTGTTAAAAAAGCTTCTGCCCAGCCTGCTAAAATTGTTATGCTGCCCTGATAAAGTAGGATTGGAATTGCCGAAAAAGCAACTCCTATCCCCGTGCTGGCAGCAAAAGCAATGGCTGTCACTCCATCAAGCAAGGATTTTGTAAAAAGAATACTGGGGTCATTGTTTAAACCATCCTGAATTGCTCCCATTATTGCCATGGCTCCTACACAGTAGATTAAACTTGCTTGCACAAAACCCTGTACAAAGAGAGCATCTTCTGCTGCAAAACGTTCTTTTAGAGCATTGCCAAAATCATTGAGCCTTCTTTCAATTTCTAAAAGCTCTCCTATAACTGCTCCGATTACCAAACTAAAAATTACAAGAATAATATCTGGTGATTTCTCAATACTTAAAGCCATTTGCAGACCAATTAACATTACAGCTAAACTAATCCCATGAATTAAAGTTTTTTGTATCTTCTCTGGGAAATTACCTCTAAATATAACCCCTAAGGTGCTGCCTGCTATAACTGACAACACATTGACCACAGTTCCAATCATCAAATCACCTGTCTATATCTATTATATTTTTATGTTTCACGTGAAACATTTTAGTTTAACTTTGCAATTATCTCTTCTAGTTTTTCTATGCTTTCTATTTCTATAGTTAATAACTTGTTTTTTTTGCGTGATTTTATTTTAACATTACTGCCAAGACTTGCTGCTATTTTTTCTGCAGCTGTAGTCCACTCTTTAGATAATTCACTGCTTTTAGCTTTCTTTTTATTTTTGTGAGTAAGATTTTTTAGCTCTTCAACATATTTTTCAGTTGCTCGAACAGTTAAATCCTTAATAATTATATTTTCACAGGCAGGCCCTTGAGCTTCTATATCTAAACCTAAAAGTGCTCTTGCATGACCAACCGTAATTGTTCCTTTTTCTAAGTGTTTTAAAACCTTATCACTTAATTTTAACAATCTTATCATATTTGAAACAGTAGATCTGTTTTTACCTACCCTTTGGGCAAGTTCTTCCTGGGTTATATCAAAATTATCTAACATTTTTTTATAAGCTCTTGCTTCTTCAATAGGATTGAGGTCTTCTCGCTGAAGATTCTCTATTAAAGCAATCTCAAGCATTTCTTGATCATCAAAACTTCTTATCACAGCCGGTATTTTAGCCAGATCAAGCATACGTGAAGCCCGCCAACGCCTTTCTCCAGCAACAATTTGGTATTTTTCAGCTTTGATCTTGCGCAGGGTTATTGGTTGAATCAAACCCTTTTCCTTAATTGAAGCAGCTAACTCTTGCAGTGCTTGCTGATCAAAGTTTCTGCGTGGTTGAAAAGGATTAGCTTCAATTTGATCAACAAAAACTTCTTCAACCCTACTTTGATCTATATTCTCTTCATTATTTATTAATGCACTTAAACCCTTACCTAATCTTTTTTTACTCACTTGAAATCACTTCCTCTGCCAGTTTTCTATAGGCTTTAGCTCCCTTAGAATTACTGCTGTAGTCAAGAATTGTCTGGCCAAAGCTTGGAGCCTCACTTAATCTTACATTGCGGGGTATTATTGTTTTAAATAAAAGATCAGAAAAATAGTCTTTCACTTCTTCAATTACCTGCTCAGAGAGATTAGTTCTAGCATCATACATCGTCATTAAAACTCCCTCAACTCTTAAATCAGGATTAAGATTCTTGCGGACTAGTTCAATGGTATTCATCAATTGACCTAAACCTTCTAATGCATAATACTCACACTGAATCGGTACCATTACACTATCTGCAGCTGTCAGAGCATTTAAAGTTAAAAGGCCTAATGAGGGAGGACAATCAATAATTATGTAATCATAATTATCAGATATTCCAGCTATAGATTTTTTTAGCCTGCTTTCTCGGGAGATGATGGAAACTAACTCTATTTCTGCTCCTGCAAGCTCTATATTTGCGGGAATTAAATCTAAATTTTTACTAGCTGATTTAACTACTGCTTTAGCAGCTGCTTCTGATTCTATGAGCAGATCATATATGGTATACTCTGCTTCAGATTTTTCTATACCTAAGCCACTGGTGGCATTTCCCTGAGGATCAATATCTATTAGCAGCACTTTTAGTCCATTTTCAGCCAACCCAGCCCCAAGATTGACCGCTGTTGTGCTTTTGCCAACCCCACCTTTTTGGTTGACAATGGCTATTTTTTTACCCATAATTCCACCTCTTTAACTTTTTGATTTGCCGTTATTTTTTGCCAATTTGATCTTATATTCTATATAATCATCATTATAGTTATAATTACGATCCATTTCGACTTCAATTCCAGAACTTTTAATTTCTTTAAGTGTTTTTTCTAATGAATTAGCAAATAATCTTAGATCATCAGAAAGGTGTTTAATCTTTTTCTTGGCTTTCTTTTTTGGTTTTAGTGCAGACTCGATCAATTTTTCGCTTTCTCTTACTGTAAGTTCTTCAGCAGCAATCTTATTTAATATTTCTAGCTGAAGCTCAGCTGAATCCAGCTTTAGAAGGGCTCTACCGTGTCTTTCACTTAGATTTTTATCAATTAAAAGTTCCTGGATTTCATCATTTAGCTGAAGTAACCTCAGCTTATTAGCTATAGTTGACTGCCCTTTAGATAAGCGTTCTGCTAGTTCTTTTTGGCTTAAATCAAACTCTTCCAGCAATCTTTGATAAGCAGCAGCTTCTTCTAAAAAATTTAAATCTTTACGCTGAAGATTTTCAACTAAAGCAATTTCAGCCATTTCCTGATCAGCAAAGTTTTTAATTACAGCAGGTATTTTATCTTTACCCAACTTTTTAGCAGCTCTCAAACGTCTTTCGCCAGCTATTAGTTGATATTTATTATTTTTTTTACGTACAGTAATCGGCTGAATTAAACCAAAATTATTTATTGAATCAGCCAATTCCTCAATTTCTGAATCCTTAAATTCTCGGCGGGGTTGAAAGGGATTAGCAGAAATGTCTGCAATATTAAGCTGAGTTATTTCTTCATTATTTCCTTTTATATCACTATTAAAAAAAGGAATTTTCATAAATCCATACCTCCTGTCTACTAAGATATAGTTCTTTGAATTTTTTAAAAATCCTTTTTAAATCAGATAATTAAATCATAATTAATTTTTATAGAAGAAAATTCTCTTTGTTTTTTAAAGTGGTCTTTTATTTGGAATACCTGCTCTTCTTGGATATTTTTCGTCGCTTTCTTTCAGCTTTTCTATAACTAGCAAATATCTTTCCGCCTCAAGGCCCGGCACATCAAGCTTTATACTTGTTTTGATTTGAGCATCTAAAAGATCTAATGCCTTTTCTGCAGCTTCAATCTCACTTTTATATTCAGGGCCTTTGTAGAAAAAGGCGCTTCCGCCAACTTTTAAAAAGGGAACTGCATATTCTAGTAAAATATTTAAAGAAGCAACAGCTCTTGAGCTTACATGATCAAAGCTAGCCCTCCAACCATCAACTCTGGCTAAGTCTTCAGCTCTACCATGAGTAGCTCTTATACCCTGTAGATCTAATTTGTAGCTTAATTGATTTAAAAAATTTATTTTTTTTGCTGATGAATCAAGCAGGTAAAAACTATCTCCAGGTAAAAATAATTTTAAAACTAAGCCCGGAAAACCAGCTCCAGTTCCAATATCCAGCCAGCGCTTCTTTTCTCTTAAATCTAAATGTTTCAAAATAACCAGTGAATCTAAAAAATGTTTTTTTATTACCTCTTCAGCTTTAGTAATAGAACTCAAATTATATTTTTTGTTTTCTTTTTTAAAAAAACAATAATATTGCCAAAGCTGGTCTAGGTGCTGCTGACTATAATAAATATTTAGTTCTTTTAATCCTTTTTCAAGTTTATTTATAAAATCATCTTTATTTATCTCCATTTTCATCATCCTTTTTAGAACGATTATATTGCTCTAAATAAATCATCAAGGCTGAAATATCAGCAGGAGAAACCCCCGAGATCCTTGAAGCCTGACCGATTGAAAGGGGTCTTACCCGAGCTAATTTCTCTCTGGCTTCAAGCCTTAAATTTTCCAACTGACTGTAGTCTAGCTCTTCAGGTATTTTCTTTTCTTCCATTTTTCTAAACTGTTCAACCTGAGCCTGCTGTCTATCAATATATCCTTTATATTTTACCTGTATTTCTACCTGTTCAGCAACATCTTTAGTTATTTCTGGTAAATCAGGCGCAAAATAGCGAAGATCTTCATATGATAATTCTGGCCTTCTTAATAAAGCCTCTAAAGTAACTGGTTTGCTGAGATTTCCGCTTTCAAGTTCTTCTAATTTTTCTCTGACCTCTGCAGTTGGATTAACTTTATTATTTTCATCTCTTAAATAATCTAATGCTTTTTCTACTCCTTTAATTTTGCTTTGATAACTTTGATAACGCTTGTCATCAACAAGGCCAACCTCTCTACCAATAGGAGTTAAGCGCTGATCTGCATTATCCTGTCTTAATAGCAGGCGATATTCAGCTCTAGAAGTCATGATCCGATAAGGTTCTGGGGTGCCTTTAGTTACTAGGTCATCAATCAAAACACCTATATATGCTTCAGATCTTTTCAGAATCATTGGCTCTCTATTCTGAAGGCTTAAAGCAGCATTAATTCCGGCAACTATCCCCTGGCCTGCGGCCTCTTCATAACCGGAGCTACCATTTATTTGACCTGCTGTGTATAATCCTTTGATCTTTTTGAGTTCTAAATCAAGTTTTAGTTCTTCAGGATCAACACAGTCATATTCTATGGCATAACCGGGTCTCATTATTTCAACCTCTTCTAAACCTGGAATACTTCTTGCCATTTCTATTTGTACATCATGAGGCAAACTGGTAGAAAGGCCCGAAATATAGTATTCATCTGTATGAGCACCTTCAGGTTCAATAAATAACTGATGTCTGCCTTTATCAGGAAAACGAACAACTTTATCCTCAATTGAAGGACAATAACGAGGTCCTACACCTTCAATAACACCACTAAAGAGAGGGGTTCTCATCTTATTTTCATTAATAATTTGGTGAGTTTTTTCTGTAGTATAGGTTAAATAACACATTGCCTGTTCACCTTTTAAAGGCTCTGATTGAAAGGAAAAGCTTAATCCTTCTTCCCCTGGTTGGGGTTCCATTTTAGAAAAATCAAGAGAACGCTTACTGACTCTTGGAGGGGTGCCTGTTTTAAATCTCCTTAAAGAAATACCTTCTTCTTTAAGACTGCCTGATAATTTGTTTGCAGGATACTGCTGATTAGGACCAGCATTAAATTTAGCCTCTCCAATAATAATTCTCCCTTTTAAAAAAGTTCCGGTGGTTAAAATAACTTTTTTAGCAGCAAAGAAAATCCCAGTTTTACTAATAATGCCCTTAATTTCTCCAGCTTCAACAACCAATTTCTCAGCTATCTGTTGTTTTAAATCTAAATTGTCCTGATTTTCTAAAATTCTTTTCATTCGCTGATGATAAGCCTGTTTATCAGATTGACCCCTTAAACCATGGACTGCTGGTCCTTTGCTTGTGTTTAACATTCTAATTTGAATCATCGTTTCATCCATATTACGGGCCATTTCTCCCCCTAAAGCATCTATTTCTCGAACAATATGTGCTTTACCTGGTCCTCCCAATGATGGGTTACAGGGCATAAAGGCAACATGGTCTAAGTTTACTGTTAAGGTAAGTGTTTCAAAACCCATTCTTGCGGGAGCTAGAGAGGCTTCACAGCCAGCATGACCAGCCCCGATCACAATTACATCATATTCTTTTGGATATTTATGAAAATCCATTCTATCACCCTTCTAAAATTAATATCATTTATTATTTTCCCAAACAAAAATCATTAAAAATCCTATCTATTATATCATCTGCTACCGTTTCTCCTGTGATTTCTCCCAGAGCATTGAGGCAGTCTTTTAAATCAATTGTTAAAAAATCATAAGGCATAGATGTTTCACGTGAAACAATTACTCTTTCTATTGCCTTTTTAGCTTTAAGCAGGGCATTTTTGTGCCTACTTTTAGTTATAATCACATTGTCATCACCACTAAGCTCTTCATCTAATATCTCATTTAAAATTTTCTGCCTCAACTCTTCTAGACCTTCTTCCTCTAAAAGAGAAATCCAGAGCAAGCTGTGTTCTTTGAATTCGTGCTCTATTTTATTTTTATCTACCTGAGCAGGAAGATCTGTTTTATTAACTATTACGATTAGTGGTTTTTCTTTAATTAATTTATAAATTTCTAAATCTTCTTCGGTTAAACCCTGACTTATATCAAGCATAAAAAGAACTAAATCTGCTTTTTCAGCTGATTTTCTAGTTCTTTCTACTCCTATTTTCTCTACTTTATCAGCTGTTTCCCTAATACCTGCTGTATCAATAATTTTAAGAGGAATGCCTTTTAAATTAACATATTCTTCAATCACATCTCTTGTAGTCCCTGGTATATCAGTAACAATAGCTCTTTTCTCTTCCAAAAAATAATTTAAAAGACTTGATTTTCCCACATTAGGCTTACCAACAATTACAGTTTTTAAGCCCTCTTTATATATTTTGCCCTGTCTGCTGCTGATTAATAATTTTTCTATCTCTTCTTTAATATAGTTAAATTTATCATCTAAATTTTCTGGAGAAAAACCTTCTATTTCATCTTCAGGATAATCTATAGCAGCTTCAAGATGGGCGAGCACCTCAACAGCTACTTCTTTAATTTCATCTACTCTTTGAGATAATTTGCCGCTTAACTGCTCAACTGCAATATCTAAACTTTTTTCAGTCTTAGAGTTTATAATATCTATAATGGCCTCTGCTTGGGCCAAATCAATCCTCCCATTGAGAAATGCTCGCTGTGAAAATTCACCAGGTTCTGCTAGTCTAGCTCCATTAGCTAAGACAAGTTCTAAAACCGCTCGTAAAGGCGTCATTCCTCCATGGCAGTCAAACTCTAATACATTCTCACCTGTAAAAGAACGTGGTTTTCTCATCATAATAGCTACAACTTCATCAATTTTTTTCTCGGCTTCTGGATCATAAATAAATCCGTAATGGGCAGTATAACTTTCAGAGTCTTTGAGTTTTTTTCCCTGCTGTACAGATCTAAATATTTGATCTCCAATCTCATAAGCATCTGGCCCACTTATTCTAATTTTCCCTGTACCACCGGTACCAAATGGAGTTGCAATAGCAGCTATAGTATCTTCTCTTAAAATATCCATTCTAAGACCTCCTAAAAATATAACCCAGCAGAGAACTATCCCCGCTGGGTTATTATAAAAGTTGTTTTTTTTATTTATCTAATGGTTCTATCATAACCTTGCGATAAGGCTCCTGCCCTTCACTATAGGATTTAACATTATTTTTTTCTTTAATTTTAATATGAATAATTCTTCTTTCATGAGGTGGCATTGGTTCTAAAACAACTTTTCTCTGTTTTCTTTCAGCCTTATCAGCTAGACGATCAGCCAATCTCTCTAAAGTTTGTCTTCGTCTATCTCTATAACCTTCTGCATCAACTAAAACTCTAAAATAATCATCAAGTTCTTTATTAATAAAAATTGAGGTTAAATACTGAATAGCATCTAAAGTTTCACCTCTATGTCCAATTACAAGCCCTAATTCTTTTTGGCCTTTTAAATTATATTGAACCTGTTCTTGATCGGTTTCTGACTCAATAACCTCAACTTCGATTTCCAAATTTGCTTTTTCCAGTAGATTTTCTAAAAATATTTTACCTTCTTCAATTGGTTTAAATATTTTTTCCACTTCTACAACAGCATCTTTAGCTCCTATTAAACCAAAGATACCTTTGCTTCCTTCATCAATAACCTTGATTTTAGCGTCATCTCTCTTTACACCAAGTTTAGAAAGTGCTTTTTCAACTGCATCATCAACAGTTTTAGCTTTTATTTTTATATTTTTCATTTTTATTTGGCAGCCCCCTCAAATTTACTGGGTTCTTTAGATAAAAGATATTGTTGTCCTACTGTAAATAAGGTAGAAACAAACCAGTATACTAATACTCCGGCAGGTAATCTAAAACCAATAAAGACAATGAATAAAGGCATCATATACATCATCTTATTGCTCTTTTCTCCACCTCCGGATAATTTCTGAGTAATATGTGTCTGAGCAAACATTACAGCTGCATTTAATAATACTATTGCAATATCAGGTTCTGCAAGAGAACCCTGGGTAATGGTTCCAATCCAGAGAAACGCTTCATTAGCCATCTGATCTCCCAAAGCAAAAATAGTTCTGTAAAGTGGAATCAAGATAGCCATCTGAACAATCATTGGAAAACATCCAGCAGCTGGATTAATTCCATGCTCTTTATAAAGCTTCATCATTTCTTCCTGCTGTTTTTCCTTATCATCTTCATATTTATTCTGAATCTTTTTCATTTCAGGCTGTACTTCCTGCATTTCTTTCATGGATCGAGTTTGTTTTGCAGTTAGTGGATAAAGAGCTAATTTAATTATAAGTGTAAATATTACAATAGCCAGACCATAATTACCAACAAGTCCATAAATAAAATCTAATGCATAAGTCATTCCATTAATTAACCAATCAAACATGTATTAATTTCCTCCTATTCTACCGGATCATATCCACCTGGGTGAAAAGGATGACAGCGCAAAATACGCTTTAATCCCATCCAAACTCCTTTTAAAGCTCCATATTTTTTAATTGCCTCTTTGCTATACTCAGAACATGTTGGTCTGAAGCGGCAGCTTTTTGGAGTCCAGGGAGAAATAATCTTCTGGTAGATTGTAATAAAAAACAATAATATTTTTTTCATAATTATCACCCTAATTTAAGTCCAGTCATAATCAGCCAGGCAGAGTTAAATATCTAAAAAATGAAAATTACTTAGAGCAGAGAATTTAAATTTACTTGCATATTAATATTAGAATATTTAACCAAAAAAGCTAATCACAACTATGTAATGCTTAAAATAAATTAGCTTTTTTAAATAGCTTTTTTATATCTCTTTTAAGTTCCTGATAATCAAGCTTGGCTGCTGGATTACGGGCAATAAATACTATGTCATAAGCTTTAAAATCTTTTTTTTCAAACTCTCTAATTATTTCTCTCATTCTTCTTTTTAATTTATTTCTAACAACAGCATTACCAACTTTTTTTGAAACAGATAAACCGTATTTATTAAAATCTTTTTCCGGTGTTTGTAGTACATAAAGAACTAGGTTTCTACTTACATATGATTTACCATTATTATAAACTTTTTTGAATTCTTTATTCTTTTTTAAACTCTCCACTTAAAAACCCCCAGCTAAAACAAAACACAATAATAGCAGTTTATTTTTCATTCATTTAAAATTATATGTTATTTAGATAATAGAGTCAAGGAATTTAAAGTTTATCCACAAGATAATAACTAAAAAGTTCTGTTGATAATTTGTTGATAATCTGTTATTATTAATATGGTTAAAGAGCAAAAAAATTAATGATTACTAAATACTTAGTTAAAAGGCCTTTTTTCAGTTTGTGCATTATTTTATCAACAACTACTAATTTTCGATATTTTAAGCGGAAATTTCGCCTTTTATCCACAATTTTTTATTTTTTTATCCACAATCTGTTGATAACTATAGCCCATTGTGGATATCTTTAGTTTTTTTATTAACATTTTTTAAAATAATTTTTTTGAAAAATAAAGTTATTTACTGAATTGACAGTTGATTTACTTTAATTTTTGCTGTGGATAAGTTTCGTAGTTGTCCACATTTTTGTGTATAAGTGCTTATTTAACCCCCGTTTTAGGGGGTGAATTTTACTTAAGATTAATTTTTAAGAATTACAGGAGGTATTTTATGTCTTTTTCGCAAAAAGAACTAGATCATATTTGGGATAAAACTTTAGAAGAAATAAAGGATCAAATTACTAATCCTAGTTTTAATACCTGGTTTTCAGAAACTAAGGCAGTTTTAATGACAAAAGAAAATCAGTTGGTTTTAGAAGTCCCCAATGATTTTATTAAGGACTGGATAGAATCACAGTATATTAATTTAATTGAGGAAATTTTAAACGATCTCACCGGTAGTGAATGGACCTTGCTTTTTTTAACTCCGAAAGAGGTTAAAAAATTCAAAGAAAAACAGGCTAAAAATAAAGAAGTTACAGCAGAAAATAATAATACTGATTTAATTGATGAAACCGATGATTTCGAAGATTTAGAAAAACCGGAAGATGATGAAAAATTTAAAAATGGTTTTAATCCTAAATATACATTTGATACCTTTGTAGTTGGTAACAGCAACCGCTTTGCCCATGCTGCTTCACTAGCGGTAGCAGAAGCACCAGCAAAGGCATATAATCCTCTTTTTATCTATGGAGATGTGGGTTTAGGTAAAACCCATTTAATGCAGGCTATTGCCCACTTTATCTTGAAAAATAATCCTGATTACAAGGTTGTTTATGTTTCTTCAGAAACATTTACAAATGAACTTATAAATTCAATTAAAGATGATTCAACTGTTGATTTTAGAGATAAATATAGAAATATTGATATTTTACTTGTTGATGATATTCAATTTTTGGCAGGTAAAGAGCGGACCCAGGAAGAATTTTTCCATACTTTTAATACTTTACATGAGTCAAATCGACAATTAATTATTTCAAGTGATAGACCACCAAAGGAAATACCAACTCTTGAAGAAAGACTTAGATCCCGTTTTGAATGGGGTTTGATAACTGATATTCAAAAACCTGATTTAGAAACCAGAATTGCTATTTTACGAAAAAAAGCAGATATAGAGAATTTAACCATTCCAAATGAGGTAGTTATCTATATTGCAAATAAAATACAATCGAATATTAGAGAATTAG
The DNA here is from genome assembly GCF_020711195.1 of Halanaerobium polyolivorans. Taxonomy (GTDB): domain Bacteria; phylum Bacillota; class Halanaerobiia; order Halanaerobiales; family Halanaerobiaceae; genus Halanaerobium; species Halanaerobium polyolivorans. The sequence continues at coordinate 143,372 of NZ_JAJFAT010000005.1, forward strand.
AGGGAGCACTGGTTAAGGTTATTGCTTATTCTTCACTTGTTGATAGAGAAATAGATATTGAATTAGCCAGAGAAGCATTGAAAGATTTGGTTAATAAGAAAAAAGATGAGCATATTGAAGTTAATATAGAAAGAATCAAAAAAATAATTATTGAAGACTATAATTTAAAGATGGAAGATATGGAATCTAAAAAAAGAACTCAAAACATTGCTTTTCCTCGTCAAATTGCAATGTATTTAAGTAGAGAATTAACAGATTTTTCTTTACCCCACATTGGAGATGAATTTGGAGGTAGAGATCACACAACTGTAATTCATGCTCACAATAAAATTAAAGAAAAAATAAAAAATGAAGAAGATTTCAGCAATAAAATTGAGCGGCTTACCAATACAATAAAACACGGTTAAAGTTATAAACAAAAATTGTGGATAGTTATTCAGGTAGTTGTAGATAAAATGTTGATAAATTCAAACTGTTAGTATGTGGATAACTTTAGGTGCTTAAACTAACAGTTTATCTACAGGCAAAATCAACTAATAGTTAGTATTAGAGGGCTTATCCACATATTAACAGCCCCTACTACTATTACTACTAGTTATATTAATAAAAAAACAACTATAATATTTTGTGCGGGTTGTTAATAACTTTTTAAAATGGAGGGATCTAAGTTGAAATTTTCAATTGAACAAAAGGATTTATATAAGGCTTTAAATATTGTTAGGAGAGCTGTGGCTAAAAACAAAACACTTCCTATTTTAACTGGTATTTATTTGAAAGTGGAAAAAAATACTCTCAGCTTAAAGGCAACAGATTTAGAATTAGGTATCAAATATAGTGTTAAAGTTGATTCAGAAGAGGAAGGTGCAGTTGTACTGCCAGCGATGCAGTTTATTAATATCATTAGAGAATTACCTTCTGAAAAAATCAAAATGGAATTGAACAAAGATAAATGGCAGTTAAAAATAAACTGCTTAAATTCATTATTTAAAATTAATGGTTTTGATCCTGATGAATTTCCAAGTTTACCAGAAGTTGAAGCAAGTGCTGAATTTAACTTACCTGCAGCCAAATTTAAATCTATGCTGGAAAAGGTAAGAATATCTACTTCAAAAGATGAAACTCAACCAGCTTTGACCGGGGCACTTTTTGTTGTTAAATCAGAAGAGGTAAGGATGGTATCAACCAATACATATCGATTATCTTATATTGATTCTCCTTTAAAAACTGATATAGATCAAAAGATAGAAGTTATTTTACCTGGGAGCACCTTAGATGAACTAAATAACTTATTAGAAGATGAAGGTAGTGTAGAGATTTTAGTTGACAGCAATTATGCTCGTTTTGAATTTGCTGGTATAGAATTGATATCTAGACTTATCGAAGGTAAATTTCCTAATTATGAACTTGTAATACCTGATGAATTTAATTCTAAATTTAGTGCAGATCTTTCCAAACTACATGGAGCAGTTAAAAGAGCATCTTTGATCGCAAAAGAAGATGCAAATATAATCTCTATTTCAGCTGATGAGGGAATAATGGAAATTAATTCAACTGAAGGCAGTGCTGGTTATGCTCATGAAGAACTAGCAATTGAATTGTCCGGTCCTGATCAAAAAATAAATATTGATGCTGGTTATTTAATCGATGTTTTAAAGGTTTTAGCAAATGAAGAAATTAATATAGAGATGATAGGTCCATTAAATCCTCTTGTGATAAAAGATGAAGATGAAGCTGGAGGAAAGTTTATTTATTTAATTATGCCTGTTAGAGCTCAGGCTTCTTAGAGGAGGGTTATTTTTGGAGAATATTGAAATTAAGACCGATACAATAAATTTAGATCAATTTTTAAAATGGGCAAATATAGTTATGAGTGGTGGAGAGGCTAAATACTTAATTCAAGAAGGAGAAGTAATAGTTAATGGAGAAATAGAAACACAGAGGGGAAAAACTCTAAAAGTGGGAGATATTGTATCTCTTGCTGGAGAAGATAAAAAATATAAAGTAAGTCGGGGATAAAAAATGTATTTAAAAAGGGTTCTCTGCCGTAATTTTCGTAATTTCGATGAATTAATAATTGATCTGAATCCAAATTTAAATATATTTTTGGGTGATAATGGTCAGGGAAAAACAAATTTATTAGAAGCAATTTACATAATGGCAACAAGTAATTCCCATCGCAGCAGTATTTGTTCTGAATTAATTAACTGGGACAAAGAAGAAGCGCTTATTCAGTTGCTTTTAGAGCGCAGAGAAGGTAAAATTAAATTAGCTATGCGTTTAGATAAAGGAGGACGCAGGGTAGAATTAAATGATAATCCACTTGATAAGGTAAAAGAAATTGTGGGTTATCTTAATGCTGTTTTATTTTCACCTGAAGATTTAAAGTTGGTTAAAGAAGGACCTTCTCATCGGAGAGAATTTATTAATTTAGAAATTTCTCAAGTGAGCAGATACTACAATCATCTTTTAAGCAAATATGATCATATTTTAAAACAGAGGAATAATTTGCTTAAATCAATCAGAGATGGAAAAAAATCTGCAGACAATATGCTTTCTATTTGGGATGAACAGCTATCTACTATTGGGGCAAAAATTATTTTAAAAAGAATAGAAGTAATTGATAAATTAAAAATCTTGGCGAGACTTTCTCAAAGACAGATTACAGAGGGAAAAGAAGAACTAGAAATAGAATATGATATTTCATTAAATGGTTTTTCTAAAAAAATGGGAGAAGCAGAGTTGAGGGAGCTTTTTAATAAAAATTTAAGAGAAAAAAAAGAAGAGGAAATTAACAGAGGTTATACTGTGATTGGACCACATAGGGATGATCTGATTTTAAAGGTAAATGAGATGGATTTAAGAAAATATGGATCACAGGGACAGCAGCGAACAGCTGCTCTGGCTTTAAAACTAGCAGAACTTGAATTTATGAAATCTGAAACCGGAGAATATCCAGTTCTGCTTTTAGATGATGTTTTTTCTGAATTAGATAGTTTAAGAAGAAAGGCATTAATTGATATCATAGCAAATAAAATTCAAACTATAATAACAGCAACAGATGGAGAAAATTTATCCGGACTAAAAAATAACTCTTATCATGTTTATAGAGTTAAAGAGGGTAAAATTAAAAAAAGAGGGTGAGTTTTAAGATGTTCTTACATCTTGGTGGAGGTAATATGATTCCTTCTGATGAAGTGGTTTTAATTGGTGATCTAGAAAATACTACTTATTCTGAAATCACACAAGAATTTATGCAGATTTCTGATGAAGAAGGATTTATAGTAGACTATTCAGCGGGTAATCCCCGTTCTTTTGTATTGACAGGAGAGACTATATATCTTTCAATGATCTCATCTAAGACACTAGCAGATAGAGTTGATAAGTTTACTGAAGAAAATGGGGGATATTGATGGATTTTAAAGAGAGAAGTAATTATGAAGCTGAACATATACAGGTACTTGAGGGTTTAGAAGCCGTTAGGAAAAGACCGGGAATGTATATTGGTTCAACCAGTACTGAGGGCTTACATCACCTTGTATATGAGGTAGTTGATAATAGTATAGATGAAGCGATGGCAGGTTATTGTACAGAAATAATCGTTGAAATACAGCCTGGTAATATTATAAAGGTTAAAGATAATGGACGTGGTATACCGGTTGAAAATCATCCTAAAATTGATAAACCTGCTGTAGAAGTTGTAATGACAACCCTCCATGCAGGTGGTAAATTTGGAGGAGATGGCTATAAAGTTTCTGGAGGTTTACATGGAGTAGGTATTTCTGTTGTAAATGCTCTAACAGAATGGATGGAAGTTGAAATAGCCTGGAAAGATGGTAAAGTATATAAGCAAAAATATGAAAGGGGAGTACCTCAGCACGAACTGAGAGCTATTGGCAGCTGTGATAGTGACTGTACGGGAACCACAATAGAATTTAAAGCTGATCCCCAAATTTTTGAAGAAATAGATTATGAATATAGAAATTTAGCCCAGCGCTTAAAAGAACTTGCCTTTTTAAATAAAGGACTTAAAATAAAAATAATTGACAGCAGGGTAGATGAAGTAAAAGAAGATGAATATCAGTATGAAGGTGGCCTAGTTTCTTTTGTTAAATATTTAAATCAGAGTAAAAAACCCCTTTATCCAGATCCAATTTATCTGGAAACAGAAGGAGAAGAGGGATCACTAGAAGTAGCCATTCAATATCATCAGGGCTATAACAGTTCAATTTTTACTTTTGCCAATAATATTAATACAAAAGAGGGTGGAACCCATTTAAGTGGTTTTAAATCAGCTATTACTAGAACCTTTAATGATTATGCCCGAAAAAAGAATATTTTAAAAGATTCTGATGATAATTTAAAAGGGCAGGATATTAGAGAAGGTATGACTGCAATAATTAGTGTTAAATTAGGAGATCCTCAATTTGAAGGACAGACCAAGACAAAACTTGGTAACTCTGAGATGAGAGGTTTTGTTGATTCTGCAGTCTCTTCATTTCTTAAAACTTTTTTAGAAGAGAATCCTAAAATAGCTAAAGCAATTGTTGATAAGGCTTTAAGTGCTGCTAGAGCAAGAAGAGCAGCTCGTAAAGCAAGAGATTTGACCAGAAGAAAAAGTGCTCTTACTTCAACTGCTTTACCAGGAAAACTAGCTGATTGTGCAAAAAGGCAGGCAGAAGATACTGAAGTATATATAGTTGAGGGTGATTCTGCCGGTGGTTCAGCTAAACAGGGAAGAGATAGGGAATTTCAGGCTATTTTACCTTTAAAGGGTAAAATATTAAATGTTGAAAAATCGCGTTTAAATAAAATATTAAATAATGATGAGATTAGAGCTTTAATTACTGCTATTGGAACAGGTGTTGCAGAAGAATTTGATATAAATAATTTACGCTATGAAAGAATAATAATTATGACTGATGCAGATATCGATGGTGCTCATATAAGAACACTGCTTTTAACTTTTTTCTATCGTTATATGAGACCTTTATTAGAAAATGGAAATATTTATATAGCACAACCACCTTTATATAAGGTTAAAAAAGGAAGAAAAGAAGAATATGTATATAATGACAAAGCACTTAAAGAATTAATGGACGAAATTGGTAAGGAGAGAACATCATTACAGAGATATAAAGGGTTGGGAGAGATGAATCCTGGACAGCTCTGGGATACTACTATGGATCCAGATAATAGAATTTTACTCCAGGTTAGTATTGAAGATGCAATAATGGCTGATGAGACATTTTCTATTTTAATGGGTGATAAAGTAGAACCAAGAAGAAAATTTATTCAAGAAAATGCAGCTCAAGTTAAAAATCTTGATGTTTAAATCTTATTATATAAAGGCTGGTGAATAATTTGGATCAAAAGGCAGCAAGGGTAGAAAAAATTGACATAGATAAAGAAATGAGAGGTTCTTATCTTGATTATGCAATGAGTGTAATTGTAGGTAGAGCTCTTCCGGATGTTAGAGATGGTTTAAAACCTGTTCATAGAAGAATATTATATGCTTTAAATGATTTAGGGATGACTCCTAATAAACCACATAAAAAATCAGCTCGTATTGTTGGGGAAGTACTTGGTAAATATCATCCTCATGGTGATACAGCTGTTTATGATACTATGGTTAGGATGGCCCAAGATTTTTCTTATCGTTATCCACTTATTGATGGACACGGTAATTTTGGTTCTGTTGATGGTGATTCAGCTGCAGCGATGCGTTATACAGAAGCTAGAATGGCATCTATTACCACAGAATTATTAACCGATATAAATAAAGAAACTGTAGATTTTACACCTAATTTTGATGAGTCTTTAGAAGAACCAGAAGTTTTACCAGCACGCTTTCCCAATCTATTGGTAAATGGTAGTGCAGGGATTGCAGTTGGAATGTCAACTAGTATTCCACCTCACAATTTAGGTGAAGTAATAGATGGGGTTATAAAATTAATTGATAATGGAGATATCACAACTAAGGAATTAATGTCAATTATCAAAGGACCTGATTTCCCTACTGGTGGACAGATTATGGGTAGAGGAAGTATTTATAAAGCCTATAAAACTGGTAGAGGTAAATTAACAGTTAGAGCTAAAACAAGGATTGAAGATTTAAATGTTAATAGAAAACAAATTATAGTAGATGAATTACCTTATCAGGTTAATAAAGCCCGTTTAATTAAAAAAATAGCTAATCTAGTTAAAGATGAAAAAATAGAAGCTATTTCTGATATTAGAGATGAATCTGATAGAGATGGTATGAGGATTGTAATTGAATTAAAAAGAGAGGCCACTCCAGAAGTAGTTTTAAATCAATTATATAAACATAGTAGATTACAAATAACTTTTAGTACTATAATGATTGCTCTGGTAAATAATGAACCTAAGGTGTTATCCTTAAAAGAAATTTTAGAGCATTATTTAGAACATCAAAAAGATGTAATTACCAGAAGAACTAAATATGACCTTGATAAAGCATTAGATAGAGCTCATATACTAGAGGGTTATAAAATTGCTCTAGCAAATATAGATGAAATTGTAGAAATGATTAAAGAAGCAGAAGATGTAGATACAGCTAGAATTTCATTAATGGATGATTATGAATTATCTGAGATTCAGGCAAATGCTATTTTGAGAATGAGATTACAGAGTTTAACAGGTTTAGAAAGAAATAAAATTGATAATGAATATGATGAGCTTCAGGATAAAATAACAAGATACCGTTCTATTTTAGCTGATGAAAATAAGCTTCTTAATATTGTCAAAAAAGAAATATTAGAAATAAAAGATAAATATAATGATCAGCGCAGAACTGATATTATGGACAAGGTAACTGATCTAGAAATAGAAGATTTAATAGAAGAGGAACAAATAGTAATAGCTATGACCCATCAGGGATATATAAAAAGAATGCCTTTAGATATTTACCGCAGTCAAAGGCGTGGTGGTAAAGGTGTAATTGGTATAAGCACCAAGGAAGAAGATTTTGTAGAAAATATATTTACCACTACAACCCATTATAAATTCCTATTTTTCAGCAATCAAGGCAGGGTCTACAGACTTAAGGGATATCAAATTCCGGAAGCTGGAAGGCAGGCAAGGGGTACGGCTATAATAAACCTTTTAGAGTTAAAGGAAGATGAAAGGGTAACAGCTGTAATTCCTGTCAAAGAATTTCCAGAAGATGCCTATTTAATTATGGCCACCAAAAATGGTTTAATTAAAAAGACCTCATTAGATGCTTATGATACTAATTATACAGGTTTAATTGGGATTAATTTAAGAGAAAATGATGAATTAATAGGAGTTAGGATTATAGATGAGAATGAAAATATAATCTTAGTTAGCAAAGATGCTAAAGCTATTCACTTCAATGAAAAAGATGTAAGATCAGTAGGTAGAAATTCTTATGGAGTTAGAGGAATTAGACTTAGTGAAGAAGATCATGTAATTGATATGGGTATTGATTCTGCTGGAGAACATCTACTTGTAATAACTGAAAATGGTTATGGTAAAAAAACACCACTTTCAGAATATAGGATTCAAAATAGAGGTGGAAAAGGAATATTAACTGCCAATATAACCGAAAAAAATGGACCATTAGCTGCAGCTAAAATTATAGATGATAGTTCTGAAATGATGGTTATTACTCATGAAGGAATAATTATTAGAGTTCAAGCAGAAGAAATTTCAACTACAGGTAGAAATACCATTGGAGTTAAAATAATTAATGTTGAAGAAGATGATAAAGTAGTTTCTTTAGCCAGAATTAATGAAGAAGAAATTGAAGATGAACTTGAAGAATTAGATAAACTTGAAACAGAAACAGATGAGTTAGACGAATTATATGATCAAGAATGATTTTAAATATTAAAATAATATAAATAAAAGTAAATTTAAGGCTATAAAACCCGCTTTTACAGGGGTTTTTATAGTCAAAAAAAATAAAAAGAATTATTTCTTGACAAACCCTGTTAATCAATGTTAACATAGTAAATGTCGCTGAAAAAGACAGCTTGTTTTTGAAAAGAAAATAATTAAAAAAAGTTCTTGACAAACAGCATCAGCATTGATAAGATATTAAATGTCGCTGTTAAAAGCAGAAGCGACAAATCTTCACGAAAAAAGAAGATTAGAGCGCT
>NZ_JAJFAT010000006.1 GCF_020711195.1 Halanaerobium polyolivorans
CAAAAGGCTGAAAAAGTATTAGAACTTAAATCTGTTGCTGAGGTTAAAGATTATTTAAAGAGTATTCAAAAATAGTTCTTTGATTTTAAGAACAAAAAAATATTTTAAAATAGAATCCGGATAGCATAAGCTGTCCGGATTCTAATCATAATATAAAATAATAGGAGATAATTGAGTAAATGTCTATTAAAGAAAATACCTTAAGTTATAAATTATATTATTTAAGTTTAAAAGACCTCTGGTTGGATATTTTATTGCCTATTTTTCTTGGTGCTGCTTTATCTTTTAATTTAAGCTCACAATTTAATATTTTTTATTTATTTATTACTATATTTGCCCTCTTAGTTTTTATTATAGCAGCTAACAGCTGGATTCAATATTTTTTTGATAAAGCTAATCTCTATAAATTTATTTATCAGCTTCACTTTTTAAAAAATAAAAAACAAGTTGCTGCAGAGCATTTAGAGATTGAGAAAAAAGAACTATTTTTAATTGCTGTTATTTTTTCTTTGTTGACTTTAACATTGGTTTTTTTAAGCTTAAATATTTCTAATCTATTATTTATTGTAATTATTATATCTTTGCTATTATTTATACTTTATATATTCCTTCAGATAAAAATTATCGATAGTTATTTTGATGAATTTATTATCGGTTTACTGAGTGGACCAATGTTAATTTCTATTTCATATATTATTCATAGTGCTGAATTTAATCTTGCTGTTATTTTACTTTCACTTCCTGTTGCTTTATTTATAATAAACTTAAGATGGGTTAGTCAGCATAACAACAAGTATTCACTGAAAGGATTTAAGCTTCTACTGCTCTTGATTTATGCCTCATTTGCTTTAATATTTTCATATTTTAATAATATACTTTTTCTATTATTATATATATCATTACCATATGTGATGAACAAAGTAAAAAAGCAAGCTGATCTTTTATCTGCTAAGAAAAAATATAAGCTAGTATCTTTTTCGCGTAAATTATATTATTACTCAACTATTTTGTTGATTGCTCTGCTTATTTTAGATTATATTACATCAATTTGAGGTGAGATAATGACAGAACAAGAAGAATTTGATCAATTTAGAGAAAAGATGAATAAAGTTATTCTAGAAGAAGGAGATTTAAATACCAAGCGATTTTTTAATCTGGATAATAAAGTTTATGCAGAGGGTGAACTTTCTGCAAAAACAAAAGAACTATTGGGTTTAACCGCATCTTTAGTTTTAAGATGTGATGACTGTATTAGATATCATTTAGTAAATGCAGCTGAAGCAGGCTGGAGCAAAAAAGAAATTTATGAAGCATTTAATGTTGCTTTGCTTGTTGGAGGTTCGATAGTAATTCCTCATCTCAGAAGAGCTGCAGAAATACTTGAAAGCTATGAGTTTGAGAATGAAGCAGCTAAAGAAAAGACGAGCTCAAAGAATAAAATTAGAGAAGCAAAAAAATATCAGCTCTATACAGATGGTGCCTGTTCTGGTAATCCGGGGCCAGGTGGTTATGCAGCCATAATTTTAGAGAATGGTGAAGAAGAATTAGATCAAATTAGCGGCTCAGCAGAGGATACCACTAATAACAGAATGGAATTAAAAGCTGTTATTGAAGGCTTGAAGAGAATTCCCAAAGGCAGTAGTGTAGAAATTTTTAGTGATTCTACCTATGTTTTAAAAGGTTTGAGCAAATGGCTTAATACCTGGAGAAGTAATGGTTGGAAAACTTCTGCAAAAAAAAATGTTGCCAATAGAGATCTATGGCAACATCTTGATAAATTGATTTCCGATTATCAGCTTGAATTTCAAAAAGTTAAAAGTCATAGTGGAGATGAATATAACGAAAGAGTTGATTCATTAGCTAAAAATGAAATTAAAAAAGATTAGTTTTTTTGCTGACATTCGTGGCAGATACCACTAAATTCAAGGCGGTGATTTTCCGCAATAAATTGGGTTTCTTCATTTATCTTATTATTTAAGTTAGTACCTAAATCGATTTCTAAATCATAAACATTGCCACATTTTTCACAGTGGAAATGATAGTGATGATCTGATTTACCATCATAGCGGCTTTGATTACTGCCATAATCTAGCACATTGATTTTTCCCAGTTCTGCAAGGACATTTAGATTCCTGTAAACTGTTCCAAGACTGATATTAGGAATTTCTTCCCTGACTTTTTCATAAATCCAGTCGGCAGTTGGATGAGAGTCCGTGTGTTTAAGAACTTTCAAAATGGCTTTGCGCTGTTTTGTCATCCTCGTTTGTTTAGCCATAATAACCTCCTTTTGAAACAAATAATAATTATTAATACTATTTATTATATATTAACAGAATTTATTTTTAAATTCAAGTAAATTTAACTAAATAAAGGGTGATTAAATTGTCAAATAAAGAAAAACAAAGAATTTTAACCGGAGATAGACCAACCGGCAGACTTCATTTAGGACATTATGTTGGTAGTCTGCAGAATAGGGTGGAACTGCAGGAAGAATATGATACCTTTTTAATTATTGCTGATGTGCAGGCTTTAACCACCAACTTTGAAAAGCCTGAAAAATTAGGAGAAGATGTTAGACAGGTTGCCAGAGATTATTTAGCAGCAGGGATAGATCCAGAAAAAACAACCATTTTTGTTCAGTCAATGGTACCTGAAATTGCTGAATTAACGATATTTTTCTCAATGTTGGTTACTGTTAATCAGCTCCGCCATAACCCAACCATCAAGTCTGAAGCAGATCAATATGGATATAAGGACATGACTTATGGATTTTTGGGTTATCCTGTTAGTCAGGCAGCAGATATTTCCTTTTGTAGAGCTAATTTAGTTCCGGTAGGAGAAGATCAAATACCTCATATAGAACAAACAAGAAAAATTGTTCGCAAATTCAACAATCTATATGGAGAGGTATTTCCAGAACCAAAGGCATTAATCAGTGATTTTCCTCGTTTAATGGGTATAGACGGCAAAAGCAAAATGAGTAAGAGTTTAAATAATGCTATTTATTTATCTGATTCTGTAGAAGAAGTAAATAAAAAAATAATGAAAGCAAAAACTGATCCTGCTAGAATACATAAAGATGATCCTGGTCATCCAGAAGTTTGTACAGTTTTTCATTATCATGAAGCCTTTAATAAAGAAGAATCAGAGGAAATTGCCAGCAAATGTAGAGCCGGTACCATAGGTTGTGTTGCCTGTAAGAAAAGAATGGCCAAAAAATTAAATCTATTTTTAGATCCGATGAGGGAAAGAAGAAAAAAATATTTAGAAAACCCGCAATTAATCGAGGAGATAATTCAAAAGGGTACTAAAAGAGCCAGAAAAGAAGCTGCTCTTACCTTAGAAAAGGTTAGAGAAGTAATGAAAATCGATTATTTTAATAAGTAGCAGCAGATTTGAAAGTGACTTTTAAGAAAGGAGAATTATATTGTCTACTTCTAAAATAAATATTGCCTTAGTTTATGGGGGAAGATCAGCTGAGCATGAAGTTTCTATTCTTTCCACCCGTTCAATATATAATAATCTGGATAAAAGCAAATATAATATTTTTCCTTTTGCAATATCTAAAACAGGAAGATGGTTTAAAACCGAAAAATCTCAGCAGTATCTAGATAGTAAAATAGAGACTATTCCTGATCAAAAAGATAGGGAGTTGTTCCCCTTAGAAGTTATTGATTTTCTGCAGAAAAAAATTGACTTAGCCTTTCCTGTTTTACATGGACCTTTTGGAGAAGATGGTAAGATTCAGGGTTTTTTTGATATCTTAAATATACCCTATGTTGGTTGTAATTTAAGAACTTCAGCTGTTTCTATGGATAAAGAGCTGATGAAAAAATTATTTGCTTACCATGATATCCCTCAAACAAAGTTTGAGGTCTTAAAAAAGCAGCAATATCAGCAAGAAAAAAATAAAAAACTATATCAAAAATTGAAAGAAAAACTGGGTCTGCCTTTTTTTGTGAAACCGGCAAATATGGGCTCCAGTATAGGTATCACCAAAGTCAATGGCAAAGATATTTTCGCTGAAGCAGTAAATTCTGCTTTTAGTTATGATAATAAAATTATAATAGAAAACTTTGTTAAAGCTAGGGAAATAGAGGCATCCCTAATTTCATTAAATGGTGAGATAAGAGTATCTGTGCCCGGAGAAATTATTGCTCAACATGATTTTTACGATTATAAAGCTAAATATCAAGATGAAAAAACCAGGCTGATTATTCCAGCTGAGATAGAAGCTAAGTTTAGAGAAGAAATAAATTCACTTGCACTGAGAGCATTTAATGCAGTTGGGGGAGATTCAATGGCCAGAATTGATTTTTTCTTGACTGAAGATGAAGAAGTTTTGGTTAATGAAATCAATACTATGCCCGGTTTTACAAACTTTAGCATGTATCCTCTGCTTTTTAAAGAAAGTGGTTTTCCTTATCAAAAGCTTTTAGATAAGATGATAGAACAAGCTATGAATAGAGATATATAAAATGGATGAACTAAGTGTAATTCATGCAGATATGGATGCCTTTTTTGCTGCAGTAGAAATGAGGGAAAATCCTGATCTCAAAGGCAAAGCCGTAATTATTGGTGGGAAGAGTTTAAGTAATAGAGGTGTGGTTTCAACTGCTTCTTATAAAGCAAGGGAGTTTGGTGTTCATTCAGCAATGCCGGTTGCTCAAGCCAAGCAGTTATGTCCAGATGGGATCTATCTGCCGGCCCGCCACGAATTATATAAAGAAGTTTCTAAAGAACTGTTTTTTCTTTTAAAGAAATATACCCCTTTGGTCGAAAAAATATCTATTGATGAAGCTTTTTTGGATATTAAAGGCTGCCAACGCCTTTATGGCAGTCCCCTAGAAATTGCCGAGAAGATTAAAAAGGATGTTAAAAAAAACACAGATTTAACAATTTCTATTGGGCTATCGGTTAATAAATTTTTAGCTAAACTTGCTTCAGATTTTGAAAAACCTGATGGTTTAACGGTAATTAAAACAGCAGATATTAAAAAAACCATGGCAGATCTAGACATAAAAAAGATCTGGGGTATTGGTGATAGTTTTGCTAAAAAATTGAATGAACTGGGAATTGAGAAGGTTAAAGATATCTGGCCTTATTCTTTAGAAGAATTACAAAAGCGATTTGGTAGAGCTGGTGTCAAAATATATTATCTTTCTAGAGGTATAGATGACAGGGTAGTTGAAAGTAAAAATGAAATCAAATCTATCAGCCATGAAGAAACTTTTGCTGAAAATATCGAAGATGCTGAGCAATTACTGGCCTATTTATTTAAAATGAGCGAAAAAATATCTTTTCGCCTCCACAGCAATTCATTAAGTGGTAACACCGTTTTTATCAAGCTAAGATATGCTGATTTTAAAACTATCAGCAGACAAAAATCATTTAAATTTTCTCTTGACAGTACAAAAAACATTTATCAAATTGCTCAAGAACTGATAAAAAAAGATAATCTCTTTGCTGAGCCGGTTCGCCTGCTTGGAATTGGAGTTAGTAATTTACATGATTCTCAACAAAAGCAGTTAAATTTATTTGAGGCAGAAAATGATAATCTGGACAATACAATCGATGATATAAAAAGAAAATTTGGTTTTGATAAAATATCACGAGCCAGAAAGTTATATTTGAAAAATGATGAATAATATCTTTGCTTAAACTCATCTTTAAAAGGTGAGTTTTTGCTGAAAAATAGCAAAAAAAGATTTATTTTCTGAAAAAAAGAAAAAAATTTATAAAATAAGTCTTATTTTTTATAAATATCCTTTTAAATCCAATTTTTTTTAAAAAATTTTTGGATTTTTAAAGGATTTTTTTAATTTATGAAGAATGTAGTTATTAAGTGGTGTTAAGTGGAGTAAAAGGGTAGAAAGTGGGAAGTGATATTATGTTTATGGGAGAATTTACACATAATATGGATAATAAAGGTCGTTTAATAATTCCTTCTAAGCTTAGAGAAGAGCTGAGTGAGGACTTTGTAATAACTCGCGGCCTGGATAATTGTCTGTTTCTCTATCCGATGGGTGAATGGAAAAAATTAGAAGAAAAATTAACTTCCCTACCTATGACAAGCAAAAATGCCAGAAATTTTGTTCGTTTTTTCTTTTCCGGTGCAAATGAATGTAATCTAGATAAACAGGGAAGAGTTTCCCTACCTATAAATTTAAGAGACTACGCAGATTTTGAACATGAGATTGTTATCATTGGCCTGGCAAATAGAATCGAACTCTGGGCTAAAGAAAAATGGGATATATATATGGAAGATGTAGAAGATTCTTATGAAGATATTGCAGATGCAATGGAAGAACTAGGGATCTAGAAGGGACTAAATATGAGTTTTGAACATAAAGCAGTTTTATTAAATGAGGCAATAAAGTATTTAAATATAAAGGAAGACGGAGTTTATTTAGATGGCACCCTGGGGCGGGGTGGCCACAGTTTCGAAATTTTAAAACATTTATCTCAGCAGGGTAAATTAATTGCTATCGATCGGGATCTAGAGGCAATACAAGCTGTGCGAGAAAAACAAGCAGAAAATTCTTCCCTAATATTAGAACATGCTAATTTTCAGGATTTTGATAAACTATTAGCTAAACATTCAATTTCTAAGCTAGATGGCATGTTATTTGATCTGGGTGTTTCTTCTCCACAGCTTGATAATGCAGAAAGAGGATTTAGTTATCAAAAAGATGGCCCACTTGATATGAGAATGAATCAAAAGCAGAGACTAACTGCAGCAGATATTGTAAATAATTATAGTAGAGAAGAATTGATAAAAATTATTAGTGATTATGGAGAAGAAAATTGGGCAGTTCGAATTGCTGAATTTATAGTTGAAGCTAGAGAAGATGAAGAAATCGAAAGGACCTCTGATTTGGTTGAAATAATCAAAGCTGCAATTCCAAAAGGAGCTAGACGGGGTGGAGGCCATCCTGCAAGAAGAACTTTTCAGGCTTTAAGGATCGCTACTAATGATGAATTAAAGCAGCTGCAGAATTTGATTAACAAAAGTGTCTCTTATTTAAACAAAGGTGGTAGAATTGTTATTATCAGTTTTCACTCTTTAGAAGATAGAATCGTTAAACATAGTTTTAGGGAATTAGCCAAAGATTGTAGCTGTCCACCTGATTTTCCAATCTGTGTTTGTGATAAAGTTGCTCAAGTCAAAGTAATTACCAGAAGTCCAATTGAAGCTAAAAAGAAGGAAGTAGAAGAAAACCCAAGGGCAAGGAGTGCAAAGTTGAGAGCTGCAGAGAAAATTTAGTTTCAAGGAGGTAAGATTATGTATCAGAAAAGTTATGATAATTTGAATTATCAGCATAAATATTTAGACAGCTCTTCTTATGGAATTTTTGATTTAAAAAAACAGGCTTTTAGCATTATCTACATAATATTTTTGTTATTAGTCAGCATTTCTATTATATTATTTATTTCTCAAACTTTAAAAATTAATCAAGCTAATTATGAGCTTTTAGAATTAGAAAGAAGGTTAGAGAGCATTCAAGCCGAAAATCAAAAATTAACACTTAATCTTGCTCAAAAAACCTCATTATCACAAATAGAGAGAATAGCTAAAAATGAATTGAATATGGTAGAAGCAAAAAATAGAGAATATCTGGTATATAATGATCAAATCGAAGTTGAAGAAAATTTTGTTGCAGATATTCCTCAAGAACAGTTTTTATTGGCTCGTATTTATGATAGAATAGTAGCTAGAATCATGACAGTCCAGGCTGAGTCAATTGATTAGGAGGAAGACAATTGCAAGATTTTAAAGAAAGTATCAAAAATAGGGCAATGTTTTATTTTGCAGTTATTTTTTTACTATTTGTCATTATTGCTTTCCGCTTATTATGGATTCAAGTTATTAATAGTGCAGAATATAAGGATCGGGCTTTAAATCAAAGAATGAGAGAATTTGTAGTTAATTCTGAAAGAGGAATAATTTATGATAATACCGGCAGAAAACTTGCAGTTAGTTTAGCGGCTAAAACTGTAGTTGCACTGCCGGATAGTATTATAGACCCCCAAAAAACCGCCCAGGAATTAGCAGGATTATTGGATGTAAATTATGATACTATCTATAGAAGAATCACCTCAGATGCTGCAGCTATTTTTTTGCAGAGGAAAATAAATGATCAATTACATGAAGAATTATTAGCCAGAGATATACCAGGAATAATTTTTATTGATGAAAGCAAAAGACATTATCCTGAAGGAGAATTAGCATCACATATAATTGGTTTTACTGGTATTGATAATAATGGTTTAAGTGGTTTAGAACTTTCCTATAATAATTACTTGGTTGGTAAAGAGGGCAGAATGGCTGTAGAAAGAGATGCAGCTGGTAAACCAATCCCAGCGGGTATCAGAGAATCAGTTCCTGTCCAAAATGGTCATAACCTCCATTTAACAATTGATCAGGTAATTCAATATTTCGCGGAAAGAGAACTCAAGCTAGCAGAAGAGAACTTTGATATTTCTGGGGGATCAATAATTGTAATGGACTCTCAGAATGGAGATGTTCTGGCTTTAGCTAATACCCCCACCTATGATCCCAACAATTTTAATAATTATCCGGAGAAAAACTGGCGCAATCGGGCCATCAATGATGTTTTTGAACCTGGCTCAACCTTTAAAATAATTACTACCGCAGCAGCTTTAGAAGAAGGGGTAATTAGTGAGAATGATATTTTAACTGATCCCGGTCATATTTATGTTGGAAGACATGAGATAAGCTGTTGGAGTGATAGAGGTCATGGTGCTCATACCTTTGCAAATGTTGTAAAAACTTCCTGTAACCCGGGTTTTGTAGAAGTCGCTTTAAAAATGGAGAAAGATACTTTTTATTCCTATATCGATGCCTTTGGCTTTGGCAAGAGAAGTTCTATTAGACTTCCCGCAGAAGCAGATGGGCTTTTACCGGAATACAATAGAATTGGTGAAGTAGAATTGGCGACCTTCTCATTTGGGCATGGTCTTTCCGTGACTCCCATCCAATTAGCATCTGCAGTATCTGCAGTTGCCAATGGAGGCAAATTAATGCAGCCCAGATTGGTCAAAGAGGTTGATAGAGGAGCAGAACAAAGCAATCTTATCAATGAGCCATCAGTTGTTCGTCAGGTTATTTCTGAGCAGACCGCCAATAAAACTAGAGAACTCTTAAAACAAACAGTATTGAATGGTACAGGTACTCAAGCTGCAATCGAAGGTTATGAAATAGCAGGTAAAACAGGTACTGCTCAACACTATAATGAAGATCTTTATGATGCTTCTTTTGTGGGGATAGTGCCGACAGAAAATACTGATCTTACTGTCTTAGTTATTTTATATGATATAACAGGAGACACTTATTATGGAAGTCAGACTGCTGCTCCAGTATTCAGAAATCTTGGTGAAAATATTTTAAGTTATTTAGATGTTAAACCTGATTTTACTCAACAGCCAGGATATGAACTTAGTGATGAAAAATTAACTGTACCTGAAATAAGAAATTTAAGTAAATTTGAAGCAGAACAAAGCTTGAGAGAAAAGGGATTTAATGTTAAAATACAGGGAGATGGAGATAAAATTATTGATCAACTTCCAAAAGCAGGTGCATTAGTAAATAAAAATTCTACTGTCTGGCTTTTTGATGATAAAGTTGAAAATTATAATGTTTTAATCCCGGTTCCCGACTTCAGAGGAATGGAATTAGAAGCAGTAAAAGAATTAGCTGCTTTAAGAGGTCTAAAAATTTCCTCTAGTGGTAGTGGTAAGGTAATCGGACAATCGGTCTACCCAGGGAGAAGAATTAAAACAGACCAGGTTATCAGCTTGAAATTGCAGTAAGCTATTCTTATTCTTGGGAGGAAGTTTAATGAGATTAAAGCAAATTTTAAAAGGAATAGAACATAAAATTATAATGGGTCAGCCTCAGCTTAATATTTCTAATTTGCAATATGATTCACGTAAAATAGAAGCTAATGATCTTTTCATAGCCATCAGAGGTTTTAATGTTGATGGACATGATTATATTGAAGAAGCTGTTAAAAAAGGTGCAGCTGCTGTTATTGTTGATAGAGAATTAGCAAATTATTATCCGGGTATAACATATATTAAAGTAGAAAACACGCGCAAAGAAATGGCTGTACTTGCTAAAAACTTTTTTTCTGATCCACTGGCAGATCTTGATTTAATAGGGATCACAGGGACTAATGGTAAAACAACAACAGCATATTTAATTTACAATATTTTAAGTAAAAACTCTTTTAAAACAGCAATGTTTGGAACTGTTAAAAATATTATTGCTGGTCAAGAAATTGAGGCAGATAGAACCACCCCCGAATCTTTGGATTTATACCGCTATTTTTCTCAAGCAAAAAATGCAGGTGTTAAATATATTGTTATGGAAGTATCTTCTCATGCCCTTGATCTTTATCGGGTTTATCAGATGGATTTTTCTCTAGCAGTTTTTACTAATTTAAGTCCAGAACATCTTGATTATCATAAAGATTTAAAAAATTACAGGCTGGCGAAATCAAAGCTTTTTTCTCAATTGAGCAAAGATGCATCTGCTGTAATTAATCTTGATGATAAAAATTCCAACTTTATGCTGGAAAAATCAAAGGCAGAGAATTATATATATAGTTTAAAAGATCGAAGTGCTGATTTATACTGCCAAAATTATAAGCTAAGCCAAAATTCTCTGCAGTATCAAAGTGGAGGTTTAATTAAAAGAGACTTTCAGCTGAAACTTGGTGGTCTTTTTAATATCTACAATTCACTGGCTGCAGTTTTAAGCACTTTTTTACTGGGCCTTGAAATAGATGATATTGTCAGCAGTTTAGAGGTAATTGAAGGAGTTCCAGGCCGATTTGAGCTGATTGATGCAGGTCAGGACTTCCAGTTGATAGTAGATTATGCCCATACTCCTGATGGAATGGAAAATGTTTTAACTGCAGCTAAAGCAATAACTAAAAATAGATTAATTGTCTTATTTGGTTGTGGAGGAGATAGGGATCGTTCTAAAAGACCGGTAATGGCAAAATTAGCAGAAGATATGGCTGATTATGTTTTTTTAACTAATGATAATCCACGTTCTGAAGGGGAAGAATTGATCTTAAAGGAGATAAAAGCTGGTTTTAGTCAATCTTTTTCCAATTATAAGGTAATAGCTGACCGCAAAAAAGCTATAGCTGAAGCAGTAAATTTTGCTGAAAAAGATGATATAGTATTAATTTTAGGGAGAGGACATGAAAAATATCAGGTAATAAAGGATAAAAAAATTGAGCTTGATGATAGAAAGGTAGCATATCAAGCCTTAAAGGAGCGAAGCAGCTAATTATGGAATGTTTAACTTTAGCCCAAATTGCAGAGGCAGCTTCCGGGGAAATAATTAAAGGCAAAGCAGAAACTAAAATAAAAGAGATAGCTATAGACAGCAGAGAGGTAAAAGAAGGTGATCTTTTTATAGCAATTATCGGGGAAAATAATGATGGTCACCAATTTATAGAATCAGCTCTGCAAAATGGAGCAAAAGCAGTTATTGTAGATCGACCGATTATTGATCATGAAGAACTCGCAGTTATAAAAGTTGCTGATACAACTAAAGCATTACAGGATATTGCTCATTATTACAGAATGCAGTTTAAAGATTTAAAGGTAGCTGCTGTTACTGGAAGTGCTGGCAAAACAAGTACAAAAGATATGACTGCAGCAGTTCTAGCTCAAAAATATAAAACTTTAAAAACTTTAGGTAATTATAATAATCAGATTGGCTTACCTTTAACCCTACTGAGGCTTTGTTCTGAAGATGAGTTTGCAGTTTTAGAAATGGGAATGAGCGGCTTTGGAGAAATAAAATTATTAGCAGAGCTGGCCCAACCACAAATAGCTATTATAACAAATGTTGGACCTGCTCATATTGAGCAGCTGGGATCGATTGAAAACGTGGCTTTAGCTAAAAGAGAGCTGCTTGATGCTTTAGATCAATCTGCAGTGGCAATTTTAAATTATGATAATAAATATACCAAAAAGATGGCAGAAAATTGCAGGGCCAGAGTTATCAGCTTCGGTTTTTCGGCTGGAGCAGATCTGCAGGTGATTGAAAATAAATTTAACAATAATTTAAATCAATTAGAGTTTAAGCTTAAGTGGCAGGGAGAAAAAATTAAATTTTATTTAAATAAAGCCGGCAAGCACAATATTTATAATGCTCTAGCAGCTATTGCAGTTGCTTTTTTAAATGGAATGAGTGTTGAAAGCATTCAGGCAGGTTTAAATAAAATAGAGTTTTCCGATTTGAGAATGGATATTAAACAGCTAGCAAATGGAGCTGTTGTGATTAATGACAGCTATAATGCTAACCCTATTTCTGTTAGGGCAGCAGTTGATGTTTTGCTAGAAATGAAAGCTAAGAGGAAAATTGCTGTTTTAGCTTCGATGCTTGAATTAGGAGCAATGGAAAAGCAAGCTCATCTTGAAATAGGAGAATATATAGCTGAACAAGATTTAGATCTTTTAATTACTGTTGGTGAGATTGCTGAGTTAATTGCTGAAGGAGCAAGAAAATCAGCGATGGCAGCTGATAAAATATATTCTTTTGCTGATAAAGATAGTGCTTTAAAATATTTAAAAAATAATTTGAAAAAGGATGATCTTCTGCTTGTTAAGGGTTCAAGATCAAATCAAATGGAAAAAATAGTTGCAGGATTATAATTTAAGGAGCTTAATAATTAAATGATTTATATAAAAGCTTTTCTATTACCGATTGTAATTATTATTGCAGCTGGTAATCTATTTATAAAATTTATAAAAAATATTAATTTTGGCCAGCAGATTAGAGACTATGGTCCTCAAAGTCATCTTAAAAAGGCGGGTATTCCTACCATGGGTGGCTTGATGATTATTTTTACTTTTCTGCTTATAGCCTTATTTTTAGTAGATTTAAATCTAAATACAGCTGCAGTTTTAGTAATAACTTTTCTAATGGGACTGGCGGGTTTTTTAGATGATTTTTTAAAAATTAAATTTTCCCGTTCTTTAGGTTTAAAAGCCTGGCAGAAATTATTTTTGCAATTTTTAGCAGCTTTAATTGCTGCAGTAGTTTTAATCAATTTTACTCAGACTCCAGCTCTTTTATTACCCTTTTGGGGAAGTATAGAGTTGAACAATATGCTGAGATTTGTTTTGAGCTTATTTGTGGTGATTGGTAGCGCTAATGCTGTTAACCTTACTGATGGTTTAGATGGTTTAGCTGCTTCAGTGACTGTTATAGTTTGCTTGAGTTTTGCTGCAATATTTTATTTGCTGGCCTTAGAGCAGTTGATGATTATGATGTTAATCATGGCAGGCTGCTGTACAGCTTTTTTATGGTTTAATAGTTATCCAGCAGAAATTTTTATGGGAGATGTTGGTTCACTGGCCATTGGTGGTTTTCTTGGAGCCACTGCTGTATTAAGTGGAACAGAAATTTATTTACTTATAATTGGGATTATCTATGTTATCGAAACCCTTTCAGTAATGATTCAGGTTCCTTATTTTAAAATAACAGGTGGGAAAAGAGTTTTTAAGATGACACCAATTCATCATCATTTTGAGTTAGGTGGTACTGCTGAAAATAAAATAGTGGTTCGCTTTGTAATAATTACTATAATCATGGCTTTGTTTTCTTTCAGTTCATTTTTATAATCATTAAATTTTAAGTAAAAAAGGAGTTAGATTCTTTTGCAGTTAAAGAATAAAAAGATCGCTGTGCTTGGTTTGAGCAGAAGAACAGGTATGGCAGTTGTAGAATATTTAAATAAATATGGAGCTAAAATTATTGTATCTGATAGTAAAAATAGTGATGAGCTCAAAGATTTAATTAAGCAACTAAGAGCAATTAAAGACATCAAATTTGATCTAGGTGGTCATACAAAAGCTATCTTAGCAGCAGAATTAATTATTTTGAGTCCGGGAGTTCCTTATGATCTGCAAATACTAAAAGAGGCCAGAAAAAAAGGAATAGAAACTATCAGTGAAATAGAATTTGCCTATAGGATGGCCGAAGCAGATATTATTGCTGTTACAGGAACTAATGGTAAAACAACTACCACTGATCTTTTGGCAAAAATGTTAAATAATTTGCCGGGAAGGAAGGTTGAGGTTGCCGGTAATATTGGTATTCCTTTTATCTCAATTGTTGATCAATTAAAAAAAGAAGATCTAGTAGTTTTAGAAGTGAGTTCTTTTCAGTTAGAGGCTGTTAAAAAATTTCATCCCAAAATAGCTCTATATTTAAATTACAGCCCAGATCATCTTGATAGACACAAAAGCGAAGAAAACTATAAAAATGCTAAAAAGAAGATTTTTAGTCAGCAAAACAAAAATGACTTTGCCTTAATTGATCTTGATGATAAATATTTATCTAAGTTAAAAGACGAAATAAAGGCAGAGGTTTTTACGGTTTCAGCCTTAAATAAAAAGGCAGATCTAATAATAGAAAATAATAAAGCTCTTTTACAGAAAAAAAGCGAAAATAAAATTATTGAATTAATTGATTTTAATGATATAAAACTATCTGCTCTCCATAATAAAAAAAATACAGCTTTTGCTGCCCTTGCGGCTTTTTTAAGTGGACAAAGTATTGATAAAATAAAAAATGCTGCTGAGCAATATGAATTAAAATCACATCGGATGGAAAAAATAGCTAATAAAAAAGGTTATTTGATTATTGATGATTCAAAAGCCACCAATCCCAGTGCTGCTCTCAATGCCTTAAAAAGCTTAGATAGAGAAATAATTTTGATCGCGGGTGGTCAGGATAGAGGAGCTGATTTTAGTCGATTAGCTGCAGAAATCCAGAAAAAAGTTAGCACTTTAATTCTGATTGGAGAAACTGCAGCTAAACTTGCTGCTTTAGTAGGAGAAGAAAACTTAGATATACATAAAGTAGAAGGTATAGAAAGAGCAGCTGAAATTGCAGCTGAGAAATTAAATGAAAATAATTCTCTGCTTTTATCTCCTGCCTGTCCCAGCTGGGATATGTTTGCAAGCTATAAAATAAGAGGAGAGCTATTTAAAAAATATATTTTAAAGAATCTTAATTGAGGAGCATTTCTGTAATGAAAAAAAAGCTGCCAGATTTTATCTTACTTTTTACAATATTGACTCTTGTTTTTAGTGGTGTGGTAATGATTTTATCAGCCAGCTCAGTGAGGGCCAATACTTTGTTTGGAGATAGTTATTATTTTTTTAAAAGGCACCTGTTTTATCTTGCTCTATCTTCAATTCTAGCGGTTATTGCTTACAAAATAAATTACAAGAAAATAAAAGAACTGGCACCTTCTATTTTGTTATTTTCTTTACTGACTCTTATTTTGGTTCTTATTCCCGGAATCGGTAGGGTTGTTGGTGGTTCCAGAAGGTGGTTGAGCATAGGACCTTTTAGTTTTCAACCATCAGAATTTGCCAAACTGGCTACTGTTATTTACTTAGCAGCATATATAAGTAAAAACAAAGAAAAAATGAAGAAATTTAAAAGCGGAATAATTCCACCTGTTATTGTAATCTCTATAATTTTTGCTTTAATTATCTTAGAGCCTGATTTAGGGACTGCAATTACTATAGCTGCTCTGGCAGGTTCGATGATCTTTATTGGTGGGATTAAATTAGGCTGGTTTTTAACCCTATCTTTAGCAGCTTCTGCTTTGTTTATGCTATTTATTTATATTGAACCTTATCGCCGCAAAAGATTATTTTCTTTTTTGAATCCCTGGCAAGATCCACTGGATAGTGGTTATCATATTATCCAATCTTTATTGGCCTTAGGTTCAGGTGGCTTTTTAGGTGTGGGAGCTGGTAACAGCTATCAAAAGTTTTTATATCTTCCGGAACCAGGTACAGATTTTATCTTTGCGGTTTTAGGAGAGGAATTTGGTTTAATTGGTACTCTTTTTATTTTATCCTTATACTTTATAATTGTCTGGAGAGGTTTTAGAATAGCGATTCGAATTGATGATATTTTTGCTTCAATGCTGGCTATTGGTGTTACTACAATGGTTGTCATCCAGGCTATTATTAATATCGGTGTTGTGACTTCACTTTTACCTGTTACAGGTATTACACTTCCTCTGATTAGTTATGGAGGCACATCATTGATGGTTAATCTAATATCATTAGCACTATTATTAAATCTTTCTCGTTATGTAGAGGAATGAGGTAAATTATGAAGGCAATTATTACAGGTGGTGGTACTGGGGGACATATTTATCCTGCTTTAGCAATAGCAGATGAATTAAAAAAGAAGGGTTGGGAGATACTTTATCTTGGCTCTAAACACAGAATGGAAGCAGAGATAGTACCCCAAAAAGGTTATCAATTTCAGGGTTTAACTTCTAGACAGTTACCACGCAGGATTTCCTGGCAGATATTTTCAGCCTTTTTTTATAATCTTAAAGCTTTTATAAATGCATTAAAAATAAACTATAATTTTAAAGCTGATTTGGTTATTGGTACAGGTGGTTTTGCAGCAGGCCCAGTTGTAATGGCAGCTGTATTACTTGGCAGGAAAACGATTATCCATGAGCAAAATGCTTACCCTGGAATAACAAATAAGCTATTAGCATTATTTGTAGATTATATTTTTCTTAATTTTTCCGCAGCTGAAAAACATTTGAAAGCAAAAAAAGCTAAGATTAAGCTAACCGGTAATCCGGTTCGCAAAGAAATATTAGCTGCTGAGCCAGAAAAGGCTTATAAATTTTTAAATTTAGATAAAAGTTTAAAGACGCTTTTAATAACTGGTGGAAGTCAGGGAGCTGAAACTATAAATAAAAATTTAATCAAAATATATCAACATGCAGCTGAAAATAATGAATTTCAAATAGTTCATTTAACCGGCAAAAAAAATTATGATCAAGTTATTAGATCTTTAAAAGAACATAATATAGATCCAGATAATAGATTAATAAAAGTGATTGCTTATTTAAATGAAATGGAATATGCTCTTACAGCCGCAGACCTTGTTATTTCTCGAGCAGGGGCAACTGCTCTTTCAGAAATAACCCTTTGTGCTATACCTTCAATCTTGATCCCGCTGGCTTCAGCAGCAGAAGGGCATCAACTTTATAATGCAAAAACCTTAGCAAACAAAGGTGCAGCCATAATAATCAGGGAAGAAGAATTATCAGAGCAAATATTATTAGAAAAAATACTAAGCCTGTTTAATGATCAGAGCAAGTTAGAAAAGATGTCTCAGGCAGCCAAAAGTTTAGCAAATGAGAATTCATTAGAAAAAATTATTACTTTAATTGATAATATAGTAACTAAAGATTAGGTGGTTAATTTGTTAAAAGAAAACAGTCATATTCATTTAATTGGTATTGGTGGAGTTTCAATGAGTGGTATTGCAGAAATATTATATCAGCGGGGTTATAAGGTTTCTGGTTCTGATTTAAATAATAGCAAATATTTAGATTTATTAAGTGAGAGGGATATCGATATTTATTTAAATCATAAAAAAGAAAATATAAAGGGAGCAGATTTAATAGTAAAGACCAGTGCTATTCCTGAAGATAATCCAGAAATTACTGCTGCCAAGCAAAAGGATATTAAAATAATTGAAAGAGCAGAAATGCTTGCTTATTTGATGAGAAATAAAAAAACAATTGCTGTTGCTGGTACACATGGCAAAACAACTACTACTGCAATCTTAGCAGCAATTATGACTGCTGCCGGAAAAGATCCGGCGATTATGGTAGGTGGATATTTAGAAGATATAAAAGGGAATATCTCTGATGGAGAAGGAGAATATTTTATTACTGAAGCTGATGAAAGTGATGGCTCATTTTTATATTTCGACCCTTATTTACTGCTTTTAAGTAATTTAGAACTAGATCATCCTGATTATTATAAAGATTTAGCTGAATTTAAAGCAATTTTTAAACGCTTTGCCGATAAGAATGACAAAAAAGCTTTAATATTATATAATGGTGATGATGAAAATTTAGCCAATTTATTTAAAAACAGAAAAAAAGCCAGAACTTTTTCTCTGCTAAATGGTGATTATCAGGTAAAAAACATTCAATATCATAAAAATAAGAGCAGTTTTGATTTTTATAAGGAAGATGATTTTTTGCTGAAAATAAATTTAACTCTGGCTGGAGAATATAATATATATAATGCAGCAGCAGCTGCAGCAGCTGCTTTAGAATTAGGTGTTGAAGAAAAATTTATCAAAAAAGCATTAGCAAACTTTAAAGGTGTGGGAAGAAGATTTGAATTAAAAGGCAAAATTAATGCTGGAACGGTTGATGTTGTAGATGATTATGCTCATCATCCAACTGAAATCAAGGCTCTTTTAAAGTCTGTAAAGCAGATGGGTTATTCTAGAGTCACGGCAGTCTTTCAGCCTCATCGCTTTAGCAGAACAAAGAAATTTTTAAATGAATTTAGTTTTTCTTTTAAAGATGCTGATTTTGTTTATTTAACCGATATTTTTTCTGCCTCTGAACAGAAAAAAGAAAATATTTCACTGCAGAAATTCAGAGAGCAAATCGAAAAAAATTCCAAGACTGAGGTTAAATATCTGACTGATTTTGATGAAATCGCAGCTCAGATTAAAGAAAATCTGCAGGCTGGAGAAATAATTATAACAATCGGAGCTGGAGATGTTAATGAAATCTGTGATAAAGTTATTGATTAGGAGGCAGTGATGGATAAAAAATATCAAATTATAATTTTGGCATTTTTGTTTATAATCTTAGCCTCTTTATCCTTTGTCTTTTCACCATTTTTTAATATTAGAGAATTTGCTATCCATTCCAGAATAGAAATTGATAGGACTTCTTTAAGACCTTATTTAAACGAATTTTATGGAGAGAACATAATATTTATCGATAAAGAAGATCTAGCAGAAAGCTTGCTTGAACATAGGTTTATTTCTTCTTTTGAGATCGAAAAAACCTACCCGTCAAAAATACACATTATAATTCAGGAAAGAAGACCAACTGCCTGGCTGAAAAACAATGGAAAAAAAGTAATTTTTTCAGCTGATGGAATAATATTAGAAGAAACGGATTTAGAAAGAGAAGTTTTTTTGCCACAGATAGAAGGTTTTGCTTATCTTTTTTCAGAACAAAAACTACTTTTTCCTCAGCCAAAAAAAGATTTGTTAAATGTTTTAACTAGATTAGATGATCAGTATTTAAAGAGGATTAAAAGAATAAATTCAAGCGATCAGCGTTTAACATTATATTTAGAAGCTGAAACAACTGTAAATTTTGGACTTCCTGAACGATTAGAGGAGAAGTTTTCTTTGTTAAGATCTATTTTGAATAAACTTGAAGAAGAGGAAGCAGAGGCTGATTATATTGATCTCAGGGTTATAAATCATCCTGTTATTCAGTATAGAGAAAATTAATTGACTTTTAACTTTTATAATAAAGGATAAATGCTTTTTATATTGAATATTTTACAATAGAATTTAATAAAAATTTTACTTTCACAATATATTTTGTTTTAAAATATTTTATTTAGCAAAGAAAGGAGGTAGACTGTTGTGAAGAGAAGAATTGTAACAGGACTTGATATTGGCACAACAAAGATTTGTGCTTTAATTGCAGAAGTAAGTGGAGAAGATAATATCGAAATTGTGGGGATTGGTTTAGCTCCCTCAAATGGACTTCGCAAAGGTATTGTTGTAGATATAGATAAAACAACTCATGCGATTAAAAGTGCTATCCAAAAAGCGGAAAGAATGGCCGGACAAAAAGTGGATTCTGCTTATGTAGGTATAGCTGGCTCACATATTAAGTCTATCAACAGTCATGGTGTTGTTGCAGTCACTGGAGAGGAAAAAGAAATCAAAGAGAGCGATATAAATAGAGTGCTTGATGCGGCGAAAATTATTCCTGTATCTTCTGAGGAAGATATTTTGCATGTTCTACCGCGAGAATTTATAGTTGATGGTAGTCCGGGAATTCAGGATCCTCTTGGTATGTCAGGAATAAGATTAGAGGTGGAAACCCATATTATTAAGGGGGTTTCAACATCTATTCAAAACTTAGTAAAAAGTGTTTTAAGAGCGGGTTTAAGTGTTGAAGAAGTTGTGCTTGAGCCGCTTGCTTCAAGTCAGGCTGTGCTTTCTGAAGACGAAAAAGAATTAGGTGTTGTTCTGGTTGATATTGGGGGAGGAACAACTGATTTGATAGTCTTTCATGAGGGAAGTATTGCCCACACATCTGTATTACCTGTTGGTGGAAATCATGTGAGCAATGATATAGCGGTTGGTTTAAGGACACCTGTTTCTGAAGCTGAAAAAATAAAGATTATGCATGGTTCAGTTATTTCAGAAAGGGTAGATGAAAATGATAAAATTGAAGTTTTATCAGCCAGTGGTAAGGAAAGAAAAATGCTTTCGCGCAAGATGCTTTCCCAAGTAATCGAACCTAGAATGGGTGAGATTTTTTCTCTGGTTAAAAAAGAGCTTGATCAAGTAGGATCAAGAGATTTAACTCCTGCAGGTATGGTATTAACCGGAGGAGCATCTTTACTTGAGGATTCTGAAGAATTAGCTTCTAATATTACAGAGCTTCCAGTCAGAATCGGAGAGCCAGATTATGTTAGTGGTCTCTCAAATGTAATAGACAACCCAGTTTATATCAAAAAAGGAGACACAGTGCCAAGAGCTATATTTTCTACAGCGGTTGGCTTAGTAGAGTACGGAATAGATAATAGTGATGCTAAGAATAATTCAGCCCGCAGTAAAAACAGTAAAGAAGTGGTAAGTAATTTCTTCAGTAAATTAAAAAGCTGGTTTAGTGAATTTTTCTAAACATGATTTTAAAGAGCTTTTAAATTTACATATAATCCTTATACAGGGAGGTATAAATAGTGTTTGATATCGGAACAGAAATTGAACAATTTGCAAATATAAAGGTTGTTGGAGTTGGTGGTGGAGGTAATAATGCTGTTAACAGAATGATTGAAGAAGGACTTGATGGAGTAGAATTTGTAGCAATTAATACTGATGCTCAGGCTCTAATGTCATCAAATGCAGGTGTTACAATTAGAATTGGACAAAAAATAACCAGAGGACTTGGAGCCGGTTCAGATCCAGAAATTGGTTTGGAAGCTGCTCAAGAAAATGAAGAAGAAATAGCTCAGGCAATTGATGGAGCAGATATGGTTTTTATAACTGCAGGAATGGGTGGAGGAACCGGTACAGGTGCAGCTCCGGTAGTTGCTGAAGCTGCAAAGAAACAAGGTGCTTTAACCGTAGGGGTAGTAACTAAACCATTGACTGTTGAAGGAAAAACAAGAATGAATAATGCTATTACAGGTATTGAGGAATTAAAAAAGAAAGTAGATACTTTAATTGTTATCCCAAATGATAGATTACTTGAAGTTGCTGAAGAGCAGACAAGTTTGATGGATGCTTTTAAAATTGCAGATAATGTTTTAAGGCAGGGTGTACAGGGTATATCTGACTTGATCACCATTACTGGAATCATTAACCTTGACTTTGCAGATGTTAAAACAATAATGACAGATGCAGGTTCTGCATTAATGGGTATAGGTACTTCCAATGGAGAAAATAGGGCAACTGATGCAGCTAAACGGGCTATTGCTTCTCCACTTTTAGAAGCCTCTATAGATGGTGCTCGAGGAGTTTTACTTAACATAACCGGTGGCTTAGATTTAGGAATCCATGAAGCTAATGAAGCAGCAAGGGTGATCCAGGAAGTTGCTGATCCAGATGCTAATATAATTTTAGGAGCAGTGATTGATGAAGAATTAGATCAGGAGGTAAAGGTAACGGTAATTGCAACCGGCTTTGATGCAGGAACACCTAAAAGAAGTGCAGATAAGGATGAACAAACTGTAACAGAAGAAGAATTTGAAATGGAGAGTTTTTCTGGAGATGACCTTGATATACCAGCGTTTTTAAGAAACAAGAAAAGCTAATCCAGGTCCTGATGTCGCGCGACATCAGGATTTGAATTGTAGTTTTTAATAAATGGCCGGGTGATAATATGCCAAAAAATAAAAGTTATCCCAAATTCAAAATATTTTTCCTCTTATTTATTTTTATTATTATTTTTATTATTGGCTATCAAATTTTAGGTGCAGCCAGATTTGAGACCATAACCGCATCTCAAGGTGAAATAATTGATGGTTTTTGGACTAATGCAGTTGTTGTTAGAGACGAAAAAGTTTTTAGCACACCTAAAAGCGGTAGAGCAGATCTTCTTGAAGCTGAAGGTGATAGAATTGCCGTAGGTGAAAAGGTAGCTGCAGTTAAAGCAAATAATGAAGAAAAAATTATTTATAATCATAAGGCAGGTATACTTAGTTTTGCTGTTGATGGTTTGGAGAACACAATTAACAGCAGCACAATTGACAGCTTAGATCTAAATAAAATTGATGATTATAAGGCTAATTATAAACACAGACTTACAGGCAGAAATATCAATGAAGGTGAGGCATTATATAGGATTATCAATAATTTTAACTTTCATTTAATTGTTCCTGCTTCTAGAGCACAAGCAGATCGCTTTAGAATTAATGAAATAGTCTTTGTTCAGGAAAAAAAATCTCAGGATATGTTGAGAGCCAGAATAATTGATATTAAAGCTGATAATCAGGATAATTATTATTTGTTTGTAAAAATGGATTTTTTTGTACCCCGTTGGATTAATGTCAGGCGGGTAAATATCAATTTTATAAAAAATATTTATCGAGGGATAGTAATACCTCGGAAGGCGATCTTTAATCAGCCGAGTGGACAGGGTGTATTAAAGGTCAGCGGCTATAATGAGTATCAATTCCAGGAAATAACTGTAATTGATTCTAATCAAGAAGCGGCAGTTGTTGAGGGAGTAGAAATCGGTGATAAAATAATTACAAATCCCGAAGATTTTGATTACGGCAGGGAGGGCTAATTTAATGAGTGAAGCAAATATAGTAGAAAACTACCAAGAAATTGATGAAAAGATAAGAAAAGCAGCAGAACGTTCTGGCAGAAAAAGAGAAGATGTTAAATTATTAGCTGTCAGCAAAACCCAATCAGCTGCAGAAATTAAAGCTTTAAAAGAGCTTGGAGTTCCCTTTTTTGGTGAAAACAGAGTTCAGGAATTGGAAGAAAAAGATGCTGAGTTAAAATCGGATGATATAGTTATAGACTGGCACTTTGTTGGACATCTGCAGCGAAATAAGGTAAAATACTTAATGAGAATGCAAAACTGTAAAATGATTGAATCAATAGATAGTTTTAGATTGGCCAAAGAGGTTAACAAAAGAGCCAAAAAAAATGAGAGGATAATTCCTGTTTTAATTCAAATTAATATTGCTGAAGATGATAATAAATTTGGTATCAAAGCTGAAAATGCTGAAGATTTTTTGCAAAAGATAATAAAATTTGAAAATCTTGAGGTAAAAGGTTTAATGACAATTTTACCTTATCTTGATGAGGAAGAAAGCTTAAGGTCATATTTTAAAGAGCTGAAGAAATTATTTGATCATTTGAGTCAAAATGTTAAAAAACTAAGCGAATTATCGATGGGAATGACTAATGATTATCAAATTGCAATAGAAGAAGGTGCAACCATAGTTAGAATTGGGAGAGCACTTTTTGGAGAAAGAGAATATTAAAAGTTGGAGGAAGTTACATGTATATGCTTGCAAGGATAATAAACACCCTATTTACAATCTTAAATTACTTTATAATTGCTAGAGTTATTATTTCTTGGGTAAGACCTAATCCTAGTGATCAAAGGTGGAGAAAATTAATCAGGTTAGTATATGATATTACAGAACCAATTTTAGGTCCGATCAGACAATTACTTCCTACAGGAAGTTTAGGAGTCGATTTTTCTCCCCTAATAGCATTATTTGCCTTATCTGTTGTCAGACGTTTTGTGATCAGATTATTAATTTATTAATCAATTTTCATAAAGGAGTTGTTTTATGTTTGAGCAGAAAACACTATTAAATCATCTGCATAGAGAAGAAGATAGGTTGATTGGATCTCATGTACTGGATAAATCAGAACGGGTCATAAAATATCACAAAACAGAGGCCAGTGATTTCTTAAATCCCTATCAACAACAAATTGCAGAAGATATAGTTAAGCAGATTTCTGATCTCAATTATAAATTTGAAGGTGGCTATAAAGCTGCTGAAAGAAAAAGGCTAGTTCTTTTTCCAGAATATCTTTTTCCAGATTTAGTTGAGACTCAAATTGCTATATTTAAAATAAAGGGTAATTTTTCTTTTCAAAATTTAACTCATCGTGATTTTTTAGGTGCTGTGATGGGACTCGGTTTGCAGCGTAAGGTAATCGGTGATATTTTACTCCATTCTGAATTTGCCCAGCTTATTACTGCAGTTGAGGTTAAGGATATTATAGAGTTAAAGTTAGATAAAGTACATCAGGTGCCTGTCGAAATAGAGGCAATTTCTGCTGATGAAATAATAAAACCTACCCAACATGAAAAAGAAATTTTGACTACTGTTCCTTCTATGAGACTTGATGCTGTAGCTAGTTCTGGTTTTGGAGATTCACGCAGTAAGATGTCGCGGGCGATAAAAAATGAAGAAGTTAAGTTAAACTGGAAGGTAGAATCCGATCCTGCGGCTGAAGTGGAGATCGGTGATTTGATTTCGGTCAGAGGAAGAGGCAGGGTCAAAGTTGAAGAAGATAGAGGACTTTCTAATAAAGATAGAATTAAATTGACTCTAAAAAGATTAACCTAAGCAGAGAGGAAGTGTTATTTTGAAATTAAATCCACTTGAAATATATAACAAGGAGTTCAACAAATCTACCTTTGGCTATAATAAAAGTCAGGTTGATGATTTTATTGAAGATATTGGGGTAGCATATGAGCGCTTGTTGAAAGATATCAATAATTTACAGGAAGAAAACAAAAAGCTCAAAGAAAAAATAGAGCATTATCAAAAAATGGAAGATAGATTAAATAATACTCTTGATACTATGCAGGATACTATAGCTGACAGAGTTGAACAGGCTGAAAATGAAGCCCAGGTAATAATTAAAGAAGCTAAAGTTGAAGCTGATAAGATCAAAGAAAAAGCTAAAGCAGAGGTAGCTGCAGAAAAAAGAAAAGTAGAAGAATTAAGAGAACAGAAGAACTTTTTTAAAATCCGTTTTCAGACCTTACTGCAGAGTCATTTAGAAATGCTGCAGGATGATAAAGAAGAGGGTCTGAGAAGAGAAATAACTGAGCTAGAAAATGAATATGAGCAAGCAGATGAAGAATAATTTCCCAAGAGCTTTTTCATTATAGCTTGACTTAGAAAAAAATATGGTTTATAATTGAAAAAGTATAATATTGAAGAAATTGACATTGAAGGGCAGAGTATCAAGCTTTAATAGTTTAGAGCGAGTCGGGTCTGGTGGAAGCCGATAAACAGAAGTTTGAGAAGATCAGCCTGGAGTTAGTAGGTGAAATCATTAGTCTACTCGTATTTCTGCGTTAAAGAATACTTAAGATAATATCAATCGATATTAATTAGGGTGGTACCGCGGTCTCTCGTCCCTTTAGTGGATAGAGGCTTTTTTTATTTTTATTATAAATTTTACAGGAGGTTATTAATTTAGATGAGCTATAAAGATACTATTAACTTACCAAACACAGAATTCCCGATGCGGGCTAATTTAAGTGAAAGAGAGCTTGATTTCCAAAAAATTTGGGAAGAAAACAATATTTATGAAAAAGCAGTTAAAAATAGGGAAGGAAAAGAATCTTTTATTTTGCACGATGGACCTCCCTATGCTAATGGAGATATTCATATTGGACATGCCTTAAATAAAATTTTAAAAGATTTTGTAACCCGCTTTGCAACACTTAAAGGTTATTATTCACCTTATGTGCCTGGTTGGGATACTCATGGTTTACCAATTGAACACCAGGTAAAAAGTGAAATGAGTGATCAAGAGCGAAAAGATTTATCAGTTGAAGAACTAAGAGAAAAATGTACTAATTATGCTTTAAAATATATTGATCGTCAGCGTGAACAGTTTAAAAGACTTGGGGTCTGGGGAGAGTGGGATGCTCCTTATTTAACCTTAAGCCCTGAATATGAGGTAAAACAGATCGAAGTTTTTGGCGAAATGGCTAAAAAGGATCTATTTTATCGCGGCAAAAAACCTGTTCACTGGTGTCCTCACTGTGAAACAGCTCTAGCTGAAGCTGAGGTTGAATATGGTGAAGATAGAGCACCTTCTATTTATGTGAAGTTTCCGCTTAAAGAAAAGTTTGAAGTAGGAGGAGTTAGTTTAAATAAAGATAATAGTTATGTTGTTATCTGGACCACAACTCCCTGGACACTTCCTGCAAATATGGCGATTGCATTTCATCCTGAATACCCATATGTTGTAGTAGAAGCTGAGGGTGAGAATTTGATAATGGCCAAGGAATTAGTTAGTAATGTAATGGAGATAAGTGGAATTGAAGAATACGAAATAATCAGTGATGAGTTTAGTGCTAAAGAACTGGAGAATAAAAAATGTCGTCATCCATTTGAAGATAGAGATTCATTACTGATTTTAGGAGAGCATGTAACCCTAGAACAGGGTACAGGTTGTGTTCATACTGCTCCTGGACATGGACATGATGACTTTGTAGTTGGTCATCAAGAATATGGTTTAGATGTTTATGCTCCGATGGATAATAGAGGTTATTTTACAGAAAAAGCAGGTGACTTCGCGGGTAAAAGCACTGATGAAGTTAATATTATGGTAACTGATAAATTAAAAGAAAAAAATCTTTTAATGGATTTAAGCTTTATTGATCATCAATATCCTCACTGCTGGCGCTGTAAAGGTAATTTATTATTTAGGGCTACAGATCAGTGGTTTGCCTCAATAGATGCTATTAAGGAGAAGACTTTAAAGGCAATCTCTGAAGTTGAATGGCATCCCAGCTGGGGAGAAGAAAGAATGAAAAATATGATCTCAGAAAGATCAGATTGGTGTATTTCTCGCCAGAAAAAATGGGGAGTTCCAATTCCTATTTTCTACTGTGATGATTGTGAAGAAGCAGTGATTAATGATGATACCTTAGATTCTGTGAAAAAGATTTTTGCAGTTGAAGGTTCTTCTGCCTGGTATAAATATCCTGCAGAAAAATTACTGCCTAAAGACTATAGTTGTCCTCATTGTGATGGCAGCAGCTTTACTAAGGAAGAAGACATAATGGATGTCTGGTTTGATTCAGGCTCAAGTCATAAAGCAGTTTTAGAAACTAGGGAAAACTTAAGCTGGCCGGCCCAGATCTATTTAGAAGGAACTGATCAATATCGTGGTTGGTTTAACTCTTCTTTGCTGACTGCAGTAGCAACTGAAGGAAGAGCACCCTATAATGAAGTAATTACAAATGGCTTTACTGTTGATGATAAAGGAAACAAAATGTCTAAATCTCAGGGTAATGTAGTTTCTCCCCATAAGGTTATAGATCAGTATGGAGCAGATATTTTAAGGTTGTGGGTGGCTTCATCTGATTTTAAAAATGATGTTAAGGTTTCTGATAATATCCTTAAACAAAACTCAGAGGTTTACAGAAGAATTAGAAATACCTATAGATTTGTACTTGGTAATGTCAGTGATTTTGATAAAGAAAAAAATTATGTAAAATATGAAGATCGTAAAGAATTGGATCGCTGGATAATGATTAGACTTCAGGATTTAATTAAAAAAGTTACAAGTGCCTATGAAAAATATGAATATCATCGGGTATATCATGATGTCCACAATTTCTGTACTGTTGAGATGAGTTCTCTTTATATGGATATCACAAAGGACCGCTTATATACCGATGGCACAGACTCTTTAAGCAGACGCTCTGCTCAGAGTACACTTTATGATATTATGATGGCCCTGGTGGTAATGCTTGCTCCATTATTACCTCACACATCTGAAGAGGTATGGCAGTTCTTAGGAGATAAAGTTGCAGCAAAAGAAAGTGTCTTCTTAAGTGATTGGCCAGAGCTTAAGAAAGCCTATTATGATCAGGAGCTAACTGCTAAATGGGCTGATTTATTGAATATAAGAAAAGATGTTTCTAAAGCCTTAGAATTAGCAAGAGCTGATAAAAAGATCGGTAATTCTTTAGAGGCAGGTGTAGAATTAAAAGGAGCTTCAGAAGCTCAATTAGAACTGCTTGAAAATGAACTGGAACAGTTAGCAGATCTATTTATTGTATCTCAGGTGGAATTGAATGATCAACTGAGTGAAGGTGAAGCCTATCTCGGTGAAGAAAGTTCAGTCCTTGTCAAAGTCAATGAAGCTAAAGGTGATAAATGTGATCGTTGTTGGAAATATGATGAGTCAGTTGGTAAAGGAGAAGAACATAAAGATATCTGTAACCGCTGTGCTTCAGTCATAGAATCTGAATAACTTTGTTCTTAAATAAGGCGGCCTTAATTATTAAGGTCGCCTTTTAAAAATTTTTCTTTTGGCTTGATTGTTTTAATTTTCTTATTATGTTAAAATTAAAACTGGAGCTGATTACATGTGGATAGTTGTTTTTTCCAGTTTAATTATATTAATTGATCAGATCACAAAATTTTTAGTCAGAAATAATTTATTAGAATCTCAGCAAATAAATATTATAGCTAATTTATTATCTCTGCGCTTTATAAAAAATGAAGGGGCAGCTTTTGGTATTTTAGAAGGTCAGCGCCATCTTTTTATTATTGTAACCTTCTTCTTTTTTGCTTTACTTTATTATTTATATAAAAAAGAATTATCTGATAACCTCAGCAGCAAATTAGCTCTAATTTTTTTAATAGGGGGAAGTATCGGTAATTTAATTGATCGAATCAGCTATCATTATGTAATAGATTTTATTGCAGTTGCTAATTTTCCGGTATTTAATGTCGCAGATATTTTTATATTTTTCGGTATAATATTATTATTATTTAATCTTTTGTTTAGAGAAAATTGAGGGATAT
The DNA here is from genome assembly GCF_020711195.1 of Halanaerobium polyolivorans. Taxonomy (GTDB): domain Bacteria; phylum Bacillota; class Halanaerobiia; order Halanaerobiales; family Halanaerobiaceae; genus Halanaerobium; species Halanaerobium polyolivorans. The sequence continues at coordinate 28,942 of NZ_JAJFAT010000006.1, forward strand.
TTAATGAAAGAATATAATTTAAAAATCGCTAGTTCTGAAGCTGGACAAAGAATAGATAAATACTTAGCTGCTCAGTTTGAAGATTTATCCAGGAACTACATCCAAAAATTAATAGAAACTGCTAAAATAAAGGTCAATCATGATTCGGTTCAAAATAGTTATTTAATTAAAGAAGCTGATGAGATTAAAGTTATTATTGATCAGCCTGAAAAGTCATCTATCAAACCGGTTGAGATTGAGCTTGAGATAGTTTATGAAGATCAAGATATTATTATAATTAATAAGGATGCAGATATGGTTGTTCATCCTGCTCCAGGTCATTATGATGATACCATTGTTAATGCTCTGCTGGCTTATACTGATGATTTGTCTGCTATTAATGGAGTAAAAAGACCTGGAATAGTTCACAGGCTTGATAAAGATACTTCTGGTTTACTTTTAGTGGCTAAAAATGATAAAAGTCATAAAGAACTGTCCAGACAGTTTAAAAAAAGAGAAGTAGATAAATATTATACAGCTTTATTAAAAGGTGTACTACCATATAAAAAAGGTAAAATAGATGCACCAATTGGACGGCATCCAAAGCAAAGAAAAAAGATGGCAGTTAGAAAAAGAAAAAGCAAAAAAGCTGTTAGCCGTTTTAAAATTTTAGAAAGTTTTAAGAATCATACCCTGGTCGAGGTGAAGATAGAGACAGGGAGAACCCATCAGATCAGAGTTCATTTTGCCTATCTTGGTTATCCAGTTGTCGGGGACCAAAAATATGGTTCCAAAAATAATCTCGGAGCAAAAAGACAGCTCTTACACGCTAAAAAATTAGCTTTTAAACACCCAGGGACAGGAGAAAGGGTAGAGTTTGAAGCTGAACTTAAAAGTGATTTTAAAGAAATATTAACTGAGTTGAGACAAGAAAATTAATTTTTTTTGAAGCAGGAAATTATTCTTTTTACTAGAAAATCAATATAAGGAGGAGATTTATTTGTATCATTCTATTAAATTAACAGATAATGTTCATTGGGTTGGAGTAAATGATAAGGAAACTGATTTATTTGAATCTTTATGGCCTTTACCTGAAGGTATATCTTATAATTCTTACATAATTGAAGATGAAAAAGTTGCTCTAATAGATACGGTTAAAATCAACTATAATGATACCTTGTTGAGTAAAATTAAAGGGATTATTGGTGATAAAGATGTAGATTATTTAATTATTAATCATATGGAACCAGATCATTCTGGATCTATTAAATCATTATTAGAAGCCTATCCAGATATGAAGATTGTTGGTAACAAAAAGACTCTGGAATTTTTAGAAGGGTTTTATGGAATCACTAAAAACACTCAAGTTATAGCTGATGGTGATCAACTTGATCTTGGTTCACGCAAATTAACATTTTATATAACTCCAATGGTACACTGGCCTGAAACTATGATGACCTTTGATGAAAAAGAAGAAATTTTATTTGCCGGAGATGCCTTTGGTGGTTTTGGTTCTTTAAATGGTTATTTATTTGATGATGAAGTAAATCTTGATTTTTTTGAAGATGAAATAAGACGCTATTTCTCAAATATTATCGGTAAATTTGGTCCGGTTGTCCACAAAACAATTGAAAGATTAAAATCAGAACTGGATATCCAAATGATCGCTTCTACCCATGGTTTAGTCTGGAGAGAAAATCCCGGCTATATTATAGAAGAATATGATAAGTGGAGCCAGCAGCAGACTGATGAAGGAGTAGTTGTAGTTTATGGTACAATGTATGGAAATACCAAAGTGATGGCTGAGGTTGTTGCTAGATCTTTATCTGAACATGGGATTGAAAATATTGAACTTTATGATGTTTCCAGAAAAGATATTTCTTTTATTATTAATGATATTTGGAAATACAATGGGATTGTCTTAGGAAGCTGCACATATAATAATGGAATATTTCCACCTATGGAATATCTCTTAAAAAGTCTGGAAACCAGAAATCTTAAAAAGAGGGTTTTAGGTATATTTGGTTCATATAGTTGGAGTGGTGGTGCCTTAGATAGGTTAATTGAATTTAAGGATTTTGTTACCTGTAATATAACCGAACCGATTATTGAAACTAAGTTTTCACCAAACCATGATGTTTTAGAGCAGTGTTATGAATTAGGAAAAAATGTTGCTGAAGCAGTAAAAGTAAATAATAATTAAGATATAGTTAATCTAGGCTGCAGAAAGTTAATATTTTGCTATTTAAACTAGCTGTAGTCTAATTATCTCTTTTTTATTTTCTTTTATTTTTTATAATAAATATTCAAAAAATTAAAGGAATTTAAACAACTATCGTAGAAGTACTAATATGGCTTTTAATTTAAAATAAGGCTTTAAAAAGCTTTATTTAATTTTAATTATTCAAGATTAATTAAAAAATTAACAAAATATTAAAACTAATTAGGGAAGGTTGGTGGAAAAATTGAGTAAAATTCAAAGTAAAGACATTAGAAATTTCTGCTTTATATCACATGGAGGTGCGGGTAAATCAACACTAACTGAGATGCTGCTTTATAATGCAGGTGCAATTGAGCAGCCGGGAAGTGTTGATAAAGGAAGTTCTAAATCTGATTTTAGTGCTGTTGAAAAAGACCACAAACATTCTGTACACAATAGTTATTTTAATTTTGAATGGCATAATAAACTCTTTCATTTTATTGATACCCCTGGTTATGCAGATTTTAGAAGTGAGGTAGTTAGTGCACTTAAAATGGTAGAAAGTGCAGTTCTGCTTGTTGATGCTGCTTCTGGGATAGAGGTTAATACCGGTTATGTTTGGGAATTGGCCGATAAAAATGATTTAGCCAAAGCAGTATTTATAAATAAAATTGATAAAGAAGAAGCCGATTTTGATAAGGTAGTTGCAGAATTAAGAAGTACATATGACGATAATTTTGCAGTAGTCACAATTCCTTATTATGAAGATGGCAAATTAGTTGGAATTATAGATCTTTTAGATGAAAAAATGTTTAAAATGGAAGAAGGACTTGAACATCCTTATGATATTCCAGCATCTGAAGAAGATAGGGTAGCAGAATTTGAGCTTGAATTAATTGAATCAATTGTTGAGCTTAATGAAGAATTAATGATAAAATACCTGGATGATGAAAAGATCACCAACAAAGAGTTAACTAAAGCCTTTGAAGAAGAAATAGCAGGAGAAGAGCTGGTACCGGTTTTTGCAGGTTCTGCTGTTAATAATTGTGGGGTTGCTAAATTTTTAGATGACTTAAGTAAAATTCTTCCTTCAGCTGCTGAATCACATATTAACCATCTTGTAAAATCAGGTTCAGCTCCAGAAACTACAGCTGAAAGCAAATTCAGTGCTCAGATCTGTAAAACAATGGTTGATCCTTATATAGGTAAACTTTCAATTTTCAGGGTATTTTCAGGTAAATTAGAACGAGATGATAGAGTTTATATCCCTAATATTGATGAGGAAATTAAAGTGAGCAAACTTTATAAATTAAATGGTGCAGATCAAAGAAATGTTGATGATTTAACTGCAGGAGAAATTGGAGCAGTAGCAAAAATTGATCTTTTAGAAACTTCTTATACCATGAGAGATCCAGAAATGGATGTTTATTATAATGAATTAGAGTTTCCAAAACCAATGTATACCAGAGCAGCTTATCCTGCTGATGGTGTAGATGAAGAGAAAATGGCTTCTGTGCTGCAGAGATACAGTGATTCAGATCCAAGCTTTAATGTTGAATATAATAAGACAACAAAAGAGCTGCTCTTAACAGGGATGGGAACAATTCATTTTATTATGATCAAAGATGAATGTAAACGCAAATATGATGTTGATTTTACCACCACCGAACCTAAGGTTGCCTATAGAGAAACAATTCAAAAAACAGTTGATGTTGAAGAAAAATATAAAAAGCAGTCTGGTGGAAGAGGCCAATATGGTCATGTTTTAATGAAAATGAAACCCCTCCCTCGAGGCAAAGGCTTTGAATTTGAAGAAGAAATTTTTGGGGGAGCAATTCCAGGTCAATATATTCCGGCTGTAGAAAAAGGAATTATAGAGGCTAAACAGGAAGGTACTTTAGCTGGCTATCCGGTTGTTGATTTTAAAGTTGTTCTCTATGATGGTTCTTATCATGATGTTGATTCTTCAGAAATGGCCTTTAAAATAGCTGCTTCTAAAGCATTTAGAAAAGGCTTAGCTCAGGCTAAATCTGTATTATTAGAACCTATTATGAATGTTAAAGTAACAGTTCCCCAGGATTTCATGGGCGATATAATGGGAGACTTTAATTCACGCCGGGGAAGAATTCAGGGTATGGACCCCACAGATGGCAAACAAATTATTAAAGCAAAGGTTCCTCAGTCAGAAATGTTTAATTATGCGGTAGATTTAAAATCGATTACAGGTGGTTATGGATCTTTTGATATGGAGTTTTCTCACTATGATAAAGTTCCAGGTGACATCAGTGAAAAAGTAATTGAAGAAAGAAATATAGAGAGTGCTTAAAAATTAATAAAGGCAAATATAACTTAAGTATAAAAGGCCAGCAGCGCTGGCCTTTTATGTGTTTATGATATATAATTAATTTTGGAGGAATTAATATGGAATTACTTTTGATCTTAGTTACAGCCTTATTATTTACAGCACCTGTTTACATACCACAGCTCTTTTTCCTGAGTTATTTAGCTTTTATTCCTTTAATTTATTTAACTCGCGAAAAAGATTACAGGCATTCTTTTATAATTGCCTGGTTAATTGCTGTTATTGTAGGTTTTTTAAGCTTCTTTTGGCTTTATTACCCGCTTTCAGAGCTGCTTGAAATGCCCTTTGTTTTTGTGTTTTTAATTCTCTTTTTATATATACTTATTTCTTCTTCAGCTTTAGCTATTTGGGTTATTTTAAATAAATTTTTACAGCCCAAAAATTCCTTTAGTCCTTTTATTGCAGCTTTTAGCTGGGCCAGCTTAGAATACTTGCGCTTTAATTACTTTAATATTAATCCTTTTAATTATCTAGCTTACAGCCAAAGTTCTTTTAGCAGTCTACTTAATTATGCTTCTTTAGGTGGGATTTTCTTAGTCTCATTTTTAGCAGTTTTGATTGCTGGTTATTTAGTCAAGATCTATTATAAACCCTCAATTAAAAGAACTGTACCCTTAATTATTATTTTAGTTTTGATAATTTTTATAATACCAAATAGATTTAATTCGGGAGCAGATCAAAGTAGAGAAAAAATTGATATCATTAATTTAAGCCAAATAAATAATGAGATAATTTTTGATGAAGTGGAAGAAAATACAGAGCTTTTAGGAGAATTGATAGCAGAAAGTAATAATCAATATTTGTTTGCCCCTCAAAATAGCTTAGGCTTTGACCTGCTTCGCAACAATTATTATCGGGATAAGTTTTATGCTCAAATAGAAGGAGAATTGGAAGCTAAGTTTTTGCAAATCGGTTCTAAGGCGGCTGAAGAGAATAATTTTGAGGCCGAGTTAAAAGATTCTCTCTTTTTAATTGACAGCAATTTAGAAATCATTAACCGTTATGATAAAAGCACTAAGAACTTATTTTTGAATAATTTCTTTTTGCGAGATGAGCTGGGAGCAATTTTAAATAGATTTATCAATCTTGACCCTCAACCCTTTAGTTTAGAAGCTAAGGAAGTAATTGAATTAAATGATCTCAATTATTTAAATCTAATTTCAAGCGAGATATATAACCCCTTAATTTTTAAGGGACAAAACCATGATTTTAATTTAATTGTTCATTCCAGTGATGAGAGAAGGATAGATTTTAAAGTTTTCAAAAACTACAGCTGGGGAGCAGCTGTTTTAAGGGCAGCAGAGAATAGTGTTTCTGTGCTCAAGACAAGTAGAGCGGGATATAATGGTTATATAACACCAAGAGCTAAAGCAGAAATAAAAACTAATTCTACTAAGGGAGTTATTGAAACAGAAGTGCTGCTGCAGAGCAGCAGCAGTTATTACCAGAGAAACCCAGATAGAATAGCAGAAATTATGCTTATAATCACTGCTCTTATTTTTCTGCTTAAAACAATAGTGGTGATCAAAAATAAATATTAATCTTTAGCCAGTTTTTTGACAAGTTCTGGATCAGGGTCAATGTAAATAGTTTGATAGTTTTCGTAGTAAACAAGCCCTGGTCTGGCTCCTTTAGGTTTATTAACATTTTCAACTTCAGTATAATCTATTGGAACATTTTTGGAATCTCTAGCTTTGCTAAAATAGGCTGCTAAAGAAGCTGCTTCATTTAAAGTAGTATCAGGTACTTCTTTAGATGTATCTCGTTTAATTATCACATGTGAGCCGGCAATTGTTTTGGTATGAAGCCAGATATCACCATTGTTTGCTATTTTTTTAGTTAATTTATCATTTTGTTTATTATTTCTTCCGATTAAAATCTGATAACCATTACTTGAAATAAATTTACGCGGCGGCAGTTTTTTGCCGCCTTTGTTTTTGCTTTTTTGTTTTTGCTTTTTTATATAATTCTCTTCTTTTAATTCTTCCCTTATTTCTGCTAAATCTTCAAGTGATTCTGCCTGTTCAATATTTAGCATAACTTGATTTAAATATTTTTCTTCGTGTCTTAGCTTGGCAATTTCTCTTTTAAGATGTTTTACGCTTTTTTGTAGTTTATTATATTTTTTAAAATATTTTTGGGCATTTTCAGCTGGAGTTAAGGCTGGATCAAGTTTGATTTTGATCTCATTTTGAGCTTCACTATAATAATCGGTTAAAACTGCTTCTTTTTGTCCTTTTTCAAGCTGATAAATATTTGATTTAATCAATTCACCTTTTTTCTTATATTTATCGGCATTTTTACTTTCTTTGAGCTGTTTTTTAAGCTTTTTTTGTTTCTTTAAATTTTTATTTAAGTAATTTTGAACTATTTTCTTTAAATTATTAATTGATTTTTTTAATTCTTTATCTTTTAGAAAATTAAGGTAGTAGTAATCCATCATTTTACTAATATTTTCAAAATCCATTATTTTATCAGGATCTCTGTGTTCTAAAGGAAAAGCAGAAATATAATCAACTTCTTCATCTTTTAAGGCAATTACAGCTTTATAATTATTGTTTTTTACCAGTTCAAATATTTTAATAAATGATTCAGCTAGGTCCCTTTGTTGAGAAGCATTCAGTTTATCATAATTTTGAGAGGGATCTATCTCAGCTCTGTAAACTATCTCTCTGGCTGAATAGGGGCCAATACCCCTAAAATTATACATTACTGCTCTATATGCCGCCTGTTCAAATTCTTCATCGATAAGAGTTAAAAATTCTTCAGGGGTTTTAATTGTTAAAGGATTATATTTATCCTGGCCGGGAGGAGCCTGATATTTTTGGCCTGGATAAAGCTGTCTTTCTTTATTTTGTTCCTCGGTTATTCTTTTCATCGCATCTAAGATTATATCATTATCATCTAATAAGATTAGATTACTGTATTTCCCCATCAATTCTGCAATCAGGGTATATTTTTTGCCCCTTTTTTCTATTTCGATTTGGATGACCCTTTCAAAGTCTTTTTGGGTAATATTTTGGATATATGAATTTTTTAAATACTTTCTTAAAAGCATGCAAAAATCAGGTGGATAAGAAGGATAATCAAAATCTAATTGACTAAGATTGATCCTTGCTCCCTGAGGATCAGTAGAAATCAGCAGTTTTAAATTTTGATTATTATGTCTTAAATTGATAATAATCAACTTTTTTTCTATTTGATAAGTTTTTTCTATTCTGGCTCCCAGAATATTTTCTTTTAAATTATCTTTTAATGCAGAAAGCATAATTCCATCAAAAGCCATTTTAATCACTCCTTATTTATATTTTTAAATGGCTGTTAAGCCTTTAATTCTTTCCTTTAAGTATAAAAGAAAGAAAAGCTCTAGTCAATTTATAGTTAGAAATACTTCTTCAGCTTTAACCCCTTGTCAAATTATAACAGCTGTGATATCATTAATAAAGATAAGGATAGCGTAGCTAATCGATTATAAACTAATATAGTAGGAGGATAATAACAATGGATGTAAATTTAATCAATATTGGGTTTGGAAATATTATAGCTGCTAATAGAGTTATTGCAGTTGTAAGCCCTGAATCTGCTCCAATAAAGAGGATTATTCAGGAGGCAAGAGAAAGAGGAATGTTAATTGATGCTACATATGGACGCCGTACAAGAGCGGTAATTATAACAGATAGTGATCATGTTGTATTATCTGCCATTCAGCCTGAAACTGTAGCCCACCGACTGGAAGATAGTAAATAATTATTGGAGGTATATAGATGAAGAAAGGGATTTTATTTGTATTATCTGGGCCATCAGGTGTGGGTAAAAACACAGTTTTAGATGAACTTTTTAAAGATTTTGCTGGTGTTTCTTATTCTGTCTCAGCTACAACTAGAGAAGCTAGAAATGGTGAAATCGAGGGAGAAGACTATTTTTTTATAACTGAGGAAAAATTCAAAGAAATAGAGGCAGATAATGGCTTTATAGAAAGTGCAGTAGTCCACGGCCATTATTATGGAACTCCCAAAAAATTTGTTGATAAAAAATTAGCTGAGGGTGAAGATATCATTTTAGAAATTGATACCCAGGGGGCAAAACAGGTTAGAGAAAAATATCCTGATGCTGTTTATATCTTTCTGCTTCCACCCTCATTAGAAGAACTTGAAAATCGCCTGGATAAAAGAGGTTCTGAAAATAATAAAAGTAAAAGTATCAGGCTGAAAAATGCCAGAAAAGAATTAAAAGAAGTTCATAATTACGATTATGAAGTCATTAATGACAGCTTATCTAAAGCAGTAAGAGAAATTAAAAAAATAATTATCGCTGAACAAAAAAGGAGAGATCAAGATGATTAATGAACCATCTGCAGAACAATTAGTTGATAAAGCTGACAGTTTATATACTGTAATAATTTTAGCTGCCAAAAGAGCCAGACATTTAAAAGATGGTGGCTATGAGCTGCTCGATGAATATCGCAGCAATAAAGTAGTTTCAAAAAGTCTTGAAGAAATAGAAAAAGATAAGATTTCTTATCAAAAAAAAGATAAATAAAGGAGATTTCTTATGTCTGCAAATATTACACTTGGGGTAACTGGTGGTATTGCCGCCTATAAAATGTTATCGGTTGCAAGTAAATTAACAAAATTAAATTATAATGTTTATACTGTAATGACTGAGGCTGCAACTAAGTTTGTAAGTCCATTAGCCTTTCATTCAATAACCCATCTGGATGTAGAAACAGAGTTGTTCAGCAGTTGGAGCAGTAATGAAGTAAAGCACATTGAGCTTGCTGATAAAAGTGAGCTTTTTTTGCTTGCTCCCGCAACAGCTAATTTTATTGCTAAAGCTGCTGCAGGAATTGCAGATGATCTTTTAACAACTGTCATTTTAGCGAGACAGGCACCGATTTTGATTGCTCCCTCAATGAATGTGCATATGTTTGAAAATGAGGTTGTACAGAGAAATTTAAATAATTTAGAGGAGCTAGGCTTTAAAATAATCACTCCTGGTGAAGGATATTTAGCCTGTGGTTATACAGGTAAAGGAAGGCTTCCAGAACCAGATATTTTAGTTGAACATGTTGAAAAAGAATTAACTAAAAAGGATTTGCAAGATAAAAAGATTTTGATATCAGCTGGACCAACCAGAGAAGCAATTGATCCGGTCAGATTTTTAAGTAATTATTCCAGCGGCAAAATGGGTTATGCCCTGGCTAAAGCTGCTTCCTATAGAGGGGCAGATGTTAGCCTTGTTTCTGGACCTACCCAGCTGCAAACACCACTGGGGGTAAATAAGATCGAGGTAGAAACAGCTTCAGAAATGGAAACAGCAATATTAAAAGAATTTAAAGAGGCTGATATTACAATCATGGCAGCTGCTGTAGCTGACTATACTCCTAAAAATTATAATAAAGAAAAGCTTAAAAAAAGAGATGCTGAGCTCAAGCTGGAATTAAAGAGAACTACCGATATCTTAAAAGAATTAGGAGCAAAGAAAAGAAAAGATCAACTTTTAGTTGGTTTTGCAGCTGAAAGCGAAGATCTGATTAAAAATGCCAGAAAAAAACTTGCTAGCAAAAAAGCAGATTATATAATTGCCAATGATATCAGTGATAAAAATATTGCCTTTGCCAGTGATAAAAACAAAATTACCATTTTATCTCAAAACAGCAGCCAGGCAATGCCTTTAGAAAACAAAGAAGATTTAGCCCATAAAATTTTTGATTATTTGATTTAAAGCACTAAAGCTAGATAAGGATAAAGGTGATAAAAATTATAGACCCAGTAATGATTGAGATCTTTTCTTTTCCTATCAGGTGGTATGGAGTTATAATAATTTCTGCAATATTAATTGCCCTGATTATTTTAAATAACTTACTTAAAAGCGAAAGTGATTTAGATTTCGAATTTTTTATCGACTTTCTTTTATTTGCTTTTCCTTTGGCTGTAATTGGGGGCAGATTATATTATGTAATCTTTAATCTTGATTATTATTTGGCTGATCCAATTAGGATTATTGCATTTAGAGAAGGTGGACTGGCAATTCATGGAGCTTTAATCTTTGCTTTTTTAGTTTTATTTTTAATGACTAAAAAAAGAGATATTCCTCTGCTGAAAACACTTGATTATATTAGTCCTCCCCTTGTATTAGCTCAGAGTATTGGCCGCTGGGGTAACTTTTTTAATCAGGAAGCTTATGGTAGAATTGTCAGAGCTGAATATTTTAGATTTTTGCCTGATTTTATTCAAGAACAGATGTATATCAGGGGAGAGTTTAGAGAGCCCACCTTTTTATATGAGTCAGCTGCTAATTTTTTTATCTTTATATTTCTATATTTTTATTTAACTAAAAAGCAAAAAACTACTGGTAATACCTTTGCTTTTTATTTATTGTTTTATTCAATTTTTAGATTTATTATTGAGGATTTAAGAGTTGATAGCTTGCTTTTTGCAGGCCTGGAAGTCGCAAAAATAGTAAGTTTAATTTCAGCTCTTATTGCCATCTCTTTATTATTGATAAACAAAAATAAAAACAATTAAATAATACTTTATTTGAAATTGAAACTCAAAATCTAATATGCTAAACTTAGTTTATTAATAAACTTTTTGTTAAGCTATATGAAAGGTGATAATATGACAAAAAAATATTTGTTTACTTCTGAATCAGTAACTGAAGGACATCCAGATAAGGTGGCTGATCAAATTTCAGATGCTGTTTTAGATGCCATTTTAGAAAAGGACCCTGAGGCAAGGGTTGCCTGTGAAACTTTTGTCACAACTGGTTTGGTTTTGATTTCGGGAGAAATTACTACCTCATGTTACGTTGATTTAACCAAGATTGCCCGAGAAACAGTCAATGATATCGGATATACCAGGGCCAAATATGGTTTTGATGGTGAAACATGTGCTGTTTTGACCGCTATTGATGAACAATCAGGTGATATTGCTTTAGGGGTAGATCATGCCTTAGAAGAAAAAGAAGGTAAATCCCAGCCAGAACTAGGAGCAGGAGATCAGGGTTTAATGTTTGGTTATGCTTCAGATGAAACAGAAGAATTGATGCCTTTACCAATTATGCTTGCTCATAAATTAGCCAGAAGACTGGCTGAAGTAAGAAAAGATGGTATTATAGATTATTTAAGACCAGATGGTAAGACCCAGGTCACAGTTGCATATGAGGATAATACTCCTCTCTATGTTGATAAGGTGGTTGTTTCTTCTCAGCACCATCCGGATATCAGCCAGGAAGAAATTAAAAAGGATATTATTAAGCATGTAATTAAAGCAATAATACCAGAAGAACTATTAAAAGAAGAAAGCAGATTTTTAATAAATCCAACCGGAAGATTTGTTATAGGTGGACCAAACGGTGATTCTGGTTTAACAGGTAGAAAAATTATTGTAGATACCTATGGAGGTACAGCCCGCCATGGTGGTGGTGCTTTCTCTGGTAAAGATCCAACAAAAGTTGACCGCTCAGCATCTTATGCAGCCCGTTATATTGCTAAAAACATTGTAGCTGCTAAATTAGCTAAAAAATGTGAAGTGCAGATCTCTTATGCAATCGGAGTTGCTGAACCACTTTCACTGATGGTTGACACCTTTGGAACCGGGATAATCGAGGATGAAAAATTAACCGAAATTGTAGATCAAGAATTTGATTTAAGACCTGCTCAAATAATCAAGAGCTTAAAATTACGCCGGCCCATCTATAATCAAATAGCTGCTTATGGCCATTTTGGCAGACATGACCTTGATTTAAGTTGGGAGAAAACTGATCGGGTTGAAAGTTTAAGAAAAAAAGCTGGTTTAGAATAACTAGATAAAACAAATAGACTATACCGGAGGTTTTTTACTGCCTTCGGTTTAATATTTTGTTTCTAATTTGGAAAGGGATTAATTATGGGAAAAGTTCTAAAAGCAATAGTAGATTTGCCGCTAAGAGAATTGAATAAAGAATTTGATTATTTAATTCCAGCAGAATTAGAAAATAAGCTTGAGATAGGACATTTAATAAAGGTCCCTTTTTCTAATCGTAAAGTTTCTGCTTTTGTGACAGAGGTTGATGCAGAGGCTGAAATAGCTCCTGAAAAAATAAAAAAAGTAAGTGGGTTAATTTATGATCGGCCTTTTTTTGACCAAAATTTATTGAATTTATTCAGATGGATAGCAGCCTATTATCATTCTTATTTGATTCAGGTTATAAAAGCTGCTTTACCTCCTGGAATTACAGAAAACAAAGTAAGCAGAAAAAAACTTAAATATATTAAATTAAAAGCTGAAGCTGATGAGCATCAAGAAATTTTAGCTAAACTTAATAAAAGAGCACCTAAACAGTATTTAATTTATTCTTATCTTTTAGCAAATAAAAATAAAAGTATTACTTTAAAAAAAGCAGCAGAATATGCAGAAACTTCTCGGCAAACTGTATATCGTTTAATAGAAAAAGATCTGCTGGAAGTATATGCTGATTATATAGATAGAATACCTGAGCTAGAAAAGCTAGAATCTGAGTCAGCAGCTGAAACAGCAAGCCTGAGTGAAGAAGATCATCAAGTAATAGATAAGATATTTGCTTCTGTTCTTGCTTCAAAGCCGGATAAATTTTTATTAGAAAGCTCTCACCATAAGCAGAGATTTTCTTTTTTAAAAGAATTAATTGATAAAAGCATTTCAGAAGCTAAAGAGCTAATAATTTTAGTTCCTGAAATAGATAAGGATTTAGTTTTAATAAAAAAACTTAAAGCTTATTATCAGGATAAAATAGCCCTTCTCCACAGTCAACTCAGCCAAGGAGAACGTTTTGATGCCTGGAGGAGAATTCAAAGATCAGAAGTTTCAATTGCTTTAGGAGCAAGGTCTGCAATTTTTGCCCCTTTTAATAATTTGAAATTGATCATAATCTTAGAAGAAAACAATCACAGCTATAAACAGCAGGAACATCCTCTTTATCATGCCAGACAGGTTGCTGTAAGGAGACAAAAAGAAAGTAAAGCAGTTTTAGTTTTAGAGGCTGACTCTCCTTCAATTGAGAGCAGGTATTTTGCCCAAGAAAATAAATATCAACTGTTAAAATTAGGCCAAAAAGATAATAAGCAGCCTAAAACTGAGCTGATTGATCTAAAAAAAGAGGTAGAAGCTGGCAATTTGAGTGATTTAAGTCAAAAGCTTAAAGATAAAATTCAGCTTAATTTAGCAAAAAAACAAAAAACATTGTTATTTTTAAACAGACGTGGCTACGGAAATTATGTAATATGTAAAAAATGCGGTTATGTTATTAAGTGTGATAACTGTGATATTTCTCTTCATTATCACAAAAATGAGCAGAAATTATCCTGTCATTATTGTGGGAGTCAAAAAAATATAGCCGAAAAATGTCCGGAATGCGGTAGTTCCTTTATTTCACCGGCAGGAATAGGAACAGAAAATATTGTTAAACAGTTAGAAGAGATTTACCCAACTGCTCAGATAAAAAGAGTTGATAGTGATATTAAACATAAAGCTGAAAAAATATTTAATGATTTTAAAAACGGTGAAATCGACATCTTAGTTGGTACTCAGATGATAATTAAACATGATTTTTATCCTGAACTTAATTTTTTAGGGGTTATTTCTGCTGATACAGCTTTAAATAGTTCTGATTTTAGAGCTTCAGAAAGCACTTTTCAGCTTTTAAGTGAATTAAAATCACTGCTTGCAAATAAAAAGGAAAGTGAATTTTTTATTCAGAGTTTCAAACCAGATCATTTCAGTATCAAAAGTGCAGCAGATAGTAATTATGATAATTTTTTTAAACAGGAATTAGCATTGAGAAAAGAAAGAAATTATCCACCTTTTTGTAGATTAGTAAATATTATTATTCAGGGTGTAGAAGAAAAAAAGGTTGCTGATAAAGCATTAAAGATAAGTTCTTTTCTTGATGATTGGGGAGAATATTATGCAGAAAAACTGGGAGCAGTACCAGCAGCAATAAAAAAGATTAGAAATAAATACCGCTGGCAGATAATCTTAAAATTCAAGTCTTTTCGTAATAGAGAATATATTATTCAGCTTTTAGAGAAAAAATTTAAAGCGAAGGCTGAATTCAAGATAGAGATTCGTATTGATGTAGATCCATATAAAATGTTATAATATAATTTAGGAGGTAGATATTTATGGCTGTCTTAAGGCTTAGAGAAATCGGTGATCCTGTTTTAAGAAGTAAAGCAAAAAAAGTTGATAAAATAACAGAAAAAACTAATCTATTAATAGATAATATGTTTGAAACAATGTATGCTGAAGAGGGCGTAGGATTGGCTGCACCACAAGTAGGCATTTTAAAAAGAATAGCTGTAGTAGATATCGGGGAAGGAAATCAAATAGTTTTAATTAATCCAGAGATAATTGAAGAAGATGGTAAGATGATCATGGAAGAGGGCTGTTTAAGTATCCCCGGTAGAACTGGTGAGGTTATTCGCTCAAAAGAAATTAAGGTTCGTTCTTTAAATAGAGATGGTGAAGAAATAGAATTCAAGGCTGAAGGCTTTGAAGCAAGGGCGATTCAGCATGAGATGGATCATCTAGATGGAGTTTTATTTATTGATAAAATGGTAGAATTAGTGGAGTGATTTTATGAAAATTATTTTTATGGGTACACCCGATTTTGCAGTTCCGTCACTAAAAAGAATAGCAGCAGATTCTGAAATAGAAATTGCTGCCGTTGTTACTCAACCAGATAGAGAAAGAGGCAGAGGACAGAAAGTTCAATTTTCAGCTGTGAAAAAGACAGCCTTAGACTTAGAGCTACCTGTTCTGCAGAGTGATAATGTTAACAGAACAGAATTTTTGGAGAAGTTGAGGGCCTTTGAGGCAGATTTTATTGTCGTAGTAGCTTTTGGTCAAAAATTAAGTGAAGAGCTGCTTGAGCTGCCAAAAGAAGCCTGTATCAACTTACATGCCTCTTTACTTCCTGAATACAGAGGTTCCAGTCCTATTCATAGAGCTATTATCGATGGCAAAAAAGTCACCGGTAATACAACCATGTATATGGGTCCTGGCTGGGATGATGGAGATATGATTTATCAGCAGGAAATTAAGATAAAACGTGATGATACTGTTGGTGATCTCCATAATCGAATGGCAGATAAAGGAGCTGAACTTTTAATAAAAACATTAAAAGATATTAAAGCGGGGACTGCTCCCAGAACAGCTCAGGATGATGATAAAGCAACTTTTGCCTATAAAATTGATAAATCACTAGGTGAAATTGACTGGAATCAAAGTGCAGAAACTATCTATAATCTGGTTAGAGGAGTAAATCCCTGGCCGGGTGCATACACCTATCTTAACGGAGATAGAATTAAGATCTGGCAGTTAGAGATTTCTGAACAAGAAAGTGATGAAGAAGCAGGTGTAATTATTAAAGCTGATAATAATGAAATTTTAGTTCAATCTGGTGAGGGAGTTATTGCAGTTAAAAAGCTGCAGCCAGCTGGTGCTAAAAAACTATCAGCCTCTGATTATTTAAATGGATATGATTTAGAACCCGGTCAAAAGTTTGGGTAAATTTATTTAAAAAAGACTTAATATATTTCAATTTAATTATAATATCTGATACAATGGTAAAAGATATTAGGGAGGGATTTATAGATGTATCCATTTTTCTTTGATCCAACAATGATAATCATAATACCTGCACTATTAATTGCAGTTTATGCACAATATAAAGTTAAAAGTACCTTCAATCAATATAGTGAAATTTATAGTGAATCTGGATTAACAGGTGCAGAAGCAGCTAGAAAAATAATGCAAAATAAAAATATTAAGGGAGTAAATATTAAAAAAACAAGTGGTAATTTAACTGATCATTATGATCCTGAAAATAAAGTTTTGAATTTATCGCAAAATGTTTATTCAAGCAGCTCAATAGCAGCTATTGGAGTTGCTGCTCATGAAGCTGGTCATGCTCTCCAGGATGCCGAAGCATATAAACCACTGTCACTTAGGGCTTCTTTAGTGCCAGCAGCTAATTTAGGTTCAAGCTTGGGCCTCCCAATGGCTATTTTTGGTTTTTTCATCAGAGCAGACTTTTTGATTTTAACAGGTTTTGTGCTTTTTTCAGCAGCATTTTTATTTCATTTAGTGACATTACCTGTAGAGTTTAATGCCAGCAATAGAGCTATTGCTCAGTTGCAGACAAATAGCTATTTGAGTGCTGAAGAAATTAAAGGTGCTAAAAAAGTACTGAGAGCAGCAGCTTTTACCTATGTGGCTGCAACTCTTGTTGCCTTAGCAAATCTATTAAGAATTTTAGTGCTTTTCGGTCTGGGTAGAGATTAAAATGGAAAATCTAAGAAGCCAAATTATTAAAGCTCTTGCCAGAATCGAAAAAGGAAGTTATTCTACTCTTTTACTGGGTTCTTATTTAAAAGAAATAAGTGATCAGCGGGATAAAAACTTATTTACCGAAATATTCTATGGAGTAATCAGGCACAAGTTGTATTTAGATTATATAATTAAACATTTTTCTAATAGAAGTTTAGAAAAAATGGATAAAGAAGTACTGCTGGGGCTGAGAGTTGGGATTTATCAGCTCCTTTTTCTTGATAAAATTCCAGCCAGGGCTGCTATTTATGAGAGTGTAGAAGCCGTAAAATTACTGCTCAATAAGAAAGGAGCAGTAGCCTTTGTCAATGGAATTTTAAGGAATGTAAATAGAAAAAAAGCAGAACTTCTCGTAATTGATAGGGAGAAATCACCACTTAGACATTTTTCAATTCATTATTCTTATCCAGAATGGATGGTTAAAAGATTTATTGAACAATATGGAATTGAAACAGCAGAAAAAATTATCAAGGCCGGTAACAAAAGAGCAGAGGTGATTTACCGCCATAACTCTTTAAAAATGTCCAAAGAGGAATTTTTAGCAAGCCTTGAGAAAGAAGGCTTTAAGTTCAAAGAAAGTTTTGTCCCGGGCTTTTATAATCTTTTAAATGCAAGCAATCCTGTTGATACAGAAGTTTTCAAAAAGGGTGGAGCCTATATACAGGGGACTTCAGCCGGCTTAGCTTCTTTATTACTTGAGCCTAAAAAGAATATGGATGTACTTGACCTGGCAGCAGCACCAGGGGGTAAAACAACCCATTTAGCTATGCTGATGGAAAATACAGGTCAGATCAAGGCTTTAGATATTAATCCCACTCGATTAAAGCTAATTAGAGAAAATTTGCAGAGACTGGGAGTAAGCAATGTGAGTTTAGAAGCAGCAGATGCTGCAGAATATCAAAGTGAGAAAAAATATGATAGGATCTTAGCAGATCTGCCCTGTTCAGGTTTGGGATTAATTTCTGCAAAACCTGAAATAAAGTGGCAGAAAAAAGAAGAAGACATTAAAAAAATGGCTGAGTTACAGTATAGAATCTTAACTAATAATATCGATAAACTTAAGAATGAAGGACTGCTGCTTTATTCAACCTGTACACTGACAAGAGAAGAAAATCAACTTTTAATCGATAAAATACTGGCTGAAAATAGTTCTTTAGAATTGTTAGATTTAAGTGAAAAAGTGAAGAAAATAACAGGATTAGAAATAAAAAGCAATGCTTATCTAGAAATATTACCTGGTTTAGTTGATTCAGAAGGATTTTTCTATGCACTGCTAAAAAAACGGAGCGTGAATTAATATTTATGAAGGATTTAAAGGAATTAAAAAGAAATGAATTAATAAGAGAACTAAAAGAAGCTGGCTTTCCAGCTTATCGTGGGGAACAGCTTTTTAACTGGTTATATAAAAATGGTGTTTCTCAAACCGAGCAAATGAAAAATATCCCCCAAGAACTTAAAGAATACTTAAATAAGAATTATGAGATTACCGATCTTAAAACAAAGGCTAAAAGTCAAGCTGTAGATGGGACAATTAAATATCTCTGGGAACTTAAAGATGGTGAAAATATCGAAGGAGTATATTTGCCTTTTCCCGAGTCTGCCCGACACAGTGCCTGTATATCAACTCAGGTAGGCTGTGGTTTAGGCTGTTCTTTTTGTGCTACAGGAATCAATGGCTTAGAAAGAAATTTAACAACTGCTGAAATAATTGACCAGGTATTAAAAATTCAGGCTGATATCAGTGGAGATCAATTTGCAAAACCTCGTTTAAGTAATGTTGTATTTATGGGGATGGGTGAACCATTAGCTAATTTTGAAAATTTAATGAAAGCAGTTGAAATAATCAATGCAGATAATGGTTTGAATATTGGGATGAGAAAGATGACCATTTCTACTGCTGGCTTGGTTCCAGAGATCAAGAAATTGGCCGAGAGAAATGACCAGATCGGTTTAGCTGTTTCCCTTCATGCACCCAATGATAGATTAAGAAATAAAATTATGCCTATTAATAGAAAATATAATTTAAATCAATTATTAACTGCAGTTATAGATTATATTGAAAAAACTGGAAGAAGGGTTACCTTTGAGTATGTATTAATGGATAGTGTTAATGATAGTCCTGAGCTGGCTGTACAGTTGGTAAATTTATTAAGGGGTATTAACTGTCATGTTAATTTGATCCCGGCTAATCCTGTACCTGAACTTAATATCAAAAAACCTGTTCAAAAGGTTATAGATAGCTTTTATAATACTTTAGATAACAATGGTATTCAGGTCAGCTTAAGAAAAGAAATGGGGACTCAAATCGATGCAGCCTGTGGACAATTAAAAAGACAAAAGAGCTAAGGAGGAAATACATGCGCTTTAAAGCTGTAAGTGATATAGGGAAAATAAGAGCTGCAAATGAAGATAACTATTATCATGATCAATCAATACCCTTTTTTATGGTTGCTGATGGTATGGGTGGTCATGCAGCAGGAGAAGTAGCAAGTAAAATTGCTGTGGAAGTTTGTTCTGCATATGAATTAGATACAAACAATCCCATCAAATCTCTTGAAAATTTAACAAAAAAGATTAACGAAAATATTATTAAAACAAGTCAAGCAGAGCAAAAACATGCTGGGATGGGAACTACTTTTTCAGCTGTTTTTATTGAAGAAAACACTCTTTTTTATGTGAATTTAGGTGACAGTAGAGTCTATATTTTCCGCAGTTCAGAAGGCAGATTAAATAAGATTTCTAAAGATCACTCCCTTGTTGCTCAAATGCTGCGGGATGGTAAAATAACTAAAGAAGAAGCATTTAACCATCCTCAAAAAAATATTGTTACTCAGGCCTTAGGCCTGCAAAAAGAGCTGGATATTGACAGTGGTAAGGAAACTCTCAATGATGAAGATATAGTCTTATTGGCTACAGATGGATTAACAGATATGCTGAGGAATGGCGAATTAGAAAAGATAATCACAGCTCATAAGAATAATTTTGAAAAATTAGCTGATAAACTTTTAGATAAAGCATTAAACTATGGTGGAAGAGACAATATTACTTTTATTATTCTCAGCCGTGATAATAATTAATTACCTTTCAAGGATAATTGAGGTGAACTTATGCAGGGTAAGATTTTAAATAATAGATACAAAATAATAGAAGAAATTGGTCGAGGTGGAATGGCAATAGTATATTCAGCTAGAGATACTTTGCTGCAGAGAACTGTTGCCTTAAAAATGCTGCGGCCAGAATATAGTTCTGATAGTGATTTTAAAGAAAAGTTCCATCAGGAAGCAAGAGCTGTAGCTAAATTATCCCATCCTAATGTTGTAAGTATTTATGATATTGTAGTTGATGATGAGAAAATATATTTAGTTATGGAAATAGTTGAAGGAAAAACCTTAAAAGATCTGATCAAAGAGAGAGGAAAGCTCTCAATAGTTGAAGCTTTAGAATTTGCCGGTCAAATTGCGGCTGCTCTTTCTATAGCCCATGGTAATCAGATTGTCCACTGTGATATCAAACCTCACAATATTATTTTAACTGAAGATATGGAGGTAAAAATAACCGATTTTGGGATTTCAAGGGCTGTTAATTCCTCTACTGTTAGAGTAACTGATACAGTAGTGGGTAGTGCTCATTATTTCTCACCTGAACAGGCAAAAGGAGGAGAAATAAAGGCTTATTCTGATATTTATTCGCTCGGGATAGTCTTATATGAAATGATCACCGGGGAACTCCCTTTTAAAGGGCAAAGCCCAATTTCTGTTGCTTTAAAACATATTCAAGAAGAACCCATTAAACCATCAGAAATAGATAATGAGATACCCAAAGCTGTCAATGATCTCATCATGAAAGCGATGGCCAAAGATCCAGCAGATAGATTTAATAATGCCAGGGAAATGCGGCATAGAATTACTCATATTTTAAAAAATTTAAAACATCATTCCTTTGCCAGTGATATTAATGAAAATGAATCCAGTGCTGATGAAACAAAAATCATGAAAAAATCTGATTTCAATTTTGAAGAAATAGCTAAGAATTCCAAAGAAGAAAATAAGACTAAAAATAATAAAAAAGCTAAGTCAGAAAAAGCAAAGTCAAATCAGGAAAAGCAAAAGCAGAAAAATAAAAATGATGATCAAGAAAGTGAATCATTATTAAAAAGCATAGGCAGTATCATTGCCCTGATTGTGGTTTTAGGGGCATTATTTGTCGGGGGAGGACTGTACTTTTTTAGAAGTTATACTGATGTTCCTGTAGTTGAGGTGCCTGATGTGGAAGGAAAATCTATAAGTGAAGCAAGATCATTAGCTTCAGAACAGGGTTTAAGTTTAAGAGAAGCTGAAGAAAGGGTATATAGTGATGAGATTGCCGAAGATCATATTGTAAGTCAACAGCCTGCAGGAGGTTCAAGAGTCAAACAGAGCCGCCCTATAAATATCACTGTTAGTCAAGGTTCAAGGTTAATAGAACTGCCTAATTTTGTTGATAAAACACTGCGGGAAAGCTTAATCGAATTAGAAAATTTATCTCTCAAAAGTGGGAATATCCAATATATTTTTAGACTTTCAGTTGAACCGGGGACAGTAATCAATCAAATACCTGCTGCTGGAGCAGAAGTAGAAAGTGGAAGTGAAATAACCCTTTTTGTCAGCAGAGGTGAAAGAGATATGTCTGTAAGGATGCCTGATTTAACCGGTTTAAAACAGCCAGAAGCTTTTGAACTTCTCAGAGAAAGTGGTTTAAATATTGGTAATGTAAGGGTTGAAGAATCAAATCGTTTTGTTGATGGCCAGGTAATATCTCAAAGTGTTAGGGCAGGTGAATTTTTGCCCAGGGGAATCGCCGTTGATTTTGTGATTAGTCGTGGTTCTGTGACCAGCATCGATCAGGAAGATTATCATCTCAACAGAATTAATGTCAATGTGACAGGAAGTGAAAATAAAGAGGTGAAAATTGTTGTGATCGATGATAATGGAGAAGATGAAGTCTATAAAGCTATTCATCAGCCAGGAGAAAATGTGGTCAGAGATATCAGGAGTCAAGGGGAAACAGAAATAAGAATTTATTTTGATGATCAATTAATCAAAAGAGAAAAAATTGGGGGTTAAATAATTAGATGCAGGGAATTTTAACTAAATTAATTGGTGGGTTTTTCTTTGTTGCAGATAGTGAAAAAAATATTTATAAGTGCAGTATTAGGGGTAGAATTCAGGAAACAATTTATCCTGGAGATTATGTAGAAATAAATAAAGAAGAGCTTACTATAGAGGATTTTTATCCCCGCAAAAATTTGTTAAAAAGACCCAAAATAGCCAATGTAGATCAGGTTATAATAATGCATTCTCTAAAAAAGCCAGAATTTAAAGCTTCATTACTTGATAGATTTTTATTATTAGTCGAGAGTTCTGGTTTTGAACCATTAATAGTTATTAATAAAATTGAACTTGCTGATGATGATTATAAAAGTCAATTTGAGGATTATAAAAAAGCAGGCTATCAACTTCATTTTATAAGTGTCAAAGAAGAACTTAATTTTGAACCTTTATTAAAAAAATTAGATAAAAAAGTTAATGTCTTAACAGGGCCATCTGGGGTTGGAAAATCCTCTTTTTTAAACAAAATAATTAAAGATGCTGATTTAAAAACAGCCTCAGTCAGCAAAAAACTAAAAAAAGGTGTACATACAACTAGAATGGTTGAGCTTTTATCACTAGAAAATAAAGGCTGGATTGCTGATACTCCAGGTTTTTCTTCGATGTCTAAAATTGATCTAGAGATTGAAGCTGAGAATTTATCCTGGTACTTCCCTGAGATTGCTCAATTTAATAACAGCTGTCGTTTTAATGGCTGTAGTCATATTCATGAGCCAGGCTGTAAGGTTAAAGAAAAAATAGAATCTGGTGAGATATCTAAAAAAAGATATGATAATTATAAAGAGATCTATTCAGAATTAAAAGAGAAGGAGATTAGATACTAATGAAAACAGAATTTGCACCCTCTTTACTTTCAGCTGATTTTAGTCAGCTAAAAGAAGAATTGAAATCTGTCAAAGATTCAGATTATCTACATTTTGATGTGATGGATGGGGTTTATGTGCCTAATATTACTTTTGGGCCAGCTCTGATTAAAGCCTTAAGACCTCATTCTGATTTGCCATTTGATACCCATTTAATGATTACAAAACCTGAGCGCTATATAGAAGAATTTGCTGAAGCAGGTTCAGATATTTTAACAGTTCATCTAGAAGCTACCGAACATGTCCATCGGGCTATTCAGATGATCAAAGATCTGGGCATCAAAGCTGGTTGTTCTCTTAATCCTGCAACTCCACTTGAAGGCTTGAAATATTTACTTCCAGATTTGGATCAGGTATTAATTATGTCTGTAAATCCGGGTTTTGGTGGTCAGAAATATATACCTCAAATAACAGAAAAAATTAAAAGTTTAGCAAAAATTATAAAAGAAAATAATTATGACTGTAAAATAGAGGTGGATGGTGGAATTAAAACTCATAATTTGAAAAAAATAGTGGATGCTGGAGCAGATATTATTGTAGCTGGCTCTGCAATTTTT
Organism: Halanaerobium polyolivorans; assembly: GCF_020711195.1. Lineage (GTDB taxonomy): Bacteria > Bacillota > Halanaerobiia > Halanaerobiales > Halanaerobiaceae > Halanaerobium > Halanaerobium polyolivorans. The sequence continues at coordinate 52,400 of NZ_JAJFAT010000006.1, forward strand.
GGTCAAAAAGATCCAGCTGCCGCTTTAGCAGAAATGAGGAGAATTGCAGAAAATGGCTGATCAAAAAGCACTATTAGTTTTAAATGGGGAGCTAGATTTAAATAAAGAAGAGATAAAAGAGCTGATCAAAAGCAATCAGATAAATTATATAATTGCAGTTGATGGTGGAGCAGATAAACTCAAAGATTCAGCTATAAATCCTAATCTGATAATAGGGGATCTGGATTCAATTTCAGTTAAAACTAAAGAATTTTTTGCCAAGCAGGGTGTGGAAATAAAAAAATATCCTGTAGAAAAAGATCAGACTGATAGTGAGTTAGCAGTTGATTATTGTCTTGATAAAGCTCTCAATGAGGTATTTTTAATTGCTGCTTTGGGGGGAAGAATAGATCAGGAGCTGGCAAATTTAAATTTGTTAGAATATATAAGCTCTAATCAGCTTAAAGCTAAAATAATTGCTAAAAATATTGAGATTGCTTTGATAACAGATAGCAAAAAATTTAAAGAGAAAGAAAATTATCGGCTTTCTTTAATCCCTCAGACTAAAACTGTAGAAAATGTATCTATTCAGGGCTGTAAATATAATTTAGAAAACAAAAATTTATTCAGACATAAAACACGGGGTATAAGTAATTTGATTACCGAAAAAGAAGCAGAAGTTTCTCTGCAAAAAGGCTCATTACTATATATATTAGAGAAATTAAAATAATATTAAAGGGAGTTCAGCAAAATTAAAGCTGTTAACTCCCTTTTTTAAATACTATATAATTTTAATAGGCTCGCTCAACTTTACCTGATTTAAGACATTGAGTACAAACCTTGATTCTTTTTGGTGAACCATCAACAATTGCTTTAACCTTTTGTAAGTTAGGACGCTGTGTTCTTTTGGAACGACTTGTTATATTACGTCCTACTCCACCTTTTTTCTTAGCTTTACCACGTCTTTGGATGCTGGTAGCTTTATTACCACCTTTTCCACATATATCGCAGACTCTAGACATAGAACAAACACCTCCTCTCACTAAGCTCTCTTTTTTAACTAATAGATAACTTAGCACTAGCATATCGAAAAACAAGACAAAATTTGTGTCAGATTATATTTTAACATAAACAAACGCTTATTAGCAAGTAAAAGCAAGAACTTCTGGTTTTAATTTAAATAATTAATAACAATTTTTAGTACTAATTATTAAAAAGGCAGGAAAGTTTATTTTTATCTTGAAATAATAAATAAATGAGGCTAAATTATTTGTGCTTGCATAGGTGCTCTTTATAAGATAAAATAATTATGTATGAAAAGAGGTGTAAAGGATGGAAAAAGAATTAAAAAATGATTTTGGTAAAATTTTAATTGACGAAGAAGTAATAGCAAAAACTGCCGGGATAGCTGTAATGGAATGTTATGGTTTGGTTGGTATGTCTTCACGTGGTATGCAGGATGGACTTGCAGACCTCTTGGGATTGGATAATATTAGTAAAGGTGTTGGGGTTGAAATAGAAAAAGAAAAAGTCCACCTTGACCTTAATATTATTGTAGAATATGGAACAAACATTCATGAAGTGGCTCATAATGTAATGGAAAGAGTAAGATATACAGTAGAAAATAAACTAGGATTAGATGATATTACAATAGATGTTAATGTTAGGGGAGTGAGAGTTGGGGATGACAAATAATGATAAACAACAGGAATTAAAAACTATAGACTCAGAAAATTTTAGGGATATGATTATTGCAGCCTTAAATTGGCTGCAGCAGCAAAAATCTTTTATTGATTCATTAAATGTCTTCCCTGTTCCTGATGGTGATACCGGAACAAATATGTTCTTAACCTTTAAGGAGGCTGCAGCAGCTCTGGAAAACAATGATTCAAATAGTTGTTCAGATTTGGCTCAATCACTTTCTAAAGGTGCCTTAATGGGAGCAAGGGGTAATTCAGGTGTTATTTTATCTCAGTTAATTAGGGGTTTTTCTCAATCTTTAAAAGGGAAAAAAAAGATTAGGGCCAAAGATCTGGCCCAGGCTTTAAATAAAGCTTCAGAGGTTGCCTATCATGGGGTCTTAAAGCCTGTGGAAGGGACAATCCTAACTGTAGCAAGAGAAGCTGCTGAGCAGGCTTTAAAAACGGTTGAAGACACAAAGGATATTTTTGCCCTGATGGAAGCAACAATTGAAGAAGCAGAAGAATCACTGGCAAGAACCCCGGAATTATTAGATGTTCTAAAAGAGGCAGAAGTGGTTGATGCTGGTGGTCAGGGTTATGTATCGATTTTAAAGGGGATGTTAAGGGGGCTTAAAGGTGAAGAAATCGATTATGAGGCTGCTAAAAAAGAATTAAGAACCCAAAAATCAACAGTGGCTGAAGATATTAAATTCACCTATTGCACCCAGCTTTTGATTGAAGTTGATACACGTAATAAAAAAATTGATAGGATGATTTCTAAAATCAAGCATGATATGCAGAGTTATGGTGACTCTATTATGGTTGTTGGTGATGATGATATTATTAAAATTCATGTCCATACCAATCATCCGGGTGTACTTTTAGAATATGGGCTCAAAAAAGGTAAAGTTTTTGATATCAAGATAGATAATATGAAAAAGCAAAATATAGAAAAAGTAGAAAGAGAAAAAGACTCAGATTTTGATCATTCAGAATTCCACTTTGAGGATCAGACTAAAACAGAGGCTGAAGAAAGTGAAGCTGAAATAGTTGAAAGTGATGAAAAAGAGTTAGAAGCAAAGGATAATGGAGATGAAGTTATAGAGGTTTCAAAAAATACAGCTATAATATCGGTTGCTAATGGGGAAGGTATCATTAATATCTTAAAAGAGCTAGGGGTTGACTTTGTAATCGAAGGTGGTCAATCAATGAATCCTTCCACTAATGATTTCGTTCAGGCTGTTGAAAAAATGAATATCGATAATATCATTATCTTACCCAATAATAAAAATATTATTTCTGCAGCAAAACAGGTTTCTGAAGTTAGCAATAAAAATATTGCTATAATTGAAACTAAAAGCATTCCTCAGGCTGTTTCTGCTCTGATGGTTTATGATGATCAATTAAGTCCAGAAGAGTTAAAAAAAGAAATGGAAGCAGAAATTGAATATGTTAAAACTTTAGAAATCACTCAAGCAGTTAAAGATTCTAAGGTAAATGGAATGGAGATAAAAGAAGGAGATTATATAGGCCTTTGTGATGGTGATATTATAGTGACAGCAGAAGAAATTGAAGAAACTGTGATTTCACTATTGGATAAGACAAATGAAGCAGAAGAACTGGTTACTATTTACTATGGTGAGCAAATAACAAAAGAAGAAGCAGAAAAATTAAAAGAGAAAATGCAAGAAAAATATGATTTTGATGAAATAGAAGCATATGAGGGTGGACAGCCGCTTTACCCCTATATTATCTCATTAGAATAAGAATAGGATGTGTTAATTATGATAGCTCTTGTAACAGATAGCACCTGTGATTTACCAAAGGAAACAATGGAGAAATACAATATAGAAGTAGTTCCTTTAACAGTTCACTTTGGTGATGATACCTATTATGACAAAGAGGATCTTAAAATTGAGCAATTCTTTACTCTAATGGAAGGTTCATCTAAACTTCCATCAACTTCTCAACCTTCAGTAGGACTTTTTATGGAGAAATATGAGGCACTTGCAGAAAAATATGATAAGATTATTTCCATCCATATCTCTGGAGCCTTAAGTGGAACCTGTGAGTCAGCCAGGCTTGCAGCTGTTCAGGCTGAAGGGGTTGATGCAGAGGTTGTTGACTCTCGATCTACAAGTACAGGACTTGGCTTTTTGGTGGTTCTTGCTGCCCAAATGATCGAAAATGGCAGAGATGTAGCTGCAATAAAAAACAAAATTATTGAAGAAAGAAAAAATCTAACCATTTATTTTACGGTTAATGAATTAAGCTACCTTGAAAAAGGTGGAAGAATAGGTAAAGCTCAAGCCTTTTTAGGCAGTGTTTTGAATTTCAATCCAATTTTAGAACTTTCTGCAGAAAAAGGTGAAATAACTCCTAAAGAAAAAGTTAGAGGTTATACCAAAACCAATAAAAAATTACTTGAATTAACGATGAATACAATTGCTGAAACAAAGAATTTTAATTTAGGCTATATTTATGGTAAGGATAGTGATAATTACAAGCAGTTTAAAGAATTCATGGAAGCTGAGTTATCTAAAAAAAGTGATTTAAACTATGATATTTTAGAAAATAGAATTGGTGCTGTATTAAGTTCCCATACAGGACCATTAGTTTATGGAATAGTCATCTATAAAGGAGAATTACCTGAGGCATGAATGGTAAATTGTTAGATGAAGTTCAATATATAAAAGGTGTAGGCCCTAAATGGGCCAAAAAGCTTGCCAAATTAAATATAGAAACTGTTCATGATCTGCTTTATTATTTTCCCCGTGAATATAAGGATCGCAGTCAAATATCTGCGATTCGATATGCTCAGGTTGGAGAAGAAGTTACAATTAAAGCAGAGGTAGTTAAGCTTGAATATAAAAAAATCAGGAAAAACTTTGATCTACTCAAGGTTACTTTTTCTGATGATACTGATGTGCTCAATGGCATCTGGTATAATCAGGGCTATCTGCGTGATCTTTTTGAAGAGGGAAAAACTTATCTATTGAGTGGAAAAATTAATGAAAAAACCTGGAAAAAATATAAGCGTAAAGAAATAGATAATCCAGTATTTGAAAAAATAGGCGATAATTCTTCCGTTTTAAATACAGGAAGAATTGTGCCTATTTATTCTTTAACTGAAGGTTTAACCCAGCGCCGTTTAAGAAGGGTTATGGCAAATGCTTTAAAAAAATATGCTTCCCATTTAGAGGATAAATTACCTGATTTTTTGCTTAAAAAATATAATTTTCCTGCCTTAAAAACTTCTATTTTGGGGATGCATTTTCCTAAAAGTGATAAACATCAAAAAATTTCTCGCAAGCGTTTGGCCTTTGAGGAATTCTTTTATTTTCAACTTTATGCTTTAGATCAAAAACAAAAACACAATATTGAAGAAGGAATTAAACATCAGCCAGCAGCAGAAATTGAAACTGCCTTTTTATCAGAACTGGATTTTGAATTAACTGCAGCTCAAAAAAGGGTTTGGCAGGAAATTCGCCGTGATATGGAAAGCAGAGAGTCGATGAGCAGGCTGCTGCAGGGAGATGTAGGTTCAGGAAAAACTATAATTGCAGCTCTTGCTTTTTTAGAAAGTTTAGCCAATGATTTTCAGGGAGTATTTATGGCTCCAACCGAGATATTGGCTGAACAGCATTATTTAAACTTTTTGGAGTTATTTAATAACTTTGATTATCAAATCACCCTTGTGACAGGAAGTTTAAAAAACTCGGAACGCCGAGAAATTGAGGAAAAAATAAGTTCAGGCCAAATTGATTTAATAATTGGCACCCATGCGCTTTTTCAGGAAAGCATTGAATATCAAAAACTGGGCCTTGTTGTTATCGATGAACAGCATCGTTTTGGAGTAGAACAAAGACATAGTTTAAAAGAAAAAGGAGATAACCCTGATCTTTTAATAATGACCGCTACTCCTATTCCCCGTTCTATGGCGATGTTGGTCTATGGTGATTTAGATCTTTCTGTAATCGATGAAATGCCACCAGGTCGGAAAAGGACTGCTACTTTTTGGCGGCGAGAAAACAGGCGAGAAAAGATTTATTCATTTCTTAAAGAAAAAATTAAAGAAGGAAGACAGGCCTATATAGTTTGTCCTTTGATTGAAGCATCAGAAGAAATGCCAGATCTAATCTCTGCAGAAGATTTATATGAAGAATTAAGAACTGGCTTTTTTGCCGAATTTAATTTAGCTCTTTTACACAGTGGGATCAAAGAAGATGAGAAAAAAGAGATTATGCTGCAGTTTCGCAATGGCAAGATTGATATTTTAATCGCTACCACAGTGATTGAGGTTGGGGTTGATGTTAGTAATGCCAGTTTAATGGTCATTGAAAATGCGGAAAGATTTGGACTTGCCCAATTACATCAACTGCGGGGAAGGGTTGGTCGAGGCCGTGATCAGGCTTATTGTATTTTGATTTCAAACCCTCCCGGTGAAGAAGCTGAAAAAAGACTGGAGATAATGACAAAAAGTAGTGATGGTTTTTATATTGCTGAAGAAGATCTTAAAATGCGGGGTCCTGGTGAATTTTTTGGGACCAGACAGCATGGACTTGATGATCTTAAAGTAGGCAGCTTAACTGAAGATCAGGCTCTGCTGGAAAAAGCTAGAGCTGAGGCAATAGCTTTAGTTGAAAGTGATAATTGGCGGCAGCAGTATGAAGAGCTGCTGGAAATCATCGCAAAGATAGATTTAAAAATATAATTTAGATTCTTGGAGGAATTTTTAAAATGAGAGTTATCGCAGGAAGTGCTGGTGGAATTCAATTAAAAAGTATTAAAGGTAGAAATGTTAGACCAACTTTAGATAGGGTTAAAGAATCACTGTTTAGTATGATAGCCTATTATATTGTTGATGCTGTTGTTTTAGACTTATTTGCTGGTTTTGGTAATTTAGGTATAGAAGCTTTAAGCAGAGGGGCTAAAGAAGCAGATTTTGTTGAACTTAAGTCTAAACATTGTGCTTTGATTGAAGAGAACCTGGCAAAATGTAATTTAGCTAAACAAGCTAATGTTTTTAGAAGTGATTTTGATAAATATTTAGAATCAACTGCAAAAAAATATGATCTAATTTTTATGGATCCTCCCTATAAAAAGCAATTAGCTGATCAAGCAGTAGAGCTAATTTTAAAAAATAAGCTCTTAAATAAAAATGCTATTTTAGTTATCGAAAAAGATGCAGAAGAAAAAATAAAAGAGTATCAGGAACTAGAAATAATAAAAAATAGAAGCTATGGAAATACACTAATAGTAATTTATAAATTAATATAAAGGTGTGGTAAAATGATAAATAAGGTTGTCTATCCAGGTAGTTTTGATCCAGTTACAAACGGCCATCTTGATATAGTTGAAAGAGCAGCTAATATGTTTGATCAGGTAGTAGTTGCTGTTTTTTTTAATCCCAATAAAGAACCGATCTTTTCAATGGAAGAAAGGGTAGAAATGCTAGATTTAGCAACCGAGTCTTTTGAAAATGTTACTGTTGATTCTTTTTCTGGTTTAACAACCAAATATGTTCATTCAATTGGTGGAGGTGCAATCCTGAGAGGTTTAAGAGCAGTCTCTGACTTTGAGGGAGAATTTCAAATGGCCTCTATGAACAAACATCTTGATGAAGATATAGAAACAATTTTCTTGATGACAGATACTAAATATGCATTTTTGAGCTCCAGTGTTATTAAAGAGGCAGCTTATTTTGATGGAGATATAAAAGAGTTAGTGCCGAAATTTGTTTATAAAAAATTAAAAGAAAGAATCACCAATAATTAATTTAGCAGAGCTAAAAATTGATAGAGGTGAATATTTTGGATATAAAATCATTTTTAAAACTGGTAGAAATACAAACTAAAGTTGCAAGTATAACACCTTTTATTTTAGCTAATTTATTTTTGCTTTATCAATATGATAGTTTCAACTTTGTGAATTTTAGCTTGTTTTTTCTATCCTTATTAGCAGCGGATATGGGAACTACTGCAGTTAATAATTATCAAGATTTTAAGAGAGCCCAAAAAAAAGAGGGCTATAATTATGAATTACATAATGCAATAGTAAAATATGATTTAAGTGAAAAAACAGTAAAAAAGACAATATTAAGCCTCTTTGGAGCTGCTGTTCTCATAGGTATAGTCCTTTTTTTAAGAACTGATATAGTGGTTCTTTTAATCGGTGCTCTTTCGTTTCTGGTCGGAATAATTTATACATCTGGACCTGTTCCCATTTCTAGAACACCTTTGGGAGAAATATTTTCTGGCCTTTTTATGGGGTTTTTTATTATTTTTTTAGCAATATACATTCATAATCTACAATTATTAAATATTTTTCGCGAATCAAATCAAGTTATTATTGAAATGGTCTATTATGATATTATCAAGATCTTTATTTTTACCTTACCCCTAATTTTAGGGATTTCAAATATTATGTTAGCCAATAATATCTGTGATATAGAAGATGACCTTGCAAATGATCGTTATACCCTGCCAATTTACATAGGTAAGCTTAAAAGTTTAAATTTATTTAAATATCTCTATTATCTCAGTTATTTATCGATTCTCATTTCTGTGATATTAAATATACTGCCTATTTATTCGCTTTTGTCACTGCTGACATTTTTCTTAGTAGAGAAAAATATAAATACTTTTTTTAAAAAACAGAGCAAAAAAGAAACATTTGAACTTGCAGTACAGAACTTTTTAATTATTAATTATGCAACTGCTTTAACATTAATTATTGCTTTAATCTTTTAAGCAAATTAAGGAGAAATTGATATGACATTATTAGGTAATATAATCTGGTTTATTTTTGGTGGTTTTATAGAGGCTGTTTTGTGGGTGTTTTTTGGTATTATATGGTCTATAACAATTATTGGTATACCAGTTGGGAAGCAGTGTTTTAAAATGGCAAAAATGCAGATTGCCCCATTTGGCAAAGAGGTTGTAGAAAAGAAAAGATCTTCATTAGGTATGATTGCAAATATAATTTGGATTATATTTTTTGGCTGGGAGCTTGCCTTAGTAAATCTAATTTCTGCCTTGATTTTTGCTGTGACAATTATTGGGATTCCTTTTGCCAAACAGAGCCTTAAATTAGCCTATTTATCATTAATGCCTTTTGGTAAGGATATTGTTAAAAGTGAAAAGAGGTAGGTGTAAAAAAATAAGATGCAGCTAAGTTTAGAGAGCAGTATAACTGCTGAGATTGTAAAAGCAATTGCAGAATTTAATTTGATTGATGATGGTGACAAAATAGCAGTTGGAGTTTCTGGAGGTAAAGACAGCAGCTTTTTATTATACTGTCTAAAAATATTACAACTTCATTTTAAAATAGATTTTTCTCTGCAAGCCGTTTATGTAGACCCAGGTTTTGAAGATTCAAAAGCAGAGACTAATTTAAGAGATTTTTGCAATGAGTTAAAAGTAGAATTTAAAGTTATTCAGACTAATATCAAAGATTATATTCAAACAGCTTCTAATCCCTGTTCAAAATGTGCTCATTTTCGTAAAGGTGCAGTTATAGAGTATCTAAAGGAGATAAATTACAATAAACTTGCTTTTGGTCATCACCTGGATGATGCTGTAGAAACATTTTTGTTAAGTATTTTTTATTCCGGTCAATTACAGACATTAAAGGCCAATCGCTATTTAAGTGATAATCAGATCACTCTCATCAGACCTCTTATCTATTTAAGAGAGGCCCAGATAATTAAAGAAATTGAAAAAAAGAACTTTAAAATTGCTAAAAGCAGCTGTCCTTATGATGATAATTCTGCCCGTTCAAAAATAAGGGAGGATTTTGAAGCATTTTTTGCAGATGAACAACTATTTGCAAATTTAATCTCAGCTATGAGGGAAAAAGATAAGCTTGAACTTTGGCCGGCAAAAGAGGATTATGATCTTTTAAAAAAGAAGATGCAGAGCTACTGGAAATAATTAACTTTCTTAAGCAAAGATAAAAAACCCTTCTAATCTTTTCAGACTAGAAGGGTCTATTTATTTTATATATTGTTTAGTTTAAATTAGATCTTCTGCTTTTTTACCAAAGATATTAACTATTAGATAAAGCACTATTAATCCTACTGGCAGCAGATAAAAAGCAGAGATACCGAATCCTGCCGGTAAAAAGCCGAATAAAGCAGCTACAATACCAACAGTAAGGGCATAAGGCATCTGAGTCCTTACATGGTCCATATGGTCTACTGCAGAGGCTGTAGAGGACATAATAGTTGTGTCAGAGATAGGTGAACAGTGATCTCCCATAACTGCAGCTGTTAAAACTGCACCGATTGTAGGCAGCATTGGAATAGCTATAGAGTGGGCCAGTGGAATTGCTAAAGGCATTACTATAGCAACTGTACCCCAGGAGCTTCCGATTGTGAAAGCAATAAAGGCAGAAAAAGCAAAAATCATAACAGGAACTATTTCTGGGATAATATTACCTTCCAGCACTGAAACAAGATAGCTAGCGGTTCCCAGGTCATCAGCTATACTACCTATTGACCAGGCTAAAACAAGGATTAAACAGGCTACAAACATCGATTTAGCACCATCTATCCAGCCATCAACTGCTTCTTCTAAGGAAAGGACTTTTTTAGCTAAGGTTAATATTCCAGCAATTAAACTACCACTTACTGCAGCCCAAAGTAAAACAACACTTGCATCTGCATCACCATAAGCCTGCTGAATTGTAACTCCAGCTTCCATACCACCACCACTATACCAGAGACCGATTAGGGTAACTATGATCACCCCAATTATAGGTGCAAAAGAGTTGAAAAAGGTAAAACTTTTACCTTCAGTCTTCTTATATTCTTCAATCTCATCAGAAACCATTGGTGTAGAACCAGGTCTTAATGTTTCACCTGTAGAACGGGCTCTTTTTTCAGCTTCTAACATTGCTCCATAATCTTTGCCAGTAAAAATGATTATTAAGGCAAAGGCCAGGGCCAGCAAACTGTAAAAACGATAGGGAATTGTTTGAATAAAGGTTGTATATGCATTTAATTCTACTCCAATTGTATCAAAGCCATCCCTAATTACTCCAACCTCAAATGCGATCCAGGTTGAAATAGGCACGATACTGGAAACAGCTGCAGCAGTAAGGTCAACGATAAAAGATAGTTTTTCGCGGGAAATTTTCATCTTATCTGTAATCGGCCGCATCGTATTACCCACGATAAGAGTATTTGCATAATCATCAAAGAAAATTAAAATTCCCATTAACCAGGTAGCAAATTGTGTTTTAGCAACTGAATTAGCTCTATCAGCGATATATTCTCCAATTGCCATTATTCCCCCGGATTTATTAATTATTCCGATCATTCCTCCCATGGCAAGCAAGAATAAGATAATACCTGCATTCCAGGGATCAGCAAGTGATGCTAGAACATAATTATCAAAAGTAGCCATAAAAGCTAAGATTGGATTATATGTATTAAGAATAAAAGCTCCAGCAAAAACACCTAAAAATAATGATAAGACTACCTGTTTGCTCCACCAGGCTAATACAATTGCTAAAATCGGTGGAAGTAAAGATATAATACCATAACTGTCCATTTTTAAATAAAACCTCCTTGTTATATTTTTCTATAAACATTAAAATAACCGGCAGTAGAGCCGGAAAAAAGCCAAAATATATTTGTTTAAAGTATATCTCAGCAGCTTAAAACTGTCAAGAAAAACATAAATATTCTAGAATTTTGAAAAAAATTACAACTAAAATTTAGTAAATTTCTTTTTTAAATAAAATACTTGAGGAGGCCAGAAAAAGCAGCAAAGTTTTTTGCATTTTTAGGTCAAGATAATATATAATAAATATGTTGACTAAATTTTGAGGTGAGATAAATGGAAAGTAATAAAGCAAAACTTGGCCTTGCTTTAGGTTCGGGAGGAGCAAGAGGTTTAGCTCATCTTGGTGTCTTAGAAGTTTTTCAAGAGGCTGAGATAAAAATTGATTATCTCAGCGGCTCAAGTATGGGAAGTTTAATTGGAGGATTATATGCCTGTGGTGTACCTTTAAGATATATTAGAGCTTTAGCTGAAGAACTGGATTGGGAACATTTATCAGACTTTACCTTTCCCAGACAGGGATTACTTAAAGGAGATAAACTTTTAAGCTTTTTAAAAATAATGACAAAAAAAAAAAGATTGAAGACTTAAAGATTCCCTTTGCTGCTGTAGCCTGTAATATTGAAAATGGGGAACATGTAATTTTAAAAGAGGGTTCAACTGCAGAAGCTATTCGGGCCAGTACTGCAATCCCGGGAGTTTTTGTTCCCTTTGAAGCTCAAAATCAAAAGTTAATTGATGGTGGAATTATAGATCCACTTCCAGTAAGCAGTTGTTATAATTTAGGAGCAGATATTGTTATAGCGGTTGATGTAGGAATAAAAAAACTGGATAATCCGGCCAATAATATTTTTGATGTTTTATTAAATACCTTTGATATTATGCAGCTTAAATATACACAAAGCAGTGATTGGCAGGTTGAGTTAACAATTGAACCCGAATTAGATAATATTTCTGCCTTTGAACTTGATAAAGCAGCAGCCTGTATAGAAGCAGGTCGAAAGGCAGCAGCTGATTCTTTAGATACTATAAAAAAATTATTAGAGGAAGATATTTATGCCTAAAAATAGAAATAACAAAACAATATCGAAAATTATTGGAATTATATTCATCTTATTTGTGGTAAGCCATTATATTCCAACTCCCTTTCATGTTAATGAAGCTGGTCTCGCTACTGAACTATCAACTGTGATTCAGGTAGAAGCTGGTTATCAAAACGAAGGTGAGTTTTTACTGACTGCAGTCAGAAGTAGAAGGGCTGTTGTCTGGGATTATATTTATATCAACTTATTTCAGCCAGATGATAGGGAATTAGAATTGATGGGTCAACATCTGCCAGAAGATATGGATATGAACGAATATATAAATTTGATGGCGGAAATGATGGAAGAAAGTAAGCTTCAGGCCCAGACAGTTGCTTTTAGAAGAGCTGGTTATGAAGTAACTGTTTCTGGTGAGGGTGCTGAAGTTGTAGAAGTTATGAGAGATGGAAGTGCCTATCAAAATTTAGAAAAGAATGATCTAATAATAGAGATTGATGGGAAAAAAGTTGAGATGGCTGCAGATGCAGTTAATATAATTAGAGACAGGAACATTGGTGATACAGTCAGGCTTAAAGTGTTAAGAGCTGATGAAGAACTAGAATTTGAGCTGGAAACACTTGAACTTGAAGGTAGTGAGGGGAATGCTTCGATTGGAGTTTTAATCAGAAGTAAAGGGCTTGATTATGAAATTCCCCGTCAGGTTGAGTTTGAAACAGATAATATAATTGGTCCCTCAGCGGGAAGTGTTTTTACAATGGAAATCTATAATCAGCTAACTGAAGAAGATATCACCGGTGGAAAAAGGATTGCAGGAACCGGTACAGTTAACCTAGATGGTGAGGTAGGTCGAGTTTCAGGTATAAAATATAAAGTAATAGCAGCTGAAGAAGCAGGGGTTGATATTTTTCTCGTCACAAGTGAAAATTATGAAGAAGCCGCAGCAGCTGCCGTTAATTTAGAGGTGATTGCAGCAGATAGAATAGATGATATAATCGACTATTTAAATAATCTGCTTGAATCATAAATTAGACTTTAATTAATTTCTGGTAATAATCTCTGCCTGATCTTCTCAGTTCAGAGTTTTGATAATGAAGTGAATATAGGTCTGAAGCCAAAATATCATAACTCAAAGATAATTCCAGAGGATCATTACTGTTTAAATTCTTTTCTCTGATTATTTCTGCAGGGTTAATAACTAATTTTAGATTTGATTTTTCCTGGAGTTCTGAGAGTAGATGCTCTTTGGATTTTTTCAGACCCAGCACCCTGATATATTGAGGTGCAGATTGAGTGATGATTTCTAATTTTTCTTCATTTAGATCAAAATAAATTTGCAGCAGCTTTCTTTTGATTCTGCTTTCTGTATAATTTTTACTTTTGATCTTTTTGATGAAATCAGCTGCTCTACCGCTTTTTAAGGCTGAATCTAAGATTCTGTTTTCTAAACCATTTTCAATTCCCGCAAATTCTTTTAACTGGGCAGCATTTAATCTTCTTATTTTATCAATTATTTTTAAATAAAGCATATTCATTTCTTTGTCGGGAATAAAGAGACCTTGTTTGATATCAGCCTTTAAGATTTCCCATGATTTTTTTGGCATTAATTTTCTGCATTTTAAAAGTGCTTGACCTTTTTTTTCGCTTTGAATAATCTCTCTAATCAAGCTTGCACTACCGATGCTTTTTTGGATCTGATTGCTGTAATAGGCTGGTCCTATTCTTTTAATTGTCTTGGCAGTAATTGCTGAATTTAATTTATCTAAAGCTTTAAGATATTCAATTCCTAAGATATTATTGGGGTTTTCTAAAGTCTTTTTAAGTTCTTTTGGCTGATATTTATTTAGTTCAGGGTACAGATGGGCTGAATCCATTAAAGCTCTGCGGCGGGCAGTAGGATAATTATGACCATTATTTAAGTAATCTAAAAGCTTAGCTTTAAAAAAATCATTTTCATTATTAAAAGCTGCAGCAATAGCTTTAAGCAGTTCAATATCTCCACTTTCACTGCCAAAGACTATTGTATCGACTATTTTGCTTTCCTGCAGTGTTTTAACAGAAAAATGGGCAAAATATTCTGCGCTTCTAATACCAAATGCTAAGGGGAGCTCGATTACCAGGTCTGCTCCACAACTTAAGGCCTGTTTGCTTCTTGACCATTTATTTATTAGGGCAGCTTCAGCTCTTTGACTAAAATTGCCATTCATAATAACAATTATATTTTCGCTATCAGTTATTTCTTTACTTTTTTTAAGATGATAAAGATGCCCGTTGTGAAAGGGATTATATTCAGTAATTAAGGCTGTATTACTCATTTTTTAAACACCTCACTAAATTAAAAGATAATAGCAAATATTTTTACAATTCAAACTTCTTTATTTTTTAAAGGATTTCGTCAATTAATATTGTATTATATATATGATATCAAATTATAAAAAAAAGAACAAATGTGATTTTTCAAACCACGGGGGAGGAAATTAAATGGATTTATTAAAAGATTTCAAGGCAAGAGCAAAGTCAGATCTAAAAAAGATTGTTCTTGCTGAGGGAGAAGACGAAAGAATAATTAAAGCAGCTCGAGCAATAGCAAAAGAAAACATCGCTGAAGTAACTATTTTAGGTAACAGATCAAAAATTATGTCTACTGCAATTTACCATGATGTATCTTTAAATTCAGTAAATATAATTGAGCCAGAAAATTCTGATTATGTAGCAGAATTTAGAGATGAATTTTATGAACTCAGAAAACACAAAGGACTTAGCAAAGAAAAGGCTGAAGAAATTATATTAGACCCCCTTTATTTTGCAACAATGATGATTTACTGTAATAAAGCAGATGGTATGGTAGCTGGTGCTGTTAATGCTACTGGTAATGTATTAAGACCTGCTTTTCAAATTGTTAAAACCGAAGCTGGAATTTCTACTGTGTCTAGTGCAATAATTATGGTTTTAAAAGACAAATCATTTGGTCATGAGGGGATAATGGTCTTTTCAGATTGTGCTGTTAATCCAGCCCCAAATTCTGAACAGTTAGCAGAGATCGCTCTTGCTACAGCAGATACTACAAGAAGGTTGATGGATATTGAGCCTAAAGTAGCTATGCTGTCTTTTTCAACCAAAGGTAGTGCCAGACATGAATATGTAGAAAAAGTTCAAAAAGCTGTAGAAATTGCTCATCAAAATGCCCCAGATTTAAAATTAGATGGAGAACTACAATTAGATGCAGCAATTGTTGAAAGTGTTAGTGCTAGAAAAGCTCCTGATAGCAAATTAAAGGGTGATGCAAATGTATTAATATTCCCTGATCTACAGTCAGGTAATATTGGCTATAAATTGGTACAGAGATTAGCTGGTGCAGAGGCGGTTGGACCAATATTACAGGGTCTTGCAGCCCCAATAAATGATTTATCTAGAGGCTGTTCAGTTGAAGATATCATTAATTTAACTGCTATTACAGCTCTACAAGCACAAAATGGATGATAATATTTCGAGGAGGGAAAGTAATGCAAATTTTAGTAATTAACAGTGGTAGTTCTTCCATAAAGTATCAATTATTTAACATGGAAGATGAGAGTGTATTGGCAAAAGGTGTGGTAGAAAGAATTGGGATTGATGATTCTTTTATTAGTTATGAAAATGGTGATGGCCAGGAAATAACAATTGAAAAAGATATCAGCAACCATAAAGAAGGTATTAAACTGCTTATTGACACCCTATTAAATGAAGAATACGGTGTTTTAGATGATATGGATGATGTTCAAGCGGTAGGACATAGGGTTGTTCATGGAGCAGAAGAATTTTCTGGTTCTGTTTTAATTGATGATAAATTAGTTGAAACTATGGAAGATGTAGCTGATTTAGCTCCCTTACATAACCCCCCTAATATTATGGGAATTAAGGTCTGTCAGGAATTAATGCCTGATAAACCTCAGGTAGGAGTTTTTGATACCGCCTTCCATCAAACAATGCCTGAAAAAGCATATATTTATGCACTACCTTATGAATTTTATGAAAAATATGGTGTTAGAAGATATGGTTTTCACGGTACATCTCACGGCTATGTAAGTAAAAGGGCTGCTCAAATCCTGGATAAGCCATATTCAGAATTAAAAATAATTACCTGTCATCTTGGTAATGGTGCCAGTGTAGCAGCTGTTAAAAATGGTAAATCTGTTGATACCAGTATGGGACTTACTCCTTTAGAGGGACTTGTAATGGGTACCCGCTGTGGAGATATTGATCCAGCTATAGTTCCTTTTATGATGAATAAACTTGATATTTCTGCTGAAGAAATGGATACTATTATGAACAAAGAAAGTGGTCTCTATGGGGTTTCAGGTATAAGTAATGATTCTCGTGATGTAGAAGAGGCTGCAGAAGCAGGTAATCATCAGGCAGAAGTAGCACTAAAAATCTTTGATTATAGGGTTAAAAAATATATCGGAGCTTATACAGCTGCTATGGGTGGAGTAGATGCCATTGTCTTTACAGCTGGAATTGGAGAAAACTCCATTGAAACCAGAGAAAACATCTTAGGAGGATTAGAGTATCTCGGTTTAGAGCTTGATAAAGAAGCAAATAACTGTAGATCTAAAGAACAAATTATAAGCACAGAAGATTCTAAAGTTAAAGCTCTTGTTATACCTACAAATGAAGAGCTAGTTATAGCAAGAGATACTATGGAAATAGTTAGTGAATAAAGTGCAGATATATTTTTCTTGACAGTTACTCCTCCTTTTTATATAATAAAATGTGGCTATTTTACAGGGGTGATTAATTAAATTGTATATTAACCTCAATGATTTAGGTGATATTGGCGGCAAAAAAAATGTTTCAATGGAGATTGAAATAGCTGATCTTAATTTTAGAGATCAAGAAGTAGAGATCAAAGATGATATTAAGCTTGAAATTGAAATTTATCACACCAGCGATTCTTTTCTAGTCGAAGGTGAGATGGAAGTTAATTTAATTTTAAGCTGTAGTCGCTGCTTAGAAAACTATCGATCTTCAGCTCTAATAGAAATCTCTGAAGAAGTATTAAAAAAAGATATGGAAGACTTAGAAAAACTTTTTATAGACGAAATAATAGTCGACAATATTATTTTATCTTTGCCAATCAAACCACTCTGTTCTGAAGACTGTAAAGGTCTTTGCCCACAATGTGGTCAGGACTTAAATGAAGCTGAGTGTGATTGTGAGATAGAAAGTATTGATCCTCGTCTAGAAAAACTTAAAGAGTTTTATGATGACTGATTATTAAAGGAGGTGGGAGAATATGGCTGTACCTAAGAAACGGACTTCAAAAACACGCAAGCGTAAAAGACGTACCCATAAAAATTTGAGTGCTCCAACTCTTGTTGAATGCTCAAATTGCCATGAAAAGATTTTACCTCATCATGTTTGTCCAGAATGTGGACATTATAAAGGAAAAAAGGTGAGCGGAAATTAAATAATTGTATTAAAAGGCAGAGATATCCTTGCTTAGGAGGTCTCTGTTTTTTCTTTGCAAAAGCTTGCATTTGACCGGCGGTTGAGATATAATGTTTTGCAAATGATTAAGATATTTTTTCTTCTTTTATCATAAGGAGGCAGCAATATGTATAAAATAGCAGTTGATGTAATGAGTGGAGAAAAAGCTGCAGAGGAATTAATAAAAGGAGCAGTTAATGCTGCTGAAGAAGACCCTGATATTGAATTGACCCTTATTGGTAGATATGATATTATAAATCAGGAGTTAGCAAAATTAAATTTTGATAAAAATAGAGTAAAAATCGAAAAAGCAGATCAAATAATAACTATGGATGAAGCACCAATCAAAGCTTTAAAAAAGAAAAAAAATGCCACAGTTAATGTAGGAGCTAAGTTACTTAGATCTGGTGAGATAGATGCTTTTATCTCTCCAGGTAATACAGGTTCAGTTATGGCAGGTAGTTTGCTGCGGGTCGGTCGAATCAAAGGAATATCAAGACCCCCTATAGCGGTAAATTTCCCGGCCAAAAAAGGAAGCACCCTTGTTCTTGACAATGGAGCAAACACTGACTGTAGTCCAGAAAACATGCTTCAATTTGCCTTAATGGGACAGCTTTATGCAAAACACATAATGAAAATTGCTGAACCCAGGGTTGCACTATTAAATATTGGGGAAGAAAAGTCTAAGGGTAATAATTTGAGCAAAGAAAGTTATGAGCTTTTAGATAAAGACCCCAGAATCAAAAATTTTATTGGCAACTGTGAAGGTAGAGATATTTTTGAAGATAAATGTGATGTCTTAGTCACTGATGGCTTTGTAGGAAATGTTGTATTAAAAACTACAGAAGGAGCAGCCTCTTTTTTTGTGGAATTAATCAAAGAGAGTTTTGAAAGTGATCTAAGATCTAAATTAGCTGGATTATTGATCAAACCTTATTTAAAAAAGGTTTTAAATAAGATTGATTACCGCCAATATGGTGGAGCACCACTTCTAGGTGTTAAAGGTGTTGTAATAATTGCTCATGGTAGTTCTGATGCAACTGCAATTTGTAATGCAGTTAAAGCAGCAAAAAATTCGGTAAAAGAGAATATTGTTTCTTTAATTAAAACTGAAGTGGAAAAGAATGAGGAGTTGGATTAAAATGTCATTAAAAACTGAATTATGTGATATTCTGGAAATAGAGAGTCCTATTATACAGGGTGGTATGGCCTGGGTAGCAACCGGAGAACTTGCTGCAGCTGTATCACAGGCTGGAGGATTAGGTGTAATTGGAGCCGGAAATGCTCCTGCAGATGTAATAGAAAAAGAAATCGATAAGGTGAAGTCTTTAACTGATAAAAACTTTGGCTTAAATATTATGTTATTATCACCTTTTGCTGATGATATTATTGAATTAGCTATAGAAAAAAATGTCCCGATAATTACAACTGGGGCCGGCAACCCGGGAAAACATGTAAAAAGATTTCAGGAAAATGGCTCTAAAGTTATCCCGGTAGTTCCTTCTGTTGCCCTTGCCAAAAGAATGGAGCGTTTAGATGTAGATGCCGTTATAGTTGAGGGTACTGAAGCAGGAGGTCATATTGGAGAATTAACAACTATGGCCCTGGTAACTCAGGTTGTTGATGCTGTTGCTATACCTGTAATTGCTGCAGGGGGCATTGCAGATGGCAGAACCCTGGCAGCTGTACTTGCACTTGGAGCAGCTGGAGCTCAGATTGGAACAAGATTTGTTTGTTCAACTGAATGTACTGCAGCAGAAGAATATAAGGAAGCAATTGTAAAGGCAAGAGATAGAGATGCAGTAGTAACCGGTAGAAGTACAGGTCACCCAGTCCGCAATCTAAAAAATTCATTAACAAGAAAATTAGATAAATTAGAAAAAGAGGGAGTAGACCCCAAAAAGATTGAAGAAATCGGTTCTGGTAAACTGAGAGATGCAGTTGTTGATGGAGATATTAAAGAGGGCAGTGTTATGGCTGGTCAAGTTTCTGGAATGATAGCTGAAATTAAAGATGTAAAAGATATTATAGATGATATAATAAGAGATGCAGAGTCAGTAATAAAGAATAATTTTAATTTGATTAAATAATTAATATTTATTATAAAGAGGTGGCAGATTTGATTGATCTTCAAGATAAAAAAGTTTTAATTACAGGTAGCTCGCGAGGTATTGGAGCAGAAATAGCAAAGAAGTTGGCAGATTCAGGTGCAGATGTTATAATTAATTATGCTAGTTCTGAAGAAAAAGCAAATGAGCTTAAAGCTTCTATTGAGGAATCTGGAGGTAGGGCTTATGTAATTCAGGCAGATATTAGTGACTTTGAGCAGGCAGCTGAACTTGTCAAAAAAGCTTATAAAACCCTTGGTGGTCTGGATGTTTTAGTTAATAATGCCGGTATAACAAGAGATAAACTGCTGTTAAGAATGAAAGAAGAAGACTGGGATAAGGTAATGGATATCAATTTAAAAGGTACCTTTAACTGTACAAAAAATGCAGTTCGTTATCTTTTGAAAGCAGATAATGGGAAAATAATTAATATTTCTTCTGTGATTGGCTTAATTGGTAATCCCGGTCAGGCAAACTATTCTGCCGCTAAAGCAGGGATGATAGGTTTTACTAAAACATTAGCTAAAGAATTAGCTTCCAAAGGAGTCTGCAGTAATGCTATTGCTCCAGGCTTTATAGAAACAGAAATGACCAATGAGTTAAAAGATAGCATAAAAGATGATATAATAAATAGAGTACCATTAGCTCGCTTTGGTAAAGCTGAAGAAGTTGCTGATTTAGTAGCTTTTCTAGCTTCTGATAAAGCAAACTACATAAATGGTCAGGTTATTGGCATTGATGGAGGAATGAGTTTAGCTTAACCATGCGTTATTAAAATGAAGACGAGTGTGACGGTCTCGATGACCTAATGCTAACCCAACTATGCGTAATACAATGAAGGGTTAGTGCGACGCATTCGATATGCAAGTGCTGAGTCGACCATGCGTTATTAAAATGAAGACTCAGTGAAAGGAGGTGAATGGAGTGGCAGATACCCTTGATAAAATTATTGAAATTGTAGCAGAAGAATTAGCAGTTGATAAAGATGAGATAACTGAAGAATCTTCATTTATAGAAGACTTAGGAGCAGATTCTTTAGATGTTGTAGAATTAGTTATGGCATTTGAAGAAGAATTTGATGTAGAAATCCCTGATGAGGATGCTGAAAATATTCGTACTGTTGAGGATGCAGTAAATTATTTAGAAGAAATTCTTTAAGAATAATCCAGGATGAAGCTCCCATTGTGGAGTTTTCATCCATTTTTATATTTTTTAGGTGGTGAATTTTAGATGGATGAGTTAAATAGTGAAAAAAACATTTTAGAGTTTGAGCAAGAAATTAAAATCGAATTTTCCGATAAGAAATTATTGCAGAGAGCTTTAACCCATAAATCTTTTCCTAATGAAAACAAAAAACTTTCGCTAAAAGATAATGAAAGACTTGAATTTTTAGGAGATTCTGTTTTAAGCCTTGCAGTCAGCACTTATATTTTTAATAAGTTTTCTGATTTTCCTGAGGGAGAATTGGCAAAAATGAGGGCTGTTGTTGTTAGTGCACCTATTTTGGCAGAAGCTGCTAAGAAATTAGATTTAGGAAGATATCTCTTTTTAGGTAAGGGTGAAGAGATGACGGGTGGTAGAGAAAGAGATTCTATTCTTGCAGATACTATGGAAGCAATTTTTGGTGCTTTATACCTTGATCAGGGTTTTACAGCAGCCAGTGATTTTGTCTTAAAAATATTAAAAGAAGATATAAAAGAAGTTGCACAGGGTAATCATATTCAGGATTATAAGACTATGCTGCAGGAGATAATTCAGCAGGATGGTAATATCAGACCAGAATATGAAGTTATAGAAGAAAAAGGCCCTGACCACAACAAAACTTTTATTGTTGCTGTTAAACTTAAAGAAAATAGTCTTGGCTCAGGACAGGGTTCAAGTAAAAAAGAAGCTGAACAGGAAGCAGCAAAATTTGCTTTGCATAAACTAGATAAAATTGATAATTAATCAGGAGGAATTTTGATGTACGCACTTCGAGGAGCAATTAGTGTTGAAGAAAATACAGAAAAAGCTATAACCGAGGCTACTAAAGAACTATTAGCTAAATTAATAGAGGAAAATAATCTAGCTGAAGAAGATTTAGTTAGCATTATTAGCTCTGCTACTGATGATTTAGATAAGGTTTATCCAGGCAAAGCGATTCGAGAACTGGGTTTTAAGCTAACCCCAATTCTGTGTTTACAGGAAATGAAGGTTGAAAATAGTAGTAGTAAAATGATAAGATTATTAATACATGTAGAAGGTAAGAAAAACAAAGAAAAAATAAAACATCAATATCTTAAAAAAGCAGAAAAATTAAGACCAGATTTATTAAATTAAATAAGAACTTTTCTGAAAGAGATGTGTTTATAATGGATAATGTAGTTGCGATTGATGGCCCGGGTGGGGCAGGTAAAAGTACTATTGCCCGCAGGCTGGCTGAAGAACTTGGTTATCTTCATCTTGACACTGGGGCTATGTATAGAGCTGTAACTTATGCTGCTCTACAGAAAGGCCTTGATTTTAATGATAATGAAGCATTAGTTAAATTAGCTAACTCAATAGAGATAGATTTTAATCAGGCTGGAGAAATATTTTTGAATGGCAAAAATGTCAGTCAAGAAATTAGAAGCCCAGAAGTTAATCAAAATGTCTCAAAAACAGCAGCTGTTAAAGGAGTTCGTGAGATTCTAGTTGAAAAACAGCAAGAATTAGCGGCTCAGCATAAAGTGGTTATGGATGGTAGAGATATAACTACTGTTGTTTTAACAGAGGCTGAACATAAATTTTATTTAACCGCCTCAATAGAAGAAAGAGCAAGAAGGCGCTTTGAAGAAATGAAAGCAAAAAATAAAGAGGCTAACTATAAAGAAATAAAAGAGAATATTGCCAGAAGAGATGAACTTGATAGTCAGAGAGAGCATTCTCCTTTAAAGATCGCAGATGACGCGGTAGTTATAGACAGCACTGACCTTTCCATAGAAGAGGTAGTTTCAAAAATCAAAGCCATAATTGCAGGTGAATAAGCAGTGAGGGAATTTATTTACAAATTTATTTCTAAAATTATCTACTTTGTTTTTAAGCTATTTTTTAGAGCAAAGGTTAGGGGCCAAAAAAACCTTCCGGAAGAGGGAGGGGTTATAATTATGTCTAATCACATCAGCTTATTAGATCCACCCTTGATTGCTTCTGTATTGGATAGGCCTGTTCATTTTATGGCAAAAAAAGAGCTTTTTGAGAATCCGATTTTGAGATTAATATTATATATTGCTGATGCTTTTCCTGTTGATAGAGAAAGTACAGATATCAAAGCAGTTAAAAAAGCATTAAATATCTTGAAAAATGGTGAAGTGCTCGGCTTATTTCCCGAAGGGACCAGGGGAGATGAAAGTGAAGTAGCAGATTTAAAAGATGGTTCGGTAATGCTTGCTGTTAGAAGCAGGGTTCCAATTTTACCGGTGGGAATAAAAAATATCAAGAAAAAAGGCAGAGTTACGATTAATATTGGTGAGCCTTTTACCATGGAAAACTTTCCCAAAAAGCGTTTAAGTGATCAGCAGCGAAAAGAGGCTGGGGAATTTATCAAAGAAAAAATTGTTAAATTAGTAAATTCTTAATTTAAAATCAAGAATAATTTCAAATCTCTATATATTTTTCATATTTTTTTATGTTTAATGAAGGAATTTGACGACAAATAGAGAAAAAGGTTAAGAGGCAATAAAAGCTTAACTGTGTATTTTTCTATTTGTTGGTATTGTTGGAAGGAGGTGAGTATTCTGGAGGTTATTACTTCAGAAGAAGCAGGATTTTGTTTTGGGGTAGAAAGAGCAATTGATATGGTTTTAGAAGCTGCCGGCCAGAACAAAGATACTCCTGTTTATACACTGGGTCCTTTAATTCATAATCCACAGGTAGTAGAAAAATTAGAAAAAAAGAATGTTAAAGTTGCCTCATCATTATCAGAAATTGAATCTGGAATTATTATCATCCGCTCTCATGGAGTGGCACCAGAGATTATGGAAAAAGCTAGGGCAAAAGGCTTAAAGATTATTGATGCAACATGTCCCTTTGTTAAAAATGCTCAGAAATATGCCAGACAGCTGGTAGATGAAGGTTATCAAACATTTATTTATGGAGATAAGGATCATCCAGAAGTAAAAGGGATCTATGGTTCAACAGATAAACAAGCTATTATAATTAAAGATAAAGAAGATTTAGATAGAGACGATTTAAGCAATAAAGTTGGCTTTGTTGCGCAAACAACTAAGTCACCTGAGTCTTTCAGAGATATAATATCTTATATTATTACTGAGGTTAAAGAGTTAAAAGTTTATAATACTATTTGTAATACCACTGATGTCAGACAATCTTCAGCTAAAAAATTGGCTGAAGAGGTAGATATCATGTTCGTAATAGGGGGCCGTAATAGTGCTAATACCACTAGATTGGCAGAAATATGTTCAGCAACAGGTACCCCTACTTATCATATAGAAACAGCCAATGAAATAGACAGAACTTGGCTAAAAGGAAAAAATAAAGTTGGAATTACAGCTGGAGCATCGACTCCAGACTGGTTAATAAGGGAGGTTATTCAGTTAATGAACGAAGAAAACAAAGAAACAAAAGTAGAAAAAGAAGAAAATGAAATTGTTGAAGAGAAGGCTGAAGAAGTTGTAGAGGAGGTTAAGGAAGTCAGCGAAGAAACTACAGAAGAAACTGCTGAAGAAACAACAGAAGAAACAGTAGTAGAAACTACAGATGATAAAGAAGCTGATGACAGTGAGGAGCTTGAAACTGCAGAAGAAGCTAGAGAAGAAACTGCAGAAGAAGCCGAAGAAGCTGAAGAAGCAGCGGAATTCAAATATAGCGATAATGATATTGCTGATCTCAGTAAAGGACAAAAAGTAGAAGGAACTGTAGTTGAGATTAATGACAATGGTGTTTATGTTGATGTAAATTATAAAACTGATGGATTTATACCATTACGTCATTTAAGTCATAGTCCTGTTGAAGATCCAAGAGAAGTTGTAGAAATGGATCAAAAAATAGAAGTAGTTATTCTTACCTTAGAAGATGATGAAGGTAATATGATTCTTTCTAAAAAACAGGCAGACTATGAAAAAGCCTGGGAAAAAATTGTAGAGGCTCATGAAAATGACGAAGTAATTGAAGCTGAAGTTACAAAAGAAGTTAAAGGTGGTTTGGTTGTAAATGTTGGTGTAAGAGGATTTATACCTGCTTCTCATGTAGCTATTGGCTATGTAGATGACTTAAGTGATTATGTTGGTCAAACTCTTCGCTTAAAAGTAATTGAAGTTGAAAGAGATAATAATAATGTTGTTCTTTCCGCCAAAAAAGTTCTGGAAAAAGAAAGAGCAGCTCAAAAAGAAGAGACCTTAGAATCCTTAGAAGAAGGACAAACAGTTAACGGTAAGGTTACAAAGTTAGTTGACTTTGGTGCCTTTATCGATCTTGGTGGAATCGAAGGTTTACTCCATATTTCTGAAATGTCATGGGGTAGAATTGAAAGTCCATCTGAAGTTCTTTCTGAAGGAGAAGAAGTTGAAGTTAAGGTGCTTGGAGTTAACAAAGAAGATGAGAGAATTTCACTTGGCTTAAAACAGCTGCTTCCAGATCCATGGGAAGAATTTGCTGAAAAGCATTATGAAGGTGAAGTTGTTGAAGGTAAGATTACTAAAATAGTTGACTTTGGTGCTTTTATGGAAGTTGAAAAAGGTATTGAAGGCTTAATTCACATTTCTCAACTTTCACATCGTCATGTTAAAACTGCAGACGAAGTTGTTAGTGTAGGAGATGTTAAAGAAGCAAAAATAATTAATATTGATGCTGAGCAGGAAAGAGTAGGTTTAAGTTTAAAAGAATTAGAAGAAAAACCAGAACCTAAAAAATCTACAGCTTCTAGCTCGAGCAGTTCCAGCAGCTCTAAGAGCTCAAAAGGAAAAGATGACAAAGCTGATGAATCTTCTAGCGGTGGTGCAACCATTAGAGAAATAGTAGGAGATATCTTTGAGCAGGGTGAATAATTAAAAAAGCACCCGCTGTCCAATATTATTTGGGCGGCGGGTTTTTTTGCGTTAAAACCAGCTTGCTGTCTGCTTTTGCTTAGTCTGCTAAAATATGATATTATCAAGGAAACAGGAGGCAGAAGATGGTTAAAATCGAAAAAATAATTGAAGGATCAACCGCTTTTAAAGCTGGTTTAAAAGCAAGTGATAAAATTATTACAATCAATAATCAAAAAATAAATGACTATATAGATTATTTATATCAAATTTCTGAGCCGATAATTAATTTGCAGGTTCAAAGAGCTGATAATACTATTCAGGAATTTCAGCTGCAGAGGAAGCTTGATGAAGAATTGGGCATAGAATTTAAAGAAATTATTTTTGATGGTTTAAAACAGTGTAAAAATAACTGTGTATTTTGTTTTGTCAAACAGCAGCCGCCAAAGATGAGAGATAGTTTGATGCAGAAAGATGATGATTATAGGTTTTCATTCCTGCAGGGCAGTTTTATTACTCTGACCAATTTGAATCAATCTGAACTGCAGAGAATTATTGAAAAAAGATTAAGCCCTTTAAATATCTCTGTTCACACAACTAATCCAGAGTTAAGGGTCAAAATGATGAAAAATAAACGGGCTGCAGAGATCAATCAATTACTGAAGCTCTTAAAAGAAAATGGGATAGAATTTCACACCCAAATTGTTTTATGTCCAGATTATAATGATGGTCAGGAATTAGATAGGACTTTAAAAGATCTTTTAGAGCTGTATCCAGCCCTACTTTCAATCGGAGTTGTTCCGGTTGGGATTACAAAACACAGAGAAGGACTGGCTGAACTTAGAACTTTAACTGAAGCAGAAATGAAAAAAGCTCTTTCTCAAATTAAAAAATGGCAGAAAAAATCTACTGCTAAATTTGGTGAAAACATTATTTATGCAGCAGATGAGTTCTATTTAAATACAGCTAATAAACTGCCTAGATTTGAAGAATATGCTGATTTTCCCCAGTTAGAGAACGGGATAGGTTTAACAGCCTTATTTTTAAATAGCTTTAATGATCTAAGTTATCCAGACCAGCTGCCAGAAAAAAATAAAATGGCAGTAATAACTGGAGAATTGGGTAAAAAAGCCATTCAAGCAGTAATTGAAAAATTAAATCAAATTAAAAATCTAGAGATCGATATTTTAGAGGTCAAAAATGATTTTTTTGGCCGCAGTGTTACAGTAACCGGTCTTTTAACCGCAGAGGACATTGAAAAAAGAATCAAAAAAATTCCCATTGATCAATATCAAAAAATTATTATTCCAGATATTGTTCTAAATGATGAAAATAAATTCTTAGATGGTTCTCATTTAAAACAATTTAAAAAGAAATTAAAAAACTATCAGATAGATTTTGTCGGTAATTTAAAAGACTTAGTGGAGGTGATAGAAAATGACTAAAGCAACAGTAGCAATAGTTGGTAGACCAAATGTAGGGAAATCAACCCTTTTTAATAGATTGGTCGGAGGTAGAAGAGCCATAGTTGAAGGTGAGCCAAATGTTACCAGAGATAGAATTTATGGAGAAGCAGAATGGCTTAATAGAAATTTTAATGTTATAGATACCGGTGGTATTGTGCCCCGTGATTCAGATGAGATAAAAAACAAAATAAAATATCAGGCTGAATTGGCCATGGAAGAAGCAGATGTAATTTTATTTGTGGTTGATGCCAGAACTGGTATGACAGGCATAGATCAGGAAATTGCCCAGCTTTTATATAGGACTAATAAAGAGGTATTATTAGTAGTTAATAAAGTTGAAGATTTTTCTAATCAGCAGGAAATTAGTTGGGAGTTTTATTCACTGGGTTTTGGTGATCCTATCTTGATTTCGGCAGAACATGGTAAAAATACGGGTGAACTTTTAGATAAGGTTTCAGCCGAACTGCCAGAATATGAAGAAGATGAAGACCTAAGGGAAGCAATAAATATCGCTGTAATAGGCAAACCAAATGTTGGCAAGTCAAGTTTAATCAACCATCTTGTTGGTGAAAACAGGGTAATAGTAAGTGATATGCCGGGAACCACTAGAGATGCTGTAGATACTTTAATAGAATGGAAAGACATTAAGTTTAATTTTATTGATACTGCCGGTTTAAGGCGTAAATCAAGGGTTAAAGAATCTGTAGAATATTACAGTAATTTAAGAGCCCTAAAATCTGTTGATAGATCAGATGCAGTTTTAATGATGATTGATGCAACAAAAGGTGTATCAGATCAGGATAAAAAAATTGCTGGTTATGCTCATGATGAAGGTAAAGCCATGGTTATTGCGATTAACAAATGGGATTTGATGAAAAAAGATTCTAAAACTATGAAAAGATATACTGATGAAGTATATTATGAACTTAAGTTTTTAAACTATGTTCCCATAACCTATATATCTGCTTTAACAGGTGAAAGAATCGATGAGATGCTTTCTTTACTTGAATATGTTGTTGACCAGAGCAATTTAAGGATCAAAACTGGAGTCTTAAACGAGGTTATTTCTGAGGCAGTTCAACTGCGTGAACCACCAAGCAGAAAAGGGAAAAGGCTTAAATTATATTATGGAAGTCAGGTTGGGGTAAAACCACCTACCTTTGTCTTTTTCGTTAATGATCCTAATTTAATGCACTTTGCTTATCAGCGTTATTTAGAAAATGTGCTTAGAGAAGCATTTGGATATGTAGGTAATCCACTTAACTTCAAATTAAAACAGCGCAAATAAAAAGGAGGTCTATTATGAGGATTATAATCGCCATCTTAATCAGTTATTTGATTGGTTCTATACCAAGCGGATTACTTTTAACTAAATCAGTCTTAAAAAAAGATGTCCGTAATTATGGTAGTGGTAATATTGGGGCAACAAATGTTGCTAGAGTTATGGGCTTAAAAGCAGGGGTATTAGTTGCAGTTTTTGATATTTTAAAGGGTTTTTTAGGAGTTTTAGTTGGGCAGGCAATTATAGGTGATCCAGTTTCAGTTTATGTTTTACTTGTTGCAATGGCTGCAATTGCCGGTCATGATTGGTCAATATTTTTAGGTTTTACTGGTGGTAAAGGTGTAGCAACAACTTTTGGAGTTATTTTAAGACTTTATCCACTTGCTTTTCTTATCTATGCTTTGATCTGGCTATTTTTGGTTATCAAAACTAGATATGTTTCTTTGGGCTCAATAATCGGTTCACTCTCACTTCCTTTTGTAATTTATTTTAGTGGATTTAGTGGAGCTCATATTCTATTTGGAGCACTTTTATCATTGTTTGTAATCTTTACCCATCGAGCCAATATCAATAGATTAATGAATGGGGAAGAAAACAGGATGGATCCAGATAAACTGGGGCAAAGCGGCTGATGACCAAAACTAAAATTACAGTTATTGGTGGAGGTAGTTGGGGCACTTCTCTGGCAAATATTCTGGCCGAAAATGGCCACTTAACTACTATTTATGCAAGGGATAAAAGTGTAGTAGATTCAATTAATCAAAAAAATATTAATCACAAATATTTTCCAGAGACAAAACTTCATCCAGACCTCACTGCAGTTAATGATTTTGAGTTAGCTGCTGCAGAGGCTGAAGTGATAGTTATTTCTGTACCTACCCATGCAGCAGAAAAGCTAGCTCAGCAATTAAAAAAATATACTGCAGAAGACACCTTATTAGTTTCTACTGCTAAAGGGATAGATGAAGATAGTTTTAAGCTTAATTCAGAAATCTTTAAAGATGCTGGCTTTAAAAATGTAGTTGTTTTATCAGGTCCTACCCATGCGGAAGAAGTTATTAAAAAACTTCCTACTGCAATAGTTTCTGCTGCAAAAAACAAAGATAATGCAGAAAAAGTACAGGATCTTTTTATGTCTCCTTATTTTAGGGTCTATACTAATCCTGATCTTATTGGAGTCGAACTTGGAGGAGCTGTCAAAAATGTTATTGCTTTAGCAAGTGGGATCTGTGATGGCTTAGAATTTGGTGATAATACCAGAGCAGCCTTAATAACAAGAGCTTTAATGGAGATGGGTCGTTTTGTAGACTATCATGGTGGTAAAACCATGTCCTTAGCTGGTTTATCCGGTATGGGAGATTTAGTTGTGACCTGTACCAGTATGCACAGCCGTAACCGACGCTTTGGGATAGAGCTCGGTAAAGGTAAAAGCATTGAAGAAGCAAAAAAGAAGGTTAAACAGGTTGTAGAAGGAGTAAAAACAACCAGAGCTATTTATAGATGGCTTGAAAAAGAAGCTTTAGAACTTGAAATGCCTATTACATATCAGGTCTATAATGTTTTATTTAATGATAAAGATCCTTATCAGGCAGTAGATGAGCTGATGTTAAGATCAAAAAAACATGAGATGGAAGCAGTAGTAGATAAATCACTTTGGAATATTTAGTTTTTTGATAAATTTTTTCTTA
This sequence comes from Halanaerobium polyolivorans, assembly GCF_020711195.1. Lineage (GTDB taxonomy): Bacteria > Bacillota > Halanaerobiia > Halanaerobiales > Halanaerobiaceae > Halanaerobium > Halanaerobium polyolivorans. The sequence continues at coordinate 82,685 of NZ_JAJFAT010000006.1, forward strand.
TATAATGCAGGATATCGCTGTTATAGCGAGAATAGTAAGTATATGTATAAAAAAGCTATTTTTTCAAAGGAGGTGAATTTCAGTGACTAAAAATGAACTTATTGACGCCGTTGCAGAAAATACAGGTGTCACTAAAAAAGATACTGGAGAAGTAATTAACAATATGATTGATACTATTATGAACCACCTCAGAGATGAAGCTAAAAAACCTGAAGATGATCGTGATAATGTTCAACTAATTGGCTTTGGTACTTTTGAAGTAAGAGATAGAAGTGCTAGAAAAGGCCGGAATCCTCAAACTAATGAGGAAATACAGATACCAGCTCGTAAGGTACCTGTGTTTAGAAGCGGTAAATCTTTTAAAGAAACCGTGGATATCTAATACTTATTATTAAATTGAGGAACCGGTAATCCCGGTTCTTCTTTATTTAAAGATTAATATTAATTATAAGCAGGATAGTAGAGATTTAACTAGAAATATGTATAAAGAGAATAATTATTAATTAGAACTGAGGTGTTGTATAACATCTCTAATTTTGATTAGGAGGGGGATATAAAGATGAATGATATTGCTGGTGGTTTAGAATCTGTAATTGCAAATTATGGGATGCAGTTACTTTTAGCGATTGTATTTTTACTCATAGGTTTATGGGTTATCAAGATTGCCCTAAAAGTTATGGAAAAAAATATTCAGGGCAAGTTTGATAGAACTTTAACCAGTTTCTTAGTTTCGATAACCAGGGCTATTTTATTAATTCTATTATTTCTTTCAATAGCTTCTACCCTGGGCTTTGAGGTCACTTCTTTTGTAGCGATACTTGGTGCTGCTGGTTTTGCAGTTGGTTTTGCTTTACAGGGAAGTTTAGCAAACTTTGCTGGTGGAGTGCTGCTCTTGATGTTTAGACCTTTTACTGCAGGTGATATGATAGAAGTTGCAGGATATAAAGGTAAGGTTCAGGAGATCGAGCTTCTTTATACTATTATTACATCACCAGATAATAAGAAAATATACATTCCAAATTCCAATATATCTACTAACAGTATCACTAACTTCAGTGCTTTAGATAAAAGAAGGGTTGATTTAAGCTTTGGAGTTGGTTATGATGATGATATTAATGAAGTAAAAGAGGTTATTAATCAAGTAGTAACAGAACATGAACTGATTTATAAAGAACCTAAACCAATAATAAGACTTGGAGAACATGCTGGAAGTTCATTAAACTTTGATGTAAAAGTCTGGGTTTCACCAACTGATTATTGGACAGTTTATTATGACCTTCACGAAGAACTTAAATATGCCTTTGATGAAGCTGGATTTAATATTCCTTATCCACAAATGGATATTCATTTTGACGAAGGAGTTAAGCTGTGAAGTTAAATGAAAGTAGAATAGAGAAAATCAATGAGGCTGATTTAAATAAAGCAAACTATGTAGCATACTGGATGCAGTCAGCTCAAAGGATGAGTTATAATCATGCTTTGAGCTATGCTGCTCAAAGGGCGAATCAACTAAATCAGCCTCTATTTGTTTTCTTTTTAATCGACAAAAATTATCCGGAAGCTGAGTATGGACACTATGAATTTATGTTTGCTGGTTTAAAGGAATTAAAAAAAGAGCTGGAACAGCATAATATTAACTTTTTCATTTTTAGTTATGAAGATGTTGATATTTTTAAAAAAATTACTGAAAAAGCAAGTTTGCTGATCACTGAAAAAGCATATTTAAAGAATTTAAGAAAATGGAAAACTAAAGCAGCAGATTTGATCAAAGTAGCTTTTTATACTGTAGAGACCAATCTTATCTGTCCGGTTGAAGAGGTTTCTGAAAAAGAAGAATATGCTGCTTATACAATTAGAAAAAAAATTAATAAAATCAAAGATCAGTATTTATATGATTACAATCAAGTTCTGCCTGAAAATACTTCTGGGCTAAAACTATCAGAAGAACTCAAAGAATATTTAATCAAAGACCTTGATCAATATCTAGCAGAAATGGATTTTGCCGAGAGGATTTCTTATAAAAAGTTTTTTAAAGGTGGTTATCAGGCTGCTGAGAAAAAACTAAATGATTTTTTAGCCAATAAGATTGCTAGTTATGGAGAAAAAAGGAATATACCACACTTAGATTATCAATCTGATCTCAGTCCTTATCTCCATTTTGGGCAGATCTCTGCTCAAGAAATAGCAGTAAAAACTCTTGAAAAAGCAGAAGCTACAGAGGATTTTTTAGAAGAGTTAATTGTCAGGAGAGAATTGAGTTTTAATTTTGTTTATTATAATCAGCAGTATGATGGGAGTCTTAAAGATATTTTGCCTGATTGGGCATTTGAAACTTTAAAAGAACATTCTTCTGATACAAGAGAATATAATTATAGTTATCAGCAATTAAAAAATGCTGATACACATGATAAATACTGGAATGCTGCTCAAAAAGAAATGAAAATAACAGCTAAAATGCATAATTATATGAGAATGTACTGGGGAAAGAAGATTCTGGAGTGGGTTTCTGAGCCAGAAAAAGCTTATCAATATGCTTTAAAGCTGAATAACAAGTATTCTCTTGATGGTAGAGACCCAAATAGCTATGCCGGTGTTGCCTGGTGTTTTGGCAAACATGACCGGGCCTGGCAGGAAAGGGATATTTTTGGTAAAGTCAGATATATGAATGCAAATGGTTTGGAAAGAAAATTTGATATGGAAAAATATCTAGCTAAAATAGAGCAGTTGGAAGCAGAGCTTTAATTCTAAGTAAAAAGCAGGATATCATTGATTATTGTTGAATATTTTATAATAATAAAGAGTTAATATTTTTAATGGAAGGGGAACTTTGCAGATGGGTATATTTGATTCTATTAAAAATTTTTTTAGTGGGGGGAAAAGCAGTCCCCTGATAGAAGTTTATTTAGAAGATGAGAAATGTGGTAAGCAAATGAAACTAATATTTAGAAAAAGTTATGATATTCAAAAGGTTTATGAAGAAGAGCGTCAGGCAGCTTATGAGATAAATAAAGTTGCAGTTTGTGATAACTGCTATAATAAAATTGATCTGCAGATTGAATTTGATAAAAACTATAATAAAATAACAGAGAATGTTGAAAAGGGTAAAATAATTAGTGAAGAAGAGTATGAGTCTAATAAATAGCTCTGGAGTGATCAACTTGCTTACAATTCCAAATCTTATCTCGATAATGAGAATAATATTAATCCCAATCTATTTATATTTATTTGTTCAGGGTAATTATTATTTAGCTGCAGGGCTTTTTTCCCTTTCTGCTGCGAGTGATTTTGTGGATGGTTATATTGCCAGAAAACTTAATATGCACTCAAAGCTCGGCAAACTATTAGACCCACTTGCAGATAAATTAACCATTATAAGTATTTTATTATTATTAATTAAATTAAATTTAATACCTCGGGTTGTTTCCTTTATTATTTTGGGGAGAGAGCTTTTTATTTTCTTATCTGGAATTATAACTTATTTTTTTGGTTTAAATTTTATAGATCCAACTTTATTAGGTAAAACATCTATATTTTTATTATATCTTGCTATTGCAGTTAGATTGACAGGGATTAATATTTTTGGAGATTGGCTTTTTTATCTTGTTATTCCGATTAATATTATTTCTGCAGTAGAATATTTTATCAAAGCTTATCGGGAAGTATTTGCTTAAATAAATAAAATATTTTTGAGGGGTGTTTGAATTGGGTATTTTAATAAAAAATATTTTGGAAATTTATCCAGCTGATAAAGCTGAAGTTTTAAAGGATCAATATCTGATTATTGAAGATAAGAAGATTAAAAAAATTGCCAGTATGGAATCCTGTCCTTCTGAAAAAGAATTTTCTGAGCAAATAGATGCTGAAGGGAAAATTCTGCTTCCCGGTCTGATTAATACCCATACCCATTCTGCGATGACTTTGATGAGAGGTTATGCAGATGATATGCCCCTACAGAAATGGCTGCAGAATAAGATCTGGCCCTTTGAGGCTAAATTAAGTGAAGATGATATTTATTGGGGAACAGCTTTAGGTGTACTGGAAATGTTAAAAAGTGGAACAACGGCTTTCGCTGATATGTACTTTGCCATGGATAGAGCAGCAGAAGTAGTTGCTAAGAGTGGAATTAGAGCTGTACTTGCTGAAGGTTTAATCGAAGCAAATGATGGAGAGGAAGGATTAGAGAATTCACTTAATTTTGCCCTAGAATATAATAATACTGCAGAGGGAAGAATTACAACAATGCTTGCTCCTCATGCACCTTATACCTGTTCTAGAGCTTATTTAGCAAAAATAACTGAATTGGCAGCAGATAATAATTTAGCAGTTCATATTCATTTGTCTGAAACTAAAGCAGAAGTAGAAGATTTTATAAATAAACATTCAGTTTCTCCAATTAAATTTCTGGATGAATTTAATTTTTTTGAAAATCATATTTTAGCTGCTCATGTAGTTCATCTTGAGCCAGGAGACCTGAAAATTCTTAAAAATGACAATGTTAATATTGCTCACAATCCGGTAAGTAATGCTAAACTTGGCAGTGGAATTGCTCCGATTATAGATTATCTAGCAGCTGATATTAATGTAAGTCTAGGTACTGATGGTGTTTCCAGCAATAATAATCTTGATTTGATAACTGAGGCTAGAATGGCAGCTTATTTACAAAAAGTAAATAATTATGATCCCAGTTTGATTGATACCCAGCAGCTTTTGAAAATGCTGACAATCAATGGGGCTCAAACACTTAATCTTAGTCAGACAGGTATGATAAAAGAAGGCAAAAAAGCTGATCTGATTTTAATTGATACCCAAAGTAATTCTTTTTCTTATCCCCATCACAATAATCTTTCTAATTTATTTTATGCAGCTGACAGTAGAGTTGTAGATACAGTAATTATTGACGGGAAAATCATTGTTGAGGCTGGAGAAATAAAGACTTTAGATCAAGAGAAAATTTATTATGAAGCAGAAAAGAGAGCAAAAAGAATTGCTGACAAACTTAAATAGCACTTTTCAGAAAGGAGAAAAGTATGCAAAAGTCAAATAAATTTTTTATTTCGATTATTATAGCAGCAGCTGCAGCTGTATTTATTTTTATAACAAATGGAGCTAATATTTATACTGATTGGCTCTGGTTTCAAGCACTCACATTTGAAAGAACTTTTTTGATTATGTTTTTTTCCAATTTTGTCCTCCGTTCTATTATTGCGGTGCTTTTTGCAGGGTTTATTTATATAAATCTCCATTTTACCAAAAAACCGATTATGAACTATGTCAGTATTAAAGAACAAAGCAATGTGGAATCTTTATTTGGAGAAGAAAGAAATCAACTTACTGATTGGATAAGTAGAAAAAGACTTAATATTATTTATATAGTGACAAGTGTTTTGTTTGGTTATATGTTTAGTGCAATATCCAGTGAAAGCTGGAAGATGGTGCTTAAGTTTTTCAACAGAACAGATTTTAATTCTTTTGATCCTATTTTTAATAATGATATAGGTTTTTATGTTTTCTCACTTCCTTTTTTGAAATTTCTTCGAGAAATGGGAATGGTCTTAGTAATTATCACCCTGATATTGGTGGGGATAATCTATATTATTTTTACCGGTTCTCGTTCATTTAATCAAATTTCAAGAAAATTAACGGCCAGGTCAAAAAAACATTTATCAATTTTAACCTTTGTTTTTTTACTCTTTAAGGCCTGGGATTACAGATTGAAAATGTATGAACTCTTATTTTCGGCCAGAGGAGTTGTTTTCGGAGCAGGTTATACAGATATTAATGCAACCCTTTTGGGGTATCGGATTCTCCTGGTTGTAGTTCTGCTTCTGGCAGCAGCTGTGTTATTTAGTCTCTTTAAAAAGAATTATAAATTAGTGCTTTGGGGAGTGGGGATCTGGATTTTAACTTCAGTTATCTTCACTGGTATTTACCCAACTGCAGTTCAGCAGTTCAGTGTTGAACCAAATGAGATTAGTCGGGAAAGACCCTATATTGAGAATAATATTAATCTGACCCTTGAGGCTTATGGACTGGATGAGATAACAACAGCTGATTTTGAATTATCTGAGGCAGAAATAAGTTATGAAGAATTAATGGAATATGATACTGTAATTGATAATATTAGGTTGTGGGACAGCAGACCGCTTTTAGATACTTACTCACAGCTGCAGGAATTAAGACAGTACTACAGATTTGTTGATATTGATGTAGATAGATATCATTTTGGAGATGAATACAGACAGGTTATGCTTGCAGCTCGTGAGTTGGATCAGAGTGCCCTGCCAGCCCAGGCACAAACCTGGCTCAATAAAACTTTAAAATATACGCATGGATTTGGACTTACAATGAGTCCTGTTTCAGAAATTAGAGATAGTGGACTGCCCGAATTTTATATTCAGGATATACCGCCCAGAACTAATGTTGAAATAGACATTGATAACACTGCCATCTATTATGGTGAAAAAACAGATAATTATGTTGTGGTTAATACTGATGAAACTGAATTTCATTATCCACGTGGAGATGAAAATGTTTTTATTCATTATGATGGTACAGGTGGAGTAGAGGTTAATAATATTTTAAGAAAGGGATTATTTGCTTTAAGATTTAATTCTATGCGGCTCTTTTTATCAGATGATATCCGCAATGACAGTCAGGTTATGTTTGACCGTAATATTCATCAGCGGGTAAGAAAGGCAGCACCCTTTTTAAAATATGATAGAGATCCCTATCTAGTTTTAGATCAAGGGAGATTGTTCTGGATATATGATGCCTATACTACCTCAGAACAATATCCATATTCTCAACCCTTTAATGGACAGGAAAATTATATTCGAAATTCAGTCAAGGTTGTTGTAGATGCCTATAATGGTACTATGGATTATTATATTGTTGATGAAGATGACCCGATAGTTATGACCTATGATAAAATCTTTAGTGATCTCTTTACACCTTTTGAGGAGATGCCTGATTCATTAAGGGCTCATCTGCGTTATCCCCAGGATATATTTGAGATCCAGTCAAATATTTATGCCACTTATCATATGAGAGATCCGGTTGTTTTCTATAATAGAGAAGATTTATGGGATATTCCTCGAGAACATTATGCAGGTACTAATATTGATATGGAACCTTATTATATTATGAACAACTTACCTGGAGAAGATTCAGCAGAGTTTATTTTAATGACTCCCTTTACTCCAGCTAACAGAAATAATATGGTTGCCTGGATGGCTGCAAGAATGGATGGAGAAAATTATGGAGAATTATTTGCCTATCAATTCCCTAAAGATCAGTTAGTCTATGGACCCAGTCAGATCGAATCAAGAATTGATCAGGAATCAGAGATTTCTCAGCTGCTTTCACTCTGGGATCAGAGAGGCTCAAATGTAATAAGGGGTAATTTGTTGGTAATTCCAATTAACAATAATATACTTTATGTTGAGCCAGTTTTTCTGCAGTCTGATTCAGATGCCTTACCAGAATTGAGAAGGGTAATAGTAGCTTATAAAGATCGAATTATAATGAGAGATAATTTAACAAATGCTTTAGAAGCTATCTTAGATGAGCGTGATGTAATTTCAGTACCAGAAGAAGATGTCGAGGAAATTGAGGAAGAAACCGGACAGCAAATATTAGAAGATGAAGATGTTGAGGAAGAAGTAGAAGTAGACCCAGATCTTTTAATACCTGATGCTGCATCTTCTCAATTAGCAGAAGAAGCAAATCAATTATATCAAGAAGCTCAGCAAGCTCTACGTGATGGTGATTTTGCCCGCTATGGAGAATTAATTGAAGAATTAGGTATTAAGTTAGAAGAGTTATTAGAGACGGGAGAGTAATAAGCAATGAATGAGTTGAAATTTAAAAATAAAGAAAAAAATTCAAATCTACATTATTTAAAAACAGATAAATTCAAAACTAATTTAATTCAAATAAATTATCTGCTGCCTCTTGAAACTATTAAAGAGGCAGCAATGAATGCTCTTTTCCCTGCAATTTTAAGGAGAGGAACAAATAATTATCCAAGCCAGAGAGAACTTAGAACAAAATTAGAAGATCTATTTGGTTCTAAATTAAGCTTTAATATTTTAAAAAGAGGCGAAAATCAGATCATTAGATTTTCTCTGGAAATGGTAAATGAGAAGTTTTTAGTTGAGCAAGCTAGTTTAAGCCAGGAAGCTTTAGAGCTGTTAAAAGCTATTTTGTTTAATCCCTTAAGTGAAAAGAATAAATTTAAAGCAAGATATTTTCTGCAGGAAAAAGAGAATTTGAAAAACAATATTGAAGCTTTGATTAATGATAAAGGAAGTTATGCTCTTGAACAGTGTATCAAAAAAATGTGTAAAAAAGAAAAATACGGTATCTATAAACTGGGAGATGTTGATTCATTAGCCGAAATTGACAACAGAGAGCTATTTGAGCATTATCAAAAGCTAATAACTACAGCTCCAAAATCTATTTTTCTGCTTGGTGATTTTAAAGAATCTTTTCTGGAAAAAATATATGCTGATAATTCTTTATTGGCAGGAGAAGATATTTATGATCAGAATACAGAGTTGATTTATGCAAAAAAAGATATCGATTATTATGAGGAAGAACTAGCTATTAATCAGGCTAAATTAACTATTGGCTGCAGAAGCGGAATTAATAGAGCAATGAGCGAATATTATGCTCTGCTTATCTTCAACAGTCTTTTGGGGGGCTCTACCCATTCTAAACTTTTTCAGGAAGTTAGAGAAAAAAGAAGTTTGGCCTATTATGTTAATTCTTCTATAGAATCAACAAAAGGGCTGCTTTTTATCAATAGTGGAATTAATGTCGAAAATAAAGAGCAGGTTATTGAGCTGGTAAAAGAACAGATCAAAGCTCTTGCAGCAGGAGATTTCAGCAGTGAGGAATTACTCCGCTCCAAAAAGAGTATTATTAATAGCTTAAGACAAAATCTAGATAGTAACAGCGGTTTAGCAGCTCACTACCTTTTATCTTTAATCAACCAAAAAGCGGAGTCTATAGCTGAAACTATTGCTTCTGTAAATAATGTTGATAGAGAAGAAATAATAAAAGTTGCCAGAAATATTGAAATAGACAGTGTTTACCTTTTGAAAAGTGAGGTTTGATAAATTTGCAAACTATATATAATCAAAGAATAGATGAAAAATTAATAAAGACCAGCTTGGAGAATGGTTTAAATATTTATATATTTCCCAAAAAAAATTATCTCAAACAATATGCAATGCTTTCGGTAGATTTTGGTTCTAATGATATTGAATTTATTGATGTGAAAAATGCCAAGCGAAGGAAGATGCCAGAGGGAATTGCTCATTTTTTAGAGCACCAATTATTTGAGGATAAAGAAGAAAGCATTTTTGATAAATTTGCTGACTTAGGTGCTTCCGCAAATGCTTTCACCAATTTTGATAGTACAAACTATCTCTTTTCCAGCAGTGGTAATTTTAATAAATCCTTAATTAATCTGCTGGATTTTGTGCAAAATCCTTATTTTAACGAAAAAAATGTGGAAAAAGAAAAAGGGATTATTATTCAGGAGATTAAAATGTATCAGGATAATCCTTATTGGCGTTCTTATTTTAACCTGCTTTCTGCTCTATATATCAATCATCCTGTTAAAAATGATATTGCTGGGACAGAAGCGAGTGTAAGTTCTATAACTCCTGAAGACCTCTATATTTGTTATTATAATTTTTATCAGCCCTCAAATATGGATTTAATTTTAATTGGTGATATAGATGAAGAGCAAGTTCTTAATTTAATCAAAGAAAATCAGGCTCAAAAGAGTTTTCCGGCTTTTAAAAATCCGACAACTATTATCCAAGAAGAACCAGCTAAAATTGCAAAAAAACTGGTTGAAGAAAAAATGAATATAGCTAGGCCCATGGTTCAGCTGGCTTTTAAGGATCCTAGTGATTATGAAGAACCACTTGAAACCATCAAAAAAGAATATATTATAAATATCTTACTTGATATATTATTTGGTCGCAGCAGCAAAAACTATCATGATTTATATGAAAAAGGATATATTGATGATAGTTTTTCCAGTACTTACAATAAAAAACCTGATTATGCCTATATCCATCTTTATGGAGAGAGTGATCAGCCTGATTTAATGAGAGAAAAAATTAAAGAAAAACTATTAAACATTGACAAAAGTGAGGTTAAAGATAATTTTGAAAGAATAAAAAGGAAATATCAGGGTAGCTATATAAGGCTCTTTAATAATTTCCGTCATCTTGCTTCAGAGTTTATTACTTACCGCAGGTTAGGGATAGATATTTTTGATATTGCAGAAATAATTGACAATATTAATTTAGAAGATCTCTTAAATTATTCAGCAAATATATTTAATCATGATTTAATGGTAGAATCGATTATTTTAACTAAGGACTGATCTGCTTGGTATTTAAGTTTTATAATTTTATCTTTTATATAACAATGGCTGCATTTGCCTATTTTAATATCTATTTTAGGGATGTAGGTTTAGATTCTTTTCAAATTGGGCTTGTAAATGCAGTTCCGAGAATATTTGCCCTTTTATTGTTACCTGTTTGGGGAATTATGACTGATTATTTTCAGGAAAATAAAAAGGTATTATTTATTACCTTAGTTGGAACCCTGATTACAGTTCTAATTTTCCCCCTGGCAGTTTCTTTTAAAGCCTTGTTAATTATCATGTTCTTACATACCTTATTTCAGAATCCGGTTGTTCCCCTTTCAGATTGTCTACTACTTGACTATTTAGGGGATCAAAGCAGTCTTTACGGACGTTTTAGGCTCTGGGGCTCTATAGGTTATATGCTGACAGTTTCAGTACTCGGTTATTTTTTAGAGCAAACTGCTTCTGTTAATCTATTTTATGTTTATGCTATTGTAATTGTGATTTCAATTTTTTTGTTGAAGTTTTTGCCGCAAAGCACTAGAGAAATAGAGGTTTTAAATCTAAGTGATTTTACAAAAATTTTCAAGAAGAAAAGACTTTTATATTTTTTGATTTTTGTTTTTGTGCTGCAGACTACCATGAATGCAAATTATACCTATTTTCCGCTCTATATTGTTGACCATGGGGGTGGGGAATTCCTGCTGGGGATTGCAATGACTATTTCTTCTGGCAGTGAAATACTTGCTTTTTTCTTTTCTGATAAAATAATAAAAAGCAATAGATTCAGCAAGATCATATTTTTAATCAGTCTGTCTTTTCTTTTTCGCTGGTTATTACTTGCCTTTTTCCCAATCAATGCTGTTATTTTAGCAGCCCAACTTTTTCACAGTATCACTTTCGGCCTCTTTTTTGCAGTTGGGGTTGATTATGTAAATAAAATTAGTGGTGAGAAATTTAGAGCAACCGGGCAAAATATTTATTCAGGTGTTTATATGGGCCTTAGTGCTATTTCCGGCAGTTTAATCGGTGGTAAAATTTATCAGCTTTTTGGCGGTGAAATAATGTATTTGTTTTGGGGGATTGTTGTTATCTTAACTGGTTTGGTTTACAGCCTATATTTGCTTAAAGTTGAAAGGAAAGTTTTAGCTAATGATTAAAAAAGCTCTAATTAAAAATATTGCTGAAGAACTTGAAATTGATATTTGTCGGATCACAGATGGAAGTGATCTAAAAAAATATCGAGAAATTTTAAAAGAGCGTAAGCGATCAGGGCTCTGGCCTCAGCCTTTTACAGAAAGTAATATTGATAGACTATCTAAGCCATCACTTCATTTTAAAGGCTTAAAATCAATTATTGTGATAGCAATTAATTATAATAATTCAGATAAAACAAATAAATATCTATCAACTTATCTTAGCCAAAAAGACTATCACATTTATTTAAGAGAAGTTATGGAGAAAATGGTGGCAAAGATAAAGGCTGAAATAAATCAAGATTTTAAAGCTAAAATTTTTGTTGATGCTGCTCCATTTTTAGAAAAAGCTCTGGCAGAAAGAGCAGGAGTAGGCTTTATAGCAAAAAATTCACTTCTGATTAATCCTGATTTTGGCTCTTATATATTTTTAGGCGAGATCTTTACAGATCTAGAAATAGAAAAAGATGAGGCACTGGATTTAGATTGTGGAGAATGCACCTTATGTCTAGAACATTGTGAAGGTGATGCTTTAACTGCTCCCTATCAGCTGGAGGCAGATAAGTGTATAGCTTATTTAACTCAAAAAAAGGGAATCATCCCACCAGCTGAACGCAAAAAAATGGGTGCCCATATCTGGGGCTGTGACAGCTGTCAGCTAATTTGCCCTTATAATAAAGCTAAGCCAATTAACACTAAAGAAGAGCTGCAGTATTTTGATAAAGATATCGAGTATTTTTTAAAACTCAGAAGGAAAGATCCTCCTGAGGAACTCAAAACTACGGCAATTTATTGGAGGGGCAGCAGAATTCTAATCCGGAATGCTTTAATTGCAGCCGCCAATTTAGAGAAAAAAGAGTATTTTGATTTAATTAAAGCAAAGCTTGCTGATAATTCTTCTCTCATCCGCTATTATGCTGCCTGGAGCTTGAGTGAAATAGATTATGATAAAGCTCTGGGGATTTTAAAAAAACATTTAGCAAAAGAAACAAACGAAAAAGTTAGAGCAGAGATAAAAAGAATTATATTAAAGCATGATTAAAGGAGGTATCCCATTGGATATAAAAATAGATGGTGAAGAATTAAAAATATTTGATACAAAAAAAATTGAAGCTATTATTGCAGAGAGCAGGATTGAAAATCCTAAAGATGTAATGGCGGTAATTATTGAAAATGAAATTTACGATTTAAACCATCATCTTGAGCAGGGAGCAGAAATAAAAACGATTACTATCAATACAGAAATTGGTAACCGAATTTATAGAAGAAGTCTTTTCCTAGTGCTTGCTAAAGCAGTTTATGAAATTTTCCCGGAAATCGTTTTAAAAATAGGTATTTCAATTAGTAATGGGATTTACTGTGAATTAAAAAATAAGAGCTGTTTAAGTAAAGCAGATCTGAGAAAAATAAAAGCAAAAATGAAAGCAATAATCTCAGCTGATTTAGAGATAAAGAGCCACAAAATGACTCAAAAAGAGGTATTAGAGGTAATTGAACAAGAGAACTGTTCATTTAGAAGTGAATTAATTATCGAACAGGACAAGGATTTTTATACCATCTATGAACTTGATGGTTATTATGACTATTTTTATTATAATATGGTACCTTCTACTTCTTATCTTTCGGAATTTGATCTGCATTTGAGAATACCTGGTTTTGTTCTTCTTTTCCCCAAATTTTTTGCTAAGAAAAAAGTTCCTACCTTTAAAGAACAACCTAAACTAGCCAAAATATTTTTAGAATATGCAGAACTTGGAGAAATACTTGGGGTAAGTAATGTTCCAGATTTAAATAATAATATTAAAAACAAGCAGTATAATGAATTAATTAGAATTGCAGAAGCTTTTCATGAAAAGAAAATTGCTAAAATAGCTGATCAAATTAAAGCAGGTATGCCCAGAAATAAGATTATCTTAATTGCCGGACCAACTTCATCAGGTAAAACGACCTTTACCCATCGTTTGGCCAATCAACTGAGAATAAATGCGTTAAGACCGGTTCAGATCTCAGTTGATAATTATTTTGTTGATAGAGAACACACCCCTCTAGATGAAAATGGTGAGCCTGATTTTGAATCGATCAAGGCCATTGATTTAGAGCTATTAAATAATCATCTTTTGAAATTAATTCAGGGAGAAGAAATAGAACTGCCAAAGTTTAATTTTGAAACAGGGGTTAGAGAAAATAGTGGGGAGAGTTTGAGTTTAGATGAAGACCAAATTATTTTAATCGAGGGTATTCATGGGCTAAATGATAAAATGACAGAGGTGATACCTCAGGATCTAAAGTTTAAAATCTATGTTAGTGCACTTACCCAATTAAATATTGATTGTCATAATAGGATTCCCACAACCGATACCAGACTGATCAGAAGAATTGTTAGAGATAATCAATATAGAGCTTTAACTGCATCAGATACTTTAGAACTCTGGAAATCGGTGAGAAGGGGAGAAGAAAGAAATATTTTTCCCTATCAGGAAAATGCAGATATGATGTTTAATTCTGCTCTTATCTATGAGCTTTCTGTGCTGAAAAGTTATGTTGAGCCTTTATTAAAACAAATAGATAGGACTGATAAAAACTATTATCAGGCACAACGACTGCTTGAAGTTTTAAGCAATTTTAGAGCTATGCCTGATAAGGAAGTTCCTTTTACATCAATTTTAAGAGAGTTTACTGGTGGGAGTGTTTTTAGAGAGAAATAAATCAATATTTTCTTTGATTTGCTCCCAATTATCTACTTTTGTTATAATTTGATTACCTTTAAAATCACTATTATGATATTTGCTGACCAGGATAACAGGAATATTTTCTGCTGCTATATTTATAGCATTTTCTTTTTTGTCATCAACGAAAAGCGAAATATTCTTTTGCAGCACCAGTGGTGCTTTATCATGCTGATGGTGTAGTTCATGATAAGGAATTTGATGTTGCTCTAACCAATCTTCTGTAAGATCTCTAAAATTTTCATGTCTGGCAGTAATTAAAAATAATTTATGACCCTGTTCAGCCAGCTCGCTTAAAGTCTCTCTGGCTCCTGGAGCTGAATTAACCTGCTGATAGACTTCAAATAATTTATTTTTAAGAAAATCGTTAAGTTCTGCTTCACTTAAACCATATGCTTCAGCAAGGTTGTAGGTATATTTCCCCAGTTTAATATCTCTGGAGAAATACTCATTCATCTTTCTCTGCCAGATATTATTTTCAGCAGTTCCTTCATCTGTTAAAACACCATCTATATCAATACCTAAATTATAATACATTTTTAACACCTCAATAATATTTTATCGCTCTAGATTCTTTAATTATTTTAACATCTTTTGCTTTCTAAGTCTAGTTTCTAATTAACTTCCAACTTTTAAATTTAAGGATATTTTTATTTAAATTGATCAAGGAGGATTTGCTTTGTCAAAACCAAATATTAAAGAAGAAAAGGTAGAAGAATTAATTGCTCTTTTTGCTGAACATTATCCAGAACCAGGTACAAGCTTAGATTCTAACAGTGATTTTGAACTTTTGATAGCAACTATACTTTCAGCCCAAACAACTGATTTACAGGTAAACAAAGTTACTGCAGAACTATTCAAAGAATATAATAAGCCTGAAGATTTTGCAGGCTTAGCCCAAAAAGAATTAGAAGAGAAGATTAACAGTATCGGTTTATATAGAAACAAAGCTAAATATATTATTAAAACAAGTAAAATGCTGCTTGAAGATTATCAGGGAAAGGTTCCCCAAGAACGTAAAGAACTACTTAAATTAGCCGGGGTTGGCAGGAAAACCGCTAATGTAGTTTTAGCCAATGCTTTTAACAAAGCTGCTTTTCCGGTTGATACCCATGTATTTAGGGTTTCTTCAAGACTTGCTTTAAGTTCAGCCAAAAATCCTAAGGTCACAGAAAAAGAACTAACAGAACTAATCCCAAAAAAGTATTGGATTGATTTACACCACTGGCTGATCGACCATGGTCGGGCTATCTGTAAGGCTCAGAATCCTGATTGTGAAAATTGTTTTTGCAGCCATCTCTGTCCATATTATAAAAATTTAGTGAAAGGATGATAATATGAAGAAAAAACTTGAAGGCCATCAGCTTAAAAATACTTATTTTTTAAGACTGCAAAAAGGTGATGATCTCCTGCAGAATTTAAGTCAAATTGCCAAAGAAAATGAGATTAAATTGGGCAGTATTAATGCTTTAGGTGCTGTTTTTAAGGTTGTTTTCTCTTATTATGATCAGCAGCAGAGAGAGTATATTTCTCTTGAAAAGGAAGGCGATTTTGAAATATTAAATTTAAATGGCAATATTTCGCTTAAAGATGGTGAGCCAATGGTTCATGCTCATATCATCTTAGCAGATCAGAATGGTAATAGCTTTGGTGGACATTTAGAAGAAGGAACAAAGGTCTTTGCTTCTGAAATCCAGATAGAGGAATTTAGCAAGCCAGATAAAAATAGAAAGTATGATCAAGCAACCGGACTAACACTTTGGTAACTAGGCACATATAAAATAATCCATTTGAACTGGAGGGAAAAAGAATGAAGAAAATATTTGTTTTAGATACCAATGTCTTATTAAATAATCCCCGAGCCATCTTTAGTTTTGAAGATAATGAAGTGATAATTCCCCTAGCGGTTTTAGAAGAAATAGATAATTTAAAAACCCAGGGTTCTGATCTCGGTTATAATGCTAGAGAAACTTCGCGTTTACTAGAAGAGCTGAGAAATCAGGGAAATTTAGATAAAGGGGTTAAATTAGAAGGTGGTGGAGTGCTAAAAATCATCATAAATGGTGAACTCCGCCTACCAAAAGGGCTTAGCTCCAGTAAAATGGATAACAGAATAATCTCAACTGCAATTGATATCATGGAAAAAAATCCTGACCGCAAGGTTATTATGGTTTCAGATGACATTAATTTAAGGTTGATTTGTGATGCTTATGGTTTAAGAGCAGAAGAGCACAGCTCTTCCCGCTTAAAAGAAGAAGAGATTTATTCAGGTTTTAGAGAATTATCAGTTAATTCAAAGTTGATCGATAAATTATTTGCCGAAAATAAACTGGCAGTTGAAGAATTAGAGCAAGAAGATAGAGATTCATTTTATCCCAATGAATTTTTACAGCTGAGCTCCAAAGATAAGCATAAAAATACCGCATTAACTCGTTTTGATGGGGAAAATTTACTTCCCCTAAAATACAATGATAAACAACCTGCTAAAATCAGGCCCCGCAATCGCGAACAGCAGCTGGCAATGGAGCTTCTGCTTGATGATCAAATCAAACTTGCTACAATTTCTGGTAAAGCTGGTACAGGTAAAACCCTGCTTGCCATTGCAGCTGGTTTAGCAAAGGTTGTGGATGAAAGTGTTTATAAAAAACTGCTTGTAGTTAGACCTGTAATGCCGATGGGTAAGGATATCGGTTACTTACCTGGTGATAAAGAGGAAAAAATGGCTCCCTGGATGCAGCCTATTTTTGATAATCTCGAATTTATTGTTCACCGTAATAATGACAGCAAATATGCCTATGAAAAACTTTTAAATTCAAAGCTGATTCAAATTGAAGCTTTGACCTATATCAGGGGTAGGTCTGTTCCAGAACAATTTATCATCATTGATGAAGCTCAAAACCTTTCTTTACATGAAGTAAAAACCATTGTAACCAGAGCCGGAGAAAATACTAAACTCGTTTTTACCGGTGACCCTTATCAAATTGATAATCCCTATTTGAATTTTCATAAAAATGGTTTGAATTATTTAGCTCACAAATTCCATGATCAAAAAATATCAGGTCATATAATGTTAAAACAGGGCGAAAGATCAGAACTAGCTGAAATAGCTAGTAAACTTCTTTAACTAATGGAGATGTATTTAATGAAAAAGATTTTTAGATTAATAATTATTACAACATTTTTAACCGGGTTATTAATTCCAGGCTTTAACCATTTCCTAAATCAACAGCCTGGAGATAATATTACTTTTTCTCAGGAAAATATAGAGAGAAGAATAGCTCAATATTCAGCTGAAGCAGTTGAAGCTTTTTATGCTGCAAACTATCAAACCGCTGTAAATTACTATGAAGAGATACTTGAGCTTGATCCTTTCAACTTGGAAAGCAGACGCAACCTGGCTGTAATTTATAATGATAAAAATGATTTGCTAAGTGAAAATAGAGAGTTGTTAAAGACCGCTATTTTATCCAATCGAGCAGCAGATATTATAGAACTGGCAGTTAGTTTTTATAAGTTAAATAATGCTCAGGCAGCAAATTATCTACTGCAGAATATGATAGAAGCTGAAGATATAATATCTAAGCGAGATCAATATCAAAAATATTATTATTTAATTAAATCACAGCTAGAATTAGATAAATTAGCTGAGGCAGAAGGATTTTTAAAACAGCTGGAAGGACTTAATCTTAATCGGGCTCAAGTAAAGTTGCTCAGAGCTGAGTTAAATCAAAAGCTTGGTAATTACTATCAGGCTTATGAGGACTTAAATAATTCCTACCAGGCTGATAGGACCCAGAATTATCTTTTTAGAGAAATGGCCTTAATGCTGGAAAAAGCAGGTGAAGATGTTAAGGCATATGATCACTGGCAGAGAAGCCTTTCTTTTGGCTTATATATAGATGAAGCTAATCAAAGAATCGATTATTATCAAGAGCATTATCCTTATTTAAGGCCTGATGATGAGGAAGAAAAAAGAGAAGAGATAAATCCATTTATTTTAGAAGCTAATTGGCAGGATATAGAAGAGCTAGAAACAGAAACAGAGGTTGAGCTTTTAAGAATCGGGCTCAGTTCTGGCAATCGAACTTTATTATTCCAGTATTCTGATCCTTTTTCAATTATATATCAAGGTAAGATTCTATTTAATGGTGAGGCTAGAAAAAACTATTTACTGGAGATTGATGATAATTCTTTAACTATTAGTGATGGAGAGCAAAAAGTTCAATTTGGTAGACTTGAAAATGAATATCAGCTTTACAGTGAAGCAGATAATTCTTCATTTTATGTTTATAATGTAGAATATGGTCAGGGTTATTTCTGGCAGGGTAGAGCAGACAGACAATATAGAGGAGATATGATTATCAAAGGAGCTGAAAACAGCTTTACTTTGATAAATGAGCTTGATCTTACAGCCTATCTTTTATCTGTAGTGCCATCTGAAATATATTCTAGTTGGCCTGAAGAATCCCTTAAAGCTCAAGCAGTTGCAGCTAGAAGCTATACTCTAAGTAATCTCGGGCGTCACAGTGGTGAAGGTTATGATCTCTGTTCTACAGTTCACTGTGCAGCTTATAATGGGGTAGGTAATGAAAATCCAAGAACCTCTAATGCTGTTTTGGCAACCAGAGGAGAAAGTGTATATTATGGAGATAGAATTATAGAGGCTGTATTCAGCAGTAATAGTGGAGGCTTTACTGAACGTAGTGATGAGATTTGGGTTGCAGATCTACCTTATTTAAGGGGAGCAAATCAAATGAAAGGTGAAAACTTTGATTTTCCACTTCCTCCAGCAGAACTTAAAGAATGGCTCAAAAATGATCCCCCTTCTTATTCTAGAGATTTCAACAGCAGCAGTTATCGCTGGCAGGTCAAAGTTCCTGTTTCTGTTATTGAAGATAGAACCGAGCTGGGTAAAATAAAAAATATTGAGGTTTTAAAAAGAGCTACAGGTGGTACAATAACTTCACTTAGAATAGTTGGTGAAGATGCTAGTAGAGAGTTCAACTCTTCTCAAATTAGAAGGGTTTTAGGCGGATTAAGAAGCAGCCGCTTTAAATTTAACAGTATAATGGATAGTAATGGCTATTTAAAAGAATTAAATATCTATGGTTCTGGTTGGGGACACAATCTTGGGATGGATCAATCAGCAGCAGCTGGAATGGCAGCTGAAGGCTGGAATTATAGCCAGATTATCAGCCACTTTTATCCTGGAGTTGAAATCAGAGAATATAACAACAATAATTAAATATTTATTTTTGTTCTTGCTGGGGGTTAACTTCAGCAAGAACTTGCGTTTAAGAAGAGATTTGTATATAATTAATATTGTGAAAAATAAATATGATTATTACTATTGAGCAGCTTAGTTTTCTTATATTTTAAAAATATTATTTCGAAATGAGGTCTATAATGGAAGTTAAGAAAATAACCAATATTGCTGTTTTATCAGCTTTTTCACTTGTTTTAATGTTATTAGTTCGTTTTCCTTTATTTTTACCATTTTTAATTTATGAGCCTGGTGATGTTCCAATTTTAATAATAGCCTTTTTATATGGCCCAGGTCCAGCTCTTGCTTCAACCTTTATCCTTGCTATATTGATGGCAGTATTTACAGGTTTAGGGGGACCTTTTGGTGCTTTTATGCATTTTTTATCTACCGGAACTTTTGCAGCAATTGCTGGCTATTTTTATCAAAAACACCACAGCCGCAGTGGAGCTATTAAAGGTTTAATATTGGGTTCAACTGCAATGGTTATAGTAATGGCTTTTGCAAACCTATTTTTAAACCCTATTTTTTATGGAATTCCCAGAGAGCAGGTTAGGCAGATGATGCTGCCGGGGATTATTCCTTTTAATCTAACAAAGGCTTTTTTAAATTCAGCAATAACAGTTTTGGTCTATAAAAAACTGGCTAATTTCTTGCGCAAAAAAGGTTTGATAAAAGCAGTAGAAAAAATCAACTAAGTTTGACAAAAATGATCTCCTGAGATAAAATTTATAGGGAAGGGAGCTGTTAGTTTGCAGATAACATTTTTAGGAACCGGAACCTCCCACGGAGTTCCTGTTATAGCCTGTGATTGTGAGACCTGTCAATCAAATAATCCAAAAAACAAAAGAAACCGAACTTCAATTTATGTTAAAAGCAGTAAATACAATTTATTAATAGATACCCCACCTGAAATGAGACTGCAGTTATTAGAAAATGAGATCAAAGATGTAGATTCTCTTTTAATGACCCATGCACATGCAGATCATATTATGGGATTTGATGATATCAGAGCTCTTAATTGGTATCAAAATAAAGCGATGCCTGTTTATTCAGATCAGCAAACCCTTGCTCACATTAGAAGGATTTTCCCCTATATATTTTCAGGAAATAATGCAGGTGGAGTGCCCCAGGTTATCTTAAAAGAGGCAGCAGAGAGTTTTAAACTGGGAGATTTGAAGATAAAAGCTGTGCCAATTTATCACGGCAAAAATAAAATTTTAGCTTATAGAATCAATAATTTTGCTTATTTAACAGACTGCAGCAAAATACCTGAACAATCTTTTGAACTTTTAGCAGGGATAGAGTATGCTGCAATTGATGCTTTAAGATATACCGAGCATCCCACTCATATGTCTGTTGATCAAGCTGTAGAGCTTGTCAATAAACTGGACTTAAAACACGGCTATTTAACTCATATTTCACACAGGCTTGAACATCAAGAGTTAGCAGAATATTTACCTAAAAATGTTAGCCCTGCTTATGATGGCTTAACGATTGAAGTTTAATTACAAAATAAAAGTTATTTTTAAAGGTGATCATTTTGAATATTGTGCTTGTAGAACCAGAAATACCACAAAACACCGGTAATATTGCCAGAACCTGTGCAGTTACAGATTCTGCTCTGCATCTGATTAGACCACTTGGCTTTTCAACTTCAGATAAGCATTTAAAAAGAGCTGGTCTTGATTACTGGCATAAATTAGATATTAGTTATTATGATTCTTTGGCTGAATTTTTCAAGCAAAATAAAGGTGGGAGATTTTTTTATGCAACAACCAAAGCTCCAAAATCCTACCATGAGATGAATTATCAAGCTGATGATTATTTTCTATTTGGTAAAGAAACTGCCGGTCTTCCCGAAACTTTACTCAAAGATAATCTAGAATATTGTATTAGAATCCCTATGAAAGACAGTTTGCGCTCCTTAAATCTTGCCAATTCTGTCTCAATAATCATTTATGAGGCATTAAGACAAAATAATTTTAATAATTTAAATAAAAAAGGTAGATTCAAAAAGGAAATATAGTCTTTATCTAGAAATATATAGTTAGAGTTGTGAAAGGAGGGGAGAAATGGAAAAAAGTCGATTTAATAGGATTTTAATAATTTTAGTAATTTTGCTTTTGGCTTTTAGTTTCAGTACTTTTGCCTATAATTTAAGATTAAATAATCGGGGAAGTGAAGTTCTAGAAGTGCAGAAGTATTTAGCAGAACTGGGTTATGAGCTTTCAACGGATGGGATTTTTGGTAGCGGAACTGAAGAAGCAGTTAAAGACTTTCAGAGGAGTAATAACTTAACGGTTGATGGTATAGTTGGCAGAGAGACTTACCAGGTACTAAAAAATTCTTTCGTTGAAAAAGTGTCATATGAGTTATACATAGTTAGTCGAGGAGATTCTCTTTCTAATATTGCAAACAGCCGTAATTTAACTGTTTCAGAAATTAAAAATTTTAACAAATTAACTTCTGAAAGAATTAATTATGGGCAGACTTTAAAAATACCGGTAGAAGCTATTGGTGGTAATGATCAAAAGCAAGAAGCTGAAAGTTCTACTTATACAGTCAGGAGAGGTGATACACTCTCCCAGATTGCAAATAGAAATAATCTTAAGGTAGAGGATATTATTGCTAAAAATAATATCAGTTCAGACTTTATTAGAGAAGGTCAGGAACTAAGACTTCCTAACTCAACAAATAGTCAGCAGAGCTCAAATAATAGAGATAATAGTAGTGGAAGTTCTGAAAATAATTTGAAACATGAAGTTCAACCTGGAGAATCTTTAAGTGTTATTGCTCAACAATATGGTACAAGAACATCAGATATTAGAGCAAATAATGATCTTCAGGGTGATAGAATTTATGCTGGACAGGAATTAGTAATTAAAGGTGCCAGTAGATCAGGACCAATTCGATTAGAAAAAGGTTCTATAATCTGGCCTGTTAGAGGGAGAGTAACTTCAGAGTTTGGTTGGAGGGATCATCCGGTAAATAATGAGAGATCATTTCATAATGGACTTGATATTGCTGTTCCAACAGGAACTGATATAAAAGCTGCAGCTTCAGGTCAGGTGACACATAGTGGCTGGATGAATGGTTTCGGTTATACTGTGGTTATTGATCATGGTAATAATATAGAAACCCTTTATGGACATAACTCTAGATTATTAGTTTCTAGGGGTGAAAATGTTCAACAAGGACAGAGAATAGCTCTTTCTGGTAATACGGGAATGAGTACAGGCCCTCACCTTCATTTTGGGGTTTTAAGAAATGACGAACCCTTAGATCCAAGAAAATACTTACCTTAAAAAATATTAGCAAAGATATAAGCAGGCAAAAATGTCTGCTTATATTGCTTTTTTTCTTGACAAGTATTAAAATGGGTGATATTATATAAACTGTCGCTGGTTAAATGGGCCATTAGCTCAGTTGGTAGAGCACCTGACTTTTAATCAGGTTGTCGGAGGTTCGATTCCTCCATGGCTCACCATTTATTGACGCGGGGTGGAGCAGTCCGGTAGCTCGTCAGGCTCATAATCTGGAGGTCGTCGGTTCGAATCCGGCCCCCGCAACCATTTTTATTTTTTTAAACTTAAATAGGGTGAGATAGCTCAGTTGGTAGAGCAGTGGATTGAAAATCCACGTGTCGACAGTTCGATTCTGTCTCTCACCACCATTTCGTAATTAAGGCAGGCAGTAGCTTGTCTTTTTTTTATTTAAGATAAGAAAAAAATACCACAATTTTAAATCTCAGCCTACTCCTTGACACTTAAAAAAGATTAATTTATAATTAAATAAGCCTTTACTTTGCTGTGCTAAAGTAGGGTCAATAAATATTTTCAAATAATTTAGTAGAGGAGTTTGAGTAGTGGAGAAAAGTAAATTTGCAGTTCCGGTTTTTTTAAGTGTAGCTTTTGTTTGGTTTACAACTCATTTTGGTGGTGGTTTTGCTTCAGGTAGGCAGGCAGCAGAATTTTTTGTCATGCATGGTTGGTATTCTGTATTTACTCCTATTTTAGCAATGGGAATAGATGCCATAATTTTTTATTATGCCTGGGATTTCAGTGTAGTTAACAAGACATATGATTACAGAAGTTGGACAGATGAGTTTTATTATCCATATCACAAAATTTTTTCTAATTTATATGAAATAATTTTTGTTATGACAATGGGAGTAGCAACAGCAGTTGCTTTTGCAACAGGTGGTAGTACAATTGAATCTGCATTAGGAACACCTTATTTACCTAATACAATTATTATTGCAGTAATAATCTTTTTTCTCACTATTTTTGGGGCAAAGGTTGTTAGAAAGGCAGCAACTTACATAGGTATAGCAATAATTATTGGTGTAATTGTGGTTTATGGGGCAAATGCAGTTGCCAGTTTTCCCAGAATAATAGCAGTAATATCTGATCAAACTGCAAAAACTAATGTCTGGTCAGCCTTATGGAGTATGCTGCTTTATGCCAGTTTTCAAGCGATTGCAGTTGGAGCATATGTAGCAGTAGCAGATGTATTAGAAACTAGAGAAGATGCTCTAAAAGCAGCCTGGGCTGGCTTTGTCATTAATGGAGTTTTACTAACTTTAGCTTCATTAACTGTTTTAGCTTATTATCCGGATATTTTGGAAATTCCAGTTCCTACAATTTTTGTGGTTAATAATGGAGTTGGGGGAGCTCTAGCAGAAAATGTTATTTCTACCTTGATTATTTTAGGTGTTATTTCAACCGGGGTTAATTTTGTTTTTGGAGGAGTTAAGAGAATTATTGCCTGGTGGCCTAATGATAATACAGGCCGCAGCCATTCTATATTTGCCTCTTTAGTCTTTGTAGTATTAACCTGGTCTATAGCCCGTTTTGGTCTGATTCCACTGGTGGCTAGAGGATATGGCTTTTTAGGATATTTAGGTATACCAGTTCTAATTATCCCGGTATTTTATAGATTAATCAAAAGAAGATTTGGGAGTTGATAGCTTGCATATTATAGTTCTGATTAAACAGGTCCCTGAGATGGATAAAGTTTTATTTGATTCTGAAAAGGGAAGAATAGATAGAAAATCAGCTGGAGTAGAGGTTAATCCTTTTGATTTAAATGCCCTTGAAACTGCTGTAGCGATTAAAGAACAAACAGGAGCAGAAATCAGTGTTTTAAGTATGGGGCCCAACAGAGCAGAAGAGGCTCTTAAAGAAGCTGTAGCCAGAGGAGCAGATAATGCTTATCTTTTAAGTGATCAAAAGTTTGCAGGTGCTGATACCATTGCTACCTCAGCCAGCCTGGCAGCAGCAGTAGAAACTATCGGTGCTTATGATCTCATTATTGCAGGTGAGATGAGTGTAGATGGTGATACAGCTCAAGTAGGTCCTCAGACTGCTGAGTTTTTAAATATCAATCATGCAGCCTATGTTAGTGAGTTGATTTCTCTAAATGAAAGTGAAATTACGATTAAAACTTCACTCTGGCAGGCCAATTACAGTAAAAGCTTTAGTTACCCTTTATTGATAACTGTGACCAAAGATATTAATACACCTCGTTTACCTTCGTTTAAAGCTAAACTGAAGGCCAGAAAAGCTGAGGTAAAGAATTTAACTCTGGCAGATATTAAAGAAAAGCTAAAAATTGATAAAGTTGGATTTAAAGGTTCACCAACCTGGGTGGATAATATAGTTGTTCCTGCAGAAATTAGTAGAAAGACAAAGGTCTTTAGTGAAGAAGAAAAAGAAAGTGCTTATCACAAAATCAAAGAAATATTAATCGAAAAAAATTTGATGGAGGATTAACTATGGCAGCAAAAAAAGAATTATTAATTCTGGCTGAATACAGTCAGAATAAAATACACCCGGTTGTATTCGAGCTTCTAAATAAGGGTCAAAAACTGGCAGAAAAAGCTGATTTGAATTTATCAGTTCTACTTTTGCTCCCGAAAAAAATAGATTTTTCTGAATTGATAGCCCATGGAGCAGATAAGGTTTATTATATGGAAGATCCAGTCTTTGCTAATCCAGATGAATTTATATACAAAGAAAACATTCTCAGCTTTTTAGCAAAGGCTCAGATAGAAATAGTTTTAACAGGAGCAACAAATTTTGGCCGTTCACTGGCTCCTAGAATTGCTGCTGGACTCAAAACAGGTTTAACAGCTGACTGTACAGCTTTAGATATCGATGAAGCTGGTAATTTAATTCAGATCAGACCTGCTTTTAGTGAAAATATTCTGGCTCACATTAAATCTGATAGCAGACCGCAAATGGCAACAATTCGCTATCAAGAATTCAAAAAAGGTACTGCAGATAGGTCCAGACAGGGAGAAATAATAGCTTTAGAAACAAAGATTAAGGATAATCCTAATTTAAAGGATATAAAAAAATTGAGTGATAGAGAAATTAATATTGCAGAAGCAGATATAATTGTAGCTGGTGGAAGTGGTGTCAAAAACGGAGAAGATTTTAAATTACTTAAAGAATTAGCAGATCTTTTAGGTGGCCAGCTGGCAGCTTCTCGTGATGTTGTAGATGCTGGTTTAATAGCAAAGGAATATCAGGTAGGTTATAGTGGGCAAAGAGTAAAACCAAAACTATATTTTGCCTTTGGTATTTCTGGAGCACCTCAGCATTTAGCAGGGATGAAAGAAGCAGAGACTATTGTGGCAGTAAATACTGATCCTTCTGCCCCAATTTTTAATCTTGCTGATTATGGAATAGTAGCTGATCTCTATCAAGTTATTCCGGAACTTATTGAAATGCTTAAAAATTAAAAATATCTTTATCGAATTATATTGGAGGAAAAATAATGAAGCAAGTAGTTATTAATGATTTAAAAAAAATTGTTGGTGATAAATGGGTAGATCAAAACCCGGAAAGAGTTTTATCATACAGCAGAGAAAGTACAAATGATAATTATACTCTGGTAGCTCCTGAGCCAATAGAAGGTTCAGTTGTTGTTAAAGCTGCTGATGCAGAAGAAATTTCGCAAATTTTAAAATATGCCAATCAGGAAAAAATTAATGTAATTGCCAGAGGTGCGGGTACTGCACTTTCTGCAAATACGATTCCTGCTCAAGAAAGCATTATTTTATCTTTAGAAAGGTTAAATAAAATTTTAGAATTAGATGAAGAAAATATGCTTTTAAAATGTGAGGCTGCTGTTAGTTTGGGTGATTTAAATGAAAGATTAAAAAGCAATGACCACCTTTACTTTCCTCTCCATCCTGGAGATGAAGGAGCGCAGGTAGGAGGAATGGCCTCTATGAATGCAGGTGGTGTAAGAGCTGTTAAGCATGGTATTATGAGAAATCAGGTTCTCGGTATGGAAGTTGTACTACCAACAGGAGAAATAGTTCATTATGGTGGTAGTGAAGGTAAATTATTAAAAAACAATGCCGGTTATGATTTAATGCAGTTGATGATAGGTAGTGAGGGCACCCTTGGTATTATTACCGAAGTTAGCCTTAAACTTTATCCTGAGCCAAAGGCAAATGGAACTTTAATTGTTGCTTTTGCCAGCAGAGAAGATGCTTTTGCTGCTGTTCCGGCGATTTTAAAAAAAGGTATTATACCGATGGCCTTAGAATATGTGGAAAAAGATGAAATAGAATTGGCTGCAGCTGATATAGGGAAAAAATGGCCAGCTCAAAATGGAGAATATTTTTTAATGATTATGCTCTCTGAAGCAGAAGAAGATGATCTTTTTGAGATAGGAGCCCAGATTGACCAAATTACTGCTGAGCATAATGCGGTTGATATGTTAATTGCTCAGACCACAGCTGAGCGCAAAGATATTTTGGAGATTAGAAGCCATATTTTACCGGCTATTTCTGATAAAATTATTGATAGTCCTGATGTGACAGTTCCAAGAAGTAAGCTCTGTGAATATTTAAATATTTTAAATGAACTTGAAGAAAAATATAATACTAGGTGTCCGGTGGTGGCCCATGCCGGAGATGGTAATTTACATGTTATTATTTTAAAAGAAGCTGGCTCTAAACCGGATTATTATGAAAGCTTGAAAAAGGATATCTATCAGAATGCAGTGGATATCGGAGGAACAATTACCGGTGAACATGGAGTTGGCGAAATGCGTTTAGAATATTTGAAAATGATGTATTCAGAGAGAGAACTAGAAATAATGGAAAAAATAAAAGATGCTTTTGACCCAAATGATATTTTAAATTCGGGTAAAAGCATCATTAGAAAATAATAATTTTTAGATCACCTATTGCTGCTCAGCTTTAGGTGATTTGTTTTTGTTTGGGAATTCTACTCTTGTTTTGGGCAGGCTTTCTGGATAATTTTCTTTAATAAATTTAATTAAATGCTCTCTTAAAAAGACCCTTAATTCCCAGGCGGTTGGAGAATCATCTGCACTGACTAAGATTCTAAGCTGCATTGATTTTTCAGTTGCATCAGTTACCTGAATCACCTTAACTTGATTATTCCAGAGTTCATTATCTTCTAATAATCTATCTAGTTCTTTTCTGATTTCATCAATTGCTACTGTGTAATCAGTATAAAGGAAAACAGTTCCCAAAATAGAGGAAGTTTTGCGGGTCCAGTTTTGAAAGGTGTTTTCTATAAAATAGGTTGTTGGGACAACAAGCCTTCTTTGATCCCAGATTTTAACTACAACATAGGTTAAGTTAATCTCTTCTATCCAGCCCCATTCACCTTCAACTATTACCACATCATCAACTCTAATCGGCTGAGCTACAGCCAGCTGAATTCCAGCAATAATGGAAGCAATTATTTTTTGAGCTGAAAAACCTATGATAATACTGGCCACACCAGCAGAGGCAAAAAGACTTATTCCGAATTTTTGGATTGATTCAAAGGTCATTAAGGCAGTAGATACTGCAAAAAAGATTATTATAACTGTAATAACCTTTTCTAAGATATTATATTGGGTGTGTATTTTTCTTGCTTTTAAATTATCATTAACATCTACCCGATGTTTTTCTGCCATAAAGATTTTAAATACTTTTAGAAGTTTAATAAGTATCCAGGAGATCGAAAAAATTAATGTTATATCTAAGAGATGTTTTAAATTCCCCCAAAAAAGATTAAGTTCTTCTGTAAAGGCAAAGGGTATTAAAAGAGCGATATTCAAAAAGAGTAAAAAGATTGGCAATTTAAGATTTTCCTTGATCTTTTTATATTTTTCTCCAGAGACTTTTTTTAAAATTAATCTGGTGGCTTGAAGCAAAATGAAATAAATAAGAAGAAATATACCTAAACTCAAAGCAAAATTATACAGCATATTTACTCACCTCTAATCTATTATAAGAAAAGTTGCCCCTTTAATGCAAATTATTTGTTTTTAAAGAGATTATCTATTATAATTAAATAAGTCAAATTAATTATTTTAAGAAGAAAGGTGGTTTATTGTGGATAAAAATCCAGAAGTAAAAATTATTTTAAATAGTGGTGAAGAGATTAAATTAGAATTATATCCTGAACAAGCTGAAAATACAGTCAATAATTTTATCGATCTGGCCGAAAAAGATTATTATGATGGGCTAAAATTTCATCGGGTAATCAAAGGTTTTATGATCCAGGGCGGTTGTCCAGAAGGTACTGGCAGAGGTAATCCAGGTTATGCAATTAAAGGTGAATTTGCCAGCAATGGTTATGATAATGACCTCAGCCATAAAAGAGGAGTTATTTCCATGGCCCGCAGTCAAAACCCTAATTCTGCAGGATCACAGTTTTTTATAGTTCATCAGGATGCACCTCACCTTGATGGTCAGTATGCAGCCTTTGGTGAAGTAATTGAAGGTATGGATGCAGTTGATAAAGTTGCTGATGTCAAAACAGATGCTCGTGATATGCCTTTAGAAGACCAGGTTATTTCTAAGGTAGAGGTAGAACTATTTGGTCAGGAATATGAAGCACCAGAAATAGTTTAAGTTAAAACATTGGCTAAAAATATCAACAATTAAAGGTCAGCAAATAGCTGGCCTTTATTTATCTTTAAATCTTTGTTTAATTTCTCTTCCCGCAAGATAAGCTGTAGAAAAAGCAGCCTGAAGATTATAACCTCCTGTATCTCCATCAATGTCAAGGACTTCTCCAACTGCAAAAAGTTTATCTTTTAGTTTAGATTCCATGCTTGCCGGCTTGATTTCTTGGAGATTTATTCCCCCTGAACTAACCATTGCCTTTTTAAAAGAGCCCAAACTTTTAACTTCAAATTCTAAAGCATAAAGTGATTTTACAAGTTTTTTTCTCTCTTCTTTAGTTATTTGAGCTGCTTTTTTATTTAAATCAATTCCTAATTCTCTTGAAATTTTTTGACTCAAACGAGCCGGTAGTTTTAGATCTTTAAGCAGATTTTTAAATAGGGTGCTGCCATTATTTTTGATCAACTTGATTAATCTTTGATCTAAAATAGCTTCGTTTTCTGCATTGATAAGATGGATTTTAATTATATCTGAACTTATTATATATCTGGAATAATTTAAAATAGCAGGACCTGAAAGACCCTGATGGGTAAAAAGAAGGTCACCTGACCACCTTTTAATTAAATTCTTATTTCTCCAGAGTGATAGTTCAACTTTTCTTAAGGAAACACCTGCTAATTCAGAGTACTGATAGTTTTTTATCTTAATTGGAGTTAAAGCTGCTTTAACTTTTTCTATGCTGTGGCCTAGAGAAGCTGCAAATCTATAACCATCTCCAGTTGAACCAGTATTAGGATAAGACTTTCCACCTGTAGCTATAACTAAAAAATCGGAATAATAATCCTTATTTATAGTGCTTACTTTAAAATTGTTATTGTTTTGATTGTAATCAACAGTTTTAACAGGCTGATTATATTGAATTTTAATGCCTAATTGATTAATTTCTTTTAATAAAACTTCAAGAATATCTTTTGCTTTACCTGAAGCAGGAAAGATTTTTGACTTTTCTCTTGTTTCAAATTCAATACCTCTTTCTCTGAAAAAATTAAGCAGAGCTTGATTATCAAAACTATAAAGTGCACCTTTAAGAAAATTCTCTTTTTCTCCATAATGCTTGAAAAAATCATTAATATCTCCAGCTTGGGTTAAATTGCACTGACCTGACCCTGTAATCAAAAGTTTTTTAGCCGGAGTAGAATTTTTTTCAAGTATTAATATTTTTTTATCTGGTGAAGCTGCCTCTATAGCTGTAAAAAGACCTGCAGGACCAGCTCCAATTATGATAAGATCTAATTTCATAAAACCATCCTTATTTAAAAATATTTTAAACTAGTGAAATTGAGTGAATTTGCACTAAATAATGTCATTAATAATATTATATAAAAGCTAAGGCTATGTGTCTATTCTTTCGATTAAATAATATAGAGATTGATCAAAGTTGAGAAAATTGATTTTTTATATCTAACTATTCTTAAAAATTATTATAGCATAAGAAGGAATAATCAGCTGAATGGATAATTTAATTAATGAAAAGAGAACTATTTAAAATTAAAATCTAAATCATTTAAAATCGAATTTAATTTTTAATAACTCTTTTAAAGAAAGGAGAATATTATGGCTGAGAAGAATACTGTTTTAGGTATTGATGAAAATCTTGAAGCTCTGCTGACTTATGTGTTGGGGTGGATTACTGGAATTGTCTTCTTGTTTTTAGAAAAAGAAAACGAATATGTAAGATTTCATGCTATGCAGTCATTGGTAACCTTTCTGGCCTTATTTGTAATCACAATTGTAATTGGTTGGATTCCTATTTTAGGCTGGCTTATTTCATTTTTGCTTTCTATTTTGGGGATAGTGCTCTGGCTGATATTGATGGTAAAAGCTTATCAGGGAGAACTCTACAAACTACCAATTGCTGGTGATTTTGCAGAGGAGCGGCTTTCAAAAATGAACTAATATTTTCTATACCCTTCGGGATTAAAAATTCAATTTAATCCCGGGGGGCTTTAATACTTAAAACACTTAATCTTGGTAAAATAATTACTAAAAAGGAGAGGAAGACCTTGTTTAAAAATATTATTTTTTCAAATACAATTTTAATTATTTTGATTTGCCTGCTGATAGCAGCACCTATTTTTATGCAGACTGCTCATGCTTCAAGTATTTTGGATAGGCTGTTTAAAACACTCGGGATTGGAGTAGTTGTAGATCGTTTTGCAGAACCTATCAATGATTTCATAAATACTCTCACTTTAAATAGAGGAGTTGAGGTCCAGCAGAAGACAAAGGTGGTTCCTATAGTTACAGTAGGTTCAGGAACTTATGTAGGAGCGGTTCAGGTGGCAGGACCAGAAGAAGCAATCAATAGAGTTGAAGCTGTGGCCCAACTTGAAGGTGATTTTAGGGGAGGAGATTTTAGAATAAGGGCTCTTGTCCCTATTAATACTAAAAATCCTGGTAATTTGCAAAATGTAGAAAGAATAGAAGAAGTAGGTGTTACAGCTTTAATAGATATTAATATTTAAAAATTATAGAGCAAAAAATTAATCAAATATCATTTTTTTAGCACCATTCCTGGCAATTAATGCAAATAGGGTGGTGTTTTTTTAGCTCAAACTTTTTCTAAATTTGCTTGACAATGAAAATAATCACTAATAATTTTGCTAATAATAAATAGTTTGTACTACTAAAATATAATTTAAGAGGAATCCTTAATGGATTGAGATTATAATATCTCGACTATTAAAAGGATTCCTCTTTGAGTTTAAGCAGCTAAATTTTTCAAAAGAAGTAAATTGCCCTAAGTCTTATTAAGGGAAATAGCCTGCAAACTTAAAATAGGAATTAATGATTCAAACTAAAGAAGTAAAGACCTCCTAAGCTCTGATATGCCCAAGAGGTCTTTTGTATATAGCTATTATACTTTATTAAAAGATATAATTATTGAGCTTTTTTTAGCTCTTCACTATCATCATCTATGCTTTTAATTTCAAGAATATCTATTGGACAGTTCTGAACACAGACATCACAGCGAATACATTCTTCACTTTCAAACTGATTATCTTCATTAAAATTTTTATATGGTTCTAACTGCATTGGACAGGTTTTAGCACAAAGTCCACATTCTTTACATAGTTCTTTTGACTCAATAGTAACTTTTTTATCAGTTTTAGGAGCTATATTTAAGAGTTTTCCTATTTTATAGCTAAATCTCTGCAGAGCACCCATCGGACAAAACTGACACCAGGTTCTAGGTGAGATAAAAATTGTAGCTAGCCCCCCTAAAATCGTTACCATTAGATAGCTTGCTACAAAAATCATTCCCAACTGATCTAAAAAACTTTGTTGACCAAAATTACTCCAGGCCTGAACAAACTTTCTTCCTACCTGAAAAGAAAAGAAAAAGAAAAATCCATATTCTACATACTTTGATTTAAAAAAATCAGGAATTTTTTTGTTTTTGCTTAAAGGCATTAATAAAGAATCAAATAAGCTGCCATGAGGACAGATATTTCCACACCAATATCTTCCCTTGAAAAATGCAGTTATTGTTAAGCCTGCCATTATCGGCAGCACAAAAAGCCCCAATTTTGGCAACCAGAGACCTCCAATTGCAACAGTTAAAGTAAAAATCCAAGAATATTTTCTTAATAAAGTAAATGCTCTGTTTGTTTCGATATAATACTTTGAATCTGCAGGCATTTTATTCCTCCTTAAATTGTTATATCTCATTATTACGATATAATATTGATAAATCATTGTCAAGTAATATTTAACCTAAAGTTTTATTTCTTGAAGTAGATTTTTAAGAGCAATCGGATCTAAAATATAATAACTTGTCTATTTCTGACTTAAAGGCCCTACTTATACAGATATTATTCTAGGAATAGCTCTTAAATAAAGTGAAAATCTTTGATTGACCTTTAAATACAGGATAATTTGATTAATTGATGAAATATAGAATAAGCATCTTAATTTTTTTTAATAATATCAACTATTCACGGAGGGCTGATAATGGAAAAAATTCTTACATTTACCTTAAATCCGACTATTGACAAGAGTGCAAAAGTTGATAATGTAAGGGCAGAAACTAAACTTTATTGTGACACAGTAAGATATGAACCCGGAGGTGGAGGAATAAATGTATCTAGGGCAGTAAAAAAATTAGGTGGAAGTTCTCAACTTGTTTACACTTCAGGTGGTTTTACAGGCAGAAAACTGGATAAACTTTTGGCAAGAGAAGAACTTAATCTAAAATCCATAGAGATTGAAGATTCAATACGTGAGAATTTCATAATATTTGAGAGAGCATCTCAACAGCAATATAGATTTGGGATGCCTGGTCCAAAGATAAGTGATAGTGAATACCAAAAGATATTTGATACGTTTAAGAATATAGAAAATTTCCCTGAGTATTTTGTAATAAGTGGAAGTATTCCTAATGGAACAAATGATAAAATTTATGCAGAGCTTGCTGGACTTGCTAAAAAAAGAGGAGCAAAGGTTATAGTAGATGTTTCTGGCTCTCCTTTAAAAGAAGTAATGAATGAGGGAGTCTTTTTAATTAAACCTAATATAGGAGAGTTCCAGCAGTTAGTTGGAAAAGAACTCCAAGATGATGAGGAAATAAAAAAATATGCTCTTAAACTGGTAAATGGTTCCTGCTGTGAGGTGATCGTTATTTCTATTGGAGCGGGGGGTGCCCTGCTTGTTTATCAAGATAAGGCTCAGTTTATGCGTCCACCTACTGTACCTATCAAGAGCAAGGTGGGTGCGGGAGATAGTATGGTTGCCGGGATGGTTTTAAGCCTTTCTCAGGGGAATTCAATGGAAAATGCTTTTGTCTATGGTATAGCTGCAGGCTCTGCTGCTGTGATGACACCAGGTACAGAGTTGTGCCGCAAAAAAGATACAGATAGATTATATAAGAGTATGAGTTAAGAAGTTTTAATCAAAAAAATTAGATATTGAAAATAGTGAGGGGGATATAATTGAAAATTAATAAAAACAAATTAGATAATTATGATTGGTACAAAACAAGTATTGAAAACACCTTAAAAATGTTTAATACTTCAAAAGATGGACTATCAAAAAAAGAAACAGTTGAAAGGCTGGATAATTACGGAAAGAATAAACTACCTTCTCCAGCTCAAAAACATCCAGTATTGAAGTTTTTAAGTCATTATAATAATGTATTAATTTATGTATTGTTTGCTGCTGCTATTGTAACTGCATTGCTGGGTCACTGGATTGATACTATAATAATTTTAGCCGTAGTTGTTATAAATGGTTTAATTAGTTTTATTCAGGAAGGAAAAGCAGAAAAAGCCCTTGATGCTGTTAAAAATATGCTTTCAACTACAGCAAGGATAAAAAGAGAAGGGGAGATCAGAGAAATATCCGCTGAAAATGTTGTTATTGGTGATATTATATATTTAAAATCAGGTGATAAAGTACCAGCAGATTTGAGATTGATTGAAAGCAAAAATCTATCCATAAATGAAGCATCTTTAACGGGTGAGTCAGTACCTGCTTCAAAAAATAATGAAATTTTTAAGCAAGAACTGTCACTTGGGGATAGAAAAAACATGGCTTATTCCAGCACTATTGTAACTTCAGGTGAAGGAATCGGAATTGTTGTTGCAACAGGAAAAGATACAGAAATCGGTCGGATAAACCAAATGATCTCAAGTGTAGAAAAATTAAAAACTCCTTTGATTCAACAGGTAGATAGATTTGGTAAACAACTAACATTGTTCATCTTGTCTTTAGGTTTTTTAGTATTATTAATCGGTAGATTATTAAGGGGCACCCCCTTTGATGAACTATTCCTATCAGTGGTAGGAATAGCAGTTGCTGCAATACCGGAAGGTTTACCTGCTGTTATCACAATAACACTGGCTATTGGGGTACAGAGAATGGCTGCTAGAAATGCTATTATAAGAAAGCTGCCTGCAGTTGAAACCTTAGGTTCTGTTTCTATTATTTGTTCAGATAAAACTGGCACTTTAACAGAAGGTCAAATGACCGTAAAAACAGTTGTTACAGCAGATAAAGAATATACTATAAGTGGTAATGGATATGATCCATCCGGTAAATTAATAAACAAGGAAAAAGAAGTGGAGCTTTCAAAAGAATCAGTACTCAAAGAATTATTAAAAAATGCATCTTTAAATAATGATGCCAGGCTAGTTCAAAAAGAAAACAAGTGGATTATAGAGGGCAGTCCTACTGAAGGTGCTCTAAAGACTCTAGTTGAAAAAAGCAGCTATGATAATAAGACACTTGAAAAAAAATATCCAAGATTGGATTCAATTCCTTTTAACTCAGACAACAAATTTATGGCTACTTTAAATCAGGGAGATGATGATAAAAATATAATCTATCTAAAAGGTGCACCTGAAGTAGTAATGGGAATGTGTAGTAAAGAATTAACTGAAGATGGTTTTAAAAAACTCAATAAAGATTACTGGGAAGAAAAACAGGGTACAATGGCTAGCAATGGATACCGTCTTCTTGCTTTAGCTTATAAAAAAAATGATAAAAATACAAATGAGCTATCCTTAGATCATATTCAATCAGAGATGATATTTTTGGGGATTATAGGTGTTATGGATCCACCTCGTCAGGAAGCTATAGAGGCAGTGAAGGAGTGCCAGGAAGCCAATATAAAAGTTAAGATGATAACAGGTGATCATGCTACAACAGCTTCTGCAATTGCTGCTCAACTCGGCATCGAAAGTCCGTCTGAGGTAATAACCGGAAATGAAATTAATAATTTAGATGATATTGAATTAAAAGAAGTTATAGAAAGAACTTATGTTTTTGCAAGAGTAAGCCCAGAACACAAGTTAAGATTAGTTACAGCTATGCAGGAGTTGGGGTATATAACGGCTATGACAGGGGACGGAGTTAATGATGCTCCTGCTCTCAAGAAATCAGATATAGGTGTTGCAATGGGCATTAATGGAACAGAAGCTACTAAAGAAGCTGCAGAAATGGTATTGGCTGATGATAACTTTGCCTCTATTATAAATGCTGTAGAAGAAGGTAGAACAGTATATGATAATTTAAAAAAGGCGCTTTTATTTATGCTGCCAACAAATGGAGGAGAAGCACTTGTCATCATGGCAGCAGTATTATTTGGCTTTAGTCTGCCAATTACTCCAGTCCAGATATTGTGGATAAATATGATAACTGCTGTTACTCTGGCTTTAACACTTGCTTTTGAACCAATGGAAGAAGATGCTATGAAAAGGCCGCCTAGAGATACTGGTGAATCATTAACACCTTTTTCACTTCTTTTGAGAATAGGTTTTGTCTCAGTAATTTTAACTGCTACAACTTTAGGTATATATACCTGGGCGATTTCCAATAATTTATCACTTCCTTTAGCAAGAAGCCTTGCAGTAAACATGCTGGTTTATGGAGAAATATTCTATCTATTTAATAGCCGTTATATGACTAAGAGTTCTTTAAACTTAAAAGGTTTTAAAGCAACACCCTGGGTCTGGAAAGCTGTAGGAGCAGTTATTGGACTTCAATTTATCTTTGTATATTTTCCTCCAATCCAGACTATCTTCGATGTTGCTCCTTTAAAATTATCACACTGGTTAATAATAATAGGAATTAACTTTTTACTATTCTTGGTGGTGGAATTAGAAAAATATATCAGTAGAAATTTTTATTAGATTTTTGATAAATTAACGAACTTTGAGGAAAAAATAAAATCTGTTTTCTTTGCAATTTAATTGCTATATCTTTATAATTAAAATTAAGATTTAAAATTCTAAAAGGAGCAGTGATAGTATATGCAAAACTATGATTTTGTTCACTCATGCATTCGAGTAATGGATTTAGAAAAGTCAATTGAATTTTACAAAGAAGCTTTAAATTTAAAAGAGAGTTCTCGCAAAGATTTTCCAGAGAACAAGTTTACTCTTGTTTATTTAACAGATCAGAATGAGAGTTTTGAACTGGAGTTAACTTATAATTATGATCGAGAAGAACCTTATACAATCGGTAATGGTTACAGCCACATAGCAGTAGTTGTTGATGATCTGGAAAAATCATATCAGCGCCACAAAGATGCTGGTTATCAGGTTGGAGAGTTAAAGAGTCTAAGTGAGAATTCATCTGGCTATTATTTCATAACAGATCCGGATGGATATAGAACAGAGATTATTGCCAGATGATTAAATTACTAATTATTTAGAAGTCACCGCTTTCAAATAATCTATTTTAATCAGAAAGAATGTTTAAATGGAGCTTTCTTAAAAATTTTTTAAAAAATAGAAATCAAAAAACCCCCAAGAAACCTGCACTACCAGGGTAAACTTGGGGGTAAATTATTTTGTTTATATAAAAAATGGTGCCGAAGGTGGGATTCGAACCCACACAAGCAAAATGCTCACAGCGCCCTCAACGCTGCGCGTCTGCCAGTTCCGCCACTTCGGCACATCACAATAATAAATTATACCATAAATTATTGTATTGTCAATAGTAATCGAGGATTTTTCTTAGATTAATTTGTCTAAATATATCGAAAGAAATAATAAAAATCAAGATACTTGAATATGCAGGAATTAAGCGGAGAATCACGAATATATATTATTGAGAGAGTAGATTACTTAATGGGGAGGTCAATTACATTGTCAGAAAATAATGCAGAAAATAATCAGCAAGATAATCAAGCAGGAAATAACAAATACAAATGGTTGGGAATAGCTTTAATAGCTTTACTTATTTTATTTATAGCTTATACAGGTTATTATCTTGAAAGAGGAATGGAACCTGTAGATGATGATTTAATAATTGGTGGAGATGAAATTGAAGAAGATCCGGGCTTTCTTGATAGAATTTTAGGATTAATGAATCTAGGGGAAAGCACTTTTGACAAAGAATTGGATATACTCTTTGTTGGTTTAGACGATACTGCAGATAAGGATCTTGATGAGGTTGAAGCTAACTCGATTATGATAGTTCAAATTCGTCCTGAGCAGGAATTAATTATTGTTGAGACTGTAGATGAGTCTATGGAATATCAAGACACAGCCTTGAGAGATTTCGATTTTAGAGAACTTAATACAATAGTTGCTGAAGCTAAGGCAAGGGAATTTGATCATTATCTATATTTAAACTTTCCAGGCTTTGAAAAGGTAATTGATGAGCTAGGTGGAGTACAAATAACTTTAGAAGATCAGCTGAGAGTTCCAGACCTTGGTTTAAATTTAAGGGCTGGTAATAATCTTTTATCTGGTAAAGAGGCTTTAAATTATGTTCGCTGGAAAGATTTAAATAATGATACCCGTCTCCAGCGCCAAAGACAGGTTATTAATGCAGTCTTAGAAAGAATTAGAGGTAATAATTTTCTCTTTAATGTAAGAGATCTATATAATACGGTTGTAAATACATATAATTCTGTAGAAACCGATATTAGCCCTGTTTTAGCAACAGAAATATTGAATTATTTAAGAGAAAATAGAGATATTGAATTAGAGTTTATAGACTAGAAGAAAAAAATGTCTGCAGTAGATTAGCTGAGTATATAGGAGTATATTATTCTTAAAAGCTTTTAAATGCGTCTAATAAACTATTAAAGTTTTTGACTTGAGACTGCTTTTTATATATACTAGTTATTGCTGACGCAGTAATTGTGTTTTAACACACTGCAGATGGGCGAATAGCTCAGTTGGGAGAGCACCTGCCTTACAAGCAGGGGGTCACAGGTTCGAGCCCTGTTTCGCCCACCATTTTATTTTACGGAGGTGTAGCGTAGCGGTTTAACGCGCCGGCCTGTCAAGCCGGAGATCGCGGGTTCAAATCCCGTCTCCTCCGCCATTTTGGTGAGATAGCTCAGTTGGTAGAGCAGTGGATTGAAAATCCACGTGTCGACAGTTCGATTCTGTCTCTCACCACCATTTTTTGGGCGGGAGTAGCTCAGTGGTAGAGCATCACGTTGCCAACGTGAGGGTCGCGAGTTCAAATCTCGTTTCCCGCTCCATTATATTTGCAGCCAGGGCGGCATAGCCAAGTGGTAAGGCAGAGGACTGCAAATCCTTTATTCCTCGGTTCAAATCCGAGTGCCGCCTCCAATATATAATAACTAAGATAACAGCCTTCAGGGCTGTTTTTTTGTGTTTGTAGAGGAATATTTATTGATATAAATAGCGGCTAAATTCTAATCTTAAAGCTCTTGGAATTGTCCAGAAAAGGCTTAAAATCATAAGTTGTCTTTTCCAAAAATTACTTTATATTAATTCTTGATTTTCCTTGAAAAGAATAAGAAGTTTTGTTATACTACAATTGAATTAAAATACATAATTTAAAATATTATATCTATTTTTGCTGTTAAAATTAATGAGTCTTTTTTGACAGTAGAGATGATAAAATTAAGCACTATTTGATTTATAGAATAATTAATAATTATTTGCTCTTGAAATTTAGAGAGAATAGATAATTAATTTTTGTATATATTGATTAGTGTTTTTTTAATATTTATTAAATTCAAAATATTCGCTACTTATTAAAGTTTAGCTAATAATTTTGACGATTGGTAGTAGTTAAGCTAATAAATTCTTTACTTTGTTTTTGAATTATTGGGGGAAGAACAGAGTTAATATAGAATTCAAAATTTTGAAGGGGGGATATAAGAGGAAAATAATATTTTAAAAGCTAGGATTTTTAAGTATCCAAAGGAGAATTAAAAATTAGAACTTTATTAAACAGGGGGTAAATAATAAATGTCTATGAAAAAAAGCTTGAAATTAGGTTTAGCGGCTTTAGTAGTTGTTGTAGCAGCCTTAGTTTTCATGCCAGTTCAAACTGAGGCACAAGATGTAGACCATGTATTCTTTTTCATAGGTGATGGTTTAGGAAATGCTCAGGCGACTTTAACTGAATATTATTTGCAGGATAAATATGATGATCCAGGTTATGAACTGAATATGCATAGATTAGACGAGATGGCAGTTACTACTACCTATGGTGCAGATAAAGTAGTTCCTGGTTCTGCTCAAACTGCAACTGCTTTGGCTTCTGGACATAATACAAATTTTGGCTATGTAGGTGTAACTACTGATCATGAACCTGTAACTACTATTATGGATAGAGCCCGAGAAAATGACTGGGGTACTGGTTTAGTTACTACTACAAGAGTTACCCATGCTACACCAGCAGCTTTTGCTTCTCATGTTCCTGATAGAGGTATGGAAAATGAAATCATCGAACACTATTTAGAAAAAGAAGTTGATGTAATAGCTGGTGGTGGATATAGACATTTATATCCAGCAGATCATCCAGCTTCAACTAGAAACGATGACAGAAACTTCTTTGAAGAGTTTGCAGAAGCCGGTTATAATGTTTTTGAGGCACCTCAAGTAGATGAATTTAGGGATTTTGAACCTGAAGGTAGAGAGAAAATATTAGCTGGATTTCATCCAACTCATATGAGTTATGAAATTGATAGAGATCCGGCAGAAGAGCCTAGTCTGGCTGAAATGACAGAAGTAAGTCTTAATACTTTAGAAGAATATGGCCAATTTATGATGATGATTGAGGGTGGACGTATTGACCATGCTGCCCATAACAATGATCCCGGTGGAATGATTTATGATACAATTGCTTTTGATGAGGCAATTGGAGTAGCATTAGACTTTTATGAAGAAAATCCTGATAACACCTTGATTATAGTAGCAGGAGATCACGAAACAGGAGGTTTAGGTTTAAATAGTTGTGAAGGTATGGAATATGGCTATTATCTAGATTTTGAGCCGATAATTGCTCAAGATGCTTCTATTGAAGAAGGAATCGAATTTGAAAACGCAGAACAATGGTATCAAGATATAGCTGATAAATTTGGTTTGGATGAGTTATCTTCAAGTGAGCAAGCTTGGATGGAACATGGTGTAGCAATTGAAGAAGAATATGGACATGAAGCAGATATTGCTCGTCCTGGTAGAATAGGAGGAGTGTATGATGGTGGTCAAGATTATGATGTTCCTTATGATGAAGAAGCAGTGGATCAAGAGTTAGCTGCTCATTGGCCACAGGCTCCTTGGATTTCTCCAGCACAGTCTACATTAGCTCATATTGTTTCTAGAAGAGCTAAGATTGGTTGGAATACTTCTTCTCACACTGGTTCTGCTATTCAATTAACTGCTCATGGAGCAGGAGCCAGCCACTATGAAGGTAGGCTGGATAATACTGATGTAGCTAGAATTACAGCTGCAATACTTGATTTTGAATTAGATCCAGAAGTAGGAGCAGCTGAACTTGACTAAGTGAAAAGAAAAAACTTTTCTCTAAAAATATAAAAAAGATAACTAAAGTTCAAGCTTAAAATTTAAAGTTGGCAGGTAGACTATTTTTGGGCTGCCTGTCAACTTTATTTCTATAATATTTTAATTAATATTTATATATATTTGAATATTGGAGTGATATCATGGATAAAAAGGTGCTTCTAAATAAAGAAAGAATTATATCAGTAATTATTGGCTTAATAATGATTGGTATCTTAGCTGGTTTTTATTTCTACAGGCCAGGTGATGAGGAATTTAGTAGAGAAGCTAGAGGGGTGGTTTTAGAAACTGATGATAGAGATGTTCAGGGAAGCGGAATCACAAGGTTTGGAAATCAATTTGTCGAGGTTGAATTAAAAGATGGTAAATTTGAAGGCCAAGAAGTTAGGGCTACTAATCAGTTAGTAGGTAGTTTAGCCTGGGATTATAGTTTCAGTGTAGGGGAAGAAATTATAGTGGGTATTTTTGAAAACGAAGAAGGTGAATTAGCTGGAGCAGTTGCTCTAGATGTTTATCGACAAAATTGGACTTTTATATTAGTTGCTTGCTTTATATTATTGTTACTATTATATGCAGGTTACACTGGCTTAAGAGCTTTGCTTTCTTTTGCAGGGAGTTTATATGTAATTTGGAATATATTAATCCCTGGTTTGTTAGATGGTTTAAACCCATTGATTTTTTCTGGGTTGGTCTTAGTGATTTTATCTGCTTTGATAATTTTTTTAATTGCAGGCTTTACCAAAAAAGGTATTTCTGCTTTTGTGGGGACAATCAGTAGTTTGTTTATTACGATTGGAATAGCAGTCTTTTTTGGTAGTCGTTTAGCTTTAGATGGTCTGTCTGTTCCCTATGTAGGAGAAGTATTATTTGCTGGCTATATGCATTTAAATATCAGAGATATATTTTTTGCTACTGTAGTAATAGGTGCTTCTGGAGCGGCAATGGATATAGCAATGGATATGGCTGCTACAATCAAAGAAATTAAGTTAAGAAAACCAGACATTAGCTTTACAGAATTAGCAAAATCAGGTT
Organism: Halanaerobium polyolivorans; assembly: GCF_020711195.1. Lineage (GTDB taxonomy): Bacteria > Bacillota > Halanaerobiia > Halanaerobiales > Halanaerobiaceae > Halanaerobium > Halanaerobium polyolivorans. Next base: position 125,486 of record NZ_JAJFAT010000006.1, read on the forward strand.
TTAATGTAGGAAGCGCAGTAATTGGAACAATGACTACTACTTTATTATTAGCATATATTGGTAGTTACATGACTTTGTTTATGGCCTTTATGACTAGAGAAGCTAGCTTTGTAAGAGTGATGAATTTAAGGTTGATCGTATCAGAGATATTAAGAACATTAACTGGAAGCATAGGTATAGTTTTAGTTGCACCAATTACTACTGTTTTTGCTGCCTGGATTTACACTATCGAAATAGATTTTTCTGTATCAAGTATTAAAAATTACTTTTTTAATAAAAAAGATGGTTAAACTCAAAAAGAGGTGAGAAAATGAATAGAAAATTATTTTTTTTGATAGCTTGTTTATCGATTGTATTATTAGTTTCGGGATGTGGAATTATTGGAGGAGAAGAAGCAGAATTTGAAGATTCCAACTTAGAAGAAGCAATTAGAGAAGAGATCGACAAAGAAAGAGGTACAATTTATCAAGCTGAAGTTGAAGAAATAAATGAACTCTACGCTTCAGGAAAAGGAATAAGATCATTAGAAGGAATAGCTAATCTTAAAGAATTAGAAAAGCTAAACTTAAATCAAAATCAGATAGAAGATTTATCACCTCTACTTGATTTGCCAGAGCTAAAAGACTTAAGTTTACAAGAAAATGACTTGACAGAGATAAGTGTAGTTGCTGAATTAAAGAATTTAGAAGCCTTATCTTTAGCAAATAATAGAATTGAAGATATCACTCCTTTGCAGGAATTAAGTAATTTAAAGTCTTTAAATTTAAGCACTAATCAGTTAACTGAAATTGATGAAATTGCCGAGCTAAAAGATTTGCAAAAATTAATTTTAGATAGAAATGAAATAGAGGATATTTCTCCTTTAGTTGAATTAGATAATTTAAAAGAGTTGTTTTTTGTTCATAATCAGGTGGAAGATATTTCACCTTTAGCAGAAATTACTAGTTTAGAAACTTTATCTTTCGGCTATAATAATGTTGATGACATTTCACCTTTAGTTGAAAATGAGGGATTAGGCCAAGGTGATTTTATTAATTTTGAAGAAAATAATCTTGATTATCAAGAGGACTCAGAAGATATGGAAAATATTAATCTTTTACTGGAGCGGAACATCCAATTATTATATAGAAGGATGTATTAAATAAAAATTAGTAAATATTTAAAAATGTTACCCCCAAGCAACCTTTATTTATAGGGTAAACTTGGGGGTTATATTATATAAATTCAATTTAAATCCTGCTCGAATAAAGTTGAGATTAAATTTTTTTAAAATATAAAAAGGAAAATATTAATTAATCTCGAAATTATGAATTGACAACTTTTTTCGGTTTTTGGAGAAAGGAGAATTTTTATGCAGGATTTTAAGGTTTTACTGGAGCAGCTTCCAGTTGGAGTTGTTTTAATCGATAAAGATGAAAAGATATTATATTCAAACAAAGAAGCCAGCAATATCTTAGGTTATGACAATAGTGAAATCGACTATTTAGAGCAATGGTTTGAAGAGGTTTTTGAGGATAAAGAATCAATAAAGTTAGTTAAAAGTAATTATAAAAATGCAGTCGAAAACAATGTAAAAAAACTTTCTTATGAGATCGAAACTAAAGATGGCAAAGTTAAATTTATTGAATTTAAACATAAAAAATTAGAAGAACAAAAGATCTTAATAAGTTTTTCTGATATCAGTCAAAGGATAAAGGATAAAAAGAGAATTGAATATCTTTCTTATCATGATGAATTAACAGGATTATATAACAGAAGGTACTTAAATTCTCAGATTAATAGATTAAATCAGTCGCGGAGATATCCAATCAGTGTTATTTCGGCTGATCTTGATGGTTTAAAATATGTCAATGATAATCTCGGCCATAAAATTGGAGATAAATATATTAAATTGGCAGCAGAGGTTTTTAATAATTGTTTAAGAAAAGAAGACATTTTAGCCAGAGATGGAGGAGATGAATTTATTTTGCTGCTGCCAGATACCAATGAAGAAAATGCAGAGAAAATTTGTAATAGAATAAAAAAAGAAGTAATAAAAACAAATCTCAATTATGAACTGGAAAAAGAATTAAGTATAACCCTTGGTCATGCAACTGCTTCAAATAATTCAGATGAGATAGATAAAACAATAGTTGAAGCAGATTTAAATATGTTAGAAAACAAGGGCTATAAAAAATATGATTTGATGAATGCAAGATAAAAGGGGTGTTTTGATGATCAATCCTTTTACAATTTTACTATTTTTATTAATTATATATTATTTTATCAAAGATTCTTAATTGCTAATTTTAACTTGAAATTAAAAAATTAATTAATAAGTGAGGTTTTTTTTGCTAAAAAAATGAGCAGCTAATTTAATTGAAAGATCAAGAGAGCAGTTTTTCAAATCAGCCTAAACTATTAGCCTGGATTAAGAAAAAATTTTGCTCTTTTTTCTTGACAATATTAGAAGCCGTTGATATAATACAAAATGTCGCAAGATAAAAATAAGCTTAAAAATACTTATTAAAGATTTGTGCCGGGGTGGCGGAATTGGCAGACGCATCGGACTTAAAATCCGGTGGGAATTTATTCCCGTGTCGGTTCGAGCCCGACCCCCGGCACCACCATTTTTAAGTTGGTATAGCTCAGTTGGTTAGAGCGCTACGTTGACATCGTAGAGGCCAGTGGTTCGAATCCACTTACCAACACCATTTAATTATTTTTTTGCTTTTTGATAACTGTAAATAAGATATCATTTGCCGGGGTGGCGGAATTGGCAGACGCATCGGACTTAAAATCCGGTGGGAATTTATTCCCGTGTCGGTTCGAGCCCGACCCCCGGCACCACTTTTTCCACTGGCTGTCTCTGCAGAGATAAGCTGAGGTGGAATTTTTTGCTTTACTTGACTTTTTATTTAAGAAGTCTTATAATTATTAATAATAAAATTAATAACTAATAAATGCAGAGATTGGGAAGAGTATTTCTGGAGGAAGTTAAAAGAGAATTGTGTCAGAGGCTGAAAGCACATGACATTTCTTTAGATTGAAAACCACCCATGAGCAGGCAGAAGGAAAATAGTATTTCTGTCCGGCTGTAAACCGTTATTTTATTAAGTGAATGTTTATCTTTATTATAGATCAACATTAACTAGAGTGGAACCGCGATCCGTCGTCTCTATTATTGAGATGAGGGATTTTTTGTATTTTAAAGACTTATAATAACTAATAATAAATCGTTTTTAGATAATAAAAGGAGGAGAAATAAATGTCAGAGGTTAAAATTACATTACCAGATGGTTCAGAAAAAAATTATGATTCCGGGGTTACAGTAGAAGAAATCGCTTATTCTATTGGTAGTGGTCTGGGTAGAGATGCAATTGCAGGGGTGGTTGACGGCAAAAAAGTTGATGTATACTATGAGATCGAAGCTGATGCAGAACTTTCCATAATCACAATCGACAGTGAAGAAGCTTTGGAGGTTATCAGACATACTGCCTCACATGTTATGGCTCAGGCTGTAAAAAGACTTTATGATAATGTACAGGTTGCAATTGGTCCCGATATTGAAGATGGCTTTTATTATGATTTTGATTTAGAAGAAAGTTTTAATCAGGATTCATTAGAAAAAATTGAGGCCGAGATGCAAAAGATTATCGATGAAGATTTAGAAGTGAGAAGAAAAGAATTGCCTAGAGAAGAAGCAATAGACTTAATGGAAGCCCGAAATGAAACTTATAAGATTGAATTAATCAATGAATTGGATGGTGAAATGATCAGCCTCTATTTCCAGGGTGATTTTGTTGATCTCTGTAGAGGGCCTCATCTTCCTTCAACAGGCTATGTTAAAGCCTTTAAATTATTAAATACTGCTGGAGCGTACTGGCGTGGTGATGAAAACAATGCTATGCTGCAGAGAATTTATGGTACTGCCTTTGCTTCTCAAAAAGAACTGGATAATTATCTAGAACGCAGAGAAGAAGCCAAAAAAAGAGACCATAATAAATTAGGTAGAGAATTAGATCTCTTTATGACCGTAGATGAGATCGGTCAGGGCTTACCCCTTTTAAAACCCAAGGGTGCTAAGGTTGTACAGATATTACAGCGTTTTGTGGAAGATGAAGAAGAAAAAAGAGGTTATCAAATCACCAAAACTCCCTTTATGGCAAAAAGTGATCTCTATGAAATTTCCGGTCACTGGGAACATTATAAAGATGGGATGTTTATCTTAGGTGATGAAGAAAAAGATGAGAGTTTAATGGCCTTAAGGCCGATGACCTGTCCATTTCAGTTCCAGATCTTTAATTCTAAGTTGAGAAGTTATCGTGATCTACCGATTAGATATTCAGAAACTTCAAGTCTTTTTAGAAACGAAGCTTCTGGGGAGATGCACGGTCTGATTAGACTGCGTCAGTTTACAATTTCTGAGGGTCATTTGATTGTAACTCCAGACCAGCTGGAAGAGGAGTTTAGAGGTGTAATTGACCTCATAAACTACATGATGGAATCAATAGGGATTGAAGATGATATCTGGTACAGGTTCTCCAAATGGGATCCAGAAAAGAAAGATAAATATATTGATAATCCAGAAGCCTGGCAGGATTCTCAGGCCAAGATGAAAAGCATTCTGGACAACCTTGATTTAGATTATGAAGAAGCAGATGGAGAAGCTGCCTTTTATGGACCTAAATTAGATATTCAGTTTAAAAATGTGCATGGTAAAGAAGATACAATTATTACAGTTCAAATAGACTTTGCTTTACCGGAAAGATTTGATATGACATATATTGATGAAAATAATGAAAAACAGCATCCAATCATAATTCACAGAACTTCAATCGGCTGTTATGAAAGAACCCTAGCGATGCTGATCGAAAAATATGCAGGTGCTTTTCCAACCTGGTTGGCCCCTGTGCAGACAAAAATTATTCCGGTTTCTGATGATCAGCTTGATTATGCTTATCAGATCAAAGAAGAGCTTGAAGCAGAAGAGATTAGGGTAGAGGTTGATGCTCGAACAGAAAAAGTAGCTTACAAGATTAGAGAAGCCCAGGTTGAACAGGTCCCATATATGCTGATCGTGGGTAGTCGGGAAGAAGAAAGCGGCAGTGTTTCTGTCCGGGAACGAAGAGAAGGAGACCTTGGCACAAGTCCTCTGGCAGAATTTAAAGCAAGAATTCTAGCTGAAATAGAAAATAAAGTGATTAACAAAGAAGATGCAATTTAAAGCAATAGGAGAATGGATGTGTTAAAATGGCTATCAAATATGGAATTACTGCAGGAACCCCCTTCGATACCAAATTGGGAGAAATCTTTTTTAAGCAAAAGGGACTAGAAGTTCTTTCGGCTCATATATCAGAAAATGCTGAAGAACAGAATCGACTGCAGTATATTTCACCTAAAAAATTAGAGAAAAAAACAATAAAGACGATCAAAAACTTAAAAAAAGATGGGGCAGATCTGATCATTATTTACTGCAATTCTTTAAGTGCTGTGCTTGAGGTGGAGAAGATTAGTCAGCTGGCAGATATCCCTATTTTAACCCCATTAGATATCTATAAAAGTCTTAATTTAACTTCCTTAGATAAGCTGGCCCTTTTGGCTGCCAATTCTCAAAGTGCGGCAAAAATAGAGAATATTATTGCAGAAAAAAATCCTCATTTAGAATTTGTTAGTGCAGGTGTAATGCCCATAATAAAGGCGATTGAAGCTCAAAAAGAGCCAGCAGCAATTTTGGCTGAGGATGGGCTTAAAGAGCTTTTAATAGCTTTTGATAGTATGGGAGCTGAAGCGGTTCTTTTGGGCTGTACTCATCTGCCCTATCTTAAAGCGGAGATCGCAAAATACTTTGAAATTATCATTGACCCTGCTGATAAAATAAAAGTTATGGCTGAAATGACTTTAGCAACAAAAAGAACTTAAATGGGAGGAATTATTTATGGAAAAAGATATTTTTGAACTGCGGAGCAGTGTAAGGAAATTTAGTGATGAGCCTGTACCTGACAGTGATATCGAAAAAATGCTTCAGGCAGCAGTTTTGGCTCCTTCGGGAAAAAATATGCAGAACTGGCACTTTGTAATAGTAAAAAACAAAGCAAAGATTGAGGAGCTTGCTGATATAATAGCTAAAAAGAATAAAGACTTGAGAGATGCTGTGGATGATGGTGAATTAAAGGAAAATTTTAAGAGATACTTAAAATATGGAACCTTTTTTAAAGATGCACCTGTCTTAGTTCTCTTTTTTCATGCTCCTTATCCAGTAACCGGAAGAAATATTATGGAAGCAGCAGCTTCACCAAAAGAAGAAATTGAAGCACTGCTCAAGGCTGATCCGGGAATACAAAATATTGCAGCTGCTGCAGAAAATTTTATGTTAAAAGCGGCTGAACTTGGTTATGGTACCTGCTGGATGACAAGCCAGAATTATGCAGCTTTAGAGATCAAAGCTAGTTTAGAGGCTGATTTTGATAAAAATATTTTTGACCTGGCTTTAATAACTCCTCTTGGTGTTCCGGCCTCTGAGGTCAGTTCCCCAACCAGAAAAGCTCTGGCTGAAGTAACAAGTTGGATTAAATAAACTTAGGCTGAACTTCTTGACAGGTGTTTTTAGCTGTGATATACTCATTAAGGAAAAGAAAGTAGAGACACCTGTTTCTCACCAGCAGAGCTGGTTAATATCAGTAATTAAAGTACAGCAGGATTATATCTATTTTGCTGTCTGGATATACTTTTAGGTATATCTATGTTCTACTGATTGTGTATTTAACGGGTGGTTTCTACCATCCGTTTTTTTGTTTTCTATATCACTCAGGAGGTGCATAAATATCGTTAATGATTTAAGAGTCAATGATCGTATTAGAGCAAAAAAGGTTAGGCTAATCGATCCCGAGGGTAATCAAATTGGTATCAAGTCACTGGATGAAGCATTAGACAGTGCTGCAGAACAGGGTTTGGACTTAGTTGAGGTTGCTCCCCAGGCTAATCCACCTGTTTGCAGAATAATGGATTACGGAAAGTATAAATACGAACAGGCCAAAAAGGAAAAAGAAGCTAAGAAAAATCAGAATGTCATGAATGTCAAAGAAGTTCAGATGGGTGTTAAAATAGAGGACCATGACTTTAATGTGAAATTAAAGCAGGCCCGCAGATTTTTAAATAACAAAGATAAAGTAAAGGTTAGAATTCGTTTCAGAGGTAGAGAAATGATGCATAAAGAATTAGGCTATAATCTGATGGATCGTCTGATTGAAGAAACAGATGATATCGGTAAGGTAGAAAGTAAGCCTAAAATGGAAGGTAGAAATATGATGATGTTTCTAACTCCAGATCTTGATGATTAAATTAAAGTGCAATTAATCCTTTAATTTAGAGAAGGAGGGAAATTCATGCCAAAAATTAAAACTCATAAAGGTATAGCTAAAAGAGTTAAGACTACTGCTAGTGGTAAAATTAAACGTCATAAAGGATTCCACAGTCATATTTTAACTAAAAAATCTGGCAAAAGAAAAAGAAAGCTGCGTAAAGCAACTTTGCTTGATAAAACTTATCAAAAAAGATATAAAAAGTTACTACCATATAAGTAAGAAAAACTATAACTTAAATAAGAATTGTTAAATTGGAAGGAGTGTCACAAAGATGCCACGTGTAAAAAGAGGAAATAAAGCGCGTAAGCGCAGAAAAAAAGTATTAAAGATGGCTAAGGGATATTTTGGCTCCCGCAGCAAATTATATCGTCCTGCTAATCAGGCAGTAATGAAATCTCTTCATTATGCTTATGTAGATAGGAAGAAGAAAAAGCGTAATTTTAGAAGACTCTGGATCACCAGAATCAATGCTGCAGCAAGACAGGAAGGCCTATCTTACAGTCGTTTTATCAATGGTTTAAGACAGGCTGAAGTTGAGATAGATCGTAAAATGTTAGCTGATCTGGCGGTTAATGACTCAGATGCATTCTCTGATCTGGTTGGTTTAGCAAAAGAACAGCTGGGAAATTAAGCAATGCATGATCTTATCAGCAGTTCTCAAAATGATAAAATAAAATATCTAAATAAGCTGTATCGAAGTAGAACCAGACGTCAAGAAGGTGTCTTTGTTCTGGAAGGAAAAAGGCTTATTGAGGCTGCATCAGCAGGAGGAGCAGATTTTGAACGGGTCTTTCTCTCTCCTGCTTTTTTTAAAGCTGAGAAAAATAAAAATCTTATTGCTGAGCTGAAAAATAAGCTGAGCCTGGATTTGGTCTCAGAAGAATTATTAAAAGAGACTGCAGCCACTGTTAATCCCCAGGGAATTATTGCTATTGTTAAAGAACCTCAATACAGCAGTAGAGATTTTTTTCAAAAGGCAGATAAGATTCTGCTCTTAGATAGGATTCAGGATCCCGGAAATATGGGAACCATGATTAGAACCGCAGCTGCAGCTGGATTTGAGGCGATAATTTCTTTAAAAGGCTCGGTAGACATCTATAATCAGAAGGTTATCAGAGCAAGTATGGGTGGTATTTTTGCCATCCCAATCTGGCAGAAATTAGCTAAAAATGATTTTACAGAAGCTTTAAAAGCTGATGGAGCTGCTTATGAGCTGCTGGCAGCTGATATTAAGGCAGAGAAATATCATTTTGAGCATCAATACCAAAAGAAGGTAATTTTGATGATCGGTAATGAAGCAAATGGTCTGGCTGATGATCTGCTAAATAGAGCAGATGTCAAAGTGAAAATACCACTTAAAGGAGAAATGGAATCTTTAAATGCTGCTATCGCTGCAGCAGTAATTTCTTTCGAGATTTTGGCTCAGGAGTTAAAATAGCTCTTGATTCTTGTTAACTTAAATCACTTATGGTATAATCAAAGTTGAAAATTATAATATTTAAAGGCTGAGAAGGAGAGAGTAGCTTGGACTTTCTATTCCAGGAAATAACCGTTTTAACTGAGAGCGGTTTAATAGCAGGTTAAGTGAAGTTCACTCTGGAGCTGAAAACTGAATTGATTAGGTTTTTCCGGAAGTTATTAAAACTTTCGTTAACAAAACAAAGTGATTCCACTTATTTTAAGTGGAGTAAACAGGGTGGTAACACGGTCATCTCGTCCCTTTAGGGCGGGATTTTTTTGTTTATAAATTTTTCTTTCTAATATATTTTGGAGGTGTTAAATTTGGATTTACTTAAAGAGCTTAAAAAAATAGAAAAAGAAGCAGAAAAAGAATTAAAAGAGCTTTCCAGTCTTGATCAGTTAGAAGAGTTAAGGATTAAATACTTAGGTAAAAAAGGAGCAATCCAGTCCATATTTAGTCAGATGGGTAAAATTGCTGCCGATAAAAGGCCGGTAGTTGGTAAAGAAGCAAATCAGCTTAAAGCCAAAATTGAAAACTGGCTTAATGAAGAAAAAGAAATTCTGGAAGCAGAAGCAGCAGAAGCAAGATTTAAAGCAGAAAAAATAGATGTTAGCTTACCTGGAGCAGAAGTAAAAGCAGGTAGACAGCATCCACTTTCTTTAATTACTAAAGAATTAGAAGATGTTTTTATCGGTTTGGGTTATACAATTGCAGAAGGACCTGAAGTAGAAAGTGAATACTATAATTTTGAAGCCTTAAATATTCCCGAGCATCATCCTGCTCGTGATCTGCAGGACACCCTATATATTGATGATCATTATCTGCTGAGAACCCATACTTCTCCTGTACAGATAAGAACTATGGAAGCTCAAGAACCACCGGTTCGGATTATTGCCCCAGGTCGGGTTTATCGTTCTGATGAGCTTGATGCATCTCATTCACCGATTTTTCATCAGGCAGAAGGTCTGGTGATTGATAAGGGTATTTCCTTTAGTGATCTTAAAGGTACCATTGAATTGATAATCGAGGCCCTATTTGGTGAAGATAGAGATGTTAGATTTAGACCCAGCTATTTCCCTTTTACAGAACCCAGTGCAGAGGTTGATGTTTCCTGTATTGTCTGTGGTGGAGAGGGATGTCAGCTCTGTTCTAGAACAGGTTGGCTTGAGATTATGGGAGCTGGTATGGTTCATCCAAATGTACTTGAAATCTCAGGTTATGACAGCAATTATTACAGTGGTTATGCTTTTGGAGTCGGTTTGGATAGACTTGCCTTATTAAAATATGGAATTGACGATATAAGGGTTCTTTATGAAAATGACAAGAGATTTTTACATCAATTTTAAGTATGAATAAAGTTGAAATCAAAGCTAGCTAATGCTTTAAATAGAAAAGGAAAGGATGATAAATTTGCAGATTTCATATAACTGGCTAAAAAGATACATAGATATTGATTTTAGTCCTGAAGATCTTTCAGAAAAGCTGACCATGGCCGGGCTTGAAGTTGAAGCCTTAGAATATCTTGCTCAGGGTTTAGATGATATCATAATCGCTCAAATTAGCGAAATCAAAGAACATCCCAATGCAGATAAACTGCAGATCTGTTATGTTAAAACTGAAGCTGGAGGGGAAGAAATTCCGGTTGTAACAGGTGCTCCAAATGTAGCAAAAGGATTAAAGGTGCCCTTTGCCGGAGTCGGCAGAACATTACCTGGAGGGATGAAAATTGAAGAGGTAGAACTGAGGGGAGAACTCTCTCAGGGGATGATCTGCTCCAAAGATGAACTTGGCTTACAGGAAGAGCGAGCAGCTGGTATTATGGTCCTTGATTCTGATGCTCCACTTGGTTTTAGTTTTAAAAAATACATGAAACTTGATGACTATATATACAAATTAGATTTAACACCAAACTATGCCCGCTGTCTGGGAATGCTTGGTGTGGCAAGGGAGATCAAATCACTATATGCTCCAGAGAAAAAGTTGATTAAACCTCCGATCAGTTTTACAGAAGATCAAAGTGAAGCTCATATTTCTGAGCAGGTAGAAATAGATATTGAAGCTCCAGAACTTTGTCCCCGCTATACTGCTCGTTTGGTCAAAGATGTAGAGATCAAAGAATCACCAGAGTGGATACAAAGAAGGCTCAAAGCAGCTGGGATCAGACCGATCAATAATGTGGTTGATATTACCAACTTTGTTTTAATGGAATATAATCAACCCTTACACTCTTTTGACTATAATAAAATTAATGATGGTAAAATAATTGTCCGCAGAGCTGAAAAGGGAGAAAAGATTACCACCCTTGATGAAGAACAAAGGCTCTTGGATGATGAGATGCTGGTTATTGCAGATCCAAAAGAGGCAATTGCTGTGGCCGGGGTGATGGGTGGTTTTGAAAGTGAAGTAACAAGTCAAACTACTGATGTGCTGATCGAGTCAGCCTATTTTAATCCTGTAAGTGTACGCAAAACAGCAAAAAAATTGGCTATGCATTCTGATGCTTCCCATCGTTTTGAACGTGGGGTTGATATCGAAAAGGCTGTTGAAGCCAATAATAGGGCCTGTCAGCTTTTAGAAAAATGTGCAGGTGGTAGGGTTGTTCCGGGAGTAATCGATGAATATCCCCGCCAATATGAAGCAGCTGTAATTGAACTTGACTGTGAACGGGTCAATGAACTTTTAGGGGTAGACCTGCAGGAAAGTAAAATCATCGAGATCTTAAAAAGACTGCAGTTTAGTGTAGAAAAAAAAGAGGCTGAGCTTTTAGTAACTGTACCTTCATTTAGAACTGATGTCAGCCGTGGAGCCGATCTGGTAGAAGAGATTGCCAGGGTTTATGGCTATAATGAAATAGAATCAAGCCGACCTGTTTCCAAACAGCGTGGGCAAAGAACAGCTAAACAAAACTTTGAAAAAAGGGTCAAAGAACTGCTTAATTCAGGTGGTCTTGATGAGGTCATAACCTACAGTCTGCAGGCTAAAAAAAGCTATCAGGATTTAAATTTAACTGAGGTGGAAGGATTTAATCAATTTGTTGAAATCAAAAATCCTTTAAGTGCAGCTTTTGGCATTTTAAGAACAACCCTGCTTCCCGGTTTAATCGATGTGCTGGCCTCTAATGCCAGGCGTCAGGGAGCTGAGATGGCTGTTTTTGAAACAGGTACAGTCTTTAGAAATGTGGGAGCTAATAAAAGACCTATAGAATTAAACAAGCTGGGGGGAGGACTCTTTGGAGCAGAAAATAATCTCTGGCAGCAGGATGCTCCTAATTTTTATCAGCTTAAAGGTGTTTTAGAGATGCTTTTTGAACATCTGCAGCTTAGTGATTTTCACTTAGAATTTGCTGAAGCTAGACCCTATCTTCATCCCGGTAGAAAGGCTGAGCTGATCATCGAAGGTCAAAAATTAGGTTTTATCGGTGAAATTCATCCTCAATTGGCAGAAAAAAATGACCTTCCTCAAGGAGCTGCGATCTTTGAAATGGACTTAGATAAACTCTTTGCCTTAAGCAAAGCTAAGAGCTATCATTATCAGCAGATCACCAAATATCCTGTACTTGATCGTGATTTAGCTGTAGTAATCAAAGAAGAGATTGCAGTTGGAGAAATTCTTCAGGCTATTAAAAATGCAGCTGGAGAAATGCTTAAAGAAATTAAGCTCTTTGACATCTATCAGGGAGACCAGATTAAAAGCGGCTATAAAAGTGCAGCCTTTGAACTTAAGTTCCAGGCAGAAGATAGAACCCTCCGTGATGAAGAGGTAAATGAGCGTTTCAATAAAATAGTAGACCATCTTTCAGAGCAATATTCGGCAGAAATTAGAGGAAATTAATATTTGAGGCAGGAATTTAGCTTTTTGTAATGAATATAATACAGTAGACTACTAAAGCTGGAGATGTTGCTAATGAGAGCAGATAATGAGCAAAACAAAAACAAATTCAAATTAAATATTCTCGGAGATAGTTTTACGGTCACTGGAGATTTTGATGAAGAATATATTAATAAACTTGCCAATTATGTAGAAAAAATTGGTGAGGAGATCAGAAATGCTTATCCTAAACTTCCTTTTAGAAGGTTAAGTCATTTGACCATGATTAATCTGGCTGATGAATATTTTAAACTAAGGACTCAGTGTGTGGAATTGAGTAGAGAAAAAGAAAGACTCAAAGAGGCAAATCAAAGTCTGCATCAGGAGTTAAAAAAACTGAGGCAGGAGAACGAGGAGTTAAATTCTCTGCTCGAGGAGGTAGAATAATTGGATATCATTAATTTCTTCGACATCATTATCCTTGTTTTGATGCTGTTTTTTGCCTATAATGGTTTTAGGCGGGGCTTTATAGATCAAACAAGTACCATTTTGGGTTTAATTGCCGCCTTATTTGTGGCAGTTAGACAGTATGACTATTTTCGTCTTTTACTGGAACCCTATTTAGACCTTTCTACTTCTCTATTGCAGTTTATTAGTTTTGCAGTAGTATTTATAGTAGTTAATATTGCTATCCATGTTGTTGGAATCACTATCAAAAGGATTATTGATGCAATATTTTTAAAGCCTGTTGATAGGGCGGCCGGTTTTGTTCTGGGCCTTATAAAGGCAGGAATTATTATCTATCTGCTGGTGATAATTCTGGCAGAAATTCCTTATCAGAATTTAAATGATGTGGTGGAACAGTCTTTTTTGGGGAGCAGACTTTTAGAGGCTTCTCCCTATATACAGTCACAAATAGAAGAACTTTTTCGGCCATGATAATTTCATGGCCTTTAATTATCTTAAAAAGGGGCGAAAACATTGCTTGAGCTAACAAATAAAGAAATTGCAAAAATTCTTAATCAATTTGCCGATCTTTTGGCTATTAAAGGAGAAAATGACTTTAAGATCAGAGCTTATACTAATGCTGCCCGAAAAATAGAGTCTTTAAGTGATGATATCAGTACTTTAGCAGCTGAGGGAAAGCTTAAAGAAGTTAAGGGTATAGGTAGTGGAATAGCAGAAAGTTTAAAAGAAATACTTGAAAACGGTGTTATAGAAGAAATGGAAAATATTAAGGCTGAATTACCACCTGGGGTAGTAGAAATGATAAATATTCCCGGACTGGGGCCAAAAACAGCCCACCGCTTTTATTATGAGCTGGGGATAGAGGACCTGCTCGGCCTTGAAGCCGCCCTTGAAGAAGGTAGGGTAAGAGAGCTAAAGGGTTTTGGCAAAAAATCCGCGCAAAAACTATTATACGGTCTCAAAAATTATGAAAAATATCTTGATAAAATAATTTTAACTAAGGCCCTTAAAACAGCCGCAATGATAATTGCAGAAATCAAAGAAAAAATCGAGGCTCAATACTTTAGTCAAATTGAGATCTGTGGAAGTGCCAGAAGGGCTAAAGAGATGACAGGTGACCTTGATATTTTGCTGGCAACTGAAAAGCCGGCAGAGCTGAGTTCGCTTTTAACCCAGCTTGATTTTACAAAGGAGGTTATTGGAGCTGGAGATACCAAGGTCAGCATTAGAACCCAGGAAGGGATTCAGACCGATTTTAGGCTTGTTTCAGCTGAAGAGTTTCCTTCTGCCCTCCATTACTTTACAGGTTCTCAGGCCCATAATGTTCGGATGAGACAGCTGGCCAAAGATAAAAATCTTAAATTAAATGAATATGGATTGTTCAGAGCAGATGAAAGCAAAGAAGAGCTTAAATCTGAGGCAGATATCTTCAATATTCTGGGATTAGACTATATTATTCCCGAACTGAGGGAAGACCAGGGAGAAATTGAAGCCGCCCAAAATGGCAGCTTACCCCAGAGCATCGAAATAGAAGCTATTAAAGGTGATTTACATCTCCATTCTCGCTATAGTGATGGCGCTTTTGGCATTAAAAAAATGGCTCAAAAAGCTGCCGAGAGAGGTTATCAATATATAGCGATCACAGATCATTCTCAATCCTTAAATATAGCCGGAGGTTTAAGCCCTGAAGATCTAAGAAGGCAGATCAAAGAAATTGATGAGCTGAATCGGGAATTTGAAGATTTCAAGATCTTAAAAGGGGTAGAAGTTGATATTTTAAAAGATGGCAGCCTTGATTATAAAGCTGAGCTCTTAGCAGAACTTGATATTGTAATTGCTTCTGTGCACAGCAACTTCAATCTCCCTGCAGAGCAAATGACAGAGCGGATAATTAAGGCTGTTAAAAATCCGCAGGTAAATGTTTTAGGACATCCCAGGGGAAGAATGCTGGGCAGCAGAGATCCCTATCAATTTGATTTAGATAAGGTGATTGCTGCAGCTGCAGAAGCAGGTACAGCTTTAGAAATTAACTCTTCACCCCAGAGGCTTGATTTAAATGCCGAATGGGCGAGAAAAGCAAAAAAGGCAGGAGCACTGCTTTCTATCAATACTGATGCCCACCACTATAAGCAGTATGCTGATATTGAGTTTGGAGTAAAAACTGCTAGAAGAGGCTGGTTAGAAAAAGACGATGTTATAAACTGTTTTTCTTATCAGAAATTGATGAAATTTTTAAAATAGAAATTCCGGAGGTAATAAATTTTGAAAGAACACAGTCTGGAAGTTTTAGAATACTATAAAATAATAAATATGACTGCAGAGCGGGCAGCAACTAAGCTTGGCCGGGAAATTGTAGAAAAGTTAAAACCACTTGCCAATGAAGACTATATTGAGGAAAAGCTGGCTGAGGTCAGTGCTTTGAAAACGATGATCTCTGAGTTCGGTAAACTTCCCTTTGGGGGAATCAGAGATATTAGAGAATCACTTAAAAAGGCAGAAAAGGGAGCGGTTCTTTCTACAGATAAGATCAATGATATTCGCAATACTCTGCGGGGAATCAAAGAAATTGATCAATATTTTGCTAAGATCAAAGCTGAGCTTGATCCCAGAATCATAGCCAGAGAATATGAGATTCTTTATCAAATTACTGCTGGCCTACTGCCGAGAGAAAATCTGGCCCGGGAAATAGACCGCTGTATTAATGATTATGGAGAAATAGCAGATGATGCCAGTGCAAAACTTAAATCACTGCGGGCTAAGATCGATTCGATAGAAAATGGGATCAGAGATAAACTGGATTCGATTATTAAAAGCAGTAAATACCAGGATATGCTGCAGGAGAGTATAGTCACCAAAAGGGAAAATCGTTATGTAGTTCCGGTTAAACAGGAACACCGCAATAAATTTGATGGAATTATTCACGGTCAATCGGCAAGTGGATTAACCCTTTTTATGGAGCCGATGGCTGTTGTGCGCTTAAATAATGAACTAAGGGAAGTCAGGGCTCAGGAAAATGCAGAGATTCAGCGGATACTGCAGGTTTTAAGCTCAAAAATAGCTGTCCAGGCAGAGATCATTAAAAAAGATCTAAAAATTGTTTCTCACCTTGATGTGATCTCAGCTTCAGCTAGATTTAGCCTTGACTATAATTGTAATGCCCCTGATATCAACCAAAAAGCTTTGATCGATTTAAAAGAGGCCAGACACCCACTTTTAAAAGAGGAGCCGGTACCGATCGATGTTAAACTTGGTGATAAAATATCAACCCTGGTTATTACAGGTCCAAATACCGGTGGTAAAACTGTTTCTTTAAAAACCGTTGGTCTTTTAACTTTAATGGCTCAAACGGGAATGCATATTCCTGCTCAAGCCAATTCGACCATAGCTGTTTTTGAAAAGATCTTTGCCGATATTGGGGATGAACAGAGTATTGAACAGAGTTTAAGTACCTTTTCTTCTCATATGACAAAGATCAAGCAGTTTTTGGCTGAATCAGATTCTAATACCCTTGTTTTGATGGATGAGCTCGGGGTTGGAACCGATCCTGAAGAAGGTGCAGCCTTAGGAATTTCCATCCTGGAGGAGCTGCAGCAGAAAGGTGCAGTAACAATTGCCACAACCCACTACAGTCAGCTTAAAAGCTATGCCTATAGTGCCGATAATGTAGAAAATGCTTCGGTGGAATTTGATATCGAATCACTTAAACCAACCTATAATTTAATTATGGGGGTTCCAGGTGGTTCTAATGCCTTTGAAATAGCTTTAAGGCTCGGTATTCCAGAAGGGATAATCAAAAGAGCCAGAAGCCTTTTAAGTGAGGAAGAAATAAAGGTTGAAGATATAATCAATGAATTAAATCAGGAAAGAAAACGCTATAAAAGATTAAGAGAAGAGATGGAAGAATACAGAAGACGGGAAAAAGAACTGAAAGAAAAATATGAAAAGATGATCGAAGAACAGCAGCAAAAACATGAAGCAGAAATGGAAAAAGCCCGTCAGGAAGCGGAAGAGCTGGTAAGTAAAACAAAAAAAGAAGCCAAAAGGATCATCACTTCTTTAAAAGATAAAGATTATAGTAAACGCTCTGAAGTTGATAGGGCTCAAACAGAAGCAAATCAAGAACTAAAAGAATTAGAAAATGTTTTAGCCAAGAAAAAAGACAGTCGAGATCAAAGAGCTGAGCAAAAACTTGAGGTCGGTGATCAGGTCAGGGTGAGCAGTATCGGCCGCAAGGGTGAAATCACCTCTATTGATGAAGAAAAAGCTGAGGCAAAAATTCAGGCCGGGATTATGAAGGTAACAGCTTCTTTAGCTGATCTGGTCAAGGTAGATATTCCGGAAAATGAAGAAGAAGAGCTTTTAAAAAAATACCGGGTCCAAAAATCTCAGCATGTTTCTCCCAAGCTCGATCTCAGGGGAGAGAGGTATGGAGCAGCTCAAAGTCAGCTGGATAAATACCTTGATGATGCTTTTTTAGCCGGACTTAATGAAGTAGAAATAGTACATGGTAAAGGAACCGGTGCCTTAAGGGAGGCAGTTGAAGAGATCTTAGAAAAAAACCCCCATGTCTCAGACTTCCGCCTGGGAAGGCAGAGAGAAGGAGGCACAGGGGTTACTATTGCCAAACTTAATTAATTTTAATCTTCATTATCTCCTCTGAAAGCATCAAATATTCTTCTTAAAGTACCTGAAGCAGAATCATCTTCATGGAGATCACAGGAGCGGGAAGGCCTTGTTTCAAAACGAGGAGTTCCGTTCCTGTTTAATCTTGGAATACCATATTCATCATCGATCTGCTGCACCGGTTCTCCGGTTTCAATCCTATAAGTACCTCTTACCAGATCTTCATAATCTTTATTTGGATTAACCTCAACAAAGGTTTTTTGAGCAGGTCCAACTCTAATCCCAGAACCTTCTATATAATGTCTTTCCTCAACCTGATCTTCAGGACAATTACTGGTAGCTATCAAACCACTTTCTCTATCTATTCTCAATGTTTCTACCGGTCCATGTAAATCAGAGGTTTCTTGAGGTTCAGTTCCTTCTTTAAATGGTAAAACATCTATTCTAGGTGCATATTCGTTTGCCTTTAGGCCTGTATAAGGATCAACTGCAGCTTCAACAATATTTTCTGGAATCTGAAAATCAATTACAGGCATATCTGCAGAAATTTCGCGCATATATTCTCCCCAGATTTGAGCGGCTTCTCCACTGGAAACGGTTTTAGTATCATATTCCATAGAGCGTCTTGAATCTTCACCTATCCAGACAGCTGTTGCGATTTGGGGAGTATAACCTACAAACCAGGCATCAGTATATTCGTTGGTTGTTCCTGTTTTACCTGCAACATCTCTATCCATCTGGGCTCTGCGGCCTGTACCATTTTTAATAACATTTTCTAGCATCGAGGTCATTAAATAACTGTCAGCTTCTGACATAACAAGCCTTTTATGTGGCTGAGCTTCATAAATTAAATTATCATGTCTATCATAAATTTTTTCTATAGAATAAGGCCTATTATATACACCTTGATTGGCAAAAACACTGTAAGCTGCTGTCATCTCTAGAGGAGAAATACCTCTATTTAAACCACCTAAAGCCATTGAATAATGATCATCAAGACCATCATTATTGGTAAAGGTAGTGATTCCCAGCTCTTCGGTTAAGGCTCTGGTATTTTTGACTCCAATATCTTGTATCAATTTTACTGCTGCCACATTTACAGAATGGGTTAAAGCAGTATCTAAATTAATCAAACCTCTGTACTGGTCTCCATAATTACGAGGCCAGATACTGAGATGATCTCTACCGGTTTCAGAAGCCAGCATCGGTAAATCATTAATCACACTAGCCGTAGTATAATCACCTTCTGCTAAAGCAGCTGCATAAACAAAGGGTTTAAAAGCAGAACCGGGCTGTCTGACCGCCTGATGAGCCCTGTTAAATTGATCAGTACCTCTTCCCCCTATCATTGCTCTAATAGCACCTGAATTAACATCCAGACTTACTAAGGATACCTGTGGCTGTAGATGTTCACTCTGGCCGCTGCTAAAAGAAGGTAGATAACCATTATCTATTTTTGCCTGGATTTTTTCTTCAGCAACTTTTTGCATATCAGGGTCTATAGTTGTATGTACTTCTAAACCACCACTATAAACCATAGAAGCTCCAAATTGATTGATCAGTTGATCTCTAATATAAAGTAAAAAGTAATGAGAACTTTGGCTAGGACTTTCTCTACCTTCGAAATCCAGATCAAGTTCTTCATTTTTAGCTTCTGCTGCTTCCTCTGCTGTTATATAATCCAGTTCTGCCATCCTGTCTAAAACCACATTCCTTCTTGCAACGGCTCTTTGCGGATTATTAAAAGGAGAATAATTATTTGGTGACTGAGGCAAACCAGCGATTAAAGCTGCTTCTGCCAGGTCAAGTTGATCAACACTTTTACCAAAGTACTGAATAGAAGCGGTTTCTACTCCATAAGCGCTGTGACCTAAAAAGATCTCATTTAAGTACATTTCTAAAATTTCGGATTTGGTATACATTCTTTCAAATTGAATGGCCAGATAGGCTTCCTGTAATTTTCTATAAAAAGATTTTTCCAGGGTTAAAAATGAATTTCTGGCCAACTGCTGGGTGATGGTACTGGCACCCTGAGCAAGTCTTCGCTGCTGGATATTGGCAACCATGGCCCTGACAATACCCCAATAATCTATACCGTGGTGAACATAAAAATTAGTATCTTCTATTGCTATAATTGCATTTTTTAAATCATCAGGAATTCTTTCTAAGGGTACATAAACCCTATTTTCCTTAAAAAGTTTGCTTAATAATTCACCATTTGAGCTGTAGATCATTGTTGCTTCACTTGAACCTTTGTACTCAGAGATATCAGGAGTGTCCCGGATTATCCAGGTTACAGCACCTAAGATAGCACCTGTGCCAAGGGCAAATATTACTATAATAGTGACTAATATTATTTTTTTAGATTTCTTCTTCATTGACTTACCTCCTGTCAGGTAAATATTATAACATAAAACAGCTGTTTATGGTAGCCCTTGTTAGTAATTAATCTATCTGTTATAATAAAATGACAAAGGATACAGGAGGTGAAGAGCCTGTTAAAGAGAAGATAAGACAGGCGTTTTTTTATGGAAATTAATGAACAGTTAAAAATATTAAAAAGAGGGGTCAGTGATCTGATCTCAGAAGAAGAACTAAAAGAAAAATTAATCAAAGCAGAAAAAGAGGGTCGTCCTCTAAAGGTTAAACTGGGACTTGATCCAACTGCACCTGACATCCACCTGGGTCATACGGTTGTATTACGCAAATTAAAGCAGTTTCAGGATCTAGGTCATCAGGTATATTTAATAATCGGTGATTTTACAGGTATGATAGGAGACCCTACCGGTAAATCGGAAACAAGAAAACAGCTGACCGAAGCAGAGGTTAAAGAAAATGCCCTTACATATCAGGAACAGTTTTCTAAGGTCTTAGATAGGGATAAAACAAAACTTGTCTACAATAGTGACTGGTTAAGTGAGATGAAATTCAGTCAAGTTTTAGAATTATCTGCTCAATATACTGTAGCTAGAATGCTGGAAAGAGATGATTTTTCCAAACGCTACCAGGCCGGTAAACCGATCGGCATCCACGAATTTTTCTATCCTTTAATGCAGGGTTATGATTCTGTGGCAATCGAAGCTGATGTAGAGCTGGGAGGTACTGATCAGCGTTTTAACCTGCTTGTGGGCAGAAATCTGCAGAAAGAATATGGTCAGGATTCTCAGGTGATTATCACCATGCCCCTTTTAGAAGGTTTAGATGGAGTTAACAAGATGAGCAAAAGTCTTGATAATTATATAGGTGTATATGATAAACCAGCAGATATGTATGGTAAGGTCATGTCAATGCCTGATGAACTAATAGCCCGCTATTATGAACTTTTAACAGATATTTCTCTGGAAAAATTAAAGGAGATCAAAGCAAAACTGGCCAGAGATGACTTTAATCCAATGCAGCTTAAAAAAGAATTGGCTGCAGAACTGGTTAGAGAATATCATGATCAAGCAGCTGCTGAATATGCAGCTCAAGAATTTGAAAATGTATTTTCCCAGGGTAATTTACCTGATGATATACCAGAGGTAGAAATCGAGCGCTCAGAGCTTGATGAGGGAGAACTCTGGATAGTAAAAATTGTAGCTGCCACAGGTCTGGTTGATTCAAACAGTGAAGCCAGAAGGATGATCAAACAGGGAGCTGTAACTATTGATGGTCAAAAATATGATAAAATTAATTTAGACCTTGAAGTTAAAGATGGAATGATCGTTAAGATCGGTAAAAGGCGTTTTGCTCAAATCAAGCTGAAATAGAAAGGAAGGTATGATTAATGATAAAAAGTGGAGATGAAATAAGGCAGGCTTATTTGGATTTTTTTGAGTCAAAGGATCACCTGGTACTTCCCAGTGCTCCTTTAGTACCTAAAAATGACCCCAGCCTGCTCTGGATAAATGCAGGGATGGCTCCCTTTAAAGCCTATTTTGACGGCAGCCTAGAACCACCTCACCCCAGAATAGCTACCAGTCAAAAATGTATTAGAACAAATGATATAGAAAATGTCGGGAAAACCGCCCGCCACCATACCTATTTTGAGATGCTGGGTAATTTTTCTTTTGGTGATTATTTTAAAGAAAAAGCCATTATCTGGGCCTGGGAGTTTGTGACCGAGGTCTTGGAATTTGAAGCAGATAAGCTCTGGATCACTATTTATAAAGATGATGATGAAGCCCATGCAATCTGGAAGGAAAAGGTGGGACTGCCCGAAGAAAGAATTGTCAGAATGGGTAAAAAAGAAAACTTCTGGCAGATTGGGACAGGACCCTGTGGTCCCTGTTCAGAAATTCACTATGATCGAGGAATAGAATTTGGCGACAGCAGTGAAGATGTTCTGGGGGGAGAAGGAGATAGATTTTTAGAAATCTGGAACCTCGTTTTTACCCAGTATAATTATACTGAAGAGGGAGAATATATAGAACTGCCCAATAAAAATATTGATACGGGAATGGGTTTAGAAAGGGTAGCCTCTATATTACAGAATACAAAAACCAATTTTGAAACCGATTTAATCAAACCTATTATCGACGCAGTTGTAGAAATGACCGGGATCGACTATCAGGAAGATGAAGAAAGCATGACAGCTTATCGGGTTATTGCCGATCATCTGCGTTCTGTTGCTGTGGCAATTTCTGATGGTGCTTTACCTTCAAATGAGGGGCGAGGTTATGTAATAAGGCGTCTTATCCGTCGTGCTGCCCGTTATGGGCGCAAAATTGGCTTTACAGAGCCTTTTTTGTACGAACTGGTGGAATGTACTGCTGAGGTAGTAAAGGGTGTAGCACCGGATTTAAAAGAGCAGCTGGCCCATGTAGAAAATGTGGTTAAATCTGAGGAAGAAAGTTTTTTAAAGACCCTAGAACAGGGTTTAAATATCTTAGAAGATTTTTTAGTAGATTTAAAAGCAGAAAATAAGCAGGTTTTAAGTGGTAAAAATGCTTTTATCTTGTATGATACCTATGGTTTTCCCCTTGATCTAACCAAAGATATAGCTTCAGAAGAGGGGATTCTGGTTGATGAAGAAGGCTTTGAAAATGAAATGGCAGCTCAGCGCCAAAGAGCCAGAGAAGCCAGAGAAGAAAGCTCTTTCAGCAGTGGAGAAATAGATAAACTCTATGCTTCTTTTAAAAAAGAAATTGAAGCAGTAGAATTTACCGGCTATAATTCTTTAACAGAAGAAACTTCTGTAATTGGAATTATTAAAGATAAAGAAAAAATAGACTCTATAAAAGCGGGAGAAAAAGCAAATATAATTCTCCGTAAAACTCCTTTTTATGCTGAAAGTGGAGGCCAAATCGGTGATAAAGGCTTACTCAAAAACGATAATTTTGAAGCCGAGGTTATCAATACCTTCGAAAAAGCCGAGATTATAGTCCATCAGGTTAAAGTAGAAAAGGGAGAAGTTAAAAAGGGAGATCAGCTTAAAGCTGTTGTTTATGATAACAGGAGAAAGGCAACTGCCCGTCATCATTCAGCAACCCACCTCCTCCATAAAACCTTAAAAGAGGTTTTAGGTGAACATGTAAATCAATCAGGTTCACTGGTTGCTCCAGAAAAACTTCGTTTTGATTTTACCCATTTTTCTGCCTTAAGTGAACAGGAATTAAGGGAAATAGAAAAACGGATCAACCTGGCCGTAATGGAAAATTATCCTGTTCAAACTGAAGAAAAAGACTTAGAAGAGGCTAAAGCTATGGGAGCAGAAGCCCTTTTTGGAGAAAAATATGAGCAAGAGGTCAGGGTTGTAAAAATGGGAGATTACAGTCTAGAACTCTGTGGTGGTACCCATGTTGAGGCCACCGGAGATATAGGGCCTTTTAAAATAGTATCTGAAAGTGGGATTGCGGCTGGAGTTAGGAGAATAGAAGCAGTTGTGGGAGAGTTTGCCCTAGATTACTTTAGTCAGCAGCTAGATACCCTAAAACAGTCAGCTGCAGAGTTAAAAACAGAACCTGAACAGCTGCCAAATAAAATTAAACAGCTGCAGCAGGAGAAAAAAGAACTGCAGAAAGAACTTGATTCACTCAAACAAAAACTGGCCGGTTCTAAAAAGGATGAACTTTTAGAGCAAGTTAAAGTAGTGGCTGGAATCAATATTTTAACAGCAGAATTATCTGAACTTGATAATCAGGGACTGCGTAATTTAATCGATCAGTTAAAAGATAAACTTGATTCGGCAGTAATAGTACTGGCAAGTAAATCTGAGCAGAAGGTTGTTTTTGTTGCCTCAGTTAGTAAAGACCTAATTGAAGAGGGTTTTCATGCCGGGAATATAATCTCCGAAGTTGCCAAAGTCGCCGGTGGTGGTGGTGGTGGCAGAGCTGATATGGCCCAGGCCGGAGGAACAAAGGTTGCTAAAACGGCTGCTGCCCTGGCTAAAGTCGAAGAAATTATAAAAAAGCAGCTTTAAAACAAGGAATTAACTGCTGACTGCAGAAATTAGTAAATAAGGCAAATAAAAAGACAGGATGTGATAATATGGCCGCTGATGAGATCAATGATAAAACAATGCGTTTTAAAATCCAAAAAGAAGAGATTAGTGAGGCTGGATTTGTACTTAAAAAAGTCTCTAAAGCCTTAGAGGAAAAAGGTTATAATCCAATCAGTCAAATTGTCGGATATTTACTTTCTGGTGATCCTGCCTATATAACAAGTTATAAAGATGCTAGAACCATGATTAGAACCATCGATCGGGATGAGATCATTGAAGAACTGCTCAGCAGTTATTTAGCAGAATAAAAAAAGCAGCTAAAGAAATTATAAATCGCTTCCTGCTCTAATTTGAGCTGGAGGCGATTTTTTCTGGTTAGTGTAAAATTACTTTTGGAGATTCAAAACTGAATCATAAAAAAAATAGAAAGAAGACTCCCTTTTTGATAAAA
>NZ_JAJFAT010000007.1 GCF_020711195.1 Halanaerobium polyolivorans
GGAGCTTCTGGTATTTCAGCTGAGGATTTAAATACTGCTGTTGCTTATGGAGTTAATAAAGTTAATGTAAATACAGACTTTCAGCAGGCATTTACAGCCAAGATAAAAGAAGTTTATGCAGAAAAGCCTGAACTTTATGATCCCCGCAAATACTGCGGCCCAGGTAGAGATGCGATTACTGAGAAAGTAAAAGAAAAAATTAAAATCTTGGGCAGCAATGATAAAGCCTGGTAATTTAAGGTTGATCTGAGAAATATATCGAGGGGAAGTTGCCTTTTGGTGATTTCTCCTCTTTTTTCTTTTTCAGAAAGGAGTTTAAATTGACACAGATCTGGTTTACATTTATTGTAATGGCCTTTTTTATTATAGTGGCAGGCACTTATATTTCGCTTTTTGGTGAAATTATTGCCGATAAAAGTGGTTTAGGTCAGGTCTTTATCGGTGTTGTTTTGATCTCTTTAGCAACCTCACTGCCTGAGCTTGTTACAAGTATTACTTCTGCTGTTGTAGGTGCACCTGATATAGCTGTTGGAAATGCATTTGGAAGTAATACCTTTAACCTCGCTATGCTTTCACTGGCTGATCTTCTGCAGGGACATGGCCCTCTTTTACTTCGGGTTAACTACAGTCATATAATCACCGGCCTTTTGGGCATTCTACTTTCAGCCCTGGTAGTTTTCAGTTTGATCGTCTCCCACTTCATGAATATTCATCTCAGTATTTTCGGAATAGGTATAGATAGTATAGTTTTACTTTTAAGTTATTTAGGTGGGATGATTCTAATTTTTAAATATGACAAAAAAAATCCCCTGGATAAAAAACATAAGGTAAAAAAAGAAAAAACACATAAGTACAGTTATAAAACTGCTTTAATTGGTTTTGCTGCAGCTGCTGTGGTCATTCTCTTTAGTGGTATCCGTCTGACAACTACTGCCGAAGAGATTGCCCTTTTGACAGGTATTGATCAGAGTTTTATCGGTACTATTCTTGTTGCTGCTGCAACATCTTTACCAGAACTGGTAGCAATTATTGCAGCTGTAAAAATTAATGCCTATAATCTGGCTGTAGGTAATGTATTTGGCAGCAATATTGTAAATATGGCAGTTATATTTTTTGCCGATCTATTTTATCAGCAGGGAGTTCTGCTTGTAGATGCAAAAATAATTCATATTGTAACAGCAGTAGTAGGAATAATTATGACAACCATTATTTTGATCGGGCTGTTTTATCGTTCCCGCCGCTCATTTTTATTTATGGGCTGGGATGCTATCCTGGCAGCTTTAGTTTATCTTGCCGGGGTTTATATATTATTTCAACTCGGACTAAACGTTATTATTTAAAATAATTTGTTAAAAGCTTCGCTTACGTATTTAAATTGTTTTAATTATTGCTTGTCCGAATGTATCAGTGTTTCTTAGATGAATGCGGACAAGCTAACAAATAATTAAAACTGCTTTAAATACTGCTCTGCTTTAATTACAAATTATTTTAAAATTATTTTAAATGAATAACTTAACGATAGAGCAAACTTAAATATAATTAAAGATACTAGAAAGGTGGACTTGATGTGTTGAACATCAGTGAACTAGAGAGAAAAACAATTACAGAATTACATGAAATTGCAAAAGAGATGGGGGTTTCCGGCTATTCTCAGATGAGAAAAAAAGATCTGATCTTTGCAATTTTGGAAAAAGGGACCGAACAAGGAGGTCATATTTTTGCTGAGGGAGTTTTAGAGATTATCAACACTGAAGGTTATGGTTTTTTAAGACCTTCTAAATATATTCCTTCCAGTGATGATATTTACATATCTTCTTCGCAGATCAGACGTTTTGATCTTAGAACCGGTGATGTTGTCTCTGGACAGGTTAGAGAACCTAAAGACAGTGAAAAATATTTTGCTCTACTGAGGATCGAAGCTGTAAATTATCAGGATCCAGAAAAGGCTAGAGAAAGAGCCTATTTTG
The DNA here is from genome assembly GCF_020711195.1 of Halanaerobium polyolivorans. GTDB lineage: Bacteria > Bacillota > Halanaerobiia > Halanaerobiales > Halanaerobiaceae > Halanaerobium > Halanaerobium polyolivorans. Next base: position 1,968 of record NZ_JAJFAT010000007.1, read on the forward strand.
AGGATTTAACACCACTTTATCCAGAAGAGAGATTCAAATTAGAATATCACAAAAATGAAATATCCACCCGTTTTATTGATTTAATTGCTCCGATCGGTAAGGGCCAGCGGGGGCTGCTTGTTTCTCCTCCTAAAGCCGGTAAAACCGTACTCTTAAAGAAAATTGCCAATAGTATCCGTCATAATTATCCGGAAACTAAGATGATGATCCTTTTAATTGATGAAAGACCGGAAGAAGTAACAGACATGAGGCGTTCGGTTGATGCTGAGGTTATCAGCTCTACCTTTGATGAACCACCAGAAGAACATATACAGGTTGCCAAACTGGTTTTAGAAAAAGCCAAAAGACTGGTTGAACATAAAAATGATGTTGTTATTTTGCTGGACAGTATTACCAGACTGGCCAGAGCATCAAATGTAACAATACCACCCAGTGGGAGAACCCTCTCAGGTGGGCTTGATCCAACCGCAATGCATTTTCCCAAGCGCTTTTTTGGAGCTGCTCGAAATATAGAAGAAGGTGGTAGTCTAACCATAATTGCAACCTCACTTGTTGATACAGGGAGCAGGATGGATGATGTTATCTATGAAGAGTTTAAAGGCACAGGTAATATGGAACTCCATCTGAGCAGAAGACTGGCTGAAAAAAGACTTTTCCCTGCTATTGATATCAACCGTTCTGGAACAAGAAAAGAAGAAATGCTGCTGGGAGAAAAAGAACTGGAAATAATCTGGAAATTACGTCAGCAGACTGCTGATTTAACAGATTATGAGCTCAGTCATACTTTTTTAAAGCAGCTTAAAAATACCCAGAATAATGAAGAACTGCTTAAAACATTAGATAAGATATTTAGCAATTGATTTTGCTTGCATAGCTAATAGTGCTGTGTTATAATATACTCTAGCTTGAGAATTATGTCTTTACTCCGATTTAACTAGATTAATTTATCGGTTAAAAATAATAATGTATGCAAGAGAGGTGATATAGATGCGTGAAGGAATCCACCCAGATGTTAAAGAAACCACAGTAGCCTGTGCCTGCGGCGAGGTTTATCATACTAAGTCAACCAAAGAGGATATTAGAGTTGAGGTATGTTCCAGCTGTCATCCATTCTATACAGGAAAACAGCGTAAAGCTAAAAAAGGTGGTCGTGTTGAAAGATTTAATAAAAAATATGGGATTTCAGAAGAATCAGAAGAAGATTCTGAATAGAACGGAAGAGAAATCCTTTTTTTCTGCTGCAGGGCTTAATAGCTCTGCTTTTTTTTTAGAAATTTTTTAAAGCAAGTAAAAGCACAGTTATTTTTATCATTATTTATTTAAGAAATAAAAGTTCATATTGGGGTGAGTTGATGTACAAGATTACAAAAAGCGGCTGGATTGAAGTTATCACTGGATCTATGTACTGTGGTAAAAGCGAAGAATTGATCCGCAGACTGCGTCGAGTTAAAATAGCCAAACAAAAAATAAGGGTTTTTAAAGCTTTAATTGATGATAGATATAATAAAAATGATGTGGTTTCTCACAGTGGAAACAGTTTAGAGGCAATTCCTATTGAAAAAGCAGATGAGATTTTAGAGCAGATAGATGATACGGTAAATGTAGTTGGAATCGATGAAGCTCAATTTTTCAGTCAAGATTTAATTGAAATCTGTGAAAAGCTTGCTGATCGTGGGATCAGAGTTATTATAGCAGGTTTAGATAGAGATTTTCGCAGTGAGCCTTTTGGTCCAATGCCGGAATTGATGGCCAGGGCAGAATATGTAGATAAGCTTCATGCTATCTGTATTCAGTGTGGAGAACCAGCCAGCAGAACTCAGCGCTTGATAGATGGAGAACCGGCAGCTTATGATGATCCAGTTATTTTAGTTGCTGCTTCAGAAGTATATGAAGCTCGCTGTAGAAGTTGTCATCAGGTTAAAGAAGCGGATTAAAATTATTTAAAGTAGAAGAGGTGAGATTATTAATGTTCGATTTAGAAGAAAAAATGGATAAACTTGTGGATAAATATCAAGCTTTAAACAAAAAATTAAGTGATCCAGAAGTTATCAATGACAGCAGTAAATATCAAAAATTATTGAAAAAACATGCTAAATTAAAGAAAATTGTAGATAAATATAAAGAATATAAAGAGCTTAAACAGGGTATAGAAGAAGCCGAAGAAATGATAGAGCTGGAAGATGATCCGGAAATGCAGGAATTAGCAGAAATGGAAATAGAAGAATTACAGCCAAGCAAAGAAAAATTAGAAGAACAGCTTCCGATCATGCTCTTACCAGATGATCCCAATGACGAGAAAAACGTAATAGTTGAGATTAGATCAGGTGCCGGTGGAGATGAGGCAGCACTTTTTGCAGCAGATCTATTTCGGATGTACAGCCGCTATTCCGAAAGCCAGGGCTGGAAGGTAGAAGTAATGAATGCCAATCCATCTGGTGTTGGTGGCTATAAGGAAATTATCTTTACAGTTGAAGGTGCTGAAGTATATAAGTACCTTAAATATGAAAGTGGAGTTCACAGGGTACAGAGGGTTCCTTCCACGGAATCAAGCGGCAGGATCCATACTTCTACAGCAACCGTTGCTGTTTTACCGGAAGCTGAAGAGGTAGATATAGATATAGATGCCAATGATTTAAGAATTGATGTTTATCGTTCCAGTGGACCTGGAGGCCAGAGTGTAAACACAACAGACTCTGCGGTTAGAATTACCCATGAACCAACCGATATAACCGTGTCCTGTCAGGATGAAAAATCACAGCATAAAAATAAAGCTAAAGCGATGCGGATTTTAAGGGCCAGAGTTCAGGAAAAAATAGAGCAGGAAAAACAGGCCAAAAGGGCAGAAGCCCGCAAATCACAGGTTGGAACAGGGGACCGCAGTGAAAAGATTAGAACCTATAACTTCCCTCAAGGAAGGGTAAGTGACCACCGGATTAATTTAACCGTTCACCAGCTTGATAAAATACTCGATGGAGATTTAGCACCGGTTATAGATGCCTTAATCGAGGAGGATAATATTAAGAGATTGGAGAAGATATAAGGGTGAATATTAAAGAACTTCTCAATAAAACAGACGATTTTCTGGCCCAGAGGGGCATAGAGAGTTCTCGCCTTGATGCAGAAGTACTGATGGCAGAACTGCTTGATATGGAGAGGATCCATCTTTATGTTAAATATGATTACCCCTTAAAAGCAGAGGAGATAAAAAAATATCGGGAAATGGTCAAAGAAAGAGCTAAGCGAATCCCTTTGGCTTATATTATTGGCAAAAAAGAATTCATGTCTTTAGAATTTGAGCTATCAGAAGCTGTTTTGATTCCCAGACCAGACACCGAAAATCTGGTTGAAGAGGTAATTAGCTACTGCCGGGAAAAAGAACTCCAAAAACCACAGATCATTGATGTGGGCTGTGGTAGTGGAGCTATTGCAGTTAGTCTGGCCTATTATCTAGAAGGTGCCAGGGTTGTAGGTTCTGATATTTCAAAGGATGCCCTTAAGATTGCCCGCCACAACCTAAAAAAATTTGAACTTGAAGAAAGAATAAGTGTTGTCCGCAGTGATCTGCTGACAGAATTTATCAAACGGGAGATCAGTGAAATTGACATTATAGTTTCTAACCCTCCCTATATTTCGGAAAAAGAAATGGAAGAACTGCCACCTGAGGTAAAAAAAGAACCCAGAACAGCACTGGCAGCAGGTAAAGAGGGACTAGATTTTTATCAAAAACTGATTCCCCAGGCAGAAAAAGTGCTCAAAAAAGAGGGGATGCTTTTTTTAGAAATTGCTTCACAACAGGCAGAGGCTGTATTCGATATTTTTGGTGAAAATTGGAGTCAGCTTGAGTTAATAAAAGACTATGCAGATCATGATAGAATTATTTCAGCTAAGTATGAGGGAGAATAGTTAAAAGATGAGCTATCAAACAGAAATTATTAAAACCAATAATGATGATCAGGCAGTAGAAAAAGCTGCTAAGCTGCTTAAAAAAGGTGAGCTGGTAGCCATACCAACCGAAACTGTTTATGGTCTGGCAGCAGATGCTTTAAATCCAGAAGCTGTTCAAAAGATTTTTAAAGCTAAGGGTAGACCCCAGGATAATCCCCTCATTGTTCACATTGGAGCGCAAAAAGATTTAGAAAAATTAATCTCGGAAATAGTTTCCAAACGAGCCCAAAAACTTATCGATAATTACTGGCCTGGACCTTTAACCTTAATTTTTAAAAAAAGTTCTTTAGTTCCAGCTGAGACTTCAGCCGGATTGGATACAGTTGCGGTTAGAATGCCCTCTCATCCCTTAACACTGGCTCTTCTGCAGAAAAGCGGTCTGGTTTTAGCAGCTCCAAGTGCAAACACTTCGGGTTATCCCAGCCCAACAACAGCTGAACATGTTTATGCTGATCTCAAAAATAAAATACCCCTGATCTTAGATGGGGGTAATTGTGAGGTTGGTGTTGAATCAACCGTTATCGACCTCAGTCAAAAAGAGGCAGTTGTCTTAAGACCGGGAGGTATCAGCAGAGAGGAACTGGCAGAATTTTTAGGAGAAGAACTAAGATTAAATAATAGCTTAGATAATGATCAAGCAGGAGTAATTTCACCCGGGATGAAATATAGACATTATGCTCCCCAAAAAAATTTATATATTTTTGAAACTGCAAAAAAAGATTTGCTTTTCAAGCGAGCTGAAGAGAAAAAAATAGCTCTAATAATTTCACGGCAGACTGAGCTGGGTCAACAAGAAGAAAAGCTCAAAATCATCAGAGCCTATGATAGGGAAAATCCAGCCGAGCTGGCCCGAAAGTTATTTGCTCTTTTAAGAGAACTTGATAATGATCCTGAGGTAGAAGAGATTTATATAGAAGAATTAGCTCAGGAAGGTTTAGGAGAGACTTTGATGAACAGGATCTATAAGGCAGCAGCAGCAAAAGATGAAGCTCAACCAGGAGGTGGAGACAATTCATAGAATTTTATTTGTCTGTACAGGAAATACCTGTCGAAGTCCGATGGCAGAATATCTTTTAAAAGATATGATCAAAGAGTCCCAAGAGGTTGACATAGATAATTGGGAGATAATATCTGCAGGAATTTCTGCAATAAAAGGTGTTCAAGCAAACGAAAAAACTAGCAAGGTTATGTCAGAATTGGGGATAGACTTAGCTAAACACAGTTCTAAAAATATCAAAGATATAGATTTAAAAAAAGAAGATATTATTATTACCATGAGCCGTAAACACAGCCGTTTTCTACTTTTAGAATATCCAGATTTAGCCGATAAAATATTTACCCTAAAAGAATTTGCCGAAGAAGAAGAGAGAGATGTTGAAGATCCCTTTGGATTATCTTTAGAGGTCTATAGGGAAACCAGAGATGAATTAGAAAAAGAATTGAAAAAAATATTGCTTAAATTAAAGGATTTTAGTTCAGATTAAAAGGTCTAATCAGATTTAAGTAGAATAAATAATAATAAGACGCTTTTAACAATTAACAAATTATTCCACAAAAAATGAAGGGAGAATTAACTTTGAGTAAAGTACATGTAATGGATCATCCGCTAATCACACACAAACTATCAATTATCAGGGATAAAAATACAGGTCCTAAAGAATTTAGAGAGCTGGTCAACGAAATTGCCACCCTGATGGCTTATGAGGTAACAAGAGACCTTCCTCTAGAAGAGGTGGAAATAGAAACCCCGCTTAGAAAAGATAAGTTCAAAATGATTTCTGGCAAAAAAATTGGGATCGTCCCTATTTTAAGAGCCGGTTTAGGAATGTTAGATGGGATTCTTAAATTGATGCCTGCAGCCAGAGTGGGACATATTGGTCTTTATAGAGACCCAGAAACCCTGGAAGCTGTAGAATATTACTGTAAATTACCGACAGATATTGAAGAGAGAGAACTGCTGGTAATTGATCCGATGCTTGCTACAGGGAATACAGCTTTAGAAGCAATTAAATTTATAAAAGATAGAAATCCCAAAAATATTAAGTTAATGGTTTTAATAGCTGCTCCTGAAGGTGTAGAAAAAATTCAAAAAGCTCATCCAGATATAGATATATGGGTAGGAGCTCTTGATGAAAAGTTAAATGATCATGCTTATATAGTACCCGGACTTGGTGATGCTGGTGACAGATTATTTGGCACTAAATAATTTAAATTTGATTATGCAAAAAATATTTTGGGGAGGGAAGTTAATTGCAATACTTAGCTGCATTTTTAATCAGTTTAATAATTTCGCTTTTAAGCACCCCCCTTATAATTAAATTAAGCAGCAGCTTATCTATAGTAGACAAACCAGGCAGAAGAAAGATCAATACAGAAATAGTACCAACTGCAGGTGGGATAGCAATTTATCTTGCCTTTATGATAACAGCTTTAGTTGTTCTTCCTTTGGGAGAGACCTTAAAAGGAATTTTGATCGGGGGCAGTTTTATGCTCATAGTTGGCTTACTTGATGATAAATATGTGATTTCAGCTCCCCTTAAATTTTCTGCTCAGATTGTTGGTGCCTTGATTTTGATAGCTTATGGGGTTAGAATAAATTTTATTACCAACCCCTTAGGAGGACTCTTATACCTGGGAATCTTTTCAATTCCCTTTACGGTTTTCTGGATTGTCAGCATTATCAATACCATTAACTTAATCGATGGACTTGATGGTTTAGCGGCAGGAGTTGCAATAATTGCTGTTTCAACCCTTTTTGTGGTTGCTTTACAGCAGAATCAGACAACTGCAGCCCTCTTAGCTTTGATAACAGCAGGCAGCTGTTTAGGCTTTTTAAAATATAATTTTAATCCGGCCCGCATCTTTATGGGAGATACCGGATCAATGTTTATCGGTTACATAATAGCAGCTGTTTCCATTACCGGTGCTTTAAAAAGTGCAGCTGCAGTTACAATTTTTGTTCCCATGCTGGCTTTAGCAGTTCCAATTTTAGACACAACCTTTGCCATAATCAGGCGAGTTTTTAATGATCGCCCAATTGGGGAAGCAGACCAGGGCCATATTCATCACCGTCTCCTGGCAATTGGCATGAACCAGAAACAGGCTGTAATTTCAGTTTATATACTCAGCCTGGTCTTAGGAGCAGTAGCAGTTATAATTAATGGATTTCAGTTCAATTCTGCCTTTTTAATTTTTGCAGCAGTTATTTTAATGATTATTTTAGGAGCCAGAAAGCTGGGACTTTTTTCAGTTAAAATCCCTAAAGACGGGCGTTCTCTGGAAGACAGCCAAACATAGCAATTGCAAGAAAATTGCGAATTTAAGGATATTGTTGTTTTTTTCACAAAGTTACTTGCATATTGAATTAATCTGTAATAAAATATTGAAAAGGTAAGATTATATGGATAAAAATAATTGGAATCAAATTTTAAGAGCTCTGTCACTTTTAACCCAGGTAGGTCTGATCATTATTATATCTGGGGGAATTGGTTTTGCTTTTGGTTATTTTATCGATTACCTTTTAAATTTTGAATTATTGTTTAAATTAACTGGACTTCTAGTTGGTTTAGGAGCCGGTTTTTATACTGTTTATAAACTGCTTATTTCCACGTTTGATGACTAAAAAAAGAAAAGACTAAATTATTATTAGGAGAGGAGGAATTATATTGAGTCCAGGTCCAGCGGTACAATTTTATATATTTGGTAATCAAAACCTTCCTGTTACTGATACTCTTTTAGTTGGTTGGTTAACAATGATCATTATTTTAATCGGGGTCAAATATCTGACAACTAAGTTGGAAATCAGACCGAATAAAAAGCAGAATGTGGCTGAATTATTGATTGAAGCTATTCACGGTCAGATAGAGCCAATGTTACCTGGAGAAGGATGGAAATTTCTGCCCTTTATCGCCACTATATTTATCTATATTACTTTAAGCAACATTATAATCGTGATTCCTGGTTTAACCAGTCCTTCAGCTGATCTAAATTTAACCTTGGGTCTTGCTTTAGTGGTCTTTATTGTTGTACAGCAGCAGGGAATCAAAGAATATGGATTATTTGGTTATTTAAAAAGTTATGCTGAGCCGGTAATATTTTTACTGCCGATAAACATAATTGGAGAACTGGCAAAGCCAATTTCTCATTCTTTCCGTCTATTTGGTAATATCATAGGTGGTTTGATTATTGTAAGCTTGATTTATCAGGCTGCTCCACCGATTATACCGGTCCCACTGCATTTGTGGTTTGACCTTTTTGTTGGTTTAATTCAGGGCTTTATCTATGGTATGGTTGCCATAGCATATATTTCAGTGGCCAAAACATAATGAGATTTTTAGTTTCCAGAAAGGGGGAAACTTTATATGATAGAATTTAGTCCAGAAGTAGCTGAAAGTATAATTACTATAGCCTCTTTTGTTGCTTCAGGCCTGGCCTTGATAGCAGGTGTTGGTCCTGGAATAGGAATGGGTTATGCTGCTGGTAAAGCTACCACAGCGGTGAGAAGACAGCCTGAGGCCAGAGGTGCAATAATCACAACCATGTTATTAGGACAGGTTGTATCCGGTTCAACTGGGATTTATTCTTTGATTATTGCTATTTTCTTGATTTTTGGTATTTAACACATCTAAATTTATTGCTTAATTTTTAAGTTTTTAATCCTTAAAAGAAGTAAAAATCATTTGAGAATGACTGAGGAGATTATAAATGAAAGAAATTAAAGATCCAAAAAAACTGCAGAAGAAGATTTTGAAAACCACTTATTTGATCGCTCTTTTGCCGATTATCTCGGCCATAGCAGCTGGAGATATGGAATCTTTACTTGGTTTTGTCTTTGGTCTTGTAGTTGCAACCCTTCTTTTAAGATTAAAATATAATAACATAATAAGGGCACTTAACATGGATATGGAAAGTGCAGAGAAGTTTATTAGGAATAGGTATTTTGCAGAATATGGACTTTATTTTCTTGTTTTATTCACAGCAGCCAGAAATCCCAGTCTTAATTTTTTAGCTGCTGCAGTAGGTTTGTTTATGATTAAATTTACTGTTTTGCTTTTGTCGGTTAAGGATTTGTTAAAAGATACTTTTCAAAGTCAATTTGACAGGTATAAATAATTTTTTGTTTTTTTATTACTGAAAGGAGGAAACTATAATGGTAGAATTTTCACCAGAAGTTATTGAAACTATTATTAGAGCATCAGCACTTTTAGGAGCAGGTTTTGCAATGATTGCAGGTATTGGTCCTGGTATTGGTCAGGGTTATGCTGCTGGTAAAGCCGTTGAATCTGTAGCAAGAGATCCAGAAGCAAGAGGTAATATCATTACTACTATGCTTTTAGGTCAGGCTGTTGCTGAGTCAACCGGTATTTACTCACTGGTTATTGCCATTGTTTTAATCTTTACAATATAGTATTTAGTAGATTATTAAGTCGGGAGATTATTCTCCTGACTTAATATTGCTTTGCTGTATTGAGGAATTATCTTTATTATTTAATACAGCCCATCAAATTACTGGTGGGTTGGAGAAAATTATCTGGTCTGCAGGACAAATAGCCTGCAGCTGATTTTAGAAATATATATTTTAGTAATGTAGATAGTGTATAGTGTTGTGATTTAGAGTTGTGATTTAAATGCTCAGCTAATCAAGGCAGTAATTTTAATAATACAGGATTCTGAGTATAGCTTGAAGCCAAATTATCTTTCAGGAGGTGAATGTTCTCTTGGTTAATATTAACACTACAATGTTGTGGCAGGTATTCAACTTCTTCGTTTTAATGTATTTGCTAAAAAGATATCTCTATTCACCAATAAAAGAGATTTTAGATAAAAGGGCAGCCCATGTAAACAGTGAGATAGATGAGGCTGAAAAAATGCGCGAAGAGGCAAAAGAACTAAAAGCAAAATATCAAAATAAATTAAAAGAAGCTCATAATGAAGCCCAGTCAATTATTGATAGGGCTGAAGATAGGGCCAATCAAAAGGCTAAAAATATTGTTAAAGAAGCAGAAAAAAGAGCAGAAAATATCAAGCAGAAAAAGTTGGCAGAGATAGAAAAAGCCAAAAAAGAAACTATGGCAGAATTAAGAAATAAAGTAGCTTCTATGACAATTTTGGCTACCAATCGATTAATCCAGGAGCAATTAGATGAAGACAAGCACCAGGTGATGATAGATCAATTTATCGACCAGCTTGATGCTGAGAAACTGGGTGAAATACAATGATAAACGAAGCAGCTAATAGATACAGCCGCGGTCTTTTTGCTCTGGGTAAAGAAAGAGAGAGGCTTATAGATTTTAAAGAAACTTTAGAAGAATTCTGGCAGGTTTTGGAGGAAAACGAGGATTTAAGAAATGTTGTTTTCCACCAGAGGATACTGCCCAAAGAAAAAAAGCGGGTTATGGAAAAGATTTTTACTGATGAATTAAATCAGGATGTTCTCAACTTTCTTTATATTTTAATTGAAAAAAGAAGAGAGTATCATTTAAAGTCAATTATTAATGAATTTAAGCAGCTTGTTGATCAGGAAGAAAAGATTTTAGATGTTGAAGTAACATCTGCTGTGGAATTAAATGAGAAATTAAAAGAAAAACTGCAGGCAAAACTTGATCAAATTTTAGATTATAATATCAGGATTTTCAATGTAGTTGATCAAAGTATTATAGCTGGCCTTAAGATCAAGGTTGGAGATTACATAATCGACGGCAGTTTGCTTTATGATCTCAAAAGGTTACAGCAGAAAATCGAATCAATTCCAGTAAGTAAGCTAGGGGTGAATTAATTTGAAATTAAGACCGGAAGAAATTAGTTCCATTATAAAAAAAGAAATAGAAAATTATGGACAAAAAATGGAGTCCGTGGGTGTTGGTACTATTCTCGATGTTGGAGATGGTATTGCCCATGTCTACGGACTTAAAGATGCCATGGCAGGAGAGCTGCTAGAATTTCCCAATGGAGTTTTTGGGATGGCATTGAACTTAGAAGAAGATAATATTGGAGTAGTTTTGCTTGGTGATCAAACCAAGGTAAAAGAAGGTGACGATGTAAAAAGGACCGGAAGAGTTGTTGAGGTTCCGGTTGGTGAAGAACTCTTAGGAAGAGTGGTTAATCCACTTGGTCAGCCACTAGATGGCAAGGGTTCTATTGAAAGTGATATATATCGTCCCGTAGAATCAGAAGCACCAGGGGTGGTTGAACGTCAGCCTGTTGAGGTTCCACTGCAGACAGGTTTAAAATCAATTGATGCTATGACACCGATTGGTAGAGGTCAGCGTGAATTAATTATCGGTGACCGTCAGACCGGTAAAACAGCAATTGGTATTGATACAATTATTAACCAGAAAGATAATGACGTAATCTGTATTTATGTGGCCATTGGACAGAAAAATTCAACGGTAGCTCAACTTACCAAAAGGTTGGAAGAAGAAGGGGCCCTGGACTATACTATAGTGGTATCTGCTACTGCTAGTGAGTCGGCTCCAATCAGATATATTGCTCCCTATGCAGGTTGTGCGATGGGAGAACACTTTATGTATGAAGATGATAGAGATGTACTTGTTGTTTATGATGACCTTTCTAAACATGCTGTTGCCTACCGGGCAATGTCACTTCTCTTAAGAAGACCACCTGGACGTGAGGCTTATCCAGGGGATGTATTTTACTTACACTCCCGTCTTTTAGAGAGAGCAGCGAAATTAAACGATCAAGAAGGTGGGGGCTCACTTACAGCTCTACCTATCGTTGAAACACAGGCCGGAGATGTTTCCGCCTATATTCCTACCAACGTTATTTCTATCACTGATGGACAGATCTATCTTGAGAGTGAGCTTTTCTTCTCAGGTGTTAGACCAGCTGTTAATGTTGGTATTTCTGTGTCCAGAGTTGGTGGTAATGCTCAGATTAAAGCGATGAAGGATGTTGCTGGTACTTTAAGGCTTGACCTTTCCCAGTACCGTGAACTTGAAGCGTTTTCACAGTTTGGGTCTGATCTTGATAAAGCTACCCAGCAAAAGCTGGCCCGGGGAGAAAGAATAGTTGAGATCTTAAAACAGGATCAGTATTCTCCCATGGATGTAGAAAATCAGGTTATTGTCATATATACTGTTGTAAATGGATTTTTGGATGATCTACCTGTTGATAACCTGCAGCGCTTTGAAGCTGAATTTCTGGAATATTTGGCCAATAACCAGCCAGAAATAGGACAGGAAATTAAAGAAAAAGGTAAACTGACAGATGAACTCAAAGAAAATATTGAAAAAGCGGTTAAAGATTTTAAAGATATATTTGAAGTTAAAAAGAAAACGATTGTTGATATGGATGAATCTTTAACAGAATCTGATGCCGAAGCAGAGGAAGCTGAGGTGAAATAACAATGCAGAATATGAAAGATATTCAGCGGAGAATAGGCAGTGTAAAAAACACCCAGAAAATTACAAGGGCCATGAAAATGGTTGCTGCTGCCAAACTGAAAAATGCTCAGGATAGAGCAGAAGATGCAAGGCCCTTTTTTAACAAAACTGTTGAGGTTCTCAGAGGAGTATTCACCAGAACCTCAGAAGAAACCCATCCACTTTTAGAAGAATTTGAAGAGGGCAGCCATCTGGTGATTGTTATTACAGGTGATAGAGGACTCTGTGGAGCCTATAATAATAAGGTGATTAAAGAGGCAGAAGAACTTGTAAAAAAAGAAGATGCGTCTTTAATCGTAATGGGGCGTAAGGCAAGAGACTATTTTCGCAGGTTAAATGCGGATATAATTGCAGAATATGTACAGCTTGATGATTATCCAGGCTATGGTTTTTCGAACAATATTGCCGAAGAGGTTATGCATTATTTTTTAGCAGGTGATGTAAAAAAAGTGAGCATGATTTATACTCATTTTAATTCTGCAATCAGTCAGTCGGTAAAAAATATGCAGCTTTTACCGGTAGAAAAATTCTCAGAGTTAGAAATGGAAACTCGGGGTGGCAAAAAAGCTGAAGAAAAAGATGAAGAAGAAATAACAAAAAAATATGTGGATTATATCTTTGAACCTTCTCCAACTGAGGTTTTTGATAATATTTTACCACAGTATTTGATCAATGTGATTTATTCTGCACTTTTAGAATCAAAAGCCAGTGAATTTGGAGCCCGGATGACCGCAATGGATTCTGCAACAGAAAATGCCAGTGAAATGATAGATGATTTAACTTTAAAATATAATAGAGCTCGCCAGGCAGAAATCACTAAAGAAATAACAGAGATTGTTGGTGGAGCAGAAGCGCTTAAATAAAGTTTTAATAAAGGAGGAATTTGAGTGAGTGACCAGAACATTGGTAAAGTAGTTCAGGTAATTGGTCCGGTTGTTGATATAGAGTTTCCCGGGGGAGATTTACCTAAAATCTACAATGCCATAACTATAAAGGAAGAAGAAAAAGGAATTAATTTAACCTGTGAGGTAATGCAGCAGCTTGGTGATAATAGAGTTCGTTCAGTTGCAATGTCTTCTACAGATGGACTCGTTAGAGGAATGGAAGCTGTTGATCAGGGTGATCCAATCAGTGCTCCAGTTGGAGAGGCTGTTTTGGGTAGAGTATTTAATGTGCTTGGAGATACTATTGACAACAGAGGTGAGGTTAAAACAGATAAAAGACACCCGATTCACCGTCCAGCACCTAAGTTTGATGAGCAAGAAACTTCAACTGAATTATTTGAAACAGGAATTAAGGTAATTGATCTGCTGGCCCCTTACACAAGAGGTGGTAAGGTAGGTCTGTTCGGTGGTGCAGGTGTTGGTAAAACTGTACTTATTCAGGAATTAATCAATAACATAGCTACTGAGCATGGTGGTTATTCCGTATTTTCTGGAGTAGGAGAAAGAACCAGAGAGGGTAATGACCTCTGGTTGGAATTTCAGGAAGCCGATATTTTAGATAAAGTGGCCATGGTATTTGGTCAGATGAACGAGCCACCTGGTGCGAGAATGAGGGTTGGTTTAACAGGTTTAACAATGGCTGAATATTTCCGTGATGAAGCCGGTCAGGATGTATTATTATTTATCGATAATATTTTCCGTTTTATTCAGGCTGGTTCAGAGGTATCTGCTCTTTTAGGTAGGATGCCTTCTGCTGTTGGATATCAGCCGACCTTAGCTTATGATGTCGGTACCCTTCAGGAGAGGATTACTTCAACCAAAAAAGGTTCTATCACATCTGTACAGGCTGTTTATGTACCTGCTGATGACCTTACTGACCCTGCTCCTGCAACGACATTTGCTCACCTTGATGCGACAACGGTTCTTTCGAGAGATATTGTGGAAAAAGGTATTTATCCTGCTGTAGATCCACTTGATTCTACATCAAATATCTTAGATCCCAGAATTCTGGGGAAAGAACACTATAATGTAGCCCGTCAGGTACAGGAAATACTGCAGGAATACAAGGACCTTCAGGATATTATAGCAATTTTAGGTATGGATGAGCTTTCTGAAGAAGATAAAACAATTGTAAACAGGGCAAGAAGAATTGAGAGATTTTTATCTCAGCCTTTCTTTGTTGCTGAACAGTTTACAGGTACTCCCGGTCAGTATGTAGAGTTAGAACAGACCATTAAAGGATTTAAAGGAATCCTGGAAGGTCGTTATGATGATCTACCTGAAGAAGCTTTTTATATGGTAGGTACGATAGAGGATGCAGTTGAAAAAGCCAAAAGGTTAGAAGAAGGTGAATAAAAATGGCTGAAGCTCCTAAAATTCAACTTGATGTAGTTACACCACAGAAAATAATTTTTAGTGACAAAATCGATAAGTTAGAAGGGCCAGCAATTGACGGATTAATTGGTATTCTACCAAAACATGCGCCTTTAGTAACTGCAATGAAAATTGGAGTTGTAAGGATTTCCAAAGATGAAGAAGAAACTCAAATCGCGATCAGTGATGGTTTTATGGAGGTCCAGCCGGATAGAATTAATCTGGTTGTCAGAACTGCCGAAACTCCTGATCAGATTGATGTGGAAAGAGCAAAAAGAGCTAAAGAGAGAGCAGAAGAAAAGCTGGAAAAAGATCATGAAAAGGTTGATTTCGCCAGAGCCGAAGCAGCTTACGAAAGAGCTGTAGCCAGACTAAAGGCCGCCGGTCATCATGACCATGGTTATACAGGTCTTTAAACTTCAAGTTAGCTTCTCTTTTAAAATAGTTATTTTAGCAAACTCCTCTGTTTACAGGGGAGTTCTTTTTCTTGCTGAAACTTTTGATCTTTACTTTATTTTATACTATAATTTAAGCTGAGCAATTACCTAGCAAAGAAAATTTTGAATTAAAAATAATAAATGATAAAATAAAGCAAGGAGGTACTAAAGATGCAAAACAATAATGGAGAAAGCAAATTAGAAAAAACCGCCCGGGAAGGTGCTTTTGGTTCTCCTGAATTAAAAAAGGGAGAAAAAACTCGTTATTTAGGTGAGTTTGAAGAACGGATTATGGGCTATTTAGTTGAAGAACAGCTCCAAGAAAATGCAGTTTATCCTGAAATCAGAGAACTTCTAGAAAAAGAAGAAGCTAAAAAACTGATTATTAGAGGAGATATGGACAAAAATGAGATAAATAAATATCTAGAATGGGCAAGAGAACTGGGAGTTAGATTTACCCGTAAAAATTCCCCAGATTTCCGGGGAAATGTAGCTCTAGCAGTTGCTGGAAATGATGCAGTAAACTACCAGCTTGGTAGGATTGAAGATCGCCAAGAAAAGTTGCAAAAGAAGGGCGTATCTGATAATATTATAAAGAATGCAGGAACAACACTCTGTAAGGACTGCTGGGAGCAATTAATGGAAAAAGCACCGGAAGAAAAGGTGAATTATAAAAAACCCGGTATATTTGATAAATTAACAGGTACAAGCTGTACAGGCTGCAGGTAAAAAATAGAAATCAAATAGATTATAGATGATTTTTTGAGGCGGCCTTTAAAGGCAAAATTCAGAAAGGAGCTTTTAGAGGTGGGAAAATATTTAATTAGAGGCGAAAATGCACTACAAGGTGAGCTTAAAGTTGGGGGAGCAAAAAATGCTGCTTTACCAATTATAGCATCTGCTTTACTGGCAGATTCAACTTCGGTTTTAGAAGATATACCGAGATTGAGAGATGTAACCAACCTCTGTAGAATTATAGAAGATATGGGGGCTGAGGTAGAAAGAAAAGAACATCAGATAAAAATTAATCCAACTAAGGTTTATAAAAGTGAGGCCGATCATGATTTGGCACGGACATTGAGAGCCTCATATTATATACTTGGAGTGATGCTGGCCAAAGAAGGACATGCCAGAACAACTCTGCCCGGGGGCTGTAATATAGGTAATAGACCGATCGATTTACACCTTAAAGGTTTTAGAGCTCTGGGAGCGGATGTCAGACTTGACCATGGAGTTGTTGAGGTCAAAGCAGACAATTTAAAGGGAGCAGATATTTACCTTGATTATCCAAGTGTGGGAGCTACCATTAATATTATGATAGCTGCCAGCCGAGCTGAAGGTAAAACAACTATAGAAAATGCAGCTAGAGAACCAGAAATAGTTGATCTAGCTAACTTTTTAACAGTAATGGGAGCAAATATAAAAGGTGTGGGAACTGATGTAATAAAAATAGAAGGTGTAGATAAAATGCACGGGGTAGAACACAGGATCATCCCTGACCGCATAGAAGCAGGCACCTATATGATAGCCTCTGCGATTACCGGAGGCGATATATTTGTCCGTAATGTCTTAACAGAACACGTTAAACCCCTTATTGCTAAAATGCATGAGATGGGGATTATAGTTGAGGAAGATATAGCTGGAGTGAGGGTCAAAGCTAATGGTGATTTAAGATCAGTTGATGTTAAAACACTGCCCTATCCGGGTTTTCCAACCGATATGCAGTCCCAAATGATGGCCCTTTTAACCCAGACAGATGAGACAAGTATGATTATTGAGACGGTCTGGGAAAACCGTTTTATGCATGTAGATGAGTTGAAGAGAATGGGAGCTAAGATAAAAATTGATGGACACAGTGCAATAATCAAACCAGGTCGTCTGACCGGAGCTGAGGTTAAAGCTACAGATCTTAGGGCAGGAGCTGCACTTATTCTGGCTGGACTGGCTGCTGAAGGAAAAACAGAAGTAAGTAATATTTACCATGTTGAGCGTGGTTATGAAAATATAGAAAAAAAGCTCAGTTCGGTTGGAGCTGAAATAAAAAAAATATCTGACTAAGATAACCTGCCGCTGATATTTCAGCGGTTTTCTGTTTAATATGACAAAAATATAAGGGTGGTGAAGATTTTGATTACAACAGTGACCTTAAATCCTGCCATTGATAGAGAATATTTTGTTGATAAACATGAGGTGATGCAGAATAAGTTTATTTATGATTCCGAAGATCTCAAAATTTATCCTGGTGGTAAGGGTTTAATAAGTGCAGTTAATTTTAAGGCACTTGGCTACAAGGATGTGCAAAACATAGGTTTTATCGGAGGGAAACAGGGTTTATTTTTCGAAAAGATGGTTCAAAAGTATGATGTTATCAGCAACTATATCCATACAGATAGTGAGATCAGAAATAACGTCAAAATCATTGGTAAAGACCCTGCAACATATACCCAATTTAATGACTATACCTTTCATGTAGAAAAAGAAGAGGTTGAAGAACTTTTAATCCGTTTTAAAAGGTCTATTTCTGAAAGCAACTATATTTTAATTTCAGGATCTTTACCTGATGGGGTAGATTTCGATATTTATCGGCGCTTAATAGAGATCGCCAAAGAAAAAGATAAAACAGTTATGCTGCAGGCAAGTGGAGAAGCTCTTAAACTGGCTTTAGAAGCAGGGCCTGATATTGTAGCCCCCTATTTTAAACATCACAAAAGCATTTTAGATGTTGAAATAGAAAGTAGGGAGGAATATATAAAAATGGGCCGCGAAATTCAAAACAGAGGGGCCAAATATGTAATGATTCCCTTCCACTGTGATAGACTGCTTTTTGATCAAAAAGGAGATGTTTATCAGCTCAGCCCTAAAGATTACTGTATAGTTAACTGGCTTGGGGCCAGTGATGCCTATAACACTGCCTTTTTAGATTATATATTTAAAAATTCTTTTGATTTTCTTGAAGCCAATTTACATGCCGGAGCTGCAGCATTATGGATCTCTGAAAACAGAGAAATCTATTTAGAAAGCCGTGATGATTACCGTCACTGTCTTGAGAGATTGAAGATAGAAAAACTGGAGGTGTAGAGATTGAGCAGGGTTAGAAAATATATGATCAGAACCATGAATTCTGTTTCACCTGATGATAGTATAGATAAAGTTATAAAAAACATGTATAAATCGGAGCTGTCTGTGCTGCCGGTGGTTGATCATCAAAACATCTTTATCGGCACGATTTACAGCAACAATATTTTAAAAAATATTATCCCGGAAAGCTTTGGTTTTATAGACAGCAGCAGACTATTTTATGAGGTCAACGAAGCTGTAGAAAACCTAAAATATGTTAAAGATGAGAAGGTAGAAAAATATATGTCCAAAAATCGGGATGCGGTTAGAGAATCGAGCAATATGAAAAAAATAGCAGAAATGATGCTTGAAAACAAGGAATCTCTACTTTTTGTGGTCAATGATAAGGGTTATTTAAGGGGTTTTATTGAGCGTTCACAGCTGCTGCATTATCTACTTGATGAAGCAACTGAAGAAGAGGAGCGAAAATAATTCGAAAATTTTTGCCAGGTAGTGAGTAAAAAAGATAATTTTAATCTTTTTTTAAGATTTATATTATATAATGAGGTGTGAAAATGGAAAATATAATAGCAAACTCTTCTGAACTTTATCAACTTGAACACTGGTTACAGTTAAATGAACTTCAGACAAGGGCTATATATTTGCTGGCATTCTTTTTGTTTTTATCACTGCTAGCAGTGGTCGTCTCTAAAAAATACAGCTTACCAATTGTGGTCGGATATGTTCTATTTGGTATTTTAATTTCACCTGATATTTTAGGGCTGCTGCCCTTTTTAGAAAATGAATTTCATCACTGGTATGAATTTTTGGTTTTTAAGCTTGACTATATTACCCAGATAGCCCTAGCCTTTATAGTCTTTACCATCGGAAGTGAATTGTCGATTCGGACCTTTAAAAGGTTGGGTAAAAACATTTATATAATTGCTCTGGTTGAAGCTTTGGCTGCGGTGATTTTTTCAACCCTGGCAGTTTATCTGATCGGAGTACCACTTTATGCAGCAATTTTATTGGGAGCGATTGCAGCTGCTTCAGCACCTGCTTCAACCGTCATGGTGCTCAAAGAATATAATGCTGAAGGTCCTTTAAGTTCTACTTTGATGGCTGTTGTTGGTCTGGATAATACTTTAGCTTTGATTATCTTTGGTCTTTTAAGCCCTTTGGCTGTACTGATGATAGAGGGTGGAGGAGCGATTTTATCGATAGATGTTTTATTAATACCGTTTTTGCAAATTATTGCTGCTGCAGGACTTGGTTTGGGTATCGGTTATGCTGCCCAACACTATATTAGCTATGTTGATGATAAAACAAAAAAGGTTATCAGTATTATAACTGCAGTTGTCTTGAGCTCAGCTTTAAGTCTTTTTTTCGGACTTTCTTCTCTGATCTCCAACCTGGCGGTAGGTTTTTCCATTCGAAATTTTGCCGAAAAAAATCTCCAGATATCTGAGTATCTAGATACCCTAACAATCCCACTTTACGCAATGTTTTTTATTTTTGCAGGTGCTGAAATCCGTTTTAGTCAAATGGCATCTTGGGCTTTTATTTCTACGGCCCTTGTTTTTCTTACAGCCAGAATTCTGGCCAAAGTAGGGGGAGCATATCTGGCAGGACGACTCTCAGATGCTAGTATCAATGTTAAAAAATATATTGGAATGGGATTGATACCTCAGGGAGGAGTAGCAATTGCACTTGCGTTTTCGGTTCAAAAACACTTTCCTCAGGTTCCCGAAACAGCTTTAATGATTTTTAATTTGGTTATTTTAACTGCTGCCATAACTGAAATATTTGGCCCGCTTTTAACCAAAGAAGCACTGATTCGTTCTGGAGAAGCAGAGCTTGATTAGCAGGAATTATCTCTTTTTTAGAGAAATTAAATATAATGGGTAGATTATAAATTTAACTAAGCTTTTAGCTAGTGAAAGGGGCATTTATGTTTACAAAAATTTTGAATAAATTCAGCAAAAAAATTGCAATTGATCTTGGAACAGCTACAGTAATTATTTATGAAGAAAATAAAGGGATAGTACTACAGGAACCTTCTTTTGTTGCTATCAACACTAAAAGTGATAGTGTGATTGCGGTTGGGGAAGAAGCAAGAAGGATGTTAGGAAGAACTCCAGATCATATTAAGGTTGTTAGACCATTAAAAGATGGTGTTATAGCAAATTTTGAAGTAGCAGAGTTAATGTTAAAGAGCTTTTTAAAAAAAGTTGGGGTAAAAAGCCGTTTTATTAAGCCCCTGATCATGGTTTGTATTCCGGTAGGTGTTACAGGTGTTGAAAGCAGGGCTGTACTTGAAGCTGCACTTCAGGTAGGAGCTAGACAGGCCTTTTTGATAGAAGAGCCTATTGCAGCAGCCATCGGTTCCGGACTACAGATAGAAAAAGCAGAAGGTAATATGATAATCGATATTGGTGGTGGAACTACCGAAATTGCAGTTTTATCACTGGGAGGAATAGTCACCGGTGAATCGATTAGAGTAGGGGGAGATAAATTTAATGAAGCCTTAGTTCGCTTTGTTAGAGAACACTATAATCTTGTAATCGGTGAGTCTACTGCTGAGGAGATAAAGATCAATATCGGCACTGCAGATCCTGAGCTTGAAAAGAGTTATGAAGTTAAGGGCAGGGATTTGATGACCGGTTTACCACGCCATATAGAAATTACTAGTGCAGAAACCCAAAAGGCTTTTAGAGAGCTTTTAGATAATATTGCTCATGCTGCCAGAAGAGTCTTAGAGAAAACACCACCAGAACTTTCTGGTGATATAGTTGAAAAAGGGATAATATTAACAGGTGGAGGAGCTCTTTTAAAAGGAATAGATAAATTTATCTCAGCCAATACAGAAGTTGGAGCTTTTGTAACTGATGACCCCCTTATTTGTGTTGCAGAAGGTACAGGTCATGCATTATCAGAACTGGATAAGATATCTAATGTTTTAAGTACGGGAGATAAAGGAAGCTCTTCTTAAATCTATCTGGAGAGGAATGATATTTTGAAGAATAAAAAAGTTTTATTTGTATTTTTACTTACTACTATAATGATTTTAAGCCTATCAATTGCTGCAGCAGCAGCTGAAGATATAATGCCTTTAGAAGATGTAGAACCAGGTATGAGTGGTTATGGTAAAACAGTTTTTAGGGGTACAGAGGTTGAAGAATTCCCGGTTGAAATCATTAGTGTAACTAGAAACAGAAATTTTGACCATAATTTAATTTTGATCAAAGTAAGTGGAGAAAAAATGGAAGCTGCCGGTGGGGTTGCTTCCGGGATGAGTGGTAGTCCAATCTATGTTGATGATAAATTAATTGGTGCTATCGGTTATGGCTGGAATTTTAGTGACCACCGCTATGGTTTGGTAACCCCAATCGAAAAAATGCTGGAGCTTTTAGAAAATAAAGAACTTGATGAAGATCAATTTTTTGATGAAGAATTTGAAGGAGAAATCGAAGATAAATTAGAAGAGGAAGAACAGCTAGGAAGTGAATCAATTTCTTTAGCTGAAAATCTCGCTAGAGCAAACACACCTTTGATGGTTAGTGGTATGAGTGGTCGGGCTTTAAAAAGATTAGAAAAAGACATGGAAGAATTAGATTTAGATGTTTTTGTAAGTCCCGGCGTAATGGATGAAGAAGAGGAACATGATGATCTTAAAGCAGGAGATGCCATAGCAGTTCAGCTTGTTAGAGGAGATATCAATGTCGGCTCAACTGGAACTGTTAGTTATGTAGATGAAAATCAGATTATTGCTTTTGCTCATCAGTTTACAAATCGGGGAGATGTAAATTATCTTCTAAGTAGGGCCTTTGTACATGAAGTAATTCCAAGTATGCAGGCACCTTTTAAAATGAGTTCTCCTTATCAGACTTTAATCGGCTCTATAACCCAGGATAGAGGGGCTGGTATAGCCGGCAGAATAGGTCAATTTCCCAGGATAATCCCTCTTTATGTTTCAATTACTGAAGATGGGGAGTTAGCAAAAGAAGTTAGCTTACAGATTATCAATGATGAATCTCTTTTCCCAGGTTTAGCCAATAGTGCAGCTCTTCAGTCGATCGATGCCGCTTTGGATAGAATCGGTCCTGGAACAGCTCGCTCTAATTTAAAAATAATGGGGAGAGGTTTACCCGATTTACAGGTAGAGTCATCAGATATGTATTACAGCCGCAATGATATTGCGATGGTTTCTTTAAATGATTTTGCCGGACTTATTAATTTAATAACTACCAATCCTTTTAAAGAAATCAATCTAATAGATATTAGATTAGAAATTGACATAGATAAATCAGATAGTGTTGCTTTAATTCAAGAAGCTGAGGTTTTAAATGATGAAGTATATCCAGGTGATGAACTTGAGGTAGAGGTAACCCTACATCGTTACCGGGATGGAACCGAAACTAAAGTTGTCAGCCTCCAGATACCTGAAGATGTTGAGCCAGGTCTGGCCACCCTCTTTATAGATGGTGGATTTACAGGGGAAACTGCCAGGCTTGAAAATAGCAGTCAGCTGCAGAGCAGTTCAAATGGAAGAGCAGAAATTTCCGGTCATACAAGCTTTGAATCAATGCTTAAGAGCTATCTTGATAGTCCAGATAATAATGATCTGATCTTACAGCTTTATCCAGCTTTTTCCCGCTCAGAATATTTAGAAAGTAGTGACCAAGCACCAGGTGGTGAGGAAGCAGTAGATGAAGATGAGATTCCAGAACCTGAGCGTGAACCTGAAAATGATGAAGAAGTCGAGCCACATCCAGAAATCGCTGAGGAAGAAGAAATCAGAGAAAGATATGCCACAGATTATGTGCTTGAAGGAAGCCTCAATTTAGATATAGATATTCTGGCTTTAGATGAAGAGGCTGAAGAAGATGATTCTGAGCCAACTGCAGAAATCGAAGTTGATGAAGAAGATAGTTCTGAAGAAAATTTCCAAGGAGAAAACGAGGCAGACTCAGAAGCAGGTGAAGATAACAATTAGGTTAAAGGAAGGGAATTCTGATTAGTGGAGGTTTTTAAATGGATAAGCAAATTAAATATCTAATTGGTGTTCTGATATTTTTAATCCTGGCTGCTTATGTTTTTAGCCTTTTATCAGGCCTGCCAAGATTTTTTGAAGATGATATTATTGCTCTTCTGGAAAGAGAAATTGGCGGCGATATTGCTTTTGAATCCATTTCTTTATGGCCTCTGAATAGAATTAACCTTAAAGAATTTGAGTACAGTGATGAACTCGGTAATTCATTTAGAGCCGAAGAGTTTGAGCTTGATTACAGTTTAAACTTCAGACGGGATAATGGTTTTATCGGAATCGAATTTATCGGTTTAAAAAATGCGGTAATTGAGATCGAGCAGCTTGATTTTGAGTTGCCTGCCGATGATCCTGCTCCTGATGATTTAGAGCAAGAAGAATTAGAAACTCAACTGGCAGAGAGAGCTGCAGAACTTAAATTACCTGCTTTTTTGGCCAATTTTGATTTAAATATTGAAGATTCTGTTCTCCATTCAAGGCTGGAAGATTATGATTTCAGTTTAAGCTCTTTTAATCTGGGTTTAAGAGCCAGTTCTAGAGAAGAGTTTGAACTTAATTTCGGTTCGGAGATTGAGCTTAGAGAAGTACTGCTGCCTGATGGACAAAATATAAGTGCTTTTAATTTAGATAAATTAGAGCTTAATTTAAAACAGTCAGCTCAGCAGACAGATTTTTATTTAAATACTTCTCAAATAGATTTAGCCCAACTCAGGCAGTATATCGAACTTCAAAATTATAATTTAGCTGAGCTAGAATTGGAAGCAGATAAGCTTGAGGGACGGGCAGCTTTTAAAGGGCAGATCACTTTAGCAGAGGGTAGTATTCAAAACTATAATGCAGAAATAGGGCTGGAAGATCTGAAGCTGCCTGCTAATTATAAATATCAAACTGAGGCAGGTCAGCAGAGAGAAGATTTTCTCTTCAGCCTGGCCCAGGGAGATCTTTTGTTAGATGGCCCCGAATTTAGGGCTGTTTTTGCTAAGAATTTGATCGATATAGATAATAATATTATTCAACTTGCTTTTAAATATAGTTTAGATGGTAGTTTTGAAATTGAGGCTTCTGCTGATGCTTTTAGACTTGACTATGATTTTTTAGCAGAATATATAGAAGAGGGCATCTTTGATTTTAATTTAGCTGTTCAGGGAGAAGACAATAGTCCAGACAAAGGAAGTCTGGATTTAAAAGCCAATAATCTTTCTACAGCTTTGGATTTTGAAATAGCAGCGAGTAGTTTTGAGTTTAGACTTTTAGAAGAAAATATATTTCTTGATTCAGGTCAATTTAACTTTGCTGATGGTGGAGAGCTTAACTTAAAAGGTAACTATAACTATAATAACAGGAATTATCTTTTAAAAGCAGAAGCTGAAGAGCTTAAATTAAATCAGCAGCTGCAGAATTTAATTGAGCAATTTGAAATAGATAATGCTGCTTTAGATATACTGCTGGCAGATAGTGCTAAAGAGCTTGATTTTTTAATAGATACTGCTGGGATTTATACAGGAGATAGAGACCTTTCTTCAACTGGAGAATTAAGTCTAGATCTAAGGCTCAGCGATGATAAAGAATTTTCTTTTCTTTCTTCTTTCTGGTATTATGAAGAAATATTAAATTTGAGCAGTTTTAAAATGGAATCTGATTACGGTAGAATAGATCTCAGTGGAGAAATTAATTTTAACGAAGAAATTTTAGATTTAAGTTATGCCGGTCGGGATATTGATCCCACTTTAATCGCCACTTTAAATGGTTTTGAGCAGGAAATTTTAGCTGATTTAAATACGGTTTTTGACCATCTTGAAGGTTCAATCAGCAGTAGTTTTAATAATCCTAGAGCCAGTTTAACTGCTGAAATGTCATATCTTAGTTATCAGAATTATCATTTAGAAAATTTAACTTTGCGATCTGTTTATGAAGACCATAATCTGGAGCTGCAGAGATTTTCAGCTGACCTTAATCAGGGAGAACTGAGGGGTTCAGGTAGAATTAATAATTTAGTTCAAGCTGCAGAAGCAGAAATAGATCTAAGTTTTAATACAGATAATTTTTATTATAATGATCTTGCTGAGATTATTGATAGGGAACTACCTTTAGCTGGAGCGGTTAATATTGAACTTGCTTTAGCTGGTACTCTGCTTGATCCAGATATTAATCTTTTTCTAGAGGCAGATAATACTATTTTTATGGCTGAAGCTCAGGAATTTGAATTTTCAACTTTTAATGCTAGAATAAGCAGAGAAAATTCCCGTTTTGAACTGGAGGAATTAAATTTAGCTCATCAGGATCTGGTCTTTAATGCTGCTGGAAGCTATGATCAACAGGATGGTTTTGCAATCGATTATCAGCTGAATAATTTTGAGCTAAATCAGTACCTAGGGGAAGTGATTCCAAGAGCTGATACTTTAAGTGGAGTTATAGATCTGGAGGGTGAACTAAGAGGTGATATCTTTTCACCCCAGCTGAATTTTAGTCTTTTTTCTGATTCTCTGCGTTATCAAAACTTAGAAATAGAATTTATTGATAACAGTTTTAGCTATTTAATATTAGAGGATATTTTGGAAGTTGAGATCTTTGAATTTATGCTTGATCAGGGGAGTTATGATCTCAGTGGAGAGTTAGCAGATCTAAGAACCAGTCAAAAAGCAGATTTGGAGTTAGAGCTTTTAGATGTTCCAGTTAAAAACACTGCCGAGAAATTTGCCGGTTTTTATCCGCTGGCCGAAGATATGATCTTAAATGGCCAGGCTTTAATCACCGGAGAAGGCCAGGATATCAGTGCCCAACTTGATATCGAGGGGAGTTTTAGTGAAAATCAAAACGCCCGCTTTGAACTGGGTGGTCAAGCAGGTAGAGAACTTGATTTGAATTTCAGTTCTGCTGATATTCCGATTGACTTTGTCTACAAGCAGTTCGATTATAATCTGAGTTTGATCGCTAATTTTGCCTGTGAGGGTGGTATTAGTGGTAGTATAGATGCCCCATTAGTGGAGCTAGAACACCGTCTGACAGAGATTACTCTTAATGAAATAGCTGTAAAATCTTTAGAAGGTGAACTTAGCTTTGCAGATGGTAATTTTATTTCTCTTCAAGAAAGAATAGAGTTTCCCCAGGGTGGAAATCTGCAGTTAGAGGGTAGTTATTCCATTTTAGAAGATGAGCTTAATTTAAATAGTGAAATAAATGAAATGCCGATAGCCTTTTTACTTTCCTTTTTCTCAGAAGACATGACAGCTGATGGGCAAATAGATGGTAATGTTAGGGTTGATGGCAGTATAGAAGAAGCAATTTTAGGTGGAGAAATCAGGATTGCTGGCCGCAGTCTTGATATTGGATTATCCCATCAGATCAGAGATTATAATGCTTTAATAGAATTAAGGCGCTCTAATGTTATAGTGCAGAGACTGGATGGATATTTTGCAGATGGTAATTTTGATGTTAGGGGAAATATAGATCTTTTTGCAGAAGAGAATGCCTGGAATCTGGATCTTAAAGGAGAAAGGCTCTATTTCTTGAGGGGTTCAGTTGATGGTGAGTTTAATCTTGAGGGAGAATTTACCGGGCCTTTATTAGATCCGGTTCTAACAGGTGACCTAGAAGCATTTAATATGGAGATTGGCATACCCTTTGTTTGGCCAGAGCCCCAGTTTGATGAAGATGATTTTATACCAAGGGTTGATATAGATATTGTACCTTTAGATGAGGTAAGAGTTCGTAATCCTAATATGAATGTTCTGGTTCAAAGTGGGAGCCTAAATATTAATTTTGATAATACAAGAGATGATGCTCTGGAAATGGAAGGTCGGCTGCGCAGTGACCAGGGAGTATTTAATTACTATAATTCCCGTTTTAATTTGGTTAATGGTCAGGCAATTTTCACTCCGGTTGATGAGGATAACATACCTACCTTAAGGGTTAATGCGGTTACCTATGCCGGTGGTAGGGAGATCAATATTAATTTAACCGGACCAGCAGATAATATGCGGATTACCTTAACCTCTACTCCTGAAATGACAGAAGAAGAGATATTACATCTTTTGACAACAAGAGGTGCCTTAGGTTCTGCCATTTTAGGTGATGAAGAGGTAGGAATAGAGAATATCATCTTCCAGGAACTGGTTAGACTATTGAATGTATTTTTACAGGAAGATGTGATCAGTGAAATAGAAAGTGATTTCCAGAGGGCTTTTGCCCTGGATAGAATAGAAATAGATGCTTTTCAGTATGGATTAGAAAGAGAATTTGCAATTTATCTCGGCAAAAATATTACCGATAGCTTTTATCTAGAATATGCAAACTTTTTTGCTGAGGGTGAAGACAGAGAAAGTGAAATTTCTTTTCAGTACCGTTTAACCGATATAACATCTCTTAAAGGAAGCTATGTTGGAGATGATGAATATCAAATCAGTATTGAAACTGAGTTTGGATTTTAATGATCATAAGTTTGAAAAATAAAGATATAATTTTAGGAGGAATATAATGAAAGCAAAATCCCTGTCAATAAAGACGATTTTAATCTTAAGTTTAATTCTATTTGCATTTGTAACGGTCTCTGCTTCTGCCCAGCAGATTCCGATCGATGAGATAACAAAAATTTCGGTTGAGGGCAATGATTATGTCAGTGATTTCGATATCCTATCTCAGGTTGAAACCGAGGTTGGAGAACAGACCGATCAGGATGCACTAAGAGATGATATGCAGGCCATTTATGATCTCGGCTATTTTGCTGATGTAAATATAGTTTTTGAAAATTATGAGGATGGACTCCATGTGATTTTTGAAGTTGTAGAAAATCCGGTGATTAATGAGATCAATCTCAGCGGCTATGAAGAGATTTACAGTCAAGAAGAGATTTTGGAAATTCTCGATCTTGAAGTAGATAAGGTTTTAAATGCCCGTAAAATGAATGAAAATTTGAGAAAGCTGCAGGAAAAAATTCAGGATGACGGCTATATTTTAGCCCGTTATAAAGATGTTAGTGTTTCTGAAGAAGGGGTACTTAATATAGAAATCAACCCCGGTTATCTTGTTGGCATAGAAATCGAAGGTAATGAAAAAACCCAGGACAAGGTAATATTAAGAGAACTACCGATTAAAGAGGGTGATGTAGTTAATATCAGAAATATTCAGCAGGGTTATCAAAACCTACTTAGGCTGCAGTATTTCGAAAATATCAGTCCTGAACTAGAAAGAGTAGATCCCGAGGAAAACACTGCTAAACTTGTGATCTCACTTGATGAAGCCCAAACAGGAAGGCTTAACTTTGGTGGTGGATACAGTTCTAAAGATGGCTGGTTAGGTTTTGTTGATGTCAGTGAAGAAAACCTCTTTGGTAGAGGGCAGAGAATTGCTGCTAAATGGCAGTTTGGTGATACAACAACCTATTCACTAAACTTTAATGAACCATATTTATGGGATACCCAGTATTCATTTGGCTTCAGTCTTTATGACACAACAACTGAAAGAACCAATATTGATGATGAAAGATATGAGGAATCAAAACGTGGTGGTAGTGTTACCTTAGGTAGACCCCTACCCCGTAATTGGAGAACCTCACTCAGATATAGATTGGAAGATTCAGAAATCGAATGGCTTGATGATGTTGATGATGATGATACTGAAACAAGTCTGCGTTCTTTAACCTTAGGTTTTAATAGAAATACTGCTGATGGTAGCTTTCACCCCCGTAGTGGTTCAGTCAATAACTTTAATATAGAACATGCTGGAGATTTTATCGGTGGAGATGTAGAATTTACCAAGTTCAATCTTGACAGCAGAAAATATTTCCCGGCTTTTAGTGACCATGCAATTGCTTTAAGAGCTAAGGCAGGAATTAGCTATCCCAGAACAGACTTACCTCGTTCAGAACAGTATAACTTAGGTGGGGCAGATACCCTGCGCGGTTATGAGCGAAGTGACTTCGATTTCAGAGATAGAGATAATAATAATCTGCTGCTTTTCAATGCAGAATACAGAATTCCCTTTAATGATAGTTTTAGTGGAGTATTATTTACAGATGCAGGTAATGTCTGGGATGAAAGAGGAAAAATTTCAATCAGTGACTTAAATTATGGTTATGGACTGGGAGTGAGAATGAATACTCCTGTTGGCCAGCTAAGATTGGATTATGGTTGGAATGAAGATAGAGAAGGACAGCTGCACTTCAGTATAGGTAGTACCTTTTAATTAAAAAAGTTAAAAAATAAAAGCAGATAAAATAGAGCATATAGTTGATCTGGAGGCAGATAAATGATGAATTGGAAAAATAATAAATTTCAAATTGCAGTTTTGCTGCTGCTCTTGGCAATTTTGGCAGCCTTGATAGCACTCGGTATTTTTAGTAATGATCAGAGTGTTGATAGTGTGGCTTATGTAAATTTACAAAGGATCTTTGAAAAGCATCCGGCCAGACTGGCTGCTGAGAACACCCTAAATCAAAAAGCAGCTGAATACCAGCAGCAGATAGAAAGTGAATATGCTGATGCCGGTGGTAGTGAACAAAAAGAAATTATTCAAAAACACCAAGAGCAGCTGCAGGAGCTGGAAGCAGAACTTTTAGCTGGGGTAATTGATGAGCTATTAGCAGTAATAGAAGAAACTGCAGCCGAAAAAGAGCTTAAATTTGTGCTGGAAGAAGAATATATACTCTATGGAGGCTATAATTTAACCGAGAGTGTATTAGAAAGAATAGAGGCTCAGTGGTAAATAATTATCAACTTAAAAAACGGAGGTGCTGATGGTGGAAGGACCTGATGAACATCAGATATCTATTAAATTTTTAACAGCTATAATCATGGGCCTGCTGTTTGCATTTCTGCTTGTTTTTGTTTTCACACCACAGCCCAGAGAAGATTATCCCGCCTATAAAGTGGAAAGAGAAAGTATAGCTTTAGCCGGGGAGGTTCAGGTAATTGAAAAAGATCTGCAGGCACTACTTGCTGAACAGGAAGCAGAACATCAGCGTTTCCGACAGGAATTTAGAAATAGGAGTTCAGAGCTGATGGAGTCCGCTAAAGAAAGCTCTCTGGCAGTAATCACCAACCGTGGTTTAGAAAGAATGGATGGTTTGCGAGAAGAGATGTTGAGAGAGCTGGATCGGTTTAGAGCTGAACTTGAAGCCAGAGAAACAAGGCTGATGCGGGAAAAAAGAAGAGAACTTGAAGCAAATTTAAGTTCAGAGCTGCAGGCTATGAGGCGTGAAATTAGAGAAAGATATGCCGACTATAATCAAAGGCAGATCAAAAATAATTACCTGCGGATCTTAAATCTGCGCCTGGCAATTGATAAGGTTGCAGAAAGTGATGCAGAAAGAAGGCCCTATCAAGCCGAGCTGGAAGAGGTTTTGGCAGAACAGGAAGAACTGATGGCAGAAAGAAGAGAACAGGAGAACATGAATATTTCTGCCCGTACCCAAACCCTGATTTTAGAGTTCAACCAGGAATATTATTCTTATCGACAGCAGATCAGAGATGAGCACAATGAGATGCTGGCCCTTGAAGAAGAAAAAATGCTGGAAGAATTAGAAAGAATCAGAGCAGAGATTAGGGCTGAAATGGACAGAGAAAGAGAAAACAAAGCAGCAAGAATTGAAGCATTAATTGAAGAAAGTCTGCAAAAATATTATTGATCTGGAGGCTTTGATTGAAGATGGAATATTACCGTAAAGCAGCAGCTGTGCTGATAGTTGTGCTGGCCTTAATACTCCCTTTTGCTTTAAAAGAAAGCCAGATTACAGCTGTTGTTGATTTAGATCATGTAACTGCAGAAAGCAGCTATATAAATTATTTAAAAGAAAATAATGGGGGAGAGTTTGAGCAAAATGCCGAGCTGGAGGCAGAGATCATGCAGCTTGTTAAAGAAAGTTCTGCAGAACTGGCCGAAAGAAAAAATTATCAAACGGTTGTTTTAAAACACCCCATTTACAAAGGTGGAGAAGATATTACAGAAAATCTGATTAAAGAAATAGATAGAAATAATGGGTTTTAAGTAGGAGGCAGATCTAATGCAGGAAGAAAAGATTAAAGATTCTAGAATAAAGGCTGCTGTACTGGCAGATTATAGTGATTCCGAGCTCAGAGGTGATCCCGAACTTTTAATCGATTCTGCCCGGGGGATCAAAGAATGCACAGAGCATTCGGCAACCTTTGCTGACAGCAGTGAATATTTAAGCAGAGCTTTAAATTCAGCAGCTGCATTAATAATTACCAAAGCAGAACTATTAGATAACTTAGAATTAGAAAGTTTTGATAAAACATTTTTGCTTAATGATAATCCCCGCCGGGTTTTTGCCCAGACAGCTCAGCTTTTAACCGATAGACCCTATTATACAGCTCAGATTTCAAAAAAAGCCGTAATCGCTGATTCAGCAGAATTGGGCAAGAATATTTCTGTTCATCCAGGTGTTATTATCTCCGCAAATGCAGTAATTGCTGATAATACTATTTTAGCTCCAGGGGTTATAATCGGACCAAATGTAAAAATCGGTTCTGACTGCTTATTTCATCCCGGTGTCATAATCGAGCGGGATAGTGAAATCGCCGAAAAAGTGATAATCCAGTCAGGAGCGGTAATAGGTTCAGATGGTTTTGGTTATGCAAGTGATAAAAGAGGTCATCACAAAATACCTCAGCAGGGAAATGTGATCATCGAAGCCGAGGTTGAGATAGGTGCCAACACTACTATCGACAGGGGTGCTAGTGGGGCAACCGTGATCAAAAAAGGTGCCAAAATAGATAATCTGGTTATGATCGCTCATAATGTTGAAGTAGGAGAAGAGTCAATGCTGGTCGGTCAGGTAGGGATTGCCGGCAGCACAACCCTGGAAAAAAGAGTAACCCTTGGTGGGCAGGCCGGAGTGGTTGGGCATATCAAGCTGGCTGAAAATACTACCGGAGCTGCTAGAGCCATGGTTACATCTAAAACCAAGCCAGGTGATTTTATTTCAGGTGCACCTGCTCATGACCATAAAGAAGCCTTAAAAGAACAGGCTTATCTGCGTCGTCTGCCTAAATATATTAAAAAAATTAAAGAGCTGGAAAAAAGAATAGCCGAATTGGAAAGTGAATAGCAAATATTTTTAATTTTAGCTATTCTGCCTATTTTTGCTTTTTGCTTGAATTCTTCAGTTAATAAATATATAATATACTATTGAAAGGCTTTAAGCGAGAGGATGAAAGAGTTGTTTATAAAAAAAGGCAGACAGCAGACAGTTAATAAAGAAATAAAGTTAAAAGGGATAGCACTTCATACAGGTAAAGAAGCAGCAATAACTATCAGACCGGCAGCTTCTCAAACAGGGATAGTTTTTTATAGAAATGATCTGGAGTCAAAAGATCTGATAGAAGCTCGACCGGAGTCGGTTGTTAACTTAGAGCGAAATACAACTATCGGTCATAAAGAAAATGATAAGGCAAGTATTAGTACAATCGAACACCTTATGGCAGCACTCTGGGGGGCGGGAATAGATAATGCAGAAATTGCAGTATCTGGGCCTGAAATACCTGTTATTGATGGTAGTGCTTACCCATATTATCAAAAAATATTAGAAGCTGGAATCAAAGAACAGACAGAAAAAAGAAATGTTTATCTAGTTCAAAAAGCACTTTCTGTGCGCGATAATTCAGCTTCGATTACTATTTCACCCTATACAGGCTTTAAAATTTCTTATACACTTGATTATGATCATCCTGTAGTGGGGAAAAGCTTTTTTGAATTTGATGCTTTAAAAGATGATTTTGCAGCTAAAATTGCTCAGGCTCGAACCTTTGGCTTTGCAGAAGAGATAGAAAAACTGCATGAGCAGGGACTGGCCCTTGGTGGAAGCTTAGATAATGCTGTTTTAATAAATAGAGAAGGAACAGTTAATCCACTCAGATTTGAAAACGAATTTGTCAGACATAAAATTCTTGATGTTATTGGTGATATGGCTTTAAACGGAAGAATTATGGGCCATATTAAAGCCTTTAAGTCAGGTCATAGATTACATGTTGAACTGGCTAAAAAAATAAGGGAAAATATGATTGAGGAGGAAAATTAATTTGAGTGAGTTAAATGATATAATTGATATTAATACAATCAGATCTATTCTACCTCACCGTTATCCATTACTGCTGGTAGATAGGATTGAAGACCTTAAAAAGGGTGAGTCTATTCTAGGAATAAAAAATGTAACCATAAATGAGGAGTTTTTTCTGGGACATTATCCGGAAAGACCGATTATGCCCGGAGTTTTAATAATTGAAGCGATGGCCCAGGTGGCAGGTATTTTAATTTATTATAGTTTTGATGATATGGAAGATAAGCTGCCTATTTTTACAAGCATAGATAAAGCTAAATTTAGAACTCCAGTCACACCAGGAGATCAATTAAATATAAAGGTTGAAATAGTAAGACTTAGAAAAAGAATTTCTAAGGTTAAAGCAAAGGCTTATGTAGAAGATCAAATTGCTGCAGAAGCCCAAATGATGTTCACATTTGAGGACAAATAGGGAAGGGGAATGATCGTATTGGCAGCTGAAAAGAAAAAGGGGAAAGTGCTCCATATGAATCAAAATATTCATGAAACAGCTATTGTGGCTGATGGAGCCAAACTAGCAAAAGATGTTAAAGTAGGACCTTATTCTATTATCGGCGAAAATGTCGAAATAGGTGAAGGTTCTGTTATTGGACCCCATGTAGTTATTAAAGGTTGGACTACAATCGGGAAAAATAATGAAATTTCACATGGAGCTTCAATTGGCTTTGAACCTC
The DNA here is from genome assembly GCF_020711195.1 of Halanaerobium polyolivorans. Taxonomy (GTDB): domain Bacteria; phylum Bacillota; class Halanaerobiia; order Halanaerobiales; family Halanaerobiaceae; genus Halanaerobium; species Halanaerobium polyolivorans. The sequence continues at coordinate 35,917 of NZ_JAJFAT010000007.1, forward strand.
AAGATTTAAAATTCAATGGAGAAAAAACTTATCTATTTATTGGTGACAACAATATTATTAGAGAATATGTAACACTTCACCGGGGGACCGCTGATGGCGGAGCGGAGACAAGAATTGGTAACGATAATTTGATCATGGCCTACTGTCATGTAGCACATGACTGTCATCTTGGCTCTAATATTGTGATGTCAAATGGCACAAATTTAGCTGGCCATGTAACCATAGAAGATAGTGCGGTAGTATCCGGAATGACAGGCATCCATCAATTTGTTAGAGTTGGTAAGATGAGTATGGTTGGTGCCCATTCTAAGGTGGTAAAAGATGTTCCACCATATATTCTGGTAGATGGACATCCTGCTGGAGTCAATGGAATCAATGTTGTTGGCTTAAGAAGGAATGGTATTTCTCCAGAACTAAGAAAAGAAATTAAAAGAGCTTATAAGATACTTTATAGATCTAAATTAAATATTGCCGATGCAATAGAAAAGATGGATCAAGAACTTGATGCAAGTCAAGAGATAGAACATTTTCTGCGCTTTTTAAGAAATGCCAGCCGCGGAATCTGCAGGTAGGTTGATTTAGATGGCAAAAATAGCACTGCTGGCAGGCTGGGGAGATATACCTCGGCTCTGGGCAGAAAGAGCGGAGGCCCAGGGAAAAGACTTTATGGTGATCAAAATAGCTGAAGAAATTACCGCTGACTTCTCTGATTTGGACTGTAAAGAGCAGACTATTAACCTGGCAGATTTTAATCTCTTACTTGAGCTTTTAAAAAAAGATGAGGTAAAAAAATTGATTCTTTTGGGTAAAATCCACAAAGAACAGCTTTTTAAAAATTTTGAAGCTGATCTGAAGCTTAAAATGCTTTTAGCTTCTTTGCCCAACTTCAATGATGATACTATCTTAAAAGCTCTTGTTGATCAATTTGAAGGACTGGGAATAGAGGTACTACCTCAGCATTATCTATTAGAAGAGCTATTAGCCAAAAGAGGTATTTTAGCCGGTAATCCTTCAGCTGAGCTAAAAAAAGAACTGGCTTATGCTTTTAAAACAGCCTATAATCTGGGCCGCTTTGATATCGGGCAAACAGCTCTGGTTAAGGATAGAGCCGTTATGGCCCTAGAGGCAGTTGAAGGTACAGATGAGGCGATTAAAAGGGCAGCTAAATATGGTGGCCCTGGTTTTGTAATGGGAAAATGCAGTAAAAAAGAACAGGATTTTCGTTTTGATATACCTACTGTAGGTCTTAATACCCTAGAACTTCTGCTTGAACATCAGGCAGCTGGTCTGGTAATCGAGGCCGAAAAAACTTTTATGCTTGATCAGGCAGAATTCTGCCGGCGAGCAGAAAAAGAAGGGCTGGTTGTTGCAGCTGCTTCTTTTGTCAAAGGAGAATTGATCTTAAATTGCTAAATATAATGGTTTCTGCAGGAGAAGTATCTGGAGACATGCATGCTGCTGCAGTTATAAAAGAGTTAAAAGAAAAAACTGCTGCTTTAGGTGAAGAACTCAATGTTTTTGGTATGGGTTCAACTGCTTTAAAAAAAGCAGGGGCAGAGATAATTATCGATCCCACAGAGATCAGTACAATCGGTTATCTGGAGGCTTTTAAAAATCTTAGAACTCACTTTAAGCATTTAAAAAAAATGAAAGAGCTTTTAAAAGAGAGAAAACCTGAGCTTGTTTTTCTGGTTGATTATTCGGGCTTTAATCTGAAGCTGGCCAAAGCCTGTGCTGAAGAAGGTATCAAGGCTGTTAATTACTTTCCACCAACCGCCTGGATCTATAATAAGGGGCGGGCAAAGAAGTTAGCTGATTATGGCACCCATATTGCAGCTGTTTTACCGATGGAAAGAGATGTTTACCGGGAAGCAGGAGCAGAGGTCACCTTTGTCGGTCATCCACTCTTAGATCTGGTCAAGGTTGAAGGTGATAAAAACTCTATTAAAGCAGATTTTAAAATCAGAAAAAAGAAAAAAATTATTGGCCTTTTCCCCGGCAGCCGCAAAGGAGAGATCAAAGCTCTTTTGCCGGAAATCTTAAAGGCAGCCCAGAGGCTGGCTCAAAACTTTGACCACCTCAGTTTTGTCCTGGCTGCAGCAGAAGGGGTAAAAGATGAATTCTTAACAGATTTTACTGCAGATTATAATTTTGATTTAAAGATAGTAAGAAATAATAATTATAGGCTGATGGAAGCAGCCGAATTTTTAATTACTGCCTCAGGAACAACGACTTTAGAGGCAGCTATTTTAACTACACCCCATATAATAGTCTATAAATCAAGTTTAAGTACCTATCTTTTGGCCAAATATCTTTTTAAGATAGAATTTATCGGCAAACCAAATATTATTGCAGGTAAAGAAATACTGCCAGAACTACTGCAAAAAGAGTGTAAAGCAGAAAATATCTATGCTCAGGCAGAAGAATGGCTTAATTATAAGGGGCTTTTAGTAGAAGCAGAAAGAAAACTCCGCGAAGTGAAAGAAAAACTTGGAGGTGGAGGTGCGGTTAAAAAGACAGCAGAATTATTGTTAACTGAGGGAGGGCTCAAAGGAAATGGATAAAAAATATATTTTTCTGGGGCTCTTTATTTTTATGATAATAGCAATTTCGCTTTTTTTAACCCTTGATGAGGCTCCTTTTTTAGAACCTAACGAGCTTAATGAAGTAGAAGAGGGGCCGGAAGAAGAATTAGAAGATGTTAGATTCAGTATTCTCAATAGAAATCAAAACCATATCTTATGGCTTGTTAGTGAGCGGGTGGATAATTATGAGGCTGAAAATAGGATGGAACTCTATCCGGTGGAAATAGAGGTTTATGATCGTCAGGATGGCAAACTCCTCTATACCATAGAGGGAGATTTTGGTCAGTATTTCAGCCAGGAAGATTACCTTGAACTGAGGGGTAATGTAGAAATAGAGAGTGAGCGCTATTTTATCGAGACTGATGAACTCGACTATTTTTTGAATGAGGACTTTTTAGAAGGCAGGGATTCTGTGCTGATCAAAGGCAGAGATTTCACCTCCAGGGCAAAAAGATTTGATTCTGACTTGAATTTAAGAAATTTAAGACTCTATGCCGAAGAAAATGAAAAGAGGGCAGGAGTATATTTTGAGGAGCAGGAAGATGAATAAAAAATTTATTATAATTTTATTAATTTTAATAGTGATCACCATTAGCGGCAGTTTAGGTGCTGCCAGGCAGTTAACAGGTGATGAGCTTGACTTTAAAGAAAGTGAAGCCGGTCAGATCATCGAGGCCCGCAGAAATGTGGAGCTGCTCTATGATGAGCTGAGAATAACTGCAGAAGATCTAGGTATTTACCACCGCTACAGTGGAGAAATAGAGTTTAGATATAATGTGGAACTTTTTTATCAGGACTATCAGGGTAGGGCTTATGAACTGCAGGGGAACATCGAAGAAGAAGTTTTCTATTTAGAAGAAGATGCGGTTTTAGAAGCTGAAGCTAGCTACCTTGAGGCTGACAGGATAAAGATCTACCAGGCCGAAGAAAGAATAGAAGGTCATGGTAATGCCTATTTGGAATATGAGAATTTCTGGGCTGAAGCAGATCAGATCATCAGTTATCTGGACCGAGAGATAACCCACCTAAGTGGTAATGTTCGTGGGGAAAGAAATGGAGAAAGATTTTCAGCTGATACGGCAGAAATAAATCAGGCTGAAAATGAGGTAAGGCTGAGGGGCCAGGCTAAATTGAGTCTACCCGAGGAGGAAGCAAGCGATGACAATTAAGGCAGAAGGCCTGATTAAAGTATATAATAAACAGCGGGTTGTAAATGAGGTTGATATCAGGGTAGAAAGAGGTCAGATAGTAGGTCTTTTAGGTCCCAATGGGGCCGGTAAAACGACCACCTTTTATATGATCCTTGGTTTGATAAATCCTGATGGAGGTAGGATATTTTTCGATGAAGACGATATTTCTGAGCTGCCTGTTTTTAAAAGGGCTAGACGGGGAATCGGTTATTTACCTCAGGAGGCCTCTATTTTCCGCAAACTGACGGTTGGAGAAAATTTGAAAGTTATTTTAGAAAACAAAGACTACAGCAAGCAAAAAATAGAAGAGACTATTACAGAACTTTTAGCAGAATTTCATATAGAAGGGCTTAGAGATCGAAAGGGTTTTCAGCTTTCCGGGGGAGAGAGACGCCGGGTGGAGATCGCCCGTTCTCTGGCAGCTGATCCGGATTTTATCCTGCTTGATGAACCATTTGCCGGGGTAGATCCGATTGCGGTTAATGATATTCAGGATATTATCCGCTACCTTAAAAAAAGGGGACTTGGGGTATTGATTACAGACCACAGTGTTAGGGAAACCCTCTCGATTACCGATAGAGCCTATATTATGCATGAGGGAAAGATCTTGTTTTCCGGGACCTCTGAAGAGATTTCAGAAAATGAGCTGGCCCGTAAATTCTATTTAGGAGATAAATTTCAAATTTAGTGAGGTGCATCTTTTTTGAAAACAGTTGATAAATACATCTACAAAGAATTGATCGCACCTTTTTTATTCGGGGTGGCAGCTTTTACCGGTATTTTTATCGGTACAGATCTAATCTTTGAGATGACAGAATATTATATAGAATGGGGAGTAGATGTTTTAACTCTGCTCAGGCTTTTCTTTTTGAGCCTGCCGGAGATTATTATCTTAACCTTCCCTATGGCAGCCCTTTTAGGAACCATTATGGCCTATAATAGGCTCTCAGGTGATAGTGAGATAACTGCCATGAGGGCAGGAGGAATCAGTATTATCTCCATAGTTTTACCTGCTTTGATTATGGGCCTTTTAACCAGTGGGATTACAATTGCTATTACAGAATTTATAGTTCCTGGTGCCAATTATCAGGCAGAACAGATAATCCATCAGTTTAAACACGGGGAAAGAAGACCTGATACCCAGTATGATCTCTTCTTAACCCCTTTAGACAGCAGGACCAGAAGGCCCGACTATATTCTTTATGCTAAAAGTTTTAACGCAGAAAATGGCAGGATGACAGATGTTGTTTTACAGAGTTTTGAAGATGGCAGTCCCAGAAGTGTGCTTGAGGCAGAAGAAGCCCTCTGGCTTAGAGATGGCTGGAATTTCTTTAATGGCACAGTCTATTTTCTGGATAGAGATGACCGTTCACCATCTTTAGAGTTCAGCCAGTACCGCTCCCGAGAGGATATTCACTCTCCGGCTCAGGCGGGTAAACTTGGTAAAGATATAGATGAGATGAATATTAGAGAATTAAATGAACACATCGTACTTTTAGAAGAGCAGGGAAGGGCAGCTTATGAGGAGCGGGTTGAACTTCATCACCGTTTTTCTGTTCCTTTAGCCAGCTTTATCTTTGCTCTGCTGGCAGCACCCCTGGGAATTAAACCCCAGCGCTCTGCTGGCTCTGCAACAGGTTTTGGAATCAGTATTATAATTATCTTTATCTATTATGTACTGATGACTGTCGGTGATGCTTTGGGTAGTCAGGGAACAATTGAACCCTGGCTTGGAGCCTGGCTGCAGAATATAATAATCTTTATAGTAGGTTCAGGACTTTTATATAAGACGGCAAAACAATAATTTAAATTTTAGGAGGTGGAGATTATTAACGCTTTTGTAATTATCTTTTCAGTGGTGTTTTTAAGTGGTTTAATAGCCTATCTAGGTGATAAAATTGGAATGAAGATGGGTAAAAAAAGAGTCTCTTTATTTGGTCTCCGCCCCCGCTATTCTTCTATAATAATTACCATTATTACCGGTGTTCTGATCGCCGTACTTTCGATCACAGTATTATTAGGGGTTTATTCTGAGTTAAGACAGGCCCTTTTTAATATTAATGATGTTTTAAGCAGATTGGAATATTTAGATGAAGAGCTTGAAGCAAGAGACCAAGAGTTGGCAGAAAGAGATTTGCTGCTGGCCGAAAGAGATGAAGAATTAAGTGCTCTCCAGCAGACAATTGAAGAAAGAGAGGCAGAAATAACTGCCAAAGAAGCTGAGATCATTGAAAAAGAAAGAGAAATAGCAGCCAGAGATCAAGAAATTGCAGAAACAGAAAGAGAACTGGCTGATTTAACAGAAAATAGGGATCAACTTTTAGAAAGAGTAGATGAGTTAAGTGCCCAGCGTGATGACTTAGAAGCTCAAATAGATGCTTTAGAAGCAGAAATAGCAGCCTTAGAGGATGACTATGATCAGTTAAGAGATCTGGCCAATCAGCTCCAGGCCGGTGTGATCTATTATATGGGTGAGGATATGGTTTATCAGAGAGGTGAAGTAATCTACAGTGATGTAATAGAGGGTGGACGCAGTGAACAGGAAACCATTTCTGAATTAAACCGCTATCTACAGGCAGCAAATGAGGTTGCCAAAGAAAGAGAGATAGAGGTCAATGAAGAAACCGGAATGGCCTTAAGACTGCAGACAGAAGATATTTTAAATGCTGCCCGGATAATCTATAATATGGATCCAGGCTCCAAGGTTATAGTAACCTTAGTAGCCAGGGTTAATGTACCCAAAAATGACTGGCTTTATGCTAACTTCCAGCTTAATCAGGACTTCATAGTCTTTGAAGAGGGAGAATTGATTAATTCCCGAGTCATAGATGCTGAACAAAGCAGTGAAGAAATAGAGGCGGAATTAGAAAGCCTGCTGAGATCTGTCAACCAGAGAGCAATTAATAGAGGGCTTTTACCTGATGATTCAGGCCAGGTAGGCAGTATTAACTTCAGTATGTTCTATGATATTGTAAATCAGGTCAGAGATTATAGTGGTGAAGTAGAACTTAAGGTTTTTGCTCTTTCTGATATCTGGCGTGAAGATAGACTGACAAATAATTTAAGCTTCGAAATAGAGGAGATAAACAATAATGACTAAAGAATTACTATCTTTAGATCCAGGTAGAAATAAAGTTGGAACTGCTGTAATAAGCAGAGATAAAGAAGAAAAAGAAAAGACAATAGTGAGTCTTAAAGAACTTGAAGCTCATTTAAATGAGATTTTCAATAAATATCAAATAGATGAAATTATAATCGGCAATGGTACTGGAGCAGAAAAAATTATAAAAAAGATTAAAAAATTAAAAACAAATAAAAAGATTACTGTAGTTGATGAAAAATTCAGCACAGAAGAAGCTCAGGCCCGCTATCTAAGGGAAAAGCCCATGTCAAGATATGAAAAACTTTTAAGGAAATTTATTTCCTGGAAGGTAAAAAAACCCTTAGATGACTATGCCGCTCTAATCATTGCCGAAAAATACCTAGAAAAACTTGACAAAGAGGACAAATAACCTTAAAATAGACTATAGGATAGCCAAAATTTGAAGTTTTTATGAAATATCTTTGAATTAATTCTTCGTTTTTTGATTATCTTTGTTTTTTAATTATGCTTATAATCTCGAAGCTAAAATGCGGTGGAAAGGAGGTGCCCCCCGAAGCTGCGGAGTGGTAGAGATATAAGAGTTCTAAAACTTATACTTATATCAATTGGACAGATGAAGAGGAAACTAGGCAACTCGCTCGGATGTCCTCTGAGATTATATAAGTCACTTAGAACTTATATAAATTAGATCGTAAACAATCAAGGGGGATAAATAATAATGAGAAAACTTACAATAACAATAGCTTTAATGCTAGTCGTTGCATTAGCTGTTCCAGCACTTGGTGCAGGTCATGGTTCATTTTCTGACGTACCTAGTGATCACTGGGCATATGATGCTATCAATTCACTTGTCGCTGCTGGTGTAGTAGAAGGATATCCAGATGGCGAATACAAAGGTCAAGAATCAATGACACGTTACGAAATGGCTGTTATGGTTAGCCGTGCATTAGACAACATCATTGCAGAACAAGAAGCAATGGCTGAAGGTCTAACTGAAGGTCAAGCAGCAGACGTAACTGCTATCGTTGAGTCTTTAATGGAAAGAAACATGCCTGAAAGTCTTACAGATCAGCAGGCAGAAGAAGTAGCAGACATCGTAGAAGCTCTTACTTTTGAATTAAGAGCAGAATTACAAGTACTAGGTGCAGACTTAGACGCTCTTTATGACGATGTTGAAGCTTTAGAAGCTAAAGTAGACGCAATGGACGTACCAGAAGATAACATTGAATTTGGTGTAACTGTAGAAACTATCTTTGAAGTTGCAGATTATGGTGATGATGTAGGAGCAGCAATGAGATTATGGGCTGATGGTGATGCTTTAGATCTAGATCTGCCAACTTGGGATACTGATGTTGCACCCTATAATACATTAGAAGAAGCTTTAGCTGGTGAAGACAATGATTTATCTGATTTAGTAGATGCAGGTGTAGATTGGGACTGGGAAGATGCAGATGACCTTCCTTCCGAAAAGAGATTCTGGCAGGAAATTGGCTTCGATGTATATGGTAATGTAGGAGATGCTAACTTTAACTTAGAAGTAGATACACTTGTAAATGTATTTACTAATGAGAAGTCTGCATTTGGATATGCAGAAGGTGACGAGAGTGATTTCGTAATGGATAATGCTCTTTTAACTGTTGATTATGCTGATACTACTTTCATTGTTGGAGATCACTTAGATGCTAATATAGCTCGCTATTTTGTAGATGAAGAAGATCTACAGGGATTAGCAGTTGTTAAGAACTATCTAGATATTGACTGGACATTCTTAGTAGCAGGTTATGGTGAAGGCGATGATCTTGAAAATGATATCGATTTATATGGTGTAACTGCTTCAACTGATATGGACTTTGGTACAGTTACAGCTAGAGCTTATCAAGCAAGATTACCAGAAGATCAGCTTAATGTTCTTGGTTTAGCTGTTTCTGATGTTGCTTTAACTGATGTTGTAACAGTTGGTGGAGAAGTTGCATTTACTGATAGTACAGATGCTCCATTTAATAATGATAGTGACTTCCTATTTGCTGTAGATGGATCATTTGCTGTAAGCGAAGAATTAACAGTTACTGCTATGTTCGAAACTGTTGGTGAAGATTTCACTTCTTGGCAAGGCGACTTAGAAGAAGAAAATGACTATGATTTAGCAAGTGTAGGAGCTACTTTTGTATTAGATGAAAACAATACAGTTAGTGGATCATATACATGGGTAGACTATGCTCCAGGTGCTGAAGATAAGCACACTGTTGAAGTTATGTTAGAAAATGTTTATGGTGACTTCACAAACCATGCATCAGTTGAGTACATTATGAATGATACCTATACTGATGACTATGATACAAGAGTAATCGAACTTGGTACCGAGTATGTTTGGGACGAAGTAACTACTCTTGGTGCAGCATTAGTTAACAAAAGCGAAGAAGATGGTGACGATAACGTAATTAGTTATAACTATCTGAAAGGTCATATGAACAGAGAACTTTCAGAAAACACCGTTTGGAACGTTGAAGCTAACTGGATCAAAGGTGACGTTGGTGCAGCTGAAGTAGAAGGCGAAGCTAGTTCTTTAACTACTTCTCTAACAGTAAGCTTCTAAATATAGACTATAAAGAAATAAAAACAACCCGGGGGGATTGTCCCTCGGGTTTTTTATATTCATAGGAAAATATTGTTATTTATACGAGGAGGATTAGAATTGAAAATTAAAATATCTTTGTTGGTGATGGCTTTAGTTATTGCAGCTTTATTGTCGGGCAGTGCAGCTGCTTCTGATTGGCAAATCATTGGTGGTTTTAATATTACTAATGTTACCTTAGATACTTATAATAATACTATTGATCGTTTAAATACTGTTGCAGAGACAGGTGTTGTAGGTGTTAATCAGTTATTTACTTCATCTAATTTAGATAAAATGGATAATATTGATCGAGTTCCACTACTTTATTTAGGTGTTAAAAGACCTATTAATGATAGTTGGGACTTAAATATTAGATATGAATATATTTTTGGAGAAGTAGAGCAGAGTTATAATGCTGTTGAAGTTAATGAAAGTGGTATTGAAGGGCCACACGAAGGTTCAATAGCAGTAGATTTACATGGCTTAACTTTTTTAGCAGATTATAATATTGATGAAAACTGGTATTTGAGTGGTGGTTTAGGATATCATTGGGGAACTAAAACTACAGATTTTGAAGGTGCGGTTTATAATGCCTTAGATGTTTCTCCAGATAGTGATTTAGAGGCCGGGAAAAATGATTATGATCTCAGTAATGGTATCAGTGTTAGAGCTGGAGTAGGTTATGTTAGAGATTTTGCTGATAACTGGGATGTAAATGCTAAAATAGATTACCTATATATTGAGCTTGAAGACGAACAATCAGGAAACATTTACAGCCGTGGTTTTTCCTATACTATTGGTTTAGGATATGATTTTTAAATCAAATATAAAGACAAATATTTTCTAGTAGACTCCCTCTATGTCAGTCATAAGAAGGAGTCTTTTTTTATTTATCTGGACAAAAAAATCCTATTGTTAAATATTAAAAATGGTGATATAATTTCGAATCATGGAATTAAATTTTTAAATCTAGATTATATTCTCTTAGCTATTTTACGTAGGAAAGGAGGTGCCCCCGATACGTCTGTTGAGAGTTATAATAGTTCTAAAACTTAGCTTTGATTATTGGACAGATGAAGAGGAAACTAGGTTACTCGCTCTGATGTCCTCTGAGATAATTTAAGTATTTAGAACTTAAATTGATGAATTAGGAAAATCAAGGGGGATAAAAATAATGAAAAAATTAATAATTACAATCGCTTTAATCTTGGTTGTTGCATTAGCAGCTCCAGCATTTGCTTCTTTTTCTGATGTACCTGCAAATCACTGGGCCTATGATGCAATTAGTTCACTTGTTGCTGCTGGTATAATCGAAGGCTATCCAGATGGAGAGTACAAAGGTCAGCAGTCAATGACACGTTATGAAATGGCTGTTATGGTTAGTCGTGCTTTAGATAATATCATTGCAGAACAAGAAGCAATGGCTGAGGGTTTAACTGAAGGTCAGGCAGCAGATGTAACTGCAATCGTTGAGTCTTTAATGGCAAGAAATATGCCTGATACTTTAACAGAAAAACAGGCTTCTGAAGTTGCTGATATAGTAGAAGCGCTTACATTTGAATTAAGAGCAGAGTTAAAAGTCCTAGGTGCAGACTTAGATGCACTTTATGAAGATGTTGAAGCCTTAGCAGCTAAAGTAGATGCTTTGGATATTCCAGAAGATAACATCGAATTTGCTGTAACAGTTAAAACAATCTTCGAAGTTGCAAGTTATGAAGAAGATTTGGCTGCAGCTGTAGCTCTTTGGGCTGATGGTGATGCTTTAGATTTAGATCTGCCGACTGCAGAATTAAATGGTGAAAAACAAGAAGTTCCTGTAGAAGCTTGGGCAGAGTTATCTGAATCTGATATTAGTATTAATGGTGATACTTGGACTACTGATACTTTCAGCTGGGAAGACGCAGATGACCTTCCTTCTGAAAAGAGATTCTGGCAGGAAATTGGCTTCGATGTTTATGGTAATGTAGGAGATGCTAGATTCCATCTAGAAATGGATACCTTAGTTAATGTCTTTACTTCAGAGAAAAGTGCTTTTGGTTATGCAGAAAATGATGAAAATGATTTTGTGATGGATAATGCACTTTTAACTGTTGAGTATGCTGATACCACAATCAAATTAGGTGACTTATTAGATTATGGTATAGCTCGTTACTTTGTAGATGAAGAAGATCTGCAGGGTCTATCAGTTCATAAAGATTATTTAGATATCGATTGGACATTCTTAGTTGCTGGTTATGGTCAAGATGATGATGAGGATATCTATGGAGTAACAGCAGCAAAAGTGATGGATTTCGGTACTGTTACTGGTAGAGCTTATCAAGCTAGACTGCCTGAAGATCAACTTAATGTTCTAGGTTTAGCAGTTTCTGATATTGCTTTAACAGATACTGTAATACTTGGTGGAGAAGTTGCGATAACTAATTTAGATGAAACTGACTATTTATTTGCTGTAGATGGTAAATTTATGGCTAGTGATGATTTAACAGTAACAGCTATGTTTGAAATGGTTGGTGAAGACTTCGAATTCTGGCAAGATGATCTAGAAACTGAACAAGAGTATTATAAAGTTGAAGTTGGTGCAGTATTTGCTTTAGATGCAAATAATAGTATCAGTGGTTCCTATAAATTTGTTGATGCAGATTTAGAGGCAGAAGACGAAATGACAGCTAAAGTAAGATTAGATAATCTCTATGGTGATTTCAATAACTATGCTTCAATAGAGTATGTTATGAATGATGGTTTTACAGCAGATAGAGATGTTAGAGTAATCGAGCTTGGTACAGAATATGCCTGGGATGATGTTACAACTTTAGGTGCAGCCTGGGTTAACAAAAACGATGAAACTGATGGTACAAATAACATCAGCTACAACTACCTTAAAGGCCATATGAACAGAGAACTTTCTGCAAACACAGTTTGGAATGTAGAAGGTAAATGGATTAAAGGTGATGTTGGACTAGAAGAAGTTACAGGAGAAAGCAGTGCTTTAACTACTTCTCTAACAGTTAAATTCTAACTATAGTTTAAAAGCTACAAAAGTTAAAATAATATAAAATTATCTAAACGGCTAAGGTCTTTGTTTTTTAAAGACTTAAGCCGTTTTTTTCTAGTTTTAATGAATTAACTAGATTTTTTGGGATTTAAAATTCTTTCTAATTGGTAGTTTAAACAGGAAAATTCTAATCAATATTGAATTATATAAATACAGATAAGAATATATTTACTTGGGGGAATATTGATGAAAACTATTGCTTTAATTGGTGGGATGAGCTGGGAATCTTCACTTGAATATTATAGGATGATCAATCAATTTGTTAAAGCAGAGCTGGGGGAGCCGCATTCTGCAGAAATTATTATGTATTCTGTTGATTTTGCCGAATTTGAAAAGCTTCAGCATCAGGGAGAATGGGAGCTTTTAAGCGAAAAGATGATAGAAATAGCTCTGAAACTAGAAAAAGCAGGTGGAGATATACTTTTAATCTGCACAAATACCATGCATAAGATGGCAGCTGAAGTTGAGGCAGCTATCAATATTCCACTTCTGCATATTGCAGATAGTGCTGGTGAAAAGATAAAAGAAATGAATTTAGATAAAGTAGCTTTGTTGGGGACCAAGTTTACCATGGAAGAAGATTTTTATAAAAAGCGTTTAAAAGCTAAGTATCAGCTGGATGTTTTGATACCTGAGGCTGAAGAAAGAGAGATTATCCATCAGGTTATTTACAAGGAACTAATTTCAGGTATTATCAGAGCTGAATCAAGAGAAAAATTTAAAAAAATAATTGAAGCTCTTAGAAGTCAAGGTGCAGAAGGTGTTGTTTTGGGTTGTACAGAGATACCACTTTTGATAAAAGATGAAGATCTCAGCATTCCTGTTTTTTCTACTTCTGAATTACATGCTCAAAAAGCAGTGGAATTTGCTTTAAAAAGCTAATTACTTTATTGGGGGGGAGCTTAAATGAGATTTAAATTTGCCACTATTGAGGTCAAGGATATTGAGAAATCTTTTAAGTTCTATACTGATGTATTAGATCTTTCACTTGTGAGAAGGTTCAGTCCTAGAGAAGGAGTTGAGATCATCTTTTTAGAAGATCGCCAGGGAAACCAATTGGAGCTGATTGAAGAGGAAGATGTCAAAAACTATATTGAAGCTAGGGCTTCAAAAGTCCAGCTTGGTTATGAAGTTGAGAGTTTAGAGAAAACAATGCGTTTTTTAGCATCACAATCTATAGAAATTGTTGGAGGCCCGGTTGATATCCAAACAGGCAGATTTATTACAATAGAAGATCCAGATGGAGTTAGAATAGGTTTATTTGAAGAAAATAAATAGCTTAATTTTCAAAGGGCTTCACTTTTAATTATTTAGTGGGGTCCTTTCAAATTGTTAATTTTAGGAGGAAGACAGATGATTAAGTCGGCTAGATTAAATACAATAATCCATTATTTAAGTTATCTGCTATTCATTTTAGCAGCTATTTTAAGTTTTCCTCTTATACTTTCATTTGTATATGGTGAGGGTAGTGGTCTTTATCAGTCATATTATTATACTATGATATTATCTTTGCTAAGTGCTTTGCTTTTAAAAGTGGTGAGTAACAGAGGTAATAAAATAATTAATTTAACTACAGCTATGCAGCTTTGTGCAATTAGTTGGATTGTAATTTCTTTTTTTGGTGCTTTTCCCTTTGTATTTGCTTTAGAAAAATCATTGATCGATGCTTTTTTGAGTCAACAGCAGTTTTTACATCTGCTGGACTAACAGTTTTCACCGGTCTTGATTATATGCCGAATTCAATAATTTTTTGGCGGAGTTTAATGCAGTTTTTAGGTGGTCTTGGAATTTTAACTTTCTTTTTATTGATTTCTACTAGATCAGGAGGAGAAAGCTGGCATTTTTTTAGTGCTGAAGGACATAAATATAATTTTTCTAGGCCTGTACCTAATATTTATCGGACAGTTAAAATACTATGGTCAATCTATATTATTTTTGTTATAGCTGAAACAATAATTTTAAATTTATTGGGGCTTTCTTTTTTTGATGCTTTAACAATCAGTTTTGCCACTATCTCAACCGGTGGTTTTTCACATTATGATCAAAGCATAGGTCATTTTGCTGCAAATGGCTATCAGTATTTTAGAATGATAGAATATATAATTATCTTTTTTATGTTTCTAGGTGGTGTTAACTTCTTACTACATTTTCGATTATTTACTAAAGATTATGAAGAAATAAAAAACAATTCTGAGTTTAAAACGCTGCTTAAATTAATCTTTTATGGCACAATATTTATTAGCGTGATTATTATAATATTGAATACTGCAGTTGATAGTTCTGTAGAAGAGATTTTTCGTAAAAGCTTTTTTCAGGTTACTGCTATAATAACTACAACTGGTTTTAGCACAGAAGCTATAAATTCTTCTTTTTTTCCTGTAGCAGCCAGACAGTTATTTTTATTATTTATGTTGATTGGAGGTAGTGTTGGTTCTACCTCTGGAGGAATAAAGATTATGAGGCTTAATATTTTGCGGAGCCTATTTAAAAGAGAGGTTAAAAAGATCTATTATCCCAGACATGCTGTTTTACCTGTAACTGTAGATAAACAAATATTATCTAAAGATGAGATATATAGGTTAACCGGTCTTGTGACTTTTTGGTTGATTTTGATAGTTATTGGAGGGATTATTACAGCCCTATTTTCTGATTTAAATGGTCTGGAAGCTTATTCTACAATGTTTTCTGCTCTAGGGAATATTGGGCCATCTTTTGTTTCGGTTGAAAGAATGACTTCTCTTTCACCTCTGATTAAGTTTCTCTATATTATTGCTATGTTAGCAGGTAGATTAGAAATATTACCGCTGATCATCCTATTTTCAAGAAGAGCATGGAAGTCTTAAAAATTGTTTTTTGATATCTTAAAATATAATTGGTATAATAAGTTTTAGTAATTGTATTATATTTCTAAATAAAATATCAGCATCAATATATGAAGGGGGGATGGCATAAGTAGACTTAATCAATATAATCTTTTTAAACAGAAGATGAGGTAACTAGGCAACTCATTTTCGCTGTTTGTAATGGTTATATTAAGTGCTTAAGTTTAATTTAAAGAAAAATAACTGGAGGTTAAAAAAATGAAGAAATTAACACTGATAACTGCTCTGCTTTTGGTATTTGCTTTAGCTTTACCGGTCTCAGCATCATTTTCTGATGTGCCAAGTGATCACTGGGCATATGATGCCATCGATACTCTAGCAGCTGCAGGTATAATAGAAGGTTATCCTGATGGGGAATACAAAGGTCAGGAAGCTATGACTCGTTATGAAATGGCAGTTATGGTAAATAGAGCCTTAGATAATATGATGGCTGAAATCGAAGGTAGAGATGATGGTTTAACATATCAGCAGGCTCAAGAAATTTACTCGATGGTAGAAGCTTATTTAGAAGCAAATATGCCGGAAGAGTTTACAGATGAGCAGCTGGAAGAAGTTAGTGAAATGACCGAAGCTCTGGTCTATGAGCTTAGAAATGAAATGAGATTATTAGGGGCAGATATAGATGTCTTAGTTGAAGATCTAGATGCTCTAGAGGCTAGAGTGGATGCTATGGATCTTCCTGAAGATAACATAGAGTTTGCTGTAACTGTAGAGAGCATTTTTGAGGTTGCAGATTATCCAGATACAGATGAAGAAGTAGCTGCAGCAATGAGATTATGGGCTGATGATGATGCTTTAGATTTGGATCTGCCAACTTATGATGGAGATATAGTTCTGCCTGGTGATACAAATTTTGATCCTGATGCCGATGATTTTGATTGGCAGGATGGAGATGACCTTCCTTCTGAAAAGAGATTCTGGCAGGAAGTTGGCTTTGATGTTTATGGTAATTTAGGTAGAGCTGACTTTCATTTAGAACTCGATACTATTATGAATGTATTTACTGAAGAAAAAAGTGCATTTGACTATCAAGAAAATGATCAGGAAGATTTTCTGATGGATACTGCTCTTTTAAAAGTTGATTATGAGGGAGAACTTTTTAATCAATTAAGAGCTGGAGATCTTTTAGATTATAGTATTGCTCCTTATTTTGTAGATGATGAAGACCTGCAGGGGGTAGAAGTAACAGCTGATTATTATGGACTTGACTGGACATTCCTAACTGCTGGTTTTGGTGATGATGAAGTTGATGATATCTATGGTATAAGTACTACTACTGCAGTTGATTTTGCTCTAGTTACTGCTAGTGTATATCATCTAAGAGGTACAGATGGTAAAACAACAAACTTTGCTCTAGCACTTGATGAGATAGCTTTAACAGAAGCTATAACTTTAGGTGGAGAACTGGTCTTTAATGATTCTGAAGATGAGAACGATATTCTCTTTAATCTGGCCGGCGAATTTGCAGCAAGTGAAGATTTAACAGTATTTGCTGGTTTTGAAACAGTCGGTGAAGATTTCTATGCTTTTAAAGATGATCTAGCCGGGACTGAAGAAGCAAATAATGTTGATTATGATAAATTCGATCTGGGAGCAGAATATCTGCTAGATGCAAATAATACTATAACTGCTAATTATAGTCTGGTTCAAGCAGGTGATAATTACACAGTTAATGATGAAGATGAGAATAATTTTGAGCTAGCTTTAGAAAATGTTTATGGTGATTTCTTAAATCATGCAGTTTTAGAGTTTACTCAAAATGATGGTTTTGTAGATGACCGTGATGTGAGAGTAATTGAACTTGGTACCGAATATAGCTGGGATGAAGTTACTACTCTAGGTGCAAGTTGGGTAAATAAAGATATTGATACTGATACAGGCACTGAAATAAATTATAATTATCTCAAAGGTCATTTAAACAGAGAACTATCAGAAAACACAGTTTGGAATGTAGAAGCTAAGTGGATAGATGGAGAATATGAAGATGTAGATGCAGATTCAAGTTCACTAACTACTTCTCTAGCAGTTAGCTTTTAATTAAAACAATCAAGAAAAAATTAACCACCTGGAGCTAATTCCCAGGTGGTTTTTTTATTTCTAATTTTTCTCTAATTAATTTTTGATATTTCTTTTGCTCAGCAAAATCTAAATTTGAAGAATCATCTTTAATATCGACCGGAAAGGTAATATCATGAATCAAAAGATCTTTGTTTGTTTTATTATTTTCTTTTTTTAAGATTATTTCTTCAATTTTTTTGCGGAAAACTTTTCTGCCTTCTTTATCAGTTAAAGGCAGCAGAAAACATAATTCTTTATGACCAAGAAAATATACTCGATCTATATCTCTGATACTGCTTGTGATATCATTTTTTATTTCAATGATAGTATTTTTATCATCTATATTTTTAAAACTAATTTTGAGTAGAGATAATGCTAGAGCAGACCTTAAAGTTCTATTTAATTCTAGATTTAAATCTCTGTTGAATGAATTTAGCTGTTTAGTTAAATTTTCATTTAATCCTTTTTCTTTTCCCTCTTTATCTTGCTGCTCAAGAATTTTACTTAATTTTTTTAAAAGCATCTGATTGTCAAAAGGTTTTGCTATAAAGTCTTTTGCTCCTAATTCAACTGCTGTAGTAACAGTGCTTATTTTGTTTTCTCCACTCACAATAATTACATCGATTTCAGGATAGTTTTTTGTTAAATATTTTAAGACATCTAAACCGTTTTCTTCTTTTAGGTAAATATCTAAAAATATGACATCTATCTTATTTAAAGGGAACTTCTCTAAAAAAGAATTGTTTCTAATAGTTTTAGCACTTTCTAATTCAAAAACTTTGTGGTTATCATAAAATAAAATGTTCTTTATTCTTTTTCTTATCAGTGCTGCATCATCAATTATTAAAATATTAGCCATAATTATCTCCTTAATTTCAGCTTATTTTTATTGTTATCCATAAATATTATCGTAAATTATTTATGAGAGTTAAAGCTTATTATAAGCTCTTAGAGCAGTTTAGAAGAGCTAGAGTTATATTTAATAACAGATATTTGCTTTTTGTTCTTTATTAGCTTAATTTTAAGAATTATTTTGCATCATTAGAGTAAATTCTTCAGCAAGTTCTGGATCAAATTGGCTGCCCGCGCATTTTTTTATTTCTGCCAGGGCTTTTTCTTTAGTTATGGCCTTGCTGTAGGGCCTTTCATTAGTCATTACATCATAAGCATCTATAATTGAAATTATTCTGGCTAAATATGGGATTTCTTTTCTTTTTAAGCCCCTGGGATAACCACTTCCATCCCATCTTTCGTGATGAGCATATATCTCTTCGGCTATTACAAAAAATTCTTTTGAAGAGCTTGCAATTTTATAACCTGTTTCAGGATGAGATTGCATTATTTCCCACTCTTTATTTGTTAAAGAATCTGCTTTATTTAATATTTCTTTATCTATAGTAATTTTGCCAATATCATGTAAACTAGCAAGCAGAGATAATCTGTTTAATTTTAGATTACTTAAACCCAATCTTTTAGCAAACTTAGCAGCTAATTCTTTCATCCTTAAAGTATGTTCTTTTGTTTCATTACTTTTTACCTCCAGGCTATTTAATAGCCCTTTAACTATTTTACTTTTAGTACTGCGGCTTTCTAATAATTTATTTTGGTACATATTATCGTCAGCTTTTTTCAAAACACTATTTATATTTTGACTTGATTTAGTTTTAGAGGCTGTACCTAATGCTATTGAAACTGTTAATTCATCATCTGCAGTTTCTTTTGTTTTTGCTTTGATTCTATCTATTATTTTTTGAGCAATTTCATTTTTTGTTTTAGTTAATAATATTACAAACTCATCTCCACCATAACGAGCTATTATATCTTCATCTCTTGTTTCTTCTTTTAGTAATTCAGCACTTTTGATAAGCAGCTGATCTCCTTTTTCATGGCCTAAAGAGTCATTAATAAGTTTTAAGCCATTGATGTCTGCCATAATAAAGCTGATTGGCAGCTGTCTTTTGGTATCAAGTCTTTCTAATTCTGCTTCAAAAAAACGTCTATTATAGAGACCTGTTAAACTATCATTAAAACTCAGCTCAATTATTCTTTGATTATTTAAATGTTTAGCAAAAGCATTTTTAATAACATCAGTAAATATTTTTAAAGAACGAATATTTTCTTTGCTAAATTTGATCATTTCGACTTTATAATCGAAGCCAAAACAGCCGAATAGATTGTTATCGATAAACATTGGAATAACAATTAATGAATCAATACCATAAGTTTTTAAAAATCCTTTTTCTGCTTTAGCATCAGCTGGCAGCTCAGATACATCTTTAATATTTATAATTTCATCATTTGATAGTTTTTTTGTCCACCAGGAATAATTATCTAGAGGCATACTTTTTATATCATCCTTAATAGATTTTATATTTTCAGCACACCAATCATGGCTATAATACATAAGTTTTTCTGTTTGTGAAAGCTGAAATATAAAACTTCTATCTACATTGAAAAACTTCGCTATCTTTTTTAAGGCTTTATTTAATTTCCTGTCTATATTTGCAGAATTAACTTCAAATAATAATCTGGATATTTCGGCAAGAGTTTTTTGAAACTGAAGTTGAAAATTCAATTTTTTACGCTGTTTTTTCTTTTCAGTGATATCCCTTTGTATTCCACTATAGGCATAAATTTCTCCTTGGTTATTTTTTATTGGTGTTATTTTAAACTCACAGACAAATGTGGAGCCATCTTTTCTTTTGTTTAAATACTCACCGTTATAAGTTTCCCCAGCTGATATTTTATCATACAGTTCTTGCTGGATTTTATCTGCTGATGGCTCAACATTAAATATATCTGGAGTTTTATTTTTTAATTCATCTAAGTTATAGCCAAATAGCTTTTCAGTAGCTTGATTAATATATTTTATTTTGAATTCATCATCAGTTAACATTACTGAATCTGATACATTTTTCATTGCATTAGCTAAAAAAGTAATTTCTTTTTCCTGCTCTTTTCTTTCCGTGATATCTAAACCCATAGATTGAAATCCTTTTATATTACCTTCTTCATCATAGATTGGGTAGTCAGTCCATTCATGCCAAATATTTTTACCATTTTCAGACAATATTTGTGTTGATAAGTGATTTCTGCTTCATTTTCGGCAAGCTTTTCAAGATGCTTTAATATCATATCATGTCTTTTCTCAGGGATAAAGCTAAGAAATTTTTTGCCTAAAAGTTCTTTTCTGTTTTTAGCCAAATTTCTACAGTAGGCATCATTTACATATGTTAAAGTTGTGTCAGGTAAAAATCTACAAATCATTTCTTTCTGTGTTTTCACAATATTTTCATACATTTCTTTAGTAGAGATTAGTTCTGTTTCCGTTTTTTTGCGGTCAGTAATATCCATTATGAAACCTACTATTTTTTTGCCGCTATCATTATCTACTACACCTGCTAATTCTTTTACCCATCTTGTTGTCCCATCTTTTTTAATTATTCTGTGCTCATATTTTAGTTGAATATCTTTTTGTAGATTTAATATAGGTTGATTTTTTTTGATTACATAATCTTTATCTTCAGGATGTATTCTTTTTAAAAAAGCATCAAATGTACCTTCAAATTCACCTTCATCAAGCCCAAAAACTGCTTCACATTCTTTAGACCAATACAATGATCCATTAATAACATCATATTCCCACAGTCCAGCATTGGCAAAGTTTAATGCTTGGCCAAATCTTTTTTTATAAGTTTCAAGTTCTTTTTCCATCAGCTTATAATCTGTTATCTCATCTATTATTATTTGTGCTCCTGTAATTTCTTCTTTTTCATCTATAGCTTTAATAAAAACCTTGCTCCAAAAATGTTCTCCCCATAAAGATACATATTCCATTTCAAAAATTTTTGTTTCACCAGTTTTTAAACACTCTTTAAGTTTTGTAGAGAACTGAGTGTTTTTTAATAAATAAAAATCCAACAGATTTATTTTTTTGCTTGCTTCTCTGCCAGGAGAACCGAGAAGTACTAGTACATGATCATTTAAATAATTTATATTTCCCTTTAAATCACATGTTATTATACCAACTGGAGCTTTTTTAGTTAATAATTGATATCTACTCATTTTAACAGATCACCACCAATAGCAATATTAATTGAAGCATAATCGCTAGTTATATTTGGAAACTCTTTTGAAAAACTATTAAAATAATTTGATATTAAATTTTCTAAACATTATCAGAGAACTTACATTATTTATTTCGATGAAAACCACAATAATCCTTTAAAAAATTATAAATATTTGATTAATTGACAAAATAAAACATTTTAAATAGATTTTTTTAGTTGTGAAAATATCTAGCTTAAAAAAAAATAAATAAAGGAATTAATACAAATATGGTGAATATAGTTATATTAACTTAAAAATGTAAAAGATAGGTGAATTTTATGCTAAGAACAATTTGTTTTATTAAAAAAGACAATTCTGCTTTCACAATGATCGAGCTTTTAGTAGTTATAGCAGTTTTAGGTATTTTGGCTTCTATTGCTGTACCAAGAATGTCGGGAGTAACAGAAAGAGCAAGACTAGCTGTTGATCAAGCTGCAGTAAGAAATCTAAACAGTGTAACTTCGGTTTATAGATCATCTAAACATTCAGATCCATTTATCGATCAAGCTAATACAAATCAATCTCTGCTGCAGATATTAGCAGATAATGATTATATTCCAGATAATTTTGAACCTCAAAGTGAAAATATTGAGTTTGCCTGGCTTTTTGAAGAAGAAAGATGGTCTTTATTTTCTTTATCTGGAGGAGGCGCATTTTTAACTTTAGATGATTTAGTTGATAATTATATTCATACTGATGGAGAATATACTGGTGTTTTAGGTTTTAGGCCTGGAAATCATACCAGATACGCTGGCAATGCTACTGAAATTTTTATTCCCAACGAAATAGATGATCAAGAAATAAGCGGTATTTACCAGAGGTTTTTTAAAGAAAAAAACCTGTCATCTGTAAGTTTTGAAGCAGGAAGTGAAATTAAAAAAATACATAATCAAGCATTTCGATCTAATAATTTAGAAAAAATGGAACTTCCTCAAAATTTAGAAGAAATACATTGGTCAGCTTTTAGAGATAATAATTTAATTGAAATCAATTTACCAGCAAGCTTAAATAAAATTGCTGGAGATGCATTTAACGGCAATGATTTAGCCAAAATTACTATAGCTTCAACAGAAGTAGATATTGGAGATTATGCTTTTGGAGATAATACAGATCAATTTAGAGAAGAATACGAAAATAATGGTGCTGGAACTTATATTTGGGATGGAGAAAATTGGATTAAAGAATAAGAAAATATTAATTAAATTTACTCTAAAAAAACTTTATAATTTGTAAAAAGTTTTTAATATCTAAGCCAATATGTTGGGTTCAAAAGACAAGTTTTGATGTCAAAGCTATCAGATGCTTATTATATTTAATCAAATCACAGAGGGTGTGATTATGATGCCAAAAGTTGATAACTCAAAAGGCTTTACTCTAATAGAATTAATTGTTTTAATAGCTATACTTGGTATACTTTCAGCTATTGCTGTGCCGAGGTTTTCAGGTGTTATTGAGCGTGCCCACATATCTGCTGATCAAACAAAGCTAAGGACATTGAACAGTGTAACTTCGATTGCTAGAATAGCAATGGATTCAGATGATCCTTTTATTGATGTAAATAAATCAGATGAAGAACTAATAAGCTTTTTACAGGAACGTGACTACTTAGATGGACAATTTAAAGCTCAGACTGAAGATGCTGACTTTGTATGGTCTTTTGATGATGAAAGATGGTATTTGATCTTTGAAAGTTTGTATTATGCAATTTCTTTAAATGACGGTTTAGAGATGCAGGCTAATAGAGATGGCTGGTTAATAGGTTCTTATACTGGTTCTGCTAAAGATATATTTGTACCCAATTCATTAGATGGGCAGGTAATTAAACATATTGGTAATGCAGCATTCGAGGATAAATATATAACCTCCATAACTTTTCCTAGCAACAGTGGAGTTACAAATATTGGGACTAGTGCATTCAGGCTTGAAGCAGTAGAGGGTGGCTTTACTCAAATAGAATTTCCGAAAAGTTTAGAGAATATTGATAACTATGCTTTTCGAAATAATATGGATTTGGACCGCATTGTGATTGGAGACAATGTTAATATTGGTGAGGATGTCTTCCACCGAGATAATTCCTTTAGAGACGTATACGAAAATAATGATAAAAGTGCAGGAACTTATATCTATGAAGATGGAAATTGGATTAAGCAGTAAAATTAAAACGTATAAAAAGGGGTGCTGTTTGTGGGCAGAAGCAAAAGCCAAACAGGCTTTACTCTAATAGAATTAATTGTTTTAATAGCTATACTTGGTATACTTTCAGCTATTGCTGTGCCGAGGTTTTCAGGTGTTATTGAGCGTGCCCACATATCTGCTGATCAAACAAAGCTAAGGACATTGAACAGTGTAACTTCGATTGCTAGAATAGCAATGGATTCAGATGATCCTTTTATTGATGTAAATAAATCAGATGAAGAACTAATAAGCTTTTTACAGGAACGTGACTACTTAGATGGACAATTTAAAGCTCAGACTGAAGATGCTGACTTTGTATGGTCTTTTGATGATGAAAGATGGTATCTTATGATAGATGGTTCTTCTTTACACTATTTGCTCACGACTGATGATTATGAGCTCTCAGAGTTTACTTCTACTACACTATCTTCAATAACAAATATAAAAGATATCGGAAAGAATATACAGATTCCAGAAGGAATAGAAACCATTAGCGGCGGAAGGGATAACAAAGCTTTTTGGCAAAAAGGACTTGAATCAGTTATTTTACCCAATTCATTGAAAGAGATTCGTGCCCATGCATTTCAAGGAAACAACTTTAAAGAAATTTTGATACCCAATAATGTGGAAGAAATTAAGGGAAAGTCTTTTTACAATAATCCTATAACAAAAATCACTATGACTAGTGATCAGGTGAATATAGGTGAAAGAGCTTTTGGATCAGGGTGGACAGAGGCAAAGGAAAAAACAGATGCTTTTAAGGAGGCCTATTCCGAGGGTGGTCCTGGAACTTATATTTGGGATGGAGACAATTGGAGCAAAGAATAAAAAAAATACCCTTTTTTTCTGGATATAGAGTGCCACTACTGATATAATAAAGCTAAATATTGTAATATTTTAATTAAAGAGGGGGAAATTATGTGCTTAAAAAAATAACTTTAGCAGTAGCTATTGTTTTAATTTTAGCTTTAACTCTGCCGGCTTTTGGTCTTAGTTTAACTGATGTGCCTGCTGATCACTGGGCATATTCAGCTATTGAAGAGCTGATTGAGACAGGAATAGTAGAAGGATATCCTGATGGAGAATATAAAGGGCAGAGGACGATGAACCGTTATGAAATGGCCATCATGGTCAATAGAGCTTTAGAGAACATAGCTGCTGAACAAGAAGAGCTTGCTGAAGGTTTGACAATGGGACAGGCAGAAGATACAGCTGCTATAGTTCAATCTTTATTGGAAAAGAACTTAGGAGAAGGACTTACATATAATCAGGCTTCTGAAGTTGCAGATCTGGTAGAAGCTTTGACAGTTGAGTTTGAAGATGAGCTTAAAGCTATGGGAGCTGAACTAGATCTTATTGCTGCAGATTTGGCTGAACTGCAGAGTGATATTGATGCTCTTGCTGTGCCTGAGGATAATCTAGAGTTTTCTCTGGATATAGCTACCTATTTTGAGGCTGCAGCTTATGATGATGATCAACAGGAATTACTCTTAGCAATGGCTATTTGGGCTGATGAGGATGTTTTAGATATCGATGATATTAATGACCTGGATGAATTGCCATCTGAAAAGAGATTCTGGCAGGAGCTTGATTTTGTCATCGATGCTGAGCTTGGTGATGCAGCATTTAAACTGGAAATGGATACTCTAACAAATGTATTTACTCAAGAAAAAAGCGCATTTGATTATCAAGAGGAAGACCAAGTTGATTTTAAAATGGATAGAGCTCTTCTGACTGTTGATTATCAAGAACTACAGTTGAGACTGGGTGATTTTGAAGATTACAATATAGCACGCTATTTTGTTGATGAAGAAGATCTTCAGGGTGTAGAACTAAGCACCAACCAGCTTGATATGGACCTTAAATTCCTGGTAGCTGGTTATGGTGATGACTCTGACCTTGATGTCTTTGCGATTGAAGGTAGAAGTGAAACTGATTATGGAGTATTAACTACTAAAATTAATCAGGTCCGTAGAGATGCTGATACCTGGAATATAGAATTAATAGATTTCTATTTTGATACTATATTTGTTGATTTCGTGGTGCCAGCTGAAAGGCTGACTAATGTTTCTTTAGCCATCGATGATTATTACTTTAACGATAATCTGCTCTTTGGAGGAGAATATGTTTATAATGAATATAAATATGATGGTGATAGTCGAGATGATTACTTACTAAATTTAAATGCAGACTTTTTGCTTTCTGATCAGTTAAAATTAAGTGCAGTATATGAAAGTGTTGGTGATGAATTTTTTGCCTATCAACATGATTTAGAAGCTGCCTTAGCTTATGATCTTTATAAAATAGGGGCTAAATATAATTTAAACGAAAATACTTCTGTGATGGGTAATTATACCCTGGTTAAACCTGATAATTTCTGGGATGATTGGTTTGGTGATGAATCAACTCCTGAAGACAAAGATAAATATGAAATAGTATTTGAAAATGAAATGGATGGATTCAATAATTCAGCTAAAGTAGAAGTTGTTAAAAACGAATTCTTTTTTGACAGTTTGGATGAGAGAACTGTAACTTTAAAAACTGCTTATGATTGGAGTGAAAGAACCACCCTAGGTGCTAAATTTGTCAACAAAAATATTTCCTGGGATGGAGAAGTTGATGATAATGGAACGAACAGAGAAATTGATCTTGAACTGGACTATAAATATTTAGAGGCATTTATGGAAAAGGCTTTAAGAGATAATCTTAGTTGGAATATTACCGGACGTTATATAATGGGGGATGCAGAATACTCCGACTCTGAAGGTTTTGAATTTATTGATGGACAAACTTATGCTGATATCGATATTGATACAAAATCATCGATGATTAAAACTGGCTTAATTATCAGCTTTTAAATAAAAGTTTAATCAACAACAATAAGCCCGGGGATACCCCGGGCTTTAATAATGTTTTTAATTTTTAAAGTATAATTAAGCAAAAAATAAAGCAGTTAAAATAAATTGCTTTTTCAATCAGTTTTTTTGCTTAGAAGAGCGCTCAAAATAGGGCCAATCCAGGGAGTCCAGCCTAAGGCTAAAATAACTCCCAAGATAAAGGCCCTAATAATGCCCTGCAGGAAATTTGCTAGAGATAACTTCTTTTCTCTATAAAAAAAAATTTTTATTAGTCATATTAAATAAAGGGCAAAAATTTAAATTATTTCTCTTAAATTATATCATTTATTCTCTGGATAATTCAAGTTTTTTCTGTTATAATAAAATTGTGTAACTAAATTAAAGTAGAGGAGGCGGGAAAAGATGAAAAAGGCATTAATTTTGATATTGGTTTTTCTTCTGGCCTTTACATTCACTGCAGCAGCAGAAGATGCTGAGCAGCTGGATCAAAGCTTAGAAGAAAATATGGAAAATCTTGACCTGTCTCAGGAAAGAGGCTTTTCTGAAGAAGGTCGAGAAGAACTGATAGGAATAGCCTCTCAGTTTGATAGTCAGACTGGAATAGATAATATAGAAATAAATAGTCAAGCCTTTAATTTGACAGGAAATGGAGTCGAAGAAGTTCCTGGAATGAGGCTTTTATCAGATCTCTTTATAAATGCAGATTATTCTCAGCAGATGGTTGATGATAAACTAGAGACAGAAACAGATCTACAGCTTGAATATTTTATCAATTCTCGTTCCTTAATCAGAGCAGGCTATAGTCTTGCCAATCGTGAGTGGTGGGAAAGACAAAATACTACTGATCTGGAGAATATGGATTTTAGTCAAAATTCAGCTAATTCCAGGAGTACAGAAACAGTATTTAGAGAAGAAAGTGAAGTTAGCCGTAATATAGGACTGGCCTATAGAACCAGTGATCAGCTGACAGTATCAGCTGACTATATAGAAAACACTGATTTTAGAGATTACACAGGTAATCTAGATTATTATGGAGATTCTACTGTATTTGGTCTGCAGTATGATAATCCATTGGGTACAATCAGAGCCAGCTATCAGATGAACTTAAGTGATCAGTTAACACAAAGAATTACAGGAGTAGAGTTGGAATTCAATAACCTGGCTACTTTTAGTGCATCATATAAGCTGCTTGACCCAGAAGAATTAGAATCAGCCCTTAACTCTCAGACAGCCTGGGATCTTGGTCTTGGTTTTAATATCAATGAAAGCTATGGTTTATCACTTGGTTATGAGATAATTGAAAGTGAAGATGAAGAAGATGAAAGAAATATTAGTGCATCATTTGAATTTAAATTTTAATAAAACTCAAAAAATCATATTAGTTTAAAAACCTGCCTTGAAGGGCGGGTTTTTTAATAGTTAGGAGAAATAACTTTGTTTACATTTAAACAAATAACTGAGCAGACAGTTAAATATCTTTTTTTAACGATTTTTATTCTTCTGCTTTGCAGTGGAGCAGCTGCAGCCCGCTATACCCTGCAGGCAGATGAAATAATATTTTTGGAAGCTGAATCCCTTGTCCTTTTTGAAGGGAATGCTTCTTTTAGAGCTGAGGAGTATAGTATAAGGGCGGATAAATTGATTTTAGATACCGAAGCCAGGCTGCTTAAAGGAGAATCAAATATCATAATTTCTTCTGATAAAGAAGAACTTTATGGAGAAAGTTTAGAATATAATTATGAAGAAGAAAGTGGCAGCCTTTATCGGGCAGAAGGAAGTTTAGAAGAAATCTATTTTTCAGGAGCCAGGCTTGATATCATAGCTGCTTCTCCCTTTGAAGGTAAACTGACAGATGCAGAGTTTACACCCTGTAAGCGAGAAGATCCCCATTATCATTTTCAGGCTAGGGAGATCAGGATTAATCCAGATAATACCCTTTCAATTTATCATATAGTACCCTATGTTGCAGGAATACCGGTTTTTTATCTCCCTTACTATTCGGTTACCTATGACCCTGAAGGAGAAGATGGAGAGACCTTAAGTGATACCATTCCTTTTCCTCAGTTTGGCTATGAACAGGGTAAGGGAGTAACTGTAGAACTTTCTTATCCCTACCAGATTAGTGATCGCAATAGTGGTAAATTATCTTACTATCGGGCTGGAGATGAAGATGAAACAAGGGAGTTTACTAATCTTCATCGTTTAAGCGATAATTTAACTTTGATCAACCGCTACTACTATCTTTATGAATATGATAGTGATGAAGATAAAATTGAAGAAGAGGAAGAAGAGTATAGCCTTTCACTCGAATACAGTATTCCCGGTTTTTCTGTAGAAGGTGGTTATTTAAGAAATCTGCTGGCTGAAGATAACAGAGACCGCTACTATATTACTTCAAGCTATTTACATAAAAGTGGGATCAATACATATTTGCGCAGAGAATATGACAGTGAAGAGCTGATCAAAGAAAACTACCGTTTAAGCTATAATCGAGGACCTGTACCCTGGAATTTGCGTTATGTAGATGGAGAAAGTTATAATTATTATCCCTATCTCCACCTTAATTTGCCGAGAGTTTTAAATTTTAACCCTTATTTAGCCTTTGGTCGGGTGGAAAATGCTGGAATAGAATTAAACAAATACAGGGCCGGTTTAAATTTTAATTATAATTTTGATCTGACAGATAGTCTTCGCTATCATTTCCGTCATAATTACCGCCTTGATCATTATAAGAGTGGTTTTGATCAAAATTATCACTACTTTAATCTGAGAACAGGTTTAAGTCATCGCGCTAATCCAACTGATCGTTTGTCTTTAAACAGCTCCCTATTTTATGAGGATAAAATAACTTCAGGGACATCACCACTACCTGATGATAGAGAAGATGAAGAAAGATTAATTAAACCTGCTTTAAGCCTTGAATTAGCAGGTGAGCTGCCCGAATCAGCCTGGGCCATCGATACAGATGGAAGCTATAATCTAGATAATGAAGAATGGGATGAAATAAACTTAAGAATTCGTAAAAGAGAGGATTGTTTTGATTTTTTCATCGGTTATGAGTTTATAGATGAAGCTCTGATCTTTGGTTTAGAATTATAAGTATCAAATTACAATATAATATTTAATTGTAAATAATTTCTATAAAATGCAGGAATTATCCATTGAACCGTGAATTATAAAAAAAAGGGTGATTTCTGTGAAAAATTATGCTAATCTTGGCCTGATAATTTTACTCTGCTGTCTTTTTTTCTCTTTTTTTACTTGCTTTTTTGGGGGAAGGGTTGAGGCTAGAAGCTATCAACCTGTGATTTCGGGTAGTATAGAAGGTGGAGACAGGCTATATACTGATCCTGGAGATGATGGAGAAGACCCGGTAGATTACTATAGTTATGATAAAATTTGGCTTCGTTATCGGCAGCAGCTGGCAGTAGGAGAATATTATTACCTTAAAATTCAGCGTCAGCAGAGAATTTATGAGCACAGTGATAGCTATGATAATTTGACTAGAGAGCTTGAAGGTAATTATACCTTTTATTTGAGTGAAAAGCTCCGCAACAGAATAGTTTTGCTGCTCAGAGATAAGGATTATCTGGTGCCTGAATATGATTATAAGTCATATCAGACCTATAGAATTCAGTATACTCTGCAGTATGATTTAAGCCAAGAACATGACTGGGAGCTTGTTTTGCAGAGACAGCAGAATAAATATGATCCTCTCTTAAACAGGGATTATTATTTAGACAGGCTGGGTTTTAATTGGAGCTGGGATATCAGTGATAATTTGAGAATTCAGAGTCGATTTCAAGTTGACCGCCAGTTGAATGATAAGGGCTCGGCGAGTACTGATAAATATGGACGCAGGCTCACCTTGAATTTCAGATATAGAATTTAATCTACTTTAAAATATTAAAATGGAATAATTTTACTCAGACTTTATTATGAAAATTATTTGTGATATAATACTTTTTATAAGAATGAAAAAATCATTGAAAGTTTATCAACAAAGGAGTTGATCAATTTTGAATTATATGTCCAGATATCGAGATTGGCTGATGAGTGACTATTTTGATGAAAAAACAAAAGAAGAACTTGAAGCCATCAAAGAGGATGAAGCAGAGATTGAAGATCGATTTTATAAAAATCTTGAATTTGGAACCGGTGGTATGAGAGGTATAATGGGGGCAGGAACAAATAGAATTAACAAATATATCGTTAGAAAAGCTACTCAGGGTTTAGCTAATTATATAATAAACTACAGTGAAGATGGTCAGGAAAAAGGGGTAGTAATTGCCCATGATTCCAGACATAATTCTCCAGAATTTTCACTTGAAGCAGCACTAGTACTTGCTGCTAATGGGATAAAAACATATTTATTTGATGGTATGAGAACAACACCTGAGCTTTCTTTTGCGGTGAGAGAACTTGATGCTATTGGGGGAATAGTAATTACAGCAAGTCATAACCCACCAGAATACAATGGATATAAGCTTTACTGGGATGATGGGGGACAGGTTGTACCAGCTCAGGCTAGAGATATTATTGCCGAAATAGAAGAAATTGATGATTTTTCTATAGTTAAAACCATTGATGAAGATGAAGCACTTGATCAGGATCTATTAGAATACATTGGCAGTGAAATCGATGAGAAATATCAGGATACTGTAATCGATGTTCTGATCGATACAGAGCTAGTTGAGGAAAAAGGTGAAGATCTGTCCATAGTTTATACACCTCTTCATGGAACGGGCATTACTGCAGTGCCCCAGGTTTTAGATAAACTGGGCTTTACTAAAGTCGCTGTAGTAGAAGCACAGGCAGATGGTAATTCCGATTTTCCAACAGTAGAAAGTCCCAATCCAGAAGAACGCTCAGCCTTTGAGTTAGCTTTTGAACTGGCCGAAGAAAAAGAGGCTGATTTAGTACTAGCAACTGATCCTGATTGTGACCGTCTGGCACCTGCTGTTAAAGACAGCAGTGGTAATTATCAGACTTTAAATGGAAATGAGCTCGGGATATTATTTGCCGATTACTTATTGAAAAGCAGCAGTGAAAGTGGAGAGCTGCCCGATAATGGTGTAATTATCAAATCAATTGTTTCCACAGATATGGTTAAAGAAATTGCAGCAGACTATGATGTAGAAGTACTTGATGTATTAACAGGCTTTAAATTTATCGGAGAAAAGATTACCGAATTTGAAGAAACAGGAGATAAAGAATTTATAATGGGCTTTGAAGAAAGCCTTGGCTATTTAGTTGGTAAACATGCTAGAGATAAGGATGCTGTTGTTGCAGCTGCTTTAGCAGCAATAATGGCTTTAAAATATAAAGAAGAAGGTAAAACATTACTGCAGAGACTGGCAGAACTGCGGGAGCAGTACGGATATTATCTGGAAGACCTGGAATCTATCAGGTTAGAAGGTAAAGAGGGACAGGAAGTTATTGAAAAAACCCTTGCTTCTTTAAGAGCAAAGAGCCCGGAAAAAATAGCAGGTCGTAAGGTTAAGGTTGCTAAAGACTACCAAGAATCAAAGGTAGTCTATCTTGAAGAAGATCGAGAAGAAAAGTTAAAACTACCGCAGTCAAATGTGCTGCAGTACCTCTTAGAAGGTGAAGCTAAATTAACCATCAGACCTTCAGGTACAGAGCCAAAACTTAAATTCTATTTTGCAGTTAAGGAAGCAGATCAGGCAGCTGCTGAAGCAAGTTTGGCCGAGTTTAAAGAACTTGTAATGTCTGAGATGGATTCAGTTATGAAAAGTGTTTAATAAGCCAATAATTAAATAAAAATATAATTGAATAAGGGGGCTTTTGCTCCCTTATTTTACCTTAAATTTAAATTGTCAAAAATTTTAAATAGTTTTACCCAATGATATTTTAGAGGAAGTGATTTGATTGAAAAAAGTTCTTGTAGCCCTCCTACTTGTTATAATTTTCACTATTTCTTTTCGGGCTGCTGCAGTTGAAATTGATGAGCAGCTGATTTTAAGTGAAGATGCTCAAGCAATAGAATTTGGTGGTGAAATTTATCTTGTTCAGGATTTAGAGGGCTTTCAGAACCGCCTGCAAATTGAAGACAGACCGGTTGTTGGGCTGGCCCTTTCTGGGGGAGGAGCCAGAGCTATATCCAATCTGGGAGTGATAAAAGCTCTGGTTGAACATGATATACCGATCGATCTGATTGTTGGAACAAGTATGGGAGCGATTATTGGTAATCTTTACAGCAGTGGTCTTTCTATAGAACAGCTGGAAGAGATTATGACTGATACACCCTTTGCTAGTCTCTTTCAATTTGGTGGTGGTAGGGCTCTACTTGAAAGCGAAAAAATGAATACTTTTGCCGAAAGAATTGCCCCCAATAAAAATTTAGAAGAATTTTTGATCCCTACAGCTCAGCTTAGTTTTGATCTTAAAGAAGGCAGAAAATATTTGCTGACCAAAGGTAAAATCTCTGAGGTGCTTCAGGCTGCTTATTCTATTCCAGGCTATTTTCCTATTCATGAGCTTAATGACCGCTATTTTATGGATGCCGGGGTTTTAGAATCATCACCTGCTAAGTCGGCTACTTTATTGGGAGCAGATTATGTAATTGCTACCCATATGCCCAGTGAGGAAGAAGATGAAGATTATGGGGGAATAATAGGTTCTAGTGGGCGTTTTATTCAAATTCTTCAGGATAAACACACCAGAGAAATCTTAGATCAATATGCAGATTTTGAGATTACAATTGATGTAGGTAATTATACATTTATGGATTTTAACTATGCCGCTCGCCTGGTTGAGCTCGGTTATCAGCAGACCTTAGAGAGAATAGATGAACTTAAATTAGAGCTTGCCGGAAAGAATATTCCTCAGGTCAAAACTGAAAAAAGAGAATACTATAATGTGGATGAGACCTTAAGGGATTTAGAATTTGACAGGCTGGTTACAGAAGCTAGAGGCATAAGTCCTTTGATTCATTATGGTAGAGATTATTCATTTTTTAAACAGGAGCTTTTCCGCAGCCCTTTAAATGAATTTCAGCTGGGAGCGGAAGCTTACTACAATAGATTAAATTTATCTCTTTTAGGTCCTGGCTTATCAAGCTGGTCTGAAAATTATGAGGCCTCATTTAGATTCAAGAAGCTGACAGACAGCCTTGATTATTATTTGCTTTACGGCAGAAATGAAGAACAGGCTGATGACTATGAAAGTAAAATGAAATTTTATGGCCAACGCTTTAATCTTTCTGCTGGTTTTGGGAGAAGACAGTCTGAAGAATATTATCTTGTGGGGAGTAACTTCCGCTATATGGGAGATGATCTGCAGTGGAGGTCAGAAAATGAAGTTTTTTATCTCAGAGATAAAAGTGAAGTTGGAGTTTTGAGTTCCAATTTACTTAACTATGATTTCAGTCCTGCCTGGGGTCTTGGTTTAAAATCTGTTTATAATAATACTGAGATTGCCAAATCACCCCTGATCTATAAGGGGCAGGATTTAGATGATTATCAGGCTAAATTCCAGGCAGCTTTAAATTTAAATTATAATTATGAGCTTTTGATCCCTTATCAGATTTCAAATTTCTTTCAGATGACCGATATTGGTGGTTACTTTTTTGTCGATTATTTTCACGAAGAAAGCTGGGGAGATGGCAGTATTGCTATCGGTCCGGCTATTAATGCAAAACTCTATTTGCTTGGTTTAAAGCCAATTGAACTAGATCTTTTTGCAGCCCATGACTTTGAAGAAAATGATCAGCGTTATGGAATCCATTTAAGTTATAGTTTTTGATAAAAAATTATGAGGAGTGATAGGATGAAGGTAAAAAAAGCAGTTATTCCGGCAGCAGGTTGGGGAACCCGTTTACTGCCAGCTACAAAGGCACAGCCAAAGGAAATGATTCCAATTGTAGATAAGCCTACCATTCAATATATAGTTGAAGAAGCAGTAGAGGCAGGAATAGAAGATATACTGATTATAACCTCTAAGGACAAACAGAGTATTGAAGATCACTTTGATAAATCAACCGCCTTAGAAAAAGCCCTAAGAGAAAAGGGAAAAACAGAAATGTTAGAAACTGTGCAGAATATCTCTGATATGATTACCATCCATTCTGTAAGACAGAAAGAACAGAAAGGTTTGGGTCATGCAATTTTATGTGCTAAAACCTTTGTTGGTGATGATCCCTTTGCTGTTCTTTTAGGTGATGATGTTATCAGATCAGAAAAAGCGGTTATCAAACAGATGATGGAGGTTTATGAAGCCAAAGAAACAGCTGTTTTAGGCTGTCAGACCGTTGCAGAAAAAGATGTCAGCAAATATGGGATAGTTAAATACAGCAGCAGGGACGAAGATGTGTATGAGGTAGAAGATATGATAGAAAAACCTGCTGTAGATGAAGCACCTTCCAGGCTGGCAATTCTAGGCCGCTATATTATTACACCTGATATTTTTGAAATTATAGAAAAAACACCTCCAGGTAAGGGAGGCGAAATCCAGCTTACAGATGCATTAAAAAGCTTATTAGAACAAAGAAGTGTTTATGCTTATGATTTTGAGGGTAAGCGTTATGATGTTGGAAATAAGTTTGGCTTTTTACAGACAACAGTAGAGTTCGCCCTGGCCAGAGAGGATTTGGGTGAAGAATTTAAAGAATATCTCTTGGAATTGATGGCAGAGTTTTAAATTAAAGAAAAAAATGCTCAGCTGCAGTTAAAAAAGCGACTGAGCTCTTTAGATTAATTTTATCTGGCAAAAAATTTAGTCTTAAAAGCGGAAAAATTCTTCTAATTGCTCGAAGTTAAAACCTTCTCCCAGTACTTTTTTGAGTTCTTTTTTGGATTGAGGTTTTTCAACTATTATCTTAGCTGCTCTTTTGGCACCGATACCGGGAAGAGCTTCCAGTTCTTTTTTCTTTAAATCACTAAATTTCTGCGGCCACTTAAGGGCGGTAATAGACCTATAACCATGGTCAATAACCTTTACTTCTGCAAAAAAATTATCTTTTTTTCCGATCACAGCAGTTAAGATCGGATAGGTTCCCAGCTGTCTGCAGTAATTTAAAGAACCTTTTTGTTTTTCTGAATAGAGGTCTTTAAGGATCACAGCTTTGGGGAAAACCTGCTGCAGCATTTTATGGTTTATTTCTTGATTGATCTGCTGCTTATATTTTTTAAATTGACCCTGACTGTATTTGACTTCAGGGTAGCTGCCCAAACGAACCACCTGTCTGATATTGATCCTTCTTAAGAGCAGACCAGCTTCAAGCAGTCTTTTTAAAAAGTTATAGTTGTGGCTAAAAGTTTTTTCGCTTTCACCGATAAGTCCGTGCACAAAGTTGATTCCCGGTAGTAATTTAGGAATTCCTTCTTCTCTTCGGCCACCGATTTCATTGAGCATTTTGATGGCAAAGTAGTTTTCTTCAACTGTACTGTCGATATTATTTTTATTTAAGACCACAGGATCTGCTGATTCTAGACCAAAGGCAGCTGTATCTCCAGCTGTGTTGTATTTAGTTATGGTCTCGATGATCTCGGCGGCAGCTTTTGGATTTTTGGCTATTTGGGCTGGGTTCATATTATCCATATGCAGAACCTTAAGTTGAGGGTCGGCTTTTCTGATCCCCTGATAGAGCTCTTTAATCTGAGCCGGGTTCAAGTTAAAACTACCATTTTTAAGTTCAGCTCCATAAAGGAGAATATCTGTCTGAGCACCCAAGCGGTAGTGGTGGATACCTGCTGCAGCCAGAGCTTGAACTTCACTGCTGATCGCCTCTGGAGAACGGCTGTAGCTGACCTTTTTTAATCTTTCACTACAAAAGGCACAGTGTTTAGGTCTAGGACAGCCCCTAAAACTTTCTAATTCAGCGATTAGATGGGGATAATTGGGGTGTTCTTTAACCAGTTCTGCTCCTTTTATCGCCCAGCTATTGATTTTTTCGGCTATCATATTTAAAGGGATTTCTTTTTTGAGCAGGCGCTGGTAAATATCAAAGGCAGCAACTTCTGAACTTATAATATCAAAATCAGCTTTAAATTTAGCTCTCATTTTAGGGATCAGGGTTATGGGACCACCTAAAACCTTAGTTGGATAAAATAGTTTTTGACTTATTTCTTTGATCTCTGCCGCAGAAGCAGGTTGACCACCCAAATAATGGCCGGGAACTGTTGTTCCGGCAATCATAATTACTATATCTTCTGCTTCTAATTGCTTTAAATAATTTTCTTTATCCTGACGCAGGGAATCTATGCTTATATAATTTAGCCTTTCAGGAGTGATTCCCGCTTCTAAAAGGGCACCCCAGAGATAACGCAGGTGAGGTGAAATATATGGTGGTACACCAAGACAGGAAGGTTCATCTAAATAGCCATCTATGATGCTAATATTCAATGTAGAATTTTTCATTTTTGCTTCCTTTCTCCAAAATTATTTATTAAAATTATTTTTATTTTTTTCTTTTTAGTTTTAGTTCTTATTCCTCATTATATTATATTAGAGGCTCTGATTAAAGAGCTGAATTGTTCAGAAGCTGATATCGACCTTATTTTAGACATTTTTTGTGAATATTTTTAAATTTGGGCAGGATTTAGCCCTTTAAGATTAAATATATATAAGTAGGGAAATAATATTATTAATAAGCTGGTTTGAAGCTAAAAGCTCTTTCAAAATACATTTTGGGGTTGAAAATTATGAAAAATTTAAAAAGCCTAAATAAATCGACTAAATTTATCTTTTTGCTCTTTGCTTTTTTATTACTTTTTAGCCTGCAGGCAGAGGCTAAATTTTTTGAAGCTGGTTTACAGCGCTATATCAATAGTAATCACTGGCTTTCTATACCTGTTTTTCAGCCTGCTGATAGAATTGAAATCAGGGCAGAAGGAGATACAGTTATCAGGGCTTCAGGGGAAGAAGATTATGATTTGGCAAAAGGCAGAACATATTTTATCAGCCAGGCGGCCCAGAGTAGAACCGACGGCTGGGCCATTCAAGTTTTTGCTACAGCTGAGCAAGAAAATGCTCTAGCTATGGAGGCTGAACTTGCTAATCTCTTTGCTGAGGAGATTACCATTGAAAAGGAAGCGGAGTTATATAAGGTTTTGATCGGTAATTTTGCTGAGCGAGATCAGGTAGATCAGTTTCGGGAAGATTTAAGGGCAGAAGGATATGAAGGCTGGCCCAGGCTGATTGATCAAGAGGCAGAACAGCTCAGCAGTGGAGAACTAGGCTTTTATACAGCCTTAGGAGAAAGACTATTTACAGCTTCAATCTTCGAAATAGAGGGTTCTTTTGATGCTAAGGCAAATAAGCTGGAGGGTAAATATTCTTTTAGCCTCTTAGGTGATCAGGTTTCTATCCGCCGCCAGACAGATTTAGAAGCTTTGACAGCTTCTCTGCTGCAGAATTTTCTCTCTGCAGATGATCCAGCAGAAGCATTAAAGGCTCAGGCAATTTTATATAGAACCTCCCTCTTATATCAAATTGAAACCCAGGGGCCTCAGCTGCAAAATATTAATAATATTGTTTTAAGAGAAGCAGATGAGGTTTTTAAGGCAGCTGCTGCAGCAACTAAAGACCAGGTTTTAATCAGAAATGATAATTTTTTCTATGATGCAGATTTGAGCTTGCGGGAGATTAGAAGGCCCAGAGCTGGGATAGTGCCCTTAGCAGATGCAGCTTACAGCCACCAGGAGATCATTAACTACTATTACAGCAGAGCAGAAATAGCTGATTTAAATGATTTGATAGACAGAGAAAGCAGATTTAAAACTAATATCAGTTATGGCTTAAGTTTTGAAGAGATCAGGGAGATGAGCTGGGAAGGTCCACGTTTTTTAACAATTATGGAATTAAATCTAAATCTGGACAGAATGAAGCTTAAACCTGTTTTAGCTAGAGATATAGTTCAGGGGCGGGAAGATTTAAGTGATCTGGTGAGAAGGTATTCAGCTTTAGCTGGGATCAATGGCGGCTATTTTGATCAGACAGGTAAACCACTTGGTCTGGTATATATTGATGGTCAGCTGGTCAGTGAACCCCTCTATAATAGGACCGCACTTTTGCTTGATGATTCGGGTTCTGCTGTGATTGAACAGGTGGACTGGCAGGGAAAAGCAATTATCGAGGAATTAGAGGCTGAGATCAGTTTAGATGGAGTTAACAGAAAAGCCGAAAGAGCTGAAGCGGTGCTTTTCAACCGCTATTTTGGTGATCGAATGCCCGAACTAGAAGAAGATTATTATGATATCGTGGTACGCTCAGGACAAATACTGGGGGTAGAAAATAATTCGCGAAGCAGAACTCCAATTGCACCAGACGGCTATATTATCAGGGTTCATCGGGATAAAGAAGCTGTACTGGGCTTGATTCCCGAACTAAAAGATAAAGCGATCAGCCTGGAAAATAATTTCCAACCTGATTTTGCAGAAAATAATATTCTATATGGACTTGGGGGAGGACCCCAACTGCTCAGAGATGGAGAGATTGCCATCACTGGAGAAGAAGAAAGATTTCAAGCTGATATTTTAAATTACAGGGCTCCTAGAACAGCTCTCGGGATTACAGAAAACCAGCGTTTGATCATGCTGACCGTTGACGGCAGGCAGCAGGAAACAAGTATTGGGATGACTTTAGAAGAGCTGGCAGTATTTATGCAGGAATTGGGAGTTAAAGATGCGATGAACCTTGATGGTGGTGGTTCAGCCAGAATGGTTGTCCGTGGTTTTACCATGAGTCGTCCCAGTGAAAAGCGTTTGATCAGCAATGGAATTATTGTTGAAAGCAGCAATTAATTTTGAAGATTTTATTGCTTTAAGAGTATATATTTAGGTATAATAAAACTACAAAGAGATAAAGGAGAATCAAGTATGAGAAAAATAATAGTTTTAGCTTTAACTTTAGTCCTATTTTTAAGTCTTTCTACAGCTGTAGGGGCAGCTGAACTGGATTCAGTCAACTACATATTATCAGGTGATTCCTTTGATGTAGATGCAATTCAGATCGAACCTGAATTTATTCTGGATAGAGGTCATACAGTCAAAACTAATTTTGCCTTTGATGGTGATGACTTTTATTTAGGTGCAGATATGGGGATTAATTTATTTAGAGAAGAAGAATTTAAATTAGATCTTCATCTGATGGTCACAAATGATGTGGATGGTCAGAGCTTTGGTAAGGCTATTGGAGCTTCTGCAAGAACTCTAAATCCTGATGTGAATTTTTACTGGCATACCTACTATTTTATTGATAGTGATCTAGATAACCATGCCCATTACAGAGGTGGAGTTGATTATCCGATCAGTGATACAGTTAATTTAGATGTTAGTATCGGTAATTTTTACTGGGATTTAGATTCAACTGTGCTCAATTTAGGCTTAAAATTTAAATTATAAGTTCAGGAGGATTCCATGCAGAAATATGCTTCAGAAGATCTGATTAAATATATTAAGCGTTTTAAGCAGAAAAAGATAATGGTTTTAGGTGATGTAATTGCAGATCGTTTTGTGATTGCTGATCCTGACCGACTTTCCCGGGAAGCTCCGGTTTTAATACTGCGCCATAAAAAAGAAAAGGTGCTGGCAGGTGGTGGGGCAAATGCAGCTGCCAATATTGCCAGTTTAGGGGCAGAGGTAGATCTTTTAGGAATCAGAGGTGATGATCCTTCAGGTAGGGCTTTAATAGCAGAACTTGAAGGAAAAAATATCATAACCGAGGGAATATTTGTTGATGCTTCTCGACCCACTGCTGAAAAAACCAGGATCTTAGCTGGTGGAGAACAGATTGTTAGACAGCAGGTTGTTAGGGTTGATAAACTTGAAAGCTCCTCGATTTCAGAAAAACTGCAGTCTTATCTGCTTAAATATTTCAGGGAAAATATTAAAGAGGCAGATGCAGTACTTTTTTCTGATTATGGGAATGGGATTTTTTCCAAAAAAAGCTGCAGCAGATTTATTGAGGCAGCAGCAGAGCATGATAAGATAACTGCTGTTGACTCCCGCTATCAACTTGATGCTTTCCAGGGGGCAGTAATAGCTACCCCTAATCTAGAAGAGGCTTCTCAGGTTTATGGCAAGGAGCTTAAAACTCAGGCTGAGGTAGAAGAGGCTGGAGTTGAGATGAGAGAAAGATTTGAGCTGAAATATCTTTTGATAACCCAGGGTGGAGATGGGATGACCCTTTTTGCTCCTGAAGCTAAAATCGAGCATATTCCAGCCGCAAACTTTTCTGAAGTCTTCGATGTGACAGGGGCTGGTGATACTGTTGTGGGCACATTGATTCTGGCCCTGGCAGCTTCGGCTCCGGTGGAAATAGCGATCAGGCTAGCAAATTATGCAGCCGGGATAGTTGTTCGTAAAAGTGGAGTGGCAGTTGTGAGTGAGGCAGAATTGATCAAAGAAGTGATAAAAAATGGCAGCTAAAATTATGGAATTAAAGCAATTAAAAGCAGAGATTGAGGCAAAAAAGGCAGCAGGAGAATTGATAGTTTTTACAAATGGATGTTTTGATATCCTTCATGTCGGCCATGTCCGCTATTTAAAAAAGGCGGCAGCTTTAGGGGATAAGCTTGTTCTGGCAGTTAACAGTGATAGTTCGGTAAAAAAGATCAAAGCAAAAAACAGGCCTTTTGTTCCTGAAGCAGAGAGAATGGAAATTTTAGCTGCACTTGAGATGATAGATTATTTAATACTTTTTTCTGAGTCAGACTGCAAAAAACTTTTAGAGGAGTTAAAACCACAAGTTTATGTTAAAGGTGGAGATTATAGAATTGAGGATTTACCTGAGGCAGAAACGGTTTATGCTTATGGTGGTAAAATTGTACTGATTACAGAAGTGAAGGGACGTTCAACAACTAATTTGATCAAAAAGATCAGGAAGAGCAGGGATTAAGATGAAATTTTTTAAACTGCAGCTTTTGATTTTCCTTATCTTAGCTTTACTTGCTGCAGCAGTCTTGGAATTGGGGATCAGTTTTCAGGGATTATTTAATTTTTAAAATTAAAAAACAAGCTTAGATTTGCTGTTGACCAGATGGGGGGGATTTTCTTGTTTAAAGAGAAGGAAGAAGAGGAGATTATTGAGATGGCCCAGGCTGGCAATGACTTTGCCATTGAGTATTTAATAGACCAGAACATGGATATAGTTTATGCAAAAGCCAGGTTCTTTTTTATCAAGGGTCTTGACAGAGACGATGTTATACAGGAGGGAAGAGTAGGCTTATATAAGGCAATCCGTGACTATAGGGAAGGCAAAGGTGCTTCTTTCCGCGGTTTTTCCCAGCTATGTGTACACAGGCAGCTGGTATCTGCCATTAAAAAAGCAAATAGACAAAAACATATGCCTTTAAATACCTCCGCTTCACTTGATAAGAGTCTTGATTATGGCAATGAAACAGGCAGAACATTTAACGAGATCCTACCTGATGAGGGAGAAAATTTAGAAAGAAAATTTATTTGTCAGGAAACCTTAACCACAATTGTTAAAGAACTTTCCCGAGATCTTACAGATCTAGAGTGGAATGTATTTATGCTTTATTTGGACAGCAGGTCTTATCAGGAGATTTCAGATCAACTTGAGATCAATGTTAAAACAGTGGATAATGCTCTGCAGAGAGCAAGGAAGAAAATCGAGGATCTAAAAGAACATTATAATCTTAAAGGAGTAGTGGGTTAATTTGTTAGAGTTTTTAAAAGATCTTTTTTATCCAGAGAAAAAAGTTTGTCTTGCCTGTGAACGCAGGTATGACCATTCCGAAATAGAGGGGATGTGTGACCGCTGTTTATCCCGCTTTAGTTTTATCAATCATTTTTGTCCAGTTTGTGGTCGGGAGGTTATTCCTGCTTCTTTGATCGGTGATCATCCCTGCCCTGAATGTCAGGAAAAGAGGCCGCCCTATAATTTTGCCAGGAGTGTATTTACCTATGCAGGTTATCCCAGAGAGATTCTCCTGGAGTTTAAATATGGCCACAGACCTGATCTTGCCGAACCCTTTGCTCATATGCTCCGCCTCTATTATCTGGAGTATTTCTCTGATCGAGATATTGATTATATTATTCCTGTACCAATGCATGCTGATAGGAAGAGCTACCGGGGCTATAATCAGACAGAAAGATTGGCTGAGGAACTGGCAAAGATTGTTAAAATAGAGTACAAAGATGATTTGAACAGAATCAAAAACAGTTTACCACTTTATACTTTAGCTAAAGAAGATCGTAAAACAGAATTAGAAGGTGCTTTTCAGCTTAAGATTAACCGTGATCCTGAACTTTTTGCTGATAAAAATATTTTAGTTGTTGATGATATTATTACAACCGGAACAACTGCTTCAGAAATCTCTCACTTTATATTAGATGAATTAAAAGCAAAAAATGTCTATTTTCTAACCACTTCTTCAGTACCTGTACATGTGGAGTAGACATTTTATATTTTTTAGCAGGAATTGATTACAATTTGTAGAATATAGTTAATAACAGATGAAGAGTATACAATACTAGATGTGAGAGGAAGTGATTTTATGAAAATTATGACCTATGGTAAAAACATCGACGTAACACCTTCATTAAAAGAACACGCAGAGGAAAAGGTAAGAAAACTGCAGAAGTATTTCAATGGAGCTAGAGAACCACTAGAGTTTAACATCACTATGGAGGTGGAAAAAGAAAGGCACATCGTGGAAGTAACTGGTTATGTTCATGGACTTATTTTACGAGCAGAAGAGTCCACAGGTGATATGTATGCTTCTATTGATGGAGTTATGGATAAGTTAGAAAGACAGCTTAAAAAATATAAAACAAAGATTAATGATAAATTAATTGAGCGCAAGCAGGAATATAAAGAAGAATATAAGGAGGAAAGGAAGGAAGAAATTCTTAGAAAAGGCATGGAAAATGAAGAAGAA
The DNA here is from genome assembly GCF_020711195.1 of Halanaerobium polyolivorans. GTDB lineage: Bacteria > Bacillota > Halanaerobiia > Halanaerobiales > Halanaerobiaceae > Halanaerobium > Halanaerobium polyolivorans. The sequence continues at coordinate 79,411 of NZ_JAJFAT010000007.1, forward strand.
AGAATAGATGCTGAAGAATTTGAGCCTCAGGTTGTTAAAACCAAATCTTTTCCTATGAAACCAATGAATGTCGAGGAAGCCTGTATGCAGATGGATCTTATAGGCCACGACTTCTTTGTTTTTTATAATGGTGATACTGAAGAAACCAATGTTGTCTATAAGCGTAATGATGGCAATTACGGCCTGATTGAGCCAACAATTGGTTAAAAGAATCAAACTAAATTATAACTATTAACTGAATAGCATGACCTTAAAAAACCGTCCTTTAAAAGGGGCGGTTTTTTCTATGGGCAGAGAAAAACAAACAGCCTATTGATTATCAAACTTTTTACTATGAATTGTAAAAAAGAAAACAATTTCCACAAAAATTAATTTTTTTGCAGGAATTGTATAGATATTCTAGAATTTAATTTATAACAGTAAACTTGATTAAAATACTCTGGTTTATATTTTATAATTTATTTAAGTTATTTAATTTAAAAAGAGCACCTCAATTTATTCAAGCATAAGTTGTTAGCTGCTCTTTTTCTTTTCACTAATAAATAAATATAAATAAGGGAGCTGATAAGAAAATTACAATTAAACATTAGATAAATAAAATTAAACAAGGAGGAATCAAAATGAGCTTCAAAAAATCAATCATATTTTCATTAATTATATTATTTTTTATCTTTGCAGTTATAACTACGGTTTCTGCAGAAGAATTTCAGCGTGCTCCAAGATTTAATCTAAGAGGGATCACAGGAGATGATTTTATAGGTCAGGCTGGAATCCTTTATCCTTTCAGGAATAAAGAGAACTCAATTTGGTATACTGATTTAAGGTATAGAATGAGTGAAGATGATGTTGATGAGTGGAACTTAGGACTTGGCTATAGATATAAGCTGGATAATGTTGATATTAATATAACTGGCAATGATATTACTAGTTCTGAAATTGGTATTGGAATACAACCAGCTCAAATGTTATCTTCATTAGATAATCCAAATACTAATGAGATCAATATAAATATATCTGATAATAGATTAAATAATATTACCAATATTGGCATAGGATTATCAATACCAAACGAAGACATATTGACACTGCAGGGAAATGAATTTAGCGATATGGATACAGGTGTAGTTTTACCTCTTTTTTTAGAGAATGACGATTTAGAAAATCAAATTAAAGCTGATAATGAATTCAATGAAATAGACGAAGGTAATGAAGTTAAATTTTTAAGTTTAGATAAATAGATCTTTAAATCTAAATAAACTATAGTTTAAAGACTAAACCGTCCTTGAAAAGGGGCGGTTTTTCTAATAGCAAATATCGCTAAAAACTGCTTTAAGAAAAAATTGAAATAATAGGCGCTAATAATTGCTAGAATTAATTCAGCTGTGTTATAATAAAAATAATTAGTATATTCAAAATAATACAATTATATTAGCTAGATTGAGATTATATTTATAACTTAAAATCGATTAATAATATTTAAACTAAGGGGTAATTCAATGAATTATTTATTTATTATAATATCGGCACTTTTATTAAATACAGCAAAGTATTTTCCCAACCTATATTTATTGACATGGCTTGGCTTTATCCCATTATTATTTGCTTTTGATAATGAGCGAAGTAAGCTGTTTTTTAAAGGTTGGCTATTTGGTTTTGTTTACCTGACAGCTGCAGCTAATTTTCTGATTAATCCGCTTAGGCTATATACAGGCTTAAATATTATAATTATTAGCTTATTACTGCTTATCTTATTTGCAGTTTTGGGATTGATTTTTGGCTTATTTTTTAAAGCTTATTTTTATATTTTCAGCGGTGAGATTAATCCCTTTTATTTTGCTTTAGGCTGGCTTGTTTTTGCATTTTTGAGATATAGGCTGCTCAATTTTTTCCCGATCGGCTATCTGGTTACTACTCAGGCAGAGTTTTCTACTTTTATTCAATTGGCAGATCTAGGTGGAATCTGGCTGCTAACTTTTGTGCTGGTTTTTTTAAGTGCCTTCTTATATAAGCTGATCTTTAAAGGTGGATTAAAAGAATTAGCTTTCTTGTTTTTAGTTGTCTTATTAATTTTTGGCTATGGACAGTTTAGGCTGCGTCAGTTCGATAATTTTTCAGAAGAGATTCAGCTGACAACAGTAATTACTAACCTGACTCAGTCAGAAAAATGGCAGGCCGAGAATTCAACAGCAGAGACTGATTTTCTGCTTGAAGCAGCTGATTATTCAGCTCAAAGCAGACTGGTAATTACTCCAGAAAGCAGCTTGAATTTTGATTTTGCTCAGGATAACAGGGGCAGGGAGTTATTAAATGCTGTTGAAGAGGAATTTGAGACGCCAGTTCAGCTGGGTTCATTAGCTGGTCATTCTGATTATGAAAAAAGGCTTAACAGTTCTTTTTTGATTTCAGCTGAAGGAGAAATAGTTGATAGATATAATAAAAATAGGCTGGTTTATTTTGGAGAAAAATTTCCAATGCAGAATATTTTAAATAGCATAACTCCCTATCAATTTTCATCTTTAGGAGCTGGAGACGAGATCAGGATTTTTTCTGAGGCAGAACTTAGCTGGCAGACATTAATCTGTTCAGAAGTTCTCTATACAGATCTGCTTTATTCAGATATGGATAGAGTTGATTTTTTAGTTAATCAATCAAATGAAGCCTGGTTTGATAACAGTACAGTTTTAAAAAATATGATGTGGAGTTCAGCAGTGCTGAGGGCTGTTGAAAGCAGAAGACCTTTGGTTAAAGCCGGTAATCTTGCCTATAGTGGTAAGGTCGAAGCTTCTGGTCTTTATCAAAAAACAGAGCTAAATAGTAATTATCATAACTTAAATATTACTTTAAGTGAACAGAATTCATTTTACAGCAGCTATTACATATTATTTGAGATCCTGCTTTACCTATTAACTGGGCTATTTATTATTTTGCTTTTGCTAAAACGCTTTTTTGGCATAGACCCTTTTCAAAAAAGGAAGATAATATTTAAGAAAAATAGAGATTTTGGCAGCTTGTAGTAAAGCTTAAGTTATTAAAAAGGAGCTGAAATAAATGGCTGAAGAGAAAAGTTTAAGAGAAAAGTTAGAAAAGAAAATTTTGAGTAAATCTGATATTCCAATTATAGTCTTATTAACTGTGCTCTTTAGTTTTTTTGTTATCTGGCGTTTAAGGGTCTATAGTCCTGATCTTTCGCTTAACCTTTTTTCAGAACTAATTGGTGTTGCCTTTACCCTCTTTATTATTGATACCCTGCTTGTGAGGTCCAAAAACAAACTTTGGAAGTTGGTTCACAGAGATATTGACTATTTGATCAGCCGCAATGTTAACAGGTTGAGAGATGGAATTGCAACCAGGATTTTTAAGTTTGAGCCAGATTTAAAGTCTGAAGCTTCATTTTCTCAAAATATCGAAACTATAAGTAGAGAAAGAGCAGATTTTTTAGCTGCAGTTGATGAATTAAACACAGAAGAATTATTACTCAAGATTGAAGAAAATGATTTTTTTAATGATGAAAACTATGCTTATTTTGATGAGAAGGCAGAAGACTTTTGGGAAATACTGAATATGAAATATTCCGAATATCTGGCCCCTGAACTGGTTTCAGAATTAATCGAACTGCATACAGGACTTAAAGACCTCTGTAGTGCTATTAGACAGCATGAAAAAAGTCAAATTTTAAGTGAAAACAAAGAATATTATCAGAGTCTGGGTAAAGCCTCAGCTGCCCAAAGTTTAGTTATGATAATTGAGCGCTTAAATCAACTCAAAGAAGCCGGTTATTCAGAAAATGCAAAAATAATCTAAAATTGTATTCTATTTAAATGCAAAATAGATATCATTCTGCTGTTCTCTACTGCAGGGAGTGGTAAAAATGGATGTTTTAGCAAATAATAATCTATATCAGGTCACAAAAATAAAGGGAGATCAGATATTCTTAAAGTCTCTTTTGGGAGACAAAGCAAGAGAAAAAGAATTAAATTCAAATGATTATCAAAGCGAAGTTGTTAGAGGTGACCTCTTTTTTCTAGCTGCAGCTGATAATCAGGCTCAGGCAGAACATTATGCAGTTCAGAAAATAAAAGGTAGATATTCAGATTTCAAAGAATTTATTTACTTGAAAATGAGAATTATGCTTGATTTTTATAAATATAATTTTGATCAGGCAATTTTTCATGCTAAAGAAAAGCCAGCAGCTTATCAAGAATTCGAAAAAATATTGACTGAGAATAAAGAAAAGATTAAAAGCTTTATCAGCTATAACAGTGATGAAAAGGTTAAGCCTTTTAATCATACTAATTATGAGATAAGTGAGATCTTAGAATCTGAACTTATTTTTGAACAGGAAGAAGGTAGTGCTTTTGACTGGCAGTGGAATTTGATGCGTATCTATAAGCTGGCTGAAGATCAATATGTCAGTTTTAAGCAGAGCAGTATTTTTAGCGAAAGGCAGCGGGGAGAATATTTTAAGATAGAGAAGAAATATGTTGATATTATGCGGAATCTAGAGGAAGATAAGGCATATTTCCTTGATTAGGATTAGAGACCTGATTTTCTTGACAAAGCTTCTTCACCTGGGATATAATTTCTTTAAACGTCCTGTTTTTTAGGACGTATTTTTTTGTGAAAAGATTAATAGATAGTAGTAAATATAAAAGTAGTAGTAAATACACAATAAATATAGAAGGAGAGATAATAAAAAATGAGCACTAAAAAGAGCAAAGATATTTCTTTTCAAATGGCTTTAATTCCTGTTTTTGTCTTGCTTTTAGCTGGGGCTTTATCAGTTTTTATTTGGCAAGTTGGGATGTTAATTCCTTTACTAAGTGGTGTGGTTGCTGCTGCATTAATGGGCTTATACTATGGCAAAAGTTGGAATGAGCTTGAAAATGGCCTCAAAAAAGGGGTTAGTGAGGCACTACAGCCAGTCTTTATTTTGATTATAGTTGGTTCTATTATTGGAACCTGGATTTTAAGTGGGATAATTCCGGCTTTAATATATTATGGTTTGCAGATTATTAACCCTGCAATATTTTTGCCTTTAGCAGCATTGATAACTGCTGTAGTTTCTACCAGTACAGGTACTTCATTTACCTCAATTGCTACAGTAGGTATTGCCTTAATGGCAGTTGGTAATGGGATGGGTTTTGCCTCTCCGGCAACTGCAGCTGCTATAATATCGGGAGCTTTTTTTGGGGATAAAATTTCTCCTTTGTCAGATACCACAAATATAGCACCTGCTATAGTAGAATGTGAACTTTTTGAACATATACAACATATGCTCTGGGATACTATACCAGCTTTTTTAATTTCTCTTGTCCTCTACTACTTTGTGGGGATTAATCAACTGGTTAGTGCTTCTGCTGGAACAGAAGAAATCGCTAGTTTAATCCAGGGTTTAGATGGTATTTTTAATATCAGCCCTATATTAATTTTGGTACCTATTTTAACAATTGTCCTGGCTATAAAAAAGGTTCCAGCCTTACCAGCTTTGGTTACGGTTTCATTTATTGGTGGAGTATTTGCTTTTATTTTTCAGGGTTCAACTATAACGGAGATATTTGAGGCTTTTAGTTTTGGTTATAGTATTGATTCCGGTCAGCCGATGATAGATAATTTATTAAGTAGAGGTGGTATCACTTCTATGGGGAGCACAATAATATTGTTGATAACTGCAACTGCATTGGGTGGAATAATGCGAGAAGCGGGAATCCTGGATGCAATTTTAGATAAATTCATTTCTTTAATCAAAAATCAGCAGATGCTTGGTTTAAGTGCTATTTTTTCAAGTATTTTAATTGGATTTAGTACTGGAGCCCAAATATTAGCAATAATTATACCTGGTAGTTTATTTAAAGAATCATATAAAGAATTTAATCTGCATACTAAAAATTTAAGTAGAGCAGTAGAAGCTGCAGGTACTGTTGGAATAACTCTAGTCCCCTGGAGTGTGCCGGCTGTTTTTGCCGCTAATATGCTGGATGTTGAGGCAGCTGCCTTTATCCCATATTTGTTTTTCCCAATTCTGGTCATTTTAATTAATGTTATCTATAGTATTACCGGTTTTAGTATTGAAGCAAGTGAAGCTGAAACAGATGCAAAAGGGAGTGAGATGGTTGGTTGATCAAGTATTACTAAAAGTTTTAGGAACAGCTCAAGATGGAGGGCATCCTCAGCTTAATTGTCAGTGTTCTCACTGTCAGGCAGCAAGGGCTGATAGTTCTTTAAAAAGACTGCAGAGTTCTTTGGGGCTGCTAGATAAAGAAGAAGCTAAATCTTTTATCTTTGATGCCAGTCCTGCTTTTTCTGAGCAATTAGATAACTTAAATGAGCTGGCCCAAAAGAATAAGTTTAAGACTGATCATTTATCTGGTATTTTAATAACCCATGCTCACTTAGGTCATTATACAGGCCTGCTTTATTTGGGCAAAGAAGCCTTAAATAGCTTTCAAATGCCAGTATATTTAAGTCAGAAAATGCTTGTTTTTTTAAAAAATAATGCTCCCTGGTCAGATTTGTTTAAAAATAATAATCTTAAAGCTGAGATTTTCGACTTTAATAAAGAATATAGTTTAACAAAAAATATCAATTTTAAAGCTTTAGCAATTAATCATCGTAATGAAAATGCAGACACAGCTGGATTTTTAGTTATGACCACAGGAAAAGCTTTTTTCTATTTACCTGACCTTGATAAATGGCAGGGTTTTGAAAAAAGATTTAGAGAAATACTTGCTAAAGTAGATTATGTTTTTTTAGATGGAACTTTTTTTGATAAAAAAGAGCTGGGTGAGTTAAGGGGTAGAGATTTAAATGAGGTACCTCATCCACCAATTATAGAGACAATAGCTCTCTTTTCTGATTTAAGTAAAGCAGAAAAAGCAAAATTTCATTTCACTCATTTTAATCATACAAATAGAATACTTGATTTAGATGCTAAAAAGGCTGAATATGTTGAAAATCATGGTTTTAAATTGCTTAAAAAAGCTCAAGAATTTAGCCTTTAATATAGAGCTTCTTTTTACAATTCAAGGATAGTTCTATATAATAGAGATAATAGCCTGGAGAGAGAAGTGGGTTTTATGAAGAAAAATGTTTTTAATAAACTTAAATACCTGATTATTTTTGCAATTATTATCCTGCTTATATTTTTCTACTTTTTTGTTTTCCAGCCTCTCAGTAGTGAGCTGGAATCAACTTTAGATCAAAACTTTAAAAATTCTGTTTCTATTATTGAGCTCAATGTTGAAAATGAATTTAGCCGTTTTAAAGAAGGAGCAGAAAGTTTATCCAGCAGGACAATGATCAAAAATGAATTAGCAGCTTATCAGGCTGGAGAAGTTTCATTTGAGGAGCTGCAGGATTATACTGCAGATAAATATGCAGATGGAGCAGAAGTACTTGATAATGTAATAGCTGCTTTTAGAATTACTGAAGCAGAAGTGGTTACAGCCTGGGGAGGAAAAGAGCTTAGAGATTACAGACAATATTTTAGTTATGATAATCCTGCTACAGAGCTGACTTTTATTGAAGATCAATGTCTGCTCTTGGTTAATTCACCAATTTTAAGTGATGCTGAGCAGAAAATAGGTAATGATATAGTATTATTTAATCTAGAAGAATTGATGGAAGAACTTAACCGCCAGGATTTAAAAAGCTCAATAGTTAAAGAAGGTGAAAGAGAAAATCCCGGTTTTTCTAGTAATGATATTATTAGAGATCAGAGGAGAATCTTAGATACTGACTATTATCTTAAGGCAGAAATGTCTAAATCTGAGCTTTATGCAAGTGTTAATTATTTATCAACTAGGATTATTGGAGCTTTTTCTGTACTGCTCTTGATAATTATTTTGGCTATTTATAAAGTCTTTAAAGATACCTCTGCTGAGGTAATAAATGATTTAGAAGCTAAGGTAGCAAAAATAACCAAAATTTCTGAAACTGATGAGATGCTTGCTATCTACAATCGTTCCAAAATGATAGATATTTTAGAAAAAGAAATAACAAGAACTAGGAGATATGATCATAATCTTTCTCTAATTATGTATGATCTTGATTGTTTTAAAGCAATCAATGATAATCACGGTCATCAGCTTGGTGATCAAATATTAATCAAGGTGACTGAAAAAATAAAGGATCAGATCAGAAAGGTTGATTCTTTAGCTCGTTATGGTGGTGATGAATTTATGATTGTCAACCCTGAGACAACTTTAGATGAATCTTATCAGCTGGCTGAGCGTTTAAGAAGTGAAGTTAAAAAAATAGAGACCGAGCAAGTGAAGAATATCAGCTGTAGTTTTGGAGTTGTAGAATTAAGGCCAGAGGATGACCTTGATTCTCTGCTTAAAAGAGCAGATGATGCACTTTATCAGGCTAAAGCTAAAGGAAGAGATACTGTAGTTAAATTTGAAAGCTAATCTTTAAAATACTGATAGGTATCAGGCGCTAATTTTTAGAATTGCTGTCTGGTACCTATTTATCTTTTAATTCAATTCTAATCAAAGCCTGGGCCAGATTGATTGAGTTTTGGCCCTTAAGATGGTATAATTACTTTGATTGCAGGAATATTAAACTGTGAAAAACTTTATTAGGAGGAAATTCAATGATTAAGTTCCTCAAGAACTTATTTAAAGATAAGAATGAGGTAGAATTAGAAAAATTACAGCCAATTGTTGATCAGATTAATGAACTAGAAGCAGAAATGCAGGCACTTTCAGATTCAGAATTGAAGGCGAAAACAGATGAATTTAAAGATAGACTTGCAGAAGGTGAAACTTTAGATGAACTTCTGCCAGAAGCATTTGCAGTTGTAAGAGAAGCAGCTCAACGCTCAACCAAGGAACAATTCCGCCATTATGATGTACAGTTGATCGGTGGTATCGTTCTTCACCAGGGTAAAATTGCAGAAATGAAAACAGGTGAAGGTAAAACCCTTGCTGCAACCCTGTCAGTCTATTTAAATGCACTTGAAGAAAAGGGAGTTCATGTTGTAACAGTTAATGACTATCTGGCCGAAAGAGATAGTGAATGGATGGGTCAGATTTATCGTTTTCTTGGGATGTCGGTTGGAGTTATTTTAAGTGGAATGTCACCAGCTGAAAGAAGAGAAGCCTATCAGTGTGATATCACCTATGGTACAAATAATGAATTTGGCTTTGATTATCTGAGAGACAACATGTCCTATAAGGAAGAAGATTTAGTGCAGCGGGAACACCACTATGCAATTTTAGATGAGGTAGACAGTATTTTAATCGATGAGGCCAGGACCCCTCTTATTATCTCCGGTCCGGTTCAGGAAAAAAGTTCAGATTATCGTAAATTCAACCGGGTAGTCCCCTATTTAAAAGAGGATGAACACTATGAGTTGGATGAGAAAAATAAGCTGGTAACTTTAACTGAAGAAGGTGTCAAAAAAGCAGAAGCAAAATTAAATGTTGACAACCTTTATGCAGAAGAAAATTTCAAACTTAATCATCAGTTAAATCAGGCTTTAAAAGCCCATACTTTGATGAAAAAAGATCGTGACTATATAGTTAAAGATGGTATGGTTAAGATAGTTGATGAGTTTACCGGGAGGGTAATGGAAGGCCGCCGCTACAGTGAAGGTCTTCACCAGGCTATCGAGGCTAAAGAAGGGGTAGAAGTACAAAAAGGAAGTCAAACCTTTGCTAAAATTACCCTGCAGAACTACTTTAGAATGTATGATAAGCTGGCCGGTATGACAGGTACAGCTGAAACAGAAGAAGAAGAGTTTATCAAAATATATGATATGCCGGTAGTTGTAATACCTACCAACAAACCGCTGATCAGGGATAATATGCCTGATCTGGTCTTTACTTCAAAAGAAGCTAAATACAAGGCGGTAATTGAAGAAATCAAAAGGCTCTATGAAAAAGGTCAGCCAGTACTTGTGGGTACAGCTGATATAGAAAACTCAGAAGCTTTAAGTAGAGCTTTAAAAAGAGAGCAGATCCCTCATGAAGTTTTAAATGCTAAAAATCATGAACGGGAAGCAGATATTATCAAAGATGCAGGCCAGAAAAAAAGTGTTACCATTGCTACCAATATGGCCGGTCGTGGTACAGATATTGTCCTTGGTGAAGGTGTTAAAGAGCTAGGTGGACTCCATGTACTTGGTACAGAAAGACATGAAAGCCGGAGAATCGATAACCAGCTCCGTGGTCGTTCTGGAAGACAGGGAGATCCCGGTTCATCTCAGTTTTATGTATCCTTAGAAGATGACCTCTTACGTCTTTTCGGTTCAGATAAAATAAACGGACTGCTTGATAAAATTGGAGTTGAAGAAGATCAACCTGTAGAACACAAATTCATCACCAATTCTATAGAAAGAGCTCAGCAGAAAGTAGAATCACGCAACTTTGATATCAGAAAGGCTATTTTGGAATATGATGATATCTTAAACAAACAGCGGGAAGTTATTTATGCTCAAAGACGTAAGCTTTTAGAAACAGATGAGCTAGAAGATAAAATTAGTGGAATGCTTAAACAGCTGGTTTATGATGTACTGGAAATGTTCATGTCAGATGACCTCCACCCTGATGAATGGGATTTAGAGGGAATGTTAGAATATCTGCACGGAAAAGGTTTAGCCAAAGGTGTTGAAGCAGCTAATCTAGATGGTAAATCAAGAGATGAAATCGCAGAAAAGATTATTCTCAGCTCTTTAGCTTCCTATCAGGAAAAAAGAGAAAAAGTTAATTCTGAGCGCTTTGAAAGGATTATTAAATTCCTGGCTCTGCGTGTTATTGATAGAAAGTGGATGAGTCACCTTGATAATATGGATGAACTAAGACAGGGAATAGGACTGAGAGCCTATGGTCAAAAAGATCCCCTGACAGAATATAAATTCGAATCATTTGATATGTTCAACGAGTTAACCGCTTCGATCAGAGAAGATATTATAGAAACAGCCTTTAAGGTTGAAGTTAGAGAAAAAAGAGAAATAGATAAAGAACAATTCAAACAGAGACAGCTTAATTATTCTTCACCTGAGGCAGCCCTCAGTGCCAGTCAATCTTCTTCAAGTTCAAATAATTCTAGCAGAAGTGGAGATGGTAGTGTTGGCCAGCAGACGGTTGTTAAAGAGGAAGAACCAGGTCGCAATGATCCCTGTCCCTGTGGCAGTGGTAAAAAATATAAGAAATGTTGTGGGAGATGATAACTGTGGCAGATAGTTTTGAGGACAGATTAGCAGATCTCAGATCACGCTTTAATGATTTGAGTGATTTACTTTGACCAGGATAAACTGCAAGCGGAAAAAGAAGCAATAGAAAAAGAAATGTCCCAGAGTGGTTTTTGGGATGATAAAGAAAATGCCAGACAGAAATCTCAGCGTTTAGATAAGCTGAAAAAAAGGCTTAAGGTGATTTCCGAATTAGAAGAAAAATTTGATGAAATAGAGATATATCAAGAATTAGCAGCTGAGGAGGGTGAAAACCTTAATCAGGAGCTTGAACAGAGCTTTTCTCAATTAGAAAAAAAGCTGGATAAACTTGAGCTAAAGCTGCGCTTAAATGAACCCTATGATGATCATAATGCAATTCTTGCTATTCATCCAGGAGCTGGAGGTACTGAATCACAGGACTGGGCAGCAATGCTGCTTAGAATGTACAACCGCTGGGCTGAAAATAATGGTTATCAGGTGGAAACACTTGAGTTTTCTGCTGGGGAAGAAGCAGGTATTAAAAGTGTTACTTTACTGATCTCTGGTGATTATGCCTTTGGTTATCTTAAAGGTGAAAGAGGGGTTCACCGTTTGGTGAGGATTTCTCCCTTTGATTCATCAGGTAGAAGGCATACTTCTTTTGCCTCGGTTGATGTACTGCCAGAGCTTGATGATGAACTTGAGGTCGATATAGATGAAAATGACCTAAGGATAGAGACCTATCGGGCCAGTGGTGCTGGTGGTCAGCATGTTAATAAAACTGATTCGGCTGTGCGGATCACCCATCAGCCAACCGGAGTGGTTGTCCAGTGTCAGAGCCAGCGTTCCCAGCATAAGAACAAAGAGGTAGCTATGAAGATTTTAAGCTCCAAATTGCTCGAATTAAAAGAAGAGGCTCAGGCAGAAAAAATTGAGGATCTAAGAGGTGAACACAAAGAAATTGCCTGGGGAAGTCAGATCCGTTCTTATGTGCTCCACCCCTATAATATGATCAAAGATCATCGGACTAATTTTGAAGAAGGAAATGTTGATAAGGTCTTAGATGGTTATTTAGATGAATTTATCGAGGAATATTTAAAATATAAGACTAGACAATAAAAGTGAAAAAGGTGAATTTCTTGAAAAAGCTATTAATTGCCATAATGTTAATTACAGTTATTGCTGCCGGATTTTCATTAAGCGGCAGAATAGAAGATATTGATCAGCGTAAGCAAGTAGAAATAGTTTTGGATGGTGAGGGCTATCAGGAATTAAAGTCCCTAGTACCAGAACTTCAATTATCTGAACTCAAAGCAAATGGGGTAAGTGCACTGGCTGTTTATCAGCAGAGCATAGAAGATTTGCTTGAAACCGGAAGTTTTAGAAGGCTGGAGGCAATTGATATTGCCATGCTTGATAGCCAACTTCAGTCTGAAATAGCTGCAGCAGGAATAGACACCAATAGTTTAACTGAAGGAGCTCTGTTTGTAATCCTGGCTGATAGTTTGCGGGCTCAGGTAGACAATCTCAGTTCCCATCTGAGTGAAGATTTTGCTGCAGAAACTTTTAGGGCTGGGGATTACACATTCCTCTATTTTCCTCAGTGGAGTGAAAGCTTAGTTGAGCTTAACCTCGGCTATAATCATCAACATTTAAGAGCTGCCAGAGAGGCAGGGCTTGAGATCGTTTATAGAAGTGGGAATAAGCTTAATGCAGCAGCAGCTCTGGAGAAAAAACTACCCCTTGTCAGACCTAAATTACTTCTCTTTTCCGGAGAAGAGGTGAGTGGTTTTCCGGGTGATATTGCTGCAGTAGCTGAGGTCATGCAGGAAGAAGAGATAGCTTTTGGCTTTGTTGAACCCTTTATAGTTAATCAGGCAGGTTCTAGAGAGCTGGCAGAACTGAACAACTATAATCTTTTGCGAACTCACAGTATGCAGCAGGATGAAGTAGAAAAAGCTACAGCTCAGCTGATAGTTGGCCGTTATTTAAGGGCGATCAGGGAGAGAAATGTGAGGGTGGTACTACACCGACCCTACTTAGAAGGTACCAATCTTTTGCAGAGAAATTTAAATCTCCTCAGTTCTTTGAGGGCCGAATTAGAAGCAGCAAATTACACGATTTCTGGTGCAGAAGCAAGCCCCTATTTTAGCGGCTCACTCATTAAGCTGCTTATAGCTTTAACCGGTGTAACAGCAGCTGGGATTTTAATGCTCAATTATTTTAGTAAATTTAAATATCAAAAACTTTTAAATATATTTTTTCTTATTTCGGCAGCAGCAGCTTTTGGCTTAATTCAGCTCGGCGAGCTTGTTCTGCTGAGGCAGATAACAGCCTTAGGAGCTGCAATTATCTTTCCTACTCTGGCTATTATGGCCTTTTTGCTTAATGATCAGCCAGGTGGAGAAGAACTGCCAAAAAGCTCTGCTTTAATAGAAATAGTAAAAAGATTTACAGCAGCTATAATAACTGCTCTTAGTGGTGGGATTTTCATCAGTGCAGCTTTAAACAGCAGTGATTTTATCTTTCAGGTCGAACATTTTAGAGGTGTTAAAATAACATTTTTAATGCCGCTGATTTTGATTTCACTCTATTATTTATTAAAACTGGGAGAAAATGATTTAAAAAGAGATATACCACTTTTTTTAGAAACAACTATTAAGGTAAAACACCTTGTTTTGGCAGCTATTTTAGCTATGATAGCAGTTGTCTATATAGGGAGGACCGGAAACTTTCCTCTTTTACCGGTGCCAGCCTGGGAGCTGACATTTAGGAGCCTGATCGAAAGAATACTTTATGTTAGACCGCGTTTTAAGGAGTTTTTAATCGGTCATCCACTCTTGATTCTGGCCCTCTGGCTCAGCAGTAAAAAGAGAAAAGAACTTTATTTTTATCCCCTCCTCTTATTAGCTTCAGTGGGAGTTATTACAACTGTTAATACTTTTTCTCATTTACACACTCCGATTATGGTTTCACTTTTAAGGACCTTCCATTCGTATTGGTTGGGGCTGATTCTCGGAGCTGGATTCGTCATTTTTTATCAGCTGATTCAGTATTTATATAAAAAATATTATTTAGATAATATCTAAACTGGAGCTATGATAATGAAAAAGATTGTGATTTCAGGTTATTATGGATTTGATAACCTTGGTGATGAAGCAATACTAGCCGGGATAATCTCCCTGCTTAAAAAAAAGAATAAAGAACTCAAAATAACGGTGCTTTCCGCTTCACCAGAGCAGAGTGCTGAACGTTATGGTGTAGAAACTGTTAGTAGAACATCGATTCCTAAAATTTTGGCTCTGCTTAAAGAAGCGGATCTTTTTATTAGTGGAGGTGGCAGTTTGCTGCAGGATGTAACAGGTTCTGCTTCTGTACCATATTATTTGGGTCTTTTCTGGCTGGCAAAAATGCAGAAGTGTAAAACAGCCTTTTATGCTCAAGGAGTAGGACCTTTAAATAAAGGTTGGAGCCGATTACTTACTGCCTTTTCTTTAAATAGATTTGATTTTATCGGGGTTAGAGATCAGAAATCTAAAGAGCTTTTAAAAGAGGTCGGGGTTAAAAAAGAGATAATAGAGACCGTTGATCCGGTTTTTGCCCTTTATGAACGGGAAAATGTGGTTAGACAAAAGATCAAGGGTGAATTAAAAATCGGTGTTTCTGTTAGACCCTGGTCAACAGATTATTTGGCTGAACTGGCAAAAGGACTTAATAATTTTGCTCGAGAATATAAGGTGAGTTATCAGCTTTTTGCCATGCACAAAGGCTCAGATAAAAAAATGACAGCAGAGTTAAAAGAGCTTTTAGAAACTGATTCGGAAATTATAGAACTTCCAGCTGAACCTAAAGCTGCTTTAAAAAAGTTTGCGCTGCTGGATCTTTTTCTGGGGGTTAGGCTGCACAGTTTGATCTTTGCTCTCATAAATCAGATTCCTTCCCTTGCTTTAAGCTATGATCCCAAGATTGAAGGTTTGATAGATCCGATCAGCTATTTACCGCTGCTCAAATTAGAAGGACTGCAGGGAGAAGAAATTGAGCAGGAGCTTGAAGCTTTACTTTCAGAACGCTATACTGTCCGCAAAAAATTATGGGATTTTGCACTGGAGAAAAAAAAGGCAGCTGAAGATTTTAGGGAACTCCTTTTTAAGGAGGTTTCACTTTGAGAGAAGTTTTAAATATTTTAAATGTAAAGATAGATAAGCTGGATATGGATGGGGCAGCAGCAAGAATTCGTAGTTTTTTAAAAGAGGATGGCCCTTCACTTGTAGTAACCCCTAATTCTGAGATGATCGCCATGGCTGCAGAGGATGCTGAACTAGCTGAGATACTTAATTCGGCAGCTCTTGCCACTGCAGATGGAGCCGGAGTTGTACTGGCTTCAAAGATAATGGGTGATAAGCTGCCGGAAAGGGTAGCAGGTTTTGATCTGATCAACCGTCTTTTTAGTGAACTGGAAAACGAAGCTTATAATTTTTATTTTTTAGGCAGCAAACCGGGTATAGTTGACAAAGCTGTAGAAAATTTAAAGCAGAGCTATCCGGCTTTAAATATTGTCGGGTATCATCATGGTTACATAGATAAAAAGATGCAGGAAGAAATAATAGCTGAGATAAATGAGCGGGAGGTAGATCTGCTTTTAGTGGGAATGGGAGTTCCACTCCAGGAAAGATTTCTAGCCCAAAATCTCAGCCAACTTAAGCTTAAAGTTGCTATCACAGTTGGGGGAAGTTTTGATGTGCTGGCCGGTGAGGCCAAACGGGCTCCACTCTGGATGCAGAAAGCCAGTCTTGAATGGTTTTACAGGCTTTTACAGGAACCTTCTCGTTTTGCAAGGATGCTGGCCTTACCTAAATTCATTTATTTAGTTTTAAAAAAAAGATTTTTAAAAAGCTAAGAGTATTTTTGAAATCTCAAAGGCTTGAGTTAAGTTTGATTAAAAACAGGGGGAAGAGAAGATGGTCAAAAGAAAGATTATAGAATATATGGGCATGACAGTGGGAAGTTTTATAATTGCTCTGGCCTTAACAGTCTTTTTAGTACCGAATAGAATTGCCGCTGGGGGAATAAGTGGACTGGCAACCGTTATATTTTATTTAACTAACTTTCCGATCGGTATTACCATGCTTGTTTTTAATATCCCCTTATTTTTAGCCAGTATGAAGATCATGGGTACCGGTTTTGGGCTTAAAACAATTTATGGAATTTTAACTTTTTCTTTTTTTACTGATCTTTTACAGCCTAATGTGGTTGCTTTAACAGATGATCTTTTACTCGCCTCTATTTATGGAGGAGTCTTAGGTGGAATTGGACTGGGAATAGTTTTTCGTTCCCGGGGTACAACAGGTGGTACAGATATGATAGCTACACTGATTAATTATTTTACCGGGATTACGGTTGGAGAAGGTCTATTGATTGCTGATGGAATAGTTGTGGCTCTGGCTGGAATATTTTTTAATATCGAGGTTGCCCTTTATGCTGCAGTAACCATTTTTATTACCTCCCAGACCATCGATGTTGTTCAGGAAGGTCTGCACATTAAAAAAGCGGTGCTGATTATTTCTGATCAGGCAGAAGAGATCAATAAAAAAATTGTTAATGATTTAAATAGAGGCACAACTAAATTCAAAGGTGAAGGTGGTTTTACAGGTAGTGAGAAAAAAGTACTGATGTCCATTATTTCCCGGACAGAGGTCTCAAGCTTAAAAAAGATAGTGGCAGAAATAGATAAAGATGCCTTTGTTGTGATTAGTAATGCTAATGAGGTTATTGGAGAAGGATTTGCAGAAATTGCTGAGAAGATATAGTTTTTAGATAATTGTTGATTAAAATTAAGAAAGAAGGTGGATAAGTTGATAAGCAAAATAAGAGAAATTTATCAGAATAAATTAATTGTTTTACTGCTGGCCCTGTTCTTGATGGTATCTGTGCTGGGGGGGAACCTTGCAGCTGAAGAAGTAGAATTAGATGAACCGATAACTGAAGAATCACTAGAAGAATCGGATTACACAAAGGCAAATGCCTTTCAGGATATAATGTATTTACTGCAGAACTATTATGTTGAAGATGTAGAACTTGATACTCTAATCCAGGGTGCAATCGAGGGAATGTTAAATAAGGTTGACCGCTACTCATATTTTATGACTCCCAAAGAATTTGCAGAAATGCAGCAGGAATATGAAGGCAAATATGGTGGAATTGGTATTGTAATTACAACCCGTGATAATGAGCTGACAATAGTATCACCGATCAATAATACTCCAGGAGAAAGAGCAGGCTTACAGTCAGGTGATGTGATTAAGGAAATAGATGGGCAGGATACTGCAGAGATGTCACAGATGAAGGCCGCTGATTTAATGAGGGGTGAAGAAGGTACTGATGTTGTATTAAAAATCAAAAGGGGACAGGAAGATCCCTTTGAAGTTGAGATAACAAGGGAAGATATAGAAGTACCTTATGTAGAATCGGAAATGAAAACAGAGCAAATAGGCTATATTAGTCTGGCCCAGTTTATAGAAAATGTAGGAAGTGATGTAGAAAATGAATTGGCTGAATTAAAAGAGGCTGGTGCTCAGGGAATAATCCTTGATCTGCGTAATAATCCGGGTGGAATCCTTTCTGAATCAAT
Source organism: Halanaerobium polyolivorans (assembly GCF_020711195.1). GTDB lineage: Bacteria > Bacillota > Halanaerobiia > Halanaerobiales > Halanaerobiaceae > Halanaerobium > Halanaerobium polyolivorans. The sequence goes on from NZ_JAJFAT010000007.1 coordinate 97,194, forward strand.
TGATGTTGCCTCTGTATTTTTAGATCAAGGTGATATAGTTTCTGTAAGACAGAGAGATGAAACCGAAAGAGTACTAGAAGTAAATCAGCAGATGAACTCTGATACTGAAATACCTTTGATAGTATTGATAAATGTAGGTTCAGCCAGTGGCTCAGAGATAGTAGCAGGTGCTTTTCAGGATTATGAAAGAGCAGTAATTATGGGAACAAACAGTTTTGGTAAAGGTGTTGTGCAGTCTGTAATACCTCTCCAGGATGGCTCAGCAGTAAGTTTAACAACTGCTAGATACTATACTCCTAAGGATAACTATATTCACGAGCTGGGTATAGAACCTGATATCAAGGTAGAATTTGATGCTGATGCAGCAGCTGAAGAAGTCGATAATCAGCTGGAAGCAGCTATTGAAGAAATGGAGAGAATTTTAGCTGAAAGATAATAATTAGGAGCTGAAATAAATGGGTATATTTGAAATAATGGGGCCGGCGATGATCGGCCCTTCTAGTTCTCATACAGCAGGTGCTGCCAGAATAGGTAGGATGGCTGCCCTTCTTTTTGCCGAAAAAATAGATAAGGCTGTTGTTAAGCTGCACGGTTCTTTTGCTGATACGGCAGTTGGTCATGGAACAGATAAAGCCATTATTGGTGGATTATTGGGATTTAAGCCTGATGACGAACGGCTCAGAGATTCTTTTAGCTGGGCTGAAAAAAAAGGAATGGATTATTTAATCGAAGAGATTAAATTAAGAGATGTTCACCCAAATACTGCTTTAATTGAATTATCTAATCAAAGTACTGCTCAATCTATTTCCGTTCTGGCTGCTTCTATCGGTGGAGGCAGCATAGAGGTCAGGGAGATCAATGCTAGTCCTGTTAAATTAACAGGTAGGCTGCCTACCCTCTGGATCAGACATAAAGACAGACCGGGAGAAATAGCTTTGATCACCACAGTTTTAGGAGAACATCAGATTAATATTGCTTTTATGCAGGTTTATAGAAATCGGAGAGGTGACATAGGTTCCTCGATACTGGAATTAGATCAAAAACCTCCTCAAGCTGTGCTTGATCAATTAGAAAAGTGCAAAGATATCTATCAGCTTAGATATCTGCCTGCATTATAGGGGGAGATAAGAGGTGGAGTACAGAACAATAGAGGAACTATTAAATTTAGCTGAGCAAGAGAACACTTCTCTTGCCGAAATAGTATTAAGGGTAGAGATGGAAGAAAGTGAACTCAGCCGAAATGAGATAGAAGAGCTGATGCTGGATAATTTAGAGGTAATGAGGCAGTCAATAAGCAGAGGTATTAATAATAAGATCAAAACAGGTGGGGGCTTAGTTGGTCAAGAAGCCTTAAAAATGAAAAATTATTATCAAAAAGATAAGCAGGATTTTACTATTCATAATAAGGTGATCAGCTATGCTTTAGCAGTAGCTGAAGTAAATGCCGGAATGGGCAAGATTATTGCCGGTCCCACAGCTGGTGCAAGTGGGATTGTTCCTGCAGTAGTTGTTGCCTTAGCTGAAGAATTAGAGCTTAAAGATCATAAAGTAATTGAGGCTCTATTTACTGCTTCTGGACTTGGCTATGTTATCTCTAAAAAAGCTACTCTTTCTGGAGCAGCTGGTGGCTGCCAGGCTGAATGTGGGGCAGCAGCGGCAATGGCTGCTGGAGCAGCTGTAGAGCTAAAAGGAGGTAATCCTAAAATGGTTGTTAATGCCTTTGCCCTGGCCTTAAAAAACATGTTAGGACTTGTTTGTGATCCGGTGGCAGGCCTGGTAGAAGTACCCTGTGTTAAAAGGAATGCTTTTGCAGCAGCTCATGCTTTAACAGCTTCTGCGATGGCTAGGGCGGGAATAGAAAGCGTTATTCCTGCAGATGAGGTAATCAATGCCATGACAGATATAGGAGAGCAGATGCCTAATACATTAAAAGAAACTTCAAAGGGTGGTCTAGCTGTCTGTGAGACAGCCTTAAAAATTAAAGATGAATTATTTAATAACTAAGAGGCGCTTTGGCCTCTTTTTTTTGTAAATTTTTACTTGCATTATTGGGTATAATTTCCTATAATATAAACACAAAATAAAAGCTAATCAGATTCACCCCTTATATTCTCTGGAGAAGACTAAGGAGGTGTTAATTATGCTGAGGAAATTAAATGAGCTTAAAGCTTTTAAAGTTCAGGGTAAAGAGGAAGAACTAGGTGAAGTTAGTGATTTTTACTTTGATCAGGATCATTTTATTCTCCGCTATTTAGTTTTAGATACTGATTGCTGGCTTAAAAAAGAACAGACTTTAATCTCTACCGATGAAATAGAAGCTATTGACCACAATAAAAAAGAAATTAAAACAACTATGAGAGCAGAAGCATTAGAAAATGGACCCAGTCTAGAAAAAAATCAGCCTATTTCTAAAATAATGGAAGAAAACGTTGTTGATTACTATGATTGGCCGCTTTATTGGGCGAGTACAAGTTCTGGAGGAGTACCTACTATTCCAGCTGGGACAAAAATGAGAGAAAAGTTATTTGATTTTGAAACTCTAACTGATGAAGAAAAACAGGCAAAAGAGGAGGAACTTGATTCTAATCTGAGAAGCTTAAATGAAATCAGTGGTTATGAAATTCAGGCTGTAGATAAGAGTTTTGGCAAGGTAAAAGACCTTTTTGTAGATGAAGAAGACTGGTTAATCCGCTATTTATTAATAGATACCCGTAAAATATTACCTTCCAAAAAGGTGATCATCGCCCCTGAATGGGTTCGTCATATCAGCTGGGACAAAAAGCAGATCTTTGTTGATAAAAGCAAAAAAGAGATTAAAAATGCTCCTAAATATGAAGAAGATGAGGCCAAAGAGTTGGTTGATAGAGATTATGAAGAAGACCTCTATGATCATTATGATGAACCTAAGTACTGGCCTTAAATTTAAAAAGCTTAGCTTGATAAACAAAGAATCCTTAACGGGATTCTTTTTTTTGTCCAATTCTCTTTAAATTAATAATAATTATTGATATAATAATACAGCAGCACTAAACATACATTCACTTTTTTGCTTATTTGTTATTAGCTTACGGAAAATATTTGATTACTGCAGTATAATAAATATTCAGGATTAAAATTATTTAAGAAATTAATTTAACTATTGGGGGAGATATTTTGTGAAAGACGGAGAATTTAAACTTAAAGCCCCTTTTGCAGCAAAAGGAGATCAACCTGAAGCCATAGAAAATTTGGCCAAAGGCATAAATAAAGGCTATAAACATCAGACCCTGCTTGGGGCAACAGGAACCGGCAAAACATTTACCATGGCCAGGCTGGTGGAAGAGGTTAATAAGCCGACCTTAGTTATTGCCCATAATAAAACCCTGGCAGCTCAATTGACAAGTGAATTTAAAGAGTTTTTTCCCGATAATGCAGTTGAGTATTTTGTAAGTTATTATGACTATTATCAACCTGAGGCTTATGTTCCTCAGACAGATACCTATATAGAAAAAGATGCCTCTGTAAATGAAGAAATAGAGAAGCTGAGACTTTCAGCTACAACCTCACTTTTTGAGAGAAGAGATGTTTTGATTGTGGCAAGTGTTTCCTGTATTTACGGACTTGGTTCACCTGATGATTATCTTGATTTATCTCTTCATATAAAGCAGGGAAAGATAATGGAGCGCAAAGAGATCACCAGAAGTTTAACCTTTATGCAGTACAGTCGTAATGATATGGATACTTCTCGAGGGCACTTTCGGGTTAAAGGAGATGTAATCGACATTTTCCCTGCTTACAGGGATGTAGCGATCAGAGTAGAACTATTTGGTGATGAGATTGAAAGAATTACTAGAATTAATACTGTGACCGGAGAGGTTCAGGCAGAAATAGATGAAATGACAATTTATCCTGCTTCTCACTTTGTAACACCTGAGGATAAGGTTAAAAGAGCAATTAAAACAATTTCAGCTGAGTTAGAAGAGCGTTTAGAAGAATTAAGAACTGAAAACAGGCTGGTTGAGGCCCAAAGGCTTGAACAGCGAACCCGCTATGATTTAGAGATGTTAGAACAGATGGGCTTTTGTTCAGGTATAGAAAATTATGCTAGACATTTGGCAGGGAGGGAAAAGGGTTCAAGACCGATGGCCCTCTTAGATTATTTTCCCGATGATTTTATGGTAATAATCGATGAATCACATATGACCGTACCTCAAATTGGAGGAATGTATGCTGGTGACCGTTCCCGTAAAGAAAAACTGGTTGAATATGGTTTCCGACTTCCTTCTGCTCTTGATAACAGACCACTCAATTTTGAAGAGTTTCAGGAGGTAGTTCCACAGGCAGTTTATGTATCTGCAACCCCTGGACCCTATGAGAAAAAACACAGCAAGCAAATTGTGGAACAGATAATTAGACCAACAGGTCTGGTAGATCCAGAAATAGTTCTTAGGCCTACTAAAGCTCAGATAGATGATTTGCTGGAAGAGATTAGACAGGTTGTTAAAGCTGGAGAAAGGGTTCTGGTTACAACTTTAACCAAAAAAATGTCAGAGGATCTGACAGAATATCTGGCAGAAGCAGGGATCAGAGTTCGCTATCTTCATTCAGATATCGATACTATTGAAAGGTCAGAGATTATTCGCGATCTCAGACTGGGTGAGTTTGATGTTCTGGTCGGGATCAATCTTTTAAGAGAAGGTTTAGATCTACCAGAGGTTTCTAGAGTTGCTATTTTAGATGCAGACAAAGAAGGATTTCTGCGTTCAGAAAGGGCTTTAGTACAGACCATCGGTAGAGCTGCCCGTAATGTTGGTGGTAAGGTAATAATGTATGCTGATAAAATAACTGATTCAATGCGAAATGCTATAGATGAAACAGAAAGAAGAAGAGAAATACAGCTTAAATATAATGAAGAAAATGATATAACACCGGAAACGATTATCAAACCTGTACGAGATGTGCTGAGACCGGTTGAGATGGTTGTTTCTGAAGATAAAAGCCGTTATTATGATAAAAGTAAAGCTGGAGAAAGTGAAGCAGAAAGAAAAGAAAATTATGCTGAGATGAGCAGCAAAGAAATCCATCAATTAATTATGGATTTAGAAGCAGAAATGGAAGAGGCTGCAGCAAATCTAGAATTTGAAATTGCAGCTCAGATTAGAGATGAAATAGAAGAATTAGAAGCAGAACTTTAATGTCAAAGCTATAATACAAGAGGTGTAAAAATGGCAAAAGATCGAATAATAGTTAAGGGTGCTGAAGAGCACAACCTTAAAAAAATAGATTTAGATATTCCGCGTGATAAATTAATAGTGATCACAGGTTTAAGTGGTTCTGGTAAGTCTTCCCTTGCTTTTGATACCATTTATGCAGAAGGACAGAGGCGTTATGTAGAGTCTCTCTCTGCCTATGCAAGGCAGTTTTTAGGGCAGATGGAAAAACCAAGGGTAGAATATATAGAGGGACTTTCACCTGCGATTTCGATCGACCAAAAAACAACCAGCCGTAATCCCCGCTCAACTGTGGGAACTGTTACCGAGATTTATGACTATCTGCGCTTGCTTTATGCTAGAGTTGGTATTCCTCACTGTCCTGAATGTGGACAGGAGATCAACTCCCAAACCGTTGATGAAATTGTAGATCAGGTTTTAGAACTTCCCGAAAGAACAAAGATCATGGTGATGGCCCCTATAGTCAGGGGACGTAAAGGTGAACATGAGAGAACCTTTCTGCAGGCAGTTAGAGATGGTTTTGTCAGAGCCAGGATCGATGGAGAAATAATGCTGCTTGAAGAGGCTGAAAAACTTGATAAAAATATTAAACATGATATTGAGGTCATAGTTGACCGTTTGATCGTTAAGCAGGGGATCAGAGAAAGACTGGCTGACTCAGTAGAAACAGCCTTAGAATATGCTGATGGACTGGTCATGATTAACGAAGTTGATGGTCAAACAACAACCTATAGTGAAAAATTTGCCTGTGTTGATTGTGGGATCAGTTTAGAAGAGAAATCTCCCCGGATGTTTTCTTTTAACAGTCCTTATGGGGCCTGTGATAATTGTGGAGGTCTGGGCGTGAAAAAAGAGTTTGATCCCGAATTGATCTTAGATAAAGACAAATCAATTGCTGAGGGAGGAATAATTCCCTGGAAAAATTCTTCCAGCCGTTATTATCCAGCCCTCTTGGCAGCTTTAGCGGAAAAACATGATTTTAGCCGGCAGACCCCACTTAAAAAACTGGATGAAGATTTGATAAAATTACTGCTTTATGGAAGTAAGGAGAAAATAACCTTCCCTTATACCAATCGTTATGGGAGAACAAGGGATCATACAACCAAATTTAAGGGAGTAATCGGCTATTTACAAAAAAGAATGAGTGATTCTGATTCACCAGGAACTCATAAACGGATGGAAAGATATATGAATGAAATCCCCTGTCAGGTTTGTGGAGGTCAGCGTTTAAAACCTGAGGTGCTGGCAGTAACCATCGGTGGACTTTCCATTGCTGAATTTACTGCTTTTTCAATTAAAGACGCCTACAGCTTTTTAGAAGAGGTAGAATTTGATCAGAGACGGGCTTATATAGGTAAAGAAATTCTCAAAGAAATTAAGGCCAGGCTCAGTTTTTTAATTGATGTGGGGCTCGATTATTTAACCCTTGATCGTTCTGCTGGAACCCTTTCTGGTGGAGAAGCTCAGCGAATCAGGCTGGCAACCCAGATCGGTTCAGGTCTTGTCGGAGTATTATATATACTTGATGAGCCAAGTATTGGTTTACACCAGCGGGATAATAATCGTCTGATTAGAACCTTAGAGCATATTAGGGATCAGGGTAATACTGTAATCGTGGTTGAACATGATGAAGAAACAATTCGCTCAGCTGATCATATTATTGATATCGGGCCTGGGGCCGGAAAACACGGGGGAGAAATTGTTGCCCAGGGTAGTGTTGATGATATTATAAATGAAAAAAGATCATTAACAGGTCAGTATTTAAATGGCAGCAAAAAAATAGAAGTACCTGCAGATAGATATCAGCCCAACGGTAATTGGCTGACAATAGAAGGAGCCAGACAGCACAACCTTAAAAATATAGATGTTGATATTCCCCTGGGAACTTTCACCTGTGTGACAGGAGTTTCAGGTTCAGGTAAAAGTACCTTGGTCAATAATGTTTTAAAAAGAAGGTTGATGAAAGAAATCTATGATTCAACCCTTCATCCTGGAGATCATGATGGTTTAAAGGGTTTAGAGCAGATAGATAAGGTGATCAATATCGATCAGTCTCCGATCGGGAGAACACCCCGCTCTAATCCAGTCACCTATACCAAGGTTTTTAATTATATCAGAGATGTATTTGCCAGTACTCCAGAAGCCAAACAGCGTGGTTATGAAATCGGCCGTTTCAGCTTTAATGTTAAAGGAGGACGCTGTGAAGCCTGTAAAGGTCAGGGGGAAGAACAGATAGAAATGCACTTTTTACCTGATGTTTATGTTCCCTGTGAGGTCTGTGATGGTAAAAGATATAATCGGGAGACCTTAGAGATAAAATATAAGGGTAAAAATATAGCTGATGTATTAGATATGAATGTTGAAGAAGCCCTGGAGTTTTTTGAAAACATCGAAACTATTAGAAGAAGGCTGCAGACCCTTTATGATGTAGGTTTAGGCTATATTAGATTAGGTCAGCCCGCTACAACCCTTTCTGGAGGAGAAGCTCAGCGGGTTAAAATCGCTAAAGAACTCGGCAAAAGAAGTACAGGCCAAACTATTTATTTATTAGATGAGCCGACAACAGGTCTTCATTTTGACGATGTAAAAAAGCTTTTAAGTGTACTTCACCGCCTCAGAGAAGATGGTAATACAGTGATTGTAATCGAGCATAATTTAGATGTGATAAAATCAGCTGATTATATTATTGATTTAGGTCCAGAAGGTGGAGAAAAAGGTGGGCAGTTAATCGCCAAGGGTAGCCCTGAAGCTGTAGCCAATACTGAAGGTTCATATACAGGTAAATTTTTAAAGGATATACTTTAAATCAATTTAGATTCAATTAACCTCCAGCATTTTGTTGGAGGTTTTTCATTTCTTAGTATTAATAAATAGCTATTAATCCTAGAATAAGTGGATACATAATTGACCCCAGTCAAAAATTATAATATAATAAAATGTAGTATTATAAATATTTTCAAAATTTAAACAAGGAGGAGTTAGAAGATGCGCAGAAAATTGTTACCCTATTTATTTGTTGCAATTCTGGTACTAGTACTGAGTGTGGGAGTCTCAGCCCAAAGGGTTCCTGAATTAAATATCATGACAACTACTGAAGGTTATGATCCGATTCGTTATGAAGCAGCTTTTTTAATTCAGGATAATCTAGCTGAATTAGGTATTGAAGTCACTGTTTCACCAACTGAATTTAGCACATTAATTCAAAATTTCTATAATGAACAGGATTTTGAAATTGCCATTGCTGGTTGGTCAGGCAGGGTTGATAGGCTTGATCCTCAGCACTTTTTAGGGACTTTAGAATCTGGACAATCTGACCTTGGTGGTAATAACCCGGGCGGCTATGTAAATGAAAGATATGATGAGCTTTTTCAGCTGCAGTCACAGGAATTTGATCAGGATTTGAGAAGAGAATATGTTCTGGAAATGCAGTCAATTGCTATGGATGAACAGCCACTTAATATACTCTTTTTTAGAGATGAGGTTGTAGCCTATAACAAAGATAATTTCACTGGATTTGTACCAATGGCTGGTGAAGCAATCTATAATGAATGGATTCCTTTTGATGTTGAACCTTTAGGAGCTGATAGAAGCTTAACTATCGGAACAACTCAGGAACCTGATAATATTAATCCTCTTGATTCTACAACAGTTTGGGGTTGGAAATTCATGAGGATGTATTATGATAAATTAATTCGCCTCTCACCTGATATCGAGCCTTTACCATGGGCTGCAGAATCAGTTGAGGCAATTGATGATAATACAATTGAGATAGTTTTAAGAGATGGAATGAACTTCCATGATGGTGAAGCCGTAACTGTAGAAGATGTTAAATTCAGTTATGATTATTATCAAGAACAAGATTTCGCTTACTTTAGGCCATTTTATCAGCCTTTAGAAGAGGTCATAATTGTTGATGACAATACCTTACACTTTGTTCTTGAAGAACCAACTTCATTCTTCATTACAGTAACCTTAAGTCAGATACCTATATTACCAAAACACCTCTGGGAAGATATAGAAGCTGCTGACCAGCTTTCACCAGAAGATGTACCAACTGTAGGTAGTGGACCACTTGTATTTGATCAATATGATCGTGGTGAATACAAGCGTCTGGTTAAAAATGAAGACTACTTTATGGCAGATGAAATAGATATTGATGCAGTAGATTTTAATATCTATGCTGATTCTGAAGGTGTTTATACTGCCCTAGTAACAGAAGAAATCGATATGACTGCCTGGAGATTGGAACCAGCTCAAATTAATTTAGCTGAGCAGGAAGATCACCTTGAAGTTGTTAGTGTACCTGACTTTGGATATTACCATATGACATATAACTTAAGGGTTCCCCCAATGGATGATATAGAATTCAGAAGAGCCTTAGCTCACGCAGTACCATATGATACATTTATTAATGTTCTACTTGATGGCTTAGGTGAAAGAGGAACCTCAATAATTGCTCCTGTAAATGCTTTCTGGCATAATCCAGATGTACCTCTCTATGATTATGATTTAGATCTGGCCAGAGAAAGATTAGAAGCAGCAGGTTATTGGTGGGATGATGAAGGTAGACTAAATTTCCCTCAATAATATGGCAGAGAAAAATATAATTAGAACTTAATTTAAGACCAAAAGGGGGGATTTTATCCCCCTTATTTTTTTCAAATTAAAACAGAATCAAGAAATTTTCAATGAGGTGAAGTTATGGGAAAAGGACAATATATTGCCAAAAGAATTATTCAATTAATCATAACATTTTTTATAATACTAACAATTTTATTTTTTCTATTTAGGTTAGCTCTGCCTGACCCAACTGCTGCTTTGGTAATGGATGGACTTTCAGCAGAAGAACAGGCACTTGTTAGGGCTCGTTTTGGCCTGGATAGACCTTTAGTTGAACAATATTTTATTTATTTAAGAAATTTTCTTACAGGTGAATTTGGAATATCTTTTCACTATAAATCGGCAGTTTTCCCTATATTAATGGAAAAACTTTTTAATACCTTAGCTCTGATGCTGCCTGCCATATTTATTTCCTATTTGATTGGACCACTGCTGGGAGTTTTATTATCCTGGAAAAGGGGAAGCAATACAGAATTTGCCGGAATAGTCGGTGGGCTCTTTTTGCGTTCTGCCCCGGTTTTTTGGACAGGGATGATCTTTATTATGATCTTTGGTATTTGGCTGGGTATATTACCAACCAGTGGGATGAGAACCCTGCCTTATACGGCCACTGGAAATTTTGATAAGATCATGACCCTTGATTATCTGCGGCATCTATTTTTACCGATGCTGACCATAGCCCTTTATTATCTTGGTTTACCGATGTTGATAATGAGAAATACTATGCTGGAGATTATGGGTGAGGATTTTATTGAGCTTTGTCAGGCAAAAGGTTTAAGTGAACGGAGAATAATGTATAAACATGTGGCCCGGAATGCACTCTTACCTGTTGTAACCCAGGCTGCAATTACAATTGGGCTTGCAGTTGGGGGACAGGTAGTAGTAGAGGTGGTCTTTTCCTGGCCAGGACTTGGTAGGGAGATGATTCAGGCTGTAAGGACCAGTGATTTTCCAATGGCACAAAGTGCCTTTATGATGATGGCAGGCCTGGTTTTAATTATGAATACAGTAGCTGATCTTCTCTATAGTTATTTAGATCCCCGGGTTGTATTAAAAGGGGGAAATAAATAATGGCTGCTAAAAAAGGATTTAAAGAACGCTTAAAATATTTTAAACCAATGCTAGTTAATTTATTTGAACCATTTAAAATAATTTTTCGTGACCCTTTGGGAAGAATTGGAGCTATATTACTGTCAATTATAATTTTAATTGCTATTTTTGCTCCAATGCTGGCCAGCCATGATCCCAATCAGATGAATGAGCGGATTGAAGGAAGTGTTATCCCCTTTGATGAAGATGGGGAATGGAAAAATTATCAGGTTATTGGTCAAAGACCTCTCAATGAAGTAGCCCTGGGTGATAATTATCAACTGGCTGCAGCTGATGAGGGTTATATATACTTAAAAGAATTAGGTGATGATTGGCAGGAATTCAAGTTAGAATTGAATATTAATTTTTTGGCAGCAGCTGTTTATGAAGAGCTTAGATTTGTTGCTGGAGAAGCTGGAATTATTCTGCGCCAAGCAGCTGATAGCTGGCAGATAATGCCTACAAATACTGAAGAAAATATTAATGATCTAATTATTCTCAATTCTAGTCAGGCTTATGCAGTTGGTGATAATGGCCTCTTTTTAAGCTGGGATGGAGATAGTTGGACAGAGATCGATAGTTCTACAACGAGAAATCTAAGAGAAATCTCCTTTATCAACAGTGAAGATGGCATAATTGTTGGTGATAGAGGGACAATAATCCATTATAGAGATGGAGAGTTAAGTGAACCATCATTCCGTTCTTTTATGGATTCTACCTTTAGAGATTTATTGGCAGTTTCATATTTTAATGAAAATCAGGCTATTGCTGTTGGTGAGAGGGCTACAGTTATGATCTATGATGGTCAGGACTGGTATACAGCTGATAGTGGAGCTTCTCGCTCACTGAATGGAGTTATTCATACTTCCGAAAATGAAGCATATGCGGTCGGATTAAGAGGTAGTATTATAAAATATGATGGAGAAAGCTGGCAGAGTCTTGATAGAATAACCCGCCGGGATTATCGGGGGATTAGTTTTGCTGATGATCAGGGTTATATCTATGGAGTAGAGCCTTATATCAATGAGCTTGCCCCACCTTCTCGAGATCACTTTTTTGGGACAACTCATCTGGGCCGTGATATTTGGAGTCAGGTTATGTATGGAACAAGAACTGCTCTGATGGTCGGAATTATAGCAGCTTTAGTTGTTAATTTTATTGGAGCAACTGTTGGTTTGATTGCCGGTTATTATCGGGGTGGAGTTGATAACTTTTTGATGAGAATAGTAGATATAATGTATGGATTACCCCTGGAACCATTTGCGATTATCTTAGTCCTAATTTTTGAGCCAAGCCTCTGGATTATTATAATGGCGATCGGTCTTTTAACCTGGCGAACAAATGCCCGAATTATCCGTTCTCAGGTTTTATCACTTGTTGAAAGACCATTTATTAAAGCAGCCAGAGTAGCTGGGGCAAGTGATGCCAGGATTATGCTTATTCATATAACACCGAATATTTTACCATTGGCCTTTTTACAGCTGGCAGTTGCAATGGGATATGCTATTACTGCAGAAGCAACGCTTAGCTTCCTGGGTCTTGGGCCACCACAGATTTACAGTTGGGGAACAATACTTCATTCAGCACGTCTTTCTGGAGCCTGGCGTACAGCCTGGTGGTGGGTAATTCCCCCTGGCTTGTTTATCTCAGTTACTGTAATATCTGTATTTTTGATTTCAAGATCACTTGAAGTTCTTACAAACCCAAGATTAAGAGGAGGTAGAGATAATGCTCCTGAAGCTGAAGAATTTGAAAACATATTACCGGATGAACAATAAAATAATTAAAGCGGTTGATGGTGTTTCTTTTGATTTAAAATCAGGAGAAAATCTTGGCCTGGTAGGTGAAAGTGGTTGTGGTAAAACAACAACTGCTAAATCGATTAATAGAATTCTTCCCTCCAATGGTGGAATTGTGGGGGGAGAGATCAATTTTCAGGGTAGAGATTTAGCCAAATTAAGTGAAGCAGAATTAAATAAGGTGCGCTGGCGGGAAATTGCAATGGTTACCCAAAGTGCAATGAATGCCCTCAACCCTGTTTATAAAATTGGTGAACAGATGGTAGAAGCATTTCAAACTCATATAAAAATTAGCAGAGAAGAAGCACTTGATCGTTCAGCCCATCTTTTTTCATTGGTTGGTCTGGAAAAAAGTCGTTTAAATGATTATCCCCATCAGTTATCTGGGGGAATGAAACAGAGAGTTGTGATCGCAATGGCAATGGCCTTAGATCCACCGTTGATCATTGCAGATGAACCTACAACTGCTTTAGATGTTGTAGTTCAAGATGGAATTTTAAAACAGTTCGTCTATTTACAGAATAAAATAAACTCATCTATAATTTTGGTGACTCATGATATTTCTGTAGTAGCAGAACTTTGTCAGCGAACTGCTGTAATGTATGCCGGCAGGATTATGGAACAGGGAAGCACCAGAGAAATTTTTAAGGATGCTTATCATCCCTATACTTTAGGTTTGATTAATGCCTTTCCAACTCTTGAGGCTGCCAAAGAGGATTTGATTTCTATTCCCGGCTCTCCACCCAATTTAGCTAGAGATTTAAATGGCTGTAGATTTAAAGCAAGGTGTCCATTTGCAACTGAACTCTGTGAAGAAGATCCAGAGATAAAAGAAGTTGCTGAACAACATCTTGTTGCCTGTCATTATCCCAATAAAGTAAAAGAATTTAGAGAAAAGGCTGCACTGCCAGCAACCTGGGATCAGGAGCTGGAAAGTGTTAAAATCAAGCCTCAGAAAAAAGAAAAAGATGTACTTGAAGTTGCTGAATTAAAAAAATCATTTGAGTTAAAAAGCAAAGACTTTTTTGGCCGAAAAAAAAGGATTCTTAAAGCTGTTGATGGAGTTAATTTTAAGGTTAAAGAAAAAGAAATACTTGGTTTTGCAGGTGAAAGTGGTTCAGGTAAATCAACCCTGGGTGAGCTGGTAGCCCGATTACAAAAACCAAGTCAGGGGAGAATACTTTATTTAGGCAGAGATATCTCCGATTTAAAGAAAAGAAAGCTAAAAAGTTTTAGAAAAGACCTACAGGTAGTCTTTCAGGACCCTTATGAAACCTTAAATCCCCGCTTTACAGTTATGCAGACAATTATGGAGCCATTGAAAATTCACAATATAGGGGCTGATTTTTTCCAGAGATTAGAAAGGGTTAAAGAAGCTCTGCATAAAGCTGAATTAAGACCTGTAGATGATTATTTAGATCGTTTTCCCCATCAGCTTTCTGGGGGGCAGCGGCAGCGGGTTGCTTTAGCTAGAGCAATAGTTTTAAACCCTAAATTCATTATCGCTGATGAACCTGTTTCTATGCTCGATGTTTCTGTAAGGGCAGGAATACTGAATCTTTTAAAGAAATTAAGAGATGATTTGGGAGCCTCAATCATTTATATTTCTCATGATCTGGCAACCATTCGCTATATCTGTGATCGAACTGCCATCCTCTATCTAGGTAGGATTATGGAGATAGGTGAAACCGAAACTGTGATTTCAAGTGCCTGTCATCCCTATACCAAGATGCTTTTAGCAGCAGTACCTATTCCAGACCCAGATCGAAACAGAGAAAGGGTTGATCCCCGTGGTGAGATACCGGATCCGATTGAACTGCCAAATGGCTGCCGCTTTCATGCTCGCTGTGCTCAGGCTACAGCCGAATGTGGTTTTGAAGGCAAAGATTTAGAAAAAGTAATAATAGAGGCAAAAAATCACCCGGATTATCCAGAAGTATTTGCTCGCTTTGAGCAGATCAAAAAGATGGAGATCAAGGGCTATGCTGTTGAACTAAGTCTGCAGTTAGAAGAAGATAGCAGAGATAGTTTTGAAGAATATCTCTGGGAAAAGGCAGCTGAGTGGAATGAGTCTCTACCTGAGGCTATTACTAAAAGCAGCTGGCAGGGTAATAAGCTTAAGCTTGAATTTGCAGCTAAAAATGAACCTGAATTAAGAAAAACTAAAACAGGTCAAGAAGTAGCCTGTGTGCTTTATCCAAAAAAATAAATTCTACTTAAAAAGGCTCTGTCGATTTAAATTTGGCAGAGCCTTATTTTTTATCGATAAAATCTTGTAAATTTTCACTTATTATGATATTATATACAAGCGTCTGCAGTATATTTCCAAACTTAGAGAGGATAATTTTAATGCTTTATACAGAATCATTATTAAAAAAGTCACCTATCATTGCAGCTGTAAAAAGTTTAAGTGATATTCAGAAGGTGCCAAAAAATATAAATGCTATTTTAATACTTGATGCAGATATTCTTTATGTAGAAAAAATGATCGATCTTGCTATACAAAAAGATCTTTTAATATTTCTCCATATTGATCTGTTCAAGGGAATCAGTAGAGATGAATATGGGATTAGATATTTAGCCAGGAAAACAGGGATCGATGGAATAGTCTCAACAAAGGGATATTTGATCAAAATGGCAAAAGAAGAAAATTTAATCGCTATTCAAAGATTGTTTATCATCGATTCTTCTGCCTTTGATAAGACCTTAAGAATAATCGAAGATGCTGAACCAGATATGATAGAGATCTTACCGGGTTTGGTTTATCCCCGTCTGGCCAGCAAATTAAGGCGCAAGATTAAACAGCCCATTATTGCCGGAGGTATGATCAAAGAAAAAAGAGATGTTGATGATATCCTTTCAGCAGGGGCAGTAGCTATATCTTCCAGCAACAAAAGCCTTTGGCGGTATAAAAAAATTATAAAATAATTTGGGATTTCTCTTGACAATCAAGCAAATACTCCCTATAATAGTATTTGTCGTATTTAATTTTTGTTTTATTTTAAATATTCAAAATAAAATAAATACAATAGGTGAATCAGAGAAGCCCTATTTGTTTAATTAGAATGACTGTTTAGAAAGTGTAAGCAGCCATGACCCGAACTATGCCTAATTAAACAGATAGGGATTTTTTATGCCCTAATTTATCAAGGGAGGTGAAAAGAGGTGTGCCTGAAATATTAAATATTGCCCATAAGGGAGCCTGTGGTTATTATCCAGAAAATTCTCTGTTGGCTTTTGAAAGAGCTGTAGAAATGGGCTGTGATGCTTTCGAAATAGATGTACAGCTGAGCAGAGATGGAAAATTGGTGGTTTTTCATGATGAAGAGCTGGATAAAGTTAGTAATGGCTCAGGTTTTTTAAAAGACTACACTTGGGCAGAACTAAAAAGGCTAGAGATAAGGGATAATAATGAGGAGCGAAAATATGGAGTGCAGAAAATTTTATCTTTAGAAGAATTATTAAAAATGCTGCAGAAAAATGATATTATATTAAATCTAGAGCTCAAAAATGATCTCTTTGATTATCCGGGAATGGAAGCAAAGGTTTGTCAGATGCTTAAAAAGTATCAGATGGTAGAGAGGGTTATAGTTTCTTCTTTTAACCACTATTCATTAAAAAGATTTGCAAAACTTTGCCCGGAAGTTGATCTGGGAATACTCTATATGACAACTCTGATTAAGCCAGAGAGATATGCTGATTTCTTAGACTTTGAAATCAGATCACTCCATCCTGCTGCCAAGACTTTGAATAAAGAAGTGGTAGAGGGGATCAAGGCCGCTGGCTATGAAATATATCCTTATACGGTCAATGCAAAAAAAGAACTTAAAAAGATGATCGAATTAGAAGTAGATGGCATTATTACTGATTATCCAGATAGATTAAAAGAATTATTAAGCTAAATTTATATAATTTTAAGTAATTTTTTAAAAAATAAAAAGGATTTAACAAGGAGGAAAAAAATGAAAAAGTTAAGTTTAGTTATGGCAGTAGTTTTATTTACAGGTGTTCTTTTAATAGGTGCAGGTGGAACTATGGTTTCAGCAGATGATGATTTTCAGCTGACATTAAGATTAAGCCATGTTTTTAGTCCAGAGGAACAGCTGACAAAGTCGATGGATTTGGTTGCAGACAGCATTAGAGAAAAAACTGATGGTGCTATTAATATTCAAACATTCCCTCAGGGCCAGATTGCTGCTTATAAAGATGGTGTAGAACAGGTTGCAAGAGGAGCTAACTTTATTTCTGTAGAAGATCCAACTTACATAGGAGATTATGTACCAGATTTTACAGCTATGGTTGGACCAATGCTTTACAGTAGTTTTGACGAATATGTAGCTATGACAGATACAGATCTTGTTGCAGAACTTAAAGAAGAATTAGCAGAAGAACATAATATTAAAGTTTTATCACTTGATTATGTATTTGGATTCAGAAATGTTATTACAGACGAAGTTATTGAAACACCTGAAGATTTATCAGGTTTAAGAATTAGAGTTCCAGGAAGTCAACTTTTCATTGATACTTTAAATGCTATGGGTGCTAATGCAACTCCATTACCATGGGGAGAAACCATTTCAGCTATGCAGCAGGGTGTTGTAGATGGTATTGAAGGTTCAGAGTTCACAAATATAGGTAATAGTATTCATGAAGTAAGACAAAATGTTGCCCTTACCCGTCATTTCTTAGGAGCCTGTGGAGTCTATATCAACACAGATGTTTGGGATAGTATTCCAGAAAGATATCAGACAATAATTCAAGAAGAATTTGATTCAGGTGCAGTTCACATGGTTGAACTACTTGACTCACAGCATGCTGATGTAGTAGAAGAATTAGAATCTTATGGTGTAGAGTTTAATGAAGTAGATTATGATGCTTTTGTTGAAGCTACTGAAGGTATTTATGATACTTTCCCTGGCTTTAGTGATGATATTTATGAAAGGCTACAAGCTGAGTTAGAAATTATTCGTGAAGATCTAGCAACTCACTAAGAATATAAAGTCTTATTTACTTCTTGTCCTAACAGATGAAAATTAAATTTGGATTCTGTTAGGACAATATTAATTATTCAATTAATTGAGGAGAAAAAATTATGAAAAAACTTATTAAAAATTTTGAAGAATATTTAAGTTGTTTCTTTATATCGATTACAGTGATTCTCGTTATTATAAACGTTATTATGCGTTATATTTTTAATTCTGGCATTTTTTGGACTGAAGAGGTTGCAACTTATTCTTTTGTTTGGAGTGTTTTTATAGGGGCAAGTGCTGCTTATAAAAAGAGATTGCATATAGGGATTGATTTATTAACTAGAATTGTTCCAGAAAAGTTAAAAGAACTGAGTAAAATGTTGATAAACTTTTTTATGGTATTAATAAACGGCTATATCGCATATTTAAGTATTATTTTTGTTAGAGAAACTGTTGGTAGACCAACACCAGTTTTGGGTGTTTCATCAGCCTTTGTAAGTACAGCTCTTTTAGTATCATTTTCACTTATGACCTTTCATGCCGCTCATTTTTTTGTTAAAAATTTATTGATTTTTATTAGTGATGAAAAAGAGAAAAAACTTAGAAGAGCTGAACAAAAAATGGAATTAAATACTGAAATCAAAGAAGAAGTTATATAATAATTTAAAAAGAGAGGATGGTTTTAATGCAATATGCTCCAGTTGCTGTTGTATTTTTGTTATATTTTACAGGAATTCCTATAGCTTTTGCTTTATTTGCAGCGGCTATTTCGTATTTTGCCTTTATAAATGTGGGCATGCCGGTAGATCTTGTTTTGCAAAGATTTATTAGTGCTACTGCTTCATTTCCCCTGCTGGCAATTCCCTTTTTTATAATGGCAGGAACAATAATGAATTATTCAGGAATCAGCTCTAAGTTGATGCAGATGGCAGATGTTCTAACAGGTCACATGACAGGTGGTCTGGCCCAGGTTAATATAGTTTTGAGTACTTTAATGGGAGGTATTTCTGGTTCTGCTAATGCTGATGCAGCTATGCAGTGTAAGATTCTTGTTCCAGAGATGGAAAAGAGGGGTTATGATAAAGCTTTTTCTACTGCAATCACTGCAGCCTCATCTGCAATTGCACCTGTTATCCCACCTGGGATAAACTTGATTATCTATGCTTTAATTGCTAATGTTTCTGTTGGAAAAATGTTTATCGCTGGTTATACTCCTGCTATAATAATGGCTGCAACCTTAATGTTTACTGTAGCAGTTATTTCAAATAAAAGAGGTTATAAACCTTCTCGGGAAAAAAAAGCTTCATTAAAAGAAATTTTAATTCAGGTTAAAGAATCAGTTTGGGCTTTGTTTTTACCTTTTGGAATAATCTTAGGGCTAAGATTTGGGATGTTCACTCCTACTGAAGCAGGAGCGATAGCAGTTTTATTTACCACCTTAGTTGGTTTATTTGTCTATAAAGAATTGGAATTAAAACATTTTCCTATTATATTAAAAGATACTGTTTATGGAACCAGTACAGTTATGTTTATAATTGTTGCAGCATCTGTGTTTGGTTATTATATGAGCTGGGAAATGATTCCTCAGGCTATTTCAGCCTTTATGTTAGGAGCAACTGAAAGTAGAGTCTTAATGCTCTTATTAATCAATGTACTCTTCCTTATTGTAGGAATGTTTTTAGAAGGTGGAGCAGCTTTAATTATCTTAGCTCCCTTATTGGTACCTGTAGTGACAGGTTTAGGAGTAGATCCAATCCACTTTGGAGTAATAGCTATAGTTAATATCATGATTGGAGGTATTACCCCACCCTTTGGTTCGATGATGTTTACTTCCTGCAGTATAACTGGGGTGGCGATCAATGATTTTGTCAGAGAGGTTATTCCCTTTATTATGGCCTTGATAGCTGCTTTATTAGTTGTGACTTATCTGCCTGCTATAGTAATGTTTTTACCTAATTTGTTTTAAATAATAATTATCTGAAAAGAACAAGAGGAGGTTAAAACCTTGTTAGAATATACAATGAGAATTATATTATCTGGTTTAATAGGTGGAGTTGTAGGCTATGAGAGGCAGACCAGAGATAAAGCAGCTGGAATGAGAACCAATATACTTGTAGCTGTTACCTCCTGTTTGATTATGATATCTTCATATAGATTAGCAATTGATCTTGGTCCAACCGATGCTTATGCAGATGCAGCAAGAATCGTGGCTCAGGTAGTAAGTGGAGTTGGCTTTATTGGAGCAGGTACTATAATAAAACATAAAGATAAGGTAAAAGGGCTTACAACTGCTGCCGGTTTATGGGCAGTTTCAGGCTTGGGTATTGCAGTAGGACAGGGCTATTATTTTATAGCTATTGTTGCCACTTTAGTAATCCTTTCTACCCTGGCTTTAAGTTCCTTTTTCCATTAAAGATTTAAATTCTTGATATAGTCATATTATGATAAGTAACAGCTGTCTTTTAGGGCAGCTGCTATTTATCAAACAAGGGGATGATAAAAAAATGACAGAAATAATAAATATTGCTCACAGAGGGGCAAGTGGAATCTACCCCGAAAATTCTATGCTGGCCTTTAAAAAAGCTATAGAAATGGGCTGTGGTGGTCTAGAAGTTGATGTGCAGCTCAGCAGTGATGGAGAAGTTGTTATCTTTCATGATAAAAAACTGCAGAGAGTAACTAATGGTGAGGGCTTAGTTTGTGAGCATAGTTATGCAGAATTAAAAAAACTAGAAATTACAAATAATAATCAAGCAAATCAATATCCCAAACAGCAAATAGTAACTTTAAAAGAACTACTGCAGATGCTGCAGGAAAATGAAATATTTTTAAACATAGAACTTAAGAATATATACATAGATTATCCTGGTTTAGAAGAAAAAGTTTATGAACTTTTAAAGGAATATGAAATGATAGAGAGGGTAGTTATTTCATCTTTTAATCATCATTCTTTACAGAGATTTGCTCAAATAAGTGAAGAGGTTGATCTAGGAATTATTTATCTGGCTAATCTTATTGATCCAATTGCTTATGCAGAATCTCTGGATTTTAAACTTAGATCATTTCATCCGCTCTATAGTACTTTAGATGAAAAAAGGGTAGAAAAAATGAAAAAAGCAGGCTATGATATTTTTACTTATACGGTTAATGATAAAATAGATATCAAAAAGGTTTCTAATTTAGATGTAGACGGAATTATTAGTGATTATCCAGATAGATTATAAAAGTATCTATAAATAGCAGGTACCACCAGTTAAATATTGATATCTGGTGGTACCTGATTTAAATTTAAGCTATCAAATTGATGCTTATAGGATGGTATCATCTTTTTTTCATTTTTACTTTGTTGGCGATAAAGGTAAAAGTAAAAGAAGAAACTAAGGCTACAGCCATAGAAATTGCAAAACCGATTCCATTATTAGACAGAAAAGGAGCAGAAAAAGAAGGTACATAAGCTGTTCCTCTTACACCTAAAAAACCGACAAAGGCTCCAGAAATAGCTCCGGAAATCATTGCTCCTGCAAAAACCAATTTATCAGAAAACATAAATGGATAAGATGCTTCAACAAAGGTTCCAAAGCCCATGTTGATTAAAAAGCCGGGTAAAGCAATTGCTGTTTCATTTTTCTTTTTAGGAGCTATAATATTGGCCAGGGTAATACCAGCTGAAACCATGACTAAACCTGTCATATCTATAGCACCGAGGAAACTAGATCCTGTTTGTTCCATTTCTAAAAGTACAATTGGCAGTATTGCTGCATGATAAACCCCACCAATAATTGCCGGCCAAATTAAAAAGCCAGCCAGAGCACCTGCTAAAATAGCATTATAATTCAAAGCCATTTCGATTAAATCTCTAATTCCATTCCCCAGAAAAAGAGTAAAAGGAGCTAAGATAAAAAAGACTAAAAATCCAGCACTTAAACCTGCTATACCTCCAGCCACAATATTGGCTGTTGTGCCGGGGAAATTTAAACTTAAAGTTAGCCTTATAAAATAGAGGGCTAAAATACCTGCCAAAATACCACCGGCTAAGCCACCGATTATTCCTCCATCTGTAGATAATACACCAGCTACTATTCCGGCAACTATACCAACCTCATCCAGACCTGATACCTGTTTAGCAGCTATAGCTGCAATTATTACAGGTAAAGCATTGATCAAAAGATCAAAAGCATCACCCAAAGGAGCAAAAGCTGGTATTTTACTTAAAGCTAAGGTGATTGCCATGGCAATAAAACCAGGTAAAGCTGCCATCATTATTCCTCTGAAACTGATTCTCTGCCAAATATTTTGCTCAAGAGTTAAATTTGAAGCTTCAGAAGAACCTATTGCAGGCTTATATTTAATATTCCAGTGTTTAGAAAGAGCCTGTATTGCTGCAACAGCTCTGGTCCTGTTGGTGGTTCCTGTTGTACCAGAAGTAGAAATAACATTAGCACCTAAATACTGTACCTCAGCCATTGAACTACCACCGGTCCCTACTACAGGGATATTTTTTTCTGCAGCAGCTTCAATTGCTTTTTGATTAACCCCATCTGGATCACAGCTGACCAATATTAAAGCATCAATTTCTTCATTTTCTATCATTGCTGCAATTTTTTTGTCTGCTTCTGCAGCCTCTTGATTAACAGCTGTAATTTCTTGTTCTGGCGAAATTTCAAGCCTTTGTTTTTCATTATCCCAGCTGTAAAGTCTGGCTTTGGTTTTTTGATTAAGATTATCCATCGACTTATTGGCCCCTACAAATTGAACAGCTGCAATATTTATTCCTGCTGCATTAGCCTGAATTTCTATTTCTTCAATTAACTTGCTCGGATTCTTTCCCCCAGCATTATATAGATTACCTCCACTACTACCTAAAATTGCAATATTTTTCACTAGATCTCCTCCTTAAATGATATTTAGCTTTATTAATTTAACGATTTAATTGACTAAAATATTATTTACAATATCCATTATACCCCTAACTTCCAATAAATTCAATTAATATACAATAATACTTAAGGAATTTCAAATAATGCTTGTTATTTTGCACTTTAAATAGTATAATATTAATAAGTAAATGTAAATATCTTACTATATAATTATTATTTGTAAAATATTATCGAATAAAGCCGAATAATAACGAAATAATTAATTATTAAAAAATTATTGTCGAATATTGCTCTTTTTGTTTAAGTTGCCAAAAGCAATTAATAATAAAATCAATTTAATCAACTTAAAAAGGAGGTTCATAATGAGCTTTTTTAAACTAAAAACTAATCATCATTCTAAAAAAACTAATATGTTAGAAAAATATAATTTAAATGATTGGTGGGAAAATACTTTTAACAAAGAGCAGAGAGAATATATGATCAGTAGAAATAAAGCCTTGTTTTGCCCAAAAAGGAAATTTGCTGATCATCCAGCCAGGGATTTTTTATATTTACTTGCCGGAAATCTTTTTACAAAAAACACTGAAAAACATATCAGTATGGCCTTGCTTTTACTTGAGAAATCGGCAGAGCTGACAGAAGATAAAAATAGATTATTTAAAATCTATTCGATTATAATTTCTACCCTTGAAAAATATAAGGACAGTCATCTTTATTCAAGTGATAAAATAATCAATTATTGTCAAAAACAGATCACTTTATCTGCAGATATAGCAGAAAAATTGCAAACTTTAAATAAGACAAATGAAGATTTTACTTATCCAGCTCATAAAGGTTATGAGACTTTGATTAAGATTAAATTAGATTTGGGTGATTTTGAGCAGGCTTTGATTTTAGCAAAAAAAGCAAAAAAGCAAAACTGGCGGGGAGATTGGGAAGAAATAATTGCAGATATTGAGTCAAAAATCTGCTAATTGATTAAATCTTTGAAATTTTATAGATAAAGTTAATAAATTACTTGTATAGTTAAGTAATTAACTATATAATTAAACTTAAGTATTAATAATTATTGTTAATATCTGATTATTTAATTAATACTTATTAAAATAGCAACTAAATTCATAAAAAAGCGAGGTGAGCTGGATGAAGTCCCTGTTTTATGGTAAAAACCAGAAAAATAATGTTCTGACAAGCAATTTAGCTGTTGAAAATAAAAGTCTTGAAATTTTAGAGCTCTTTCATTCTAAAGAAAAGCTTTTTGACTATCTAAGAGAAAATGAAGGTGAAGTTGATATTCTTTTTCTCGAGATAGATAATAATGAGGATTACATTTTTTCTTTGGTAGAGCAATTGCTGGATCTATACCCTAAACTGAATTTTATCTTTATCAGCTCTAAAGACCATGATTTTATAGAAATCTTAGAAAAGAAAGAACTATTTTATCTATCTAAGCCTTTTTCCGAACAGCAATGTAGTTCAGTGATTGAGGAGATTAAAATAGAAAACGAAAAAAGCGATTCTTTAATCGAATTATATGTAGAAACTATGGGAGAAATAGAAGTCTATGATATCGATAGAAATAAGCTTGAGCTTAACTGGCCTGATCTAAAAACTAAAGAGCTATTTGCCTTTCTGCTCCATAATCAAGGTCAATATTTAAGCAGAGCTGAAATTATCGAAGAACTTTGGGCAAGAGAAAAGAGTGAAGTATTATTTCAGGCAACACTCTTAAAACTCCGCAAAATATTCAATCAATATGGATTTGATAATCTCATAGAAGCAAAAGCTGACAGCTATAGAATAGATTTAAAGAAAATTGAAGTTGATTTTATTAAAATTGAAGAGCTGCTAAAAAAAGAGATAAAAAATAAATATAGAGTTTATCAGCTTTTAAACCTATATCAGGACAGCTATTTAGCTGCTGATGATTTTGATTGGTGTAAAAAATATAGAAAAGAATTTGAAAAAAGGATTAAAAAAGCTTTAATTCAGGCTGCAGATTATTTTATGGCAGTTGGCCAGAATACAATTACAAAAAATGTACTAACCACACTTATTGATTTAAACTGTAAGGATGAATCGGTTTATAATAAATTGATAAATATTTATAAGCGGGAAGGAAATAGACAAAAAGCTGATGAACTGCTTGCAGAACTAGAAGATCATATAGATGAAGAAATGTATTTAATAATTTAAAAAAAATATTTTTTGAAAAATAGCTTAAATTCGATTATTATATTTTGCCGGCAGTTATACTGCTGGTAATTTTTTTGCTTAAGTACTTCAAGCTCTGCAGTGAATTGATAAATCAAGCTCAATCAAGTATAATTAAGATAAATTACTATAAAATATAAAATAATTATTAGGTGATAGAGTGAAAGTCTGCTCGCAAACCTCGTGGCTTGCTCCAAGGAGGGTCGAAAAATGAAAGATGAGCAAATAACTAATCAACAAATTGAAGCACAATTAAAAGAACTTCCCGCTCAACCGGGTGTATATATGATGAAAGACGAAACAGGAATGATTATCTATGTTGGTAAGGCAAAATCACTGCGCAGTCGGGTCAGGTCATATTTTCGTAAAAACAATCAAAGTTATAAGACCCAGCTTTTGCTCAACTATATTTATGATTTTGACTATATAATAACTGATACAGAAGTTGAAGCATATATTTTAGAAGCTAATTTAATTAAAAAACATCAGCCTAAATTTAACATTAGACTTAAAGATGATAAAAGCTATCCTTTTATAAAAGTAACTAAAAATCTTGATTTTCCAAGGGTCTTTAAAACAAGACTGGTTAAAAATGATGGGGCAGAATATTTTGGCCCTTTTGCTGATGTTGATGCAATTTATAAAACCTTAGATGTGATCAAAGATATTTTTCAGCTGAGGAGCTGTAAAAAAGAAATTATTGCCGGTCAACCTGAGGCTAAACCCTGTTTAAATTATCATATTGATAAATGTCTTGGACCCTGTATTGGAGCTGTCAGCAGAGAAGAATATCATGAATTAATTGATCAGGTTATGCTTTTTTTATCAGGCAGACAGGAAGAATTAAAAGCAGAAGTTGAAAAAATGATGGAAAAAGCTGCTCAGCAGAGAAACTATGAAAAAGCAGCTCGTTTTCGGGATGCTCTTCAGGCATTTGCCAAATTAAGTGAAAGCCAGAAGGTAATGTCTGATAAAAATATAGATCAGGATGTAGTAGCTCTGGTAGAAGGTGAAAATGATTTAGCCTGTGCCCAACTACTCCTAGTTAGAAATGGTCGTTTGATCGGTCAGGAATATTTTATTCTCCAGGGTACAGAAGAAGAAAGCAAGGCAGAAATGATGGGCTCTTTTTTACAGCAGTATTATGAGCAGGCAGCAGGAATACCTGATGAATTACTGCTTAATACAGAGCTAGCTTATCAAGAGCTTTTAGAAGAAAGACTGGCAGCTTTAAAATCTAAAAAGGTAAAAATACTGCGGCCCCAAAAGGGAGATAAGAAAAAGATGCTGGAGATGGCAGAAAAAAATGCTGCCCAAAACCTTAAAAAAGAAGATATCAGGAGCAAATATGAAAAACAAAGAACCTCAGGTGCAGTTAAAAAACTGGCAGAAATCTTAGGACTGGAAAAAGAGCCCCATTATATAGAAGGCTTTGATATTTCTAATATCCAGGGAACAGATACTGTTGCCTCAATGGTTGTTTTTAAAAATGGCCGTCCTTCTAAACAGGATTATCGCCGTTTTAAAATAGAAAGTGTTAAAGGGCCTGATGATTTTTCCAGTATGAAAGAAGTTGTAGAAAGAAGATATGTCAGATTATTAAGAGAAGATCGAAAACTACCCGATTTGATTTTAATTGATGGTGGTAAAGGACAGTTAAGTGCAGCCTATGAGGTGCTAGAATTATTGGGAATTGAAGACCTAGCAATAATAGGTCTGGCCAAAAAAGAAGAAGAAATCTTTAAACCTGGTCAAAGTGAACCAATAATTATAGCTCATCATTCACCTGCCTTACAGCTGCTGCAGAGGGTAAGAGATGAAGCTCATCGTTTTGCTCTTAGCTATCACCGCAAACTTCGCTCCAGAAGATTAACCCACAGCATGTTGGATGAGATTCCGGGGGTAGGAGAGAAAAGACGTAATGCTCTCTTACAGCACTTTGGCTCTTTAGCCAAAATACGAGAAGCAAAAATATGGCAGTTAAAAGAAGTTGAAGGGATTAGTGCTAAGACAGCACGGAAGATTTACGATTATCTAAGAGAAAATATGCGAGCTTATTGATGAAGTTTTTAGTGAGGTGAAAATAATGGTTTCGAATAAATTAAGTCAGAGTGAGATCAAAAGAAATGCATTAATTAGCAAAATAATGGAACTAAGCAAAGAATTAGACTTTTTTGAGGAAATAGAAGTTATAATATTATTTGGTTCACGAGCCAGAGAAGATTATAATTCGAAAAGTGATTTAGATTTAGCATTTTTATTGAAATCTGAATTTTTTTCAAAAATAAATATGATAGAGTTTAGAATAAATTTATCTAATTATTTTGCTGAATTAACTGGAATAGAAACTGATATAATCTTATTAAATTCCGCTAAACCATTATTAAAATTTCAGGTTTTAAAGTATGGGAAAAAAATATATATGAGCGATGATTTTGATTATGCAAGTTATTTTTCTAAAAGTTTAAAAGAATACTTTGATTTTAATTATTTTAAAAAGCTTCATTATCAAAAAATGAGAGAAAGATTGTCAGATTAAAGGTATGAAATTATCAAAAATAATATAGATGATATTAAAGAATTCATGAGAGTTGTTTTGGACTTTTTATAATTTTTTTATTTTTTTGCAGGAGATTTAACTTCCGTGTTGAATATGTAATATAGAGAATCTGATATATCACATAAAATTTAGGAAGTGTTATTATGGTTATAAATAAAGAAAGTTTGACAGATCAAGTTTATTCAATGTTAAAAAAGAAGATATTGAATAGAGAAGTAGAACTTGGTGAACAACTAAATACAAGAAAAATTGCAGCAGAACATGATATTTCTTTAATGCCTGTTAGAGATGCACTGCGGCGACTGGCGAATGAAGATTTAGTAGAAAATAAGCCGAGAGTTGGATTTTTTGTTAAAAACTTCTCTGAAGCAGAGGTTAATGATATTCTTGAAGTTCGTAAAATGCATGAGTTATATTGTCTAAAAAATTATTTTACAGAAATTGATAAAGAAAAAATAGCTGAACTAAAAAATGGTTTTCAAAATGGGAATAAAGAATATTTTAGCAGTTATGATACCAGCCTCCACAAAGAAATTATTTTTGCTTCTCAGAATGAATATTTGATAGATAGTTATTTAAAGATGATAAACCATTATACAATGCTTTTTAGCTACTTAAATTATAAAAGATCTGAAACTTCCAGGCTAGAACATGTAGATTTAATAGATAGTATATTAGAAGAAAATATAGAAAAAGCTTGTAGTATTTTATATAGGCATCTTGATCGAGTCAAAATTGCTGAAGATGCTGAAATGAAAAAAAGTGAATAAAAAATAAACTTGCAATTCAATCAATAATATTATAATACTAAATTGCAATAATAAATTGAACTAATTTCAAACTGTAATAATTTTACTTGTATAAAATTAGTTTTAGTTGATC
>NZ_JAJFAT010000008.1 GCF_020711195.1 Halanaerobium polyolivorans
TCAAAACTACTTCCGTGATCAAGGTGCAGTGCTACCGGTATTGAAGTCTTGTCAGTAGCTGCCTCAACCATCTTGATTAGATAATCCATTCCTATGTAGCGAATAGCTCCTTCACTTGCCTGGAGAATTAATGGCGAATTAAGTTCTTCAGCACCCCTTATTATACCCTGGAGAAACTCCATGTTATTAATGTTAAAGCCACCTACACCATAAGTTCTTTTGTGGGCATCCTGAAGAATATCAGCCATTGGAACTAAATTCATAATTAATCACTCCTATTTTTTATTAGACTATCATAAAACCTATGTTCTTTGTTTTAATTAATTTTTATGCTATAATAAAGTTAATAAAAATTATAATTGTATTCTATAAAATCAATTATTTTACTAATTTAGAATGGATGGTGCCAATGTTAAAAGAAGAAAGACAACAAGAAATTTTAAAAATATTAAATAATGAGCAAAAAGTTATTACAAGTGATCTAAGCGAAAGACTTTCTGTTTCTGAAGATACCATACGTCGTGACCTAAAAGAACTTGATAATCAAGGTTTAATTAGAAGAGTATATAGTGGTGCTCTTAGAAAAGGTCCTCCAGTGGTTGATTTTTTCTCCAGAAAAAATGTTGCAAGTGAAGTAAAAACAAAGTTAGCTCAAAAAGCACTGCGTTTTATAGAAGATGGCCAGGTTTTATTAATTGATGGAGGTACTTCTAATTTACATCTTGTCAACCAATTACCACTTGATTTAAATGCAACCGTAATAACCAATAGCCCCCCTATTAGTATGGAGTTAGCCAGTCATAAAGATGTTGAAGTTATAATGCTAGGGGGCTCTTTGTATAAACAATCTATGGTAAACCTTGGAATCCAAACTGTACAATCTTTAAACACAATGGTAGCTGACTTATATATCATGGGTATCTATAATATTGATTCAGAAATGGGCATAAGTGTACCAACCCTGTCAGAATGCCTGGTCAAAAGAAAAATGGTTGAAATTTCAACTGAAATACTTGGCCTTGTTACCGCAGATAAACTAGGTACAGTTTCTAGTCAAATTATCTGTCCTTCTGAAGATCTAACTTATTTGGTTACTGAAGATATTGATTCTTCTATCAAAGATTTATATTTAGAACAGGGTATTGTTGTAGTTACTTAATAAAGTTAAATTTGTATATAGTCATTGCTTTTAACCATAAAGCTTTGACTATATTTTTTTACAAGCCCATAACCTTATGCTTAAACATATCTAAATAATAATCATATGAGCCCGTACCTATATCATTATTTTCCAATAACTCTGTTTTTACTGAATCTCCTTTAATAGCTATCATCTTAGCTGACTCTCCTGCTTTAAGACTCTCAACTGCTTTTACGCCCATTCTCAAGGCTAAAATTCTATCAGTAATAGTAGGAACCCCTCCTCTTTGCTGAAAACCAAGCAGTGTACTCCTTACTCTATGACCTAATTTTGCTTCTAATTGATCAACAAAATTATCAGCATTTGTAATACCTTCAGAAAATAATATAACACAGTCATTTTTCGCTTTGATTATTTCTTTTATTCTGTTTACTACTTTTGCAAAAGAAGACCTCTTTTCAGGTACTATAACCAGGTCTGCTTCTCCTGCTATCCCAGCTAAGATAGAAATCCAGCCCCTTTCTCTACCCATTGTCTCTACTGCAAAAATTCTTGCTTCATTACTGGTATGAAAAGAAAGAGCAGTATCTTTAATATTATCTAGAGCTTTTGTTACAACATCACAAGCAGTATTAAAACCTATACTAAAATCACTTCCTGAAATATCATTATCTATAGAGGCTGGTATGCCAATAACTTTAATTTCACTATCCATCTTTGAAAGTACTTTAGCTCCATTTAAAGAGCCATTACCTCCTATTACAACAAGCCCTTCTATCTTATGAGATTTCAAAACTTCAACAGCTTTTTTTCTACCTTCTTTAGTTCTAAATTCCTGAGAGCGAGCAGTCTCTAAAACTGTTCCCCCTTTTCTGCAAATTCCTTGAACTTTCTTAGTATTTAATGGATAAATTTCATTATTAATTAGTCCCTGATAACCTCTACTAATTCCAAAAACTTCGATTCCTAAATCATCAGCTTTATTTACAACAGCATTTATAGCTGCATTCATTCCTGGAGCATCACCACCACTTGTTAATACTGCAATTCTTTTCATTATCTTTCCTCCAAATTATTAAGTTTAAATTTCTAATTGGCTCTTGAATTTTTTAGCTTAATTTAAATTAAAAGAAAACCCCACTAAATATTTTAAGACAATATATTTAGCAGGGTGGTCATTTGACCATTTTATTATTTTAACTCATCAAGTAATCTTTCAAGATTCTGATCACCTATATAATTTTCTATTGTAACAATTCTTTTGTTTTGATGTGAACGTCTAGCTCTATCCGCTAAGTTTTTATGAACAACAATAATATCTGCATCCTCAGGTACATCTTCAATATTATAATGTTCTACTTCAATATCTTCTAAGTTATTTTTCTGCAGTTTCTTTCTAAAAGTTGTTGCTCCTAAAGCACTACTACCTGCTCCGGCATCACAAGCAAAAGCTATTTTACTAATATTTTCAGCAGAAATAGTATCATTCTTTGATTCTAATACTTTTTTACCTTCTGCTTTCATTGATTTTGATTTTTCTAAAGATTTTTCATAATCATCCTCATCACCTTCAGCTGCAGTTACAGTTAATTTTAATATAAATGATGTAATTAAAAATGTAACAACAGTAGCTACCAGCACCCCTGAAATAATACCTAAATAATTCCCTCGGGGAGTAAGAGCCAGATATGCAAATATTGAGCCAGGACTGGGACCTGCTACAAGACCGACATCAAATAACTGAAAAGTCGCTATACCTGACATTGCTCCACCTATCATCCCTACAATTGTAACAGGATTCATTAAAACATATGGGAAATATAATTCATGAATACCACCAAAGAAGTGAATTATTATAGCACCCGGAGCTGTTCTTCTAGCCTTTTTGGTTCCAAAAAATGTATAAGCTAATAACAAACCAAGACCAGGTCCAGGATTAGAAGCTACTGTAAAGTAAATAGATCTTCCAGCTTCGGCAGCAATCTGCATACCTAAAGGATAATATATACCCTGGTCAATCGCATTATTTAAAAATAAAACTTTGGCAGGTTCATTGATAAGTGATAATAAAGGCAAAAGACCCGTATCAATCAAAACATGAATACCAGAAGCAACTAAATTATTTGCAAACTGTATTGCTGGACCTGTAACTAGGAAAGAAAAAATCATCAATAAAAAGCCTAAAATACCTAAAGAAAAGTTATTTACAATCATTTCAAAACCAGCTGGAATTTTTCCTTTGACAGAGTCATCAAACTTTTTAATTACCCAGCCACCTAATGGCCCCATGATCATTGCCCCAATAAACATTGGAATATCAGCACCTACTATCAAACCAAAGGTTGCAATTGCACCCATTACTGCACCTCTTTTACCACCAATCATTTTACCACCAGTATAACCTAAGAGTAAAGGAAGTAAGTAATCTATTGCTGGTCCTACTATAGTTGCTAAGTTTTCATTTGGAAGCCATCCTGTTGGAATAACTAAAGCAGTTAAAATACCCCAAGCAATAAAAGCTCCTATATTCGGTAAAACCATATTTGTTAAAAAACCACCAAAAGCCTGAACTCTAGCCCGCATTCCTGTTGCGTCTCCTTGTGGACCTATATTATCTAACATTTTCTATCCCCTTTCATGTGTAAGTGTTTTTTTAAAGATTATTTATTATATTTTGTGCTTAAGACTCTATTGATTCGATAAGTTTAATTAACTCTTCTTCATTCTCAACGTTTTTAAATTGTTTTAAAACATCTTCATCTGCTAAAATTGAAGATAAATCTGCAATTAATTCTAGATGTTCTGAATTATCTTTTGCAGCTAAAATAAAGATTATTTTTACTTCCTTCTCCTCTGGATAAAGCACCGAGTTTTCTAACTTCAAAAAAGACATACCAGTTTTTTTAACATTTTCTGCATCTTTTGCATGAGGCATCGCAATCTCCGGGACCAAAACTATATATGATCCATACTCATGAACATTATTAATCATAGAATCTATATATTTTTCTTTTATATATTTATTTTTGACTAATGGTTCTGCAGCTAGTTTTATAGACTTCTCCCAGGATGAAACTCTTTCTATAAATTTAATATTCCCTTTTAAGTATTGACTAAGCATTTTCTCCCCCCCTTTTCTTTTAAAAATATATAGACCATTATCAAAATTATATTTAATATATGATTAATATTATATTTTTCATACTATATTAGCAATTCAAAATATTTTTGAAAAAATTTTGCTCCTGATCTATTTAATATTAAACAGACCAGGAAATTTAACTTTATTATCTATTGGAAAATATTTATCTTATTTAATTACACTTTTTATGCTCTGTTCTTTTAATTTATAATATTCTTTTGTGATTTTATCAATAAGTTCTTTGTTTTCAATACCAGTAAATTTAAGGATTGCCTTTTCTATTCCTTTTGCTTGAATATATTTATTTAGTTTAACAGCCTCTTGATCATCCTTATTTTTAAATAAAAATGCTGCTGCAATAACTATGCTCAAGTTATCTGCTGCTAAGTCTAATTCAAATAAATTCCTCAGGGGTTTTATTAAGCGTTCCTCATAACTCAATTTTCTTATTGGAGCTCTTCCAACCCGTAAAACATTATCACTAATGTTTTCATTTTTAAAACGTTTTATCGTTTTGTCAATATAGGATTCGATATCTTCAGAAGAGAAGTCAAAGTCTTTAATAATATATTTCTTAACTTCATTTAGAACTCTTCTTATAAATTTCTCCATCTCAGGCTCTGCTAAAGTACTCTGGATCGTCTCTTCTCCTGCTGCAAAACCAATATAAGCTGTAGCAGCATGGGCCATATTTATTAGATAAAACTTTCTATTAATATATGGATCTAAATCATCAACATAAATAACTCCTTCAATCTCAGGAAGCTCTAAATTTATCATTTCTGATCTGTTTATTACCCATTCATAAAATGGCTCAACCAAAGCAACTAAACCATCTTCACTTTCCCTTGATAAAGCTAAACGATCAATTGCTGAATTTGGAAATCCAACATATTTGCATATTTGCTTCATTTCTTTTTTGGATGCTTTTTTTTCAATCTCTTTTTTTAAAGTGGAAGAAGCTCTAACAGCATTTTCATTTGCTATAAGATCTAGCTTTGTTTTGTTTTTTTCTAGTCTTTTTAATAAGCCTTCAAATATAATCCCTGCGATCTTTTCTAAATTTTCAATTCCAACTGAAGCTGTTATCAAATCAGCGTCTGTTATAGCCTGGATCACCTTTTTTCTCTCTTTAATACTATTTAAAGCAGTAACAGGTGAAACAGTTTCTTGAGTCGAGTCTGAATCCAGCAATTCAACTTTATAACTATTAGTATCATTAATAGCTTTAATAATTTCTTCATTGACATCCACAAAACAAAGATTATAGCCTGTCTTGTTTAATAAATAACCAATAAAGCCTCTTCCTATGTTTCCAGCACCAAAATGAAGTGCTTGCATTATACTTCCTCCTCTATTCTAAATTAGCGTGATATTGCCAGAGACTTTCCATTTCAATATCTCTTTCTCTAACCATCATTAATGCTATAGTATCACCAAGCAGCAGTAAAGCTTGCTCAAAAAGACTTGTCATAGGCTGAAGAGATTCTACTCCTTCAACTTCTAAATCAGCTTCTTTACTAGCTGGAATTCTGAGAAAAAAATCAGAGTATTCAGCCATTGAACAATTTGGATTTCTTCCTATATGAAAAATAGTGGCATCATATTGATTTGCTTTTTTAGCAATTGCTAAGGGAAAAGCAGTTTCTCCACTTCCTGATCCTACAATAAGTAAGTCATTTTCTGTAATAGCAGGTTCAGTAATCTGACCAACTATGTAACAATCAACTCCAAGGTGTGCTAAACGCTTGGCTACTGATTCTAGAGAAAGCATTACCCTTCCCACAGCTGCAAAGAAAACTTTATCTGCTTTTTTTACTTCTTCTATTAGTTTTTGCACATCTTCACTATTAATCCTGCTTAAAGTTTGGTCTAATTCGGTAATAATATCTTTTTGCGCCACATGATAATTTGACATCTTAATTTTCCTCCCTTAATTTTAATCCTTTTGCTATTCCTTCTTCCATGATTTTCTTGTTCTCAGCGATACTTCTTTCAGATCTAAACAAACTAGTGCTGCCAGCCACCAATATATTTGCTCCTGCTTTTACCAGTTTGGGAATAACCTCAAGTGAAACCCTTCCATCTACTTCGATATCTGTTTCTAAACCTTTTTTCTTAATCATTTTATATAAATCACTAATTTTTTCTTCAGCATAAGCTACTTGCTTTTCATTTTTATCTGCTGCAAAACCAGGATTCATTAACATCAGCATTACAGTATCACACATAGGAAGTATATAATCTAAATCATTAAGTGAGGTAGCAGGGTTTAGAGCTATACCTGCTTTAATTCCATTTTTCTTTATCAATTTTAAATGTCTGTCAATATGAGTACTACTTTCATAATGAAATGTAATTTGTTGAACTCCTATATCAATCATTTCTTTAATAAAAAATTCATTATTATTTGACATAATATGAACATCAAAATCCATATCTGTAATCTTTCTTAGTGCCCTAATGGTCCCTAAACCTAACGGCATACTAGGACTAAAATAACCATCTAGTACATCAATATGCAATGTATTTATTCCCTCATTTTCAATTTTTCTTACACTGTCTTCTAAATTGCATAAATCTGCACACATAATCGATGGACTAATTAAAACTGCTTGACTTTTCATTATTTGCCTCCTTATATTTTTACTCTGTTATATTGAGTACAAATATATTATAAACCACAAACATGCAAAAGTAAAGTATAAAAACGCATTTTTTTAACTAATTTATGCGTTTTTTATCGTTTTTATAATCTTTATTTGTTTATATTGGTAAATTTGTTAATTTATTAATGGTATTTATTAACATAAAATGTAATAAATATAATTAATAATAAATATAAAGTTTATATATTTTTTTTATTTTTTTATGAAGGACTTTGGCTTTTCAACTATAAAAGAATATATAGGACTTAGATAATTATTAAATTTGTTGCAAGTAATCACCCAATTTAATGAAAATATAACTTTTAAATCGATCAAAATTTAATAAATCAAGAAGAGAAGTTGAGGGAATGAAGAAAGGAGGAGGGTAATGCTTAAATTGATTTTTCAAGGTTTTACTTCAAATAAGGCAGGTAAACTATATTTGATCTCCATTGCTATTTTAATTTTTTCAAATATCATAACTAGTGCAAATACTAATTTATATATAATTAGTACTATTTCTGTAATTATATATTTTATTGCATTAATATATTATGCCAAATATTTAAAAACAAATATTTGGCTAATAGTTTTTTTAGTTATACTAAGCTTATTTCCGATGGGTATCTGGATGACTGTATTTTATTTTGCCCGTCAAAACTATATTATTCAAAAACAAAAGATTGATTAACTTATTAAGCTAATTTCTGACTTAAGTATTTGACAGTCACCACTGACTTAGTCTAAATCAACTAATTTTAAATTTTAAAAAAGTTTCTCATAATATTGAAATGATTTGCAGAACGCAAAAAAAGGCAGTTAATTAACTGCCTTTTTCTGCTCTTAAATTAATAAGGGAGAGAAATAAATAATTATCTCCCTCCCTTTGCTTTCTTATTTGTTTTTGATATTCTCAATGATCAAATTAGCGATCATCTCCGCATCTTCAGGAGTGAGAAGTGACTGCAGCTCAGCTTCTTTCTCTTTTTCAATAACCTCGTTTTTATCATCTAAAACAGCTTTATAGAGTTTATAGCCTCCACTTAAATTGCGTACTTTATCAAAGCCATTCTGCATTAAAATCCTGGCAGCAATATAACCTCTTAAGCCAACTGCACAGTATGTGATATATTCCTTATTTTTATCAAGTTTATCTAAGTTATCCCTTAGAGAATTTAAGGGAATATGAAGCGAGTTATCTATTTGTCCCAATTCGAGCTCTATCTCTTCTCTAATATCAAGTAAAATACTTTCTTCAGGATCAAGCTCTGCTAATTCCTGCCAAAAAGCCGGCTCGACCAGCCCATTATAAATATTCCCTGCAGCAAAACCCAGCATATTAACCGGATCTTTTGCCGAGCCAAAGGGAGGGGAATAAGCAAGTTCTAATTCCTGAAGATCAAAAATATTCATTTCATGCCTTATTGCTGTAGAAAGCACATCTATTCTTTTATCTACACCTGCAAAGCCAACAATCTGGGCTCCTAATATTCTTCCCTCATCTTTTTGATAGATTAATTTCAACATCATTGGTTGAGAACCAGGATAATAGCCAGCATGATTATTGGCAGTAATATGCACAACCTGATAGGAAAAATCTTTTGCTTTTAAATCTTTTTCTGCTGCTCCTGTTGAAGCAGGAACAATATCAAATATTTTTGCGATTGAAGTTCCCTGAGTTCCCTTATATTTTTCCTTTTTGCCCATAATATTATTAGCTGCTATTCTCCCCTGCTTATTTGCCGGACCGGCCAGGGGGATTCGACTGGGCTCTTTGCTTACAAAGTCTTTAACTTCTATAGCATCCCCAATTGCATAAATATCTGCATCACTTGTCTCTAAATACTGATTAACTTTTATTCCACCGGTTACTCCGATCTCTAAACCAGCCTTTTCTGCCAGCTCTGTTTTGGGTTTTACCCCGATTGAAAGTATTACTAAATCTGTTTCAATCCTTTTACCGCTTTCTAAGACCACAAACTTTTTGTCATTTTCTTTTTCTACTGCTGCAATTCCATCACTTAAGTTAAGGTCTACCCCTTTTGTGCGCATATGGTTGTGAACCATTGAGACCATCTCTTTATCAAGGGTTCTCATTACCTGGTCACTTAATTCCACCAGGGAAACATCTAAACCTCTATGGTGAAGGTTCTCAAGCATTTCTAAACCGATAAAACCTCCCCCGACAACTACAGCATGTTCTACTCTGTTGTTGTCAAGATAGTTTTTGATCAAATCCATATCTCTAATATTTCTCAGTGTATAAACTTCTTCAATATCCAGGCCCGGTAATGGTGGTCTGATCGGATCTGCACCAGAAGATAAAACAAGTTTATCATAACTTTCGGTATATAGTTCTCCATTCTCTAAATTTTTGATCTTGATATTTTTAGTCTCTCTATCAATTTCCACAGCTTGATGCTTGATTCTCACATCAATATTAAAGCGGGCCTGCATAGCCTCTGGAGTCTGGACCAATAATTCTTCCCTATTTTCAATTACCTCTCCGATATGATAGGGCAAACCACAATTGGCAAAAGAAATATGTTCACCCTTTTCGAGCATAATAATTTCAGCAGCTTCACTAACTCTTCTTAACCGAGCGGCAGTACTTGCTCCACCGGCAACTCCCCCAACAATAACAACTTTTTTCGCCATTTTTTTCTCCCCTTTTTTAAATTTAAGCTATTTTTTTAAATTTAAGCAATCATTGCCTTTACTTTTCTTTTGAATATTTTAATTCAGCTAAAACTTTAATGATTTTTTTAGCTTTATCATTTACCACAAAATAATGTCTTTCCAGACCATTTCTTTCACTTTTAAGTATTCCAGCATCTCTTAGTTTAGCCAGATGTTGAGAAAGTGTGGACTGAGGTATGTCCAAACACTGCTGCATTTCAGAAACATTACAACCTTCCTCAGCTAAAAGACCCTTAACAATGGTCAGACGCACAGGATGGGCCAGTGCCTTTAGTAATTCTGCTTCTTCTTCTAAAACAGCACTATTTTTTTCTATGATTTTGGATGACTTATCGCTTGTGAAAAAAGTCATTTTCAAACCTCCTAATCTGAATTATATTGTTTTATTTAAATAATACGATATAGTTATTAAATTGTCAAGTATATTTATGATTTTTTTAACAAGCTTTTTTATAAACTTATTTTATAAACTTAAGTATTATATGGGGCTAATTTTTAATTATATCGATAAAATTCTTGCTTAACTCGGCAGTTATACCCCAGATAACCCTATTCTGGTAGCGATAAAAATAAATCTCATACTCACTTTTTAACTTTTTATGGTTTTTACCATCAGGTAGTAAGTGGTAGGGGAAGTCTTCATCAAATTCACTTTTTAAATGGGCTCCATATTTTTCTGGTTGATTCTCTAAAAAATATTCAAGGGGAACAGCAAATACTTCTGCTACTTCATTATTTGGCTTGATTTCAGATAAATCATTTATTTTCAAACAGCCGATAAAAGCATAAATGATAAAATCAAAAGGTGTAATTAAATAATCTATCTCACCTAATAATTCTATCTTTTGCTGGTCTATCATTAGTTCTTCCGCACATTCTCTAACAGCTGCTTGCGAAAATTCTTCACCTCTTTCTACTTTGCCCCCGGGAAAAGATATCTGCCCCGGTTGAGTAGAAAGATCACTTGCTCTAAGTTCATAAAGCAGGTGTAATTTATCATCTAATTCTATAATGGGGATTAAAACCGAATAATAAGATTGAATTCTGGTGGGACCAGGAATGCGATTTTCGATCCTTCTCTGGATTGTTTTAATATTCAAAAAAATCATCCTTTATTAAAAGCCCGCTTTTACACGGGCTCTATTATTTTAATCCATCAATTTATCTCTTAACATTTGATTTACCAGACCTGGGTTTGCCTTGCCTCGTGTTTCCTTCATTATTTGTCCAACTAAAAAACCGATGGCTCTATCTTTACCGTTTTTAATATCTTCCACGGCATCAGGATTAGCTGCTATTATCTGGTCAACCAGGCTTTCTAATTCATCTTCATCACTGATCTGTTTTAGACCTTCTTCTTCAACAATTTTTTCTGGATCTTTACCACTTTCATACATTATCTCAAAGACCTTTTTGGCAATTTTACCACTTATAACATCTTCATCTATCATTTTAAGCATTTTTGAGAGATTTTCCGGTGAAACCCCAGAATCATAAGGGCCTTCATTATTTTCATTTAGTAACCTTAAAAATTCTCCCATCATCCAGTTGCTTATATTTTTAGGATCATTATAATCTTTAAGCACTGTCTCAAAGAATTCTGCCATTTCCCTATTACCAGTGATTACACCGGCATCATAAGCAGGTAGAGAAAATTCGGAGATAAAGCGTTTATATTTTTCTCTTGGTAGTTCCGGTAATCTTTCTCTAATTTCTTTTTTCCAGCTTTGATTTATTTCTAAGGGAAGCAGATCAGGATCGGGGAAATAGCGGTAATCATGAGCTTCTTCTTTACCCCGCATCGAGATAGTTTTATTTAAATCTTCATCCCAGGTTCTTGTTTCCTGAACAACTACTTGGCCTTCATCTAAAAGTTTTTGCTGTCTTTTGACTTCATATTCGAGGCCCTTTTCAACTGCACTAAATGAATTCATGTTTTTAAGTTCTGCCTTTGTTCCGAATTCCTTTTGACCTTCAGGTCTTAAAGAAACATTGGCATCACAGCGCAGAGAACCCTCTTCCATATTACAGTCAGATATCTCAAGGTATTCCAGAATTAATTTTAGCTCAGTTAAATATGCTTTAGCCTGAGCTGGAGTTCTAATATCAGGTTCAGATACTATTTCAATTAAAGGCACTCCTGAACGATTATAATCGACGAGGCTGGCCTCTGATTTATCGATACTTCCTTCATGGACCAATTTCCCTGCATCTTCTTCTAAATGAACCCTGGTAACTCCGATATTAAAGATCCCATTATCTGTTTCTATTTCTATATTGCCATTTTCAGCAATAGGTAAATCAAATTGTGAAATCTGATATGCTTTTGCTAAATCTGGATAAAAGTAATTTTTACGGTCAAACTTGCTGTATTCAGCAATATCGCAGCTTAAAGCCATTCCTGCCAGCATAGCATAATCAACCACTTTTTTATTTAAAACCGGTAAAGATCCTGGTAAACCAAGACAGACCGGACAGGTATTTATATTTGGTGCTTTACCAAACTCAGTACTGCACCCGCAAAATATTTTAGATTTTGTTGACAATTGAACATGGACTTCAAGTCCAATAACTGTTTCATATTTAGTGGACATTTTTTCACCTCTCTCAAAAATTTATAATTCTGCTCTTTTATCTTTTAAATCAAGAATTTTTTCAAGTGTATATGCTGCCTGAATAATTTTTCCTTCCCCAAAATGAGGCCCTATTAACTGTAGACCGATCGGCATATTATTACTGTCAAATCCACAGGGAATAGACATCGCCGGTACACCTGCTATATTGATTGGTACTGTAAATATATCTGTATAATACATTTCTAGAGGATCACTTTTTGTTCCCAGTTCTATAGCTGTTGTAGGTGCGGTTGGAGTTACAATCAGATCAAAGTCATTAAAAATTCTATCAAAGTCATCTTTGATCAGGGTTCTTACCTTTTGGGCTTTAAGATAATATGCATCATAATAGCCGGAACTCAAGGCATAAGTTCCAATAACTATTCTTCTTTTTACCTCATCACCAAACCCCTCAGACCTTGTGTTAAAAAACATTGATCTTACATCATCAGCTTCTTCACTGCGCAGTCCATATCTAACCCCATCATAACGGGCTAAGTTTGAACTTGCCTCAGCTGGACCTATAATATAATAAGCGGCCAGAGCATAGGCAGCATCGGTAATATGTACTGTTTCCACTTCTGCCCCTGCTTTTTCTAATTCTTTAACAGCTGCCAGTACACTATCTTTAACCTCTTGATCAAAATCTAAATTGAAGTATTCTTCTGGAATACCAATTTTCATCCCACTGACATCTTCTTTTAAATATTTTCTATAATCTTCTGCCTTATCTGCAACTGATGTAGAATCTTTTTCATCATAACCGGTGATAACATTTGTCATAATGGCACAATCCTCAACATCCTTTGTAATTGGACCGATCTGATCAAGAGATGAGGCAAAAGCTACCAGACCATAACGGGAAACCATCCCATAAGTTAACTTTAAACCTACCACACCACAATAAGAAGCAGGCTGTCTGATTGAACCTCCTGTATCAGAACCTAATGCAGCTGCACATTCACCGGCAGCAACTGCAGCAGCTGAGCCACCACTTGAGCCACCTGGAGCATGATTTAAATTCCAAGGATTATTTGTATTAAAAAAGGCCGAGTTTTCGGTTGAAGAACCCATTGCAAATTCATCCATATTAGTTTTACCTATTATTAATGCCCCAGCTGCATCTAATTTATCAACTACTGTAGAATTAAAAGGCGGCTTATAATTTTCCAATACTTTTGAAGCACAGCTGGTTTTAATAGCTTCGGTTGAAATATTATCTTTAATAGCGATTGGAATCCCTGCCAGCAGTTCATCCTTTTTTTCTTCGTATTTGGCAGCATTTTTAGCTGCTAAATCATCTGTAAGTGTTAGATAAGATTTAACTTTATCTTCTACAGCAGCAATTCTATCAGCAAAAGCTTTTCTGATTTCAGCTACTGTGGTTTCACCTTTATTCAATTTATCTTTTAATTCGTGAATTGTAAGATCATATAAATTCAATTTAACTACCTCCTATCAAGTTATTCAGACATAATTTTTGGTACTCTAAATTGCCCTTCTTTTTTATCAGGTGCATTGGCAAGTGACTTCTCACGGTCTAATGATTCTTCAACTTTATCCTCACGCATTACGTTTTTCATTGGTACAGTATATGCTGTGGGCACAACATCTTCTGTATCAAGTTCATTTAACTTTTCTACATAATCAAATATTTTAGCAATTTGTTCTGTATAAAGTTCTTTTTCTTCTTCACTTAATTTTAAATGAGCTAGATCAGCAGAATATTCAACATCTTTTTTATCAATCATCTTATTTTTCCTCCTTATTTTCTAATAGTTGCTTGAATTCTGATTCTGTTAATATTTCTATTCCTAATTCCTGGGCCTTTTGGTATTTTGAGCCCGGATTATCTCCAATTACTAAATAGTCTGTTTTAGAACTAACAGCAGAAACCGATCTTCCTCCTGCTTTTTCAACTAAGTCCTTAACTTCTGAGCGGGTAAAGTCATTTAAAGAACCGGTAAAAACAAATTTTAAACCAGCCAGAAATTCTTCTTTTTCTTCACTCTCTTCTCGGCTGAGATTTATCCCTGCCTGTTTTAAACGGCTGATTAAATCCCTATTTTGTTTTTCGGCAAAAAAGTTAATAATACTATCTGCAATAACTGGGCCGATTTCATCAATCTCTTCCAGCTCCTGACTGGAA
This sequence comes from Halanaerobium polyolivorans, assembly GCF_020711195.1. Classification (GTDB taxonomy): domain Bacteria; phylum Bacillota; class Halanaerobiia; order Halanaerobiales; family Halanaerobiaceae; genus Halanaerobium; species Halanaerobium polyolivorans. Next base: position 14,396 of record NZ_JAJFAT010000008.1, read on the forward strand.
GCCGCTCTCAACTGCTCAATTGAACTGTAGTTATTACTTAAAGTCCTGGCAGCTCCAAGGCCAACATGACGGATTCCTAAGGCATAAATAACCCTAAAAAATTCTCTATCTTTACTTGCTCTGATAGCTTCAGTCACATTTTGGGAGGATTTTTCTCCCATTCTTTCTAGATCTTTAAGGTGATGCTGTTTAAGAAAATATAAATCTGCATAGTCATCAATTAATTGATGCTCTAAAAGTTGGTCTATTAAAGCAGGACCCACTCCCTCAATATTCATTGCATCACGGGAAACAAAGTGAAGTATCTTTTCTTTGCGCTGAGCGGGACAGCTTATATTTGTACAGCGAGTTACCGCCTCACCTTCAGGGCGTTTTACCTTAGACCCACAAACAGGACAGTGCTCTGGCATTTCAAACTCTTTTTCACTGCCATCTCTTTTTTCCTTAATAACTTTAACAACTTCTGGAATAACATCTCCAGCTTTTTGCACAAGTACTGTGTCTCCAATTCTAATATCTTTTCTTTTAATTTCATCCTCATTATGGAGGGTAGCCCGACTGACAGTTGAGCCAGCTAATTCAACAGCTTCAAGGACTGCAGTAGGTGTTAAAGCACCTGTTCTGCCCAGAGATATTTCTATATCCTTAACCCTTGAAGTTTTCTGTTGGGCAGGAAATTTATAGGCTATAGCCCAGCGGGGACTTCTTGCAGTAGAGCCAAGCTCTTCTCTTAAAGCAAGATCATTTATTTTGACAACAAGTCCATCTATTTCAAAATCAAGACTTTCCCTTTTTTCTTCCCATTCCTGACAAATCTCGATTACTTCTTCGATCCCTGCTGCTTTTTTATGCCAGTTAACATTAAAACCCTGTTCTTTTAAATAGAAAAATACCTCAAGATGAGTTGCAAATTCTTTTTCTGAATGAGATATCAAATCATAGATCAAAATTGATAAGCGTCTGGAAGCCGCAATTTTACTATCAAGCTGTCTCATCGAACCTGCAGCTGCATTGCGGGGGTTGGCAAAAGCTTTTTCATCATTTTCCAGTCTTTGTTGATTGATCCTTTCAAATTCACTTTTGCTTAAATAAATTTCACCTCTTAATTCCAGCTCTGCTTTATCTTTGATCTTAAGTGGTAAAGATCTAATTGTTTTCATGTTTTCAGTAATATTTTCCCCAACTTCTCCATTACCTCTGGTTGCTCCCAGCTGAAAACTTCCATCCTGATATCTTATTACAGCAGAAAGTCCATCTATTTTGTGTTCTACCACAAATTGATAATCTTTTTGAGCTGTATTTTTGGCAATTCTCTGCTCAAAATCTCTTAATTCTTCTGCATTAAATGAATTATCCAGACTTAACATTTCAGTTGAATGCTCAACTTTTTCAAATTCATCTAAAACCTCTCCTCCAACTCTTTGGGTTGGAGAATCAGCTGTTATTAATTCTGGAAATTGATTTTCTAATTTTATTAAATCCTGCATTAATTTATCGAATTCTGCATCAGATATTTGAGGATCATCTAAGACAAAATATCTATATTCTGCTTCTCTAATTTTTTCTCTCAAAGCCGCAATTTTCTTTTTTGCTTTCTCTTTATTTAAATTATTCACCTTTTCACCTACCTAAACTTTCTGGATTGGAGCAAATTCCGCTAAAAGTGTTCTAGTTTTTCCCTCTTGAAAAGAGATTTTAAGTTCTGTGTTATCTTTGCCTCTAATCGATAAGATGATTCCAATTCCCCAGCGGGGATGCACAACCTTTTGACCGATCACATATTCTGTGGCTGAATTATTATCATTAACTAGTTTTGCTTCTTTGGCTATATCAGTTTTTTCTTTTTGAGGATCAACCAGTAATTCAGCTGGAATTTCACTCAAAAACTGTGAAGGAGGGTTGATCTGCCTTTCTCCAAACCGCAGCCTTATTTTGGCTCTACTCAAAAAGAGCCTATCCATAGCTCTTGTCATACCAACATAACAGAGCCTTCTTTCCTCTTCGATTCCATCTCTTTCGTAAAGAGAATTGGCATGAGGAAAAATCCCCTCTTCTAAACCTACCAAAAATATGACCGGAAACTCGAGACCCTTTGCAGAGTGAATGGTCATCAAAGTAACAGCAGACTGTTCTTCTTCCAAATTATCTATATCTGACATCAAAGTAACTTCTTCTAAAAATCCGGCTAAGCTATTTTCAGAGCTGTTTTTCATATAATCATTGATAACAGAAAAAAGTTCTTCGATATTCTCCAACCTTGCTTCTGCTTTATTAGTTTTTTCTTCTACAAGGTCTTTTCTGTAACCACTTTTTTCAAGTAATTTTTCGGTTAATCTGGCTAAAGCTATTTCATCTTTTTCTGCTCTAAGCTCTTCAATTATTTTTGTAAAAGCTAAGACCCGTTTTTGATAGCTGCCGCTTAAGGCAGGATTGCTTTTAGACTGTAGTGCTGCCTGATATAAGCTGAGTGATTCATTTTCAGCATAGTGCTGAATTTTAGCCAGTGTACCAGCTCCGATTCCTCTTTTCGGCCTATTTATGATCCTTAAAAAGCTAATATCATCAGCTGGATTATAGATCAAACGCAGATATGCCATAATATCTTTTATTTCCATTCTTTCGTAAAATCTTACCCCACCGATTATCTGATAAGGTATTCCATATTTCATCAACATATCTTCAAAGGCTCTTGACTGAGAATTGGTTCTATATAAGACTGCCATATCATCATAACTATAATCCTTATTTTTTTTCAATTCCTTGGCCATTCGGCAGAAGAAATCAGCCTCATCTTTTTCGTTTTCAGCTTCATATAATTCAATTTCGGGACCTGATTCCTTTTCTGTCCAGAGACTTTTTTCTTTACGTGAACTATTATTTTTGATCACAGCTTGGGCAGCCTTTAAGATATTACCTTTAGATCGATAATTTTGTTCCAGTTTAATTGTTTTAGCATCTGGATAATCATCTTCAAAATTAAGGATATTTCTAATATCTGCTCCTCTAAAGCCGTAAATACCCTGATCAGGATCTCCAACAACACAAACATTACGATAGCGCTCAGCAAGTAAGTTTACCAGCTGATATTGGGCATGATTAACATCCTGATATTCATCTACCAAAATATATTTAAAACGTTCCTGATAATGTTCTAAGACCAGGGGAAAATTTTTAAAAAGCTGGACTGTCAGCTGGATTAGATCATCAAAATCAACAGCATTATTTGCTTTTAATTGTTTTTGATATTTTTCATAAAGATCTGCAATATTTTTTGCGTAAAAACTTCCGGCAGAATTTCTAAATTGAGCAGGAGTTTTTAATTCGTTTTTGGCATTACTAATTTTATTTAAAACTGAAGCCGGCTTTGTTTTTTTGGGATCGATATTTTCTTCTTTAAGAATTTTTTTGATTAATTTACGCTGATCAAGACTATCAAAAATGACAAAATTGCTCTGATAACCTAATTTTTCCGCTTCCCGTCTTAAAATCCTAACACAGAAAGAATGAAAAGTGCTGATCAAAAGACCCCTATCAACCCCATCAGCCATTTTCTTTACCCTGTTTTTCATTTCTTCAGCTGCTTTATTGGTAAAGGTAACAGCTAAAATATTATAGGCGGAAACACCTCTCTCTTTGATCAAATAAGCTATTCTCCTTGTTAAAACTCTAGTTTTTCCACTACCTGCACCTGCCAGTAAAAGCAGAGGTCCTTTATTATGCTGAACTGCTTCTTTTTGCGCTTTATTTAAATCTTTTATAATTTCACTTTCTTCCACACCTTGACCTCCTCTTAAATTTTAATCTTTTATATAATTACTGAATTCACTTTTTAAATCTCTATTTTTTATTATCTTCTCAACTATCTTAGCGCCTTTTTTAAAGTCAAAATATAGCAGATGACTATTACAACTGCAGTCACTTGCTCCAAAAGAACTGACAATAGTTTTAGCCCCAGCTGCATTTAAAATTTCTGTTAAAAAGCATTCTCCCTGTTTTTTAAATTCAAAAGCATAATCAGCTTCAAGTTCAGCTTTTTTAAGCAGATAATCTATGTGCCAGTGCATTTTTTTCTGCTGGCTGTAATGCCTTTTAAGCCTGGATTCAAAGTTTCTCTGAGCAGTACCTGCATAAAAATAATAGCCGGCCGGGAACAACTTTTCCCCCAGAGCTCCAACCTTAATTTTACTCTTTTGAGCCAATTTTATTTTAAGTAAATAGACTCCACCTTCTGGATATTCTTTCTCACTACTCTTTTCCATCTTGACCTCCAGCTTAATTTTGGGCTTTTTTAAAATAATTAAAAAACACCTAAAATTATATTTCCCGAAAAGTTTTTAAAACCCTTCTATTTAAGAGAAAAATGCCGGCAATCCGGCAAATCAATTATAATACATTTAAGAACTTTTATCAATTATTGTCCACTTTAAATAATTTATTTTTTAATAAGCTTATCGAATAGCTAGAGCTCTTGAAAAAATTATTTCTCTAAAGTATTTTAGAAAGTTTTAAAAAATGTTATAATATAATTAGCAATTGCTAAAACAAGGAGGTAATATTTATTAATAATAATTTTGAGCTTAGCCAGGAAAACGAGATGTATAAAGTTGATCAACTCAAAGAAAAAGCTCTGCTTGTTGGTGTTGATGAAGGTGATTTAGAAGAATTAAAATTACTTGTAGACACTGCAGGTGCAGAAGCAAAAATAACCATGACCTATCATGATCGGAAAATTGATCCAGCTTTCTATATTGGCAAAGGCAAAGTAAACGAAATTAAAAACACAGCTGAAAGTACTGATATAAATTTAATTGTATTTGATAATGAACTTTCACCGGTTCAACAGCGTAACCTTGAGGATTACATTGGGGTCAAAGTTATTGACCGTTCCCAGGTAATCCTGGATATTTTCGCCAGACATGCTCACAGCAAAGAAAGTAAAATCCAGGTAGAATTAGCCCAATTAGAATACCGCCTTCCCAGGTTGAGAGGACGCGGGGTAGAAATGTCTCGCCTGGCAGGTGGAATAGGAACCAGAGGTCCTGGTGAAAGTAAGCTTGAGGTTGATAGAAGAAGAATCGAAAAAAAGATTCACCGCCTCAAAGAAAAATTAAAGGCCATTAAATCAAGCCGTGAAGTACAGCGCAGTAAAAGAAAAGATCCTCTTGCTGCCCTGGTTGGTTATACCAATGCTGGCAAATCAACCATAATGAATTTGCTTTCCGGTGCAGACAGCCATGTTGCAGACCAGCTATTCGCTACACTTGACTCTACAATGAGACAGCTGGAGCTGCCTGTGGGAAGAAGCATAATTTTAAGTGATACCGTTGGTTTTATCAGCAAATTACCCCACCAATTGGTTGCTTCTTTTAGAACCACTTTAGAAGAAATAGAGAATGCAGATATAATCCTGCATGTTATCGACAGCTCAGATCCTAAAATGGATAAAAATATTAAAGTTGTTGAAGAAGAACTAAGAAATTTAAGTTCTAAACAAAGCAGAGAAATAAAAGTCTTTAATAAAATTGACTTAATTAGCCAATCAGAGCTTGATGATCTAAAGCTTATTTATCCAGATGCCATTTTTATATCTGCTTTAAAAGGTCTCGGTAAAAATAAATTATTGAATAAGATCAACCAAATAATCAGACAAAAAATGGTGGAAATAGAGCTTGATCTCCCCTATTCTAAAGGTAAATGGATAGAAAAAATACACAATAATGGTCAGGTAATTAAAGAAGAATACCAAAAAAATAATATTTATCTGAAAGCCTTAATTTCTGAAGAAACAGCATCTCGACTGCAGAAATACAGCAGAGAGCATGGTTAGTGCTCTTCTGCTTCATCCATTTCTTTTAATAATTTTTCTATTTCATCTTTGGCAAAGATATATGCCTCACCACAAAAATGGCATTTTAGCTCTATTTGACCTTCTTTTTCTATAGTTTCTTCAATATCTTCTCTTCCCAAACCTGTGATCAATTCATAACTTCTCTCTCTGCTGCATTTACATTTAAACTCAAGTTCTTTTCTAGCCATAATCCTGTAATCTAAATCTCCCAGTAAAGTATCTAAGATTTCTTCGGGGCTAAAACCCTGTTCAATTAAACTGCTGACAGATTTTAATTCAGCCAGATTTTTTTCTAATAGTTCTATAGTTTCTTCTGAAGCATCAGGTAAGAGCTGAATTAAAAATCCTCCTGCTGCCTTAACACTGAGATCTTTATCTATCATTACTCCCAAACCAACTGCTGAGGGAATCTGTTCTGAGGCAGTAAAATAATAGCTCAGGTCTTCTCCAATTTCCCCGGAAACCAGAGGAACACTTCCCGTATATGGTTCTTTCATATCCATAATTTTAGTTAAAGAAAGCTCTCCTGCACCTACAGCCCTGGCCACATCAAGCTTACCCTGATCAGTAGTATTAAATTCCAGCTGGGGATTAGCAATATAGCCTCTTACCTCACCTTTTTGATTTGCCTCTGCAATTATTTTTTTGGCAGGACCTGTGCCATCTATTTTTAACACAATCTCTTCACCTGATTTGACCAGAGAAGCAGTTAAAAGCGCTCCATTTAATACTCTTCCCAGGGCTGCAGTAGCCACCGGTGTAGTTTGATGCCTTTTTTGTGCTTCAGCTACCAGCTTGGTAGATCTGAGGGCTAAAGCCCGCAGTTCTTTATTTGTTGTAATTGCTCTGATTAAATAATCTTCCACTCTCAATACCTCCTAATTAAACAGCCTTCTTTCAGGTTTATTGTTAAAAATTATTCAAATTAAATTTAACTTTACTTAGTTCAAACTAAAGAAATTATTAAATATCCCTAAATAAGAATTTTCTGAGTCAGAGGTCTCCACAGTAAAAATACTGAAAAATACATAATCACGTTCACTAGTCCGCAGTTCTAACATCGGTCTGGAAAGAGCTCCTTCAAAAAACCTCTGCAGATCAGATTCCGCTTCAGAAGCTATTTCTTCCACACTCCAGTCTATAAATTGACTACGTGAAGGATTGCTAACTGCAGCAGCTAAGAGCAGAACTAATATAATAACTGTAAAAACTAAAAGTTTATTCATTTTCTATCCCTCCTGATTAGAATTCTAATTCATTGAGCACTTTCTCTAGCTCTTCAGTCGATTTCTTTAAAATAAAACGCCTAAAAGCAGAGCTTTCTTTTAATAAATTATCTACCTGTTGAGCCCTTAAATTGCTCAATCCCCTATCTTCAATTCCCCCTTTGGAAATTAATAATTCTTCATAAGCAATATATTCATAGTTGAGCATTGCTTTTGCAGCTAAATATTGAATTCCTCTTTTAATTGTGATCTCTTTTTCACTTAAGTTTACTGCTGCTTTTCTAAGATTAAAGACTCCATTTTCATGATTGAGCTGATATTTTATTAAAGCCATCAGCATTTTGATAAACTCTTTAAAGTTTTTTGCAGCTGGATGGAGACTGCTAATATATAGCTCTTCTGCTTCAGTTAAAATGACCATTTCTTTTATTATATCAAGTGAAGGTGGAATAGTTAAGAAAACAAGCTTTTTTATCTTTTTTTGATAATCTCTATTTAGCAGTGGATAAAGGGAAAAATCTTCTCTACCTTCTAAAAAATAGGCGGTATTTTTTTCTCCGGCCTTTAAGTCTGCTGCCGTTTTGTGCTTGTAATCAAATATTTTTATAGGATCTCTGCTCTTTTGAGAAGGGATATCTACTATCTCAGCTTTTTTCTCTTTTAAAGGCTTTAATGCTTTGATTTCTAACTGCAGACTGCTTTTGCCTTGATAAATGTTTTGATTTAATTTAAAAGCAATCTCCTGTTGCTGCTGTAGTTTAACCTCTTCTCCCCACCACCAGAGAGCTGTTATTTTATGGCTGCCATCAGAGACCACCAATTTTTTATGTCTACCTTCAGATATATCCCTGCTGTTTAATATCTTTGCTTCTGTATAAAAGATGGGCTCAGGGTTAGCTTCTCCGAAAGGAGCAAATTGTCTAAGTTTTTGGTAAAAATCCTGATCAAGCTCAGCTAATTCCACTTCTAGATCGGTTTCAAGCAGCAACTTTGACTCTAAATTTTCCAGCTCTTGATTAATTAATCTTTTTAATCTTAATTTGAATTTTTCCAGTCTATCTTTTTGCAATGAAAAACCAGCAGCTGCAGCATGGCCGCCGTGTTTTTCCAAAAGAGAAGAACATTGAGAGATCAAATTATTAATATTAACCCCTTCAATTGAACGGGCAGAAGCTGTAATCAAATCTTTGTCTTTATTATAGCTCATCAAAACAACCGGAATTTGATAATTTTCAGCTATTCTACCGGCTGCAATTCCTATTACACCCTGATGCCAATCTTTATTATAGATTATCAATGCTTTTCTTTGGTCTTTATCGATAGCTTTTTCAGCTTCTAAATAAATTTCTTGACTTAGTTTTTTTCGCTGCTGATTAATATCTTTTAATTGAGCAGCCAGAGAAGCAGCTTGAGTCTTGTTTTCTGCCAGAAGTAACTTTAAAGCTTTTTCGGCATTGTCAATCCTACCCGCCGCATTTAATATTGGCGCTATTCTAAAGCCAAGTACCTTTTCGTTGATCTCATTGGCATTAATCTCAAGCTCATTAAAAAGGGCAATTAAACCTATTCTTTGACTCTGCTGAAGTTTGGGCAGAGCTGTTTTAAATAAATATCTATTTTCACCGATTAAGGGAACTACATCTGCAATAATCGCCAGTGAAAGCAAATCCAAAAAATCTTTTTCTTCACCGGCCCGATCAATTCTTTGATAAATTGCCTTGACCAGAAAAAATGCCATACCTGCTCCAGGCAGCCAATAACCCTGATCATCTTCAGCTAATAAGCGGGGAGAAAGTATATAATCAGCCGGGGGTAATTTTTCTGGTAGATCATGATGGTCTGTTAGCACAAAAGCCATTCCCATTTCTTTGGCAAACTTTACTTCCTCATAATTGCTGATCCCACAATCACAGCTGATAACCAAATCGATCTCTGCTGAGTATGATTTTAAAACCTCTTTATTTAAACCATAACCTTCTTTAAAACGATCGGGAATATGGTATTCTATATTCTCACTTAAGCTCTCTAAGGCTCCTACTAAAATCGAAGTAGAGCTAATACCATCAACATCATAGTCACCATAGATCAAAATATTTTTCTCAGCTTTTACATAAGATAAGATAAAATCTACTGCTGCCATCATTTGAGGAAAGGCCTCCACTTTTAGTTCCTCATAATCATCTAATTGGAGAAAGGCCTTCAGCTCATCTTTATTGTTTAAATTCCTTGCAGCAGCTATAGCAGCTATTTTTTCATCTTGAAGATAATCTATAATTTCAGCTTTTGGCTCAACTTTTTTTGGTTTTTTTATCTGCATTATCTCACCCCGGTAATATTTCTAATCTCTTTAAAATCTTTTTAAAAAAGTTATTATAAAAATTCCATTTCTTCTACCACTTCCCAGTCTAAATCCAGATCTAGATCTTCTTCTACTAACTCTCTGCCCTCAGGTTTTTTCGATCTACAAATCGGCCTGTATTCACAAAAACGACAGAGGTTGAGATCTTCTGTTAAGGCAAATTCTTCTTCTGCCAGGATTGCTTCAAGCAAAGCTTTAAAAAAATCACTATCCCTTTGATATTTAGCTTGATCGTAGTTGATTGAAATTTCTTCTTTGGGGTAGCGAGGATTCCAATAAATTAGTTTTGGCATTCCTTCTAAATCATAACTATCAGCAAAATATTGATAGCCTGCTTCAAACATTAAATATAAATAAAAGCGGCTCTGAATAGAGTTTTTAATATCTTTTTGATATAAGCTTTTCTGATCTGTTTTCCAATCATAAATACTTATGCTTTTATTATTTGAATTGTATGCTAAAAGATCATATTTAGCAAGAAATTTAAGTTCTTTTTCTTTAAAACGAATTTCTTGTTCAGCAGCTATGATATTTTCATTAAAAGGACAATATTTTTTCAGCCGCATAAACCAGGCCTGAAGCTGATCATTGTCTTTTAAAACAGTATCAGCAATACTCTTATTATAATATCTTTCTGCCAGAAGATGAAATTTCCTTCCCCGCTCAATATCTTCTTTAAACTCCTCTTTCATCCCCCATTCAGAGGGCCAGTACAGTCCATCAAGATAACGATATCTGAACTTTCGCCGACACTTATTGAAAATGGCCAGAGCAGATTGAGAAAAATATAAGTCTGATAAATTTCTAGCTGTCATTTTTAACTGATGCCTCTCTTTCTTTTTCCTTTATAAAATCTTTTAAATCATTGAAAACATAAGCAGGTGATTTATCCCAGCTGCCCCGTTTTTTATGAGTGCTCAAAAAGAGGTTCTCTTTTGCCCTGGTGATTGCTACATAAAGCAGCCTGATCCTTTCAGCGATTAACTGCTGTCTGGCTTTTTTATCGGCATTTTTTTCTTTTTTATCATTTAATAAATATTCTAATTCTGCTCTAGCAGCAGCTTTGGGGTTTTTAATTTCCTCACTTAAATAGAATTTTTCCCCCATAAAATAGTCATCATCACTGTGCTGAAATTGATCAGAACTTAGGCCACCGATAAAAACAGTATCCCATTCCATACCCTTTGCCTTATGCATGGTTGATAAACTAACCTTATCCGGAGCTGTTTCAAAACCCTCCATCTCTGTTAAAGTTTCAGCAAACTGTTTTAATCTATCCCTTATTTCAGGCAGTTCTGCAGTAAGTTGATCAAGCCGCCAGGTGGGATTTTCTTTTAAGAGCCGTCCAAATTCTAAAGAAAGATTCTGAGCAAGGGCCAGTTTTTTTCCACTTAATTCTATTCTCTCAGCTAAAAATAAGACCAGTTCATCTGCTGGTATTTGCTGTGAAGCCTCCAGCCAACCCTGAACTTTTGTTAAGGCCTTAAAGATTTGATTAAAAGCTTCTTTTTTCCTAAATTCTAGCTTAAAGCTATCTCTGTTTAAACCTGCAGTAGGAAAAATAATTTCTGCTAGCCCTTTTTCTGCTAATAGCTCTTCTAAGAGATCTTTAGCTTCTTGATCAGCCTCTAAAAAAAGCTCATTCAAAAGCAGTTTTAAATTGTTGGCAGAATTAGGTGAGGTTAAGAATTTTAAAATAACTTCGATTTCTGTTAAAAATACATTGGCAGCAGTACTTCCGGCAAGCTGATATTCTCCCCCTAATTTATTTATTGCTGCCCCTATTTCTTCTAACTGTCTGCCGATTGGCATCAGTACAGCAGTAGTTTTATCTGTGTTTTCCTCTGCTTTACGGAGTGCCTGTCTGGCTAAAAACTTTTTTTCTTCCTGCCAATTTTTAAAGCAACGAATGCCAATTCTGTAGCCCTTAGGCTGAGGGTTTGAAACAGGATCATCTTCTGCAGCTGGCTCAATATATTTTTCTTCTAAGGCATCTAAGTCTCTTGCTTCAAATTCACTTTGACTCCAATCAACCAAAAAATTAGCTAAATCAATAATATCCTGACTGCTGCGGCTGGAAACAGACATTGTTTGAAGTTCAACCTCATCTGAACGGCAGTAATTGCGAAAAATTTCGGGATCAGAAAGGGTAAAACTGCCTGTGATCGCCTGATTGCTGTCACCAACCCGCAATAAATTTTTGCTTTCTCCGGCCAATAAGTAGAGCATTTCTTCTTGAGCCTGATTTGAGTCCTGAGCCTCATCTTCAAAAACATAAGAATATTGCTCAGAAATTCTTTGGGCAAAATCAGAATCTTCTTTGAGCAGTTTTAAGCTGTGCTGAACCAGATCATCGAAATCTAGGAGTCCAGACTGGGCCAGCTTAAATTGATATTCAGCATAGATATCGGCTGCAGGAGTTAAAATATTTCTTTTTCTTAAATTGGAATATTTGATCATCTCTCTTAATTCATCGGCCTCTAAAAGCTTGAGTTTAAAATAGGATATCATGGAGGCCACATAAGCCGGAAAATCATCTTCTTTCCACTTTTTAGAATATTTATTGAAGTGATAGCTGTTTTTTTCCAGATTAAAATAGCCCAGCAATAGATCACTGTTTTCGGCAGCCCATTTGCTGCATAACTGCTTTATCCAGCGAAAACGTCTCCCTGTTTCTATTAACTCAAAATCTTGATTAATAAGTCTTGCTTCTGGTTTTTGCTTAATTATTTCTAAAGCAAGTGAATGAAGGGTTTTAACACTATAACCCCTGCTTCTGGGCAGACCCTTTGCTGCCAGGCAGTTACCGATCATTTTTCTAAAATTTGCTACTGCTGAATTCATATAGGTTACAATCAGTATTTTTTGGCCGCTGTTAAGTTCTTCTGTTATTAAATCAGCTGCCAGGTGAGCTAGTACCGTTGTCTTGCCTGCTCCCGGTACTGCCGGGACAGCAAGCTGGCCACCCCGGTATTCTAATACCTCTTTTTGTCCTGGTCTTGCTTTAAATTCCATCTTTAATCTCCTCTCACATCAAGCCAGCGGTATAATGGACCATCCTGTTCTCTACCACTGCTGTTAAAAAAACTATCTGCTATATAAATACTATCATTTACTTTATAAACAAGGCTAACAAGGAAATCACTTAATTGTTTTAACCTGATATTTTGATCTACCTTATCATTCCATTCTTGCTCTTCCTGCCAGCCTTCTGAATATATATAGGGATTTACAAGTTCTTTAGCAATACTTCTTAACCAGTGACTGCTTGATATGTCGAGCAAAAATAAATGCTCAACTCCTTCAAGCTCTGGTGAAAATAAAAATTTATATGGGGAGGCCAAAATAACCCCTTTATCCTCTGACTGACCTTTAAAAAGTGTTTCAGCTGCTAAAGTACCTTCATAGATCATATCAATATATCTGCTGCTTAGATCTTCTTTTCTTTTATGAAAGTTTTCCACTGCAGAACGAAAACGGGCTACAGATTCGATCATCTGTCTGCAGGCAAAAATATCTTCTTGAGAAGGATTCAAGGGAGCCAATAGCTCACTAAATACAGCCTGAAAAAAACTATCTATTGTTAGCTCCTCACTTTTTTTATCTTCCAGCCAGGCTTTTAAATAATCATATTTTTCTGCAGCGGCAAAATTTATCTTTAAGCGCAGCTTGTTTTCTTCCAGCTCAATAAAGCTCATTCCTGCTGCTGCAATTTCTTCTGCTAAAATATATGATCTGAGGGGATCTAGCTCTAATAATAAGCTTAAACTCTGCTGAAGAGAAGAAACCCCGATCATTTCAGTTTTATCTGAGTAAAAAAGATAAAGGATCAATAAAGCTCTGGCAAAAGGGATATCGACCAATCTTTTTGAGCGATTAAAATTACTTAAATTATAACCGTTTTTCTCCAAAATCCTCTCTAAACTAAAACTTAAAACCTTATCAATCTGAGGAGAAATAACGGCAATTGAACTTTCAGCTGCTCCATTTTTCAAAAGGCTAATAATTTTCTGCCCTACCTCGATCAGCATCTCTCCCCTTAATTCACTATCTATTTCTGCTTTAAGTAGAGGTGACTGAATTAATTTGCCCTCTCTTTTTTTAACCACACTTTTAATATTCTCGGCCAATCTACTGCTTTCTTCTGCAGAGGTATAGCTTTTTTCAAGTTTAATGATCTCCTGAGCATCAGGAAAAAACATTTTTTTTGCTGCTGCCGGATTACCACCAAAAAATCTATTAAAACCACCACTTTGATTAAAAGCAAAATAAGCTTCTATATTTTCTGCACTTAATTTTTTAATCAATTTCTGACCGGCAGGGATAAGTTTTTCTAGATCATCTACTAAAAGATAGTCAAATCTGGAATTCAAATTATCTAGATACTTAGGGTCTGTTAATAGATATTGATTAAAAATGCTTACAGCTGCAGAGTAATCTAAGAGTCTATAGCGCAGACAAAAATCACGAAATTTAGCCATGATCTCTACCGACTGTTCTGCATATTCTCTCCGCTTTGCATCATCATTTGTCCAGAGAAATAGCCTCTTTTTTAGTTGATCAAATTCGAGCCTATTAAAAGCAGCTAAATTAAGATTATCTATCAGTTGGACTGCAATCTGCACCGGTTTAGCTTTAATTTCCCTAAAATATGATTTTTCCTGCCTATATTTTGCTACATAATTGCTCATCAAAAAATGGGAGGTTTCTATATTCATAAAGGTAGCTTCTACCACTTTGTTTTCTCCACTATATTTTCTTTCTACTGCAGGCCAATTCTTATTTAATTCTTGATTCACAAAACCAAAATAGGTATATATATTTAAATTACCCAGTAAATCTAAATCCAATTCTTCCCGGTAGGCATTTACTGCTTTAGCACTTTTTAAAAAGAATAAGATTTTTTCACTTAAATTAGCCTGGGCTATAGTTTGATATTTTTCTTTTAAGATTGTACTTTTGCCGGTACCAGTATCACCGAGATAAATTTTATACATAAGCTTCCTCCTAAAAAATTTCTATAAAGAACCAGATTATCAAAAAAAGCTGCATAAGAAATCTGGCCAAAGTACTGGCAAAAAAAGCACTAAGACTGCTTAAAGCCAGGCGAAAAGCATTATCTCTGTTTTTGCTCTGCCAATATTCTACCACAAAGATCAATATAAAAGGACCGATTATAAAGCCAAGTGGACCTAAAAGCAGGGCCCCCAGAAAAATCCCCAGTCCAGCAGCAATAACAGTTTTATTACTTCCACCCTGTCTTTTAACAAAATATGCATTAGAAAGATAATTAGCCAAAAAAACCAGGACTGTTATTATAACAGCACCTGTGTAAAAGAAAAGAGAAAATTCCGATTCCGGAATAATCAATCTGTAGGAAATAACAGCTGTCCAAAAAAATATTGAATCAGGCAACAGTGGTATAAAGATAGCTGCCAATTCTAAAATAAATAATAATACTATAAATAGATAGAGCAGAGCTTCCATTTATTAGCCTCCAGTCCTTAAAATCAAAAAATCAAGCTATTGAGATTCTAAATTAAATTATACCATAAAAAACAAAGAGCAAGCAAAAAGGCTTTTTAGATTAAGCGCCTTCTGCCTGCTTTATATTTAAAATATTTTCTTAAAAATTAGCGATTTGCTTTAACCTCTTTTAAAACCTCTTCGATATCTGGTAGGTCATGCATATCATAGACTTTAGACCAGAGTACTTCTCCTTGATCATCAACTAAAATGTTAACCCGACCGGAAATACCCTTTTTCTCCAGAAAAATACCAAGTTCTGAGGCAAAAGCTCCGTGGGGCCAGAAATCAGAGAGCAATTTAAGATTTTCAAAGCCAAGTTCTTCTGCCCAGGCTTTTTTGGCAGGAACAGGGTCAACACTTAATCCCAGAGGCACAGTATTATTTTCTTTAAATACTTGATGATTATCTTCTAATGATTCCATCTGCATTCTGCAAACTCTTGTCCAGGCTAAAGGATGAAATGATAATAATATATTTTTACCCTCAAAATCAGCTAAGCTGAGTTCTTCACCATTATGGTCACTAAGTTTAAAATCAGGAATTTTTTCTCCTACTTCAAATTTCATCTCTATCTCCTCCAAATAAATTATTATAAACTTGACTCATTAAATAAAGTTTAATTTATTTCCTTTTTAATTTCAAGTTATGATTTTACATTCAACGCAATAAACAAGAATTATTTTAATTATTTTTAATTAATGGCAATTTATTAAGAAATAAAGCAGGACTTTTAGCAGCTGTCAAGAATAGTATTAAGTGGTTTGTCTAATAATTTAGACATAATTAAAACCTGGAGGTTTAATATTAATGACAAAAAATGATTATGATGTAATAATTATTGGTGCTGGTCCTACTGGTATCTTTACTGCAATGGAATTGATTAAAAAAGATGCAGACTTAAGTATTCTTATCTTAGAAAAAGGTACTGACCTGGAAAAAAGAATCTGCCCCATGAAAGAAAACCCGGGCAAAGGCTGTGTAAATTGCAAAAGCTGTGCGATTGTTTCCGGTTGGGGAGGTGCTGGTGCTTATAGTGATGGTAAATTATCTTTATCTCCTGATATCGGTGGTAACCTAGAAAAATATATCGGCAGACAGGCTTTAACAGAAAACATCTCTTATGTAGATGATATCTATATGGAATTTGGAGCTCCAGATAGGGTTTTTGGAGTCCCAAAAGATAAACAAAATGAAATCCGCAAAAAAGCGGTTAGAGCAAAATTAAAATTTATTCCTGCTAGATTAAGGCATTTAGGAACTGGCTACAGCCAGGTAGTTTTACAAAATATGCAGGATTATTTAGAAAAAGAGGGGGTTGAAATCCGCTTCAACGCAAATGTTAAGGAGTTTATTGTTGAAGAGGAAGAAATAAAAGCTGTTAAAACTGCTGAAGGTGAAGTTATTAAAGCAAAATTTGTGATGGCAGCAGCCGGAAGAGAAAATGCAGAATGGCTGACAAATCAAGCAAAAAGGCTTGGCATTAAAACAGCCATTAATCCGGTTGATATCGGAGTTAGAGTTGAATGTCCAGCTGCAATTACCGAGTATTTAACAGATAATTTATATGAAACAAAGCTGATCTATCATACTCCTACTTTTGATGATAAGGTTAGGACATTTTGTATGTCTCCCTATGGAGAGGTTGTTAGTGAAAATAATCAGGGTTTAATTACCGTTAATGGACACAGTCATTCTGATATAAAAACTCATAATACTAACTTTGCCCTTCTGGTTAGTAAAACCTTTACCGAACCATTTCATGAGCCGATTACCTATGGTAAGGATATAGCTAAACTGGCAAATTTACTTGCCGGTGGAGTATTGGTCCAGAGACTTGGAGATCTTTTAGATGGCAGAAGAACTACTGAAGAAAGGCTTAAAAGATCTATTACCGAGCCTACTCTCAAAGATGCTACTCCAGGTGATTTGTCTTTAGTTCTTCCCCACAGACATTTGACAGGAATTATTGAGATGTTAGAGGCCTTAGATGAATTAGCTCCGGGTCTATACAGCCGGGATACCCTTTTATATGGGGTAGAAGTTAAATTTTATTCTTCCCGTCTGGACGTAAAAAATAATTTAGAAAGTAAAATAAATAATCTTTATTTCGGTGGTGATGGAGCCGGTATAACAAGAGGTTTAATGCAGGCTTCAGTTTCTGGAATAGTGATTGCCCGTTCGATTATGGAAAAAGAAAATATTGAATAAAATTTCTTTTCAATTCTTAAAGCCGACTGCAGAATAACCGCAGCCGGCTTTTTTAATTTACTCACTTTTATTATTATTTAATCTTGCTAAAATCAAATTATAACCATCTTCCCCATATTCTAAAGAACGCTTGACTCTACTAATAGTAGCTGTACTGACCCCGGTTTCTTCTACTATCTGATCATAAGTATGGCCTTTTTTAAGCATCCTTGCTACTTCTAACCTTTGCCCAAGAGCTTTAATCTCACCAACTGTAGCAATATCTCTAAAAAAGTCATAGCATTCTTTTTCATCTTCTAACAATAAAATTGCTTTAAACAACTGATCAGTAAATTTATCATCTACTTTTCTTGACAAAGTTTACACCCCTTTTCTCTTATTTACTCCCATTCAATAGTTCCAGGGGGTTTAGAAGTGATGTCATAGACAACTCTGTTTACTTCAGCAACCTGATTTACAATTCGATTCGAAATAGACTGCATTAATTCATAAGGTAATCTCGCCCAGTCAGCAGTCATTGCATCATCACTGTTTACAGCTCTTAAAATAATTGGATAACCATAAGTCCTTTCATCCCCCATAACTCCAACACTGCGCAGATCTGGTAGTACAGCAAAAGACTGCCATATTTCTTTGTATAGGCCTGCATCTCTAATTTCTTCCTGAATGATTGCATCAGCATTTCTTAAAATATTTAATTTAGCCTTATCTACATTACCGATAATTCTAATCGCTAAACCTGGACCAGGAAATGGCTGTCTCCAGACGATTTCTTCCGGCAAACCTAAAACCTCACCAATTTTTCTTACCTCATCTTTGAATAAAAAATGAAGTGGTTCAACCAATTCTAAATTCATCTCATCTGGAAGTCCACCTACATTATGATGACTTTTGATAGTAGCAGATTTTTCGGTACCTCCACTTTCAATAACATCGGAATAAATTGTCCCCTGAACCAGATAACGCACATTTTCAAGTTTTTCTGCTTCTTCGTCAAATACTTTTATAAATTCTTCCCCAATGATTTTGCGTTTTTCTTCAGGTTCACTAACACCACTTAATTTATCTAAAAAACGTTCTCTAGCATCTACATAAATTAATGGGATATTGAATTCCTCACCAAAGGTCCTTCTAACCTGTTTAGCTTCACCCTTACGCAGCAGACCATGATCTACGAAAATACAGGTTAATTGGTCACCAATAGCTTTATGCACAATTGCAGAAGCCACAGCAGAATCTACCCCTCCAGAAAGTCCACAGATGACCTTCCCTTTGCCTACCTGATTTCTAATTGCTTCTATTTCTTCATTGATATAATCTGCCATATTCCAGCTGGCCTGAGCCTTTACTATTTTAAAGAGAAAGTTATGGAGCATTGTTTTTCCTTCTAAAGTATGATTTACTTCGGGATGAAATTGAAGACCATAAAAATCCCGCTCAAAATCTGCCATTGCAGCAGTTTCGGTTAAATCGGTTTGGGCAATTCTTTCAAAACCATCGGGAAGCTGTTTTACATGGTCACCATGGCTCATCCAAACCTGAGTATTGCTATCAATATCTTTAAATATCTCCCTGCCGGAGAAAATCTCTAAGTTGGCCTTACCATATTCACCATGTTCAGCTTTCTCTACTACTCCACCTTCTAAAAGTTGGGCCATTAACTGCATCCCATAGCAGATTCCCATAATTGGTATCTGCAGTTCAAAAATACCCTGATTAACACCTGGAGCTCCAGCTAAAGTTACACTATCAGGACCTCCTGATAAAATAATTGCTGCTGGATCAATTTCTTTAATTTCAGCTAAAGAAATATTATGTGCTTTTATTACCGAATATACATTAAATTCTCTTATTCTTCTTGCGATCAACTGACTGTACTGTCCTCCAAAATCAAGGATCAGTATTTTATCGTATTCCATCTAATTCCCCTTCCGCTTTTATTTACTAAAGTATACAGTTTAAAATACACTTTTGTCAAGGTAGAAAATTAAGATATTAAGCTAAAAGCTCCCCTGCTTAAAAATTATTTTTCCAGAGGGGAGCTAATAATTACTGCTTAATATTCATTTTTTTCTTTAACCTTTAATCATTATTTATTGCTGACTGAGCAGCTGCAAGTCTGGCAATAGGGACTCTATATGGTGAGCAGGAAACATAATCTAAACCTACTCTGTGGCAGAAATCTATTGAAGAAGGCTCTCCACCATGTTCACCACAAATTCCTATTTTTAAGTCTTTTTTAGTTTGTCTGCCAAGTTTAACAGCCATATCTACTAATTTCCCAACTCCTTTTTGATCAAGGGTTGCAAAAGGATCTTTTTGGAATATTTCTTTATCCATGTACTGATTAATGAATTTACCGGCATCATCACGAGAAAATCCATAGGTCATCTGGGTTAAATCATTGGTTCCAAAGGAGAAGAAGTCAGCATGTTTAGCAATATCATCGGCTAATAAGGCTGCTCTTGGAATCTCGATCATGGTACCAATAGTATAACTGAGATCAACACTTGCTTGATCTATCAATTCTTCTGCTACCTCTAATGCTTGCTCTCTTAAAATGACAAGCTCTTTTTCGGTACCAATTAAAGGAATCATAATATCTGCCTGAACATCATAACCCATTTCTTCATTAACCTCTAAAGCTGCAGAAATGATCGCTTTTACCTGCATCTTATAAATTTCAGGATAGCTGATACCCAAGCGGCAGCCTCTATGGCCTAACATAGGATTCATTTCTTCCAGATCTTCGATCGTTCTTTTGAGGCTTTCAACTGGAATTGAAAGTTCCTTTGCTAATGACTTAATATCATTTTCATTTTGAGGTAAAAATTCATGTAAGGGTGGATCTAATAATCTAATTGTTACAGCTTTATCTTCCATAACTTTAAATATCTCTTTAAAATCATCTTTTTGATAAGGGAAAAGCTTATCTAGAGCTTTTTTCCGTTTTTTCTTGGTATTGGCAACTATCATTTCTCGAACCGAAATAATTCTACCGCTTTCAAAGAACATATGCTCTGTTCTACATAAGCCTATACCTTCTGCACCAAAATCAAGGGCAACTCCAGCATCTTTGGGAGTATCTGCATTTGTATAAATACCAAGTTGTCTGTATTCATCAGACCATTCCATCAGCATCATGAAATTATCACTTAAATGAGCATCTGTGGTTTCTATTACACCTGCATAGACCTCACCTAAGCTACCATTGAGAGAAATATAGTCACCTTCACTAAAGACCCTATCATCAACATAGAATTTTTTAGCGTCTTCATCAACTCTAATATCTCCAACTCCTGCAACACAGCACTTACCCATACCTCTTGCTACAACTGCAGCATGAGAAGTCATACCACCACGGGAAGTTAAAATACCTTCTGCTTTAACCATACCTTCAATATCTTCAGGTGATGTTTCCTTACGAACCAGAATCACATCTTCTCCATCTTCTGCAGCTTGTACGGCATCTTCAGAGGTAAAATAAACCTTACCTGTTGCTGCTCCAGGAGAAGCAGCCAGTCCTTTAGCCAACATATCAGCTTTTTCTAATTCATCTTTTTTGAAATTAGGATGAAGCAGCTGGCTTATATCTTCAGGATCTACTCTTAAGATAGCTGTTTCCTTATCAATTAAACCTTCTTCTTCCATATCTACTGCAATATTAACTGCAGCATCTGCGGTTCTTTTACCTGTTCTGGTCTGCAGTACATATAAGTCTCCCTCTTGAATGGTAAACTCGATATCCTGCATATCTTTATAATGTTTTTCTAATGTTTCGGTTAATTCTACGAATTCTTCGTATACTTCAGGCATTAATCTTTTAAGTTCACTGATATCTTTAGGAGTTCTTATTCCTGCTACAACATCTTCACCCTGAGCATTGAGTAAGAATTCGCCAAAGACCTTGTTTTCACCAGTTGCTGGGTTTCTGGTAAAAGCAACTCCGGTACCAGAATTTTCCCCTATGTTACCAAAAACCATGGTCTGTACATTAACCGCTGTACCTAAATCATGAGGAATATCGTTAATATTCCTGTATGATCTGGCCCGGGAGTTATTCCAGGAACTAAAAACAGCTTCAACAGCCATTAATAGCTGTTCTTCAGGTTTTTGTGGAAACTCTATGTTTTTACGTTTTTTAATCAGATTTTTGAACTTTTCAATTATATCTTTTAAATCTTGAACTTCAAGTTCTGTATCATTATCATAACCATTTTTCTCTTTTCTATCTTCTAGGAAATTATCAAATTCATAAGCGGGTATACCTAAAACAACATTACCAAACATCTGAATGAGTCTTCTGTAGCTGTCATAAGCAAATCTTGGGTTTGATGTTTTTTTGGCAAGACCCTCAACACTTTTATCATTTAAACCTAAGTTTAAAATAGTATCCATCATACCAGGCATAGAAATTACCGCACCTGAACGAACAGAAACTAACAAGGGGTCTTCCAGATCACCAAACTTTTTATTCTGCTTTTCTTCCAGCTCTTCAATATAGTCAAAAATACCTTCTTTAATCTGATCTTCAAGCTCTTCACCCATTTCGAGATATTTGAGACATGCTTCAGTTGTAATTGTAAATCCTGGAGGTACCGGCAAACCTATATGGCTCATTTCGGCAAGATTGGCACCTTTACCACCTAACAATGACTTCATTTCTTTTTTACCTTCGTCAAATGAGTAGATATACTTTTTCAACAAAACCCCTCCTTGTATAATATACTTAGTGATATTAAAATTTACCACCAAAATTAATTTAAATCATTAATAATATCAATAATCAAATTAGCTGCTTCTTCAACAGCCTTTTTCGTCATATCTATTACCGGACAGCCTACCTGCCGCATAATTTTTTCGGCATAATCTAATTCTTCAATGATCTTGTCTATTGAAACATAATCAACTCCACTATCTAGTCCCAGCACCCTGATCCTCTCTCTTCTAATTTCTATTAAATCTGAAGGATCAATTGTCAAACCAATCACTTTTTTTCTGGGAGCCTCATAAACCTGTTCAGGCACCTTGGCTCCTTTAACAAGTGGAATATTAACCACTTTATAATTTTTATGAGCCAGGTACATACTTAAAGGAGTTTTTGAAGAACGAGATACACCTATGAGGACTATATCTGCTTTTAGGATTCCTCTAGGATCTTTGCCATCATCATACTTTACAGCAAATTCTACTGCCTCAACTCGCTTAAAATAGTCTTCATCTAACTTCCTTATCACCCCCGATTCTCTAGCTGGTTCTTGACCAATAAAATCACTAAAAGTTGAAAGACAGGGCCCCATAATATCAATACAGGGTAATCCTTTTTCATTGCAAATTTTCTTTAAGTATTTGGTTGTTTCTTCACTAACAATGGTATATACAACCAGAGACTCTTTATTCGGAATAGACTCAAAAATATCATCTATTTTAGCTTTGCTTTCTACATACGGATGTTTTTTAATTTCATAATCTGCATCTTTATACTGTTCTGCTGCCGCCCGTGCCACCTGTTCAGCCGTATCACCAACTGAATCAGAGATAATATAAATATCATAATCTTTTATCATATAACCACCCTATCCCACAGCATTTTATTGTTAAATATTTAATTTAATCCATTTATATTATAACACTGCTCAGAAAAAAATTCAATATTTAGAAAATTAATGTTATTTGGAAATAATTGCTATAATTAGCAAGCTGAGCGAGCTTAAAATGATTTGTATTTTTAGACTGAACCTTTAGTTAAATTTTATTATAATTTATTTTAATGAATTTCTCTTATTATGTTATTCTCTAAAAGAACTAAAAAACCTTTTAAAAATTTAAAAAAGTGCACCCCAACGGGATGCACTTTATAATCAGTCTTTTATTATTGAATGGAATCAGGCTTACATCATACCGCCCATTCCACCCATGCCGCCCATTCCGCCCATTCCTCCGGGCATACCTCCGGGCATTCCGCCACCATTATCGTCATCATCATCACCTTTATCGGCAACTAGACATTCGGTGGTTAAGAGCATGGCAGCTGCACTAGCAGCATTTTGTAAGGCTGAGCGAGTAACTTTAGCAGGATCAATAATTCCGGCTTCGATCATATTAACATATTCGCCTTTCATAGCGTCAAAGCCAATTCCTGCTCCTTTTTCTTTTACTCTCTCTACAATAACTGAGCCTTCAAAACCAGCATTTGAAGCGATTTGTTTGATTGGAGCAGCTAGAGATTTTCTAACAATATCTACTCCTGTACCCATGTCACCTTCTAAATTGAGATCATCTAAAGCTGACATAACTTCTAAATAAGTGGTTCCTCCACCTGCAACTAGACCTTCTTCTACAGCCGCTCTAGTAGCAGATAAAGCATCTTCGATTCTATGCTGTTTTTCTTTTAATTCGGTTTCTGTAGCAGCACCAACCTGAATTACTGCAACTCCACCGGCTAACTTAGCAAGTCTTTCCTGTAGTTTTTCACTGTCAAACTCAGAAGTAGAAGCTTCAATTTGCTTTCTTAATTGATTGATTCTATCCTGAATTTTATCTTTATCACCATTACCTTCTACAATAGTGGTATCATCTTTAGTTATAGTAATTTTATGTGCTTGACCTAAATCATTCACACTTGCATTTTCAAGTTTAAGACCAAGATCTTCAGTGATTAAAGTACCACCTGTTAATACAGCAATATCTTCTAACATTGCTTTACGGCGCTCTCCAAATCCAGGTGCTTTAACAGCTACACAATTAAAGGTTCCCCGAATTTTATTAACAACAAGGGTAGCTAATGCTTCTCCTTCAACCTCTTCTGCGATAATTAATAAGCTTTTACCTGACTGAGCAACCTGTTCTAAGAGTGGTAAGATATCCTGAATACTGGTTATCTTTTTATCTGTAATTAAAATATATGGATCTTCTAATGAAGCTTCCATTGTATCTGTATCTGTTACCATATATGGAGAAAGATAGCCGCGATCAAACTGCATACCTTCTACAACTTCTAAAGAAGTTCCCATGCTTTTTGATTCTTCAACAGAGATTACTCCATCCTGTCCTACTTTTTCCATAGCCTCTGCAATTAAATGACCGATTTCATCATCGTTTCCAGCAGAAATAGTAGCTATCTGTGATACAGCTTCTTTGCCTTCAACCGGTCTTGAAACTGAAGCAATTTCTTCAGTTAATGTTTCAACTGCTTTAAGTATTCCTCTTTTGAGCAGCATTGGATTTGCACCTGCAGCAACATTTTTAATTCCTTCTTTAAATATTGCTTCTGCTAATACAGTTGCTGTAGTAGTTCCATCACCAGCAACATCATTAGTTTTGGTTGCAACTTCTTTTACTGCCTGGACACCCATGTTCTCATAATGATTTTTAACTTCGATTTCTTTAGCAATACTTACTCCATCATTGGTAATTGTTGGAGCACCAAAACTCTGTTCTAAAAGAACATTACGTCCTTTAGGTCCAAGTGTAACTTTAACAGCATTAGCTAAAGTTGTAACTCCACTTTCTAATTTACGGCGAGCTTCCTCACCAAATTTTAATTCTTTTGGCATTATTTAAACCTCCTATGATAAAACTGAGTTATATTTTAATATTGTTAATTAAAGTTGATAGATCAATCGATCATCAAACAACGATCTAAAAGTAAAGTGCATTTTAAATTTCATTTCCAATCCTAAAGAAAACAAGCTCTCTAGACAATAAAAAAATCTCTAAGTAATGTAAATTTAAATCAGAAAATGCTGATTCTTAAATTTAATTGATATTTAGCTAATTACTGCTAAAACATCTTTGATTTCAAGAATAATATATTCTTCTTCATCAATTTCTACTTTAGTTCCGGCATATTTATCAAATACAACCAGATCTCCAACTACTACAGGATCTTCTTTTCCTTCTTCAGCGATATTATCTCCCACAGCAACTATTTTACCCTGTTGTGGTTTTTCATCCTTTTGAGCTGAATCAGGAATTACAATTCCACCTTCTGTGGTTTTTTCTTCTTTTTCATCTTTTAGATATTGTACTGCAACTTTGTTATTCAATGGTTTAATACTCATTAAAAAATAACCCCCTTCTTTTTATTTTCATTTATGATTAGCACTCAATTGAGGTGAGTGCTAACAAGCACTGTAAATATAATATCTAAGAAGGAAATTAAAATCAAGCTCGCTAAAGAGCCAATAATTGCTTTAAATTATTATTAAAGACTATTAGAGTTAATTAGCTCTTTTATTCTTTTAATATCTTTTAAATTATTAATTTTATGTTTATAGATAAAAATTATAATAAAATAATTTCACAATCATATTTATCTTCAAGTTCTGTATAGTGATTTCCGGCTAAATCATTACCATAATAATCATAAATTATTTCCGGTAAAATCAACCTTTGGCAGTTAGGATTGTTTTTTTCAATAACTTTTTTCAAATCACTGTTTAATAATAAGCCGGCTGCAAATATATTACCACCAAAAAATTCGTTTTCAGCTTTTAATAAAGTAAAATTATATCCTTCTCCTAAATATTTTTGGCTGATATTATTTAAAAGAGTAAAGGCAATTTTCGAGCTGATTGCTGTAGTAGAAATATTTTTGCCAGCTTTAGAGCTCTGCTCAAGATAAGCTAAAAGCTCTGCTTTTTTTCTGGCAGAAATATCATAGGAGATAATAATTCCCGATTTCTGGCCTGCCACTTTAGTTAAAGTAACAGTTCTTTTCCGTCCTTCTCTCTTAAAAATTATTTTAGGATCTGCACAAGCCTTGATTTTATAGAATGCATCAACCCTGCTTTTGATTTTTTGTCCGGCCACTTCTAAGATTATATCTCCCTTTTTTAGGCCAGCCTGATCAGCTGCAGATTCTTTAATAATACCCTCTAGCTCAGCTTTTAAATCGGTGATAATCTGGGGCTCAATTATAATCGGATAAGAATAATTATCAGCTCTGCTGTTGATAAATTCTTTTAATTTGAAATAAAATCCAGGCTGAGCCTCATTGTTTCCTTCGGCAAAGTTACTGAATCCTGCTAAAAATATTCTTAAACTTAGTGGAGGGTTATATCTTTCTAGAAAGTCGAGACTTTTTTCTAAACTTTCAAAACCCAGCTGATGATGCATTGATACTATACTGGCTTGAAAATCAATCGGATAATCTTTTAGCTCTTTGATTATTTTAAAAACATTATCAGCTTGAGGGTCATTCATCAAAAAAACCCGTTCCTCTGGACCCGGGGCATTTAAAGAAATATTTAACTCCAGTGGTTTTAATTCTGCTAATTGCTGTAGTTCTCTTACTTTGATAAAAGAAGCACTGGTGGTTATTTTAATTTCTGCTTCAGGCCTTTTTTTCCTTAAGAGTTTTAGTATTTCCATTATTTTAGGATGGGTAAAAGGTTCACCTTCAATTATTTTACTGGCTGATTCACCTATAATAACGGCTTCTTTATGATCAAGAAACTCCAGCATAGTTTTAATCAGTTCAAAATCTAAGTGGCCAAAACTATATGTCTCAATTTCAGGTGGATTATTTTTATGGCTGCAGAAAATACAGTTTAATTTACAGATAGAAGTTATAGGTAAAATATTATTTTCTTTGACAGTTTTAAATAAGATTTCTCTTTTATTTTTTAGCATCTTTTCACCTACAGCTTTAAAGAAGGATCTGCACTGATGGCAAGTGAGGCAAAATCCCTGTCAAGATATTGATAATATGCTACTGCACCGATCATGGCAGCATTATCAGTACAAAGCTCCAGAGAAGGATAATAAAATTCAATTTCTACTTCCTTCAGCTCAGCTTCAACTACCTCTCTCAGCCTTTTATTTGCTGCAACTCCTCCTGAAAGAACAACACTTTTGATATCATATTTTTTAACTGCTTCCAGTAGTTTTGAACTTAAGCTGTCAACTACAGCTTCCTGAAAACTTGCAGCAAGATCAGCCTGATCTATTTCTTTACCCTTTTGTTTTTGATTATTTATATAATTCATTACAGCTGTTTTAAGACCACTAAAACTGAAATCAAAGCTATTATCAGCCATTACAGCTCTGGGAAAATCAATAGCCTGAGGATCTCCCTCTACAGCAGCTTTTTCAATCGCAGGACCACCTGGATATCCTAAACCCATATATCTTGCGATTTTATCAAAAGCCTCTCCAGCAGCATCATCTCTTGTTCTACCTAAAATTTCATAACCTTTAAGGTCTTCAAAATAAAGGAGATCAGTGTGACCACCAGAAATAGTTAAGCAGATTAATGGTTTTTTAATTTGAGGATTATCAATAAAATTAGCATAGATATGGCCTGCAATATGATTTACAGCTATTAATGGTATCTCTAAGCTCAAAGCAATAGCCTTAGCAGCAGTTAAACCAACTAAGAGTCCTCCAACAAGGCCCGGGCCATAAGTAGCTGCAACCGCATCTAAATCTCTAAATTCAAGGCCGGCCTTTTCTAAAGCCTCATCAATCACCGGCAGCAGTAGTTCTAAATGTTTACGCGAAGCTATTTCGGGTACTACTCCCCCGAATTTTTGATGCAGCTCTACCTGTGAAGATACCACATTTGCTAGAACTTCCAAACCGTTTTTATTAACAGAAGCTGCGGTTTCATCACAGGAGCTTTCTAAAGCCAATATGAAAATGTCATCTTCTTTATTTTTATAATTCCGTTTAGCATTCAAATTATTAACCCCCATATTTCTGCTGCCAATTTAACTCTGCCTGTGGTTTTTTTAAATAGGCCGGTTTAAGCTGATAAATATCATCTTCCTGTCCCAAGTTAATATAATCTCTACCCAATCTCGCTAAAACTGCAGACCTGGGATAATTATTTTCTGGGTCTGCAGTTATTACATTAAAATTCTCTCTCTTCAATATTTCGGCTGCTTTATCAGTTTTATCACCAAGCAGCAGTATCTCTTCACCTTTATAAGCTGATAAAAGCTCTGCTAATTGCTCTATTTTAATGCTGGAAGCCTGATAAAGCTCTTTTAAATTTAATTTCTTTTCTAAATCAGTTTTAAAATCAGCTTTTTTTCTGCTGTAAAAAGAATAATAGACCCTAGCCCTTCTAGCATCAAGCATTGTTAATATATAATCAGCCCTCTGTCCGGCAGCCATAATCTCTAAGGTAGAAATACCCTTAACAGGGATATCAAAAATTCTACCAAGCATTTTAGCAGTTGTAATAGCTATTCTGAGTCCGGTAAATGAACCCGGCCCGATAGAAACTGCAATTGCATCTAAATCCTGAGCTTTAATTGCAAAAGTTTGAAAAAGTTCTTCCATTAAGGGGAGTAATTTTTCACTGTGTTGTCTTTTTAAACTCAAATTATATTCTGCTTTAACTAGATTATCTTCTAAAAGAGATAAAGCTAAATAATCTGTTGAAGTATCAATCCCTAGAATTAACATTTTTAAACAACCTTTCCACTAATCTCTCTGCCTTTTTTCCTTCACCACTGATAATTATCTCTCTTTTATCATTTGTTTTTTTAATAATCTCTATAAAAATAAAATCAGCCGGAATTAAAGATAGAGCAATTTCCGGCCATTCTATTAATATAACAGCATCTCTGTTTAAATAATCTTCAAAACCGATTTCTATCAATTCTTCACTTTTATCAAGCCTGTATAAATCCATATGAATTATTTCCTGAGCAGCTCGATATTCTTGAACAAGATTAAAGGTCGGACTTGTAACCTCATCTTCATAACCTAAAGCAGAAGCTATACCCTGGGCCATTAAAGTTTTACCTGAACCAAGTTCCCCCTTAAGCAGGATCAGGCTTGGGGGGTCTAAGTAAGCAGCTATTTTTTTTGCGAATTCAATGCTCTGCTCAGCAGAGCTGCTGATAAATTTAAGCTCTTCTCTTGTCATTTATTTGCCCAGCTCCTCTGATCTTTCTGCTGCTGCAGAAACAGCTTTAATAACTGCTGATCTAAAGCCAGATTCTTCTAAAGAAGCTACCCCAGCAATGGTTGTCCCACCTGGAGATGTAACCATATCTTTTAACTCAGCAGGATGTTTTTGGCTCTCTAAAACCATCTCTGCTCCACCTTTAAGGGTTTGAGCAGCAAGTTTAAGGGCGGTTTGCCTGTCCAAGCCTTTTAATACACCTGCATCAGATAAAGCCTCAATAAAAAGGTAAACAAAAGCAGGCCCACTACCACTTAAAGCGGTAACTGCATCCATCTGCTCTTCTTTAACTTCAATAATCCTGCCAAAAGCTTTAAAGACCTTTTTAACAAATAGTCTCTCTTTTTCAGCCAAATCATCTGCAAAGGATAGGGCACTCATCCCCTCTCCAACCAGGGCAGGAGTATTGGGCATTACCCTCACAACCCTGCTATTTTGACTTAGTTTAGCTTCAATAAATTCTCTTTTTATCCCGGCAGCAATAGAAATGATTAGCTTATCAGCACTAAGAGCTTTTATTTCTTCTAAGACCTGAGAAAAGATCTGAGGTTTTACAGCCAAAATAACATAATCGGCTTCAAACACCGCTTCTTTATTATCACTTGTAAAATGAATTTCTGGATATTTATTTTTTAAAGCAAAATCAGCTGCTGCAAATTTTTTATCAGCTGCTGCAATATCCTCAGCAGCTAAGATATTATTATTCAAAATTCCCTCTAAAATAGTCTGACCCATATTACCAAGTCCAATAATAGCTAGTTTCATCTTGACCTCCTAAATAAACTATTCTCTAATCTGTCCATCACCCATAATTATATACTTTGTAGTTGTTAACTCTTTTAATCCCATTGGACCACGAGCATGAAGTTTTTGGGTGCTGATTCCTGTTTCTGCTCCCAGACCAAATTGACCTCCATCAGTAAATCTGGTTGAAGCATTAACATATACAGCTGCAGCATCTATCTCATCTAAAAATTTCCTTGCTGTAGTATAATTTTCGGTGATTATCGCTTCAGAATGTTTTGTTCCATATTTATAAATATGCTCAACTGCTTCAGAATAGTCATCCACAACCTTAACAGCCATAATATAATCTTTATATTCTTTATAATAATCTTCTTCAACAGCATCTTTTATTCCGGGAAGAATGGCCTTTGTTTTTTGACAGCCGCGGAGCTCAACATTGCTTTCTGCAAAAATCCTCCCCATTTCAGGCAGAAATTCCTCTGCAATTTCACTATCAACAAGCAGGCTCTCAGCAGCATTACAAACTGCAGGACGAGAGTATTTAGCATTAAAGACTATTTTTTTAGCCTTAGTTATATCAGCATCTTTATTAACATAGACATGGCAGTTACCAACCCCGGTTTCAATTACAGGGATCTTTGATTCATTAACCACCTTTTGAATTAAACCTGCTCCCCCTCGTGGAATTAAAACATCTAAATAATCGCTTAATGTAAATAAAACATCAACAGCCTTGCGGTCGGTTGTTGAGATAAGTTGAACACTATCTTTGTCTAAACCGGCTTCATTTAAGCCATCCTGAATAATATTGGCTAAAATTTGATTTGAGTTGAAGGCATTTGAGCCACCTCTTAAAATTACAGAATTACCTGATTTAAGACAAAGTCCTGCCACATCTACCGTTACATTAGGACGAGCCTCATAAATAATGGCTATGACTCCAAGTGGAACCCTGATCTGACCAATCTGCAAACCATTGGGACGTTTCCACATTTTTGGAACTTCACCAATAGGATCTTCCTGAGCAGCGACATCTCTTAAGCCCTGGGCCATTGCTTCAATCCTGTCTTCACTTAATTTTAAACGGTCTAAAAGGGCTCTACTTAAACCATTGGCTCTACCATTACTCATATCCTCTTCATTAATTTCCAGTATTTCAGCCTGTCTTTCGATTAACTTGTCTGCAATTAAATTTAAGGCCTTGTTTTTATCTCCTGTTGAAGCTTTAGCCAGTTTCCTTGCAGCCTCTTTAGCAGCATCAGCCTGAGAAATCAACTCTTCTCTAATACTCATTATGATCTCCTCCTATTACCATATTATCCCTATGGATTACTTCGCTTTTATTAAAATAACCAAGAATGTTTTTGATCTCTTCTGAATGAGCTCCTTTGATTTTTTCGATCTCATCAGAACTATAATTTACAATACCTCTACCAATGGTCTGCTCTCCATCACTGATTAAAACAAGTTCTCCACTATTAAAATCTGCTTCAACTCCAGTAATACCACCTGGCAGCAGACTTTTACCCCTTTTGATTAGAGCATCTGCAGCACCTTTATCAACAAAAACCTTTCCTGAAGGGGGCAAATTAAAATTGAGCCATTGTTTTCTTTTAGATAAGCTATCTTTCTCAGCTAAAAAAGTAGTACCAATATTATATTCTTTTTTTTCAGCCATCTTAACTAAATCCAAAAGAGAATTTTTATCTTCTGCAGGACCAATAATCATTACAATACCTGAATTTACAGCAATTTTTGCTGCCTCTATTTTGGTCTGCATACCACCAGTACCAACTGAACTGCCTCTACCACCGGCCATATCCTCGATATCTTGATTAATTTTTTCAACCAGAGAAATCAGCTTTAAATTTTTTTCATTATCTGCTGGTGAGATATTATATAGGCCTTCTACATCAGAAAGATTGATCAATAAATCAGCTTCAACAAGCCCTGCAACTCTAGCTGAAAGTGTATCATTGTCTCCAACCTTGATCTCATTTGTAACAACAGTATCATTTTCATTAATTACAGGTACTACCCCATAATCTAAAAGTTCTGTGAGGGTATTGAAAGCATTTAAATATCTGCTTCTATTTTCTAAATCACTTGAAGTTAATAAAATTTGGGCACATTTTTCCCCATATTCACGAAAAAATTTATTATATATTCCGATCAATAGTCCCTGACCAACAGCAGCACAGGCCTGTTGTTCAGGAATAGATTTAGGTCTTTTGACAAAACCCAATTCTCCCATTCCAGCAGCAATAGCACCAGAACTAACCAGTATTACATCTCTACCCTGGTTTTTTAAATCAACCAGCTGTCTGGTCAAATTATCAATTTTTGTAAAATTAAGCTTGGCATTTTTACTGCTTAGAGAACTGCTCCCTATTTTTACTACAATTCTTTTAAAATCCATAAAATATCATCCTGTCTTTTATACTTTAAAATTTATTATATCAAATTTAAAAAGAATTAAAAAGCTTAAAACCCTTCTCATTTAATAATGTTCGACCTCAAGCAGCTTTTCACCACTTTCTACCCAGCCACTTTTTAAGAATTTGATATTTTTAACCTTATCCATATTTGTAATCACAATTGGTGTAAAAATCCCATCTGCATTTTTTTTAATATAATCAAGATCGATTTCAATTAAAGGTGTACCCACTTCGAGCTTATCCCCATTTTTTATTTTTTTACTAAAGCCTTTCCCATTAAGTCTAATGGTATTGATTCCTATGTGAATTAAAATTTCTAAGCCCAAATCTGTTTGAATGCCCAGGGCATGTCCGGTAGTAAAGACCTGAACTACCTCACCCGCACAAGGAGATTTTAACACCTTATCTTCAGGCTCAACTGCAATCCCATCTCCCAAGATCTTTTTGGCAAATGTCTCATCACTTAAATCCTGTAATTTAATCACTTTTCCTGAAAATGGTGCAGCAAGATATTCTGTTTTTTTCTTAAAGATATCCAACATTTATCTCTCCCCCCCTCTCTTTTATCTATTATAATACAAATCAAATCAATTTAACAGAAATAATTATTGGCAGATTAATATAAAAAAAGCTGTACCATTTAATAGCTTAAACAGCACAGCTTTTGATAATCAATTTAAATATTCAACATCAAAATGCCAAATATCAATTTTTTAATTTAGTTTTTAGGTCTGCTCTTATAGGTGGTGTGTAATAAATGATGTGATTCTCCACTCATTGGCTCACCTAAGAACTCTTTATATAGTTTAATAACCTGTGGGTTTTTGTGTGATTTACGAACAACACTTTTATCATCGATCCCACTTAAACCTGTACCTCTTTTAATTTTCTTCTCTTTGGTTGCAGGTCTGGGCTGACCTCCACCACCAACACAACCATGAGGACAGGCCATAACTTCTATGAAGTCACACTCGCAGTCTCCCTCTCTACATGCCTCCAGAAGTTTTTCTGCATTACCAAGACCATTAGCAATAGCAATTTTTACAGTTCTATCACCAATTTCAACCTCTGCAAAATTAACCCCTCTAAAGCCAAGATTTAATTGCTCAAGTGGTTCCCCGGTTAATTTTTCTTTTACGGTTCTAACTGCAGCTTCTGCAACTCCACCTGTGGTACCAAAAATAGTTCCAGCACCGGTTGAAGTTCCCATTAATTCATCAAAATCTTCATCAGCCAATTTAGAGAAGTTGATCCCCATTTCTTTGATCATCCGGGCCAGTTCTCTGGTTGTTAAAACAGCATCTGTATCTTTAAAACGGGTTGCATTGATTTCTTCTCTATTCTTTTCAAACTTTTTAGCTGTACAGGGCATGATTGCAACTGTATAAACATCTTTTGCTTTAACTCCTGACTGCTGAGGATAATAGGTTTTACCCAGGGCAGAAAACATCTGCATCGGTGATTTAGCAGAAGAAAGATGATTTAAAAGATCAGAATAGTTATGCTCAGCATATTTAACCCAGCCTGGACAGCAGGATGTGATATGAGGTAAAGTACCTTCACCTTCTAATTTCTTTAAGAACTCACTTCCCTCTTCTAATATTGTTAGATCTGCTGCAAAGTCGGTTGAGAATATCTTATCAAACCCAAGTCTTCTTAAAGCAGCAACCATTTTTCCGGTTACTACAGAACCAGCTCTCATACCAAACTCTTCACCTAAGGTAGCCTGAATAGAAGGAGCAGTCTGCACAATTACATGTATATCATCATCTTCTAAGGCAGACCATACCTTCTCGATTTCACTTTTTTCATTAATTGCCCCAACTGGACAGACTGAAGCACATTGACCACAGTTTGCACAGTTTACATCTCTCTGCGGCATGTCAAAAGCAGTTGTTACTACTGAATTAAAACCTCTCTGAGTAAACTGTAGAGCAGAAACTCCCTGAACTTCTTCACAGATTCTAACACAGCGACCACAGAGAATACATTTATTCAAATCTCTTCTTAAAGCAGGTCCTACATCATCAATTTCGTGTTCTCTTACTGCACCAGAAACCCTTTCTATATCTTCTTTGGTAATACCAAGGTCATAGGTAATATCCTGCAGTTCACAGCTGCCATTACGATTACAACCTAAGCAATCATTAGGGTGATTTGCTAAAAGAAGCTCAACATTTCTTCTTCTGGCTTTTCTGGCCTTAATACTGCGGGTATTAATTTTCATGCCCGCATTTACCGGAGCAGCACAGGAGGCGAGAAGTTCTCCACTTTCTTCTTCCTCAACAACACAAACCCTACAGGCACCGTGTAAGCTTAAATCAGGGTGATAACATAATACAGGTACATCAATACCAACTGACTTGGCAGCATCCAAAATCGTACTACCTTCACTAACTTCTATTGTCTGCTTATCTATTTGAAGTTTAACTTTGTTCTCCATTAATTTAATTCCCTCCTATTATCAGGATTAACCCTGTGAAATCGCATCGACCGGACAAACTGGCTCACAGGCTCCACAAGCTATACAAACATCTTCATCTATTGCAAAGACTCCCTTGATTTCTCCACTAATTGCATCAACAGGACAAACTTTTGCACATTTTCCACAGCCTATACAATCTTCAGCAGCTATTACATAAGTGCTGAGCAGATCCTGACAGGCTCCAGCAGGACAATTTTGATGGTTTATATGGGCTTCATATTCTTTGCGAAAATGAGTTATGGTAGATAAAACTGGGTTAGGAGCTGATTTACCAAGTCCACATAAAGAAGTACTTTTGATATGGTCTCCTAATTCTTCTAGTAACTCTATATCTCCTTCTCTACCTTCACCTTCAGTAATCCTATTTAATATTTCCAGCATTCTTTTTGTACCCTCTCTACAGGGAGTACATTTACCACATGATTCACTCTGGGTAAAGTTCAAAAAGAAACGTGCTACATCGACCATACAGGAATCCTCATCCATTACAACCATACCACCAGAACCCATCATAGTTCCAGCATCTAAAAGAGAATCATAGTCGATCGGTAGATTTAAATATTCTTCAGGTAAACATCCTCCGGAAGGACCACCGGTCTGAACGGCTTTGAACTTCTTATTTTTATCAAGTCCACCACCGATTTCAAAGATTACCTCTCTTAAAGTTGTTCCCATAGGTACTTCTACTAAACCAGTATTATTGATTTTGCCGGTTAAAGCAAAAACTTTGGTACCTGCACTACTTTCAGTTCCAATAGATGAAAAAGCTTCTGCTCCTTCTTTAATTATATATGGTACATTAGCAAAAGTTTCTACATTATTTATATTGGTAGGTTTGCCCCATAAACCACTTACTGATGGATAAGGTGGTCTTGGTTTAGGCATCCCTCTTTTTCCTTCGATAGAATTCATCAAAGCAGTTTCTTCACCACAAACAAAGGCACCAGCACCTTCTTTAATATGAAGTTTGAAATTAAAACCACTATCAAAAATGTTTTCCCCTAGTAGTCCATATTCTTCAGCGTCCTGAATCGCTTTTTCTAATCTGGTAATTGCTAAAGGATATTCAGCTCTTACATAAACATAAGCTTCATCTGCTCCAATAGCATAAGCAGCAATCATCATACCCTCTATAATCCCATGGGGATCACCCTCAAGCAGACTTCTATCCATAAATGCTCCTGGATCTCCCTCATCTGCATTACAAATCACATATTTTTTGTCTGATTCTGTATTTCTGGCAAACTGCCACTTTAAACCAGTTGGGAATCCACCTCCACCTCTTCCTCTGAGGCCAGATTCTTTAAGCTCATCGATGATTTCTTGAGGCTCCATTAAAGTTAAGGCTTTACCTGCTGCTTCATAACCACCAACAGCTATATATTCATCAATGGATTCTGGGTCAATATGCCCACAATTTTTAAGTGAAATACGCTGCTGTTTTTTATAAAAATCTATATCTTGATAAGATGGAATCTGCTCTTCTGTCATCGGCTCTTTAAAGAGCAGTCTTTCTACAGTTCTTCCTTTTAGAAGGTGCTCATCAACGATTTCTTTCACATCTTTTTCATTTACCTCACAGTAAAATACTCCTTCAGGATAAATGATCATTATTGGACCTTTTTCACAGAATCCATGACAGCCAGTTTCTACTATTTTAACCTCACCGCTCATATCTTTAGCAGTAAGCTCTTTTTCTAAGGTAGTTTTTAAATCTTTTGCACCAGAAGAAACACAACCTGTTCCAGTACAAACTAAAACATGGGAACGATAAATTGTCTCATTCATTTAGAAAATGCCTCCTTTAAAATTATTCACTATGTCTAGCGATTACTAATTCCTGTACGACATTGCCATTTATTACATGTTTGCTGATAATTTCTTTTACATCAGATGTACTTAGATTCCCATAGGTTATTCTTTCTTTACCAGGCATTCTTACATCTATTAAAGGCTCTTTTTCACACATTCCTATACAACCTGTTTGGGTTACCCTTACATCAATATCTCTGGTTTCTACTTCTTCTAAAATTGCTTTTAGGATTTCTCTGGCACCTGCAGCAATACCACAAGTTCCCATCCCAACAATTATTTCTGGTCTTGTTCCCTGATCACGCTTTTTCATATCTTTTTTTACTTTATCTCTCAATTCTTTTAATTCTGCTAAAGATTTCATTAAAAAGCTTCACCTCCGCGGATTTCTTTGATATTTTCTGCTAAATATTCCTGGATCCAGCTTACAATAGCTGAGGATTGTATAGAAAGATCATCTAATTCTTTTTTTATTTCCCTGCTGTCAAATTCAAATTTTTCGTCTGCAAAAGAATGTTCATAAATTATTTCTAACTCTTCACCATTAGCAGCAATAAAATTGCTGATAGTTGTAGCAATATCACCAAGTGGAGCTCGATCAATATTATCATATTCAAATTCAGCCCTTACTACTGTTCCTCTGCCTTTTTTAGATTTGATCTCAAAATCTCCATTTGTTCTTTCAGCAGCATTTTTAAATAGAGAAAGACCAAGTCCTACTTCTCTTGTTGTCCTTGAAGTAACAAAAGGATCTGTGATATTTTCTAATAGCTCTTTTTTGATACCCTTACCATTGTCAGCAATAATAATTATAAATGAATTCTTCCCAGGATTCTCTGAGATTTGAAGCTCAATCTTATCTGCTTTTGCTTTTCTTGAGTTCTCCAAAATATCGAGAATATGTAGTGATAGTTCCCTCATTTTATTTATATTTTGCCAGAATTGAAGGAATTTCTTCTGGGATTAAGCGGCCATGGGTATCATCATTGACCATGATTACAGGTGCTAAACCACAGGCACCAATACAGGCAACTGATTCTAATGTAAAGGCTAGATCATCAGTTGTTTCTCCACTATCAATTTCAAGTTCCTCTTTGAGTACATCCATGATTTTGCCTGCACCTCTTACATGACAAGCAGTTCCCATACATATTCTGATGATATTATTACCTCTTGGTTCCTGATGAAATTGACTGTAAAAAGTTACTACTCCATAAACCTGGCTTAAAGAAAGATTTA
Source organism: Halanaerobium polyolivorans (assembly GCF_020711195.1). GTDB lineage: Bacteria > Bacillota > Halanaerobiia > Halanaerobiales > Halanaerobiaceae > Halanaerobium > Halanaerobium polyolivorans. Next base: position 52,210 of record NZ_JAJFAT010000008.1, read on the forward strand.
AACCAAGTGCAATCTCAGTTAGTACCTCTTCAGGTAAATAACCATATTCTTCCTGAGCTTCCTGTAAAACTGGGATTAAATATCTTTCTTTGCTCTCATATCTTCCCAAAATTTCATTTACAGGTTTTAAATATTTTGCTAATTTTTCTCCTTTAAGATGTGCCATCAATAATTGCCTCCTTGATAATTAATTTTCACTTAAAATGATTTTTCTGCCTTTTTCTCCTTTAACTGCTTTTAGAAATTCAGCAAAACTTCTTTCTTCCATAACTAAATTGTGATAAGATCTAATCTCCTTTAGATAATGACTGTCAGAGTTTTGAATCATCTGATAGCAAAGAAGTTGAGGCTGCTTTTTTGAAACTTCCTCTATTGTAGTGTTTTTAGAGATTTCTATTGTCTCAATTCCAAGTTCTGGTGGTATGAAACCCAGCTGACTAATAATACTATTTCTCCTATCCATATGAGATGGAATTACTATCCCACCAAGTGATGAAATCGTCTTTAAACACTTTTCTAAACTCAACTCAGATGAGCCAGCCAAAAAACGCCCCACTTTACTTTGAAATTCATCTGAAAAAGAACATTTGATTTGAGGACCAAAAAAATCCTCATCATTTTCTATTTCAGGTAAATTAGCATAAACTATTTCCTGCCACTCAAATAATGAAGCTAAGTCAGGAAAAAAACTTAATATGTGAATTTCTTCTCGAGTTTCAGTTTCCATAGCTGGTATAAAAAATATATCGTTTTGTTCACAAAAATATTTAAACACCTCTGCATTTTCAGCAGAATTATGATCAGTTAAGGCTAGAACTTCTATTCCCTCTTGTTTTGCTTTATTAACTATCTCAGCTGGTGTCATCAATAAATCAGCACAGGGAGAAAGCACAGAATGAAGATGAAGATCTGACTTAAATTTTAACATTTAAATATTGCTTTCACATAAACTACAGGCTAATTTATAAGCTTTTCTTTTAGTTCTTAAAAGATTGACCCCTTTTTGGCAGGCCTTTTTTACTGCAGCTTCATCATATTCAAAATCCTCGACTAAAATTACTGCAGAAAGATCAACCAATAAGGCAACTGCAACAACATTTTGATGACCCTGTACTGTTAACCAGAGATTATCTTGTGAGGCTCTTGCCATAACATTGCTTAAGAGATCACCAACATATACACCATCAATTTCTTTGTCCAAACTTGGTCCAGCAACTACTTCGAGATTAAATTTTTCAACTAGGTCTTTAACATTCATAATCTTCCTCCTTCTCACCATTAATCAGTGGTGGTAATGAATTTGCCAGTTCACAAAGATCACCTGCAAGATCACTAATTCTTTTTCTCAACATAAATGTACAGTCTGTTCTTACTGCAAGATCATTTACTATATCTTCAGCAAATGTTTTGCAGTCTGGAGCACCACAAGCTGCACAATCAAGTCCAGGCAGCAGCTCTATTTCTTTTTGCAGCTGCTCTAATTTCTGCATTGCTTTTTTAAAGTCTTTATCAAGCTTAACAATATTATCTGCTTTTATTGCTTGAGAAAGTTCGAAATTATATGCTTTGTCTTCTTTATTAACCCTATCTAATTTGCATTTATTCAGCTCTTTTTTTAACTTTTTAACTCTGCTTTCTAAATTAAAGGCCGCCTGATAAGGATTTATTACATTTAGAATCCCACCTAAACAACCATTTGCACATGATGTTAGCTCAAAGTAAGATATCTCATCAGAAATATTATTCCTTTCTATCTCATCTAAGAGCTTTTTAACAGCTTGAATCCCTGAGACACTTAATGTGTTAATTTCCTGCCATGATTTAAGTATTCCTTCTTATCCTCCGTGATTACCCCAGGCTATTGATAAAGGAATCTTGTCAGATTCTTTGATATCATCCTCAGTTATTTCTCCCAGTAGAGGGTATATTTCTTGATAAAGCTTATCAACCGCTATTGCCCCATCTAAAAAACTTTTTTCCTGACCGATAGCTCTATTAACTGTTGTCATTTTTGCAGGACAGGGAGTTAAAAAAAATAGAGAAGCAGCAATATTGTTCTCATTTTTAAGTTCATTTTTTACTTTTTCTGCAATTAGCTCTACCGGAGATTTCATAGGCAGCAGCATCTCTATTAAATCCGGATACTGTGATTTAATCAACCTGACGATGACAGGACAGGAAGAAGAAATATAATTAGCAGAGTTTTGATTAAGAAATTCTAAACTTCGGCGGGAAAGAGCAGCAGCAGCTTCTGCTACATCATAAACTTTTTTAAAACCAAGCTTATAAAGAGCAGCTTTTATTTTATCAGAAGAAATATCAGCTGAAAACTGACTGTAAAAACTTGGTGGGATTAATAAGACCGGATAATCATGACTAAGAATTTCTTCAAGTAGATCAGAGTTGCTGTATTTAGCATGATATTCACAAACCCTTATGCATTCTGCACAATCAACACAAAGGTCTTCTTTAATCCAGGCTTTACCCTGGTGTACCCTTATTGCTTTTGTAGGGCAGCCTTTTACACAATTTGTACAGCCCTCACATTTTTCTTCTTTTAGAAGCACAGAATGCTTTTTTGTCATTATAACCCTCCTGCTAAAATTAATTAGCTAATATCATCTTTATTTTAACAGTTGTACCTTCTGCTTCATTTGACTTTATTGAAAAATCATCAGCATATCTTCTAACATTAACAAGACCCATTCCTGCGCCAAAGCCCATCTCCCTAATTTCATCACTTGCAGTAGAAAAACCAGGGGTTAATGCTTTGTCAATATCGGGAATACCAGGCCCTTGATCAGAAACCTTAATTTCAAGTTCATCTTCTGAGATCTCAGCCGTGATTTTTCCCCCTAAAGAATGGATAATTACATTCATTTCTAGTTCATAGGTCACTATGGCAGTTTTGCGAATTATTTTTGAATCTATACCTAGTTTTCTAAGCTTGTTTTTCAGTTCACTTGAAGCTTCTCCACCACTTTGAAAATTAAAACTTTCAATCTCCTTTTCCAATATCTCTTTTTTCATATAAAAAACTCAGCTCCTGACTAACAAAAATAGATTTGGAGTTTATAAATAATTGATCTCTTCTGCTCCAACCCCATTGTTATATAAAATTCCACAAGCCTCAAAAAGTGGTTTGGCTGTGGAATAAAGAAAAATACCTAATTGATTTGCAAGAGCAACAGTTTCAATCTGGGGTTCTTTGGCCCTGACAAATACTATAATTTTAATACCTACCATTTCAGCAGTTCTAACCACCTGAGGGTTTGTTAACCCGGTTAAAAGTAGAGTTTTATCATTAGAAAGAGCCAGCACATCACTCATCAAATCAGCTCCACAGGCTGTGACCACATCAAAATCATCGGCTATCTCACTTTCTTCAAATATGGTATTTGTTTGCAAAAGAGATTTAAGTGTTTTTAGTTTCATTTTAAGCCTCCATAATAAAATAATAACTTATTTTGAGTAAATTTGCAATAAAAAAGAAATTGGAAAAGATTAGTGAATTAATTCACTTGAATTGTCAAAAAATATACACTATGAGTATACGATATTTTTTTCACAATGTCAAGTATTTAGATAAATTTTTTAAAGATCTATTAATCCTAAACTTATTTCTAAAGAGGTATTTACATCCTCAATCACATCATCACCTAAATGAGCAATATGCCTCTGCAGACGTTTTTTATCAAGGGTTCTAATCTGTTCAAGTAAAATTACTGAATCTTTGTCTAAGTTGGTGTAATCAGCAGGGATTTCAACATGAGTGGGCAGCTTTGCTTTGTTAATCCTGGAAGTAATTGCTGCCACAATTACGGTTGGACTATATTTATTTCCGATATCATTTTGAATTATTAAAACCGGTCTAGTACCTCCCTGCTCTGACCCTACTACCGGATTTAAATTTGCGTAAAAAACATCACCTCTTTTTACTTTCAATTTTTTCACACTCCACCAGTCTTTGCTCATAACATAAATATGAATAGCAGTCACTAGATAAACCTTCATCTGCTAATTTTTGATTTAGACCGGCCATTTTTTGATATCCTGTTTTAAGAAGTGATCTAACCTCTTCTTTTTTAAGTTCTCTTAAATATAGTTCTACTGCTTTTAATAAAAAATTATTGCGCTGTTCATTATTTTCACTGCAGTAACTCTCTATTTCTTCAACAAGCCCCTGCGGCAACTCTATTTTTAGCTGCTTTAATTCTACCAACACTTCCACCTCCGCCTGATTGATTAAACGAAAAGATGAGACTATTTAGCCCCATCTTCAAGTAGAGAAACCTTTTTAATAAAATCTTCATTTACTTCTGCCATCTTTTTGTAACCATTAATCATTGCTTTGATTATTTTTTCTTTTTCTGTTTTACTAAGGTTTTTTTCCCGATGCAGCCTCTCCACTGTTTACCCCACCTCATTGTAAAAAAGATTGAGAAAAGCCTTAAATTAATTCTGTTTTAATTATACATTAGTTTTTAAAAGCTGTCAATAAAAAAACCGTCTTTTAAAGCCTGTAATATAAACCAACCCTTTTGATATAGGTCAATAAATTTTTGTAGCTTTGGTGTTCACAAATAGTGCTGCTGTCACCGATAAATATTACTTTTCTTTTGGCCCTTGTTAAAGCCACATTTAGCCTTCTTAAGTCTCTTAAAAAACCAATATTGGCTTCATCATTACTTCTTACAGCAGAAAAGACGATCATCTCTTTTTCTCTACCTTGAAATGCATCTACTGTATCGATTTCTATTTCTGCTAAATTATTATGCTGATTTAAAAGATCAACCTGATCTTTATAAGGTGTAATTACAGCAATATGATGTTCATCCATAGAAAGCATAACTGCTCTATCAAGTATATCCAAAACTATTTCTGCTTCAACCGGGTTATCATAAGAACTTGAAGCTTTCAGTGATCTTTCCGCAGCCTCCATATCTATGGTGTCTAAAAAGACCATTGGAAATTCTGCTTTTAGAGCTTTTTCGGTGAAACATTTTTCTGATTGAGGATTAATTCCTAAATCACTTAAATCGGCATCTGCAACAGAAGGGTCAGCTCTTAAACTATCATTATAAAAGTTGAGACTTGAAAACCCCATAATCTTTCTATTCATTCTGTACTGAATAATCAAGCTTGAAAGTGCATCATCTCCATGCAGCTCAGAGAGTTTTTCAAACAAGGATTTTGCAAGGCCTTCACCAGCAGCTTTTTGATTGATAACCGTTGGGGGAAGTTGTTTATGATCTCCCAGTAAAATGCTTTTATCTGCCTTAAAATATGGGATCAAAGCAGCAGGCTGAGTTGCCTGGGTTGCTTCATCTATCACACTTAAATCAAAATGAAAATCCTCCAGTATTTCCGAACCGGCAGTTATATTTGTCGAACAGATCACATCAGCCTTATTTAAAACAGCTTCAACTGCTTGTTTTTCTAATCTCTCGATCTGCTTAAAATATTTATCTATTTTTGACTGCAGTTCAAGCCAGCTTGCCATTTCATCAATTACCCTGGGGCTAATTCCCCGCACATGATGTTCTATATCTCTTTCTGCATATTCTTTGATTTCCTGGTCTGAAAGACCTCGCCTGTATTTTCCACCTGGATAAATATAGGAATCCTGTTTGTTAATCAAATCAGAGACTTCATCTCTCAATTTTTCAGCTTCCATATAAGAATGATGTTTTAAAACCCTATCATCAAGGGTATGTTTTCTCAATTTTTTGTTAACTCTAATCGGATGACCAACCCGTATAACATTAAGCTCTTTTTCAACTAACAATTCCAATAAGTTATCTACAGCGGTATTGGATTGGGCTGCTGCCAGAACCTCAGCTCCATTTTTGACGGCTTCACAGATAAGTTCAACCGCAGTAACTGTTTTGCCCGTACCTGGTGGTCCCTGAATTAAATAAAAGTCTTCTGCTGCTAGAGAATGTTCTACAGCTTTTATCTGGCTTTGATTAAGAAAGTTGGATTGGAATTTTGATTTGGCTGCATTTTTAAAGCCTTTTTTTGCTAAAAGAATATCTCGCTTTCTTTCTTCAACTTTATTTTGAGGTTTTTTTACTTTTTCTAAGGCAGAAAACATTCTATCAAAGCTGGTTTCATTGACAAACAAATCTAATCTTACCCCTTTACTATAAATAAATTCCGGGGGGTGTTTTTCAAAAGCGACTGTGATAGAATAACTTGTTTTTTCAGCTACTGTTCCGGTTGGATTATTGGGATGTAATGGTTTATCTAAACTTATCATTACCAGATCACCTGTTGTTATCTCTGTTTCAGGTAATTTTTTTCCGGAATATTTTGAGCTGAATTTTACCAGAGGTTTATGCCCAAAAGCCGTGCCGGCATCTTTGCCCCGTAAATCAAGCATAGCTCTACCCTTAGCCTGTCTTTCACTAGGGCTTAAATACTTAATTTCTAATTTGTGTCTATCTATTTCTTCTTCTCTTTCTAATTGCAGCAATTGCGAAAATTTATTATAATAATCCATAATTTCTTTATCTACTAAATCATCAGGATTTTTGGCCTTGATATTAACCTTTACTCCACCAATTTGGTTGCCATCCATGGTTTCAATAATCTTTGCTGCAGAAGCAAGTTCAACTTCTACCTCTGCTTTTTTGGAATTTTTATCTATTCTAATTTTACCAATGTTATTGCTGTCAGTACCAACTTCATTTATAAAAGCTCCTACAATATCACCTGGTCCAATACTTTTATCTATCTCCGAAATAACTAAAGTAACCATCATAATACCTCCAACTTAACTGTTTTTGTTCTCTATATCTTCAAAAACTTTTGTGCCCACAGTATTTTTCTGTCCCTGATATTTACCTCGATATGGGTTTTGAGCGGAATTATCCATCTGTGCAAAAACCAACTGACAGATTCTTCTTTCTGCTTCTAATTTGATAGGTAAACGATTTGCATTAAATAATTCAAGGGTAATTTGACCTTCAAAACCTGGATCGACCCAGCCGGCATTTTGAATAAAAAGACCCATTCTACCGATAGAACTTCTTCCCTCAACAAAGGCTGTTACATTGTCAGGTAGTTTGATATATTCTTTGGTAGTAGCCAATAAAAAAGAGTGGGGAGGAATAATAATTTCTGTTCCTATTACTTCCTCATAACTAACCTGTTCAGTTAAAGTCATCAAGGGTAGACTGTTTTCATTCACTTTTAAAAAATCGTTACCCAGCCTCATATCTACAGAGGCAGGTTGAATTTGTATATTATCTACCGGATCTATAATTAAAGTTTTTTCTTTAAGCATCTTTTTAATTGTCTTATCTGATAAAATCATCTTCTCTCTCCTTGTATTTTATTTTTAAGTTAAAGTCTTCCATACCTCTGTTAAATATTCGATTAAATCTCCTGATTTAAGTCCAAAATCACTTTTAGCTAAAGAAGCCTTTTCACCGGCTCTGCCATGTACATAAACTGCTAAAGCTGCTGCTTCAAATGGAGCCATTCCCTGCCCAATCAGGGCTGAAACAATACCAGTTAAGACATCACCACTACCAGCTGTGGCCATTCCATTTGTACCAGTATTATTAAGATAAATCCTTCCATCTGCTGCCGCTATTACTGTTAAAGCTCCTTTAAGTATTAAATTAAGCTGATATTTAACTGCAAACTCCTGGGCTATCTCAATCTTATTCTGATTTATTTGAGCTGGAGAAAGATCTATTAATCTTGCCATCTCACCGGGATGAGGGGTCAATAATATCTCTCCCTGATATTTTTTTAAAAGTTCTAAATCAGAAATCGAATTAAGAGCATCAGCATCCATAACCAGAGGTACTGCTAAATTTTCTAATATTTCTTTTATCACCTTTTTACTAGCTTTATTTAAACCTAATCCTGGGCCAACTGCTAAAACATCTAGCTTTTGAGCGAAGTCAAGAATGCTTTCAACCGCCTTTTCAGAAATAATTCCATTTTTAGAAGGCAGACTTTTAGTTAAAACTTCTCTTAACTCAAAAGCAGCTCTTTCTATTTCTTCAGCTAAAAGCAGATAAACAAGACCTGAACCACTCCTTAAAGCAGCATCAGCACTGAGCAGTGGAGCACCATCCATACCACGTGATCCTGCCAAAAATGCAGCTCTGCCAAATGTTCCCTTATGGCCATCTCTTTTTCTCTGCGGTAGAAATTTTTTGGCCTTGTTCTGGGTCATCAACTGCACACCTTCAGAATTTTTTGCCAGTACAGACTCTTTGATACCAATATCAATAATCTTAACTTTACCGGCATAATCAGCACCGGGAAAAAGCAGTAAACCCCTTTTATAGGCAGCCATTACTGCAGTATGATCAGCTTTAATCGCCCTACCTAGAACTGAACCGTTTAAACCATTAATACCTGAAGGGATATCAACAGCTAAGACCACTGCCTTTTTTTGTTTTAAATCATTGATCAAAGCAATAATTTCTCCTGCATTTCCCCTAACCTCACCTTTGATTCCCGTACCTAATAATGCATCAATTATGAGCTCGGCTTTTTTTAGTTTTGCTTCCAGCTCTTTTTTAGTTAAATTATCATAGCTGCTGCATTTTATTTTGTTATATAAAGCTAATTCATAATTTTTTTGGTTGATATCTCTAAGCTCAGATTCGCTTGAACTTAAGATGATCTCCGGTTTATAACCCCAGTTTGCTAAAAATCTGGCTGCAGCCAAACCATCACCACCATTATTACCTTTACCAACAAAGATTAAAATATTGATATCTTCTTTATCCAGTTCTGCTGAATTTTTATAATAATTAGCCTGATAGAAAAAGTTATGCTTAATAATTTTATCGGCCAATTCTGCTGTTCCCCTGGCTGCTGCTTCCATCAGTAAAATTTCTGGAAAGCCAGCATCTATAGTTTCTTGATCTGATTTAGCCATTGATTTTGGTCTTAGGACATACATTTTTAAGCTCCTTCCAGAATAATTTGAGCAATACTAAAATCTTTTTCATGTGAGATAGTTAAAAATATTTTTTCAACATTCATCTCTGCTGCCTGTTCAGCAGTTTTATTATATAATTTAACTTCTGGTTTACCTAAATCATTATTTAAAATTTCTATATCCTGCCAGCTGTTATTACGCATTCCAGTTCCTAAGGCCTTTAAAAGCGCTTCCTTAGCAGCAAAACGCGCTGCATAAGAGGCAGCATAGTTGGTCTGTTTACTGCAGTATTCGATTTCAGAAGCTAAATAAATCTTCTGCAAAAATCTCTCTCCATATTTCTTAATCAGCCTCTCAATACGCTGTTTTTTTACAATATCAATTCCTGTTCCAATTATCATCAACTAAACCTTCTTTCTTGACTGAACTACAATTGTTTAAGCAAATTAATAATACTTACTCTTTATAATTATATTAAAATTAAGCTATAAATGCAAAAACCGGGCCAGAGAAAACTGACCCGGTGAGCTTTTATTAAGTCAATATTTTCACTTTTGCTTACTCAACAGTAACACTTTTGGCAAGATTTCTGGGCTGATCTATATCTTTACCACAGACCAAAGCAGTATAATAAGCCAATAACTGCAGAGGTATTATAGCCAATAAACCAGCAAAATATTGATTTAATTGAGGTAATTCAAATACATGATCTACACTTTCTTTTTCATAATTTTGACCTTCCATTGTGATCAAAAATGTATCTGCACCCCTAGCTTTAACCTCTTTTAAATTACTGAAGAGTTTATTGAAAATATCTGTTCTACTGCCTAATGCAACAACAGGAACCCCTTCCTCAACCAGGGCCAGAGTACCATGTTTTAGTTCACCTGCTGGATATGCTTCAGCGTGAATATATGAAATCTCCTTTAACTTTAAGGCTCCCTCCAGTGCTAAAGTATAATCTGTATTTCTACCTATAAAAAAGATATGTTTTTGTTCAGCATATGAGCGAGCAATTTCTTTGATTTTCTCTTCACTTTGCTTGATCATCTGTCTGCTCAGCTCAGGTAATCTAATCAAGTCATTGGTGTATTTTTTTACTGTCTCAGCATCAATATCAGCTCTCTGCCTCATACCATCTACAGCAAGCATGTAAAAAGCTGCAACCATATTAGTATAAGCTTTGGTTGATGCCACGGCGATTTCTAGACCAGCATTTAAATAAAGCACCATATCCGACTCCCTGGCAATACTGCTGTCTCTGCCGTTTACTAGGGCTAAGACATCTGCCCCTTTAGATTTGGCCAAGCGCAAGGCTGCTAGTGTATCTGCAGTTTCTCCCGACTGACTGACAACTATCATCAATGTCTTATCATTGACTAAAGGGTTACGATAACGATATTCACTGGCAACTTCTACTTCTACCGGCAGTTTCAGCATATCTTCAAGTAGATATTTAGCTAAATAACCAGAGTGATAGGCAGTTCCACAGGCCACAACATGAATTTTATCATAATCACTAAGCCAATCTGATTTTAAACCACTTTCACTTAAATCCAATTTACCAGCCTGCAGACGATCCTGCAGCAGCCATTTTAAAGATTCTGGCTGTTCATTGATTTCTTTTAACATAAAATGTTCATAGCCCTGTTTTTCGGCCATTTCTGAACTCCAATTGATCTTAGTACTATTTTTGTCAGCAATTAAACTGCCACTAAAAGAGTAGATTTCTACTTTATCCTGTCTAATATCAGCCATCTCTTCATTTTCCAGAATATAAAAATCGTCTGTATAATCAAGATAAGCAGGAATATCAGAAGCTAAAAAGTTTTCGTTTTTCCCCAGGCCTACGATCAATGGACTATCTTTACGGACTGCAATTATTCTATCCTTTTCAGCTTTAGACATCACAGCCATGGCAAATGAACCTTCAAGTTGAGTAATTGCCTTGTTTACAGCAGCTCTTAAATCACCATCATAATACTTAGCAATCAGATGGGCTGCTACTTCTGTATCTGTTTCAGATGTGAATTCTTTTCCTTCAGCAAGCAGAGCTTCTTTTAAAGCACTAAAGTTTTCAATGATCCCATTATGGACAACAACGATTTCATCTACAGAATCTGTATGAGGATGGGAGTTTCTATCAGAAGGCTTACCATGAGTTGCCCATCTGGTATGACCTATCCCGGTCACTCCATTAAAAATCTCATTTTCTGCAGCTGTATTGAGTTTATTTAATTTCCCCTGTTTTTTAACAAGCTTTATCCCTTCTTCTTCCTGAACAGCTATTCCAGCTGAATCATAACCTCGGTATTCCAACTTTTTTAAACCAGAAAGAAGTATTGGAGCAGCTTCTTTATCTCCTATATAACCAACAATTCCACACATATATATTGACCTCCATTTATTTTGCGCTTTTTTACAATATTAAAGATTTCTTAGAATATTAAAGATTTCTATTTAGTTTTTAAAGTATCAGCTTTTTATTATCTTCTTTGTCTCAGCAGTTACCCACCAATTTTAAAAGATAATATTAAGGTAGAAAGGCTGCTACCTGAGAGCATCCGCCGAAAACTCGATAACTCTCTCCCTCGTCAACCTGATTTAATCTCTTGAGATCAGGTTCTGGCGCTTTTAACTACAGCTAAATATTCTCACCTCCTTTAAATAAGATAATTTTTAGTAAATAAATCACGACTAGACAATAACAACAATTTCCAAATATAATAATAAGCTAAAATTAGAGAAAAAGCAAATTCTAGCTCAGATTATTATTTTAATTTAACTCTTCAGAGATAATATCACTTAGTATTTTTTCCCATTTTCTCAATAATGCTTCATCTTTACCTTCCAGCATTACTCTAATCAGGGGCTCAGTTCCAGATGCTCTAACAAAAACCCGGCCGTTTCCAGCTATTTTTGCTTGGGCCTCCTCGATTTTCTGCTGAATAACTTGATTTTGCTGCCACTTTTCCTTGGCTTTTACCTCTATATTGGCCAAAATTTGGGGCCAGTAATTCATAATTGATTTTAGTTCACTCAAACTTTTGTTTTCTTTAAGCATAATTTCTGCTATTTTGATAGCTGTTAAAATCCCATCACCTGTAGTATTATAGTCGGCAAATATAATATGACCAGATTTTTCTCCACCAAGCTGATAATTATTTTTTAGCATTTCTGCCAAAACATAGCGGTCTCCATTTTTAACAATTTTTACTTTGCCCTCTAATTCTCTAAGGCTTTCTTTTAAAGCTAAATTACTATATCTAGTTGTAACTATGGTATTTTTATTTAAATTCTTCTCAGAAATCATATGATGAGCAGCTATTGCCATTATATTATCTCCCTCAACAATCTCACCTTTCTCATCAACTAAAATAACTCGATCTGCATCTCCATCATGGGCTATACCCAGATCAGCAGCTTGAGCAAGAACTTCATCTGCAATTAGTTCTGGTTTTGTTGAACCACAGTTAACATTGATAACCTCTCCATCAGGATGGTTATTGATTACAATTACCTCTGCACCTAAAGCTTTAAAAACCTCTGGAGAAGCTTTATATGCCGCCCCATTAGCACAATCTATAACCACTTTTAGAGAAGAAAAATCCTCTTCAGAAAGATCGATCAAAAAATCAATATATTTATCAATCCACTCATATTTTTCTTCAATTAAACCAATTTTATTATCGATTGGATAAGGTAATTGCTGAGAATAGTCATTAAAATATAATTTTTCTATTGCCAACTCATCTTCATCTGATAATTTAATTCCATTTTCATCAAAAAATTTAATTCCATTATCAGCTGTAGGATTATGGGAAGCAGATATCATTATCCCTCCATCTACATCCATCTCTCGACTTAAATAACAAACTCCTGGAGTTGGGATGATCCCCAATCTATAAACATCTATTCCAACCGAGGTTAAACCTGCCATTAAAGCAGCCTCTAACATATCACCTGATAATCTAGTATCCTTACCAATAATGATGGTTGGTTTTTCCCCTTTACTATCTTTGGTGAGATAATAACCACCTATTCTGGCAATTTCATAGGCCAGATCACCCTTTAATTCATGATTTGCAACTCCTCTTAATCCATCAGTGCCAAATAACTTCTTTTTCAAACTTTTCACCCCAATATTAATAATATATTTAAATTAACTTAATCATCATTTGCTTCTCTAATCTTAACAATAATATAGCCCGGATCGGTTCCCATCAGCCTTGTTCCTGATGGTAGATCAACCTCAATAATCTTTAAATTATCTCCGGGATCAACATCAGTCAAATCTACATAAGCTCTAACATCTTCTTTGTCGATAGTTGTAAAATATGATATATAATCAACCCTGACTACCGCTCGACTGGTCGATAAAGATTCTACTTCATATTCTGAAGCAAGATTTCTTGTTTCAATATTGACTAAAAATGAAGCAGCCTGTTCTTCTCCCAAATTAAAAATATTACTTGTTTGATCACTTGCATAAGTCCACAACAAAACTGCAATGAAAAAAGCTAAGATTAATTTTTTGTGGTTTTCACTTAGAGAAAACATTTAGATATGCCTCCTCATGAAAGATTTTTCTTTTGATTTCTCAAAACTGGCAGCTAAATTTTCTCTTAGCTCACCCTCATCTAAATTACGGCTCAACTTCCCATCTTCTGCCATAGAAATAACACCACTTTCTTCTGAAACCACTAGAGCAATGGAATCTGATTCTTCGGTAATTCCAATCGCTGCTCTGTGTCTGGTTCCCAAGCGAGGATTTATATCAGAACGGGTAGAGAGATTAAGAAAACAGCTGGCAGCCTGAATCCTCCCATTTTCAATGATTAATGCTCCATCATGCAGGGGAGAAGCATGTTGGAAAATACTGATTATTAACTGCTTACTGATCTTAGAATTAAGCTCAATCCCGGTCTCTATGTAATTTTTTAAGCCTACCCGACGTGAAATTACAATTAAAGCACCTGTTTTATCTTTGGCCAGATCTGTAACTGCAGATATGATATCATTGATCTCTTTTGGGCCCCAGTTCTGCCAGAATTGTTCTTTTAAAAACCCACCTCTACCGATTTGTTCTAATGCCCTTCTCAATTCAGGCTGAAAAACTATCGGCAGGGCTACAAGAATAATTGTTAAAAAACTATCTAAAAACCAGTTAACCGTATTTAGTTCTAAAAGTTGAGATAACAAGGCAACAGCAAAAATCAAAATCAAACCTTTGATTAGCTGAACTGCCCTTGTTCCAGATATAATATTTAATAAATAATATATGATAAATGCAATAATAAATATATCTAATAAACTTGTTAAAACTCTCCAGGTCAATTTTATCACCTCTAAATTAAATATTCGTCAAAAAGGGGCTATTAACCTGCTTGATAAGCAAGATTTATTTTTTTATCACAGGAATTATCCTTATTTTTAAAGGATATTTATTTTTGAAATAGAAATTAAACTATGAGGTGATCTATTTTGCTCAATAACTTCTTTAAAGATAAAAGGATTAATTATAAAGACTTTTTGCTCATTCTCAGCAGCTGGTACTTTATTCTTTTTAGTAATTACTTTTTAAAAGAAAGAGAATTTGCAGCTCTTTTATATATTGGTGAGTTTTTTAGCTTTATCTTAACTACCTTAGGTTATATGTTATTTTTGTTTTTAGCCTATTTATATTTCCAAATACTCTATGATTTTTCTTTAAAAGATTTAGGTTTTAAATTCAATTTCAAAAAACTAAATTTAAAAGCTCTTTTAGCAGGCTTAATACTGCTCACAGTTGGAGTAATATTGATCAATATCAATGCTGCTCAAATTACTACTCAAAACTTTAAGCCTCTCTACATAATCAATGACCTTAGACTAATTATTAGAGCATTACCTGTTTTAGCAGCTGTGTTTTTGGCTGCATTTTTTCAGGCTGCTGCTCTGCAGTTTTTATTTAATAAAATTGTTTTTTCGCTATTTGATCTCTATCTTCCCAGCATTATAGCATCATTATTTACGGGCCTGTTTGCCCCGATATTAGTACTGCAGTTTGAGCCTGGATTTATACTAATAGTTTTTATCTCTGTAATTATCAGCAATTATTTTTACCAAGAAAGTGATTATAACCTTCTGGGAGCGGTAGTATTTTATGCTTCATTTTTAACTCTTTATATCAGCTTTATCTATGGTTTTAACTTTTTGATTTTTTAATTCATAAAAGCCGACCAGTTTTTGGCCGGCTTATCAGTTCAAAAATTTATTTTAACCCTAAATTTAACCCTATACTTAACTCAAATATTATTAAGCCAATCTTTTACTCGAATTCTCCATATATTTTGCTGCCACAATTTTTACAAAAACCAGCTTCATAATTTTTAATTACCCCATAACCACTCCGTTTAATAACTTTATCTCCACAATTAGAACAAAAACTATCCCTGCTATTTTCTAGATTTACATTTCCTAAATAAACATTATTTAGATCTTTTTTGGCCAGCTGATATGCTTTTTCCATTAAATTTAAATCAGTTGCTGGATTATCCAGTTTATAAGCTGGATAATATCTGCTTAAATGAAGCGGAATATCCTGATCAATCTCAGCTAGAAAGTTAAAGATCTTCTGCAGTTCATCTAAATCATCATTTAAATCGCTTATAACAAGGGTTGTCACTTCAAGGTGTATCTTATCAGCTAAATACCTGATGGTCTTTTTAACAGTATCTAAACCTCCCTGGCAGTGCTTTTTATAAAAGTGGTCCTGAAAAGATTTTAAATCGATATTGGCAGCAGCCAAATATGGAGTTAATTCTTTTAAAGGCTCCTCTTCAATAAAGCCATTACTAACCAAAATATTTTTGATTCCCTTTTTTGAGGCTAATTTTGCTGTATCCAGCATAAACTCATAAAAGACTGTAGGTTCTGAATAAGTATAAGCAATCAAATCAAGCTCTTTTTTTTGAGCGGTATTAATAATAGCTTGAGGACTATAATCTTTCAGCGGAGGTTTTTGTTGGCTTATCTGCCAGTTCTGACAATAACTACAGCTCATATTACAGCCATAACTTCCAATTGAAAGCACCTTTTTAGCAGGATGAAAATGATAAAGGGGTTTTTTTTCAATTGGATCTACCCCTAAGGCAGAAACCTTCCCATAATTTAAACTTTTAAGTTCACCCTTAATATTTTTTCTGACCTTACAGATCCCTGTTTTATCTTCCTTAATTATACAGTGGTGGGGACAGAGTTCACATTTAAGCTGCTTATCCTGGTCAACACTATAATATTTAGCTTCCTGATATTCAGTCATTTTCTTTAAACCTTTTAACCTTAAAGCGGAAAATGTCTATTTGTGAATCTGCCTTCAGACCAGCCTTTTTCTTGGCAATGCTGAGCTGTTTATCCACCGTATCTATACCTTCTAGATCAGGAAGCAGCAGACCTGTTTGATGACCTCCCTTGACCAAAATACCATATTTTTTTGGATCTAGTTCTGATTTATCATTTACTCTTTCAGCTTCAGTTAAAATATCAACCGAGATTGTTAATTCGTCTAATTCTGACTTATGCACTTCAGGAAAACGGGGATCACTTTCAGCAGCAGTCATAGCATTATTAATAATTTCCTGGGCTGCATTATCCTGAACGGCCTGAAAGGTGCCCATACAACCTCTTAAATTACCATTTTTCTTTAGGGTTACAAAAACCCCAGCCGGCTTTTTTAGGATTTCAGGTAGCTCATCATAATTAACTTCTACCTCATTACCATTTACTATATATTCTTTGACTGCTTTTCTGGCCAAATCAGTAATATATTTTTCAGTATCCATGCTTAAACACCTCTCATAAATAAATTTTATTCTAGATAAACAGACGCATAACCAACCCCAAAGGGTCCTTCATAAGAGTTGAGTTGAAGTTCTACTTCCTGGTCAGCTACACTACCAAGCATTACTGCAATAGGTCTTAAACCACACTCACCAGCTTTGTCAATCAACTGAGAATCCATATTTAAAATAGATTTGAAATCCTTTTTCTTTAAGAGCTCGATCAACTTTTCATCAAATAAATGGGCTTCAGGATCATAACCAGCAGGTGCACCTTTTTTTAAACGGTGCGAAAGATCTCCACTTGCAATCACAGCAATATTATAGTCAAGTTCAGATGCAGTTTGTGAAATTTTTTTGCCGATCTCATAAAGTTCTTGATAGGAAATAAAGCCAATTGAAAGTGTCACTATAGGTAGATCGACACCTGCATTTTTAAGGTAATTTAGTGGTACCAATACTCCATGATCTAATTCTTCCTTAATACCATAATTGAGCAGATCTTTTGCTTTTAAGCCCTGTAAAGATAAGTTTTCTCTCTGACAATTTTCAATCAATTTTTGGGCAAATTGTGGATCAGACTTTTGATTAAATTTAAGCTGTGGATGGGAAAAATCACTGAAACTACCGCTTAATTCTTCTTTTACAATAACTGATGCTGTCGAGCGAAAAGCAGGTCCATGTGGAGTTATTAGCAGCATTAGATCAAGATCATCAAATTTTGCAATACTCTGAGCTGTTTTTTCCATACCCTTTACCGTTTTTTCAGCCTTTTTTAACTCTCTTCCCCCAATTTCCTCAACCACTATTGGGGGATGAGGTAATAAAGCAGCACATTTTACTGTCATTTTTCCACCTCCAAATAATTACATAATATACATTTTTTTAAAAGACAAAAACAGAGAGATAGATATCTCCCTGCTGCATAAAAAACTTTATCTTTTTGAGAATTGTGGTTTCTTTCTTGCTTTTTTGCGACCATATTTTTTTCTTTCTACCATACGAGAATCTCTGGTTAAATAACCGGCCTTTTTTAAAGGACCACGATAATCTTGGTCTACTTCCAGTAAAGCTCTTGCAATTCCATGCCGAACCGCACCAGCCTGACCTGAAAGTCCACCTCCATTAACATTTACATAAATATCAAAAGTGTTATCTGTGTTTGTCAATTCTAAAGGTGACATTATATCTTTAATTAGAGATTTTCTATTAAAATAGTCGCTGATTTCAACATCATTAACTAAAAAATTTCCATCTCCAGGCAGCAGGCGAACTCTAGCAGTAGAAGTCTTTCTCCGTCCTGTACCTCTATATTGTACTTCAGAAGCCATCTATAAAATCCTCCTTCCTGTTTTTAAACTTAGATTATAGCTCTAATTTTTCGGGTTTTTGGGCCTGATGTGGATGACTATCTCCACTATATACTTTTAATTTTTTAATCATTTTTCTGCCCAGTTTATTACCTGGTAGCATACCTTTGACAGCTTTTTCGATAATAAATTCTGGGTCTTTTTCTAGTAATTCTTTATAGGTCATTTCTTTAATTCCACCAATATAATTAGAATGGCGGTAATATTTTTTCTGATCCCATTTATTTCCTGTTAATTTTATTTTTTCAGCATTAACTACAATTACAAAATCTCCCATATCTACATGAGGTGTAAAGGTTGGCTTATGTTTGCCGCGTAAATACTGAGCAATTTTTGAGGAAATTCTACCTAATGTTTTATCTTCAGCATCAACTACATACCAGTTGCGCTCAACTTCTTCGTTTTTAGCCATATATGTTGACATACTATACCTCCTTAGTAAAAAATATTCTCTAATTACATGAATATATTCTCAACGGGGCTGTGTTGGACAGAATAATTCATAGTAATTTTAATACAATCTTCTTCTTTTGTCAAGTTAAAACAAAATTATTGTTTTTAATTTAGTCATAAAAAACCTCTAATAATGTCAAACCTTTAGCTGGAGCTGTAAAACCAGCTTTACTTCTCTGACAACCAGCCAAAATTTCTTTTAAATCAGCCGGATTCCTTTTCCCTTTAGCAAGTTCAATTAAAGTTCCAACTAATATTCTAACCATATTATATAAAAATCCATTTCCAGAAATATCTATCTGGATTTCTCCATTTGGCTTTACATTAATAGCCAAAGAATAAATTTCTCTTATAGTTGAATCAACTGAAGATCCAGCTGAACAAAAAGCAGCAAAATCATGAGTGCCTAAAAATACTTCTGCTCCTTTTCGCATTAAATCAACATCTAATCTCTGATGAACTTTATAAACAAAATTACGGACAAAAACTGAATTAAAATTACTGTTTAATATTCTATAGCGATATTTTTTGCCCCGTGCATCATAACGAGCATGAAAATCTATAGCCACTTTTTCTGCTTTATAGCAAATTATATCATCTGGTAGATGAGTATTAATAGCAATAGGGATTTTATAAGTTGGTATTTCAATATCCAAAAAGAAATTAGCCGTCTGACCAGCCGCATGAACCCCGGCATCAGTTCTTCCTGAACCTATTACTGCAACTTTACTTTTATTTACTTTGCTTAAAGCATTTTCAAGTTTTTCTTGAATAGTTGCTTTGGTATTTTTTTGTTTCTGCCAGCCACTGTAATTGCTGCCATCATATTCTAAAGTTATTTTATAATTATTAGCCACCAAAATCACCTAAAAGAAATATACTGTCACTGCTAAGACTAAAACTATTGATAATGCGATAAAATCATAATATCTGTATTCTAACTGATGCAGCCTTGTTCTACCTTCCCCACCTCTATAACATCTTGATTCCATTGCTAGAGCCAGATCATCTGCTCTTCTAAAGGCACTAATAAACAAAGGCACCAATAAAGGAATTAAACTTTTTGCCCTGTTAATTATATTGCCTGATTCAAAATCGGCACCTCTAGCCTGCTGAGCTTTCATGATTTTTTCTGCTTCTTCCAGCAGGGTAGGAATAAAACGCAAAGCGATGGTCATCATCATCGAAAGTTCAGCTGCAGGAACCCCAAATCTTTTTAAAGGACTTAAAACATATTCTATACCATCTGTCAGCTGGAGGGGTGAGGTTGTTAAAGTTAATAGTGAGGTAAATAAAATTAAAATAAAAATTCTACTTACCATAAAAAAACCGGTATAAACCCCTTCTGATTCGATTGAAAGAAACCTCCAGGACCATAATACGGTCCCACCTTTTGTTAAAAAAACATGGATTAAAAGGGTTAAAAGTATTAAAAATAAAATTGGTTTTAAACCTTTAATTACCTTCACAAAAGGTATTTTAGATAATAAGATAACTATTAAAATAAAGATTGAAAATATGCCAAAACCATTAAAAGTATTGATGGTAAAAAGTGCGATTATTAATATTGTGGTGAGAATAATCTTCATTCTTGCATCAAGGGAATGAATAATAGATTCTCTAGCTATATATTGTCCAATCGTTATATCTTTTAACATTTTAATGGCTCCTTAAAGCTTTAATTATCTCATCTGAAGCTTTAGATATAGAAAATATTTCTGTTTCTAAATTTAAGCCTTTTTCTTTTAACCTGTGCAGTATTTCTGTTATCTGAGGCAGATCAAGTGCTAATTTATGCAGCTTTTTTTCATTAGCAAAAACTTCTTTGGGACTACCATCCAAAACAATTTTTCCCTGGTGCATAACTATAACTCTACTGGCAAGCTCTGCAATCTCTTCCATCCTGTGAGATATTAAAATAATAGTCATATCTAATTTTTCATATAAATATTTTAATAAATCTGCCAGCCTTTTTCTTCCCTGAGGATCCAGACCTGCACTTGGTTCATCAAGTACTAAAACTTCTGGTTTTAAAGCTAATACACCTGCAATAGCAACTCTTCTCTGCTGGCCACCACTTAAATTAAAGGGAGATCTATCTTTGAATTCAGAGTAACCTAACCCTACTAATTCCATAACCTCTTTTACCCTGTTTTCAATTTCAGCTTCATCTAAACCAAGGTTTTTGGGCCCGAATGCAATATCTTTATATACGCTTTCTTCAAAGAGTTGATGTTCAGGATATTGAAAAACCAGGCCAACATGGCGGCGGGTTTCTTTTAAATTTCTTTTTTCACTGCTTATATTTTTAGAATTAACTTTTACAGTTCCACTTGAAGGAATTATTAAACCATTAAAAAGCTGGACCAGGGTCGATTTACCAGAACCTGTATGGCCAACTATCCCAATAAATTCTCCTTTATCAATATCTAAGTTGATATCTTTAAGAGCAGTAACATTATTTTCATCATTATAAATATGAGTTACATTATCCACTTCAATTAGCATATTGAATTCACCAACTCATCTATAGTCAGAATATCGTCTACAGCAATATCGTTTTTTCTTAAATATTCTGCTACTTCTACAGCAACAGGAATATCTAAGTTTACCTCTTTTAATTTGTCGACAAGTCTGAAGATAGATCTTGGTTTTCCCTGTTGAATAATCTCACCCTGATTCATAACAATAACTTTATCAGCAGCAACTGCTTCTTCCATAAAGTGGGTGATATGCACAATAGTAATACCTTTTTCTTTGTTTAGATATTCTATGGTTTCCATAACCTCTTTTCTGCCCTGCGGGTCAAGCATTGCAGTCGGTTCATCTAAAACTATACAATCAGGCTCCATAGCAATAACTCCGGCAATAGCAACCCTCTGTTTTTGCCCACCTGAAAGTTTATGAGGAGCAAATTTTTGAAAACCAGCCATCCCAACCATTTCCAGAGAATTATCAACCCTCTGCCGGATTTGATCACTGGGTATGCCAAGGTTTTCCGGGCCAAATGCTACATCATCTTCAACTATAGAAGCTACTAATTGATTATCCGGGTTTTGAAAAACCATTCCTACTTTCTGCCTAACTTTCCAGGTATTATCAGGGTTTTTAGTGTTTAAGCCATCAACAATAATATCCCCATTTGTGGGTACTAAAAGCACATTTAATAATTTGGCAAGGGTAGACTTACCTGAACCATTTCCACCAATTATAACAGCAAAATCACCGGCTTCTATCTGCAGGTTAATATTCTGCAGGGCCGGTCTCTCACTGCTGTCAGTTTGATAACTAAAATCTACCCCATCAATTTTTATCAGGCTCATAATAACACCTACATTTCGAATTAGTCAACCAGTTCAATTATTGCCTTTTTAGCTGCATCTCCTCTGCGGGGATACATCTTTAAAATTCTGGTATATCCACCAGGTCTATCAGAATACTTAGGTCCAATTTCATCAAATAGTTTTGTTACAACTTCTTTGTCTTTTATTTTATCCATTACCTTCCGCCTTGAACTTAAATCATTCTTTTTGGCAGTGGTAATAATCTTCTCAGCATAAGATCTCAATTCCTTGGCTTTAGGCAGAGTTGTTTCTATCCGCCCATGACGGAATAATGAGGTTGCCATGTTTTGAAACATAGCTTTACGATGTGAAGATGTTTTTTGAAGTTTACGCTTAGCCATCTAAACTCCCTCCTTATATTTCATTATCTTTTAGTTCTAATTCAAGTTCATCAAGCTTGTCTTTGATTTCCTGTAAAGACTTCTTACCTAAATTACGAACTTTCATTAGATCATCTTCTGTTTTATCAACAAGTTCTTCAACTGTGTTAATCCCTGCTCTTTTCAAGCAATTTGAAGAACGGACTGATAATTCTAATTCTTCTATAGTAGTGTCAAGAATTTTATCTTTTTCTTCTTCTTCAACTTCAACCATGATTTCAACATCTTCGATTTCATCTGTTAAATTAATAAATAATTCTAGATGCTCTACCATGATTTTAGCTGCAAGACTAATAGCATCATCAGGATGAATACTACCATTTGTTTTTACTTCTAAAATTAATCTATCATAGTCAGTAACCTGGCCTACTCTAGTATTTTCGATATTAAAATTAGCTCTTTCAATCGGACTAAATGAAGAGTCAATAGGGATTAAACCTATAATCTTATCAAAATGAGCCTTATTTTCTTCTGCAGTATGATAACCTCTACCTTTTTCAACAGTTGCTTCCAAAAGTAATCTGCCATCTTCAGCCAGAGTTGCAATATGATGATCTGTATTTATTACCTCTACATCACCTGAGCTAATAAAATCACCAGCTGTTACTTCACCTTCACCCTCTGCTTCGATCCTGATAGTTGACTGTTCTTCACCAGAAAATTTAACAACTACTTCTTTGAGATTTAAGATTAAATCTGTCATATCCTCTACAACCCCAGAAATAGCTGAAAATTCATGTTTTACCCCTTCTACCTTAACTGATGTTAAAGCAGAGCCCGGTAAAGAAGACAATAAAATTCTGCGCAGAGAATTTCCTAGGGTAGTACCATAGCCTCTTTCTAAAGGAGAAATTTCATAACGTCCGTAATTCTCATCACTTTCAAGTCTTTCCACACGTGGTTTTTCAATTTCTATCATATTATCAGTTTACCCTCCTTATATGGACAATTTTATGACTGAGGGTATTCATTTACCGTGAATAATACTCGACAATCAGGTGCTCTTCGACCGGATAATCGATATCTTCCCTCTCTGGTAATGCTACAACTGTTCCTTCTGCTTTTTCTAAATCAGAACTTATCCATTCCTGAGTTGCAAAATCTGAGTTATATTCAAAAACCTCTTTAAAGCGCTTAGATTTACGGCTTGAATCTTTAACACTTACAACATCATCTACATCAACCTGATATGAAGGAATATCTACTTTGCGACCATTTACTTTGATATGGCCGTGTAATACAAACTGTCTTGCTTCATTTCTTGAACTAGCAAAACCCATTCTGTACACAACATTATCAAGTCTTCTTTCTAAAAGTGTTAAGAAGTTTTCACCTGTTACACCAGGAGTGTTTTCAGCGGCTTTAAAGTAATTACTGAATTGTTTCTCCATAATTCCATAAATCCTTCTTACTTTTTGTTTTTCTCTTAATTGCAAACCATATTCTGATACTTTTTGCCGACCCTGACCATGTTCACCAGGAACATAAGGTCTGCGGTCAAAAGAACATTTTTCACTATAACAACGGGCGCCTTTAAGGTATAATTTTTCACCTTCACGCCTGCATAATTTACAAACTGATCCTGTATATCTTGCCATTTTTACACCTCAACTTTCCTTTTATAATTATATACGTCTTCTTTTTGGTGGTCTACATCCATTGTGGGGAATAGGAGTTATATCTTTGATTAAGGTTACATTTAAACCTGCTGCCTGAAGGGTTCTAATTGCAGATTCTCTACCTGAACCAGGCCCTTTAACAAAGATCTCTATTTCTTTAAGTCCCATATCTTTAGCTTCTTCAGCTACATTTTCTGCTGCAAGCTGAGCTGCAAAAGGAGTGCTTTTTCTTGATCCTTTATAACCAACTTTACCAGCACTTGACCAGGCAACTACTTTACCTTCAGTATCGGTAATAGAAATTATTGTATTATTAAAAGTAGATTTGATATGAGCCTGACCTTTTTCTATATTACGCTTAACTTTTTTTCTTCTTCGTGTTTTTTTCTTTTTAGATTTAGCCATATTAAATAAATTCCCTCCTTACTTTACTCCGGCTTTTTTGCTGCTCTTGTTTTGATACCAACAGTCTTCTTAGGTCCTTTACGGGTCCGAGCATTTGTTTTAGTTCTCTGACCACGTACAGGTAAACCTCTACGATGACGAAGACCTCTATAACAACCTATATCTTTTAACCGCTTAATATCAGCTCTTTTTTCTCTTCTCAGTTCACCTTCAACAATATAATTATTGTCAATTTCTTTTCTTAATGAAGAAATTTCGGCTTCTGTTAAATCTTTGACTCTTGTATCTGGATTAATGCCAGTATTATCAAGTATATTCTGAGAAGTTGTTCTTCCAATACCATAAATATATGTCAATCCAATCTCTACCCGCTTATTTCTAGGTAGATCAACACCTTCTATTCTAGCCATTATTTCACCTCCGTATTTTTATCCCTGTCTCTGTTTATGCTTTGGATTATCACAAATGACCATTACTTTACCTTTGCGTCTGATTACTTTGCATTTATCACAGATCGGCTTAACTGATGGTCTCACTTTCATTCACAATCACCCCTTGCGGTAATTTATTTCGCTTTATGTCGATAAGTAATCCGGCCCCGAGTCAAGTCATAGGGAGAAAGTTCAACAGTAACCTTGTCACCAGGTAAGATTCTTATAAAATTCATTCTCATTTTGCCTGAAACATGTGCCAGAACTTTATGTCCATTTTCCAATTCCACTCTAAACATTGCATTTGGTAGGGGTTCAACAACCGTACCTTGGACTTCAATAGGATCTTCTTTTCCCATAAACTATTTAGCCTCCTCTTATTAAATAATACTTGAATTTGACAACTTTGATTTATATATTTTCAATTTGATATTTCTTTGGACACGCACAGCACATTATACCATATATTCATTGATTTCTGCAATAAAAGTTATTGCAGACTTAAAATTTCAAAGCCATTTTCAGTAATAACTATTGTGTGTTCAAAATGAGCAGATAAGCTTCTGTCTTTTGTAACAACCGTCCAGTCATCATCAAGAGTTTCAACCTCATAACTACCCACATTAACCATCGGTTCAATTGCAAGAGTCATCCCTTCTTTTAATTTTGGCCCTTTACCTGGAGGACCAAAATTAGGAACCTGAGGATCTTCGTGCATATCTCTACCAATACCATGGCCTACATAATCACGAACTACTGAAAATCCATTACTTTCAACATATTTTTGAACTGCATGTGAAATATCAAATAATCTGTTGCCAATAACCGCTTTTTCTATACCTTTATGAAGAGATTTTTCTGTAACATCTAATAGTTTTCTGGCAGTTTCAGAAACTTCACCAACTGCATAGGTTCTGGCAGCATCTCCATTAAAACCTTCATAAAAGCTTCCAATATCAATACTAACTATATCACCATCTTTTAGAAGACGATTATTGCTGGGAATTCCATGTACTACTTCTTCATTAATTGAGATACAAACCGAGGCAGGAAAACCCTGATAGCCCTTAAATGAAGGCAAAGCACCTCTACTGCGTATATATTCATCTGCTAATTTATCTATCTCTGCAGTAGAAATTCCAGCTTTAATTTTATCTGCCAGATAAGCATGAGTATTTGCAACAATTTTATTTGCTTTACGCATTATATCAATCTCGCGCTTTGATTTCAAGATAATCATTATTTATTCGCCTCAATTACCTTAAGCAATTTGTTTTGTACATTTTCTATTCCACCTGTGCTCTGAACTTCTTCTAAAATTCCCTGATCCCTATAATATTCTGCAAGTTTCAAAGTTTTTTCTTTATTAACCTCTATTCTGTTTTTAACAGTTTCTTCCTCATCATCACTTCGCTGAATAACATCTCCACCACACTCATCACAGATATTATCTTTTTTAGGTGGCATGTTTTCTATATGATAGGTTGCCCCACAATCAACACAAACTCTTCTGCCTGATAATCTTTTAATTAAAACCTCTTTATCAGCAGTTAAATAAATTGCGATATCAAGCTCCCTATTTTGTTCAGCTAAAATAGTATCAAGAGCTTCAGCCTGTTTTATTGTCCTTGGAAAACCATCTAGAATCAGGCCTTCTTCACAATCTGGCTCAGATAGCCTCTCTTTTACTATTCCAATTGTAATCTCATCTGGTACTAGTTCACCAGCATCTATAAATGACTTGGCTTTTTTACCAAGTACTGTTTCATTTTTAATTGCTTTTCTAAAAATATCACCTGTAGCAATATGAGGAATACCAAGTGTTTTTTCTAATCTTTTTGCTTGAGTTCCTTTACCAACACCTGGCAGTCCAAGTAAAACAATATCCATTCTTTATCCTCCTTTTTATTCCATAAAACCTTCATAATGTCTCATCAGGAGTTGAGATTCAATTTGCTGCATTGTCTGTAAAGCAACACCTGTCATAATTAGTAGTGATGTACCACCAAAACTAATTGCTACTCCGGTTAATGGTCTCATGGCAAACGGAAGTAATGCAACTACGGTTAAGAAGATTGCTCCTGCTAATGTAACCCGCATTAAGACTTTATCAAGATACCTTACAGTAGAACGACCAGGTCTAATACCAGGAATAAATCCACCATATTTTTTCATGTTATCTGCAACTTCTTCTGGATTAAAAGTAATAGCAGTATAAAAATAGGTGAAAAATAAGATCATTAGACCATATAAGACTAAATAGAGTGTAGAGCCAGGACTAAGCATATTTGAAATTGAAGCTGCCCAGTCATAAGGTAGTACCTGAGCAATTATACCCGGGAAAAGCAATACTGATGAAGCAAAGATGACCGGAATAACACCAGCTTGGTTTACCTTCATAGGTATGTGTGTGCTTCTACCACCATAAACTTTACGGCCTACAATTCTTTTAGAATACTGAACTGGAACCCTTCTCTCACCCTGCTGAACAAATACAATACCAGCAACTATAATTACTGCTAATACAGCAAAAAGTAATAAGTTAAAAACCGAAATTGTTCCAGCCTGAAACAGTTCATAGGTATTATACATATCAGCCGGGAAACGGGAAATAATAGATGTGAATATGATAATAGAAATACCATTACCTATTCCCTTATCTGTAATCTGTTCTCCCAACCACATTAAAAACGCAGTACCTGCTGTTAAACTAGTTATAATCAAAACTATATCAAATAAACTTGGATCTGGAACTGCTCCAAATCGTTGAATATAAAGAGTAATACCAAATGCCTGAATGACAGCTAATACAATAGTTCCATATCTTGTGTATTGGGCAATCTTTTTTCTTCCTTCATTACCCTGTCTTGATAACTCTTCTAATTTAGGAATTACCACAGTCAATAACTGCAGAATAATCGATGCGGTAATATAAGGTGTAATACTCATCGCAAAAATTGTAAAGTTACTTAGAGCACCACCGGCAAAAAGATCTAGAAAATCAAGAGCTCCACCGAATTGGCCTGCAAAAAGTTGCTCTTGAAGTAATGCAACATCTACACCTGGAACAGGTATATGTGCTCCCAGACGATAAACAGCCATCATAGCAAGCACAAATAAAACTTTATTTCTTAGTTCTTCAATTTTAAATACATTACTGAGAGCTTTTAGCAATTTAAATCACCTCTGGCTTTCCGCCAGCAGCTTCAATTTTTTCTTTTGCAGAAGCTGAAAATGCATGTGCTTTAACCTTAAGGGCAACGGTTATTTCACCTTTTCCCAATATTTTAACACCATTTTTTGCCACTTTATCGATTAAACCAGCTTCAATTAATACTTCTGGACTTATAGTATCATCAGCTGAAAATCTATTTAATTGATAAACATTAACTTCATTAAATTCTTTTTTGAATTGATTATTAAAACCTCTTTTAGGAAAACGTCTAAAAAGAGGAGTCTGACCACCTTCAAAAGTTAGACGAACACTACCACCGGAACGAGAATTCTGTCCATTGGCACCCCTACCAGATGTATAACCACGACCGGAGCCAATACCTCTACCAACTCTTTTGCGGTCTTTTTTATATCCAGCTGCAGGTTTTAGATTGTTAAGTTTCATCCTTACACCTCCTTGTTAATTATCCAATTAATTCTTCTACAGATTTGCCTCTTAATTTGGCAACTTCTTCTGCACTTTTTAATTCTTTAAGACCAGTCATTGTAGCATTGATCATATTAATCGGATTTGATGTACCCAGAGATTTCGTTAAAATATCACTAATACCGGCAAGTTCGATTACCGCTCTTACAGGACCTCCTGCAATTACACCAGTACCAGGAGCTGCTGGTTTTAAGAGAACTCTTCCGGCTCCAAATACTCCGGTAATTTCATGTGGAATAGTGGTATCTACTATAGGTACTTTGATAATCTCTTTTTTCGCTGCATCAATACCTTTTCTGATGGCTTCAGGTACTTCGTTTGCTTTACCAATACCTGCTCCAACATGGCCGTCTTCATCGCCTACAACAACTAAAGCACTGAAGCTAAATCTACGGCCACCTTTTACAACCTTGGAAACACGATTAATATTCACTACTCGTTCATCAAGGTTGAGTTTACTAGCATCTATTTTTTTCATTAATTTACCTCCTTATTTAAAACTTTAGCCCTTCTTCACGGGCAGAATCAGCCAGAGCTTTAACTCGACCGTGATATTTATAGCCACTTCTATCAAATACAACTGTATCGATTTCTTTTTCCAGAGCTCTTTGTGCTACAAGTTTACCAACTTTTGCAGCCGCTTCTTTATTACTTGCTACATCAACTTCATCACGTAAAACTGGATCAAGAGTAGATGCAGAAGCAATTGTTTGTCCGGAAAGATCATCTATAATCTGCACATATATATGCTTTAAACTGCGGGTTACATTCATTCTTGGCCGATCTGGTGTTCCCACAACTTTATTTCTAATTCTTTGATGGCGTTTTATTCTTGCTTCTCTTTTACCCATCAGACTCACTCCTTTCTATTAACCAGTTTTACCTACCTTACGTCTAATATGTTCTCCAACATATTTGATTCCTTTACCTTTGTAAGGTTCTGGTTTTCTTACTTCACGAATTTTAGCTGCTGTATCTCCAACAAGCTGTTTATCAATACCTTTTACGGTAATATTAGTGTTTTTCTCAACTTCAAACTCTATTTCACCTTCAGCTTCAATAATTACCGGATGGGAGTAACCAACCTCAAGTTTCAATTTATTACCCTGAACCTGAGCACTGTATCCTACACCTACCATCTCAAGCTTTTTCTCAAAACCTTTTGTTACACCATTAACCATACTTTCAATCAGACTTCTAACAAGTCCGTGCATTGAGCGGGATTCGATATCCTCACCATTACGTTCAACTATGATTTCATTAGCTTCAACTTTAATATCAATACCAGGCTTGAATTCTCTTTCTAATTCACCTTTAGGTCCTTTAACTTTTACCTTTTGGCCATCAACACTAACCTCAACTTTTTCTGGTATTTCTATAGGCAGTATACCAATACGTGACATAAATTTCACCTCCGTAGATTTTATCTTAAAGCTGCTCTCTTACCATACGTAACAGAGAACTTCTCCACCGATTCCTTTTTCTCTGGCTTCTTTATCACTCATAACACCTTGAGAAGTAGAAATTACGGCTATACCAAGACCACCGAGTACTCTAGGAACTTCATCTTTAGCTACATATACTCTTAAACCTGGTTTTGAAATTCTTTTTAATCCAGTAATTACTTTTTCGTCATTTTCTCCATATTTTAAATATACACGAATCATATTTTGTGGTTTTCTTTCTACTAATTTTACATCAGAAATAAAACCTTCTTTTTTAAGCAGTTCACCGATATTGTTTTTAATATTTGAAGCAGGTATATCTACTCTGCTTTTACCCACACTATTTGCATTGCGTATCCGGGTCAGCATGTCTGCTATTGGATCTGTTATATTCATTTACAAACCTCCTTCCAGTTTTACCAGCTTGCTTTTTTAACTCCAGGAATTTCGCCTTTATGGGCTAATTCGCGGAAACAAATTCTACAAAGATCAAACTTTCTCATATATCCACGTGAACGACCACATCTATTACAGCGATTCACTTTACGTGTTTCATATTTAGGCTCTTTGTTGGCCTTTTCAATTAAAGCTTTACGTGCCAAAACTAAAACCTCCTTCAGTTTATAGGTCTTTACTTCTTAAAAGGCATTCCCATTATTGATAATAATTCGAATGCTTCTTCATCTGTTTCAGCAGAAGTAACTATAGTAATTTCCATTCCATGGACATTATCTACATCATCAATATTAATTTCTGGAAAAACAGTGTGTTCACTTATTCCGAGGCTGTAATTACCTCTTCCATCAAATGATTTTGGAGATACTCCTCTAAAGTCACGAATACGAGGCATAGTGATATTTATAAGTTTATATAAAAACTCATACATATACTCACCACGCAGAGTAACCTTAACTCCTACAGGCATTCCCTCTCTAATTTTAAAATTAGCAATGGACTTTTTTGCCCTTGTAACAGTAGGATTTTGACCGGTTATTCTGGCAACTTCATCAACAACAGTATCCAGAAGTTTAGTATCTTCTTTAGCATCTCCTAACCCAACATTAACAACAATTTTTTCTAATCTTGGAGCTTCCATAACATTATCATATGAAAACTTTTCAACTAATTGGGGTAGAATTTCTTCTCTATATTCTTTAGCTAATACTGACATTTCTGGACCTCCTTCCAATTATTATTTATCAACTATTTCATCACATTTTTTGCATTTTCTAACCTTTGTTCCATCATCTAAATATTCTGCGCCAACCCTGCTTCTTTCGTCACAACGGGGGCAGACGAGTTGAACATTTGAAGCATGTATTGGTGCTTCATTTTCAATAATTCCACCCTGTGGCATATCCTGGGTAGGACTCATGTGACGGTGAACAATATTAACACCCTCAACAATTACACGGTCTTTTTTTGGTATTACACTTAATACTTCACCGCGTTTTCCTTTATCCTTACCTGTGATAACTTCCACAGTATCACCTTTTTTTATTCTCAATCTAATCCCCTCCTTTATAATACCTCCGGTGCAAGGGAGATAATCTTCATAAAATTCTTTTCCCTCAATTCACGGGTCACAGGACCAAAAATACGTGTACCCTTAGGATTATTATTATCATCTATAATAACTGCTGCATTTTCATCAAATTTGATATAGGTGCCGTCTCTGCGTTTTAAAGGTTTTTTGGTTCTTACAATAACTGCTCTTGCTAACTCACCTTTTTTTACCATTCCATCTGGAATAGCCTCTTTGACACTGACAATAATTTCATCTCCAATTTTAGCATATTTCTTTTTGGAGCCGCCAAGTACCTTAACACATAATAGTTCACGGGCACCTGAATTATCCGCGACTTTCAAACGGCTTTCAGATTGAATCATTTTCAGGCCCTCCTTTCTCCTAACAAGACTTATTTTGCTTTTTCAAGTATTTCAATTAAACGCCATCTTTTTGTTTTACTTAAGGGGCGTGTTTCCATGATCTTAACTTTGTCACCTTCATTACATGCATTTTCTTCATCATGTGCTGTATATTTTTTTGTTTTCTTAATTACTCTTTTATATTCAGGATGCTGAGTTCTTCTTTCAACAGCAACAGTTATTGTTTTATCTCTCTTGTCACTGACAACAATCCCTACTCTTTCTTTACGATTATTTCTTTCCATGAGAAACCTCCTTTCAAAAAAGAATTATGCCCTTTCTAGGTTAAGTTCTCTTTCCCGCAAAATTGTTTTAATCCGGGCAATAATCCTCTTAACCTCTTTGATCCGCATAGGATTATCCAGCTGTGCTGTTGCATGCTGAAAACGAAGGTTAAATAATTCTTCTTTAAATTCGCGGGCTTTTTGTTCTAACTCTGCTTCAGTTAAATTTCTTAATTCATCAGCTCTCATCGGCCTCACCATCCATTCCCTCTCTTGCTACAAATTTAGTTTTAATTGGCAGTTTGTGAGATGCAAGCCGCATTGCTTCTCTGGCAACCTCTTCTGGAACACCAGCCAGTTCGAACATAATTCTACCAGGCTTAACTACTGCTACCCATTTTTCTGGTGCACCTTTACCACTACCCATTCTAGTTTCGGCTGGTTTAGCTGTTACCGGCTTATCTGGAAAAATCTTAATCCATACCTTACCTCCACGCTTAATGCTTCTAGTAAGGGCAACACGAGCAGCTTCTATCTGTCTATTGGTTATCCATACGGGTTCTAAAGCCTGTAGGCCATATTCACCAAAGGTGATTTTATTACCCCGTACAGCTTTACCTTTCATTCTTCCTCTCATTTGCTTACGATGTTTAACTCTTTTTGGTACTAACATCTAAGAGCCTCCTTTCCTACATAATCTATCTATTCATCTATCTCTGGAAGTATTTCTCCCTTATTAATCCATACTTTAACTCCGATTGTACCATATGTTGTATCAGCTTCAGCAAAACCATAATCTATATCTGCTCTTAAAGTGTGTAGGGGAACACTACCCTGGCTATAACCTTCACGTCTAGCCATTTCAGCTCCACCTAAACGGCCACTGCTCTGCACCTTAAAACCTTCAGCACCCATGCGCATTGCACGGTTTAATGCCTGTTTCATAGCTCTACGGAAGGAAATCCTTCTTACAAGCTGGGCAGCAATATTTTCAGCGACTAATTGAGCATTCATTTCTGGATCTTCTACTTCTACAACATTTATCTGAACAGTTCTACCTGTTAAAGCTTCTACTTCATTTCTTAAAGCTTCTACTTCAGAACCGCCGCGACCGATAACCATACCAGGTCTAGCAGTATGGACATCAAGCTTAAGTCTGTTAGCAGCTCTTTCTATAACAATTTTAGAAATTCCGGCTTCATACATCTTCTCCTTAACATGATTGCGGATCTCCTGATCTTCTTTTAAAAGTTTGGAATAATCTTGCTTGTCTGCATACCATTTTGCATCCCAATCTTTAATTACTCCGACTCGGAGACCATGTGGATTTACTTTTTGACCCAAGTTCTATCCCTCCTTTTGATCGCTTAAAACGACTGTGATATGACTAGTTCTTTTCTTAATAGGGCTAGCCTGACCCTGTGCACGTGGTTTCCATCTTTTCATAGTAGGACCTTCATTAACAAAAGCTTCTTTTACAATCAGGTCATCTATGAACATATCATGATTATTTTCAGCATTTGCAACAGCTGAATTTAATACTTTTTCTACCATTTTAGCAGCTTTTTTCGGTGTATTCTTCAATATAGCAACTGCTGTATTTACATCTTTACCTTTAATTAAATCCGTAACCAATCTTGCTTTACGTGATGTAATACGCAGATGTTTTGCAACTGCTTTAGCTTCCATTTTAAAACCCCCTTAATACATAATTCATTCTTTATTTAAGTGCTGTTGAGCGTTCTGTATGGCGGCCGTGACCTCTGAAGAGTCTTGTTGGAGCAAATTCTCCCAACTTATGCCCTACCATTTCTTCAGTTATATATACAGGTACATGTTTGCGGCCATCGTGGACAGCAATTGTATGTCCAACCATTTCAGGGAAAATGGTTGAGCTTCTAGACCAGGTTTTAATAACCTGTTTTTTTCCACTCTCATTCATTTCTCTGATTTCAGCGATTAATTTATCTGAGACAAAAGGTCCCTTTTTAACAGATCTAGCCATCTAAAATCCTCCTTTCTACTATTTACGTTTCTTAGCATGACGGGAACGGATAATATACTTATCTGAACGTTTTGGTTTCCGTGTCTTTTTACCCATAGTAGGTTTACCCCAAGGTGTCACAGGATGTCTACCAGCAGGTGACTTACCTTCTCCACCACCGTGTGGGTGGTCATGAGGATTCATTACTACACCGCGCACGTGAGGTCTTTTACCTTTCCAGCGGCTGCGTCCGGCTTTACCAACTGTTATATTTTCATGATCGATATTTCCAACCTGCCCAATTGTTGCCTTACATTCTTGATGAATTAATCTAACTTCACCAGAAGGCATTTTTAAGTGAATAAATTTGCCTTCTTTAGCAAGAATTTGAGCCATAGTTCCAGCAGAACGAGCAATTTGCCCACCTTTTTTGGCTTGAAGTTCTACATTATGAACTATTGTACCAACTGGAATATCTTTTAGCTGCAGAGCATTACCAGGAGTAATATCTGCCTCAGCTCCAGTTTCTAAGGTATCTCCTACCTCAACTTTATTTGGGGCAAGTATATATCTTTTTTCTCCATCTACATACTGCAGTAAAGCAATTCTTGCAGAACGATTTGGATCATATTCTATAGTTTTTACTTTTGCAGGAATTCCGTCTTTATCCCGCTTAAAATCTATAATACGATAGCGGCGTTTGTGGCCACCACCTTGATGACGGCTGGTAATTCTACCATTTACATTACGTCCACCCTGTCTTTTAATAGGAGCCAATAGGCTCTTTTCCGGCTCATCAGTTGTAATTTCATCAAAAGATGCAACTGTCATATAGCGCCGAGAAGGTGTGGTTGGTTTGAAACTTTTAATCGCCATCTTAATTCCCTCCTTTATTAATTAATTTTTAGAGGCCTTCATATATTTCTATTTCATCGTCCTCAGCTAATGTTACTAAAGCTTTTTTCCAGTCAGGCTTTTTCCCTTCATGGAAGCCGAGTCTTCTTTTTTTACCTCTAACATTCATTGTATTAACATTTATAACTTTTACTTTGAATATCTCTTCAACTGCATTTCTAATTTCAACTTTATTAGAATTTTTTGCTACTTTAAAAGTATAGGTATTTGCTTCTTCCATCTGTTCCATACTATTTTCTGAAATTATAGGTGCTATGATAATATCTCTTGCATCTTTCATTCTCCCAGCACCTCCTCAATCATCTTGACCGCTTCTTCTATAAAAATAATCATTTCATTATCTAAAAGATCATATGCATTAATAGAACCGGCCAGCAGTGTTTTTACATTAGGAATATTTCTAGCTGATAAATAAAGATTATCATCTTTTTCTGGCATTACAATTAATACCTTTTTATCTTCCAGTTTTAAATCAGCCAGTATCTGTACTACTGCTTTAGTTTTAGGTTTGTCCAGTGCTATTTTATCTAGCAGAACTACCTCATCTCTGTTTACTTTATCAGTTAAAACAGATTTTAAAGCTAACCTTTTCATTTTTTTAGTCAGTTTTTTGTCATAACTACGGGGAGATGGACCAAATGTTACTCCTCCTCCAACCCATAGTGGAGAACGGATACTACCATGACGGGCACGACCGGTCCCTTTTTGGCGCCAGGGTTTTCTCCCACCACCACGAACAGCAGATCTGTTTTTAGTAGAAGCAGTTCCATTTCTACGAGCAGCTAGCTGAGCATTTACTACCTGGTGTACAACATGTTCATTAATTTTATTATTAAAAACAGAGTCATTTAATTCAACCATATCTAACTCATTTCCACTCTGATCAAATTTTGCAACCTGCGGCATCTAAAATCCTCCTTTCTTTAACTTATTTAATTTTTAGCTGATTTAATTTCAAGTATTGTTTTTTTGCTTCCCGGTACTGAACCAGAAATTAATAAAACATTACGCTCTAAATCAACTTTTACTATTTCTAAGTTTTCTTCTGTAACTCTAGTGTGTCCCATTCTACCGGGCATCTTTTTACCTTTAAATACTCTTCTTGCATCAACAGATCCAATCGAACCTGGTGCACGGTGAAAGTGTGATCCGTGAGTCATCGGCCCAGTATGATGATTCCATCTTTTAATATTACCCTGGAATCCTTTACCTTTAGAAACACCGCTTACATTTACGATATCTCCTGCTTCAAATATATCTGCATTAACCTCACTACCTTCACTTAATTCAAGGTCTATACCTTTAAATTCTCTTAAGTATTTTTTAGGTTCAAGGTTACGGCTTTCAAATTGGCCAAGTTCTGGTTTGTTTAATCTGTGCTTTTTAACTTCACCAAAACCTAATTGTACGGCATCATAACCATCTTTTTCTGTAGTTTTAATCTGTGTAACAACACAGGGGCCGGCCTCAACTACAGTTACCGGTACAACATCTCCATTATCTTTAAAATACTGAGTCATCCCCAGTTTTTTTCCTAAAATAGCTTTCGCCATGGCCTAATACACCTCCTGACATTAAAGTTTAATTTCTATATTTACTCCTGCGGGCAAATCAAGCCTCATCAGAGAGTCTACAGTTTTAGATGTAGGATCGAGTATATCGATCAAACGTTTGTGTGTTCTCATTTCAAATTGTTCTCTTGCATCTTTATGAACATGAGGTGAGCGAAGTACTGTAAATACCTCTTTCTCAGTTGGAAGAGGTACCGGACCAGATACATCTGCACCTGTTCTTTCAGCAGTTTCAACAATTTTTTCTGCTGACTGATCGAGGAGCTCATGTTCATAAGCTTTAAGGCGAATCCTTATTTTTTCATGTTTTGCCATTTGCTTACCTCCTTAATCTTTACGATTTAAGCTCAGTTGGAGGCATAGAAAAAGCGAGGAGACTTTCTCCTCTGCTTTTTTTAATGCCTACTCAATAATTTCGGTCACAACTCCAGCTCCAACTGTATGACCACCTTCACGAATTGCAAAACGTAGTCCTTCTTCCATAGCTATTGGAGTAATTAGCTCTCCTGTCATCTCAATATTATCTCCCGGCATTACCATGTCTACTCCTTCTGGTAAATGAATATCTCCTGTTACATCTGTTGTTCTAAAGTAAAACTGAGGTCTATATCCATCAAAAAATGGTGTGTGTCTTCCACCCTCATCTTTACTTAGTACATATACCTCTGCATGAAACTTTGTATGAGGTGTTATACTTCCAGGCTCTGCTAATACCTGTCCTCTTTCTATATCTTCTCTCTTTACTCCTCTTAATAATGCTCCAATATTATCTCCTGCTACCGCTTCATCCAGTAACTTACGGAACATCTCTACTCCTGTTACTACTGTAGTTTCTGTTTCTTTGATTCCTACTATTTCTACCTCATCCTGTGGATGTAAGGTTCCTCTTTCCACACGACCTGTCGCCACTGTTCCACGTCCTGTAATTGAAAATACATCTTCTACAGGCATCAAAAATGGCTTGTCTGTTTCTCTTTGTGGTTCTGGAATGTAGCTGTCTACTGCTTCCATTAATTCTATAATCTTGCTTCCCCATTCTCCTTGTGGATCTCCATTTTCCAGTGCTTTTAAAGCTGAACCTACTATCACTGGAATATCGTCTCCTGGGAAGTCATATTCGTCTAATAATTCTCTTACTTCCATCTCTACTAACTCTATTAATTCCTCATCATCTACCATATCTGCTTTGTTTAGGAATACTACAATACTTGGTACCCCTACCTGTCTTGCCAGCAGGATATGCTCTCTTGTCTGAGGCATAGGTCCATCGGCTGCACTTACTACCAGGATCGCTCCATCCATCTGAGCTGCTCCTGTGATCATGTTCTTTACATAATCTGCGTGACCTGGACAATCTACGTGAGCATAGTGTCTGTTTTCTGTCTGATACTCTACGTGAGCTGTTGCTATTGTGATTCCTCTTTCTTTTTCTTCTGGTGCATTATCAATTGTATCAAATGCCCTTACTTCTGCTCCACCGTAGTTTGCCAGCACTGTTGTGATTGCCGCTGTCAGTGTTGTCTTCCCATGGTCAACATGGCCTATTGTTCCTATGTTAACATGTGGTTTGGTTCTTTCAAATTTCTCTTTTGCCATTGGTTTTCTTCCCCCTTAAAAATTTAACTTTTCCTTTTTGTTATTCTCCAATAATTTCTTTTGCAATATTTTTAGGTGCTTTCTCATAATGAGAGAACTGCATAGTATATGTCGCTCTACCTTGAGTTTTTGATCTTAAATCGGTTGCATAACCAAACATCTCAGAAAGAGGTACATAAGCATTTATAACCTGAGCATTAGCTCTGGAATCCATTCCTTCTACTCTTCCCCGACGTCCGTTTAAATCACCAATAACATCACCCATATATTCCTCTGGTACTACAACTTCAACACTCATTACTGGTTCTAAAATAGCTGGGTTTGCTTTTTTAGCTCCCTGTCTAAAGCCCATTGAACCGGCAATTTTAAAAGCCATTTCAGAAGAGTCAACTTCATGGTAACTACCATCATTTAAAGAAACTTTGATATCAACAACCGGATATCCGGCCATGATTCCATTTTCCATAGCTTCTTTTATTCCATCTTCTACAGAAGGAATATATTCTTTAGGTATTGCTCCACCGGTAATGTTGTCTTCAAATTCAAATCCTTCACCCTGTTTTTGGGGCTCAATGTCCATTACAACATGACCATATTGTCCACGTCCACCGGACTGACGAATGAATTTACCTTCAATACCGCTAACCTTTTTGGTTACAGTTTCACGATAAGCAACCTTAGGCTTACCAATATTTGCATCAACTTTAAATTCTCTTAAAAGACGATCTACTATTACTTCAAGATGTAATTCACCCATACCCTGAATTATAGTCTGACCTGTTTCTTCATCACTGCGAACCCTAAATGTTGGGTCTTCTTCTGCCAGCCTCTGTAAAGCTTCTCCTAATTTATCCTGGTCTGCTTTACTTTTGGGCTCAATTGCAACATCAATAACAGGTTCCGGAAACTCCATTGATTCTAATACAATCGGATGATCTTTATCACAAAGTGTATCTCCTGTACTTGTATTTTTTAGACCAACTGCAGCACCAAGGTCTCCTGCATATATTTCATCGCGTTCTTCACGGCGATTAGCATGCATCTGAAGTATACGTCCAACCCTTTCTCTTTTATCAGTGGTTGAATTATATATATATGACCCTGCTTCTAAGGTTCCAGAATACGATCTAAAGAAAGCAAGTTTACCAACATATGGATCTGCCATAATTTTAAAAGCCAGGGCAGAAAATGGAGCATCATCATCTGCTGCTCTTGTTTCAGTTTCTTCAGTTTCAGGATTAATTCCTTCAATTGCAGGTACATCAACAGGTGAAGGCATATAATCGATAACTGCATCCAGCAGCATCTGTACACCTTTGTTTTTAAATGCTGATCCACAGAGAACTGGAACCACATTTACATTTAATACTGCCTGACGAAGTAATTCTTTAATTTCATCAGTAGTAACTTCACCTTCTAAATATTTCATCATAAATTCGTCATCTTCTTCAGCCAGGACTTCCATTAATATTTCACGGTACTCCTCAGCTTTTTCTTGCATCTCTTCAGGTATTTCAACTCTATCAAAATTAACACCAAGTTCATCTTCATAAACAATAGCATCCATCTCAACTAAGTCTACAACACCATCAAAACTATCCTCACTTCCAATTGGAAGTTGAATTGGTACTGCATTAGCACCAAGTCTATCTTTCATCATCTCAACAGCTCTGAAAAAATCTGCTCCCATTCTATCCATTTTATTTACAAAGGCTATTCTGGGAACTTTATATTTATCAGCCTGTCTCCAGACAGTTTCGGATTGTGGTTCTACACCACCTACAGAACAGAAAAGTGCAATTGCACCATCCAGAACTCTAAGTGATCTCTCTACCTCTACAGTGAAGTCCACGTGTCCGGGCGTATCTATAATGTTAATTCGATTGTTATCCCATTGACAGGTAGTTGCAGCAGAAGTAATTGTAATACCTCTTTCCTGCTCCTGTTCCATCCAATCCATTACAGATGCACCATCATGTGTTTCTCCCATTTTATGAACTCGACCTGTATAATAAAGAATTCTTTCGGTTGTAGTCGTTTTTCCAGCATCAATATGTGCCATTATTCCAATGTTACGTGTTTTTTCTAGTGGAAATTGTCGGGCCACTATTCTCCCCCCTTATATATATTATACATCCATCACGCAACTAAATTACCACCTATAATGAGCAAAAGCTCTGTTTGCTTCAGCCATACGATGGACTTCTTCTTTCTTTCTAACTGCGCCGCCTGTATTATTATATGCATCCATTAATTCTCCAGCAATTCTTTCCCTCATGGTTCTTTCGTTGCGTGCTCTGGCAGATGTAACTAACCAGCGCAGACTTAAAGTAATTTTACGATTTTCATCAACTTCTACAGGTACCTGATAATTTGAACCACCAACACGTCTTGATTTAACCTCAAGTGCAGGTTTTATATTTTCCAGTGCTTCATTAACTACTGTTAATGCATCTTCACCAGTTTGTTCAGAAATTATATCAAGGGCACTGTAAAATGCTTTTTCGGCCAGCCCTTTTTTACCATCTAACATTAATTTATTAATAATTCTACTTACAATAACATCATCATATACCGGATCTGGCGTAACGTCTCTTTTTTCAGCTCTATTTTTGCGCACTAAAATCCCCCCTTTTTATTTCGGTTTTTTAACACCATACTTGGAGCGTCCTTGTTTCCTGTCTTCAACTCCAGCTGTATCAAGTGCTCCTCTAACAATATGATATCTAACACCTGGTAAGTCTTTAACTCTTCCACCTCTAACTAAAACAACAGAGTGTTCCTGTAAATTATGTCCAATACCAGGAATATAGGCTGTAACCTCTTTTCCATTAGTTAAACGTACACGAGCTACTTTTCTTAAAGCAGAGTTAGGCTTTTTAGGAGTAGCGGTATATACTCTTGTACAGACACCCCTTTTCTGTGGAGAACCCTCCAAAGCAGGAGCGGAAGTCTTCTTTTTAGTCTGGTCACGACCTTTACGGATCAACTGACTAATTGTCGGCATGCAATCCCACCTCCTTCCAATTATTTCAATAAAGCTGCAGTAGCTGCAGAAACATCGATTCCACATACTCTGCCCAGTTCACTTTTACTTGCAAATATTTCGATAGGAATATTATTATCTTTAACAGCCTGTAAAATTTTTAATTTAAGAGGCTGGTCAATATCTTCGGCCAAAAAAATCTTTTTAACTTCATCATTTTGAATAGCTTTTAAAGTTTGTTTGCTTCCAACAAGCATTTTAATATCATTATTATCTTCTATCAATCTAACTAACCTCCAAAATCCTTCTTTCCTAAGCACACTTAAATAGTTTAACAGCTTTAGGGCGCCTTGTCAAGAATAAAATCAAAAGAGATTCTCCCATCAAAATTATAAGAAAATATAAGCCAAATGATCTTAATATTATAATGGGAGAATTGCTCTTAAATTACTATTCTACATCTGTTAAAGTTTCTTTAAGATCTTCAAAAAGTGTGCCATCTTCTTTTACTACATCTATATCTCTGTAATAGCTCATTCCGGTACCAGCTGGGATTAACTGACCAATAATTACATTTTCTTTTAGTCCCATCAGAGGATCAACCTTACCTTCTAAAGAAGCTTCGGTAAGTACTCTGGTTGTTTCCTGGAATGAAGCTGCAGATAAGAATGAATCTGTAGCAAGTGAAGCTTTGGTAATACCAAGTAGTTCTGGTTTTGCCACAGCTGTTTCTTTATTATTAGCAGCTGCTTCTTTATTTGCCTTACGGTAATCATAACGGTTTACAAGTCCACCAGGCAGTAATTCTGTATCACCAGGTTTGATGATCTTTAGTTTCTTCATCATCTGACGGATAATAACCTCGATATGTTTATCATTAATTTCTACCCCTTGGGAACGATAAACATTTTGTACCTCTTCTAGAAGATAATTTTGAACTGCTTTTTCACCTTTTACTTTAAGTAAAACATTAGGATCTAATGGTCCTTCAGTCAACTTATCTCCTTCGGTTACATGATCACCGTCTTTTACAATCATCTTGGAACCATAAGGTATTTTATAGGTTTTCTTTTTACCTTCATCATTTTCGACAACAACTCTTTTGGAATTTTTCTTTTCTACTACAGTTACATAACCTTCTCTTTCGGTCATTATAGCCTGACCTTTTGGAGTTCTACCTTCAAAAAGCTCCTCTACTCTAGGCAGACCCTGAGTAATATCATCTCCAGCAACACCACCTGTATGGAAGGTACGCATTGTCAGCTGGGTTCCAGGCTCACCAATTGATTGGGCTGCAACAATACCAATTGATTCTCCGATATCTACCAATTTACCTGTTGCAAGGTTTTTACCATAACATTTACGGCAGACACCGTGTTGTGATTCACAGGTAAGAACTGATCTTATTTTGACTTCTTCTATACCTGCTGCTTCTATTTTATTCATGGTTTTCTTATCGATCATTGTATTAGCTTCTATAATAATATCTCCACTTTCAGGAGAGTGAATATCTTCAGCAGCAAAACGACCCACACATCTTTCTGATAATGGCTCAACAGCTGTTTTACCTTTAGCACCAATTGCTTCAACTGTTATT
Organism: Halanaerobium polyolivorans; assembly: GCF_020711195.1. Taxonomy (GTDB): domain Bacteria; phylum Bacillota; class Halanaerobiia; order Halanaerobiales; family Halanaerobiaceae; genus Halanaerobium; species Halanaerobium polyolivorans. Next base: position 94,854 of record NZ_JAJFAT010000008.1, read on the forward strand.
CCCTGCTCTGTTCCACAATCTTCTTCTCTAACGATAACATCCTGAGATACATCAACCAACCTTCTGGTTAAATAACCTGAGTCAGCTGTTCTTAAAGCTGTATCTGCTAATCCTTTACGTGCCCCGTGAGTTGATAAGAAATATTCTAAAACATCAAGACCTTCACGGAAACTTGAACGGATTGGAACATCGATGATTCTTCCTGATGGATCAGCCATCAGACCCCGCATACCTGCCAACTGAGAAATCTGAGAGGTATTACCACGAGCACCTGAAATTGCCATTATAAAAATGTTATTGCTTTCATCTAAGTTATCAAGCAGTTCATCTGTGACATCATCTTTGGCTTTGTTCCAGATATCAACAACCTTTTGATAACGTTCGTTTTCTGTAATTGCACCTCTGCGGTAATGATTTTCGATTTGATGTACTTTATCCTCTGCATTTGATACAATTTCTTCTTTTGCAGGTGGGATTTCTGCATCACTAACTGCAATGGAAATACCAGATCTTGTTGCATAATCATAACCCATTTCTTTGATCTTATCCAGTGTTTCAGCAGTTATATCATTACCAACCTCATCATAAAGATCGGTAATTAAATCTCCAAGATCACTTTTAGCAATTCTTTTATTTTGATAAGGCATTGTATTTGGTAGTGCTTCATTAAAAATAACTCTACCAATTGTTGTTTCTATCAATTCTCCATTAATTCTAACTTTAACTGGTGACTGCAGATGAACTTTGTCAGTTTGATGTGCTCTGACAGCTTCATCACTATTTGCAAATATTTTACCCTCACCGGCTTGACCTTCTTTAAGAGTAGTTAAGTAAAAGATTCCTAAAACCATATCCTGAGTTGGAATGGTAATTGGACTCCCATCTGAAGGGTTTAATAAATTAGTGGTTGATAACATTAAAAGTCTGGATTCTGTTTGAGCCTCAGCTGATAAAGGAAGGTGAACAGCCATCTGGTCACCATCAAAGTCAGCATTATAAGCTGGACAAACCAGTGGATGTAATTTAATAGCCTTTCCTTCAACCAAAACAGGCTCAAAAGACTGAATACCTAATCTATGCAGTGTTGGTGCCCTGTTTAAAAGTACAGGATGATCTTTGATACATTCTTCTAAAATACCCCAAACTGCTTCATCTACATCTTCAACCATTCTTTTAGCATTTTTAATGTTATGAGCATGACCTTCTTCAACTAAGCCTTTCATTACAAAAGGTTTAAATAATTCTAAAGCCATTTTTTTAGGTAAACCACACTGATGCATTTTCAGATCAGGACCAACAACTATAACAGAACGTCCTGAATAATCTACCCTTTTACCAAGTAGATTCTGACGGAAACGTCCCTGTTTACCTTTAAGCATATCACTTAAAGATTTAAGGGGTCTATTTCCAGCTCCAGTGACTGGTCTTCCTCTTCTACCATTATCGATTAAGGCATCTACTGATTCCTGCAGCATCCTTTTTTCATTGCGGATGATAATCTCAGGAGCTCCAAGATCTAGCAGTCTTTTCAATCTATTATTACGATTTATTACTCTTCTATATAAATCATTTAAGTCAGAAGTAGCAAAGCGACCACCATCAAGCTGAACCATAGGTCTTAAATCAGGTGGAATTACAGGAATCGCATCAAGAACCAAGTTAGCAGGATTAAGTTTAGATTCTAAAAGCCCATCCATAACTTCAAGCCTGCGTACAGCTCTTTTGCGGCGCTGTCCGGTTGCTTCTTTTACTTCTTTTTTTAATTCTCTTACCTCTTTGTCTACATCTATTCTACCCAGTAGTTCTTTAACAGCTTCAGCTCCCATTTCAGCTTTGAAACTATTACCGTATTTCATTTTTGCTTCACGATATTCACTTTCAGGCAGCAGCTGTTTTTCGCTTAATGGAGTATCACCGGGATCTGTTACTATATAATGAACAAAATAGATTACTTTTTCTAGAGCCCGTGGTGACATATCCATAATTAAACCCAGACGACTGGGGATGCCTTTGAAATACCAAATGTGTGTGCATGGTGCAGCTAATTCAATATGCCCCATTCTTTCTCTTCTCACTTTAGATCTAGTTACCTCTACTCCACAGCGGTCACACACCACACCTTTATAGCGAACCCGCTTGTATTTTCCACAGTGACATTCGTAGTCTTTGGTTGGACCAAAAATTTTCTCACAGAAAAGCCCATCTTTTTCCGGCTTTAATGTTCTATAATTAATAGTTTCAGGTTTTTTGACCTCGCCTCGGGACCAGTCACGTATCTGTTCTGCAGAAGCAACTCCGATCCTCATTGAATCGAAATTATTCACATTTAACAAGGGTCTCTCCCCTTTCTATAGTGTAATTATTCGTCATTATCATCATTATCACGACTAAGTTTTAAATCAGTATCAAGACCAAGTTTTTGTGCGGTTTCCATCATTTCGTCTTCATTTTCTGCAACCTGTAGTTCTTCTTCATCAGAAGTAAATATCCTGGCATCTAAACCTAAACTCTGCATCTCTTTGATCAGAACCTTAAATGATTCCGGGATACCTGGTTCAGGTACATTTTCTCCTTTGACTATTGCTTCATAGGCTTTTACCCTTCCCACAACATCATCAGATTTAACAGTCAACATTTCCTGGAGGGTGTAAGCAGCACCATATGCTTCAAGTGCCCAAACTTCCATCTCACCAAAACGCTGACCACCAAATTGAGCTTTACCTCCTAAAGGCTGCTGTGTAACAAGAGAATAAGGGCCTGTAGAACGTGCATGAAGCTTATCATCTACCAGGTGATGTAATTTAAGTATATACATCAGACCTACTGTTACTCTACCTTCAAATCTTTCCCCGGTCCTACCATCATAAAGGACTGTTTTTCCATCTCTGGCTAAACCGGCCTCTTCTAAAACATCTTCCACTTCAATCTCTGTAGCACCATTAAAGACAGGTGTTTCAGTATAAATCCCAAGTTCTTTAGCTGCCATACCAAGATGAGTTTCAAGCACCTGACCAATATTCATCCTGGAAGGTACACCTAATGGATTTAAGACTATTTCTACAGGTTCACCGTTTGGTAGGAAGGGCATATCTTCTTCAGGTAGTATTCTGGAAATAACACCCTTGTTACCATGGCGTCCGGCAAGTTTATCACCAACAGATATTTTACGCTTGGTGGCAACATAAACCCTTACCAATCTATTAACACCAGGTTTTAAATCATCTCCCTGCTCCCGAGAAAAGACTTTTACATCTACAACTTTACCCTCTTCTCCATGGGGAACTTTAAGAGATGTGTCTCTTACCTCTCTAGCTTTTTCACCAAAAATAGCTCTTAAAAGCCTTTCTTCAGCTGATAATTCGGTTTCTCCTTTTGGAGTTACTTTACCAACTAAAATGTCACCTTCTTCAACTTCAGCCCCAACCCTAATTATTCCTCTTTCGTCAAGATTTTTAAGAGCACTTTCACCGACATTAGGAATATCACGGGTAATTTCTTCAGGCCCAAGTTTTGTATCTCTGGCTTCTGCTTCATGTTCTTCTATATGGATAGTAGTAAACGAATCCTCTTTAACTAAGTTTTCACTTATTAAAATAGCATCCTCATAATTATAGCCTTCCCAGGGCATAAAAGCGATCAAAGTATTTCTACCCAATGCCATCTCACCTTTTTCGGTTGAAGGACCATCAGCAATAATATCATTTGCTTCAACAATATCGCCTTTTTCAACTATAGGTTTTTGATTCATACAGCTACCCTGATTGGAACGCTTATATTTCATTAATTTATAACTGTCGATTAAACCTTCTTCGTTTTTAATCATTATTTTATTAGAGGTTACATTAACAACCTCTCCACCTTTTTCAGCAATTACTACTGCTCCTGAATCCTTTGCTGCCTTATATTCCATACCGGTTGCAACAATTGGAGCATCAGTAATCATCAGTGGTACTGCCTGACGCTGCATATTAGCTCCCATAAGAGCTCTGTTTGCATCATCATTTTCTAAAAATGGAATCATAGCAGCAGAAACTCCTACCAGCTGCTTGGTTGAAACATCCATATAATCAATATCATCAGGATGAACTTCTAAAATGTCTCCTCTTTTACGAGCTACAACAAATTCACTGACAAATTTATTATCTTCATCAAGTTCAGAGTTTGCCTGAGCAATGATATATTTATCTTCTTCATCAGCTGTTAAGTAATCAATTTGTTCTGTAACCTGATTATCTACTACTCTTCGATAAGGAGTCATTAAAAATCCAAACTCATTTGTTTTAGCATAGGTTCCCATAGTACCAATCAGGCCAATATTTGGCCCCTCTGGTGTTTCAATAGGACAAATCCTTCCATAATGAGAATGGTGAACATCACGTACATCAAAACCAGCTCGTTCTCTACTTAAACCACCAGGTCCTAAAGCACTTAACCTTCTTTTATGGGTTAACTCAGACATCGGATTGGTCTGATCCATAAATTGTGAAAGCTGACTGCTGCCAAAAAATTCCTGAATAGAAGCAACTACAGGACGAGTATTAATCAGGGCCTGTGGTGTTACAACATCCACATCCTGAATAGTCATTCTCTCCCGTACTACTCTTTCCATCCTGGAAAGTCCAATTCTAAACTGATTTTGCAGTAATTCTCCTACTGTTTTTAAACGTCTATTACCTAAATGATCAATATCATCTATATAAGCATCATTTTGATGATAAATTAAATTAACCATATATCTAACAGTTTCTACAATATCATCTATATGCAAATATTTTCTATCTTTATCAACATCTAACTCTAATTTTTTATTTAATTTATAACGACCTACAGCGGCCATATCATATCTTTTGTGATCAAAAAATAGTGAATCCAAAAGATTAGTTGCACTTTCAACTGTTGGTGGTTCTCCCGGACGAAGGCGTTTATATAATTCTATCAATGCTTCTTCCTTCGACTCTGTACTATCTCTTTCTAAAGTATCATGAATTACTTCAGAATCACCAAATTCATCAATGATTTCAGAATCAGTTCCAAAACCAAGTGCTCTTAGTAATACAGTTGATGGAAGTTTTCTTGTTCTATCAACCCGTACAGAGATGATCCTTTTTTTATCATATTCAAACTCTATCCAGGCACCTCGATTAGGTATAATACTACCTGTTATTAAACGACGTCCATCTTTGGTTCTTTCATCACTAAAATAAACACCAGATGATCTAACTAACTGATTTACTGCAACTCTTTCAGCTCCATTTATGATAAATGTTGCCTTGTCAGTCATTAATGGGAAATCTCCCATAAAAACTTCTTGTTCTTTTACTTCCCCTGTTTCTTTATTGATCAATCTAACTTTAACCTGCAAAGAAGCAGAGTAAGTATCATCTCTATCCCGACATTCCTGTACCGTGTACTCGGGATCTTCTAAATAATAATCAACAAATTCTAATACCAGATTCTCAGAAAAATCTTCTATCGGAGAAATTTCTGCAAAAACTTCTTTTAAACCTTCTTCCAGAAACCACTGGTAAGAGTTTAACTGTGTATAAATCAGGTCTGGCAAATCCATCGCGTCTTCAATCTTGCTAAAACTACGTCTTTCCCTTACCGTTGACATCATTGCACCCCCAGGAAATACTTTTAATTAGCCGAAACTATCCCATTGTATAATCAAATCATTAACCCTATAGACATCTAATAATGATAGCACAGCTGTCATGACTTGTCAAGAACTTTTAAGCGAATATTTATTATATATATGATGAAAAATAGCCCTACTGTATTTAAACAGCAGGACTATCTTAAAATTATTATTTATATATTTCTTATTTAAGTTCTACAGTTGCACCAGCTTCTTCAAGCTTTTCTTTCATTTCTTCAGCGTCTTCTTTGCTTAGTCCTTCTTTGATATTTCCTGGTGCATCATCAACAACACCTTTAGCTTCTTTAAGACCAAGACCTGTTAATTCACGTACAGCTTTGATTACTTTAATTTTCTTGCTGCCAATTTCAGCTAAGAAAACATCAAATTCTGTTTGTTCTTCTGCAGCAGCGTCTCCACCAGCAGCTCCACCAGCAACTGCAACAGGAGCAGCAGCACTAACACCAAATTTGTCTTCTAATTCTTCTACCAGTTCTGAAAGTTCTAAAACACTCATCTCTTCAATTGCTTTAATAATTTCTTCTTTATTCATTATAATAAATCCTCCTTATGTTTTTTAAGCTTTTTGATCTTTAATTTGCCCTAACACCTGAACTAAACCGCGAATATTACCCTGTAATACATTAACCAATCCAGTAAGGGGTGCTTTCATATTTGCAAAAGCTTGTGCAAGTAATTCTTCTCTGGAAGGTATTTCAGCCAGGGACTGTACTTTTTCTTTACTTATAATTTCTCCATTTAAAAGACCAGCCTTTATCTCGATAACATCATGGTCTTTAGCAAATTCTACTAAAATTTTAGCTGGTGACACTGCATCATCTTCTCCAAAGGCAATTGCTGTTGGGCCTGAGAAAAATTCTGTCATAGCTTCCATTTCAACTTCATTAGCAGCGATAGTAGCCAGAGTATTTTTTACAACTTTAAACTCTACTCCTGCTTCTCTTAACTGCTTTCTTAATTCAGTCATTTCAGCAACATTTAAGCCAAGATAATCAGTTATTACTATAGATTTAGCACTACTAAATTTATCTGTTAATTCGTTAACAACGGCTTCTTTTTCTGGTCTTGCCACATTTTCACCCCCCTCAAAATAAAAACATTAGATATAATTTTCCAAGTAATTAAAAAAACCTCCTGTCGACAGGCAGGAGGTATAAGTGCAAAAATAATTTGCAGAAGTCTTCACCTCGGCAGGAAGTTTAAGCATTACGCCCCTGCTGTCTTCGGATAAGCTATATTCATTTCTAAGTAACTATAACACAAAAATAAATTTAGGTCAAGTTTATTTAGCGGCCAATAAATGTCATTGTTGCAGCTGGATCAATTTTTACCGCAGGTCCCATTGTTGGGGAAACCGCTAGAGTTCTAAAGAATTTTCCCTTTGCAGCTGCAGGACGCTCTTTAGCCAGAGTATCCATTATTTTGTGATAGTTATTCAGTAATTGTTCTTCACTAAAAGAAGCTTTTCCAAGCGGAATATGAACAATACCGGTTTTATCTACCCTATATTCAATCTTACCAGCTTTAAATTCTGCCACAGCTTTTTCTAATTCAAAAGTAACTGTTCCTGCTTTTGGATTAGGCATTAAACCTTTTGGTCCTAAAATTCTACCTAAACGACCAACAACACTCATCATATCAGGTGTAGCAACAGCTAGATCAAAATCTAACCAGCCACCTTCAATTTTTTCGGCTAATTCTTCTCCGCCAACAAAGTCTGCTCCGGCTTCTTCAGCCTCTTTGGCTTTTTCACCTTTTGCAAAAACAACTAAGGTAATCTCCTGACCAGTACCTTCTGGTAAAACTACAGTACCTCTAATATTCTGATCAGCATGTTTAGGATTAACCCCTAGTTTTGCTGAAAGTTCGATTGTTTCGTCAAAATTAGCAGTTGCCAGTTCTTTTACAAGTTCAAATGCTGCTTCTGGTGCATAGAGTTTTTCTTTATCAACTTTTTTTGCTGTTTCTTGATAACGTCTGCTTTTTGCCATTATACTTCCTCCTTTGTGGTATTAACGGTTTTTAATAACCTCCCACATATTTTAAACGTTTTAATCTATAAATTGATTATAATTATTCAACCAAAATACCCATACTTCTTGCTGTACCTTCGATCATACTCATTGCTGCTTCTAAACTACCTGCATTTAAATCCTGCATTTTTGTTTCAGCAATCTTTTGAACCGCATCTTTGCTTACTGTAGCAACCTTATTTACATTAGGTTCTCCAGAAGCGGTATCAATACCTGCTGCCTGTTTTAATAATACTGCAGCTGGTGGAGTTTTAGTAATAAAATCAAAGCTGCGATCTTGATAAACGGTAATTTCTACCGGAATCAATGTACCCTGATTTTCCTGTGTTTTAGCATTAAATGCTTTACAGAATTCCATGATATTTACTCCATGCTGTCCTAGAGCAGGTCCAACTGGTGGTGCAGGATTAGCCTGTCCGCCAGGTATTTGTAATTTAATTACAGTCATAACACTCTTAGCCATCTTAAAACACCCCTTTCATCCATAATAATATCTAAATTTATCAATCTATTTAAGTAGTTTTAATTTGAGAAAATTCAAGCTCAACAGGTGTTTCTCGGCCAAACATTGAAACTAAAACCTTTACCTTACCCTGTTCAGGATGAATTTCTTTTACTATACCTTCAAAATCTTCAAAAGGTCCACTAGTTACAACAATTTGATCTCCAACTTCAAATTCAACTGTTACCTTTTTAGCTTTTTCTCCCATACTCCGCAATATATTATCTATTTCGTCTTTTTCTACAGGTAATGGTTTATTACCACCACTTACAAAGCCGATAACTCCTGGTGTGTTTTTTACAACATACCATGATTTATCATTTAAGTCCATCTGCAGGAGAATATAGCCGGGAAAGATTCGTTTTTTTACAACCTCGTCTTTACCCTTTTTCTTTTCGATTTTTTCTTCTGTTGGAACAAGAATACGAAAAATATTATCTTCCATACCGGTACTGGCTATTCTTTTTTCAAGATTTGCCTTAACTTTTTTCTCATGTCCAGAATAAGTGTGGACAACATACCATTTGCTTTCTTCAGTCATATTTAAGGATTCGGCTAAGAATCCTCACCTCCTCAATCAAGTAATAAGTGGAGTTATTATATTAGCCAGTGTTAAATCAATAATACCAATAAAAATTATTAAAGCAATTACCGTTAAAATAACTACTAGAGTATTTGAAGTAAGTTCTTTTTTGTTTGGCCAATTAACCTTTTTAAGCTCTCCTCTAACCTGCTTAATAAACTTAGTTATTTTGCCAAAAAACCCTAGTTCTTTTGCCATTTTAAATCACTTCCTCAACTTAAAATATTAAGTATATCTACTTTGTTTCACGATGGAGGGTATGCTCCTTGCAAAACTTACAATATTTTTTCAGTTCCAGTCTATCTTTTGTGTTTTTCTTGTTTTTCTTGGTAGAATAATTGCGATTCTTACATTCATTACATTCCAGTGTGATTATTTCTCTCACCGTAAATCCACCTCCTCGGCCAAACAAGTCCTCTTTAAATCTATATAATAAAGTTAGATTAAACATGCTCTGCTTTGTTTTTAATAATTATTTTAATTATTCATAGCCTTAATAAATTTAACATATCTTAAGGCAATTGTCAATATTATTTAGAAAAAAAACATGTGCAGAAGGCCTGCACATGTCTATTGAGTTAAATTTAAGTTTTTATACTTAATTAAAGTAAATTGAATTAAGAATAACTCTGCAGTTTTAAGTTACTCAATAATTTCGGTCACAACTCCAGCTCCAACTGTATGACCACCTTCACGAATTGCAAAACGTAGTCCTTCTTCCATAGCTATTGGAGTAATTAGCTCTCCTGTCATCTCAATATTATCTCCCGGCATTACCATGTCTACTCCTTCTGGTAAATGAATATCTCCTGTTACATCTGTTGTTCTAAAGTAAAACTGAGGTCTATATCCATCAAAAAATGGTGTGTGTCTTCCACCCTCATCTTTACTTAGTACATATACCTCTGCATGAAACTTTGTATGAGGTGTTATACTTCCAGGCTCTGCTAATACCTGTCCTCTTTCTATATCTTCTCTCTTTACTCCTCTTAATAATGCTCCAATATTATCTCCTGCTACCGCTTCATCCAGTAACTTACGGAACATCTCTACTCCTGTTACTACTGTAGTTTCTGTTTCTTTGATTCCTACTATTTCTACCTCATCCTGTGGATGTAAGGTTCCTCTTTCCACACGACCTGTCGCCACTGTTCCACGTCCTGTAATTGAAAATACATCTTCTACAGGCATCAAAAATGGCTTGTCTGTTTCTCTTTGTGGTTCTGGAATGTAGCTGTCTACTGCTTCCATTAATTCTATAATCTTGCTTCCCCATTCTCCTTGTGGATCTCCATTTTCCAGTGCTTTTAAAGCTGAACCTACTATCACTGGAATATCGTCTCCTGGGAAGTCATATTCGTCTAATAATTCTCTTACTTCCATCTCTACTAACTCTATTAATTCCTCATCATCTACCATATCTGCTTTGTTTAGGAATACTACAATACTTGGTACCCCTACCTGTCTTGCCAGCAGGATATGCTCTCTTGTCTGAGGCATAGGTCCATCGGCTGCACTTACTACCAGGATCGCTCCATCCATCTGAGCTGCTCCTGTGATCATGTTCTTTACATAATCTGCGTGACCTGGACAATCTACGTGAGCATAGTGTCTGTTTTCTGTCTGATACTCTACGTGAGCTGTTGCTATTGTGATTCCTCTTTCTTTTTCTTCTGGTGCATTATCAATTGTATCAAATGCCCTTACTTCTGCTCCACCGTAGTTTGCCAGCACTGTTGTGATTGCCGCTGTCAGTGTTGTCTTCCCATGGTCAACATGGCCTATTGTTCCTATGTTAACATGTGGTTTGGTTCTTTCAAATTTCTCTTTTGCCATTGGTTTTCTTCCCCCTTAAAAATTTAACTTTTCCTTTTTTAACTTTCCGAATAAAAATCCATAAAAAAGGCCTGTCGGCTGCAGGCCGTTTACTGTCATTTAAAAAATAACAGTTTATATTTATTAAAATCAGAAGTATTTTCTAGATATCATTTTTTTCTAGAAAGACTTCTAATTTTCTTTTTACTCTCTGTAAAGCATTATCAACTGATTTAACATGTTTGTCAAGGGTATCCGCAATTTTTTGATAAGATTTACCATCTAAGTATTCCTGTAATACATCGAACTCTAAATCACTTAACATAGATGATATTTCTGATTCTATTAAGTCATATGTTTCATTGCTGATAAATAGTGATTCTGGATTTGAAAGTTTACCCCCTTTAAGTACATCAAGCAGGGTTCTATCAGATTCTTCATCATAAATAGGTTTGTTTAAAGATATATAGGTATTAAGCGGCTGATGTTTTTGGCGAGTTGCAGCCTTAATAGCAGTAATTATCTGCCTTGTAATACAGAGTTCAGCAAAAGCTCTAAATGAAGCAAGTCTTTCAATCTTATAATCTCGCACAGCTTTGTAAAGACCAATCATACCTTCCTGAACAATGTCTTCCCTATCTGCCCCAACTAAGAAATATGATCTTGATTTAGCTAAGACAAAGTTTTTATATCTTCTAATTAGGGTTTCTTGAGCTTCCATATCTCCCTGGTGAACCAGTTCGACAAGCTCATCATCGCTCATCTGTTTATACTCTTCCATAGTAATATCATCAAAGTTAAGTTCATGAGCATTCATTTTCAAGCAGAATCCCTCCCTTATCCATTACATAATCTATTATACTTGTTTAAAAAACTTTCGTCAAGAATTATCTTTTTCTTCCTGACGGAAAATTTCATAAATTATAACTGCAGCTGCAACTGAAGCATTTAGAGAGCCTAGCTGACCCTTCATTGGAATCTTAACTAAAAAATCACAATTCTCTCTAACAAGTCTTCTTAAGCCACTACCTTCACTACCAATCACAAGTGCTGTTGAGCCAGAAAAATCTGCAGCAAAATGACTTTTTTCTGCTGCTGCATCTGCACCTACAACCCAATAATGGGCATCTTTAAGTGCTTTAATAGCATAATTGATATTAGAAACTTTGACCAGTGGTAAATGTTCTGCTGCACCTGCCGCAGCTTTTAAAACAACCGGAGTAATATCAACTGCCCTTCTATCCTGATAAACAACTGCATCTGCTCCAGCAGCATAAGCAGTTCTAATTATGGCTCCAAAGTTATGAGGATCTTTTATTTCATCCAAGATGATAATCAGGGAATCACCATCTTTTTCTGCTTTGATCTTTATTATATCATTGATATCATATTCTTTTAAATGATCGGCTTCTGCAATTATACCCTGATGAGCATGTGAACGAGCAGTTTCAGATAATTTTTTATTCGAAATTCTGGTAATTGGTATATTGTTTTTTTGAGCCATTTCTAAAATTTCATCTATGATCTCAGCAGAACTCTTTTCTTTAATATAAATCCGGTGTATTTTCCTGCCGGCCCGAAGTGCTTCATAAACAGCATTTCTTCCTTCAATTCTTGGCATTAATTATCATTCCTTTTTTTTATTCTTTCAATCCGCCCACAGGACATTTCCCCTTCTGGGCAATAAGCTTCTGCAATACAGGGAGCTCCTGCTTTTTCAAAAAGAACAGGTGATACTTCTTTAACCTGTTTTAACATTTGATTGGCCAGAGTTCTAATTTCCCATTGAGCTCTGGTACAGCAGCGCAAACTAAAAAAATGATAAAGAGAGCGGGCATTATATGATACCATCAGATTTGTTTTAACTGTTGGCAAAACAAAGCGGGCATCTTCAGCTGGAATATCTTGCTCCAGCATTTTATTATAGATTTTGCGGCCTTTTTCCATCCACTCTTCATATTCTGCAGCTGCTTTTTCGTTTTTAGCTATTTTGGGAGGTGTAATATAATCAAAATCATCTTCTTTAACATAACGTTGAGAGCGCTGACTGTATGATGTTCCTACTCTCTGTCTGACAAGCTGATGACTTGCCACCCGACTGCAGACAATATGAAAATAAAAGTAGCTATGTTCTAAAGTGGAATGATGACCCAGTGAAACGACTTTTCTAACCAGATTGTTCATTTCTTCCTGTGACATCTTCTCTTCCAGTTCTTCTGCCCCAGCTTTGGAATAACATAGTCTAGCAGCAATTGCTACATTTCTTTCCGGATTTTCACTATAATCGATCAGTTTAGCCTTTGGCTTTACCTGCATCTTAATTCTCCTCTTCTGTTTGAACAATTTCCCATTCGGTTCCTCTTTGAGTATCAGTTACCTCAATCCCGATTTCTTTAAGTTGATCTCTGATTAAGTCGGCCTCTTCCCAGTTATTGTTATCTCTAGCTTTTTGCCTTAACTCAAGTAATAGTTCAATTAAAGGTTCAACTAAACCATCATCTTTAGTTTTGCCCTTTTCTACTGAAAATTTAAGACCTAAAACAGCAGCTAATTCTAAAAACAATTCTTCACTTTCTTCTAAAATAGAAAAGTTTTTCTCATTGAGGCTGAAATCAGAACGATTTATATAAGAATTAATTTCTCCCACAAAATCATGTAAAACACCTATTGCTTCTGCAGTATTAAAATCATCATCAAGTGCTTTTTTGAATTCACTTCTTTTTTCTTTAGTTTTTTCTAAAAATTCTTTGTCTAACTGATCACCAGAAGATGATTCTATATCACCACTTAAAACTTTGGCAAGCTCCTGGCGGGTATTTGCTAATCTATTCAGTGAAGTTTCTGCTTCTTCTAATTTCTCATATGAAAAATCGATAGGACTTCTGTAATGTCTTGTTAATAAGAAATATCTAATTACCTGAGCTGGAAATTCTTTTAAAACTTCTCGACTGGTAAAAAAGTTGCCCTGTGATTTAGACATTTTTTCTCCACTCAGATTAACAGTTCCATTATGCAGCCAATATTTAACAAATTTCTGACCGCTGTAAGCTTCAGATTGAGCTATTTCATTTTCATGATGAGGGAAGATTAGATCTACTCCTCCACCATGAATATCAAAAGTTGCCCCTAATCTTTTCATAGACATTGCTGAGCATTCAATATGCCAGCCCGGCCAACCTTCACCCCAAGGGCTATCCCAACCTTCTCCTTCCTCTACCTTTTTCCAGAGAGCAAAATCTAAGGGATTTCTCTTATCTTCGTTAACTGCAATCCTGGCCCCTGCCTGCATATCCTCAAGTGACCTACCGGAAAGTTTACCATAATCTTCAAAGCTATCTACACTAAAGTAAACATCTCCATTAATTGCATAAGCATAATTTTTTTCGATTAGGGTAGATACCATCTCTATGATTTCATCAATATTTTCGCTCACCCGCAAATACTGATCTGCTGCTTTAATATTAAAAGATCTAATATCTTCTAAAAAAGCATTGGCATATTTATCTGCAAGCTCTGCTGCAGTCATCCCCTCTTCTTCGGCTCTTTTAACAATTTTTTCGTTAATATCAGTAAAATTAGAAATGTATTCTACTTCATAACCTTGATATTCTAAATAACGGCGAATGACATCATAATTGATTGCACTTCTAATGTGGCCTATGTGTGAGTAATTTTGTACTGTTAAACCACAGACATACATCCTCACCAGACCAGGTTCTACTGTTTCAAATTTTTCTTTTTTATTATTTAAGGTATTATAAACCTTTAACATTTACTTCACTCCTTTCTGGCTAAAATATTCTTCTCAATATTCTAAAAAGAGCCTTCTCTATTTTCAAGAAAAGACTCTTTAATTATTCTTTTATTCGGCCAATTGAAGAGCACTATCAAGCCGCTTGGCAACTTCATCTGCTCCAAAAATTGAAATTACACTTGTCATTTCTGGGCCAGATCCTTTACCGGTAATTGCTAGTCTAGTTGGATGATAAATTGTTCGACCACCTACATCTAATTCATTTTTTAGTTCTTTGAAAATCTCTGCTACCCTCTCAGGAGTTAATTCTTTTTTTGCATATAATTTTTCTTTTAAAGACTCAAAAACCAATTTAACATCTTCACCACTAAATTCTTCTGCTGCTGCTGCTTGATCTTCGAATTGAATATCTGTTAAAAATAGTTCTGCTTCGGTTGGTATTTGAGCAAGATAATCAACACCTGTTCTTGCTTCATCAATTACTTTAGCTAACCAATCTCTATTTTCTTCAGCATAATCTTTATCAATCAAATCACTTTCAATCAAAAAGGGTATTGAAAGCTCAACTATTCTCGGCAGCTCTGCAGCTCTAATATATTTAGCATTCATCCAATTTAATTTTTCTCTATCAAAAACCGCTCCACTTTTATTTACATCTTCAAGTGCAAAGCGAGCAACAATTTCTTCTTTTGATAAAATTTCTTCTTCATCACCACTTGACCAACCTAAAAGGGCCATAAAGTTAAATAAAGCTTCTGGTAAATACCCCTGTTCTCTAAACTCACCTACATAAACAGAGTCTTTACTTCGCTTTTTAAGCTTTGCTTTATTCTCATCTAAAATTAATGGTAAATGTGCAAATTCAGGCAGCTCAAAACTAAGCGCCTCATAAAGCATGATTTGTTTAGGAGTATTAGATAAATGATCTTCTCCTCTAATCACATGGGAGATCTTCATTAAAGCATCATCAATAACTACTGCAAAATTATAAGTTGCCATCCCATCTGATTTAAAAATTATAAAATCATCTAAAACTGAACTTTTAAATTCAACTTTACCTCGAATAATATCATCAACAACAATAGTTCTTTCTTCTTCAGGCATCTTAAATCTTAATACATAATCTCTACCTTCAGCTTCATACGCTTCTTTTTCTTTTTGGCTAAGATTGCGGCAGCTGCCATCATAGCGTGGCATTTTATCATTTTCCGCTGCTTTTTTTCGCATTTCCTCTAGTTCAGCTTGAGTGCAGTAGCATTTATATGCACTACCAGATTCTAACAATTTTTCTCCGTATTTTTGATAGATATCAAGTCTTTCGGTCTGACGATAGGGACCATATTCACCACCAAGTCCAACCCCTTCATCAGCATCAAGACCTAACCACTGCATTTCACGGATTATTATTTCTTCAAATTCTTTGCTAGATCTAGCTTGATCAGTATCTTCTATTCTTAAAACTAATTCTCCACCTTTTTGCTCTGCAACCAACCAATTAAACAGAGCAGTCCTCATATTTCCAATATGTATTTTCCCAGTTGGACTGGGTGGAAAACGCAACCTTATATTATCCATTATAATAAATTCCTCCCTAAGAAATATTAAATAACACTTGTTCCAACAGTCAGATGTTCAGGTCCATCAACCAGAGCATGGCCAAATTTGCCAAAAATAGCTACAGAAACATGGCCTTCACCTCTTACAACGGCAATTTTAAAACCACCACCAAGGCCCGGATTGACAAGTGCTAACTGACTGTAGGCATCTTTAACTGCATTAGAAATAGCCATTTTTTCTCTGGCATTTTCATTAATAACTCCTCTGGCAATTGCAGCAACAGTTGTGCTTTCACGCAGTTTTATAGGCAGCTTTTCTGCACTTGCTCCTGTTTGGGTTATTGCACCCCTGTATCCATAACCCTGGATTTTTTTTAACCAATATTCTTCATAATCTCTGCTTCTAGTCATAGATAGATAAATCGCAGAACTTTCTGGAGTAATAGTTTTCTTTTCTATCTCCATCTCTGCTTCCTCATCTTTTAAGTATCCATAAACAATATCTTCAGAGGTTACAATTCCAACCAGCTCCTGTTTATCATTAAAAACAGGCAGACCTCCTATATGATTATCAGAGATTTTTTTAGCTGCATCCTGAACGGTCTTTTTTTCATTGATAATAATTAAATCTTCGGACATAAAATCTTCAACTGGTGCTTGAAGATCTTTTTCAGAAATTATATCACCATCTGTAAGCATACCCACTAAATCCCCATTATCTACTACTAAAAGTCTTCCGATTTTATTTATTGATAAAATTTTCTCTGCTTCCATGATAGTTGCATCTGGATTAATTGTAAATGGATTAGCAGTCATTATATCTTTAACTAACATCATCAGTCTACTCTCCTCCTTCTATGGAATTATAGAAATCCCATAATTTCTTCTCAATTAAACTAACAACAGCATAAGCTGCCATTCCTTCTTCACGTCCAACAAAACCCATTTTTTCATTAGTTGTTGCCTTAAAGTTAATTTTAGCTTTAGAAATCTCTAAATCTTCAGCCAGAGAATTTACTATCTTTTCTCTATAACTTTGTAGTTTAGGTTTTTCTGCAACAATTTGTAGATCACAATTATTTATCAAATATTTTTCAGCCTTAACTTCTAAAACAATCTTTTTAAGCAGTTTTGAACTGCTGATATCTTTATATTCAGGATCATCATCAGGAAAATGAGTACCAATATCTCCTTTACCCAATGCTCCAAGCAGAGCATCAATTAATGCATGAATTAATAGATCTGCATCAGAGTGTCCTTTTAAGCCAAATTGAGAAGGGATTTCAACCCCTCCTAAAAGCAGCTTTCTCCCCTTTACCAAACGATGACTATCATAACCAAATCCAACTTTTAACAATTACCTTCTCTCCTTTAAAATTACCTCGGCAGGTTTTAAGTCCTCTGCAGTGGTAATTTTGAGATTATTATAATCTCCATCAACTATATAGACTTTTTCCCCAAGTAATTCTACTAAAGAAGCATCATCAAGGGCTTTATCTTTATCATAACTATGATGTGCTTTTTTTATTAAATCCAGCTCAAATGCTTGTGGGGTCTGAATTGCACGAAGTTTATCTCGATTTAGAGTTTGCTGAGAAATTGAGTCTTCAACAAGTGTAATTGTGTCTTTAACTTTTACCCCACAGCTAACTGCTTTATGCTTTTTTACAGCCTGATAGGTAGATTCAATTAAAAATTTTTTAATCAAAGGTCTTGCCCCATCATGAATTAATACATAAGAAATATTGTCATTTAAAGAGCTAATACCATTATAAACCGATTCTTTTCTGCTCTTACCTCCTGATACTAAAGACAAATTCTTTTGGGCAGAATAAGAAAACAGTGCTTTAATTTTCTTTTTAAAATAATCTATTTCTTTATTGTTAAGCACAATTACAATTTCTGCTGCTTTACCCCAATCTGCAAAAGCTTTAATAGTATAATATAAAATGGGTTTGCCAAGCAGAGGTAAAAATTGTTTGTTTATATTATGACCCATTCTTTTTCCCTGACCAGCAGCAGCAATAACAACTCCTACTTTGTTCATATTAAGACCATCCTCTTTAATTTGTTTTTGGACGAGCAAAAATCATTCGTCCAGCTGCTGTTTGGAGAATACTGGTTACAAGAACCGAAACATCATCTCCGATATATTTAACCCCATCTTCAATAACAATCATTGTTCCATCGTCAAGATAAGCAACTCCCTGACCATTTTCTTTTCCTTCTTTGATAACTTTTACATCCATCTGTTCTCCAGGCAGCACAACAGGTTTAACCGCATTGGCAAGCTCGTTAATATTTAGCACATTAACTCCCTGCAGTTCTGCAACTTTATTTAAATTATAGTCATTTGTCAGTACTTTAGCATCCAAATTTTTAGCTAATCTAACAAGTTTACTGTCAACTTCAGATATTTCATCAAAGTCGGCATCAATAATTTTAACCTTTATTTTAACATCATTTTGCATTTGTCTTAAAATATCAAGCCCTCTTCTGCCGCGATTTCTTTTTAAATCATCAGAAGAATCAGCAATATGCTGCAGCTCTTCTAAAACAAATTCAGGAATAATAAAATTACCTTCAATAAAACCAGTTTTACAAATATCAAAAATTCTTCCATCTATAATTACACTTGTATCTAGAATCTTGTCACTTCCAGTTTTTTTAGCTTTAGTAAAATCAAGATTTTCTTTATTACTCTGAAATAGAAAAGAGCTTATTTCTTTTTCTTTATGAATTGCAAGAGCAAAACCCATATAGGTAAAGGTGATGTTAATTAGTATCTGTAAAGGCATACCTATACGTGGAATATTAGGAATAGAAAATACAAAATTTATAATAGCACCAATAATAAGACCAATAATTAGTCCAATAATTGCAATAACAATTTTTTTCCAGGTTATATCTTTAACTTTGACTTCAAAATCCATAATAAAATTAAGCAGTTGATTTAAAGCATAAAATATAATAAAATAACCCAGCAAAAAACCCAGCAACACAGCAAAAAACTGCGTTGTTAAGAAAAAATCACCTATATTCTGCCAGCTAAATTGATATTCTGTGGCCAGGCCAAAAATATCAACCAGATGATAAGCTATAATACCTCCAAAAATAGCGAATATATAGCGCATTATCTTTTTCAACATGATCTCTCACCCCCTTCCAGACAAGAGTGTTTTTGATTTATGACTCAAGATCTTCTTCGTCTAGAATAAAGAGATCATCCATTTTTTCAGCAATTTCTTCTTCATCCATATCTTTAGCCAGAACTAATTCACTAATCAATATTTTTCTTGCATTGCTGAGCATCTTTTTTTCACCAGTTGATAAACCTTTTTCTCTATCTCTAATACTTAGGTTTCTTACAACTTCAGCAACTTCAAAAATATCGCCAGTCTTTAGTTTTTCTTGATTAGCCCTATAACGTCTGTTCCAGTTTTGTGACATCTTGCTTTTCTCACCATTTAAAAGTTTAAATACATCATCAGCCTTTTGTTCAGAAATAACATCCCTAATCCCTATTTTGTCAATTTTATCGACAGGAATCATTACCTTCATTTCTCCTATAGGTAATTTCATTATATAGTATTTCTTTTTTTCATCCAAAATAGTTTTGGTTTCAATACCTACAATTGTACCAGCACCATGATTTGGATAAACGACTTTATCGCCTATTTTATACATCTTACCCACTCCTCTTTTGTGAAAGCAATAAAAATCCACCTTACAATTATATCATCTCAAAAAGCGGCAGTCAATTTATGCAGCTTTTAAAGAATTTAAGTTATTATGCGTGCCAAAATTAAATATGCCTATCCAATAAAACCTGATCTCTTAGTCTTCTTAATCCATCTTTAATTGCTTGAGCTCTTACTTCACCAATTCCATCTACATCATCTAGTTCATCGACTGATGCCCTTATAATGGCCTGTAGGTCATTAAATTCCTCAACTAAATTTTCGATTACCGGCATCGGCAGTCTGGGTATTTTCTTTAAAATCCTATAACCCCTGGGTGATACTGATTCATCAAGTGTATTTACACTGCCACTATAACCAAGAGCTTTACTGATTGTATTAAGAGTTAATATTTCATCTGAAGACCAATCTGTTAAACTTTCTAAAACTTCTTCAGGATGACTTAAATCTGCTTCTAATTCTTGAGAAATATAGTCTTCTATTAAAAGCAAACCTTCTTCTTCAACATTGCTGACCAGCTCTTCTAACTGCATTTTAATCAAACGGCCTTCTGATCCTAATTCGGCAATATATTTTTCTATTTCCCGCTGAATTTTTAATACCATTTCGGTTCTCTGAATTACAGTTACAACATCAGAAACGGTCACTAAATCTTCAAACTCAAGGGCACTGAGATTTGTTAATGCCTGATCAAATACCGAGCGGTATTTATCTAAAGTCTGTATAGCTTGATTTGCTTTAACAAGCACAACCCTAATGTCTTCTAAAATATGTTTTGAATCCTTTTTATAAATCGTAATTATAGAGCGCCGCTGTGAAATAGCTATTACCAGTTCACCTGTCTGACGAGCTACACGCTCTGCTGTTTTATGTCGGGTACCTGTTTCAGAAGATTCTATAGTAGGATCAGGAATAAGCTGGGCATTGGCAAATAAAATATTTTCTGCATCTTGGTCTAATACTATTGCGCCATCCATTTTTGCAAGTTCATATAATCTTGCCGGAGTTATAGAAGCATCGATTCGAAACCCATCATTGACCAGATCCAGCACTTCTTCTTTATCACTGATAACAAGCAAACCACCTGTTTGCGCCCGGAGAATATTCTCCAAACCATCTCTTAATATTGTTCCTGGAGCAAGGATTTTAAGAATCTCATGCAGCTTATCATCAATCTCCTCCATTGCATCACCCCCTAGATATTTTTTAGTTTTTATTATTTTGATTAGTTATTTGTTTTTTAAAATAATCTTTATAAATTCGGCAATATTTTTTACTCCATCAATTTTAATCTCTGGATCAAAATTTAAACTTTTTAGATTGCCAGCAGGAATTACACAATGTTTAAAGCCAAGTTTTTTAAGTTCATTAACCCTTTTTTTGATCTGACTAACTGCTCTTACTTCACCTGCAAGTCCTATCTCACCTATTACAGCACTTTTATTATTAATAGCTATATTACGATAACTGGAAATAACTGCTGCAGCTATAGCAAGATCTAAACCAGGTTCCTCTACATTAATCCCACCAGTTATATTCATATTTACATCCTGGTCTTTAAAATTAACCCCGAGTCTTTTTTCTAAAACAGCTAGGAGTAGGGAAAGCCTTTTATGATCAACACCCTTTGTTAATCTTTGCGGGGAAGAAAAGGCAGCATCTGTGACCAGAGCCTGTAGTTCAACTAAAAGCACTCTGCTCCCTTCTAAAATAGGAGTGATAATTGAACCAGAAACATCTGCTGGTCTTTCATTGATAAAAAAACTTGAAGGGTTACTAACCTCTTTGATCCCATTTTCTTTCATTTCAAAAACACCAATCTCATTGGTTGAGCCATAGCGATTTTTTTTTGCCCTTAACATTCTATACATATGATAGTTATCTCCCTCAAACTGAAGTACAGTATCTACCAGATGTTCTAGAACCCTTGGTCCAGCTAATTCTCCCTCTTTAGTAACATGCCCGATTAAAATAATTGGAATAGACGTTGTTTTAGCCAGTTTTAACAATCTATTGGTCACTTCTTTAATCTGGGTTAAGTTACCAGGAGAAGCATCCAATTCTGGGATATGTACTGTTTGAATTGAATCAACTACAATCAAGGAATAATCCTTGTGCTCAGAAATGTGATCTTCTAAAGTTAAATAATCTCTTTCATCAAAAATATTTAGATTTTCATTTAAACAATTTAATCTTTCAGCTCGCATTTTTATCTGCTGAGCAGATTCTTCCCCTGACATATAAAGTGTTTTACCATATTTTTGACTAAAAAGAGAAGCCACCTGAAGTATTAGTGTTGATTTACCAATACCAGGGGCTCCACCAAGTAATATAAGAGAGCCAGAAACAACCCCACCACCAAGCACCCTATCAAGTTCTTCAATATTTGTCTGAAGGCGCTGTTTTACTGCAGAATTGATTTTAGTAATCGGCTGAGGGCTTTTCTCCTCTCTTAGAATATTTTTTTTAGCTTTATTTTTATCCTTGCTTTCAATTTTTTCTTTAAAACTATTCCAGGCTCCACAGCTGGAACATTTACCCATCCAATTTACTGTTTTATATCCACATTCCTGACAGATATAAAAGCGCTTTTCTTTTGCCATAAAAATTATCTCCTAATTGAAGGATTTGAGCAAAGTTTCATAATTCTTATCTACAATTATATCATTTTTTACAGCATTTTACAAGCTAATGAGCTGTCTGGAATGGATGGACTTGAAAACATTTATTCAGCCTTAGCAGCTGTTTTATCAGCTTTCTTAACTGTCTCAAATATAAACTCTCCGGCTTCAACATCGACTTTAATCTTACTATTTTCACCAATTTCTTTATCAAGTATTTTTACTGATAATTCATTTTCGATTTGACGTTGAATTGTTCTTCTTAAAGGTCTGGCTCCAAATTCAGAATCATAACCATCTTCTGCTAACTTTTCTTTAGCAGCTTCTGTAATTTCAAGCTCCATTTCTTTTTCCTCCAACCTTTCTCTTAAATCATCAAGCATTAGATCTGCAATTTGTTTAATATGCTCTTTGTTTAAAGCATGGAAAACAATGGTTTCATCAAGACGATTTAAAAATTCAGGTCTAAAGGTTTTTCTTAAATGGGTGATTACATTCTCTTTCATGTTTTCATAATTGGACTCTTCATCAGCTTCAGCTTTAAAGCCAAGCTGTGATTGTTTTTCAATAAAATCTGCACCTACATTTGATGTCATAATCACAATAGTATTTTTGAAATCTACTTTGCGACCATGAGTATCAGTTAAAACACCATCTTCAAGGATCTGCAGAAGTACATTAAATACATCTGGATGTGCTTTTTCTATTTCATCAAATAATACCACAGAATACGGTCTTCTTCTGACTGGTTCTGTAAGTTGACCTCCTTCATCATGACCAACATAACCCGGAGGGGAACCGACCAGACGAGAAACAGAATGTTTTTCCATATATTCAGACATATCTACTCTTATCATTGCATCTTCGTCATTAAACATCGTTTCAGCAAGTGTTTTAGCTAGCTCTGTTTTCCCTACTCCAGTAGGTCCTAAGAATATGAAAGAACCAATTGGTCTTTTGGGATCTTTTAATCCAGCTCTGGCTCTTCTTACAGCTTCAGAAACTGCTGTAATTGCTTCATCCTGACCAATAACTCTTTTGTGTAGTTCTTCTTCAAGCCTGAGCAGACGAGCAGTTTCGGCCTCTTCTAACTTGGTAACAGGTATACCTGTCCAGCTAGAAACTATTTCCGCAATATCTTCGGGTGTCACAACAGCCTCTGCTTTTCCTTTTTCATTATCCCAGGATGTTTTTAGCTCTTCTAATTCTTTTTTTAGTTTTTTCTCTTTATCTCTCATTCTTGCTGCTTTTTCAAACTCTTGGTTTTTGACAGCAGCTTCTTTTTCTTTTTCTGCTTCTTCTAATTTTTTGCTTAACTCTTTAAATTCAGGTGGTCTGGTACTATTACTTAATCTAACCTTAGATGCTGCTTCATCAATTAGATCGATCGCTTTATCAGGTAAAAATCTATCTGATATATAGCGATGAGATAAAACTACCGCATCTGCTATTGCTTGATCAGTAATCTCCACTTTATGATGAGCCTCATAAGGATCACGCAGTCCTTTTAAAATGTCAATTGCTTCTTCAACCGAGTTTTCCTCAACCAAAACTGATTGAAATCTTCTTTCTAAGGCAGCATCTTTTTCGATATATTTTCGATACTCATCTAAAGTTGTAGCACCAACAGCCTGTAGTTCACCTCTGGCTAAAGCTGGCTTTAAAATATTCGCAGCATCTATTGCTCCTTCAGCTGCTCCTGCTCCAACTAAGGTATGCATTTCATCAATAAATAAGATGATCTCTCCACTTTCAATTATCTCGTTCATTACTGCTTTTAAACGCTGTTCAAATTCACCTCTGTACTTAGAACCTGCTACAAGTGAACTTAAATCAAGTGAAACAACTCGTTTATTTAATAATAATTCAGGTACATTTTCACTGACTATCATTTGAGCTAAGCCTTCAATTATTGCAGTTTTTCCTACTCCAGGCTCTCCGATTAAGACTGGATTGTTTTTTGTTCTTCTGCTGAGAACCTGTATAACACGATTAATTTCTTTATCTCTGCCGATAACAGGATCTAATTTATTTTCTCTTGCCATATCTGTTAAGTCACGGCTGTATTCATCAAGGTTTTTAGTCTTTCTATTTGTGGATTTGGATTTCTTCTGCACCGCATTTTTGCCACCTAATAAATCAACCACTTCTTCTTTGATATTTTTAATATCACTGTTTAGGTCCATTAAAATTCTAACAGCTACTCCCTCACCTTCTCTAATCAAACCTAAGAGAAGATGTTCTGTACCAATATAATTATGGCCCATCTTTCTGGCCTCATCCATTGCAAGATTCAAGACCTTTTTGCTCCTGGGAGTCAAACCAATAGAACCTTTAACTTCATTTTGACCTTTACCAATCATATCCTCTATTTTGTTCTCCACAATATCTCTGCTAATACCATTATCTATTAAAGCTCGGGCAGCAATACCCTGTCCTTCAGCAATTAAACCATACAAAATATGCTCTGTACCCACATAACTGTGTTTTAACTTAAGGGCTTCCTGCTCAGCTATACTCAATACTTTTCTCGCTCTTTCTGTAAATTTCGCGAACATTATCTGATCACTCCTTATATTATAAGCTATTTCTTATTAATTCTGCTCTTTTTATATCTAATTCTTCTTGACTATTATAATTATTTAGTTGTAAATGAGCTGTTCTAATTTTAAAGATCAACTCACTAAATATATTTTTATTAATATCTTCTTCTATTAAACCACTGTCAAGGCCAAACTTAACTTTTGAAAGAAAGTTTAAAGCTTCATTTTCTTTAAGCCGGTGAGCATATTTTAAAATCCCTAAAGATCTCAATACATTGTCTTTTAGTTTATCATAATTTTTATTTACTAAATAAAGTCTACTTCTTCTTTCTTCACGAATAATCTGTAAAATAATACTTTTTAAATTATCTATTATTTCTTTTTCAGTATAACCTAAGGTTATTTGATTTGAAATTTGAAAAAGCTCTCCAGCAGAGCCACTACCTTCACCAGAAACACCTCTAACAGTTAAACCAAATTTACCAACTGCTCCAAGTACCTCGTTGATTCGCTCACTTAAAACTAAAGCAGGCAAATGGCACATTACTGAAGCCCTTAAAGCTGTCCCAACATTGGTAGGACAGGAAGTTAAATAACCCCATTTATTAGAAAAAGCGTATTCAACTTCTGATTCAATTTGATCATCAAACTGATCCGCAACCTGCCAGATAGTAGAAAAATCAAGCCCTGATCCAAAAACCTGAATCCGCAAATGGTCTTCTTCATTAATCATAGTTGAAAGATGCAATTTATTATTTAAAATAAGTGCTTTTCCCTCAATATTTTCGGAATGACACTTGCTGATCAAATTTTTTTCCTGCAGAACATCTCTTTCTAAAGCACTGAATTCTTCCATTTTAAAAAAATGAAAGTTTTCGCTTTCTAAAAATGATAAATTGTTTTGTAGTTGTTCGATAATCTCTTCTTTTTCAACTATTGAAGCTTTGTTTGGGAAATGATGATTTTTTAAGTTGCGAGCTAATCTAATTCTAGAAATTAAAACTACATCTTTTTCATCTCCACTTTCAACTAGCCAATTATTATCAAATATTTTTTGATTCATCAATATCTTCCTCCATGCTTTTTTTAATTTCATGGATTTCATCTCTAATTTCTGCAGCATCTTCGAATCTTTCATCTTCAACTGCAGATTCCATCTCAGCTTTTAAATGATCAATTTCTGCTTGAAATTCTTTTTCAGCTTCTATATTAGCTGGCTTTTTACCAGTATGTCTTTTATTACCATGGATTCTTTTGAAAAGTGTTTCTAGCTCATCTTCAAATTCAAGATAGCAATCTGCACAGCCAAATTCTCCACTTTTAGTAAACTCACTATAATTTAAACCACAACTATTACAATTGTTATTATTTAAATTATTATTCATAAAAGAACTATCACTGCTATCATTTTCATTTAAAATTGCAGAAAGCATGCTCTGAAAGCTAATATTGTTAAAAGAATCTAATTTGAATTTATTGCTTTTTTTAGCACAATCTTCACATAAATGAATCTCTTCTTTTTTCCCATTAATAATTCTTGTCAGGTGAACTATTGCATCATTCTCCTGACAATTATCACAGAGCATAGCTACTCCTCCTTCAGTTTAAAGATTACTTCTAACATATTTTTTAAAATTCTTCCTCTTAAATAGTCTCTTTCAGGAAGCGAAATATCTAAAACACTTCGATGAACAGCCATTTCCATTAAATAATGTTCTCTTTTTGAGATTAAATCATTATCATAAAGCCTGTTGATTATTCCATTAGCTTCACGTTGACTGATTGCCCCATTTAATTTACTGATAACATTTTGAATTACTTCTTTATCAGAGTCAAGAGTTACTTTAATAATTCTGATAAAGCCTCCACCACCACGCTGGCTTTCAACAACATAGCCATTTTCTACAGTAAAACGGGTGTCTAAAACATAATTAATCTGTGAAGGGGCACAATCAAAATTTTCAGCCAATTGGTTCCTCTTTATTTTTACTTTACCTTGATATTTTTTGATTTGTCTTCTTAAATATCTTTCAATTTGATCAGATAAACTTGACACAACTACCCCTCCTAACTTTGACTTATTTTGACCTTTGTATATATAATACTACATTTATAAAAAAATGCAAGTAATTTATTACAAAAAAACAAAAAAAAGACCCCAAAAGGGTCTTAATAATTAAATGGCTCCCCGAGCAAGACTCGAACTTGCGACAAGATGATTAACAGTCACCTGCTCTACCAACTGAGCTATCGGGGAGTATAAAAAGGATCCGGCAGAGACCTACTCTCCCACATCGTTACCAATGCAGTACCATAGGCGCTGGAGGACTTAACTTTTGTGTTCG
>NZ_JAJFAT010000009.1 GCF_020711195.1 Halanaerobium polyolivorans
AGATTAAATTTAAAAATTAAAGAGATAATAAGATTCAATCGGTGCTATTTAGATTTCACAACATTTGTCAAAGAGCCAATCTATTTAATTAATTATTTCTAAATATATATCTAAACTTCTGTTTAATGATTCAGATACTAAGTCAATAAAATCATTATAATTCCCAGTAGTATGTGCTTTATCTAGGCTTTCATAGTATTTAACCCTATCTTCATTTTTAATTATTATTATTGGGAAACCAGCTTTTATTAATTCAAAATTCAATAATATTCTAGCTGTTCGACCATTTCCATCAATAAATGGATGTATTTTAACAAAATCAGTGTGTAATTTGGCAGCTCTTTCTATGGTATGAAGAGTTGAGCTTTTATCATAATACCAATTAATTAGTTCTTCCATTTGATCATGAATAAAAACTGGTGCTGGAGGTACATGCTCAGCTCCACTTATTACTATTTTCTCACTTCTATATTTACCTGCGTTTTCATCATCTATTCCTTTAAGTATTAGATAGTGTATATTTTTTATTTGCCTTTCTGATAGTTTTTCACTTTTATTAATTATGTCTTCCATGTAATTAATAGCTTCTTTATGGTTTACAACCTCTAAATGTTCTTTTAATGTTTTTCCACCTATAGTTATACCATCTTCTAGTACTACTTTTGTTTCTGATAAGGTTAAAGTATTACCTTCTATTGCATTTGAATTGTAGGTCCATTCCAAAAAAAGTTTTTCCTTTAAGCTTTTTAAAGTGTTTTTTGGCAGTGGTCTCTTTTCTTCAATCTTTTTCTTTTTTTCATCAATAATATCAAACATAATCATTCTCCTTCCTAACTCAAAAAATAAAAAATTAGATTCCATTTACAAACAGACGCTCTTGAGGCAGCTTTAAACTTTTTGGTCAAAATTGATGAAAATATATCACAATTAAAAGATTTCCCTTGCAAAAGCAAAAAAACTGAAGATGAAAGTTTAAAATCTAAAGGATATCAGATGCTTGTTATAGGAAACTATCTTGTGTTTTATGTAGTATTTGAAAATAAAAAAATAGTAGAAATCAGAATAATTTTACATGGCAAACGAAAATATAAATTTTTATTATAAAATAAAATTTTCAGTTAGCTCAATGTCACATAACATCCCTGAGATTTAAGAAGTTCATGAGGCTTAGGACGACTGCCCTTGCCGAATAAATTTGCAATGCAGCGACGTAGGAGCGAAATCGGAAACCTTGCTGTTAGGTGAAGTTTGGCGATCTTTAAAATCTATATATTCAGAATAAAAACTACTAACATTTATAATTTTTTAATCTATTCTAAATTATTCATTTTAAAAACTAAAAGCTATATTTAAAACTCATTAAAATTTACCAAATCTTTTTTTAGTCATAAATTTCCATGAAATAACAACTATCACTAAAGAGATCGCAGCCTCAACACCAAATTCAATTAGTTCAATTTCAAAACTAGTATTGGCAAAAGATAAAATTTCTCTCATTGCATTTCCCAAACCATGATATAAAACTGCAATAATACCTACTTGTCCAGCAGCATTATAAAGCCAAGCATAAAAAACTGAACCAACCAAGATGGATAGATTAAAAAACCAAAAACCTGAAGTAGCAAATCCTACAGAGTATTGATAAGTCCCTTCTAATAAAAAAAGTGGCATATGCCATAAAGCCCAAAAGATTCCTATAATAATACTACTATTTAGTGGGGACATATTTTTTTGTAATGCTTTTTGAGCATAACCACGCCACCCAGGCTCTTCTACAGCTCCAGCTATAATTCCTATTAAAATGAAAGTAGTAGGCGGGCTAAAATAAGTAAGTTGATTTAAACTTTGAGTAAAAACAATACTACCAATTAATAACGGTAATCCAGTTAAAATTAAAATAAAGCCAATTAAATAAAAATACCATCGAATAGATAACAGTCTTACATCAAAGTTATTACGTAAAAATTTTTTTAAACTCTCATCCCAATAACCGAGTTTAACCATTATCACTGCAACTAAAAAAGGGCCTAAAAATCCTAGTAATGTTAAAATAGCGTTTGGAAATTGCAACCAGCTTTGACCAGTAAAAACTGCTCCAAACCAAAATATCCATGTCCAAATAAGAGTAATTAATAAATAATAAAATGGTTTATAATTATTTTTTCCCATTTATTTAATCTCCTAAAAATTTATATTCCATTATTCTGATAAATTATATATATCATTCTATCTTCTTTTAAATAAATTTAATTCATCTTTTATTGCAATAAATTACTCTAATATATCTTATTTTTCTTTTCAAACTTAATTCTCATTTTTAAATTAATTTATATCTAAAATCAAAAATTTAGCCCAATTTATCTAACGTCCCTGGGATTTGCGCTCGTGCCTGACTCCGTTAGGAACTGGCGTAAAGCTTGTTTTTTCATATCCGTGATTGGTTAGCCTGCAAGATTTATGACAGAAGGCATGGCACCAATTCCATGTTATGTGACGTATCATGGTTTTCATCTTAATAGATCAAGTAAATTATAGTAATAATACTTTCTATTTCTCATTTTATTATCTGAAAATATTACCTTCTCCTCTTCAAGAGTGGAAAGATATCTTCTACATGTAGAATCATGTATTCCTGTTAAGAAACTTATTGTTTTCACATTAAATATTGGCTTTTGAAACATTGCTTTAATTAGATCTACTACATTAGTACTATTTATTAAATTCATTGCATTTTCTAAATCTCTTTCATATAGATTATCAATTTCTTCAATTAGATCAATATTTTTGAGTACTTGTTTATTTACGCTTTGGAGGAAGAATTTAATCCATTCATTCCAACCATTACCCTCTTTTCTTGTTCCATTCAGCAATCTATAGTATTTATGTTTATCTTTTTCTAATACTTCACTGATAAATAAGTTGGGAGAATTTATGAGATTTACATCATATAAATACAGTGGAATTAATATACGACCAATTCTACCATTACCATCTAAAAATGGATGAATGGTTTCAAATTGAGCATGTATTATTGCTATCCTGACTAAAGATTGTAGATTGTCATTGGGATTATTAATATAATTTTCTAGGTTAGACATATAGGAATCGACTAATTGTGGCTGAGGTGGAACAAAAGTAGCAGTTTCTAAAGTGCAGCCTTCTGGACCTATAAAATTTTGAATAGAACGATATTCTCCTGGAGCTCTATTTTGACCTCGAACTCCATTACTCATTAAAATCTCATGTAATTTTTTGAAGAGACGTGTTGATATAGGATATTTTTCTAAAGCACTCTTACCATAGTTTAATGCATCATAATAATTCAAAACTTCCTGAGCATCATTGTTTTTTTCATTTTTATCAATATCAAATTCTAAAACTTCATCAAAAGTTACTTGTGTACCTTCAATTTTGCTGGACTGTACAGCTTCCTGTAAACTAAAGGGAGTAATAAGAAAATACTCATTAACTTTAGATTTTTTTAACATAACCTGATATTTACCTACATTTGTACTTGCATTAATTAGTTCATTATAAAATTCCATAGGATTAATTTGTTCT
Source organism: Halanaerobium polyolivorans (assembly GCF_020711195.1). Classification (GTDB taxonomy): domain Bacteria; phylum Bacillota; class Halanaerobiia; order Halanaerobiales; family Halanaerobiaceae; genus Halanaerobium; species Halanaerobium polyolivorans. The sequence continues at coordinate 3,562 of NZ_JAJFAT010000009.1, forward strand.
TCTATTGGTAATTCAAATGGTTTAAAAGGTTTCATTTAAATCATCCTCTCTTTTGTTTTCATTTTATATATTTTATTATAATATAATTCGTTTTATATTGCAATTATTTTCAAATTTATATTTTATGAAAATAAAAAAAGAGATTATTTGGTTTTATGATATGTCACATAACGTCCCTGGGATTTGCGCTCGTGCCTGGTTCCCTTTAGGAACTGGCGTAAAGCTTGCCTTAATATTTCTTGCTGCTTAATATTGCAAGCTTTATGACAGAAGTCATGACACCAATCCCATGTTATATGATGCCGTAGCTTTATCTATTAATTTATCAATTATTAACTTACTTCATGCAAAAGAAAAAAATCCCTGCATTTATACAGTAAATGTTTTTATATAAACTTAATTTTAAATTTCTTCTTCCTTTTATAACATATATGTGATATAATAAATTTAGAAATTGGAGTGAATAGATTATGTATAAAGTTAAGTATTATGCAAAAAATAATAAATCTCCAGTAATTGAATTTATTAAAGAACAGTCAGCTAAAGAAAAAGCTAAAATTCTAAGAGAAATAGATATTGCGCTTAACAGACTTAATTCTATCAAGTGAGGTGAAATAAAATGGAATTTATAGATCATAAAGATTTTAAAAATGAACTTTTTGAATCTAAAGAAGTTAAAGAAGAATATGAAAAACTGAATGTTATGTATGAAATAAAAAAACAAATAATCAGGTATAGAATAGAAAATGATTTAACTCAGAAAGAATTAGCAGATAGAATAGGAACTAAACAGTCTGCCATCTCTAGACTAGAAAATGATGATTATAATCCGAGTGTTGAATTTCTTGATAAGGTTGCTCACGCACTTGGTAAAAAACTTGAAATTAGATTTAATTAACAGTGCTGAAGGTTTACCGGCACTGTTTTCTTTATACTATAAATTTTTAGTTGTAAAAGCGTTTGCTACGGTTTCATATAACTCATTTCTTCACGAATATTATTTCGTCAAGATTTGTATATCTCTAAAACTAACTAATTAAATAATTTAAAATTTCACTGAATTTTTCTTCCATAAAACCGGGCCATAAACATGCTCTATTTTTGTTATTGTTGTCAAATCATCAAATTATGATTTCTTCAAAACTCTATATCCCTTTCATATCATTGGAACCGGTGACAGGACTTGAACCTACAGCCTGTGGTTTGCGATATCTGATTCAGCGGTCAAAGTGTGATTTTCCCATTCTCCATTACTATAGTTTGTGACACACCTGTTATCTATTTCATGGTAATCAAAACCAGGTTTCTCCCAATCCAGATCTTTCTTTTTCTTATGTAATTCTCTCCTTATCTAAAATTTTCTCCAACTAGGTAGTTCAGTTTGGTTAAAATTGCATCATCATCATAAAATTTAATTTCTGTTAGAGATGTATTATCTATCTGAAACTGTTTAAAATTTTGTGATTTTACCGCTAAAACGTCTCTAAGATATATTTTTATCACACCACCGTGGGTTACAACTATAAGTTTTTCTCCTTTATGCTCTTCTAAGAGCTGATTAAAAAAAGAGTTTATTCTGGCTGCAAACTCGCTAAGATTCTCTCCTCCTGGTGCTCCATTTGTCAGCGGATCAATTCTCCAGGCCTCCATATTATCAGGATATTGAGCAGCTATTTCTTCAAGCTTTAAACCCTCCCAGTCTCCAAAATCTATTTCTCTTAATTTTTTACTCTCCTTGATCTCTATATCCAGTTTATCAGCAATAAATGATGCTGTCTTTCTGGCCCGCTTGAGATCACTGCTGTAGATATGATCAAATTCATAATCTTTTAGAAATTCAGCTGTTTTTGCAGCATTTTTTATGCCGCTGACATTTAACTCTGTATCTGTCTGGCCCTGGATAATTGACTTTTTATTATATTCTGTTTCTCCATGCCTGATAAGCAGTAATTCTGTTTTTGTTGTCATTTTTATCACCCTCCTGCCCTTTAGCATTTAAATCTTTAATTAGAAATAATCTGCTTTATGATATATATTCTATAAAAAAATATTTTAACCTTTTTAAGCATATTTATTCTTCAAAATTACAGCCTTGATTATATAGTTTCCAGTGAGAGATATTTTGCTGCAACTTGATCGGTTAAATATATATCCTCAGCTGTTTTATAAAATTTTTGCCCAGCCTGATGGGCCTTTAAGGCCCTGACTTTAAATATAAGGGCTTTTTTTGTTCTTCTATGAGCAACTTTTTTTGCCTCTTCAATATTTGCACTAAGATGAACATAATTTCTATTCATAGCTTTTATACCCTGATTTAATATCTTATTTTTGACCTTAGGTGTTGTCCCATGATAAAGAAATTCTGGTGGTTTCACAGCTTTATATTCTGGATTAAGCCCTGCTATGCTGTGGCCATAATTTGCTCTAATCCTTTTTTTTCCCTCTATAAAGCTAAAACGACCCTTAGGATCGTTTTCTACAACTTCGATCAGGTCGTTTTTTGTGATTTGCTTAAATTTGTTTTCCAAAGCATTTAAAAGCTTATCTGTTTGCACAGATGCATCAGCAGCTAAGTTTAAGTCAAATGCCTCTGGATGATGGCGCAAAATATAGGCTAAGGTTTTTGAAAGTTTAGTTTTATCCATTAAAACTACACTCCTTTGAAGAAGTCTAAGTTCTTTAGATATAGATTTAGCGGCAAATTTCGCTGGCTCAAACTACCTGCACTTTTCTCGGCCCAAACGAAACTCACCGCCCTAATATTTTTTAATTTTTCAAGATTTAATCATCTCAGTAAAATTATATACTTCCTAAAGCAAGCACCACTACCATGTAAATTACACCAATAACAACAGAATAACGAATAGCTTCTTCTTTTGCCTGTTTTTTTAGCTGTGATTTATCCTGATCATGACTGTTGCTGACAGTTTTTATAAAAAACCAAGCCAATCCAACACTTAAGATGATTACTGTTAAAGAAATCACTCGGAAAAATGTCACTTCAGTCACCTCTTTCACCTCCGGATTAAATATAGAATTTCACACTCTTTATTCAAACTTTTTATCCAGAATTGGTACAAAGATATTCATAATTAAAATTCCAAAAGCAGTTCCTTCAGGCAGCCAGCCCCAGAACCTCATAGACATAATGATAATAGCTATTCCTATACCAAATACTATCTGTGCACCTGGCCGACGGGGAGAAGACATAGGATCAGTAGCATAGAAAAAAGCACCGATCATTAAACTACCTGTAAATAAATGAAAAAAAGGATTATGTCCCATCAACAGAGCAAAAAGCGCTGCTGTGACCAGAATACTAGCCGGTATTCTCCAGCGGGCGTACTTTTTATAAACAATATAAATACCACCCAAGAAAATTAATAAAGCAGACATTTCTCCTAAACTACCTGGTACTAAACCAAAAAATGCATCATTTATAGCTATCATCTCACCTGTTTCCCAAAAATTACCCAGAGGTGTAGCAGTACTCACCATATCAATTCTTGACTGCCAAGGACTAAGAGCAGCTGGAAAAGCAAAAATTAAAAATAATCGTCCTAACAGAGCTGGATTAAATAAGTTCTTGGCAAAACCACCAAAAAGTTGTTTACCCACTATAATCCCAAAGGCAACAGAAATAACTGCCGCATAAACAGGGGTAGAAGGTGAAAGCGTAAAGGAAAAAAGCAGACCAGTTACAACCGCACTGAAATTATTTATTTTTATCGGACGGCCTGCTGCTTTTTGATAGATAGTTTCTGCGACCACAGCTGCGATTATAGAGGCCGAAATAAGTATAAGAGCAGAAAGCCTGTAACTATAAATAGCATATATAGTTACCGGTAATAAAGCCAGCAAAACTCCTTTCATCATTTTCATGATCTTTTACCTCCAATTATTGATTTATTTTATCTTGTCTGTTATTGTTTATGATTTAATCAAAATATAACAGATTAGCTCAATAATTGCAAATCATTATCAATAGTTAGGATCATGCTAGATTCACAGTTTTAAAAGTTATAAATAAATTCGCAAGTTTCTTTTTGTTTTTTCACTTGGTTCATAATAGTCGTCTGAATCTTTTTCGGACACTATTCTTTGGCTAAGTTTGCGGCTAATATAAGGCTGAATTTTTTCACTCTCAATATACTCATCACTAAAATATTTTGCTATTATAAGTTGTCAATTCTCTCCTTTACATAAACTATATCTTCCTTATCAATATCATTTTCTTCTTTAAGTGCAAGCTGATAGATCTTTCTAGCCTTCTCTTTATCCATAAGATCTTTTGCAGCAAAATCACCATATTGATCTCCCCAAGCAATATATCCCCAGGCCCAATTTGGATAATCCTTAATTATCTGTTTGAATAACGAATTCTTCTTTGTTAATATTTACCCCATAATATTTCAACCTAGAAATTATTGTGTCTGTATCTAATTTTTTACATCGTCTAGGTTTATATGTGTTTTTGGGTTTTCAAATTTAAGTATTTCTTTATCTATACAGCACTTCTTATATTTCTTAGCACTTCCACAAGGACACTTATCGTTTCTACCAAGAATAGCCAAAATAATTACCCCCTATATAGTTTGTTTATTAACATTATAATACCTCTAACCCTATAATGTAAATTGTAGAATGCTTTTATCTAATATTATTTTTGACTCAAATTATTTATATACTCTGCTGCTTCTTTTAAGCGATCTTTTTGGACAGTATAGTGAACAAAATAGCCTTTTTTTTCGCCCCGAACTAAAGCAACTTCTCTTAGAATTTTAAGCTGTTGAGAAACTGCTGATTCCGATATCTCTAATCTTTTAGCCAAAGCCTTAACACAAAAACTTTTCTCTAGAAGCAGTTCTATAATTTCTAGCCGTCTTGAGTCTCCTAAAGCTTTAAGCAAATTGATTATTTCAGCCAAAGTTAACACCTCTTTCTTCGCTTATTATTTATTATAATGAAATCATTATATACTCACTCATTATTAAGCAGCTGCTTATTAACCAGCTCTTTATATATCTCATTTTCTTTAAGTAGTTTTTGATGGCTTCCTGAGTCAATTAATCTTCCTTCTTTCATAACTCCAATCCTTTCTGCCTTCTTTAAGGTCGCAAAACGATGGGCAATAATTAAAACAGTTCTTCCAGATAAAAGTTCATCCATCCCCTCTTGAATTATTTTTTCTGTATAAAGATCAACACTTGAGGTGGCTTCATCTAAAATCAATATCTTAGGATCAACCAACATGGCTCTAGCAAAAGAAAGCAGCTGTTTTTGACCACCTGATAATTTAACACCATTTTCTCCTACCTCTGTCTGATAACCCTTAGGCATTTTTTTAATAAATTGGTCTGCATTTATTTTTCCGCAAATTGCTTCAACCTCTGCTTGACTAGCATTAGGAGCAGCATAGCGTATATTTTCTAGAATTGTACTATTAAACAAAAATACATTCTGGGGGACAACAGCAATTTTTTTACGGAGAATATCAAATGGGATATTTTTGATATTTATTTCTGAAATCAGCAATTCCCCCTCATCTAGATCATAAAGACGGGCTAATAGTTTTGCCAGGGTAGATTTTCCAGCTCCTGTTTCTCCTACTAGAGCAAAAACCTCTCCAGCTTTTATTTCAAGATTTAAATTGTCTATTACTTTTTCTTTTTCATAGGCAAAGGAAACATTTTTGAATTTAAGCTCAGCTTTGAAATCATCTTTTAACTTATTTTTGATTATTAAAGATTCTTCTTTATCAATTTCTTCCAAAATATCATCAGCTTTAAAATAATTATTGATTCGATCCAGAGCTGCTCCTGCAGACTGATAAGTATTATAGACCTGACTTAAATCAGCTAGAGGGGCAAAAAACCTGCGTACATAGGCCATAAAAGCTATTATTATACCTAAAGAAATTCTACCGCTAATTACGGCTGCTCCACCTGCTGCCAGCACAATAGCCTCACCTAAAACTTTTGCTAACTCCATCAGTGGAAAAAGTAAAGCAAAATAAGAAGCAGCTGCCAGATTGGCTTTAAAATTTTTCCAGCTTAAGTTTTTGAATTCACCTTCATTTTTGGCTTCTCGGTTTAAGGCCTGAATCAATCTAATCCCGGATAAATTCTCTTCTACATCTGCATTTAACTCTGCCAACTTTTGTCTGACATCACTATAAGCACTGCGCATTCTCTTCCCCAAAAATCTAACCGTAAAAATTACAAAAGGAATAACTATAAAGCTCAACAAAGCCAATCTATAGTCTAAATAAAGCATCACAATCATAATTCCGCTGATTGTAAAAAAATCATTAAGTAAATGAATAAAGCCTGTAGATAATAGGTCTGTCAGTGCATTTACATCATGGGTTACTGTAGACATGACATTGCCTGTACTTTCTTTTGTATAAAAGCGCATTGAAAGGGTTTGCAGATGCTGATATAGGTCATCCCTAATCTCAGCTATAACATGCTGACCTATATAGTTTGCTAAATATGTCTGGTGATAGGAAAAAAGCCAAAAAACAAGATAAGATAAAACTATTAATAAAGCAATTAAATTTAAACCACTCAAATCCCCTTGAGCAATATAGTCATCTACTGCTATCTTGGATAAATATGGGGCAGCCAAAGAGGCCAGGCTAACCATCAGCATTGCTAGTACTGCAAAAGCTATTTTAAGCTTATAAGCTTTTAAATAAGAAAAAAGAAATTTAAGAGTTTCCCTATCTAATTCTTTTAACGAAAAATCTTTTTCAGCTTCAGAAGTCATTCTTCTACCAAATCCACCTCTCATCTCCCATCACCACTTTCCTTAGCATTCTGTTTTTTTACTATATTTTCTGAATTTCTTTTTAAGCTGCTTTCTAAGCTATTAAAATATGAATCTTTTGCTTTAAGTTCTTGATAACTACCTGATTCTATTATTTCTCCATCTTTTATCACAATTATTCTATCTGCTATTTTTACTGTCCAAAGCCTGTGGGCAATGATAAAACTAGTTCTGTTTGCTAGAACTTCTTTTAAAGCCTGATTTAATTTTGATTCAGTAGCAGCATCGATGCTGGAAGTTGGTTCATCCAAAATCAAAAGTGAAGGCTGTGTCAATAATACTCGGGCAATGGCAAGGCGTTGTTTCTGACCACCAGAAAGGCTGACACCCCTTTCTCCAACAGGAGTTTCATATCCTAAGGGCAGTGATTCTATAAACTCATCAATCTGGGCCACCTGAGCAGCTTTTTTGATATCCTCAAAACTGGCATCGGGCTTTCCATAAGAAATATTTTCTCTTATCGAAGCTGCAAATAAAAAGCTCTGCTGCATTACTATTCCAATTTCTCGCCGTAATGAATCAAGTTTTAGCTCTTTTATATCATGACCATCAATTAATATTTTCCCTTGGTCAGGATCATAAAATCGTGGCAAAAGATGCAGCAGGGTTGTTTTGCCAGCTCCTGTAGGACCAACTACAGCCACTGTCTCTTTTTCTTTGACCTTTAAATTAATATTTTTTAAAACTTCTTTTCCTTTTTGATAAGAAAAACTCAAATCTTTATATTCTACATCACCAGTTATTTTATCTAGTTCCAGTGGGTTTTTTGCTTCTTTTAGATCAGATTCGCGGTCTAAAACTTCAAAAATTCTTTCGGCTGCCGCTGCAGCCTGACTACCAAAACTGATCAACATTCCAGTCTGCCTAACCGGACGCAAAAGCATAGAAATATAGCTAATAAAAGCTGCTAGAATCCCCAGAGAAATTTGATCATAAATTACCAAACGACCTCCATACCAGATTACAGCAGCAGTTCCAAGTCCCATAAAAAAATTAACATAAGGCATCCAAAAAGCAGATACTTTTGCTGCTTCAAGATTAATATTGAGATATTTTTGGTTTTCCTTTTTGAATTTTTCAAACTCATAATTTTCTCTACCAAAAAGTTTAATTACTTCGATACCAACAAAACTTTCTCTAATCATTCCAGTCAACCTAGCAAAACTTTTGCGTACCTTTTTAAACATAGGTCTTACCCTTCGAGCATAAATGATTATACCTAATATCATTAAAGGCAGCATTAAAAGATAAATTATACCTAGTCTATAATCCCAGGAATAACTGATTAAAAAAATAGCTGCTATTGTCAAAATATTAGCTGTAATAAATGTACTGCCTCGATTTATAAATTTTCTTAAGGTATCTGCATCAGCTGTCAACCTTGACATTAAATCTCCAGTTTCAGAACTATCAAAAAAAGAAAAAGAAAGGCTGTTTAAATGCTGATATAGTTCTACTCTCAAATCATGAATAATATTTTGGGCTATGTATTCTGCAAAATAACTTTTAATGAAATCAAAAATTCCTTTAATTAAAATCAAAATAACCATTAGTGCTGCAGCAATAAAAAGCTTGGTTAATTCTCCCTGAGCTATATATACATCTATTCCTTTTCTTATAAAAAGCGGTGGCACTAAAGCAAGCAGAGTTGAAATAACTACAGAAGCTGCTGTTATGAATAATTTTTTCTTATGATTAAAAGCATAGCTAATAATTCTTAAAATCGTACTATCCTGATTTTTAATCATTCTTTGACCCTCCCCGGGGCTAGCAAGCTTTGTGAGAAAACTTGAGCTTTTATCACCCAATTTAATTAAGTATTTGCTAATTTAAATTATAGTTTACTTAATCAAATTTGTCAAAAATTTAAATAAAAAAATAGCCCTTTCTAGAGAAAAAGCAGAAAAGGCTGTTTTTAAGAATCAGATTATATTTTAAAATGCAATACAGTGCTAGCCTATTTATTTTCAGAAATTGCAATCTTTTTACATCATTTCTATAAAAGCAGCTGCTAATTCTGGATCAAATTGACTGCCTGCACATCTTTTTATTTCTTCTAATGCTTCCTCTTTTGTGATTGCCTTTTTATATGTTCTTTCATTTGTCATTACATCATAGGCATCAATAATAGCTATTATTCTTGCTAAATATGGAATCTCTTCCCCTTTGATTTGGCGGGGATAGCCACTTCCATCCCATCTTTCGTGATGAGCATAAATTTCTTCTGCTATTAGAGCAAATTCTTCTGAAGAATTGGCTATATTATAGCCTCTTTCCGAATGCTTCTTAATTTTTTTCCATTCTTTTTCTGTCAATTTATCAGCTTTTTTTAATAAATCTTCTTCTATTGTTGTTTTTCCAATATCATGAAGGGTAGAAAGTAGAGATAATTTATTTAATTCAAATTTTGATAAACTTAATTTTTTACCAAAAGCTGTAGCTAATTCTATCATTCTTAAAGCGTGTTCTTTTGTTTCATTGCTTTTAACTTCTAAAGAATTAAGAAGACCCTGAACGATCTTACTTTTTGTGCTTTTGCTTTCTAATAATTTTTTTTGATACATTTGATTGTCAGCTTCTTTTAAAACAGCACTTAATTTTTTGCTCATATCTACTTTAGTAGCTGAACCTAATGCTATTGATACTGTTAGCTGCTCTTCTTTTGTTGCTTTTGCTTTTTCAGTTATTCTATCAATAATTTTTTCTGCAGCTAAACCATCTGTTTTAGGCAGCAGTATTGCAAATTCATCTCCTCCATAACGAGCTAAAATATCTTCTTTTCTCATAACATCATTTAAGATTTCCGCACTTTTACTAAGAAGCTGATCACCTTCTTGGTGGCCTAAACTATCATTGATCAGTTTCAGCCCATTAATATCTGCCATGATAATAGTGATAGGTAATTGTCTTGGAGTATCTAATCTCTCTAACTCTTCTTCAAAAAATCTTCTATTATATAGGCTGGTGAGACCATCTTTATAAGTCAAATCTCTAATTCTTTTATTATCAATATATTTAGAAAAAGCATTTACAATAGTATCTGTAAATATTTTTAATAATCTAATATATTTTTCTGTAAAGTGTTTTTTGTATTTTACAGAATCAAAACCAAAAAAACCGAATAATCTATTTTCTATATACATCGGTAAGACCAATAAAGATTTTATATTTTGTTCTATTAATATTTTTTTTATATTTTTAGCTCTGCTGCTCATTTTCTCTCTGTCTTTAATATTTATAACTTCTTTATTGTTTAATTTTTCCATCCACCAGGGGAAGTTATCGACATTTAAGTTCTGCATCTCATCTTTAAAAGATTTTACACCTTTTCTACACCACTCATGAGTATTAGATGCTTTTTTGTTTTCCTCTGAAAACTGGAAAATATAACTGCGGTCAATATTGAAAAATTCTCCTATATTCTCTAAAACATTAGTCATTTTCCGATCAATATTGGCTTTATTTACATCCATCAAATTAGAGCTTATCTCGGCAAGAGTTTTTTGAAATTGATATTGAAACTCTAGTTCTGCCCTTTGCTCTTTTCTGGCTGTTATATCGCTTTGAACAGCTATATAAGAATAGATTTCTCCTTTTTTATTTTTGATTGGTGTTATCTTCATTTCGCAAATAAATTTACTTCCATCTTTTTTCTTGTTTAATAATTCTTTTTTATATATTTTTCCGGCTGATATTTTTTCATAAATTTCTTGCTGTACTTTTTGCGGATCTTGTTCAGAATTAAAGATAATTGGAGTTTTATCTTTAATTTCCTTTAGTGAATAACCAAATAATTTTTCTGCTGCTTTATTGATATGCTTTATTTTAAAATTGGCATCTGTTATTATAACTGAATCCGAAATATTTTTCATAGCATTTGCCAAAAGTTTAATTTCTTTTTCTTGTTCTTTTCTTTCTGTAATATCAATATAGATGCCAAACATTTTTTCGGCTCTACCTTCTCTGGTCCAAGAAGTTACCTTACCCAAAATTTTTACCCAAATCCAGTCTCCACTGCTGTGCTTCATTCTTATTTCTATATCATAGCTGTCTATTTCTTTTTTGAAATGTTTAATTAACTGATTTCTGGATTTAGCTAAATCATCTGGATGAGTTAGCTTTGACCATAAATCTATTTGAGTAGGAGAAATTTCAGCTAAATCATAACCTAAAATTTCGGCCCACCTTTGATTAAAAACGGTTTCTCCACTTTGAATATTCCATTCCCAGGTTGCTGCATTGGTTCCCTGCATTATCATCTCTAATCTATTTTTTTGCTCATTTATTTTTTTATTTTGAAATATTCTACTTGTTATATCTCTAGCCGCAGCATAAATATAATTCTCCTCTAATTTAGCCTTCCATTCTATAAAATGATATGTTCCATTTTTTGCTTTAAATCTATTCACAAATTCTTTTATGCTTTTTTCTTTTTTCAATTTTGCTATTGCTTTTTTGGTAGATATTTGATCATCAGGATGGATTAGCTCAAATAGTTTTATCTCATCTAACTCTGATTTAGTATAGCCTAACAAATCTTGCCAGGTACCATTAATTTTCTCAAAATTACCATCAGTATTAATAATACAAAGCAGGTCTAAATTAACTTCAAAAAAGTTTTTCAAATCTCTTTTTTCTTTTAAAATTAAATCTTTTTGCATTTTGAATCCTCCAAACTATAATCTAAAACTTTAAACTACTTTTAAGAATATTAATTATTTAGCACTTTTATCTCTATACATCTCTTTATCAGCCTGAATGAAAATTTCTTCTAAGCTAAGGGAATAATTTTTTTTGCTGGCATATCCAATTGAAATAGCAAAAGACTTATAGTCATTACAATTATCGAATTCTTCTTTTATTCTTTCTACAATTCCTGCAGCAACTTCACTTGTGGTATCAGGAAGAATAACCGCAAACTCATCTCCTCCAATCCTAGCTATAATATCTTCGCTTCTAAAAATATTACTCAAAATATCTGCAGCTTTGATTATATATTTATCCCCTTCTTTATGCCCATAGTTATCATTAACAAATTTCAAATTATCAAGGTCTGCTACGATAATCGAAATTGGTAGGGTTCTAGCATCATTTAATCTGTTAATTTCATTTTCAAAATATCTTCTGTTATATAGACCTGTCAATTCATCATGAAAGGACAAATACTTTATTCTTTGTTGTTCTTTTTTTCTTTCAGTTATATCTTCAGCAGAAGCAACTACATATTCAACATTATTATTTGTGTCTAATTTTGGAGTTTTAGTAATTTTAAGCAGCCTTTTTTCGCCTTGATGGTTTCTGACCCATTCTTCACTTTCTACCTTTTTCATTTCCATAAATGCTTTTTTATTGCCCTCTATACAAACCGCTTTTTCTTCTTCATGAAAAAAATCATAATAACATTTACCCTGCAGTTCTTCTGGCTCAAAACCTAAAAATTCTGCATGAGCTTTATTCACTTTACCATAGGTTTTTATATCTTCAAGATACCAGATTTGGGTATCTATATTTTCTAAAAGAATATTCTGCTTCTCGTTTTTTTCCTGCAGTTCTTTTTTGGTTCTATATAATTTAATCTGAGTTTCTATCCTTGCTAAAACTATTTCTTTTTTAAATGGTTTTGAAATATAATCTATACCACCTGCAGCAAAACCTTTGGCGATATTATTGTTTTCAGCAAGAGAACTTATAAAAATAATAGGTACTTCTTTTGTTTTATAATTATTTTTAAACTTTTTGCAAAGCTCAAAACCATTCATGCCCGGCAGGACAATATCTAAGAGTATTATATCAGGCTGCAGGTCTTGAATTTTCTCTAAAGCCTCTTTTGCATCAGCAGCTGAGTTGATTAGATAATCTTTTTCTCTTAAAATATCTTTTAAAATAGCAGTATTTAATAAATTGTCTTCAACAATAAATATATTTGGCTTTTTCATTTGAATTACTCCTCTGCAAATAATAATTTAACTACACTTATTACTCTATAATCTGCAAAAAAACATCAATTACTTCTGGAGAAAACTGAGTCCCCTTATTAACTTTTAATTCTTTGATGGCTTTTTCTTTTTCTAATGCATCTCTATAAGCCCTTTGCGATCTCATAGCATCCCAAGAATCAGCAACCTGTAATATTTGTGATATTAATGGTATTTGCTTTTTAGCAAGACCTTCTGGATAACCCCTGCCATCCCATCTTTCGTGATGATACTTTATATATTTTGAGATTGGTTGCAAAGTTTCAGAGTTTTCAAGAGCCTGACTGCCCCAAATAGGATGTTTTTGAACTAACTCATACTCCTTATCACTTAAAGATGTTTTTTTGTTTAATATTTCAATAGGAAGAATCAATTTACCTAAATCATGCACCAAGCCTGCCCAATAAACTTCATTTATTTCTTTTGGTGAGAGCTCCATTTTTACCGCTATTTTTGAAGCTAAATCAGCTACATTTTCAGAATGTCCTTTTGTATATAGATCATACATTTCGAGTAATTTTACTATCGAGCTAACTAATTCTTTAGTGAATTGTTTTTGAAGATTATTATAATTATCCAGACTGTAAAAAATAGAAGCCAAATTGTGAAAAGCTCTAAATGTTTTTAAAGATTGTATGGTAAATTTATTTTTGCTTTTAGAATCAATTTCTAAACTTAAGCTGGCTCTTTTTTCTCCAGCAACTTCTAAATCCATCTGCATTATTTCTTTTAGCTCAAATTTTTGCTTTTTTAGTTTTGCTAGTTCATTTTTCTCAATATATTTTTCTGCCCGTTTTGACATTTCCCTAAAATCTATTATTTCAACATCTTTATATTGATTAAAAAAAGTTGCAGCCGGAATATCAATTTTATTAAGTTCTTCTTTATCATGCCCAATACAGTTTATAAAATTAATATTACCTGCTTTATAATTATAGATGCTGCCATAATCAGCTTCTGGAATAACTTCTATGGCCGTATTTAAAAGGTTTTCCAGAAAAGATTTTTCATTACCATAATTTAAATCATCTTCATTTGCAAAGAGTTCAATCATCTTAATATATCTTTGGTTAAGCTCATTAATATTTTTAATCGATTGATCTAATGTTGCATTGATCGCTTCTAGTTGTTCGTTTTTTTGCTCTAAATCTTTTTTTGTTTGCAGTAATTCATTTTCTTTTTTCTTTCTGTCAGTTATATCTCTTGCTATTGTCAAAAGATAAGAATCTCCATTATTTTGATAGTGGCAAATATTTAATTCGACCGGAATAACCTCACCTGAAGAAGTTCTATGTTTTGTTTCTAAAACTATTTCTTCTGTAAAAGGTATAGCATAGGCTATTTGTTTGCGAACTTTTTCTGCAAACTCTGGTGTATCTATATCTTTAGGAGACATTTCTAATAATTCTTCTTTAGTATATCCCAGCATTTTAGAGGCTTTATTATTAACTTTTATAAAATTACCAAACTCATTATTAGCCTTAATTTTGTGTAAATAAACTGCATCATTTATCTGGTTAAATAAAAATTGATATTCAATTTCTTTTTCTTTTATTTTTTCTTTGAATTTACCTTCTCTTTTTTTGTATTCTTGGATATTTTTAAGCCAAGTAGAAATTTCATATTCTACAATTTTATTATCTCTATAACCATCTGGTTTTATATAATAGGGGTTTTCATGGGCTTTACCTTTCCATATTATATAATGATGTAATTCTATAATAGCCTTTATTATAGAATCATCAAATTTATTGATATTATATCTGCACATGGCCAGTACTGGATATTTACCAAAAACCAATTCATTCAATTTCCACTCATATTCAATTATTTCTTCTTTACCACCTTCAAAATTTAAAACCCAGCTTAATTCACCTGTGATACTTAAACCATTATAACCCTCTTTAAGTGATTTTATTGCTTCTTTTTTTATTAAGCTTATCATCTTTTCAGCCTTAAAAGAATTACTTAAAGCATAGGTTTCTTCACTGCTTAAGATTTGCAATTGGCCATCTGCTAAATATTCATCAATCCCTGTGATTTGACTTCTTAATTCCTTCATCAGAAGTACAGTATTTGCATCACCTTTTATATAGATGCATTTTTCATCTCTTTTTAAACTAGATCTAATAAAAGAAATAGATCTGTCGATTATTTCTGCTTCATCTTCATAAAGCAAAACACTATGGTCACCTAACTTTAATTGCTCAATATTATCAATATTTTCGTAAGCACTCTTCATTTAAATCACCCCTTATATAAAGGATTTCCAATTTTTTAAAATAGAATTATTTTCAACCTTATTATTACTATCGTAAATTTTAAAAATAATTTAAATAAAAAATAGCCCTTTCTAAAGAAAAAGCAGAAAAGGCCTTGCTAAAATAATATTAATATTTTAAATCCAACTGCAATTTTTGCTAAATTTTAAGAAATCTAGCAGCTATTTGATCTAATATTTCTGGCTCTTTTATCATTTTGATACTTTTCTCCCACAATTCATTCTGTAGATTATTATCATAAGCTGCTGCTGTTGCTTTCTGTTTCTTTTTATTGACAAAAAAGTGACCACTTTCTCCTTTTAACTCAGCAGATGAAGCTAAATAGACCGGGGTTTCTGCTCCACTTTTGACAGATTCTCCTCCTGGGCCCCAAACCTGATGCAGCAGTTTAGTACTGATCACACCCGGATGAAGGGTATTAACATAATAATTATCTAATATTTTTGCCAGTTTAAAAGTAAATAAAAGCATTGCTAATTTAGAATCATAATAAGCTTGGCTGCCTTCATAATTATCTGGATTCCAGACTTTATCAAGATTTATATTATCGGAATGGGCCATAGAAGCAAGATTAATTATTCTCCTATAGTCTGACTGCTCTAATAAGGGAAAGAGCAGCAAAGTTAAAATAAAATGTGAATGATAATTAACAGCAAAAGATTTTTCTATGCCGGCTTCATTAAGCTCAAAACTTTCTTTATGCAGTGCCGCATTATTGATTAAGACATCTATTTTATTTTCTTCCGCTTTTAAATTATTGCTCAAATCTAAAATTTCTTTTTGTGACTCTAAATCTGCTAAGGCTATTTTATGCTCAGCTTCAGAATTAAGATTCTCCAGCTCTTTTAATGTCTTTTGAGCTTTAGCTGCACTCCTTCCATGAATAATTATCCTCTTTCCTTTTTTAGCTAATTCTTTGGCAGTTGCTTTACCAATACCATCTGTTGCTCCCGTTATTAAAATATTTTTCATTATTACCACCTTTTCTTTATAAATTTATTAATATTTTTCTGCTTAATTATTCGAAAAGTAGTAAATCCAACCCTCTTCTTTTATCGCTTCAGTAATTTTTCTGGTCCCACAAGTTCGGGCAGACTATCTATATCAGCAGCATAGGCTAAAGCCATTATAGCACAAAGGGCTGAATCATAAGCATCTGTTCCCTCAGCAGCTCTATCTGCTATCATAGTTTTAAAAGGTTCCTCTGCAGCTGAATATCTGTTACCTGCTCAATAATATATTCTAAAGAAAAAGTAGAAGCAGCTGGAATTCCTAATTCAATCGATTTTCCTAACCACTTATATTCTTTTTTATCATAATTCCACTGGATAATAGAAAATCCATGGTTATTTCCCATCCAGCCCCCTACATCCCAACCAATAGCTAATAACTTATCTCTCAAATTATATTCCTCCTAAAAAACTAGTTATTTAAACTGTATTAGCTTTAATTGTTTTTTGCAAGTAAGTAAATTACGCTTTTCAAAATTATAAACCCTATGCTAAATTAAAATATAAAGTATAGCATTTAACTTAATCCAATCAAAAAAGATGTTATTCTATTAATAGGTAAAAAAAGGAAGGAGTTTTAGAAATGAGATTAAAAGATAAAAGTATTGTGATTACTGGTGGAGCTGGTGGAATTGGATTAGCTACAGCAGAGAAAATGCTTTCTCAAGGTGCTGAAAAAATTCTATTAGTTGATTTAAATAAAGATCTTTTAGAAAAAGCTGCTGAAAAATTGGATAGTAAAAAAGTTGAAATTATCACAGCTGATGTAAGTAAAAGTAAGGATGTAAAAAAATATACTGAAAAAGCTATTGAGCTTTTTGGAAAAATTGACGCCTTATTTTTAAATGCTGGTATTGAAGGTGAAGTTAAAGCAATAACCGAATACCCCGAAAAACTTTTTGACAAGGTAATGGATATTAATGTTAAAGGTGTCTGGTTGGGAATTAAACACGCTTTTCCATATATGCAGGAAAATGGCGGTGGAAGTATAATAATTAATTCTTCAGTTGCAGGCTTACAGGGTAGTCCAGGAGTTAGTGCTTATGTAACAAGTAAACATGGAGTCATTGGAACCATGAAAGCAGCTGCTATTGAGGGTGCAGAGCATAATATTAGAGTAAACTCTATCCATCCTTCTCCAGTAGATAACCGCATGATGAGATCATTAGAAGAAGGATTTGCACCTGGTAAATCTGATGATGCAAAAACACAATTTGAAAATTCTATTCCACTAGGTCGTTATGCCAAAAATGAAGAAATAGCTGATCTTGCTGTATTCCTTGCTTCAGATGAAAGTAAATTTATAACTGCTTCTAAACATGTAATCGATGGTGGAATGACAGCTTAATTTGCTTTGATAAAACGCCAGCAATAAAATTGCTGGCGTTTATAAGATTAAAATTAGATTTATTTATCATAATTCTAAAGAAATCAGAGAATCTCCTAAATCTGCCTGATATTCTGCCGCTTTTTTATAAATCTTTAAAAGCTTATTATATTTTTTCACATTTTCTAAAATAGGTCTAACCTCTTCTGTAATATCATGTACTTGATCAATTTTATCGAAATTTTCCCAGAGTCCAGTTCCAACTGCAGCTACCGCTGCTGCTCCTAAAGCAGCTGCCTGTTGATCAATATTTGATTTGATAATTTTCATCTCATATAGATCAGCATATATTTGCCGCCATAGTGCACTTTTGCTGCCACCACCAACTAGCAAAATTTCATCCTTGATATCTGTCATCCTTCTCAACCTATTTAAACAAAGTCTTAAACCCATAGAAATACCTTCCATAGAAGACCTTAAAATATCTGCCCGAGTATGTTTTAGATCAAGCCCAATAAAAGCACCTCTAATATTAGGGCTTTTATCCATCGGCATACCTCCACCTAAACTAGGATTAAAGATTAATTTGTTTGCTCCAACAGGTGAACTTGCAGCTTCCTCATCTATTAAATCATATACATTTATATTTTCTCTTTCGGCTTTATTTATAAGATCTTTTGCCATATTATTTTTTACCCATTCAAAACTAGTTCCTGCAGAAGCAATAGCCAGCGCAGAAGCAAACATACCTGGAACAACATGATCAAAAACATAAGGTCTTGAATTAACTTCTAATAAAGGTTCACTTGAAGAAACTGCTATCCAGGAAGAAGAACCCAATGAATTATATATTCTACCCTCTTTATATGCTAGAGCACCTAAAGCCATACAGGAGTTATCTACTCCACCTGCAACAACCTTTGTGCTTGGATTTAGACCAATTTCAGCGGCTATTTCTTTTTTTATTGTTCCAATTACTTCAGTAGAAGCAACAATTTCGGGAAAAATAGAGGAAGGTAAATTACTAGCCTCTATTAGATCATCTTCATATCGACCTTCTTTTAAATTATATACTCCAGAACCAGATGCATATGATTGATCTGTAAATATATTCCCTGTCAATTTATAATTAATATAATCTTTTGTTCCAATGACTTTATCTATGTTTTTATACATTTCAGGCTCATTATCTTTATACCACATTATTTTAAAAACTGAATATAATTGTGGTCCAAAACCATTTCCAGTGATTTTATACCATTCTTTTTCATCATATCTTTCAAAAAATTTATCAGCTTGCTTAACAGCACGTCCATCTGACCAAATAGGTGTGGTTTCTCTTAACAATTCTCCTGCTTTGCTTATTGGAACAACTCCTAAACTATGACCTGAAATACCACAGGCTACAATTTCATCTTTATCAACATTTTCTTTATCTAACAATCTTTTTGTACTGCTAACTACAGCCTGCCACCAATCATTAGGTTTTTGTTCATGCCAACCATGATGGGGATAAGTTGTCTCATATGACTCATAGGTCTCATCTAAACACCTGCCGTTAATATCATAAAGTGAGGTTTTATTTCCACCAGTTCCTAAATCCCAAGCGATAATTTTTTGTGACATTTTTATCCTCCTTTATTATTGTTACTTGACTAGATTTCAATTCCACCAGGAAAATATTTTTTGAACTGCTCAATAATTTCAGGACCTCTACTGACACCAAAACGCTGCACTCCCAATTTGGACATTTCAATTAACGTGTAAATATCTCTTATTCCTCCAGCTGCCTTGATCTTAGTATTATCAGCAATAGAATCAGCAATTAAATTAATATCTAAAAGGTTAGTGTCTCTCCCTCCATATCCAGTACCAGTCTTCACATATTCTACACCAGCTTTACAGCCAATTCTGGTTCCTTCTTTGATTTCCCGAGGAGTAAGATAAGATACTTCTAAAATCACCTTCAAAGGTTTGGGCTTGATTAACTCTACCAACTCTTTAAGTTCATTATATACATATTCATACTTTCCAGATTTCAAAGCCCCAATATTAATTACTACATCTAATTCATCTACACCTAATTCAAGAGCTTCTTCACATTCTTGCAATTTGGATTTAGTGGTAGTAGTTCCAAAAGGAAAACCTATCCCTGTTCCCAGCTTGACTGGACTATCTTTCAACTCTTTTTTTGCTATTGGTAGATTAGCCGGCAGTACAAATGCAGCAACAAAATTATATTCTCTCACTTCCTTGCAGAATTCAACAATCTCTTCTTCTGTAACATAGGGATCAAGTTTACTCTGGTCAATCATCTGAGCAATACTATCAACTGTAATTTTCATAATGATCTCCCCTTTTAAATAATACTGAAATTTATCAGTTTCTGTACAAAAAACTATCAATCTCCAAGGCAATATTTAAATCTATCGTTTTCTTTGTGCTCAACTATTGTGATTTGATCATGCTTTCTCAATATTTCAAGAAGGGTTGATTCCGGAGTATCAAAATCACATGGAGCTAAATAATTTAATAAATCTTTGAACTCTTTAAAATCAATTATCTTTTCATAAACATATTCTAAATTCTTTTCTTCCTCAAGAAGTGAATCAACATGATATTTTATTAATTCCATTTTATGCTGTCCACAAAAGTTAACTGCTTCTGAAAGTTTAAATGTTGAACGATACTGAGACTCTCCAAGCCAATTTAAAACATATTGCTTTAAAAGTAGATTCAAAACTCTTTTGACATACTTTTCTGAATTTTCAGGCTGTATTTTAACCAATAAAATTCACCCCCAGATAAACTATAAACTTTGGTAATCTATTGAAAAAATATTTTTAATTCCCTTATTTTATTATTCAACAAATAGAGTTCAAAACCTTCTTTGCTTTGTTGAAGTGAAATAATTATCAAACTTTAATTTTATATATCTAACCATCATACTCAACCAGGTTAGGCATCAACTTTCTAATTCCACCCCTCGGGTTTTCTACATCCCCTTTATATCTAGGTATTATATGTTGATGAAGGTGCATTATAGTCTGCCCACCAGCATAATTGATATTAACCCCAATATTATAACCGTCCGGATTGTAATTTTCATCAAGTATATTTTTGCATTTTTTTGTTAGCTCAAATATTGCCTCTATTTCAGCAGTTTCTGCTTCAAAATAGCTGCTGAAATGACGTTTGGGAATTACAAGTATATGCCCTTTATTGACTGGAAAGTTATCATAAATGGCAAAAGCCAATTCATTTTCAACTATATAATCACTTTTATTATATTCACAAAATATACATCCCATCTTTATGCTCCTTAAATATTTTTTAGTCTTTTATTATAGTATTGCATTTTTCTGAAATTGACTATATCTTTGAAATGTCTGCTTAGTTCATAACTTAAAAATTTTTTTATTTCTCTGTGTAAAAGAAATTTCTTATTCACTTCATCATGAATAAAATATTTTCTTTTACTTAAATATTTAACAGGATTAATCCTTGCTTCCCTAATAAATCTTTTTTTATCCCACTGCTGCCAACCTTTATGTTTTTTATTGTTCAAGTCTTTTTGAAATCTTTTGTCATCTTTGTAAAAATTCATAAACGACAGCCCTACCTTTTCCATCTTAGCTTCAGCTTTGAGCTCGCCATCCTCCAGTAGAGATAAAAGAACTGGAATCTTATACAATTTATTCATTCTTGTATTTTCTAATTCTAGCAAAAATTCTTCTACAATCGTGTTTAACCAACTTTTTTCTGTTTTATTTATTTCTCCAATTTCAGCCAAAAATCTTAGATATCCTTTTTCATAATAGCTGCTATTTAAATAGTTTTTTATTTCGATATCACTACCATTATAGAGGTCAAGACGCATCGGTCTTCTATCCAAATAGTCTTTCAATCTGAAATATTCATCTTTCATTCTTGTTTCCAAAGGATCATTTTCTTTCATCTTATCAAATAAATTGATAAGCCTTAAATCAAGGTTAACCTGACACAATTCTGGATATTCAAAATCCTCACTACTCTGATACCTTTTATTATCTATCTCCATGGGATTTTGCCCAGATAAAAGCAAAGGAAGATAATGAGCTCGTTTATAATTACCTATAAAATCAAGCACTTTTAAATATTCTTTGTTCGGATATTTTCTTAAACCTCTGCCAAGCTGTTGTAAGAATACTACATAAGATTCAGTTGGTCTTAAAAATAGTACTGTATCAAGACTCGGAATATCAACACCTTCATTGAAAATATCGACTGCAAAAATAATATCTATTTCATTTTTATCTAATTTAGCTACTGCTTTTTTTCTGTCCATGAAATTTGGGTCTTTTTCTGTTGAACTGTGTACACAAACTGCTTTTATTTGATTTTGCTTAAAATAATCTGCCATATATTTAGCATGCTTAATAGAAGCACAAAAGCCTAGAGTTCTATCTCCTGCATGTTTTCTATAATTTTCAAGTATTAAATCAGCTCTTTTATGGGTAGAAAGAGCTTTTTCCAATTCTTTGCTATTATATTTTCCATTCTGATAATCAATTTCTTCATAATTGACTTCCTGATCATAAATACCAAAATATTTAAAAGGAACCAAAAGATCACGGTTTATAGCAGTTCTTAAATCTATATCAAAGATAAGATTATTATTACATAATTCAAAAATATCCTTATTATCCATCCTGTAAGGAGTAGCAGTTAAACCAAGCATAAAATCAGCCTCAAAATAATTCAAAATGCTTAAGTAACTATCTGCTGCTGCATGATGAAACTCATCGATGATAATATAATTGAACTCAGCTTGAGAGAAATATTCTTCTAAATATTGTTCTTTATGTAGGGTCTGAATACTTGCAAAAACAACCTCTCCATTTTTATTTTTATTTTTACCATCAAAAAAGCTTATATTTTTCTGAGGATCTAAAGCTAAATATGTATCTGCAGCCTGTTGCAGTATTTCTTCTCTGTGGGCAACAAAAAGTACTTTATCATATTCAAGAGAATCAAAAGCTGCCAGATATGTTTTTCCTACTCCTGTAGCTGCAGCAACAACTCCTTCTGAAACTCCTTCTTTTCTGGCAAGATCTAGTTCATATAAAGCATCTATTTGAGCTCCTCGAGGCTGTGGCTTTTCTTTATCTAATAATTGTTTTTTTGTTTTTTGAATATAATCTTTTTTGTCAATTTCTCTACTTATACTTGGTTTTTTCCAATCAGCTGCATATTTTTTAAGCACTTTATCACTAATGGGTATGGAATAATTATTATATAAATCTTTGAATTCAGTTAAAAAGTCATTAAAAGCTTTCTGATCTTTTTCTTCCTCCAGGCGATAATTCCATTCAATCCCAGCATGAAGAGCAGAAAAAGAGATATTTGAAGAACCAACAAAAAGAACTTTTTCACTTTCATTTTCGAAAAAATATGCTTTGGGATGAAAAGATATTTCTTCATCATTAAAAAATCTAATCTCTGCCAGATCTCCAAGCTCGTTTTTCAAAAGATAAATAGCAGAAGGTTCGGTGATATTTAAATACTTTGATGTCAGTATCTTAATATCTGCACCTTTAAATGCCTGTTTTTTTAGATCCCTGACAAGCAATTGAGCTCCTGATTCTCTCAGAAAAGAAACAATTATCTTAATTTCTTCTGCTTTTTTAAGCTCTTTGATTAAACTTTGATATAAATGAATGTCACGTCCTGTTATAGCATTTATCATAATTTCACCCGCTAAATTAATTTATTTCTGCTCAACTCTTTTAAAAGCTTAAAGCAATGCTTGTGGTAATACCTCGCCGATTATTGTAACCTAAAGATAGATCCTGTCTCGGAGTAATAGCAAAGCTTATTTCAGCTCCATAGACCCAAAATTGTTCGCTTTCTGTAGCCCCTTTAAAAGTCATAGCACTTCCACTTTCAGGATCGGCAAGTACCTCTGTTTCTTCAATAATACTTCCGCCAAGATTGGCTCTTATACTGCTCCTAGCTGTCAACTGTCTTCCTAAAATGAAATAAAGTCCTGTTTCTGAAGATACATGGCTCCCTATAACTTGATAATTTGAAGGAAGATCATCTCTTTCTGGCTTATCATAATCAGAATCAGTGCTAATACTAAAAACACCAAAGCCCCTTATCAGACCAGAATCATCTCGATTGATTATCTGGACTCCAAAACTGTGGCTTTCATATTCTCCACCATAACCGTAGTTTAAATCAAATTTAAAACTGGAGTTCTGAGCAGCTGCTGACTGAGAAAAAATAAATAAAAAGATTAATAACAATAAAAACTTTTTCAAGTTTTTCACCTCCAGAAAATCTTATTCATCTTTATTTTATTACAATATTAATCATATCACAAGACTATGACACCTTATTGTCACGAACTAATGTATTTAATACAAAAAAGCCCTGAAAATCTGCAATTAACTTAGAGAAGGTAGGGGATGAGGTAGTAGAGAATTAATTAGCAGTCTGCCCCCCAAAAGTTAAAATTAGATCTTCAGGACCAAAATTTATTGATTGATTAATTTTTATCAAATGATAAAAGCATCAACCTCTATTTCTAAAAGTTGAGTTTTACGATTAAGCTCATCTATACCAACCAGGGTAAACAAAGGTTTAATTTCTTTAAAGAATTCAGAATAGGCTTTTATGTATTCAGAACTCCTTGCCATATCAACTGCATACATTTTTACTTTTGTCACATCTTTTAATGCTGCTCCAGCTTTTTTTAGGTTTTTTTCAATTTTTTCTAAGATAAATTTAGTCTGGGCATATCCATCATCTACTCCAAAAACACTTCCATCTGATTGCACAGAAGTTGTACCACCAACATGAACTAAAGGTCCTACTTTAACTACTCTACTGTAGCCAACTTTCTCTTCTAATGGTGCTCCTGAAGAAAAATTTTCTCTTTTAAAATCCATTTTAATAACCTCCTTGATTTTTGCAGTTAAGATTTAGGATGAAAACGATCATATTTGAATGAAGACAAATTTAAAGCTGGATCTTCTTCTGCTGCCAAATCGGCAATCAATTCTCCAACAGCTGGTGCAATACCAAAACCATGTCCACTAAAACCACAGGCTAAATAAAAATTATCAATTTCTTCTACTCTGCTTATAATTGGTAGGTGATCAGGAGTCTGATCAAGAAAACCAGACCAGGTTCTTATTACATTCAAATCTTTGAGCAGGGGAAAATAATTTAAAATAGCCCTTGAAATAGAAGGAGCAGTTCTCTTTAAGGTCACCCTTCTTTTTTGATCAAATTGATAAGGCTCATTACCAGTCATTCCACCAAATACAAATGAACCGTGTTCACTTTGATGACCATAAAAATCAGAGCCTGCAGTACCAATCATCTGATCAAACATCAGCTCTCTGGGTTCAGTTACTAAAACCTCTACTAATAATTTGCGCATTGGAATCTCAATCCCCAGTGAGTCTGCAATAAACTTAGATTCATAACCAGCAGCCAATATTACTTTTTGGCTGGAATAAGAGTCCGTTTTTGTTTTAACACCTGCTATCTTACCCTCTTTTATTAGGACTGAAGTTACTTCTTCACCTGTTATAAACTTAACTCCAAGCTCTAAAGCTTTTTTGTAATAGGCCAGGGTTGTTTTCATTGGATTGGCATGACCATCTGTAGGACAATAACTGGCATATTGAACCTCATCAGAGATATAAGGACAAATCTTTTTAATCTCATCTCTTTTGATTAGTTCCAGTTCTAGACCCTGAGCCTGGCCTTGAGCTACAATATCTGCCAGTATTTGGCGGTGGGCTTCTGTCTTGCCCAAACGGAGATTACCTTCCTGGTGGTATTCTATATTTACCCCCAACTCTTTTTCAAGATTAGGCCAGATATTATTAACTGCATAAATAGCCAGGGGAAGTTCTTCTGCTTTCCGAGCTGATTGGCGAACTCCACCCCCATTACGGCTTGACCCTCCAATCCCAATCTCTTCTTTTTCTAAAACCAAAACATCTAAATTTTTTTTAGCCAGATTATATGCAGCAGCAGAACCGATAACACCTGCTCCCACAATAATTACATCATATTTTTTCACTTTAATTACCTGCCTTTATAAATTACTTTTAACCAAAATTATTAAGATCATCATTGGCATAAATCTGCATCTGAATAGGCCGCAAAGGTGCTCTAGGAGTAAGATTTTTTAGCTTATTAGGAGGCTTGTTTAATTCTTCTGCCATTATATTTTTTATAAGCTTTGTACAGGTTCTACCCTGACATAATCCCATTCCTGTTCTTAAATATTTTTTTAGCTCATCGATCGTCAGCATACCTTCATGAATAGCCTTTCTAATTTCTCCTTTAGTTACTTCTTCACAGCGGCAGATTATCATCTCATCATCTGATTTACTTAAAAAAGCTTCTTTATTAAAACTACGTTCAATTTTTTTATCCATATCTTAAAAATCCCCCTCCTTAAAAAATCTAGCTTGATCTACTATAGCATCTTTAACTTTCATGGTTAAAACAGCTGTTTTGTCATTTATTTTTGCCTGATTGACCTTGATTATTTCTGCCTCACCTACAACTTTACCCGCTCTATCTAAGGCTTTACCTCTGCTCCCTAATTCAGGCAGAGGAAAAAATTCATAGGGAAAAGAGACAGAACTATAGTTATTGCTATAGTTATGATTAACTAAAAATAATGCCTGTCCCGGACATGCAGCAACACAAAGCTCACAAGCAGAGCACTCAAAATTTTCATCTAACTCAGGCAGGGTAACTATATCTCCTTCAACCTTAATACAATCTTTAGGACAGATATCCTGACAGGGATCACAGGGAATATTCTGGGTACACTCAATAATAGGTATAACTTCACTGCTTTTTTTATCAATAAAGCCGGGGAATTTTTTGAGTTCTTCGGCTTTCAAATAACCTTTTTTAAGCAGGGTTTTTGCTAAAGGATAACCTTCTCTGCTTTTTTGAGGATAATCCCAGCTGCCTTCTCCGATTCCAAACATACCCTGTCTCAGCTCTTCTAAAGAAGCCTTATAAGCTGAAAATCTTGCTTCAAATTCTGCTTGATCAAGATAAGAAAGCTCTTTAAGTATTGAGGCAGCAGCAATTCTGCCTTCTACCATTGCTGCACTTGCTTCTTCTATTCCAGCCACATCACCGGCAGCATAGATTCCTTCCAGAGAAGTTTTAGAATATTGATCACAGATAGGAATTAAATCTCCAGCTTCACTTTTCATTTGACAGCCTGCCATCTCCAGTAATTTTGACATCGGTGAAAGTCCTACAGCCAAACATACAGTATCAACCTTAATTTCTTTTTCACTACCAGAAATAGGCTGCCAGTTTTCATCTACCTCAGTAATTATAGCTTTTTCTACCTCTGTTTCGCCTTTTAGCTCTTTGAGTGTATGGGAAGTATAAAAAGGCACACCTGTTCTAGCAAGCTTTGCAGCATGAACCCCATAACCACCAATCTTCTCGGAGGCATCGATTACTGCTTTAAGATTAGATCCGGCCTGAATCAGCTGATAGCCAACCACAAGACCTACATTGCCAGAGCCAACCATCAAAACATCCTCACCAGGTTTAACTCCTTCGATGTTCATCATGGTTTGGGCTGCACCAGCTCCGATAACACCTGGTAATGTCCAGCCAGGAAAAGGAATCATTTTTTCGGATGCTCCTGCAGCAACAATAATATTATAGGCAGAATAGTGTTCAATACTGTCAGCAATTTTGACTGAAACAGTTTTGCTGTCAAAAAGACCGATCACCGTCGAGTTTAATTTAACTTCTACTCCATAATCCTCTGCTTTTTTAAGCAGATCTTCCCCTATTTTAAAACCTCTTTCTCGGGCTCGATGCTGTTTTGAACCAAAAAACTTATGAATTTGTTTGAAAAGCTGTCCACCTGGTTTTTGGTTTTCATCAAAAACTATGACCTCCATACCTTCAGCTGCTGCTTCTATGGCAGCTGATAATCCAGCTGGACCTGCCCCAATGATTATTAGTTCATATCTTTTCATTTTTATTAGCGCCTTTCCTGGATAATCCATATTGGGTTTCAACAATCATACCTGCTTGAAGTGGTTCAACACAGGTTCTGACATTAGCTCTACCATCAACTATCATTACACAATCTGTACATCTCCCGATAGCACAGAAAACTCCTCTAGGTTCTGATTTTTTCCTAGTATAACGGTGAATCATTACTCCATTTGCTTTTAGTGCTGCAGCTATGCTCTCTCCAGAATAGCCCTGCATTACTTGATCATCAAATCTAAATTCAACTAGCTCTTCTTTTTTAAAATCTTTTATAATTGGATGGTTTTTAATGCGCACCTTAACTAACTCCTTTCAAATGCTTAACTTAAAAATAACCAAAGCTCTCAGAAAAGACATAATCAGTCCCGATCAATGGGATTCCGGTCACTGCTGAAGCTTCAGTATTAATAGCCCTAAGGTCTTCTCTTTCTAAATTTTTTAGTTTTGTTTTTCCGGCTGCTTTTGCTAACAGAACCGCTTCATTAGTCATCCCTTTAATGAAATTTGCTACTTTTTGAGCTGCCTGATCTATATCCAAGTTTTCTCGCTGCTTTTTATCCTGGGTTCCAATTCCAAATCCACATCTGCCGAGATGACACTGCAGACAAACCCTGCAGCCCATAGCAACCATGGCAGCAGTACCAATAGCTACAGCATCAGCTCCCATTGCAATTGCTTTCGCCAGATCAGCCCCATCTTTTATCCCCCCAGAAATGATAATATCTACTTCTTCTTTTAAATTGGCTTCTTCTAAAGTTTTTACCGCCTGAACTAAGGCTGGCATGGTAGGTATTCCAAGATGATCTGAAGCCATAACTGGAGCAGCACCAGTTCCACCCTGAGCACCATCTATAATTATTCCATCTACACCAACTTTGGCTGCTATTTTTACATCATCTTTAACCCTTCCAGCTGCTATTTTCATAAAGATTGGTACTTCATCATTGGTCAACTGACGAATCTGATCCATTTTAACAACCATGTCATCTGCTCCCAGGGCATCTCCATGTCTGGGGTGGCTGTGCAGATCTATACCAACCGGGAGCTGCCTGAATTCTGCAATTTCTTCGGTTATCTTTTCTCCCATCAAATGACCGGAAAGACCTGGTTTAGCTCCTATACCAACCAAAAACTCCAGCATATCTGCTGCATCAATATTATCTTTGCTGAAACCAAAACGGCTTGGTAAAATCTGTATTGACTGTCGATATGAATTCTGCAGCTCTTCTTTTAAAAGTCCACCTTCTCCATTGCTGATTACGGTTCCTGTTTTAGCAGTTGCCTTGGCCAAAGCGATCTTAGCTTCTTTGCTTAATGCCCCATAGGACATTCCTGAAATCATAATTGGGGTTTCAATAACCAGGGGTTTTTTTGCACTGCGGCTACCTAAAGTTGTTCTGGTATCACATTTTTCTCTATAAGTATCGATAGACATCCTGGTCAGCTGTGAAGGAAGAACAACTATATCATCAAAATTAGGCATAGCTCTGGTTGATCCACAGCCTCTAATCCGATGTTTACCACTGCTCGCCTTATTGTCTATTGCAGAAAGTGTTTCTTTATTCCAAATTCCCCTCTGTACATCTTTTGCTTTTTTTCTTTTCATAACAATTCCTCCAAAGATTTGCTGCTGTATTTTCTGGCCTCTTCTGCTTGTAGATCAATTTCAAAAAGTTCATATTGATGTCTACCTGAGGTCAGCGGTCTTAAAGCTTGCAGTTTAGATGCTTCTTCGTTAATCCCATAATGGGAAAAAAGCTGATTTATCTCTTTTATTTCTTCTTTATTTAAATCATCGATAAATACATTTCCACCTAGTTTAGCTTCTACAGCTTTATCCTTTAAATAGATTACACCTTTATACATCGATTCTCCCACTTCTCTGCCGACTTCACCAAGCACTATTAGCCTGCCTCCTAATATCATCTGACCTGCCCACATTCCAGCTGATCCACAGACTATTGTTGTACCACCTTTCATGCCATAACCTAGGCGGCTGCCGACATTTCCATGAACTACTATAGTGCCTCCACTCTGATATACTGCTAAATTACAGCCGGCATTTTTTTTGATGGTTATTTCTCCAGCCATCATGTTATCTCCGGTATACCAGCCTGCATTAGCTTCAATAGTTAAATTAGCTCCATTGAGGAAGCCTCCCGCATAAAAACCAGTATTACCCTCGATAATAACTTCACCCATTTCTAAACCTATACCAATATTATGCAGTGAATGAGGGTTTTTTAGCTTAAGCTCTTTATTTTTTTGTAATTTTTGCTTGAGAAGCTTATTAAGCTCTCTACTTTGCAGATTTGCTGCATCTAAATACTCCATACTCTCACCTCAGAAGGTTCCATTTCTCTAGCATAGATATCATCAAAAATAGGGGTAAATTCAATTTGTTCTGAACCCATTAAAATAATTCCGTCTTTTTCAAAAACTAATAAAGGTTTAATGCCCATCTTATCTTTAACAAATCCCATCTGATCAGAAGTTGCTGCTAATATACAAAATATACCATCTAATTTTTCCAGGCTATAATGGAGGGCATCCTCTAAGTCCCCACCATTTTCTTTCATTTTGTAGGAGATCAAATGACTGGCAGCTTCTGAGTCATTCATTGTTTTAAAAATGGCTCCTTTGCTCTCTAATTCTCTTCTTAAATTAAAGTAATTGGTCAGCTGACCATTATGAACAATACTCAAATCAGAATAAAATGGTGATACAAATGGATGAGCAGCATTAATATCTTCTGCACTCTCTGTTGCCATTCTGACATGTCCTAAACCATGGCTGGCTGATTCTTCTTCAATCTGATGATTTTTCCAAAGCTCAACTGCACTTCCACTATCCTTATATACTCTGCAGCTTTTGCCTATAGAATGAACATAGAGGGCTTCAGTCTTGTTAATTGCTGCATGAAGTCCACTAATATTTTCTTCATCTATATCGAGCTTCATATCTAAAAAACTAAAATTTTTATTTACTTCAGAACTTTCTTTGCTTACTTTTGCCCCATATTCTGTAATTAGGTCATTAAGTTTTAGTCTGGCATTAATATCACTTAGACTGAGGCGTAAAGACTTAGCATCTGCTTCTAGATGTCTGTCATAAAAAGCTATCCCTGTTGCATCTGGTCCGCGATGCTGAATCAATGATAGGATATCTATTATTGTGCTTGCCAGTTTAGATTCGTTTTTGTTGATTATTCCTGCTATTCCACACACGGTTTTTCCTCCTCTTTAGTTGATGATCAAACATGGTAAGCATAAAAATCCCATTCCCAATCTGTAACAGAATTGAAAAATTTATTAACTTCTAATTCTTTAAGCTTAACAAAATTATTGATTAAATCTTGGCCAGCACATTCTTTAAGCCACTGATCTTTTTCAAGAGCTGCCAAAGCCAGTTCTAAACTCTTGGGTACCCTTTCTCTTTCATCAATATCCTGATAATAGAGGTCCTCTTCAGAGATAGGCTCTGGTTCTAATTCATTTTTGATTCCATCAAGTCCTGCAGCTAAGATCGAAGCTAAAGCCAGATATGGATTTGCAGCAGCACTACCTGCTCTTACCTCAAGTCTGGTTGCTCCACCTCTTTCTTTAGGAACCCTTAAAAAAGCAGTTCTATTATCATAACCCCAGCCAATATAATATGGGGCAAAAGAATTGGGCTGAAATCTCTTATAGCAGTTTATTGTAGGAGCCAGAAAAGCAGTTAAGGCTTTAGCATGTTTGAGTATTCCTGCCGCAAAATTATGCATCAGATCAGACATCCCATCTGCTTTATCTTGGTCAAAAAACAGATTATCACCTGAAACAATATCTTCTATTGAAAAATGAAAATGACCACCACTACCTCCATTATCATCAAGGGGTTTTGCCATATAGGTTATAAAGAGATTGTTTTGATGAGCAATTTCTTTGCTGATACCTTTAAAGAGAACTCCCTCATCTGCATTCCTCAATACTGAACCATGTTTCCAGTTATATTCATACTGACCTGGATAAAACTCATGATTCATATACAAAACCTGAAAATCCATTTCCTTAAAAGTTTCTGTCATCTTACCTAAAAATTGATTCGGGTCTATTCTGTAATCACTTGTATAGCAATTCCCTGCTTTATTTGTATAGGGAATAAATGCTCCATCTTTTTTTCTGTTAAATAAAAAGAATTCCAATTCATTAGCTGAGATAGGATTATAGCCTAAGTTTTGATATTCTTTAATCATTCTCTTTAAAAACCAGCGGGGTGACTGTTTCATTTTTTCTCCGTTATGATAAAGATCTCCCAACAATAAAGCTGTATTATCAATATGAGGTAATATCTTAAAAGTAGAGGGATCTGCAAGAATTTTAAAATCATCATAGTTATTCTCCTCTATATAATCAACCTCGGCAATTTTATTGTCAAAAGACATAGACATAATAGCTGTACAAAAAGCGATACCTTCTTCAAAAACATGGTCAATCATATCAACCGGCAGTAGTTTGCTTCTATTAACTCCATTCAGATCTGTGTATTCTACTCTAATCATCTTAATATTCTCTTCCTTGAGCTTATATTTAATATAACGCTCAGAAATTCTCGGATAACCACTTGTCTTATTATTTAATTGCGTCATCTTAACTCCTTTCTAAACTTATGTTATCTTGATGTCAGCTATTTGATAGATTTGATTATATTTCTGAATTATTCTAAATGCAAGCTCTTAAATTTTAATATAATGGTATACAAATATATTTATTAAAAAAAACAAAAAACTTTTATCCCTAAGCAAAAAAATCATATCAACTTAGTTCAAAAAGTTTTTTAAATATCTAAACAGCTTATGATTGAGCCTTAATTTATTTAAAAACAAAAAAACTGAAGCCCTAAGACTTCAGTCAATTCTTTAATCTTTTATTCAACTTTTAAAACATTCATTCTATAACCTTATCTAAGATCAATCTTTTCTTAAAGGCTCCACGTTCTTTTCTTTTTTTCTCCTGGTATTCCCTTATCTTTTCTTCATCAAAATCAAAATAAGCTATTAAAGCAGTTAAGACCTCAAAAATATCAGCCATTTCTTCAAGTGAAGGCTGCTCTTCAAATTCCTGCAGCTCTTCTTTAACCTTTGCCAACAAGCTCTGCAGATATTCTTTGTCATCAGCTTTGTGCAGCTCATATTTTTTTCCTGCAGTTTCTATTAGCTCTGGAATCTTATCTCTGATCAGCTTATTATAATTTATTTCTTTAGTCACTTAATTATCCCCCTGATAAGAAAATTCTACTTCATCAATTATTTCAACAAATTCTTCTGCTAAATAGGGATCAAATTGGCTTCCTTTACATCTATTGATCTCAGCAACAGCTTCTTTTTTGCTCATTGCTTTTTTATAGGGCCTTCCACTCCTCATTACATCATAAGCATCAACCAGTGCTATTATTCTGGCCAGATAGGGAATCTCTTTAGCTTTTAAACCCCTGGGATAGCCATTCCCATCCCATCTTTCATGATGAGATAGAATTTCTTCTGCAACTACCGAGAATTCACTGGTAGCTGAAGCAATCTTATAGCCTCGGGAAGGATGAGCTTTTAAGATCTCCCATTCCTCAGCAGTTAATTTTCCCGCTTTGGTTAAAATATCTCCTGGAATAGATGTTTTTCCGATATCATGTAAGGCAGCCAGCAGAGAGAGGCGGTTTAATTGTGAATTTTGAATGCCCAATCTCCTACCAACACAAATAGCCAATTCGGTCATCCGTTCTGTATGTTCTACGGTTTCATCACTTTTAGCACTCAAAGCACTTAATAATCCCTTAACTATTTTATTATTAGCACTATTTGTTTCTAACAACTTATTATGATTCATATCTTTGTCAGCAATTTTTATAATATCCTTTATCTCTGCTGCCATACTATCCATAACTGCCAGCCCAACACCTATAGAAAGGGGAATCCCTTCTAATTCCGTTCTGGCAAAGCGTTCTTTAATCTCATAAAGATACTGATGGGCCTGCTCAGAATCACAATTAGGAAATAAGATGATAAACTCATCACCACCATAGCGGGCTAAAACTGCAGATTCAGGAATAATCTCTGCTAAAAGTTCAGCCGCTTTAATCAGAACTTTATCACCCATTGTATGACCATAACTGCTGTTAACTATTTTTAAACCATTTAAATCTGCCATTAAAATGCTCAGAGGCAGCATAGATTTGTCAATCTTTTTTAAACTCTGCTCAAAATAGCGCCTGTTATATAATCCTGTTAAATGATCATGTAAGCTGAGATATTCTATTTTAGCTTCCTTTTCCTTGCGTTCAGTAATATCTCTCACAAAAGCAATAAAATATTCCTGATCACCATTTTCTACCTTGCCTGCACTAATCTCGACCGGAGTTCTACTCCCATCTTTATTTAGATGTTCAAGTTCAAAATATACTGAAGAGCCAACCGCACATTTCTGCCAATGTTCTTTTACTTTTTTACGGTTATAGACATCTCTATTTGAATCATCTGGATGAAGATCAAAAACTTCCAGCTCACATAATTCTTCTCGAGAATATCCCATTGTTTTTGTTGCCTTTTTGTTAACATCGAGAATATTCCCCTCCAAATCATGCAGAAAAATCATATCATATACACTATCAATTATAGTCTTATAGAATCTATCGATAATAACTTGTTCTTCAGCCAAGTTTATACCTCCCTTTTCAACCGAGATTATAAATATATATCTATTTTTTAAAGAAATTTGGAAATTTTGTTATTAATTAAATCTATTATAACAAATAATAGCTGATAACAAAAGAATTTCCTGATTTTTTCATTATATAATAATAGCTTTAATTTTCTGAAAGTTGATAATATTTAAAGCTAAATAGACATATAAAGACTTAAATAGCCACAATAACTAAATTTGAGCTTAGAAAAGCTTTGCTTTTTTTGTTAAAGAGGCATATAATACTTATACAAGGTTCTGAGGAACTCCTAAGATTAAATGTTTGCAAGTAGTATTTTGAAATTCTTATTCAAGTAAATTTGTTTGAGATTTAGGCGCAAGCTTAAAACCAGTGAAGTTACTATTTAAAATAACTGAAAAGACATTATTAGGGAATAAGCTTCTTTAATAATAATCTTTGAGGAAGTTAAGAATAGTAATGGAGGACTAAATCAAGAACAAAAAGAAAGAACAAGAAAAGTAATAAAACAAACTGCAGGCAGGAAATCGAAGAAGATTCGTCAGAACCTTGCTATTTTTTTGCCTGTTTATTACAGTTTCTTTTTGGCTTTATCTTCATACATAGCTTTATCTGCTTTATTTATGATATGATTAATATCTTGAGCTGCTCTTTCTTTAACTGCAGTACCTATCCCCGCTCTAATAGCAAGTTCATCCTGCTCAGTTTTCTTAAATGCTCTTTGCAATCTTTCTACCATTTTTTCAACTTCAGGCTTTCTTGTCTGGGGAAGAAAAACTATGAATTCATCTCCACCCCACCTGGCAATAATATCCTCATCTCTAAAAGTAGTGCTTAATATTTCGGCCATTTTAACTATCAATTCATCACCCATTTTATGGCCAAAATTATCATTAATCTCTTTTAAACCATTGATATCCGTAATAAGTATACTGATCGGTAGTTGTCTTTGTTGATCAAGCCTTTTGATCTCCTCTGCTAAAAAGGTTCTATTATAAAGACCGGTCAGGTTATCCTGAAAAGTCAAACGCTGGATTTCCCTATCCTTGTTATTTTTGATTATAGCATTGGCAATTATAGGAGCAGCAATATCAAGTGTTTTAATATAACTCTCATTTAAATCCTGCTTTGCTTTAAAAAAGTCAAAAGCTATAATAGCAAATAATTTTTGATCTTCAAAAAGCCCTAAATATATACTGGACTTGATATTATCCCTTTCTAAAATATTTTTTTGCTGAGAATTACTAAGTTGATCAAGATCCTTAATATAAGAATAGCCCTTATTCATTAATTCTTCAATCAAATCTTTATTGTTAAATAACTCTTCAACCTTATTTCTTTCTATTTGGGCTATTTTTTTTGTTTTTCTCCAGTCAGCTAGTTTAGAAAGTGTTCTGCTGTAATCATCAAATTGATAAAGATAACTCCTCTCAGCCTGCAGAAAAACACTCAGCTTTTCCAGGCTGTATGATAAAGCCCCTTCTAAACTTTTAAGATCTATGCCTACAAATTTAGTTGAGATATTAGAAATTAAATTTTCCAACTGATACTGGAATCTGAGCTTTTTTATTCTTGTCTTTCTTGCAGTAATATCTCTTAAAATGCTAACATAATTACAACCCTTATTTTTTGTGCAAACAGGTGTTACTTTTAACTCTCCCACAAAAGTGCTGCCATCCTTCTTTTTGTTTTTAAGCTCTCCAGAATAGATTTCACCTTTGCCAACTTTTCTCTCTATTTTCTGCTGAATCTGAGCTGCATCTTCTCCTGCTATCAGCTTTAAAAGATTTTTATTTTTAAGTTCTGCTGAACTATAACCAAATAATTTCTCGGCCTGTTTATTAAGATAGATTATTTCAAATTCTTTATTTTTTAAGATAACAGCATCAGAAATATTTTTCATAGCTGTACTTAGATAGATGTTTTCTTCCTCTTCTCTTTTACGCTTGTCAATATCTATATCTATCCCAACCATTCGAGCTGGCTTACCGTTATCATCAAATTTACTAACTTTAGCTATATCATTAATCCACTTCCAGTTTCCAGAAGTAGTTTTAATACGATGTTCACTGTGGTAAAGTTCTGTTTTGCCTTTAAGGTGATCATCAATTAAATTTTTAACTTTTTCCCTATCATCAGGATGGACTAATGCCTCCCAATCAGAAAAAGAAAAATCCCAACTTTCTTCGGCTATTGCATCTAAACCTACCATTTTTTTAAAATGATCATTATTGCTAATCTGATCTGACTGCAAATCCCAATCCCAAACACCCAGTTTAGCACCATCAACAGCCAGCTCCAATCTTTCTTTAACTTCTGCTAATTCTTTTTCTCTTTGATACCTATCACTAATATTTCGGCTGACAACTAAGAATTCACTGCCCTTGCTTTTATCTATTTTAAGCAGTCTAGCAGCATAGCTTTCTATATTACCCCCGATTTCAAGCTGATATTCAAAACTTTGCACCTGATAACTTTGCTCAGCAAGTTCTAAGTTTTTCCTGAATTTTTCAAGCAGTTCTCCTGAAAATATCTCTGATATCTTTTTGCCAATAATCTCTTCTTTTACCCTATAAAGTTCTCTTTCCACACCTGCCCAGATATCCAAAAATCTCTCCTGCTCATCTAGTAAAATTATCACTTCAGGAATATTAGAGACTATTTTATCTAAATACCTGCTTTTTTCCGCTAATTTTTTGGTCAAATTATGGTTTTCGGTTCTATCCAACAGATTTACCAAAAGAAGCCCGTTTTCAAGCTGGTTTACCCTTAATTCTACATATTTATCCTGCTTATCTTTAGTTCTTATTTTTGTCAGATTGCTGTAAGAACCGCTTTCAATATCTTGATAGAATCTCTCTTTGGTTTTAGATCTCAGTTTTTGATCAGGGTAGGCAAGTTCAAACCAATTCTCTATCTGGCCCAGGTCTTTTTTAGTGTAGCCTGTTATTTCTACTGCAGTTTTATTTATGAACAGAAAGCTGCCTTCTGAATCGATCACTGCAAGACCTAATTTCAATTTGTCGAATATTTTGCTGAATGCTTGAATCTGATCCATTTTCATCACCACAATTAAAATTTTAGCTGAAATTAATAACTATTTCTACTAAATTATATTTCAAGTAAAACTATGTTTCTCCTTCAAAAAATTTAATTTTTCTAAAAAAAGAACAGCCTTTAGAAGCCGCTCTTTTAATTAAGCTATTCTATTATCATATTATTTATAAATTCTGAAAATTAATAAAATTTAGAGTATCTGTATTTTAATTCGCTCTAATGGTTTTTAAAGCTCAATAATAAGCACTGAGGCTTTTTGCTTTTTTAAGTTTTTGGGCCTATAATATTAGTACAAGGTTCTGAGGAAGTCCTAAGATTGAATGTTTGCAAGTAGTCTTTTGAAATTCTTATTTAAGTAAATTTCTTGGCGATTTAGTAAGATTAAAGCCGAAGAAATTACTAGTAGAGATAACCAAAAAGTAATTATTAAGGAATAGCCTTCTTTAATAATAAACTTTGAAGAAATCAAAACTAGTAATGGAGGGCTAAATCAAAAAGAAAAAGAAAAAATAAGAAGAGTAAAAAAACAAACTACAAACAGGAAATCGAAGAAGATTCGTCAGAACCTTGTTATTTTTTTGCCTAATTTTATCTCAAAAAAGTAAATGCCCCTTTAAAGGGGCATTTTTATCTTTATTTAGAATTGAATTTTGCTCATTATTTGAGCAGTTGATGGTAATCTTGAATTGCTTTTATTTTATAATCGCTTTTAATTGCTGCTTCTATACCCTCAACACTTGCTTTGGCAGCTGTTGTGGTAGTTATATATGGTATCTTATATTTAATAGCTCCAGAACGAATATAGCTGTCATCTTCTATACCCTCTTTACCGATCGGAGTATTTATGATCAGCTGAAGATCTCCATTTTTAATGGCATCGATAATATTCGGTCTGCCTTTGTTTAGTTTGTTAATAACACTGCTTTCAATATCATTTTCTTTTAAGAACTCATGAGTTCCCTGAGTTGCTTTGATCTCAAAACCAAGCTCCACCAGTTTTTTGGCAGTAGAGATTATTTTCGGCTTATCATTATCATTAACAGTGATTAAAACCTTGCCTGAAAGCGGCAGCTCTAAACCTGCAGCTGTCTGGGCTTTATAGAAAGCATGAGAATAACTTTCTGCAATTCCCATTACCTCACCAGTAGCCTTCATCTCAGGTCCTAAAACAGGATCAATATTATCAAACTTATCAAATGGGAAAACAGCTTCCTTAACACCTGTATAAGGTATCTGCTTATCTTTAAGCTCAAGGGCTGAAAGTGGTTCACCAAGCATCAGTCTTGTTGCCAGGCGGGCCATATTGATACCCGTAACCTTACTGACTAAAGGTACTGTTCTTGATGCCCTTGGGTTTGCTTCAATAATATATACCTTCCCTTGATAAATAGCAAATTGGATGTTCATCAGACCAACTACATCAAGTCCTTCTGCTATTTTAGCACTGTAGTCCTTAATAGTTTCTAACTGCTGATCTGTAATATTAATCGAAGGAATTGCACAGGCACTATCACCTGAGTGAATACCAGCTTCTTCTATATGTTCCATCACCGCTGCAACAAAGGTTTCGTCTCCATCTGTTAAAGCATCAACCTCTGCTTCTAAAGCATCTTCTAAAAATTTATCAATTAAAATTGGATGTTCTGCTGATACTTCTGCTACAGCAGTATCGATATATTTTGTCAGACTTTTTTCATCATAAACGATTTCCATCCCTCTACCACCAAGCACATAAGAAGGTCTCAGCATCAAAGGATAGCCAATTCTTTCAGCAATAGTATAAGCTTCTGCAACCGATTTGGCAATATCACTCTCTGGCTGGGGAATATCTAATTTATTCATCAAAGCTCTAAACTCTTCCCTGTTTTCAGCAAAATCTATACTTGCCGGAGAGGTTCCCAAAATATTGACACCTGCCTCTTCTAATTCTGCAGCAATATTGAGTGGTGTCTGGCCGCCAAACTGAACTATCATCCCATCAGGTTGTTCTTTTTCATATATCCTTAATACATCTTCTGTAGTTAAAGGCTCAAAATATAGTTTATTTG
The DNA here is from genome assembly GCF_020711195.1 of Halanaerobium polyolivorans. Lineage (GTDB taxonomy): Bacteria > Bacillota > Halanaerobiia > Halanaerobiales > Halanaerobiaceae > Halanaerobium > Halanaerobium polyolivorans. Next base: position 42,835 of record NZ_JAJFAT010000009.1, read on the forward strand.
AGATATCATAATCAGTTGAAACAGTTTCAGGATTACAATTTACCATTACAGAATCATAACCAAGATCATCTAAAGTAAAGGCCGCATGAACACAGGCATAATCAAATTCTATTCCCTGGCCAATCCTGTTTGGACCTCCACCAAGGATCATAACCTTTTTATTATCTGTAGCACCAACCGGACTTTTGTCCATATTATATGATGAATAATAATATTCACCATCTGCTCCACTAACAGGAACAATATCAAAATGACCTTTTTTGCCTACTTGAAGTCTTTGACTTCTAAGCTCAGCTTCTTCATTTTCAGTCAGTTGAGCTATATATCTATCTGAAAAGCCCTTTTCTTTTGCTTTAAGCAAAAGCTCTTCAGGAAGTACTGCTCCTCTATGTTCTCTAAGCTCTAAATCCAGTTCAACAAGTTCTTTCATCTCATTTAAAAACCATCTATCAACATAGGTGATCTCATAAATTTCATCAATACTGATCCCATTTAACATTCCCTGGTAGATTAAAAAGAATCTCTCACTAGAAGGGGTGCTTAGCCTTTCTTTTATTTCTTCATTGCTCAGCTCTTCTATTTCAGGAACATTGCCCAAACCATATCTGCCTATCTCTAAAGAACGGATGGCTTTCTGCATGGCTTCAGCAAAATTTTTACCGATGCTCATCGCTTCACCAACAGCTTTCATCTGGGTTCCCAATTTATCTTCTGCTCCAGGGAATTTTTCAAATGACCAGCGGGCATATTTAACAACTACATAATCTCCACTTGGCTCATATTTATCAAGAGTTCCTTCTTTCCAGTAAGGAAGCTCATCTAAAGTAATACCTACCGAAAGCTTGGTAGAAATCCTGGCAATTGGAAAACCGGTTGCTTTAGAAGCCAGGGCTGAAGATCTGGAAGTCCTGGGATTCATCTCGATTACAACCATCCTGTCATCTGCCGGATTATAGCCGAACTGAAAGTTAGCCCCTCCAATCACTCCAATAGCATCTGCTATTTTGTAACTGTATTCTTCAATTCTATCCTGAATATGCTGGGGAACAGTCAGCATCGGTGCTACACAGAAACTGTCACCTGTATGAACACCCATTGGATCTACATTTTCTATAAAACAGATCGATATTTTTTTACCATTATCATCTCTTACCAGCTCTAATTCTAATTCCTGCCAGCCGATTACTGCCTCTTCGATCAGAACCTGATTAATCATGCTGGCTGCAATACCATTTTCAGCTATATTTCTAAGTTCTTCTACATTATAGACCAATCCACCACCTGTACCCCCCATGGTATAGGCTGGTCTAACTACAACCGGATAACCAAGGTCCTGAGCTATTTCTTCGGCCTCATCTACAGTATAAGCCGGTAAACTGCGGGGCATAGGGACATCAAGTTTTTCCATCTCCTCTTTGAAGGAAATCCTGTCTTCTCCCCTTTTGATTGCCTCTGGCTGAATACCGATGATTTCTACACCGTGTTTTTCCAAGATTCCCGCTTCATATAATTCTGATGAAAGATTTAAAGCTGTCTGTCCACCAAGATTAGAAAGTAGGGCATCTGGTTTCTCTTTTTCTATTATCCTCTCTAAACTACTGACATTTAACGGCTCAATATAGGTTCTATCTGCCATTTCCGGATCTGTCATTATAGTTGCCGGGTTCGAATTAACCAATACTATTTCATATCCTTCTTCCATAAGTGCTTTACATGCCTGAGTACCTGAATAATCAAATTCACAGGCTTGGCCTATAACAATTGGGCCAGACCCAATTATTAACACCTTCTCAATATCTTCTCGTTTTGGCATAACTGCTCTCCTCCTCAAATATATTAATGCTGTATTATACTTTATATATTAGCTTAAAGATTCCTGCTTAAATTTTTTAATATTTTTTGACTAAATGAATTCTGGCTTGTACAATTAATTAAAGTACTAAAATTATCTAAGAAGATTTTAAATTTATTTTGGAGTTGAAAAAAATGCTTGAATTAGAACTTGCTTTTTCTTCATTTATAATTGGCCTCTCAGGAGCCATGATGCCAGGTCCACTTTTAACCTATGTTATCAACGGCAGTCTGCAGAAGGGTTTTATCGCAGGACCGTTGATTATAACCGGTCATGCTATCCTGGAACTAATCCTGGTTATACTTCTACTTTCAGGAATGAGCAGGCTTTTTGCCAGCCCATTATTTGCTGCTGTAATCGGAATTGTTGGAGGCTTGGTATTAATCTTGATGGCAGCTGACATGATTAACTCAGCTCTGAAGAAAAAAATATCATTCGAAAAAGCCTTAAATAAAAAAGCTGATGGTGAAGAAAAATTGCGAGGTTTGATAATTCCCGGGGCACTGGTTAGTATCGCTAATCCATACTGGACAATCTGGTGGGCAACTATAGGAATGACCTATTTGGCAAATGCTTCCCAGCATGGAAATACTGCTGCAGCTTCCTTTTTTATGGGCCATATTTCTGCCGATTTTGCCTGGTATGCTTTAATAGCTTTCTTTATCTCTAAAGGAAGAAAATTTTTAAATGATAATTTGTACAGGAAATTAATAATAATCTTTTCTCTGCTTTTAATATATTTTGGCGCTTCTTTTTTAATCGATTCTATTCAATACTTTAGTTAAAGGCTCTCCACCCTATTACGACCCTTATTTTTAGCTTTATAGAGGGCCTTATCTGCTCTTTTTAAAAAACTTTCTGCATCATCTTTAGGCTTTAGTTCTGTTATCCCCATACTGATGGTTATCCCAGCCTCTATAGCTTCGAACTCCAAGTTGGAAACTTTTTTTCTGATCCTCTCTGCATAATTTTTAGCTTCTTTAAGTGGGGTTCCATTTAAAATAATAGTAAATTCTTCTCCCCCTATTCTTGAGGCCAGATCTCCCTGTCTTGTTTCTTCTAATAACAGTTGCCCAAAAGCAGCTAATACCCTATCACCAGCACTATGACCATAATTATCATTAATCTTTTTAAAATGATCTAAATCAGACATCACAAGTGAAAGAGGAAGTGAATGTCTTTTAGCATTTGCTATCATCTTTTCAAAATAATCCATAAAATGCCTGCGGTTGCTCAAAGCTGTCAGTTTATCTGTTTTCAGCAGTTCTTCTATTCTTTGTTTAGCCTTTTCTAATTTAACATTTTTCCGACTCAGTTCCCGTGTTTTATTTGCCAGCTCATTATTTAAGCGGCTGATCTTTTCTATTATTTCACCCTGTTCTGGAGTGCTTTCTTCTGCAATCAAATAATAGCCGTCTTCTAAATTAAAAAAATATGAATTATACTGGTGATATAATTTATCGATTATAACATCTTCTTTAAAACAGAGCTTTACTCTCTGATAGCTTTTGATTGAATCAAAATCTACCCTCTGCAAACTAGAACTGCTAAATATATCAGCAATACTTTTATCTTTTATCTCAGCCTCAACTAACTTTACCGTCTCTAAAAATTCTTTATTAAAACCCCTGATCGTTAAGTCCATATCAAAATTAAGCAAAATATAAGAACTTAATTTATCTAAAAATAGATCTAAAGGATAGGGACACTTTGAATAAATATCTTCAAGCACTGCTTACCCCTCCTTTTTTTCCCACCATTTTTTTGCAATCTCTACTGCCTCTTCTCCATCTTTGGCCCAGGTATCAGCACCTGTTTTTTTCCAGAGTTCTGGATTTTCATTAAAGATCTTACCACCAACCATTATCTTCAGATCTTTTAGTTCTGGCTTTGATTTAATTTTTGCTATTGTCTCGTTTAAATTGTCTAAGTTAAAGGCCATCGAAACAGATAAACCGAGCAGTGTTGGCTGCTGCATCTTGAGAAAATCTATCAGTGCCTCCACCGGTGTATCAGCACCAAGATGTTCAACATCCCAGCCGTCCATTTCTAAGGAATCTGCAATGATTCTAGAACCTATCTCATGGTATTCATTGGCAGCAGCTGAGATAACAGCTTTACCCTTAGAATTCTCTACTAGGTCAATTATATAAATATATAAGCCTGAAATCACCCTGGCCACAATAGAAGAAGCTAGATGTTCTTCAGCCTCGGATATAGCACCTTTCTGCCATAAAAAGCCAACTTCATACATTGCTGGCTTAATTATATGATTAAAAAAGATCTGCAGATCTTCTTTTTCTTCGATCTCTTCTTTAGCCAACATTAAAGCTTTTTTATGATCTCCATTAAGAAGATATTTGAAAAATAAATTATATGTAGTCTCCATATCTGCTGGAATATCGATTTGAGCATTATCAATTTCTTTTGATAATTCAATAAAATTCTGGTGATTATCCAGCATAAAATTATAGATTTCAATTATTTGGCCTGCACTTTCAGAACTTAGCTTTTCTTCTATAGCTTCAATCCAGGCTTTTAGTTCTACCGAGAAATAATCAAAACTAAAATCATGACTGTGATAGGTCATATAAACCCAAATAACCGTTCTCAAAAGCAGCTTATAATCATTAAGCTTAAAAATATTAGCCATAAACCTGGCGTGATTATCATGATTATTTTGCATTTTAGAGATAGGGTTATGCCCAATCAACTCAAAAATATCATTTCTACTGCTTAACTGCTCATTAACCGTTTCTGTTAATATTTCTTTTTTCTCTTTGTATTCTGCTGCTGCATCGGCTGTAATAACTGGAAGCTCGGCAAGATTATCATAAATTGTTTTAGCCATCATACCACCTCTTAAGTATATTTAACTACTCTACTTATAATTTCCCTTTAACTCAAAAAAATCCTGCATTTTTTTACTTTATTCGACAGAAAAGCCCTATTTAAGCCTTTCTGCTTCATTTTTTAAAAAGATAATGGCTGATAAACCATTCATTACCATTATTATAGCCAAAAAACTCTGCAGAAGAAATAAAGAAGGTTCGCCAATAGTTCCACCATTTTTCTACTTCTTCAGCTCCATATGTTTGTTTAAAGATTGTCCTGATTTCTTTCTGCTCTTGATCCATTTTTTGCAGCCAGCTGAGCAAGGTTTTTTGATAGTGGCTGCCGGAAACCGCCCACTGTTTATCTAAAGTCAGCTGATCACAAAAATAATGGAGCAGATCCTGGCTGGGCATTGTTCCTCCCGAGAAAAAATAGCGGGCCATCCAGCTCATATCTCCTCGGTCCTCATAGAGATAGGGATAGCTGTGGTGAGAAAAAATATGAACGAATAATTTACCGTCTGCTTTTAAAAAGGAAGCTATTTTATTCAAAAGCAGCTGATAATTCCGCATATGTTCAAACATTTCTATAGAAAGCACCCTGTCATATTCAGCTTCAGGCTGGAAACTGTTGATATCTGCTTTTTTAGCCTGCAGGTTATGCAGTTTTTTAGCTTCAGCCTTTGTTTTGATATAGTCTATCTGTAGTTGAGAATTAGAAAGTGCTGTCACACTGCAGTCTGGATAATTTTCGGCAATGTAAAAGCTCAAAGAGCCCCAGCCACAGCCTAAATCCATAATTTTTTGTCCAGACTTAATTTCTGCCCTCTCAACACTCAGTTTAAGCATAGCAAGTTCTGCCTGTTTAAGACTATTTTGTTGAGAGTCCTCCCAGTAACAGCAGCTGTATTTTAAGTTTTCTCCCAGGACCTTTTCGAAAAAAGCTGGAGGAAGTTCATAATGTTGTTCATTAGCAGCATCGGTTTGAACTGCTATCGCTTCTTCTTTAAGTCCAGCTATGAATTGATTAAGCTTTTCAAAACGCTTTTCTACATCTGTAATCCGCTGTTTTTTGAGCTTATGAGCCAGAACTTTTCTGATAGCATAGCGGAGCAAAAAATCGGGCAGCCAACCTTTGGCCAGTATTTTGTCTAAATTCATAAAATCCACCTTCCTTCTCTATTAATTAACTTTAAATTAGTGAAATAGTTAAAAATTTAAGCTCTGATAAAGATAAAACAGCCTCAAGGAGGCTGTCCTCTATCAACTTAGACTTAACTTTTAATGAGCTTCTAAAAATCTGTTGATCATCTTTATTAAATCTTCTTCTAAAAGCGGTTTACAGAGAAAATCATCAAAACCTGCTTTATTTGCATTTTTCTGTTCTTCTTCTGTAGCAGCTGCGGTTAAAGCTACCACAGGTATTTCGGCAGTATTCTTGTCTGCCTTAATCTTCTCTAAAGCCTGATAGCCGTCCATCACAGGCATCTTTAAATCCATGATAACCAGATCAGGCTTATGATCTCTGCATAACTGATAGGCCTCTTTACCATTTGCAGCCTCAATGGACTGAATACCCTTTCGCTTTAAATGTTCTTTAAGCAGTCCTCGATTAGCTTTTTCATCATCAACTACAAGTATGTTTTTATTTGTATACTTTTTAGAATCAGCTTTTTTGCTTTCTAGAGAGCTCTGATCAGTACCACTCTTATATTCAAGGGAAGAAAATTCGACTTTAAAAACACTTCCCTTTCCTGCTGTACTCTGCAGGGAAATTTGACCATCCATCATGCTGATCAAACGCTTGGTAATAGAAAGGCCAAGACCTGTACCCCCGAATTCCCTGGTGCTTTCAGCATTCTCCTGAGAAAAAGCCTTAAATATTTCTTCCTGTTTTTCTTCAGTGATCCCAATTCCGGAATCTTGAACTATTATGCGCAGCTTTATATTTTCTTCAGCTTTTTGATCAGCTGGGCGGCAGTAAACAGCTATTGAAATATGACCACTTTTGGTAAATTTAACTGCATTATCGAGCAGATTAATCATGATCTGTCTAAATCTTACTTCATCCATTTTGATTAAAGGAGGAAGATTATCCATCTTTAAATGAAAATCAAGTCCTTTTTCTTCAACCTTATCAGCAAAAATAGCGGTGATATTTTCTAATAGAGCTGCCAAATCAATAAATTCATAGTTGATCTCTATCATCCCGGCTTCGATCTTAGACATATCCAAAATATCATTCACCTGATCTAAAAGGCTCTCTCCTGCCGAACGAATCGATTTGATATAGCGCTTATAATTATCTTCTTCTAGATCTTTGGCCAAAATCTCTGTATAACCCATTATTATATTAAGTGGGGTTCTGATCTCATGACTCATATTAGCTAAAAATTGACTTTTAAGTTCATTCGCCTTTTCTGCCTCAGCAGCCATTTTATTTGCTTTTTCCATCGATTTTTGCAGTTTTTTATTTGTTTTAACAAGTTCCTTTTCGGCCCTTTTTTGCACAGTGATATCTGTCATCACAGTTAGAATATATTTCTGGCCCTGACTTTCGATTAATTCACCGGAAAAAAGCAGTTCGAGTATTTCTCCTCTTTTATTTAGTACCTGCAGCCCTACATTATTTACACTGCCATTTTCAATAATCTTTTTGATTGTTTTTTTGCGTTTTTCTTTAGCTGAAAAGAGGCCGATATTTTTGCAGCTCTTGCCTATTATTTCTTCCTTACTGTAACCCATTTTGCTCAAAAAGGCAGTATTAACCTCCACAAAACTGAGATCAGAAAGCCGATTAAAGGTCATTAAAGCAGGATTATTATTAAAAAGTTTATTGAATTTTTGCAGTGCTTCCTGCTGACGGCTAACATCTTTGGCAATAGCAAAGATAACTTCTTTGCCATCCCATTTACCAAACCAGATTCTGGTTTCAGAAGGTATTAAACGCCCACTTTTGCTTTCTAAACACAATATTTTGCCGGCAGCCATATCGGCCAGCAGCTTCTGAATATCTCTTTCTTCTTGCTTAAATATTTCCAAGAAACTCATCTTTTCTAAGTCATTTTTTCTGTAATCAAGTTTTTCTCTAACCAGATGGTTGGTATGAGAAATCTCCCCTCTATAATTAGAGATAAAGATCATATCATCCATCGATTCAAAAAAGGTGCGAAAGTTTTTCTCACTTAATCTTAGTTTTTCTTCTATTGCTTTTTTTTCGGTGATTTCATCAACTATCATCTGAATCCCTGTCACCTGCTCAGCTTCATGCCTGGGGGTAAGATGCACCCGGAGCCAGATATTTTTACCCCATTTAGTACTATAATTTAGTTCATAAGTGGCTGCTTTATTATCTTCCATACAGTTTTCTATTTTTTGCGAAAAACCTCTTTCTATTAAAAGAGGAAACTTAAGCAGATTGATCTTTTTTGTTTCAATCAAGCCTGGTGAGCCTAATATCTCGATCATCTTAGAATTAGCATAATCGATATTACCACTGCGATCAGCACTCAAAATACCTATAGGTGCCTCTTCTGCTAATTTGCTAAATTTTTGCCTGCTTTTTTTAAGAGCTTCTTCTTGTTTTTTCTTTTGATCGATATCTATTGTGATTCCTAAAACCAGTTTGGCTCTCCCCCGAAAATCAAAGTGATAGCTTTTACCTTTAACTTTAACCCATTTCCAATTATCATTTTTACATTTAAGCCTCATTTCCTCAGCAAAAGGCTCATGTTCTTCAACAGCATTTTCTATTTTTGGCATTAACTCTTTACGGTCATCAGGGTGAATGTAGTCAAAAATTCTATCCATATCTATCTGCTGTTGATCCTCTTTATAGCCGAGCATTTGATAAAAATAAGGGCTAAAATAAGCTTGATCTGTTTTCAGATCCCATTCCCAAAAGGTATGCTCTGCAGCTTCCATGGCTAATTCAAGCTTATCTCTGGCCTGGGCCAGCTTGTTTTTATTTGCACTGCTTTCGATCAGCAGAGCAAGCTGCTTTGAATAAATTCTAAGCAGACTCCTATTTTCTAATTCCTTATCCTCAGTCATGATCAAAATAAAGTAGCCGAGCAGGCGGTCGCCTTGATTGATTTTCAATAAGTAGCTTTTTTTCAAATTGAAAAGCTGCTGCAGTTTAAGAATTATTGGTTCAGGAATAACATCTTGAACAATATCATTTAGACATTTATAAGAGATAATGAGCTCATCTTTTTCCAAAAAATGACCAAATTCAGCTGCAGACCATTTCCAGTTAAAAGGATCTATTCCCAGTAATGAAAGACCCTCCTCTATTTTTTCTTTATCACCTGCTATAGCTTTGGTCACAAAGATTTGCTCCTGCCAATCATAAATATTTAAGACCGCATATTCAGCTCCAGAAATATCTTTTAACCTTTCTGTAAGCAGCTGAAAATCAAGCTTTTCCCTGTCAGCTTTCAGCGAATGGTCTTTTTCTATACTGTAAGTACTAAGTTCTTCCAACTCTACTTCTCGAATTTGGGTTATAAAATAACCCTGCTTTGGAGAGTGAACATTAACCCTCAACCAGCTCTTTAAAGGTTTAAAAAATTCTACAATTTCTTTGCTATCATCATTGAGGGCAATTTCCCCATAAAAAGCTACCCAGTCAAATTCCCCGCTTTTGATCTCAGGAAATACGTCTGTCACCTTTTTATTAACTATAGCTTCTTTTTTAAGACCTGTTAACTTCTCATAACTAGAATTGACTTCTAAAAACTCATAATTACAGGGCCTATTTTGATCATCTAAAATGATCTTATGATAGGCAATAGCTGTAGGTGATTGGACAAATAGCTTTTTATAATCCATTTCTTTCATCAAACATCTTTCCTTCCTTAAATTAGCTTAAATCTATTATACACTATTTTGCTTATAAATGACATTTATTAATAGAAATAATTATCTTTGTTATTTATTCTAGACCAAAAACTAAAAACCTTTTTTTAAGCGCTAATTTAAAGGTATTTCAATGCTTTTGTAGAAATTTATTTACTAAGCATAAATTTATAACTTAAGTATTAAAGCATCAGAAAGGACATCAATTATGCGCTTGGTATTAACAGAAGATCTCACTCAAGAAATGAAGCTTGCTAAAGCGATTTATGATAATGATAATATTCTCCTTAACAAAGGTGTAAAAAATCTCCACCAATACAAAGATAGGCTTCTGGAGTTAGGGATAGATTATCTATATGTTGAAGATAAATATTCGGCTGATATTGAATTAAAACCGGTGATCAAAGAAAAAAGCAGGCGCCAGGGCAAAAAGGTCATCAAAAAAACTCTGGATAAAATTTCTGAGGGGCTGAGCCAAAACGATATAAAAGAATTGAAGGGTTTAGTAGATGAGATAAGCTCTCAAATAATTTTGAATGATGAAGTTTTACTCAACCTGCACAGTTTAAAAAGAACAAGTGAATATACCTATGAACATTCTCTAAATGTTGGTGTTATTTCTATTGCTATTGCTAAGATCTTGGGCTACAGCAGAAATGATATCTGCAAAATTGGTATGGGAGGTATGCTTCATGATACTGGCAAAAAATTGATCCCCGAAAAAATTCTTAAAAAACCGGCCCGCTTAACTGATTCAGAATATGATATAATGAAAAATCATCCCCAATTGGGTTTTGAAGAACTGCAGAAACTGGAGACTATAAGTCCTCTTTCTAGGACAATGGTCTTCTCCCACCATGAGCGCTGGGATGGTACAGGCTACCCTAGGGGTCTAAAAGGCGAGGAAACCCACGTTTTTGCCCGAATAGCTGCTATTGCGGATGTATTTGATGCTTTATCCAGCAGCAGGGTTTACCGGGATAAAATGCCTGTTCATAAGGCTTTAGAATATATAATGCATCATACAGAAACACTATTTGATTATCAAATAGTCAAAAAAATACTTCCTAAAATATCTTTTTACCCTAATGGTTCTGAGGTTATCTTAAGCACAGGAGAAAGGGGTATTGTCAAAGCCCAAAATAGAGGTTTTCCAACCAGACCAATAATCAGAATAATCCAGTCCAGCACCGGAAAAGAAAAGGATGCCGAACTGGATCTTTTAAAACATATGAATATAGTTATTGAAGAAGTAATAGCTTAAGCACTTCTTTTATTTGTTTCTTTGATCATCTCTATGAATTCTGCAGCCAATTCGGGATCAAACTGTGTACCTGAACATCTTTCTATTTCTGCAAGGGCTTCTTCAATGCTGATAGCTGGGCTGTAGACCCTGTAATTTGTCATTACATCATAGGCATCTATGATGGAAATTATCCTAGCCAAATAAGGTATTTCTTCACCCTTAAGCTGTCTGGGATATCCACTTCCATCCCATTTTTCATGATGAGATAAGATTTCATCTGCCACTCTAACAAAATCTTCTGAAGCAGTGGCAATTTTATATCCTCTTTTACTATGGCCTTTCATTATTTCCCACTCTTCTGCTGTTAATTTATCTTTTTTATTAAGAATATCTTCAGAAATAGTTGTTTTACCTATGTCATGGAGGCTGGCCAGTAAAGAAAGCCTGTTTTTTTCTGAACTAGAAAGTTTTAATTTAGCAGCCAAATCAGAACAGAGATCCATCATCCTTAAAGCATGTGCTTCTGTTTCATCACTTTTAGCCTTTAAACTGCTGAGCAGACTTTTAACTATTTTATTTTTAGAGCTTCTGCCTGCTAATAATTTCTTTTGATACATTAAGTTATCAGCTTTTTTCATAACCTCATGGATATCTTCTCCCACTGTTTCTTTAACTGCCAAACCAAAGCTGATCGAAACAGGTATTTCATCTGTATCGGTTTTTCTGCAGTTAGCTTTAATCTTTTTTAAGACTGCTTGAGCTTCTTCAGCAGTAGTAGAAGTTAAGATTATTATAAACTCATCTCCACCATATCTGGCCAAGATATCATCCTCAGAAATCGACTGCTTCAATATTTCAGCAATTTTAATCAAAAATTTGTCTCCTTCTGAGTGGCCATAACTGTCATTGATGATCTTGAGTCCATTTATATCAGCCATAATTATGGCAAGAGGCAGGTTATCTTTAGAGTCTAAATTATCAAGCTCTTCTTCTAAAAATCTTCTGTTATAGGTATCTGTTAGAACATCCCTATACAGCAGATATTTTATCCTTTCTTCCTGTTTTTTGCGCTCATTTATATCTATCTGCATCGATAGTATTCCTTTTCTACCATCTTCTAAAATAATTTTTGTTTCCTTAAGGTGGCTGTAAAAACTTTTGCCATCCTTAGAGAAATTTTTGATATCAAATTCAAGGTCCTGACCATTTAAGATCTTTTCAATATTCTTTTTAGCAATTTCAAACTGTTCTTCTGAAAGCAATTTATCATAAATGCTGCTGCCTTCTAATTCTTCTTTCTTATAATTTGTTATTTCGGCAAATTTATTATTAACTTTTAAAATATTACCTTTATCATCTTCGATCATAATCCCCATCGGGGCTGATTCAAAAATTGTTCTGTAGCGTCTTTCCTGTCTTTTTAATTCCTGTTGGGTTATTTTATATTTATGGATATCCCTAAATGAGCCAACAACTTTAACAAAATCACTAGTTCTATTTTTTATCTCCTGATAATCTCTGACCCAGCGGTAATTACCCCAGATATCTTTTAAGCGATACTCTTCGCTAAACTTATCTTTATTTCTAATATTAGCTATTTTTTTAATCAGTTTTTCGTGATCATCAGGATGGATGAGCTGTAAATAATCTGCTTTTGCTTTTGCGGTTACAGTTTCTTTTTTCCAGCCTAAAACCTGCTCTATATTGTCATGAACAAAATCCATCCTAAACTTATTACCTCTAATGTGATAAGAATAAATAACCGAGGGAGTTTGAAAAATCAAACTGTCTAGATATTCATTTTTTCTCTGCAGCTGTTCGGCATAGAGCCTGTTTTCTAATGCTTCAGCTAATATATTGCTGATAGTTTCCAGCAAATTCCTCTTTTCTTTTAAAAATGGCCCTTCATCTGCTGCAGCTCTTTTTTCTAAATAGAAAATTTCTATTAAGCCATTCTCATTTTGGCTTAGTTCTATTTCACTGCTCTGTTTCCAGCGGCTCTCTTTAAAAGCAGGTGAATAAAATTCTTTATCTCTAAAGCTGATTCTTACTGCTGTAATCTCAGGGAACTGCCAAAATTGTCCCAGCTTATGGGCTAAATCAGCCAGAATATAATTAATCGAATTATTTTTAGCCCGAAGTAACTCTGAGAGATAATAAAGTGCTTTTAACTCTTTAACTCTTTCTTTTAATTTCCAATTGTCATCTCTAAGCTCTTGTTCACTTAAATAGTTTCTATTATAATTTTGGGGAGGCATTTTTTTAACTCCTTAACTTTGGATTATTAAATTGATATATTTAAAGTAAAAAAAAAGAGAGAAAGCCTTCACTTTAGGAAGACTCTCTTTTTACTCCCTTATAGTTCAAATTCATTTACTATTGTAGTTAGTTTTTCTACAACTCCTACCAGTTCTTCAGAAGCATCTACAACAGATTGGGTAGAAGCAGCCTGTTCTTCACTTGAGGCAGCAACCTCTTCCGCATTTGAAGCAGCCTGTTCACTTACAGCTGATATTTCACTTACAGCCTTTTCTACATCCTGACTGTTTTTGTTCATCTTGTTGACCTCAGATTTAATATTTTGAATCAAATTATCTAGCTCTGAAGCCTGAGCAGTTATTTCAGCAAAGGAACCGGCTGTAGTCTTAATTGAACCAACACTTTCTTCAACAGCCCCTTTATTTTCATCCATATTCTTAACAGCCTTTTTGACATCTTTTTGAATAGAATTGATCAACTTGGTGATCTCTTCTGTGGCAGAAGCAGATTGTTCTGATAGTTCCCTAATCTCATCTGCTACAACCGAGAAGCCCCGACCAGCCTCTCCAGCTCTGGCTGCTTCTATAGCAGCATTTAAAGCCAGCAAATTGGTTTGAGAGGCTATATCATTGATCAGATCAACTATTTCTCCGATCTTCTGAGAAGAATCTCCCAGTGAATCAATAGCTTCAGAGGTTGAATCAGTATTATCTTTAACCCGGCTGATGCTGTTTTCAGTTTTATCTAAGGCCTGATTACCACTATCTATATTTTCCATCACCTTATCTGCTTTTTCTGCCATCGATTCTGAATCATCATTTACAACTTCAAGCAGCTGGGTTAGTTCTTCTATAGAAGCAGAGGTTTCTTCAACCTGGGCTGACTGTTCTTCAGCACCAGAAGCAACCTGCTGCATAGAATCTCCAACTTCTTCTGCAGCTGCCGAAATTTCCTCTCCAGTAGCCGTTAATTCCTGACTGGAAGCGGAGAGAATCTCCGATATTTCCTGAACCTCATCGATCAAGTCTCTTAAAGACTCTACCAGTTTATTAAACCAGGCACCAAGTGATTCGATCTCATTTCTGTTGACCTTTTTATAGACCTTACATTCTTGACAGTCTTCATATTCACCACTCTTTATTTTGGGACAGTAAATCTCATTGCCAAAATCAGGGGCATAACTACCAACATCAAACCAGCAGACAACCCCATCCTTTTCGAAATCAGGACAGCCTGCCTGACCACAATCCATAATCTCAGAGCAGTTAACCTCGGTAATCGGATAAGATACACTTAAGTTCCCCATTGCCATCTCAGAAAAGAGGTTTTCGAAATCTTTCAATTTATTAAATATCTTGCTGCTGATCATGAAGGTTATCCCTACAGCAATCAATATAGCCAGAACAGCAAAAATACTTATATTTCTTAATAAAGCAGCAAGTCTACCGACCAGCTGACTGCGGTCATAAGCAGCCTTTATATAGCCGCTAACATTACCTTCAAAATCCCTAAATGGTATCAAAAGTAAATTATCATTTCCCTCTGTAATTACTAGCTCTTCACCATTGCGAAGTGCTGTCATAGTTTCCTCATCTAATTGATAAGGATCATCTGCTGCTGTAGCAGCTATCCACTCACTTGAGTCCTGATCCCAGGAAACATTGGCACTGCCTCCCAATGAGTAAAGATAATAGTCACCTGGGAAAAAGCCCCGCATCTCTTCTAAAAAATTATTACCTAAAGCTGATCCCATCTCTACTGTACCTATGTGTTCACCCTGATAACTAACCGGTGAAACAATCCTAAAACCATAACCACCTCGGCCTTCTTCTATCCCACTCACCAACTCTTGAGTTCGATTGGCCTGATTGACAGTAAAGCGAAATCCAGAAAGATCATCACCATAATTATCCGGACTATGTAGTCTTAAAAAGGAAGTTGAATCAGGTAAATGAAACTGAAACTGAGCCATTGTATCAGATATACTCTGATAAGAGCCTAAAAGCATAGCTGTTAATCTTTCTCTATCTCTGGCTGCAAAAGCTTCCCTGATCTCATTGTTTTCTGCGATTAAGGTAACAGCAACCTCTGCTTCTTCAACAATATCATCTAATTTCATGTTGATAGAAGCCGCATATGATTCGAGCCTTTCTTCTTCCTGAGTTATTATTTCTGCCGACATAGATGAATAAATAAAATAGCTGATCAAAGATATGATAATTATCATACTAAGACTGATAATCAGTAATAATAGCTTTTTATAAGATAGTCTTGTCAAAAAATCCTTCATCTATCTATCACCTCTTATTTTGATTTCTACCTCTCAGCAGGACTGCTATCCTGCTGTCCCCTTAAAAATTTATTTCAACCCTCAAAATCGATTAACCTCGGGTTTTTGACCCCCTGCATAAATTTAGCATTGTTTTCTTTTTCGGCTTTAGTTTGAGCCAAATCTTTTTTCAATGCAGCTATTTTTTCTTCAGCCAGCTTTTGATTGTTTTGATTTAAAATTTCCAGCTTTTTAAAAAGTTTTAAGTGTTTTTCTCTACTTTGAGCAGCATTATCACTTTTAGCTATTTCTGCTTCTAAAGCAAAGTTTTTAGTTTTTTTACGCAGCTCTTTTCTCTTTTTAAAGAGATCTGCAATCACTTGTTGATCTGGAGCTTCTCTTTTAAGCTGCTTGTTTAACTCTTCAGCTAAAGCTAAAAGCTGTCTGTAATAACTGTGGACTGCCCTCATTTTATTACCTCCATCTTAACCAATTGATCTCTGCTTAGCACGAGCTTTGCCATCGATTTTTACAACTTCTCGCCAGGATTCTAAGAGTTGATTCAGCATTGTTTCTACTTCAGCAATCATCTCTTTATCTTTTTTCATGTTGGCTTTGACCAATCTTTTATAAATAAACTCATAAAGTGCTGCCAGATTTTGAGCTAGTTCTCCTCCCTTTTCTCCATCTAAGGTACTGAGAAGTTCCAGCACAATATTTTGAGCTTTAATCAAGTTCTCATTGGCCTGAGAATGATCTTCATCTTCTATATTAAGCTTGGCAAAACGAAGAAACTTAATACAACCTTCATAAAGCATTATTATTAATTCACCCTGTGATGCTGTCTGTACCTTTGTCTGGGCATATTGTTGACTTACATTCATGATTTAGCCTCCTCAAGCTAATTGTTATTTGAATTAAGACCCTGCAGCTGTCCCTGCAGCCAGCTGGACTGGCCCTGTATATCATTTAAAGCTACTTCCATAGCTGCAAATTGACGCTGAAGTGATCTTTCTCTAGTTTCCAAACGATTTTCCCGATATTCTATTCTCCTATCTATTCTGTTTAAACGGGATTCGAAATTGTTGTCCTGGCGGCTTAAAACGCCATCCCCAAACCTAATATAATCCCGACTGAAATCATACATTCTTCTCCCAAAGCCATCTGCACCATCATCTGCCTGAGAAGCTCTAAAAAATTTCTCCACTGCTCCACTATCTTCTCTTAAAGCATCATTTAATTCTGAACTGTCAAAGGACATCACACCATCTTGATCTATATCTATCCCCAGCTGCTGAATATTTGTGATGGGATTATCTATTCCTACACTGTTGGTAATCTGCCTCCTGAGGCTGTTCTGAAGCCTTCTTAAGGTACCATCACCCTGCAGCAGTCCATCTTCTTTACCTAATTCCCCCATAAAGGTTGCAAGATTATTATACTGTTCAGCCATATCGGAAAGGGTTGTTTCAAGCTGTGAATTATCCCTATTAACACTTAAATTAAAGCTTTCATTTTCAGAAGAGCCGTGAAGGTCTATTGTTAGACCATCTATTACATCATCTAAGCCTTCATTTTGGGAACGAACAACCTCCATACCATTAATAGAAAAAATGGCATCCTGAGCTGACTGCATCTGATAGGCTATTTCTCCTTGCTCAGCTAAGATTCCCAATTCTGCAAAGTTAGCACTAAAACGCTCTGCCTCGATAATATTATCTGCTCCCATTTCCTTGCTCTCTAAAACCAGCCTATTATCTACCACAGAGGCTGAGATATCCAAATCTTCTTCGGCATTGATCATATTTCTTAATTCTCGAAGATTAGTGCTACCATCTATTTCAAAAGCAAAGCTTTGCTCAGAATCAGCAGCATCAATTATAAAAGTCTCACTAAATGTATCAAGCTCTTCTTCAGCAGCCCCAAAGACTTCTAAAGCAAGTGGTTCAGAGGCAGAATCAATTCGATCAGAATGGATGCTGTGGCCCCTGGCCAGCTGTTCTACCCTCACTTCATAATTAGCTCTATCGGCAGAACTTGAGGCACTAACGGTCAGCAAATCTTCATTTGTTGAGCTTGCTTCCATCTCCCTATAGCTTCCCCTGCTTCTAAGTTCATTAAAGCTGCCCTCTATTTCCTGCATAAATTGATTTATCTGCTGCCACTGTTCTCTTTTAACTTCTACCTGCTGTTTTTCTAATTCCATTCTCTTAATAGGTGCTCTTTCTATTGCCATTAGTTCTTCAACCATATTATCTGTTTCCATACCTGATGCTAAACCGGAAAGAGATATACCCTGTACCATTATAATCACCCTTCCTAAATTGATTCTCTAAGTATCATTACTTTCTATATTTATTATCGAAAATTTCCATTTTATTTTAAACAGCAAAAAAGAGCTTTAAAGAAGATTAGAACATAAATACTCTGTTTTATGCTTTTAAACTCTTAATTAAGCTTAATTAATTTTGCTCATTATTTTAAATAAGCAAAAAACCGCCCATTTTAAGCAGCGGTTTCAGAGTTTTATTTAACTACTGGCCCAAGCTTCTAATTTCTCCATTGTTAATTCTAAAGTTCTTTCTGATATTTCAGGTAATGAACCACCCAATGCTTTTTTAGCCTCAGCAAAACCATCTGCAACTGCTTTTTTTAAGGTCTCATATCTGCTTTTATCTCCACCAGAGATTGCTTTGGCAAAACTAACTATCCGATCACTTACAGCCTCTACACCATATTCACCATCTTCTGCAATCAATGCTTCTGCTTCTTGAGCCGCTTTTTGATCAACTTCCAGCTCTTCTGAATCTTTTAGAGCAGTTTTAAAAGTCATATCCTGTCTTGCTAAAAGTTCTTTAACTAATGCCTTCAATCTAGAATTAGCAGCTTCAGCCTTTTGCTTCACCTCTGCTAAAGCCTCTAAATCTACCTCAACCAGATCACCTGAATTATTTTTCTTGATCTCTTCTGCCTCAACTTTTTCTGCCCGCACATTTTGCTCTTGATGCTTATTAATCGGATTCTGAGCATAATTTTTATCAATTCTCATCAACTTCACCTCTCACCTTATTTAATTTTATTCTAAAGCGGCTCAAAAATATAAACAAAAGCTATTTTCTATATTTTAATACTTAATTTCTAATATCATTATCGATAATCTTTGTTATTTATTAAGCATCATAAAAGCTAAAGATTAAAGATTAGCTTAAATATACTCTTATTAAAAGCTTCAAGCTCTTCAATAGCTTTATTTGCCAAAAAAAAAGAACCTATGCCCTTAACAAAAGACATAGGTTGATATCAATTCTTTATTTAGATCTTAACTCCTAAATCATCCAGCTCAGCTTTGAGATAATCAAAGTATTCTTTTAGTTCTTTTTCTTTTTCGGTTGATAATTTTCCAGCTCTGATCTCTACTGCAGCTGCCCTCATACTTCTTAGCTTGAGCTCTGCTGCAGCCAGCTGTCTTTTCTTTTTCTGTACTACAGCGCTTTTTTCTTGAGCAGCTTTTAGTTTAGCATCTATTTCTCTTCTCAGCTCTTTGATCTTTGCAAGAATTTCTCTGGTTTTTATCTGCATTTTATCAACCCTAGTTTTGCCAATATTTTTGGTTCAACTTAAGCAAAAAAAACTAAAAGACAAGCTACTTAGAATAAGCTTTAATAATAGATGCTCTGAGTATAATCTTTATACTTTTGAATAGATCTATTTTTAGAAAGCCGACGAAATTTTAGCCCTAACCCGATTAGTTCTTTTTCAAGATACAGAAAATATTCTCTAAGTTCGGCTTCTTTTTCCTGGCTTAAATCTTCATCTCTTATCCTTTTAGCCAAAACCTTCATCGCTCTCAACTTTACCTCCAGCTCAGCCAAACGCCTTTTTTCTTTTCTCAAATCTATCTTTTTATCTTTATTATTGCCAAAAGTTATTTTAAGACCTTTGCTGATCGCTTCAATTTCTTTTGCCAATCTTTTGAGCTTTGATGTCATTTTAATCATTCCTGATTTCTATATTTAAAAAGAGCTCTAAATCTCTTCAAAAAAAGAGATCATCTCTGACCTCTCTTTTTTAAAAGATAAAGAAATAAAATTAAATTCTTACATCCAAGACCAAACCGATCATCTCGTTAATCCTAGCCGAGATGTTAAGTACTTCTTCAGGTGGTATTTCTCTGATGATCTCCTCTTCAACCAAATCCATCACCTGTACCATATATCTACCCGAATCTTCATGCAGCTCAAAGTTTAAGCCCTTATCAAAGGTACGCATGGTATCATTGACCTTTTCTAAGTGATAAGCTATTTCTTCTTCACTTAAAAATATTTCGGTCTCTTTAGATTCTTCTAATAATTTTATTTCTTTGTTAGCGATAGCTCTGTTTCCTTTTGATTGACTAACATTATCTCTTGAGGAGGCTTGAATAGGCTCACTGCCATCTACCCGCATAACTTTCACCTCTTTTTTATAAAAGGCCGACCTTTAAAAGCCGGCCTTATTTTATCTAATTAAGTTTAATCCAATGCTTATCTTAGCTAAAGGATTATTATTTAGCCTAATAACTGAAGTACAGATTGAGGAGCCTGATTAGCTTGAGCTAACATAGCTGTACCAGCCTGCTCTAAGATCTGCTGTTTGGAGAACTCTGACATTTCATGTGCCATATCAACGTCTCTAATTCTTGATTCAGCAGCCTGTAGGTTCTCAGAAGCCACTTCAAGGTTAGCGATAGTATGGTCTAGTCTGTTCTGGACAGCACCTAGTTCAGAACGCTGTGAAGAAACAGTTTCGATAGCTTCATTGATGGTTGAAATGGCGCTATCTGCAGCTTCTTGAGAAGAAACATCTATTCCACCTTCAGCGGCTACTTCTAATGTATCTCCATCATTTAGATTGGCTGTTGTCATTACTGCTTCTGCATCTTCTGCTACAGCACCTTCAGCATTATTTGCATCATAATCTACTGAAAAATCAATATCATCAGTTGCATAATATTCTCCTGCTTCTACATTCTCTACTGCATCAGCAAGATCTACAGCAACAACCTCACCATTTTCATTAACTAACACATTTTCTATTGATTCATGATTCCAATTGTCTCCAACTTCAATACCTTCTTCACCGAAATAATCAGCATAGTTGGCATCATCTATTTCAACATTAGTATACGTCCCAGTCTCCAATCCTTCAGTCTCAATGGATGCTGTTGCTGTTATTTCACTTAAATCAGCATCTGAATTTGCTTCTAGAGAAACTGTACCAGTAATTGTTTCACCAAAATCAATAGCTTCATCTTCATCCGAAGCATGACTTGCAGATGAGAGATTTGATTCATCATAGGCTCCATCAAGAAGATTAAATGTTTGTCCATCGCTGCTTACTGCAACAATTTCCCCATCATCATTGGCCAGACCATAATTGGCTAAACTATCATCAGCTAAAGTTATATTATCGACATCTACAACATCTAGTTCCTGTTCTCCTTCTACCAATCCAGTATTAGCAATATCACCTTCATTATCAACATCTTCTATTTCTATTTCAACTAATGCATCACCAGTACCATCACCAGATACTCCTAAAGCATCTGCACTCATATCATCAACCTCAAGATCAATACTCTGGCCTTCATTAGCACCGATCTGGAAGATACTCTCTAAAGAGCCATCCAAAAGATTCTGGGTATTAAATTCTGTGGTGTCAGCGATTCTGCTCAGTTCAGCAGATAGCTGATCTACCTCAGCCTGGATCTCTGCTCTATCTTCAGCAGTATTGGTGTCATTAGCACTCTGTACAGCCAATTCTCGCATCTGCTGGAGTATCTCGTGGGACTCGTTTAAAGCACCCTCAGCTGTCTGGATCATAGAAGTAGCATCCTGAGCATTTCTAACCGCCTGGTCTAAACCTCTTACCTGTCCACGCATCTTCTCGGAAATAGCCAGACCAGCTGCATCATCAGATGCACGGTTGATTCTAAAGCCTGATGATAATCTTTCCATAGACCTACTCATTGAACGATTTGTGTTATTCAAGTTACGATAAGCATTAAGTGATTCTACATTTGTTTGAATTCTCATTAATTTCATCCTCCTTGATGAATTTTTTAGTATTTTGTCTTTTGGAAGCAGGAATCCTTTCCTTCTTCCATTTTCTTGGTTGCTTATACACCACCACCTGAGCACTTCGGCCGCTAGTGCTGCCGGCAGCAGAGTTTCAGTAACCATTACAAGTTTAGAATTAAGATTCCAAACTTATAACAATCACCAATATTTATCTAATAAAGTCCACCAGTGACTGCTGCATGATCCTAGAACCTGAAGCTAAAGAAGCATTATATACGCTTTCCTGCATCATCAGTTCTGTGATTACCTCTGCTAGGTCTGCATCCTCGTTTTGAGACTGCAGCTTACGCATCTGTAATTCTTCTGCTTCTAAGCGTGATTCTGTCATGGTGATCCTTTTTGTTTTTGCACCTAACTCAGATCTAAGTTTTGTAAAATCATTTAAACTTGCCTCTACATCAGCTATATATTCGCCTATCTCATCTGCACCTGCTTCTTCATTTGAGAGCTCTTGATAAATATCATTTAAAAGCTCGATATCATCTTGGAATACCCTTTCTCCACTTAAATTTATCTTCATCTGCACACCATCATTTAACTGGCGGGTTATCCCCCTATTATCTCCCTGGTATTCAAGCTCAAAATCGGGGTTTTCTGTAACTGTAAAGGGTTTTTCTTTTAAGTTCTGCCCGGAAAAGATATAGTTATCACCCAGTTTAGTTTCTGAGATATCGATCATCTCATTTCTAAGTTCTTTAAACTCAGCTGCAATCTGTTCTCTATCAGCAGCTGTTAAGCTGTCTGTAGCTGCATAAATCGTCAGCTCTCTAGACCTCTGAATGACATCTGTGGCACTATTTAAAGCATTTTCACTGGCACTTAACCAGTTATCTGCCTGAGATAAGTTGCGCTGATATTGGGAGTTGCGGTTTAAAATAGATTTATAGTTCAAGCTATCTGAGACCTCGATCGGGCCATCAGAAGGTTTCTGGAAGACCTTACCTGAACCGAGCTTTTGATTTAAATCACTTAAATTATCTAGATTGTTTTGGAGATTGTCCAGCATATTGCGGACCATCATCGAATTAGTTACCCTCATTAACTGCACTCCCTTCTTTTAAACCATATTGATCAATGTAGCTAAGATCTCATCTACTTTGCTTATATATTTAGCAGCCGAATTATAGGCCTGCTGGTATTTAATCAAATTTGCCATCTCTTCATCCAGTGAAACACCGGAAATACTTCTATCAAGGGCTGTCAGCTGTTTGATCACAGCTTCCTGATTGGACTGCATCTCCTGGGCCCTTTTTGATTCTGCCCCCACAGTAGAGATGATAGTTCTAAAATATCCTTCTGCTGTTGTACCCTCTATTATCTCTTCTCCAGAAAAAAGATCTGCTAAATAGCTGGCATTGTCACCACTTCCCGAAAAAGAGGTTGTGCCTATCTCAACACTGCCCGGCTCTTTAGCAATCAGATCAAAGTCTCCTTGACCAGGCTCAACAAAAGTCCCTTGTTCAGAATCAAAAGCTGTGCTTGCTCCTTTTTCAACGGTAATTGTATCTAACTGCTCTCCAGCCAGTTCTGAAATAGTGATCTCAAATTCTTGCCCATTATCTTTAATATCAACCGTATAATCTCCTGCTGTATCAGGACTTAGATTTTCTACAGTCAATTTGGCCGGGTCACTGCTGTAATTACCAGCAGCTATTTTACTTAAGCCACCTTCCTGCTGAATCTGATTGCTGATCTCTAAACCTGCAACCCTATTCCCCTCTTCAAGCTGAGAAATATCGCGGAAGAAATTAGCTCCCTGATTACCCTCACTATCATAACCTGAGCTGTGGCGCTGGTTAAATTCTCCAACTATGGCTTCAGCCAGCTTTTCTAATTCAGCCCGGTAAAAACCTATCTCATCTTCACCCCTCAGCTGCAGCATAGCTGCTGTTTTACCACCTGTGATCTTAAGCTCATCATTTGAGCGGCTGTGGACTATCTCGGTCTGGTTTTCTCCCTCACCAGCCTCTGCCTTAAGTTCATAGTTATCAGCACCATTAACTATCTCCCTGCCATCAGTTGAAATGATTAGATTACCAAGCTCATCTTCTCTGCTCTGTACATTAAGCAGTTCATTTAGCTCTTGATAAAGGGCATCCCTCTCATCTAAAAGATCATTGGGGTTTTGATTTGAACCCTTAACAGAGATGATCTGATTATTTAAATTCGCAATTCTACTGGTGGTTAAATTGATCTCATCTACAGCATTACTGAGATTATCATCAAGGCTGCTTTGATAATCAGCCAGCTGTTTATCAACACTCTGAAAAGCATCTATCATTGTTTTAGCATTTTCTCTGACCATGTTGCGGGCTGCACTATCATCGGGATTATTGCTTAAATCCTGAATAGCATTCCAGAACTCATCGATAGAAGTACTGATTCCCGATTCAGATGGTTCATTTAAAATAAATTCAACTCTTTCTAAACCCTGGTTCATCTGTTCCCAATAAGCTGAACTCTGTTTTTCAGATGCCAGCTGAGAATTGATAAAATTATCTTTAACCCTCTCTATATTTTCAATCTCTACCCCAGTTCCCATCTGTCCATTAGAAAAAGAAGTTTTAAGACCGGGTTTTGTATAGGGATCAGTAGCTGACTGAACAGCACGCTGTTTATTATAGTGTTCATTATTTGCATTTGCCATATTATGACCGGTAATATCAAGCGATTTACGCTGGGTTTCTAAGGCCCTTAAACCGATCTCTAAGCCACCAAAAGTACTCATCTTAATCGTCCTTCCCTTTTAACCCTGCTGATTTAAAATCCGGGGTTGGTTTTGTTCTGCTGTTGGTCTGGAATAGGTTGTTTGATCTTCTAAATTATTTAAAATACTCTGCAGTGAAAGCTGATTAAGCTCTAAAGCCTGTTTTAAAAGCAGCTGATTCTGCTTATTTAAAGAATTAAATTCTTCGGTTAAAGAAAGCAGTTCTTCCCTTAAAGGATTAAGCTCTGCCGACCAATCTGCAGGCAGCTCCTTTAATAAAGCTGAATAGCTGTCCTTATCTTCCTCGATCTTGAAGGCTTTTTTAATCTCTGCAATTGTTTTTGTTCTC
The DNA here is from genome assembly GCF_020711195.1 of Halanaerobium polyolivorans. Lineage (GTDB taxonomy): Bacteria > Bacillota > Halanaerobiia > Halanaerobiales > Halanaerobiaceae > Halanaerobium > Halanaerobium polyolivorans. Next base: position 67,330 of record NZ_JAJFAT010000009.1, read on the forward strand.
GCTAACTCTTTGTCCTCAATCAGAGGTATTATCTTTTTGTCTATCTCTACCTCTTCAAGTAGCTGGTCTATATCATTATTCAAAAGGGCCTCATTTTTAGCTTGAGCCGCCTGAAAAAGCTTTTGATAAAGTTCTTTTTCTACTCTTAAGATATCTGCCAGCCTTGTTTTTAATTCACTCATTTTTACACCTACTCATCTTTTTTTAAGATAGATTCAGCAATTTTTTTGCTGTCGACCTCATAAGTACCGTTATCAAGCTCTGCTTTAATAGCCATGACCTTTTCTTTTCTCAGCTGAGGCTGTTTAGCAAGTTCTTTTTTAGCTGTAATGATTTCTTTTGCTTCTTTTGAAATCTGCATTTTATCATTCTGCACCTTTTTGTCTGCCGTATTTTCATTCTGCTGACTCTGTTTTAAATATTGAGTAATTTTATTCAAATTGAGGTTGTGGTTATTATTATCAATTTTCATCCTTATAACCTCCCGTGTTACATTTTCACTTTAACTTTCTATTAACATTATCGTCAGTCTTTGTTTTTTGTTAAATAAAAACTACAGCTTTAAAAACTTTATTCGAGCTTTAAGCAGACTTTAAATGACTTTAACTAAGTTTTAAACCCTTTTTGCTTAATATTTCTCTTTATTTTAGCCAAATATCATTTTCTTTTAAAACGATCTCTTAAAAACATCTCACTACCTTTTTTCTTTTTTTCTTTATCCTCTGCTTTATTACTTTGGTCTATCTCACTGATCAGCTTGTTTTTACAGCTGCTGCAGAACTTACCGGAGCTTATTTGGGCTCCACAGCGTTTACAGTTTAAACTGTGATTAAGCTCTATACCTGTTTCTTCTAACCTCTGATCCCGCATGAACTTAATAATCAGCTCCCTCTCCACCCCAGTTCCTTCTACAACCGCTTCTATTGTTGACTTGGGGTTTTCATAAAGATATTCTTTAACCAACTCGAATTTTTCTTCCTCACTTTCTCTGCAGTCAGGACAGACCTTAGAGGTAGTGGAATTAAAGAGTTTACCACATTCCTTACAGTTTGCTAATCCCATCTTTTTCAGCTCCTTTTTAATTTAATTGCTTAAAATAGTATTTTTTTAGAGGTTTTTCGACAAAAATATAGAATAATATTCAATAAGAGTTTTTTATTGCTAGATATTTTTAAGGCTTAAAGTTGAGGAGGTAGGCTATGTATAAAATAATGATCTGTGATGATTCGGCATTTATGAGAAAAATTTTTTCCGATACAATAGAAAAAGATCCTGAACTGGTGGCCGAAATAAAGGCTTTTAATGGTCAGGATGCTCTGAGAAAACTAAAAAGAACAAAAATAGATCTGGTGCTGTTGGATATTGAGATGCCCAAATTAAATGGACTGCAGACCCTAGAAAAAATAAAGGCTGAATATCCTCAGCTGCCTGTTATAATGGTCAGTGCTCTTGATGAAAGAGAAAATGTCTTTAAAGCTCTAGACCTGGGAGCCTTTGATTTTATAGCAAAACCTTCTGGTACTACCTCACTCAATATAGATTCGATTAAAGATGAGCTTTTGAGAAAGATCAAAGCTGCCCTCAAAAGCAGTAAGGCACATACAAATAAAAAAGAAAAACAATCCAGCCCCCAAAAACAAAGTCAGATCAAGGTTGTTGCTGTTGGTTCTTCTTCTGGAGGACCAAAGGCCCTCAAAAAACTTTTTTCTGAAATCCCAAATAACTTTCCAGCTGCCTTTGTAATCGTCCAGCATATGCCGGCAGGTTTTACCAAAACCCTGGCCGAGCGCTTAGACAGGATCTCAGGCCTTAAAATAAAAGAGGCGGCAAAAGGAGATAAGATCAAAGCAGGTACCGCTCTTTTAGCACCTGGTGATTACCACCTGGAATTTGATGCTAAAGGAAGGGTTGAATTGAACAAAAAAGCCCGCAAACATGGGGTCCGTCCCTGTGTTGACTATATGATGACAAGTTTAAGCAGAAAATTTTCCGGTCCCCAGCTTTTAGGGGTAATCTTAACCGGAATGGGTCATGATGGAGCAGAAGGTATGAAAAACCTTATCGAACAAGGTGCCTATGGAATAATCGAGTCAAGAGAAACAGCCCTTGTTTATGGTATGCCTGCTGCTGCAGCCAAGCTTGATGCCTATGATGAAATCCAACCCTTAGATAATATCGCCAGCAGAATCATAGAATTAGTGGAGGGATAAAATAATGAGCATAGAATTTAGTGAATTTAAAGACCAGGCCAAAAAAGTTTTGAAGATAAATTTTGACGGTTATAAGATAGATCGGGTAGAAAGAAGAACCAAAAGCCTGATGAACCGCCACGACATCCAAGATTTTAGTGAATGTCTTGAACTGATCAAAAGTGATGATCAATTTAGAGATGCCTATTTAAATCATTTTACCATCAATACCTCTGAGTTTTTTAGAAATCCAAAGAACTTTAATTTTTTAGAAAAAAAGATTTTCCCCAAGCTTTTTGCCGAAAAAAGAAAGGTCAGAATCTGGAGTGCCCCTTGTTCAAATGGCTCTGAACCATATACCCTGGCCATAATCTTAAAGGAATTGAATATTAGATCAAGCTCTTTCGAAATAGTTGCCAGTGATCTTGATAAAACAATCCTCAAAGAAGCCAAAAAGGCAGTTTATAAGGAAAGCTCTATCAAAAATGTGCCTAAAAAACTCTTAAATAAATATTTTGAAAAAATAGATAAAAGAAACTATCAGCTGAGCCCTGAAATAAAAAGTCAGGTCAGCTTTGAACAGCGTGATCTGATCAATAAAGACTTCGCTGATAACTGGGATCTGATCTTAAGCCGCAACTTTTTTATCTATTTGACCAAAGAAATGAAAGATCAGCTGATCAAAAAATTCATCAATGTTTTAAATGAAGAAGGTTATCTCTTTCTTGGTAATACAGAATATATCTTTAATCCCAAAAAATATGGGCTAGAAAAACTTTATCAGTCCTTTTATATCTACCGCTAAATTATTTACTCTGCAGCTGTTCTAGCAGAGCTCTGTTCAGTTCTGAAAGCAGGCTCTGTTGGCCAGCCATCTTACTGTACTCCCTGTAAAGCATATCATCAAAAACCTCTTCTGCATAACCACCATCCAAAAGTCTATTCTCATCGTTTAAAGTATTTTTCATAGCAGAAAACATCTGCTGAATCAAAACAGAAGTGAACTCTTCAACCGCTTCTTCCAGCTCTGCCTGATCACCACTTTTCGTCTGAACTTTCTTTTCTAAAGCCTTGTTTTCTACCTGCTGCCGCTCAAAGTTTAAAGCCTGTAGGTCATTTCTAATCTCCACCATTTCTCCTCCTTTAGCATAATCATCTAATTTTAAAAACTTCGATCAGGCCTTATTAAAAAGGCTAAGACCTGATCAAAGTCTAATTTATTGTAGTTCTAATTCTGCATGTAGGGCTCCAGCATTATCAATTTTTTGAATAATTGAGATTATATCTCTGGGGGTTGCACCGATCGCATTTAAGGCAGCCACCAGATCATCGATAGCATTATCCTGTCTAACAACTATCAGATTGCTTTCTTCACCCTCATCAACTTCGATTTCTACATCTTCTGTAATCACGGTTTCTCCATCAGTAAAAGGTAATGGTTGAGTTACCGTTTCTTCGGTTCTAATCCTAACCGATAAATTACCATGGGCAACCGCCACAGTTGAAATTTGCACATTATGACTAAAAACAACAGTTCCTGTTTTTTCATCTATCACAACCTTAGCCATCAGATTTGGCCTTACCCTAAGGCTGTTAACCTCTGCTACAAATTCAACAACTCCACCCCTATAATCAGCCGGCATACTGAGATTAACCGTAGAATGATTTTCAGCCTGGGCCACATCACTGTCAAAATTATCATTGATGCTTTCGGCTATTCTAGATGCTGTTTTAAAATCAGGATTGGCCAAAATATAGCTAATATTGTTGGCATCTAAAACCGAATTAAGAGATTTCTCTACAATAGCTCCACCTGGTATCTTGGCTACAGTAGGGTGGTTCTTTCTTTGAGCTGCCCCACCAGCTTCAATATTATAGCCACCAATACTAATTGGGCCCTGAGCTGAGGCAAAAACCTCACCATTTGGAGCCTGCAGTGGAGTTAAAAGCAGGGTTCCACCCTGGAGGCTGTTGGCATCACCGATTGAACTTACATTAACATCTATCTCATCTCCCTGATGAACAACAGGGTCTAATGATGCTGTAACCATCACAGCTGCTATATTATTGCTGACAATCTGGTCTTCTCCCACAAAAACACCGAAGTTCTGCAGCATATTGGCAATACTCTGAAGTGTTGATTGACTGCGGGACGAATCACCACTACCATTTAAACCGACAACAATCCCATAACCGATCAGCTGATTGCTGCGCATCCCCTTTAATCTGGTAATATTACCTATTTCCACCTGGGGATTATTGGCTGCGGCTGAAGAACTGAAGAGCAAAAAAATGAACGATATTATAAATAGCTTTAATAAAAATCTGCTTTTGTTTGCTTGCAAAATATCCCCTCTTTCCCTAAGGACTTAAAAACTTTATTTAAAAAGCAAAGCAATCTCTACTTTAACTTTAAGCGAAGTTAAAAAATTCTATTAAAAAATCTGCTTAAGAGTCCCTGACGCTGTTTATCTCCTACTGTACCTTCTCCCTGATATTCTATATTGGCTTCGGCAACCCTTTTCGAAGAAACCTCATTATTGAAGTTGATATCATTGGCTCTGATAACTCCTTCTAGTTTTATCTCCTGAATTTCTCCATTTATCTTAACAGTCTTGGTGCCGACAATTTTTAGATTACCATTTTCCTGTAATTCTGTGATCCGGGTCGTAATATCCGCTTCTAAGGTACCACTGCGCTGAGTAGCACCATCTGCTGATTGAGAATCAGAATAACTGAAATCAAAAAACGGGATAAAATCCAGCAGACCAGAGCTGCTTGAAGAGTAGTTGCTGTCCTGACTTGCATCTGAATTTGCACTCTGCACTGCATTTGCATTTTCTTCTATTACTACGGTAATTATGTCACCAACATTATAATTTGGATAATCTTGATATAAGCCACTAGCTTCTTCACTCCAGAGTGATACTGCTGAAACAGAGCTGCCAGCTAAAAAAACAATGATTAAGATCATGATCAAGCTTTTTCTCTTTAACATAAACTCACCTCGATTTATTTAATGGGCCTTTTCAACCTCTGAAGCAGAGATTATCCGGGCCTGAAACCTGTATCCACTATCAATATTTTCTACAGTTATCAAATCTCCAACAGTCCCCCTGCCCCTTGCTTCTACAGTGGCACTGAGGCTGACACTATTGAGCTCCATATTTAGCCTTAATTTATCTCCCCACTCAACAACATAGGGGTCTTTGAGATCTCTCAAACTGAGCAGATCACCTTTGCGAAGTGTTCTTCTCAATTCTTGACCGGTCAGCTGAGCATCATTCCATTCTCTCAGCTGCTCATCAGCATTAGCAAAAAGCTTTTTTTCTTCACTGATAAAATCAGCTTCTGTGATTATAGTTCCATAAGCTAAATTCCGAGCTGCAGTTAAAGCAGTTGTTTTAAGGCCAAGTTTGAAATTATAAAAAAGGCGTTTTTCTACCCTTTCCCCAATCACTATTTCCAGGGGAAGATTATTTCTACCAAATGAAGCAGAAAAATTATCTGCTATCCTGAACCTATAATCACCAGCAGCAATCTGCTCATCTTTGAGTTCACTTATGGTTTCTATAATAACTTGAGAGTCTTCTCGCTTCACTTCAGATTCTAGATAAGATTTGATAAAAGACTCTATTTCTGCTGCTTCAATTATCTGGCTCTGCCGCTCAACCCTAACCCGTTTGGGCATTAAAAGCTCAAAATCAGCCTCTGAATAACCAAGTGATTTGATCGAAAGTTCAATTAAAACCCTGTTAATATTTTTGGCATAACCAGCTCTAGGAGCTGTTGAAATTTCAAGTCTCTGCAGTTCTTCTAGTTCTGCTTTTTCTCCTGAAAAAGAACTTACTGCAGCTATTTCTGCTAAGGTTATCTGATCTTTGCTCACCCTTTCTACAGCTGCAATCCTTATTTCAAAGGCAGCTGCCGGTAAAGCTAAACAGAGCATAATTAGGGTTAAAACAATTATTTTTTTCAACTTTATCTACCCCTTTATGATCAGCGTTTTATCTGATTGGCAGTCTGCAGCATTTCATCTGAAGCCTGGATTGTTTTTGAGTTCGATTCATAGGCTCTTTGGGCTGCGATCATATTTACCATCTCTTCTACAACCTTAACATTTGACATCTCCAAAAAACCTTGTAAAACAGTTCCATAACCTTCCTGGCCCGGAGTACCTGCCAGAGCCTGGCCTGAAGCTGCAGTTTCTGTATAAAGGTTCCTACCATCACTGGAAAGCCCTGCAGGATTGGAGAAATTATAGAGCTCTAACTGGGCAACATTCTGACTTTGTCCGGCTGAATTAATAATATTAACCGAACCATCTGAGGTAATAGTGATTTCCCTTGCATCCTGAGGAATATTTATCTGTGGTGAAAGGCTGTAACCATCTGAAGTAACTACCTGACCATTACTGTCTATTTTAAAAGAACCATCTTTGGTATAGGCAAAGCTTCCATCAGGTCTTTCCACCCTAAAAAAGCCATCTCCTTCTACAGCCATATCCAGATCATTATCAGTATTTGTGATATTACCCTGGGAAAATATTTTTTGGGTACTGTTGATTCTAACCCCATGTCCCATCTCTGTACCGGTGGGTATTTCTGCTCCCTGAGCATTTGGTGTACCTGCCTGGCGGAGATTACTGTAGATCAAATCAGCAAAATTAAGCTTTGATTTTTTAAATCCACCTGTATTAACATTTGCCAGGTTATTAGAAATAACATCTATATTTGTCTGTTGAGAATTCATTCCGGTTGATGCTGTCCATAATGCACTTATCATATTTTACACCCCTAATTTAATTTTTTTAAAATTCTGCCGTATCTATCGGTCAACGGCAGGTGAGGGCTTCCTTTTCAGGTCCGGCCCAAAATAATTTTTTAAATCTTAAGTGATAATAAATTAGGCCTGTCCAAGTTCATTGATAGCCATATTTAAATTATCATCGATACTCTGAATAACCTTCTGATTTGATTCGTACTGCCTGGTTGTTTTGATCATATTAACCATCTCTTTAACTATCTCAACATTAGAGTTCTCTAAGTGTCCCTGGACTATTATAGCTTCTGACTGCTGAGGAGGCTCTGCTTCTTCCGGCAGTTGAAAAAGGTTATTCCCCTCTGAGATAAGTTGATCTTGATCTGCAAAGCTCATTAAGGCTATCTGACTGCCTTCTAGACCATTATTAAAAGTAATTTCTCCATTAGCCGAAATTATGAAGTCTTCTCCATCTATGAGCTGTATGCGCTGACCATTAGTGTCTAGGAGAGCCTGGCCGTTCTGATTAACTATCTCAGAACTGCTGTTTAAGCTGAAATTACCATTTCTGCTGTAGCGGATACCAGCTTCTGTTTCCAGCATAAAATAGCCATCACCCTGAACTGCCAGATCAAGTTTATTGCCTGTTGCTTTAAGATGGCCTTGGCTGCTGTCCCTAAAGCTGTGGTCGAGAAAAGCACCGGTGGAAATGGAATTAAGAGTCTGTGCACCTTCACTATCGATTCTGTTTAAGAGCATTTCTGGAAAAGATGCACTAACAGTATCCTGTCTTTTAAATCCATCTGTATCGGTATTGGCCAGATTATTGGCAGTTATGTCTGATTTCTTTTCTAAAAGATTCATCGCTGAAGCTGCTGTATATAGACCTTTGATCATCTTTTTTCACCTCCTTATTCTACAATCTGTCTTAGTTCTTTGTTGACCTCACTGAAAACAGAGCTTGAAGTTTTATTACTGATTATCATTTTATCTCTTTTGCTTAAAAGCTGTACACCTGGATATATGATTTGATTAACCTTAATAATCGATTTCTGGGAGCTTTTTAACTCAGCTTTTAATTCTTTATTTTCTTTTTGCAGTTCATTTTTTCTTTTTTCCATTTCTAATTTTGTTTTATTTAGTTTTTTAAATAACTCTATTTTTTGGGGAGATAGCTCAACCCCCTTTTCTACTGCTTCCTTTAAAATATTAAGGCTTTTGGCTATCTTCTCTAAGTTCTCCGAGAGCTTTGCCAGTTCTTTTTCATTTTCACTTAAGGTGTTTTTCATTTCTGAGCCTAAACCGATAACTATTTTGGTTTTAGTAGCAAGGTTAGAACCGATAATATTAGCTTCTATCTTATTTCTAGCTGTCACCTTACCACCAACTATGACCCCTTTACCTGCAGTAACCTCAACACTATCTTTGGCTCTGACTTGACTGTGCATGATCGACTTGTAGACCGTGACATTGTTTGCCTTGACCTCTGCATTTTCTATAAAACCTGCCTTAAGATCTCCTTCTGCTTTAATTTTTCCTTTATTTCTGCCTATAAAGCCCTTTTTGATCAGTACATTAGCTCCTGCCTCGATATTCGAGGCCCCAACATTACCTGCTATTTCTACATCTCCATCTGCTTTGATGACAAAACCTGCTTTAACATTACCATTGATTTTAACACTACCTACAAAATCAATATTACCTGTTTCTAGATCAAGATCTCCATTGACCTGGAAGATAGGTCTTAATTTAACCTTCTGCTTATTTACTACCACCTGACCATCTTTGGCCGCATAAATACTCTGCTCTTTTTTAACTGTATTTTTTATCTTAGGTAATTTAGCTTCTTTGAGTGGTGGTGGATCTACCTCTTCAGCAAAAATATTTATACCTTTTTCCCCAGGTACTGGATCAATTTTTGTGATTATCTTTTCACCAACCCTGACATTATTGATAAGATCACGAGAAAAATAATTGATACTGCCATCTTCACGTTTTATGCCGGCTTTTTTCTCTTTTTCTTGAAAGTGATAAATCAACTTACCATCTTCACCTTTTATTGGCTTTTTACCTTCTGCAATTAACTTATCGAGCACCGGATCTCTTCTCTTAACTATTTCTTTGATGGTCTCCTCTTTAATCCCATATTTAATGCCTTTTTCGGCCAGCAGTTCCTGAATAGATTCTAAACTGATCTTCTCACCATTTTGACCGGGACTAAAATCTATTTTAAGCTGCATTTTATCTTGAGAAAGCTTCAATTCTATTTCATCATCAACCTCTATTTCTAGCTTATCTTCATTATTTTTTGCTTTATTATCTTCCATCGCTCTCTATCCTCCTCTAAGCTCAGCAATTAAAAATACTCTTTAGATCTAGACAGCATTCCCCGCAGCCGTCTGATAGTTTTGCTGTGAATTTGTGATATTCTAGCAGTTGACAGCTCAAGAATTTCAGCTATTTCTGCCTGGGTTAATTCTTCATAATAATAAAGGCTTAAAATTAATCTTTCTCTTTCTGAGAGAAGATCTATTTTTTCAGCCAGCAGTTTTATAGCTGCTTGTTTATTTAAAGATTTGATAGCACTCTCTTCAGGAGCAGAAAGAAGATCTATCAGTTCTACCCCATCATATTCTTTGGATAAAGAAAGCCATTCTGACATCAATTTCTTTCTTTCTATTTTTTTAATTCTCTTCTTTTTTATCCCACTTATCTGCTCCAATTCGGCCTCACTCGGCAGCCTACCTTTTTCTGCCTTGAATTCTTCTTTCTTTTCTTTAAGTATTTTAAGCTCCCGCCGCATATTGCTGGGCAGCCAGTCTTTATCTCTTAAGTAATCATATATTTCACCCTTGATTCTGGGTAAGGCAAAGGTAGAAAACTGAAGTCCTCTTTTGGGATCAAAATTATCGATTGCTTCTATTAAACCGATAATCCCATAACTTTCCAGGTCTTCACTTCTGATATGATCTGGCAGCATGATCATTATCCTGCCAACTGCATATCTAACCAGATTAAGATGTTTTAAAATTAATTCTTCTCTGGCTGAAGCATCATTTTGCTCTTTAAATTTATGCCATTTTTCTCTTTCTATAGCCATAATTATCTTCCTTTAATCAAATTTGTATTGATCAACATTATCAACTTTTTGATCTTCAGTATCTATTTCTTCTTTAAGCTCCTCGCTTTTAAGCTCAGCACTGCTCTGATAGTCTTTATATAAATAATACAGCAGTTGGAGAAGACTTAATAATATAAACGCAGTTAAAAAATAGCGAATTCCGCTTAAAAAAACTAACTTCAAATTTCTAAAATTTAAGAGCTGATAGATAATCGAGCTTGAATAAAATAATAAGGCTCCAACGAGCGAATTCAAGACCATCTTAATTCAAACCTTTTTGCCTATTTTTTCTCTGGTAGGCAAATATCCACTGAATGATATTTTCTCTGCTTTGACGATCAATGTCTTTAAATTCCAGACCATAATTATATTCTTTAATATTAATAATATTTTTTCTAACTATTACTGCTTCAATCAATTTGTCATTAGATGTCATCCTCTTTAGATCCAAGAGCAGTTCTTCTCCTTCAGCAAATTTTTTCTGACTTTTAATACCTACTCCACCACCACTAATATTTAATATCTCAGCTTTAAAGCTTTTTTCTTGATCTGCTTGATAAATATCTATTCTCCCACTTATCTCTAAGCGGAAATGGTCCCGGCGCTGAATTCTCTGATAAGATTTTGGCTTTTCGATCAAAAGTAGGGCCAGGGGTTTACTGCTTCTTCTTAAAACTTTTGACTCAAATTTATAGACTGCTCTTTCTGTTTTTAAATAAACCCTGATTCTGCGGTTCTTTTTGATCGCCAATGGTAACCCATCTTTAAAAAGACCGGTTATGATAATCCCTTTTTCTATGATATCAGCCAGTTTAGACAGATATGTTCCTTTATAATTGCCTGTCAAAACTTCAACTTCTATTTTTTGATTTATCTCTAAAATATCCATTATCTCAACTCCAGCAGCTGTTAATTATTTTTCTTTAAAAAACCAAGCATCTTGAAAAAATAGCTTTTGATCCCGGCCCTTTGTTTTTTTTCGCCAGTTAGTTGATAGGCTATTCTCTCTATCTCTTTTGCCGCATCAGAATTTTTATAGATCTCACAGAAAAGCTCTTGTTTATGAACAGCCTTGCTCATATTCCTATCATAGGCTATTATACCCAGGACATCGAGCTCTAATTCTAAATACCTTGCAACCGTTTTTTTCATTCTTTTGCTTATCTTATCAGCTTGACTTTTCTTTTCACTCTGATTGATCAAAATATTAACTGAGCGTTTATAATCATGATTAGAAAGTATTTTAATCAAACTATAGCTGTCCATAATTGAGGTAGGCTCTGTTGTTAAGATCATAATCAGCTCTTCTGCAGCCAGGATGGTGCTGATTATATTCTGTGATGCTCCAGCTCCAAGATCAATTAAAACAAAATCAAAATCTTTTTCCAGTTCAGCTCCGATATTCATTAATTTATGAACGGTTTTATTCTGAACATTGATAAAGCTGTCATCACCTGTGATCCCACTGAGAAGTTTTATCCCTGCCGGTCCCTCTACCAGAGCATCTTCTAAACTACATTCTCCCCTCAGCAGATGCCCTAAATCATAGGAGGGCTGCACCCCGAGTAATATATCAAGGTTGGCCATCCCTATATCACTGTCAATAACCAGAACTTTTTTGCCTATTTTGCTGAGTTGGTAGGCGAAATTAGCCGTAAAAGTTGATTTGCCCACTCCACCCTTACCACTTGCCACAGCAATGGTTCTGGCATTACTGTTCATTCCTTTTAGTATTGCTTCCCTATTTTTTTCGTTGACAATTTCTTTTAGCTTAGCTGCCTGATTAGCCATAAATATCATCGAATAAATATTCGAAAAGATTTTCTGCGTCAGCAGTTTTAATATCTTCTGGCACATCCTGGCCGAAGGTTAAATAGGAATAGGGAAGTTGATAATTCTCTCTGATATTGATAATATCACCATAGCTCCTTGTTTCATCTAGTTTTGTCAGCAGTATTTTATCAGGGCTGACCTCACTAAAGGAATTGATAATATGTTTTAAATCTCTGCTTTTGGTGCTCATACTTAAAAGCAGATGAACCTCATCTATCAAGTCAGGCCTTGTATATGCTTTTAACTCTGCTAATTGTTCTTCTTTTCTCCAGCTTCTACCAGGTGTATCAACAAGTATTATGTCATAATCTTTAAAACGTTCATTGATCATCTTCTCCAATTTAGAACTGCTGTAACAGACCGCAAAAGCTATATCCAATATATCAGCATAGGTTCTCAGCTGTTCTACAGCAGCTATTCTATAGGTATCAGCTGTTATTAAAGCCGCTTTTTTATTTTCGTTGATCACAAAATCTGCTGCTAATTTAGCCATAGTTGTTGTTTTCCCTACTCCTGTAGGTCCAACTAGAGCAATCACCTTCTGAGCTGTTTTAGAATTATTTAGATCTTGGATAAAATAATCTCTAAAAAACTCTTTTAATTCGGTTTTGAAATCCTCTCCCTCGACAGAACTTCCTGCTTTGATCTCTCTGATCAATTTGTTTACAATTCTGCTTTCAACTCCCTGTTCTAAAAGATAATTATAGAGCTGATTTTCATCCTGGAGCTGAATATCTTTAAAATCATTAACAGTGCTTTTAGCTTTAACTTTTTGCTTTTTGGAATTAGATTGCTGCTTTTCTCTTCTAGTGTTTTTAGCTTTTTCTTCTGCTCGATAATGTTCCATAGCTTTTTTGAAATCACGGCTGCTTTTTTTGGAGCCAGAAATTTCTATTGTATCTGTCTCACTTTGCTCATTTTTTTTCTCTGCTCCCATTTCAGTGTTTTGGATCTCATCGATAAACTCTTTGATCGCATTTTTTGATTCTGGATTCGGGTTGGCTGTTTTTGGCTCTTCTAAAGCTGCCAGAACCTCAAAAACTGTTTTACCAAAAAAACCGAAAATACCACCTTTGTTATATTTTCTTTTTTCTATGATAACCGCCTCTGGTCCCAGATCGGCTTTAACCTGAAAGATTACATCCTGCATATTTTCTCCACTGTATTTTTTTACTTTCATTTACTTGACCACTCCCTGTACCTGTAGATCAATCGAAGGCTCTAGTTCATTAAAAGAAAGTACAATTAATTCGGAAAAACTTCTATTAACCAGCTCTTTAAGCGGCTTTCTGATCATCGGTGAAGTTAAAATGATCGGTTCATAGCCAGATTCTAATAAATTTTTGGCCTGATTGACTATTTTATTGATCAAATTTTGGGCCTGAGCTGGGGCTAAAGATAAATAATTACCCTGATCTGATTGATCCAAAGAATTGATAAGCTCTTCTTCTGTTTCTGGATCGATTGTAAATACGTTAAGCAAATTATTTTTGCTAAACTGATTGCTGATCTGTCTCGATAGACCCTGCCTTACATATTCAGTTAAAATATTGATATCATTTGTTCTGCCTGCATGGTCAGCAAGGGTTTCTAAAATCAAAACCAAATTTTTAATCGGAATTTGTTCCCAAAGCAGGTTCTGCAGAACCTTCTGAATCTGACCTAAGTTCATCAAATCAGGTATTAGTTCTTTAACAACCGCCTCATTATCTTCTTTAACATTATCTATTAACTTTTTAACATCTTCTCTACCTAAAAGTTCTGAGGCATGTTTTCTGATAATCTCGGTTAGGTGAGTTGCCATCACCGAGCCTGGATCAACAACAGTATAGTTTGCCATCTCAGCCCTATCTCTCTGTTCTGAATCTATCCAGAGGGCAGGAGTATTAAAAGCAGGCTCTTCAGTTTCTATACCCTCGATTTCTTCTAAGGTATTACCTGGATCCATGGCTAAAAATTTATCAACCTGAATTTTATACTGGCTGATCTCTACCCCCCTTAATTTGATCTTATAGGTGTTAGGATTAAGCTGTAGATTATCTACTATCCTGACCGAAGGCAGTATTATACCTAATTCAACTGCAATTTGTTTTCTGATATTATTGACCCTATCCAGAAAATCTCCCCCCTGTTCAGGTAAAACCAGAGGAATCAAATTATAGCCGACCTCTATTTCTAATTTATCAACCTTGATCAGCTCTTTTACTTCTCTAGCTTCTCTTTCTTTTTGCTCTGCAGCTGTCAGTTGAGTCTGCTGATCTTTTTCTGCTGCTTCTTTTTCCATTTCTGCTGGAGCTTTTTGAATTAATAAATAGGCAATCGAAGCAATTAAGACCGACAAGACAATAAAGGGTAGAGTTGGCAGCCCGGGTACAAAGCCCAGAACCAAGAGCACTCCCGAAGCTACTAAAAGAGCTTTCGGCTGTTTTAAAAGTTGTTCTGTCATCTCATTTCCCATATTTTTTGTTGAAGCAGCCCTGGTAACTACCATACCTGTTGCAGTAGAGATTAAAAGGGCTGGAATTTGAGAAACAAGTCCATCTCCAACTGTTAATAAAATATATGTTTGTGAGGCCTGGGCAATATTCATATCCTGCTGCAGAACTCCAATTACAAGGCCACCGATAATATTGATAAAGGTAATAATTATCCCTGCAATCGCATCACCTTTAACAAACTTACTGGCACCATCCATAGCTCCATAAAAATCTGCTTCCTGACGGATTTTTTCCCTTTCTCTTTTGGCCTCTTTATCATCAATAACTCCTGCATTTAAATCTGCATCGATGCTCATCTGTTTACCAGGCATAGCATCAAGGGTAAACCTAGCTGCAACTTCTGCAACCCTTTCTGCACCTTTGGTAATTACCACAAATTGAATAATGACCAGGATTAAAAAGATGATCAGACCAACAACATAATTACCTCCAACTACAAAATCTCCAAAACTCATTATTATTTCTCCCGCATATGCCTGACCTAGGATCAATCTGGTTGTTGAAACATTTAGGCCCAGCCTAAAAAGGGTGGCAAATAATAATAATGATGGAAAAACAGAAAGATCTAAAGGCTCTACAGTATAGATGCTGACCAGAATAACTACCATAGAAAATGTTATATTGGCAGCTAAGAGCATATCCATCAAAACAGTCGGCATCGGGATGATAAACATAACAATGATGCTGACCACCATTAAAGCAAAAATTATATCCATATTATTTGTAATATTAGAAAGTACTGCTGTATTATCCAAAAGTAAAGTAAACCTCCATAACTCTAATAAATTTTAAGATGGCTGTCAGCTTAAATTGTTAAATTCAAACTAATAGCGGTCTTTTTCTCTAAAAATTCTGGCTAAAATTTCGGCAACTGCCTGATATAGTTCTACAGGTACCTGATCTCCTATTTCTGCCATCTCGTTGAGAGAACGAGCCAGGGGCTTATTCTCAACTATTTCTACCTCGGCCTCACGAGCTTTGGCCTTGATTTTTTGAGCAATTAAGCCTTCACCTTTGGCTATAACCTCAGGTGCTTCCATCTCTTCTAGATCAAATTTCAGGGCCACAGCAATATGGGTAGGATTTGTAATCACTACATCAGCATCAGGGATATTGCTCATCATCCTGTTCATACTCATTTCCCTTTGTTTCTGTTTTCTTTTCTGACGCAGCATGGGATCACCTTCCATCTCTTTACGCTCCTGTTTAACCTCATACTTTGACATTTTTAGGTCTTTATTGTGCTGCCAGCGCTGATAAAGCAGATCAAAGATCCCTAAGATGATCAGCAGAGCAATAATATTAAAACCCATCCTGCTGATTTGAGCTGCAATATTAACTAAAGATTCTTCTAGACCCAGCAAAGTGCTTTTTTCAAAAATTTCAAGGTTATTGATCAGATGTCTATAAGCTACAAAGCTGATCAAAGCTAATTTGAAAAGTGATTTTAATAGTTCTACCAGACCTCTGAGAGAAAATATTTTCTTAAACCCTTTAATCGGATCTATTTTTTTAAGATC
The DNA here is from genome assembly GCF_020711195.1 of Halanaerobium polyolivorans. Taxonomy (GTDB): domain Bacteria; phylum Bacillota; class Halanaerobiia; order Halanaerobiales; family Halanaerobiaceae; genus Halanaerobium; species Halanaerobium polyolivorans. The sequence continues at coordinate 83,252 of NZ_JAJFAT010000009.1, forward strand.
TGGGACCAGCGGTTTAGCTGTAAAAAGGGCACCAATCTGAATAAAATTAGCCACAACTCCAGCTAGAGCAGTAAATGCCATGATGGGAAGAATTATCATCACCAGCTTAAAAAAAGCTTCATATAAAATTTGATAAGCACTAAAAGTACTCAAACCCTGGACAATAAAATCACTAAAATAATATCTAATTTCACCTAAGAGCTGAAAAATAATCCGCTGCATCAAAACATAAAGTACGGCAAAGCTTGTCAGCAGGGTTATCGCCTGATTGATCTCTTTGGCATTGGCAACATTACCTTCTTCTCTGGCTTCTCTTTTCCGTTTAGGGGTCGCCTCTTCTGTTTTTTCTCCTGTTCCATCATCAGGCATAATTATAACTCCTCTACTCTAAACTTAGTATTCTAAATAAATCTGGTATATCATGGATCAGCTCAAAAATAATCTCTCTAAAAAAGGTGTTCAAAACAGGTAATAATAAATAGAGCAAAAGCAGGCCCGCTAATATCTTTAATGGCAAACCAACTACGAAAAGGTTCATCTGAGGGACTGTTCTGGCCAAAAAAGCCAGAACAATATCTAAAAAGAAAATGGCTCCTGCAATCGGTAAAGCTATTTTTAAACCTAAGACGAACATATCTGCACTGCGGCGGAAAAAAAACTGCCAGAGCTGATTAGTAAAAAATATTCCCCTAGGTGGTATTATCAAAAATGATTCATGTAATAATCTGATCAAATAAAGATGGCCATTAACCGCCAAAAAGATCAGGGTCAGTAAGATATTCTTAAATTGACCGATAACAGGTGAGTTAAAACCACTAAAAGGGTCAACAACATTGGCGATCCTGTAGCCCATCAGCATATCAACAACTTGGCCGCCAAATTGAACCGCAGAAAAGATTAAAAAAACTAAAAAGCCCATCAAAAAACCGACAGCTGCTTCTGATATCAACTCCATTATCAAGACCAGATTTGAATTTGGATAAGCTGCCTCAAAGCTCCCGAGAAGAATTGGAAATGTTAGAACAGAAAGTGTTAAGACCAGCAGCACCTTGATTCGATAAAGTATCACCTGAGAACTAAAAATTGGGGTTATCATCATCATACCCAGATAGCGACTAAATATTAAAAAAAACAAATATAGATAATTATTAATCTCTAAAACTGCAGGCAAAACTGATCAGCCCCCTATATATAGGGCCAGGTTAGAAAAAAGGTTAATAGAATATTCTACTACTGTCCGCATTATCCAGCTACCTAAAAGGGCTAAAGCCCCTAAAACGGCAAATATTTTGGGCACAAAGGCCAGTGTCTGTTCCTGGATTTGCGTTGTTGCCTGAAATATTGCTACCATTAAGCCAACCATTAAACCAGCACCTAATACTGGCGCAACAACAAGCAAAACAGTATATATAGCATTCTGGCCTATTTCTAAAATCAATCCTTCACTCATCAAACTAACCCCCTACCAAAAGTCATCAGATTTTTAAAAAAGTGAACACATTTAAATTTTTAATTAAAGGTTTCTACCATCGAGGCAAGCAGCAGATGCCAGCCATCTGCTAAAACAAAAAGTAATATTTTAAAGGGTAATGAAATAATTACCGGTGGCAGCATCATCATTCCCATCGACATCAAAATACTGGCAACTATCATATCTATCATCAAAAAAGGAATATATAACAAAAAGCCAATTTGAAAAGCTATCTTAAGCTCATTCAGCAAAAAGGCTGGAATCAAAATATGAGTAGGAATATCAGCAGCCGTTTCCGGTCTCTCAATTTCGGCTAGATTAACAAAGAGGGTTAATGATCGTTCATCAACCTGATCTAACATAAAGCCTCTCATAGGCTGAACTGCATTATCAAAGGCTGTATCCATGGCAATTTCCTCATTTAAATAGGGCTGTATTGCCTGCTGATCAACCCCCTGCCAGACCGGAGCCATTATGAAGATTGTCAAAAATATTGCTATCCCAATCAAAACCTGATTAGGCGGCATATTCTGCAGAGCCAGAGCTCTTTTTAAAATCCCAAAGACTATTATTATCCTGGTAAAAGAAGTAAATAGGATGATAATTGCCGGGGCCAGTGACAAAACTGTCAGCAAAATTAAAATCCTCAAAGATAATACCAGATCTTCACCTTCCTGTGCTTCTCCAGTATTCATCTCAAAAGAAAACTCGGGCAGATTAAATTCCTGAGCCTCTCCGACTCTGACAAAACTTAAGAGCATGATCAGCAGTAAAAAAAGAACTAAAATATTATTTTTCATCCAGATCACTTTCCTGCTTCCGTTTAACTATCTCTTCTTTATCAAAACCCTGCAGCTTATTTAAAAAGGTCTGCTTAAAATTAAAGCTTTTTTCTTCAGAAGTTGAATCTTCTTCAAAATCGATATCCAGCTCAGCTTCAGGCCATGAATAAAGCCTCTGCAAACTCTCTTTGGTCCCACCAAGCAGGATGATCTCATCGAATATTTTGAGCAGATAAAGGGTTTCTCCATTGGCCAACCTCATACTATCTAAAACTTCCATCTCTTTAGTTTTGTTAAAGTTAACCCGATTTTTAAGAAAATAATATACAACCAGTATAAATGCAATTATTAAAATAAGGTAAAAAGTAATCTTAAACATTTCCCAGAAAAAATTCATTAAATCACCAGCCTAAATTTTATTTAAACGTTCAGAAGGACTAATTATATCCTTAACCCTGAAACCGAAGTTTTCGTCGATCACAACAACCTCACCTTTGGCAACCAATTTACCGTTAACCAAAAGATCTACCGGTTCTCCAGCCAACTTATCAAGTTCTATTATAGAGCCATCACCCAGATCAAGAATTTCCCTGATCTTCATGATGCTTTTACCCAATCTTACAGTAACCTGGAGGGGAACATCTTTGATCAGCTCCATATTATTTGGCAGTGGTTGGGCTTGACTCTCCGAAAAGTTAGGAAATTGAGCAGACTGGATATCGATTTTTTCTTCTTCTGCCTGCAGCTGGGTATAATCAGCACTTTTCTGCTCTTCAGCAGCCTGATTTAGCTGTTGACCGCTCTTGTTTTGAGCGGAAGATGTATTTGCTGCCGGGGAAGAACTTTGGCCAAGGTTTTTTTCTGTTTGAGGCTGTTGGCTTTTTTCTGTTTCAATATTTTCTTCAGCTGCACTTTTAGCTGAATCTTCTCTTTTCTCACTCTGCATTTCATCTGTGCTGTTATTAATCAAACCTGTTTGGCCAACTAAAAGTGAATTAGCTAATTTTTTAATAAAATTATAAGAAGAAAGCTGTTTAAATGAGCTATCTATCAATTCTCCTACTTTTAAATTAAAGGAGGTCACTACAATCTCCTCAGTAGGATCAAACCAATCTCTCCCCTCATCTATTACATCATCAAGCTCTATCAGTTCTGCTGTTGGAGGAGAAATATTGACCAGGGTATCTAAAATACTAGACATCGCAGTTGAAGCAGCTCCCATCATCTGGTTCATTGCCTCACCAACTGCACTAATGGAAATTTCATTTAACATCTCTTCATCCATATCATCTAAACCATTGCCACCCATCATTAAATCGGCAATAATGCCTGCATCTTTAGTGTCTATAACTAAAAGGCTTAAACCCTCTATACCCTCAACATATTCTACCTTAACCAATACACAGGGTTTATTATACTCTTCGATAATTTTTTGAAAAGCTACTACCTCTATCTTAGGAGTTGTAATTGAAACTTTTTGGTCTAATAAAGTTGATAAAGCTGTAGCAGATGAGCCCATTGCTATATTATTTATTTCTCCAATCACATCTTTTTCCTCATCATTTAGGCTGATCTCCTGCTCTTCAGCACTATCTGAGGCTGTACTTTCATCATCTTGATTCATCAGGGCATCTATTTCTTCCTGTGATAAAAAACTACCATCATTACTCATCATTTTCACTCTCCTCTAAAACATTCTCTGCTACACCAACTACACGAACTGCTTTATGATTATTTTTAGTTCCGACAACCGTTTTATATTTTCTGCTGCTGCCAATTTTTAATTCTGCATTTTCTTTCAGTTTTTTATTTAATCTGATCACATCTCCAGGTCTTAAATGGAGAAAATCATCTACTGTTAATTCTGCACTCCCCAGTACAGCTTCAACCTCAACCAAAGCTTGATTTAATCTCCGCTTTAAGTTCTTAATATGTTCTGGGGTCTGTTTTTCTCTAGTTGCAGAAAACCAGGATTGAGCATTAAGGTTCCCCACTATCGGCTCGATCATAATATAGGGCAAACATATATTTATCAAACCATCACTTTCACCTATATTAGCTTCTATGGTTATGATAATCGTCATATCACTATCAGGTACTATCTGGGTGAACTGGGGATTGGACTCCAATTCTAAAAGCTCTGGTGTGAGGTGCTCTATGTTCTGCCAGGCTTCTGTAAAATCATTTAAAAGCCATTTCATTACCTTTTTGATTACAACCTGTTCTATATCTGTAAAAGATCTGACCTTGCTAATAGCTTTTCCAAAACCTCCGAAAAGCCTATCTATAATTGCAAATCCTATTTCAGGATTGATTTCAAATATGAACTGACCGCTCAAAGGTTCTAAATCACTGATCCCAATAATGGTTGGTTCAGGCAGAGAATTAATAAACTCTGAATAGGAAAGCTGTTCTATAGAAGCTATCTCAAAATTTACCATGGTCCTTAATTTCGTTGATAAGGTTGTGGTAAATATCCTGCTTAGATTTTCATGAATCATCTGCAGGGTTCTCATCTGCTCTTTAGATAGTTTGTCAGGCCTTCTGAAATCATAATCTTTAACAGCCCTTTCTTCAGATTGTTCTTTTGCTTCTTCTACATCTAAATTACCACTGCTGATAGCAGATAAAAGTGAATCAATCTCATTTTGATCTAATACATCTGCCACATTAATCCCCCTTACTGGAACATTAATTCTGTAAACCAGACATTTTTTATCTGTCCTGATATCAATAGTCCATTTATTTCTGCTTTGATTGCATTTCTAACCTCTTTGGCTTCCGCATCTCTTAAAATACTTTCGTTTTGATTACGCAAGGCCGTGATAATTCTATCTCTAATTTGAGCTTCTCTTCTCTCTAATTCATCTACTAAATCTGAACTTTCTAATTCAAAAACAATACTTGCTTTAACATAATTAAGCCGATTATTATCGGTTATATTTACAACAAAACTGCCGGCATTATAATTGGGACTTATATCATCAATACTTTCTTCATTTCCCTCATCTTGGGCTAATGAAAAATAAGTGAAAAATGTAAAGCTGGCCACCCCTGAAATTACAATGATCAAAAGAGCCAAGATTATTATTTTCTTAATATCCCTTTTTCCCTCTGCCATTTTAACTTCCTCCTTTGAAAAAATTAACTGTCTCTTGCTTCCCCACTCTGAGCTAAATAGCTTGAATTTAAAACAACAATTTCAACCCTTCTGTTTTCGGCCCTGCCTTCTGCAGTATCATTATCACTGATAGGCCTATATTCTGAATAGCCAGCTGCAGATAAACGATTGGGGTCAAAGCCTTTTTCTTCAATCAAATATTTGGCAACATTTACAGCCCTGGCAGTTGAAAGTTCCCAGTTAGAGGGAAATTCATCTGTATTAATGGGCAGATTATCTGTATGGCCTTCAACCATAATATCATTGGGGATCTCAAGTAGGTTAGCCGAGATTCTAGTTAAAACCTCCCTGCCTTCTGGTCTTAAATCAGCTTTGGCGATCTCATATAATATTTCACCTCTGAAGCTGATCACCAAACCTTTGCGTTTTACTTCAATATCTACCATACCTTCTAAATTATTTTGCTCTATATAGCTTTCCATCTCCTGCATTATCTCTGTAATATTTTCTAAGGGCCTGGCAAAATTATCATCTATGGTTCCAGCATCTATATTGGGATGATCAGTTACCGTTCTCCCACCATCTAGAACCCCTAGCTGATTCTGCAGAGCAGATATAAAACCCTGAAATTTATCTAAGTCCATCACAGAAAAAGAATAGAGCAGCACGAAAAAAACTAAAAGCAGGGTCATCATATCTCCAAAAGTTGTCATCCAGGCAGGTGAGCCACCTCCCTGATCTTCTTCATTTTTATTATATGTATTATTATTATCAGACATTTTCTGCAGCTCCCATTTCAGCACCTATTCTTTCTTCAACCTCTGTTTTTTCACCTTCGGAAAGAAAGGCATTGAGCTTTTCTTTGACAATCCTTGGATTTTCTCCAGCCTGTATAGAAAGTATTCCCTCAATTATTACCTCTTTAACATGAATTTCATGGTTGCTTTGGGTCTGGAGATTTTTAGCAAGAGGGATAAATATCCAGTTAGCAAGCAAGGCTCCATATAGTGTTGTGATCAAAGCCACAGCCATTCCAGAGCCAAGCTGATCTGGATCATCCAGCTGACTTAACATCTGCACCAAACCGATCAAAGTACCTATCATCCCGAAGGCTGGAGCCAGCTGTCCCATGGTAGAAAAGATACTTCTCCCCTTATAATGTCTTTCTGCCAAAAAGGTTAATTTGGTTTCCAGAATATTACGCACAAGTTCAGGATCAGTACCATCTACTACCAGCTGTATTCCCTTTTTCAAAAATTCATCTTCCATTTCTGCTGCATCATCTTCTAAAGCCAGCAGACCTTCCCTTCTTGCTTTTTCAGCAAAAGAAACCAATTCTTCTATAACTCTTTCAGACTCGACATTATCATTTTTGAAAGCAACCTTGAGCAGATCTGGAATCTTTTTTAAGGCAGTGAAATTATAGCTGATTAATATTCCAGCCATGGTTCCTCCCAAAACTACCAGAACAGACTGGATACTAACAAAAATAATTACATTTCCACCTAAAATAGCTACTGTAGAAAATATTATAGCTCCTGCTATAAAACCCAATATCGTTGCAATATCCATGCCTATACCTCCCCTGCTTTCTCAATACCATTCATAATTTTTTGTCTGTATTCTATTACCCGGCTTACGATTTCTGCTGCTTTTTCTTTAACCAGCACTTTTTTGCCGTTGCTCATCGTAATTATAGTATCGGGAGTTTCCTGGATTTCAATAATTAGCTCAGCATTGATGATTAATTCTCTGTCATCTGTTCTAGTTGCTTTTATCATACTCCACTTCCTTTTCTTTCAGGCTGTAATTTACAAAAGCAAACTACAGCCTGACTGAAGTTATTTATCTTTTCAGATTTACCAGTTCCTGCAGCATTTCATCTGAGGTTGTGATAACTCTAGAATTTGCCTGAAAACCTCTCTGGGCAGTAATCATATTTGTAAATTCTTCGGAGAGATTTGCATTTGACATCTCAAGATTAGCAGGAGCTAAACTACCTTTGCCATCCTGAGCTGCAGCTCCTATATCTGGATCACCAGAGTTAGCTGAATCTTCAAAAACTCCTTCTTTTCTCTGCAGACCTGAAGGATTAGAAAAATCGGCTAAGGCCAGTTTGGCCAGAGTTTGATTTAAGCCATTATCATAAGAACCCTCGATATTACCAGTTTCAGTAAAAGAAAATGATTCTAAGACTCCATTTGAATTACCATTTACATTTTCCGAAGTTGCTGTCATAGAATTTGCAAATTGGGTTAAGCGGCTGAAATCAAGCTCTATATTCTGTTCCACCTCGGGTCCATTAGGAATAAATGCGATATTGGCTGTTTCACCAGAGATAATATTACCATTATCATTAAAGATAATCTCATGGTTACCACCCTCTAATTCAACTGAACCATCATTTGTCCCACTTACTTCTAAACTTTCATCTTCTATTTCCCAGGTGTTATTATCAGTTTTTTTGATCAGCAGTTCTACAGTGTGTTTTTCACCCTGACTGTCATAAACATCTACCGCTATATTACGCTCGGTATTTAACTGATAGCCTAGTTCCAAATTGCTGTCAGGATCACCATCAACTTCCAGTAAGCTGCCAGCATTTAAAGATTCATCAATGGCAGCGGTATTAAGGTCAATATCTCCTGTTGTAGTACCATCACTTAATGTTACTTCGATATTATCTATTAGGTCATTACCATCATCATCTGCAAAGCTGAGCAAATTACCATCTGCATCAAGTCTGATAATTCCTGTCAAAGGGTTTACATTCCCATTGATATCTGTATTTTCATCATCTGCCTCTAAACTGAAGTTCCACTCGTTGAATTCCGAATTATCAGCCGGCTCTAGAGAAAATCTTAAGCTATCTTCTAAACCGTTGGCCTCTAAATTGAGGTTCTGACTGACAACATTTAGCTCATTTTCTAAAGCAGAGTCTAAATTTCTACCATAATCGATCCGGCTTGTTTGTTGGGCATTGATGGAATTTTGCAGAACTATATCACCTAAACTATCATTATTAAAAGCACCAAATTCACCATCTGCATCTGCCAGCCAACCCTGAACTAATTTACCATTGCTGAGTGAGTAAAGATTACCGTTTTCATCAAAACCGAAATTACCGGCTCTTGAATAAGATTGGGTCTGGCCTTCTCTTAAGACGAAAAATCCATCACCCTGAATAGCAACATCTGAGCCCTGGCCTGTTGATTCAAGATTACCTGAAGTCATATTATTATCTATACTAGCAACAGAGGTTCCCAGACCTACCTGCTGGGCATTTGTTCCTCCCCTGGCATCATCGGCTGCTGAAGCACCCTGTATTGTCTGGGTTAGCATTTCCTGAAAGGTTACCCGACTGCTTTTAAAGCCCACCGTATTAACATTTGAAATATTATTACCGATTACATCCATCATTTCCTGGTGTGAATCTAAACCAGAAACACCAGCATACATTGATCTTAGCATTATTATTTTCCTCCTCAGTATCAAAGCGGGTCCTGCTGTAGTCGACAGCAGCACAGAGCTTCCTGAAAAAGGTCCAGCTCATTCCAGCTTTATAACTTTATTTTTTTTATTTCATAAATACCGCACTATCGATATTGGTGAAAACATTATCTTCCATGCTTTCTTCATCAACTGCAGTAATCACCTTATTATTTTCGATGCTGACAATATAGGCAGTATTATTAACCATTATCAGTGAATCTTTGGCTCCTTTTGCCCTTGCCTTTTCTGCACCGCTCTGCAGTTTATTGAACTCGCTTTTTGTAAAGGGAATAGGACGATTGTTTACCCTTTTTTTAGCATGTTTAGAAAAAGATAGATCTTTTTTTGCTATTTTTTGCTCTAAAATATCCTTAAATGAATCTGAAACTTCATTTTGCTTATTCTTCTGTTCTGTCTTTTGCTTCTGATTTATTTTTAACGGATGGTTAATATTAATTCGGTTATCCATTTTTATCACCCTTGTTCTTTGGCACTTACTGCTTTAATATTTTCCACTTCTATTTCTGAGCCATCGTCTAAAACTGCCACTGTCTGATCATTTTTGGCCATGACCGAAGTTACCTCACCTTTTAAAACTATGCCATTAAACTCTGCAGCTATTTCTTTGCCGATCAGATTAGCATTATTTAAGACTTGATTTGTGTCTAATTTGTCTGCTAATAATTGATATATCTTTTCACTTTTTTCTAAGCTGCTAAATTCTGCCATCTGGGAAACAAATTCTGTGTTTTCCATCGGTTTTAAAGGATCCTGATTATTGAGCTGAGTTATTAAAAGCTCAAAAAATACGTCCTGACCTAGTTCCTGTTGATTATCAAATTGATTTTCTTCATTCTGCTGACTTTGAGCTATCTCTACACTATTATCTGTGGCTAGATCAATCATTCTCTACCTCCTTTAAGCTAATAGATTTAAGGTTGAACTCCCATAAATTCTTCTGAGTTGATTAGAACTTTCTTTTAGTTCAGAATAACTGGGCTCAGCACCAGCTCTTTGCTCAGGATAATAGATCCCTTTAAAGTGCTGCCAGTTCTGCTGTTGATTTTGGCTGCTTTGACCATTGTTGTGCTGTTGTGAACTCAAAGAAAAGCCAGCCTGATTTTCAATTTCTCTAGGAGCAGAATGAGAATGTTCTATTCTAAACTCCTCGATATTAATTCCGTCTCTGATCAGATCATTTTTTAGGCTGTTTAAACTCTCTTCTAAATTGGCTTTAATCGATTCGTTTTCCACTAAAATTTCAGCTCTTAAATTATCATTTTGATGAGAGAGTTTGAGTTCTATTTTTCCCAATGATTCAGGTTCCAACTGAATGCTCATCTCTTTTGTCTCAGCCGAATATTGAGCTTTAAAGCCTTCAATAATTTGAGTTTCAACATCTGCATTTTGATAGACTTCACTTTCTGCACTAATCTCAAGCTGCTGCCAATTGAGCTTAGAACTTGCTTGGCTTGAATCATGATCAGCTAGCTGATTTAAAAAGTTGCTCTCTTTTAGATCATCAATTTCTAAATCTTCAAGCTCTGCAAAAGCACTCATTTTTTGCTTTGTTTTTTGCAGTTGGCTAAAGATTTCTGCTTTTTCAGATTCTAAATTAGCTTGAGAACTTTCTCTTTCAGCTTCTGCTTTGCTATCTTCCAAGTCTAAATTTAGTTCTGAGTGAGCCTTATTTTCTAGATCAAGTAATGGTTCATTGATAGCTTTATCTCTTTCTAGATTGATCAGCTCTAAGCTTTCAGAATCTAAAAGCTTAATTAGAATCTTTTGATCAAGCAAATCAAAATCTTCTAAAAGCAAATCTGCACTATTTGGCTCATTTTCACTGATTTCAGCTGAATCTAATTTTTTCAAATCCCCAAAGAGCTTAAATAACTCTTTTTCCAATTGAATCTCTTCCGCCTGATTAAGCTCTCTCTCTCGGACAACTTCAGCCTTAATTTCAAGCAGCTTTTGCTCTTTTTTTGAAAATTCTTCTGCAGCTATTTCACTATCATTCAGCTTTTCTGTCTCAGCTTCAGTTAGTAGTTCTTCTTTAAACTCAATCTCTTTACTATCCAGCTTTTGAGCTTCTGACAAGACTTTTTGAGATAATATATCTCTTAAAAGAGCTAAGTTTTGATCTGGGCTTAAGTTTATCTCAGAAGCTAATTCGATAAACTCCTCCAATTCAGCAAGTTCTAGCTTGCCATTTTCAAGTCCAGCTAGGAGTTCAGCTGCTTTTTCAGCCGCTGCTTGATCTTCTTCTTTTGAACTTGCTTTTAACTGCTCTTTAAAATCAGCTAAAAAAGACTGCAGCTCTCTGCTTTCTTTTTGCTCAGATGAAGAGTTTTTTGCTGACTGCTGCTGCAGCAGCTCTGAAAAAGGTGAGTTCTGAATATCTTTTGCTGGACCTTTTTCTAGCTGTGAATCTCTGGCTTCGGGAAAATTGAAATTTTCCACTAAGGGCACCGCCTGCATTTTTTCACCCCCTTCCACTTTAATACTCCCATTTTACTTTATTTTATATATTCTGCAGTTGATTGATATATTCTGCAGCAATATTCTGGGGCATCTGTTCTAAAATATGGGCTGCTTCTTCTTCAGAAAGTTCATTTAAAATTTCTACAGCAAAGCTAATTTCTAATTCCTGGATTACAGCTGCTGCTGCAGCTTCATCCATTTCTTGATAAATATTAGCTATTTTAGCTAAACGTTCCTGTCTTGATAACTTCTGATTTGAAAGTTGATCATATTCTGACTCTAAATTTGCAAAAAGATCTTTTCTCTGTTCTATTTCAGCTTCTAAGCTAATTATTTCTCTCTCTTTTTCTGCTAGTTCTGCTTCTTTTTGCCTAAGTTCTGCCTCAAGTTCATCGTTTCTAGTTTCTAGTTGAGTCATTTCCTCACGGCTGAGCAGATAATTATTTAAAATGGGAACTCGATCTGCAATTTCATAGGCGGTTGATCTAACATCTATAATTCCTAAGGCATTAAAGGACCAGCTTAACATCGAAAATAGGATTAAAAATAAGCTTAAAAATACAATTGTTTTCTTCATCAGCTTAAACTACCACCTAAGGCTGCACATCTACCAAGCTCATCTAATTCTTTTTGTTCTTTTTTTAAAAAAGATTCAAATTCTTTTTGAGCAGCTTTTTCTTCCAGCTTTTCAAAAGTTTTGCGCTCTTTTTTCCGCTGCAGCAGTACATTCATCTGTTTTGCTAGTTCTTTTTCTTTAGTTTTTTTAGCCTGTATTAATTCTCTTTTTTGCTGACGCAATTTTTTTAAATACCTCTGACATTGAGACTGTTGCGTAATTTTTGCCTGTTCTTCCCTCATTTTTTGATAAAGCTGCTGCTGTTCTGCTGTTAAAGCTTCTGTTTTGTCCTCTAAGCTTAAAATTTCTTTTTTAAGAGCCAGATATTTTTTTTCGGCTATTTCTTCCTGCCTTATTTTAATATTAAGTAATTTGGCAAATTTAAAATTTTTATTCATCATTAATCACCCTGCTTATTTTAATTTATCTCTTTTTTAAAATAATCTTAGAATAAAGTATTTTTTAAGCTTTTAGTTCTTATTTGGCAGCTAATTTTTTAAGCCTGCTCAATGTTTTTTTATATTCTGCCTTTTCATTTATGCCCTGAGTTAAAAAATCATTTATATCAGAAATTTTGGCTATTGCTTTATCAAGTTCGGGGTTTGTGCCTTTTTGATAGGCACCGATATCAATTAAATCTTTAGATTGATTATAGACTGCAATCATTTTTTTGAGCTTTTCGGCAGCCTCTATATGTTCTTTGCTGACCATATCTTTCATGATCCTGCTGATACTGCTTAAAATATCAACAGCTGGATAATGGCTGCTTTCTGCCAGTTCTCTAGCAAGACTAATATGCCCATCAAGGATTCCCCTTACCGTATCAGCAACCGGTTCATTGAAGTCATCACCTTCAACCAGTACAGTATAAAGGGCTGTAATCGAAGCCGTCTGATTTGTACCACTTCTTTCCAGAAGTTTTGGTAATTTGGCAAATACAGAGGGGGGATATCCCCTAGTTGCTGGCGGTTCACCAACTGCAAGTCCTACCTCTCTTAAGGCCATAGCCACCCTGGTTACAGAATCCATCATCAAAAGCACATCTTCTCCTTGATCACGGAAATATTCTGCTATAGCTGTAGTTATATTAGCTGCTTTTACTCTGAGCAGAGCCGGCTGATCAGATGTTGCAACAACAACTATAGATCTTTGCAAGCCTTCTTCACCCAAGTCTCTTTCTATAAAATCTCTAACCTCTCTACCTCTTTCACCGATTAAACCAATTACATTAATATCTGCATTAGTGTTGCGGGCTGCCATACCTAATAGAGTTGATTTACCAACCCCACTCCCGGCAAAGATACCTAATCGCTGCCCCCTGCCACAGGTCAAAAAACCATCGATACTTCTTATCCCCAGTGAAAGGGGCTTTTTGATTCTTTTTCTCTGCAGAGGATCTGGAGGATTCTGGTTCACTTCTACTTCAGAATATTTTTTGATTTCTTCCCCATTCAAAATATTACCACTACCATCTAAGATCTTCCCTAAAAGCTCTCTACCTACTTTAACCTTCAGTTTTTCCCCGGTTGCAATAACCTTTGAGCCAGGTCTGATCCCTTCCATATCACCGATCGGCATCATCAAAACTTTATTATCATCAAATCCAACAACTTCTGCCTTGATCCGTTTTTTCCCTTCTATAAAGCAGAGTTCCCCAATCGAAACCTGGGGGCCAATTGATTCTATTACCAGACCAATCACCCTGCTGATCCTTCCGAAATCTCTGGTCATATCCTGAGCAGAGATTTTAGCTTCAATTTTGTTTAAATCAATATCCAGCATTTGCTTTTACCTCTTTTAAAAGTTCTTTTTTTATCAGCTCTAATTTATGTTCTATAATTGATTCTTTGCCACCTAGATTAGTTTTAACAATACAATCTCCTTTTTTAAGAGAAGGGTCAGCGATTAATTCAACCTCATCTAAATGATCTCTCTGTAAGTATTTGCTTTTATCAAGATAAGCTGTCAGCTCTGGATTTACCTTCACTTTTATATTGCTGTGGGTCTCATCTAACTGAGAAAAAATTGAGGCCGCAATCTTATTTATCATTTCCGGTTCAGCTTCATTTTTATAATCAATAATCATAGCTGCAATCTTTATTGCTAAGTTTACCGTTTCCACCTTAAAAGCTTTTTGTTTTTTGGCAAAACTTGAACTGATCTCCGCAGTTGCTTGTTGAAAGTTTTGTGTTAGGCTTTTAATTTTTTTCTCATTTTCTAGCCTAATTTCTTCTTCTGCTTTTTGGCTAATTTCTTGATATAGTTCTTCTCTTTCTGCCATAAGCTCTGCCTTTTTTGCCTCTGCTTGAGCAATTATTGCAGCAGCTTCTTCTTCCGCCTGCTTAATAATTTTTTCTGCTTTCAGTTTTGCTTCAGAAAGCTTTTCTTCTGTTTCAGCTGCTTTATTTGGGACAGAAGAATCTTTAGAGCTATTTTCATTTTCGTCTTCAATAATAAAACTATTAAGGTTTATCTCTTTATTTTTACCATTAATTTTTGCTGCTTTAATTATTTTAGACAATTAATTCACTCTCCCCACCTCTTGCAATTACTATCTCTCCACTTTCTTCTAGCTCTCTAATTACATTTACGATTCTCTGCTGAGCATCTTCTACCTCTCTAATCCTTACAGGACCCATATATTCTATGTCTTCCTGCAGCATCTCAGCAGCTCTTTTGGACATATTTCCTGTGATTATTTCTTCTACTTCAGTACTTGATGTCTTAAGGGCCAGGGCCAGATCATGAGTTTCCACCTGACGCAGTACAAGCTGAACTGCCCGATCAGAAAGCAGTACAATATCTTCGAAAACGAACATTCTCTTTTTGATTTCTTCGACAAGGTCTGGATTATCTTCTTCTAACTTATCTAAAATATTTTTTTCTGTTCCGCGGTCAACATTATTGAGCACATCTACAATTGACTCTATTCCTCCCGCTCTAGCATATTCGTTTGCTGCAACTGAAGAAAGCTTTTTCTCTAAGACCCTCTCTACCTCTTTGATTATCTCCGGAGAAGTTCTATCCATTACAGCAATTCTTTTGGCAACCTTGCTCTGTACATCTGCCGGTAGAGCAGAAAGAATTTGTGAGGCTTTGCTGGGACTCAAATAAGCTAAAATCAAGGCAATAGTTTGAGGATGTTCTTCTTGAATGAAGTTTAAAATTTGAGCTGCCTCGGTTTTGCGAATAGAATCAAAAGGTCGTACCTGAAGAGTAGCAGTTAGACGGTTGATTATATTTTTTGTTCTCTCTTTACCGAAGGATTTTTCCAGCACCTTTTTAGCATAACTAATCCCTCCAGAATTAATATAATCATTGGCCCTCTGCAGCTCTAAAAATTCTTCCTGTACCTTCTTTTTTAATTCTGGCTTTATTTTATTTTTATTTGCTATCTCTAAAGTTAGTTTTTCTACTTCTTCATCATCAAGGTGTTTAAAAATATCTGATGAGACATCAGGTCCTAATGATATTAGCAAAATTGCTGCTTTTTCTTTTCCATCTAATTCTTCCCTCATAAAAATACCCCTTTATATTCCTCTGTTTTTAATCTTCTGCTAACCAACCTCTTAAAAGTTTAGCTGCACTTTCTGGGTCAGCATGAACCATATTTTCTAACTCCCTTTTTACCTTTGCTGTTTTTTCTGCTTCCGCATCTTTTTGGAATAGTGCTTCTTCTGCCTCTTCATCTGCAGCCCTTAAATCAACTTGAGTTCCTTTTTGAGGCTGAGCAGATCTTTTGCGATATAGGAAGGTTATTAAGCCCGCTGTAATAACTAAAATAAAGATTATTAATCCACCATAAATATAATTTTCTCTTCTTTGTGATTCTTCCTGGGCAAGTCTAGCTTCTTCTACCGCTCTTTCTAGAGACCTATCAAATCTAATTGCCGAAACATTAAGCTCATCTCCCCGTCCTTCATCATAAGCAACTGCAGCTGAAACAGCACCCCTTATTTGATCAATTGTCTGCTGATCTGTTTCTTCATCAACAATAACCGAAACAGAAAGTCTCTGCAGTTCACCTGGTGCATAAACCTGTCGTTCAATGCGCTGATTGATCTCATAATTGGTGATAGTGCTTTGACTTTCGGAACTGCTCTCCTGACCTTCTACTGCCTGATACTGGGGAATATTGCTGTCAGTACCTGGTGTTCCACCTGTCATACCCCCACTTTGACTTTGGCTTGTCATTTCTTGGCTGCGGATAATGCCTTCATCATCAACCACAGGTGTAAAGGTAGTTGATTCTGATTCAAGCTGATCAAAGTTCAAATCTGCATTAACCTTTACCACAAAATTATCCGGACCTAAAACTCTATTCAATAAAACTGAAAGATCATTTTCCAAAGAATTTTCAAATTCTTGACTTAAAGCAAAATGGTCAGAACTGCTGCCCCATTCATCACTTGAACTATTAGCTGATAAAAGAGCACCACTTGTATCAACTATTGTTACTTCTGCTACAGCTAAATCCTGCACACCACTTGCAACCAGGTTTTGAATAGCCTGTACCTGATTATTGTCAATATTGAAACCTCTTTCTAAATCGAGAATCACAGATGCACTGGCCGCTTTTTCCTCTGCCAGAAAAAGACTCTGTTCAGGTGGACTTATTTGAACCCTAGCAAAAGAAATTCCAGATATCGATTGAATAGAACGACTCAATTCTCCCCCCAGAGCTCGATAATAATTGACCTCTCTCTCAAATTCGGTGCTGCCAAATTCACTGCTGTTGAATATTTCAAAACCCACAACACCCTGGCTGGGTAGGCCCTGATTGGCAAGCTCTAATCTGAGTGGATAAAGCTCCGCTTCGGGAACCAAGATTGTACTCCCATTGCTTTCAATTTGATAACTTACATTTTGCTCTTCTAATATATCTACTACAGCACCTGCATCTGCTGCAGTCAGGTCTCTATAAAGAGCCTGATAATTTGAAGAACTACCCCGAATAATTAGATAGCCGAAAAAGAAAGTCATGGCAACAATAAGAGCTATTAGCATAAGTTTTTTGCTTTTATTTAGTTTTTCCCAAAATGCAATTATTTCTTTTTTGTATTTTTCGAAAAGTTCGGCCATCTGAATACCTCTTTCATTAAGTTAAAATTAGCTAAACCTGTAAACGCATAATTTCTTCATAAGCAGAAAGAACTTTAGATTGAACTGCAGTACTTAGATTAACTGCTAAATTTGCTTTTTCTCCAGCAATTGTCACATCATGGATATTATCAACTTTACCAGCAGCAAAATCGGCTGTGATTGTCTGCGCCTCTTGTTCCAGCTGATTAACCTGCATCAGTTGATCCCTAAACATTTCTCTAAAAGAACTTTCCGGTGCTTCACTTTGACTCTGCTTTAAGTTAAAAAAATTATTTTGAAATTGAACAGGATTGATATTATTCAAGTTCTCACCTCATTTAAGTACTTATATTTAAGGCGCTATTTGCCATCGCCTTATAATTAGAAATTGACTGGATGCTTGCTTCATAAGCTCTACTGGCATCTATCATATTTACCATCTCTTTCATAACACTGATATTTGGCAGTTCTAAATAACCTTCTTCATTTGAATCTGGATGTTCTGGTCTGTATTCAATTCTAAATGGGCTCTCATCTTCTATTACAGCATCTACCACCACACCATTATTAAAGTTGGAATTATTATTACTGCTGTTGTTCAATGCTGCTGCCTCTAATTTTTCTCTGAAAACCGGGATTTGACGCCTGTAGGGCTCTCCGTTTTCACCTCGGGTTGTCTCTACATTAGCAATATTAGAAGAAATAGTATCCATCCGCAGTCTTTGAGCAGTTAATGATGAAGCACTGATATCTATACCTTTAAACAATTTTAATTACCCCCCTTGCTGAACAACCTGATTGACAGTTCTAAAATGAGCTGCTGCCCTTGTGCTGATAACATTATAATAAATTGTGTTTTTTGCCATTTCAGCCATTTCGACCTCAATATCCACATTATTTTGATCATTTCTATAACTAGTATTAGCAGCTCTATTTTGATTATTAAGCTTTTCCCCTCCAGCTAAGTGTTTATTAGTGCTGCGGCTTAATTGAAGCTTTGAGCTGCCATTTAGCTCAGTAGCTAAATATGACTTAAAATTATTATCCTGTCTTTTATAGCCCGGGGTACTTACATTGGCTATATTATTTGCTATTAATTCACCTCTTTTGGCTGAACCATCAAGTGCAGAAGAAAGTAAATTTAGATAAGTACTCAAATAATCACCCCATTAAAGTAATTTTTTTAATGACTCTACTACACGATCTTTTTTAAAGGGCTTGACTATAAAGTCTTTTGCCCCTAATTCTATGGCCTGAATTACTATTTTCTGCTGTCCCATAGCACTACAAACTACTATCTGTGCATCTGGATCTATATCTTTAATTGCTTTAATTGCTTCTAAACCATCCATCACAGGCATTGTAATATCCATTGTTACAATATCTGGATTTAATTCTTGATATAGTTCTACAGCCTCCTGACCATTTTCGGCTTCACCTGTGATTTCAAAATCATCTTTTAAAATATTTTTTAGATTTAATCTCATAAATGCTGCATCATCGGCTATTAAAATCTCTGCCATTTGTCTGTACCTCCTTAATCACTTAGCTAATAATTTTATATTTATATTACTATCAATTCTTTTTTAAAAGATTTAATTTCTACCCTGCCATCTTCTGTATAAAAATACATTGAACGGCCATAATCCCTGCCAACATCATCGGCTTTTAAATAAATGTTTTCTTTTTTTAAATATCTTTTGACTGCTTCGATGTTTCTCTGCCCAATTTTCATTACAGATTCTCCATTTTCGCTTTTAAACATATTTGAACCACCAACGATCTTAGCAGTTAAACGTCTTTTTTTTGCCCCAAGCTCTTCCATCTTTTTTACCAGAAAAGGAATGGCTGTATCTGCATATTTTGTTATTATCTTACCCCCTGGATTCTCAGGCAGCATAATGTGACCTAATGCCCCTATTTTTTGATATCTATCATATAAGGCAATTCCTATACAAGAACCAAGTCCAAGGGTGGCCAAGAGCATTTTATCTTCAGCTACTGCATAACCGGCCATTTTAACAACTTTTTTTTCCACTGCCTGTTCTAGATCAACTAGATTAGACAAAGCTACCACCCTCCAATTTATCAAATAAGATTTCTAAAGACTCCTGTTCTGGGACAAACAAATAAAATAATTCAACTTTATCATTTGCCAGGCTGAATTCTGTCTCCAAGAGCAAAATTTCATCTTCATTCTCTGAAAGATCGATTAGAGAAGAGCTCAAAATTGCACCAGCCATATCAAAAGCACTAAGAGGAATTTCCTGGTTCAACTCTAAACCACTAAAATCATTAATAGCTTTGAGGTAGGAACCACTTAAAATATTGCTCAATTCATTTAAAGCCGAGTGCTGCATATCTTCAGATGGAAGTTCATCTTCTGAATCGAGAAAAAACATATACCTTAAAATTTTTTCTACAGCTTCTATTTCTAAAACAATCAATATTTTGCCCTGAATCTCTCCCTTAAAGTTTATCATCACACAGGCTATATAATCTTCTTCATCACCGGTTATTAGGGGTAGATCCTGCATTTCAATTAATTCAATTTCTGGTACAGACATGGCAATCTCTTTATCGATCATTTTCGAGAAAGAAGTAGCAGCATTACCTGCTCCAATATTAGCAACTTCTTTAAGCATATCTTTTCTAATCGGATTAAGTTTCATCAATTCTGCACCTCTTGGGCAGTACTTTCTTCTTCAACTGATCTGAGGGTTTCTTTTTGCTGTTTTGTTAAAACATTGTTTAAATCAAGCAGCAGTAACAGTTCTTCCTCAGCTTCAGTTCTGGCTACACCTTCTATATAATTACTATCTATTTTTTTAGCAATTTTAGGTAAGATTGAAATTTCTTCTTTCATTAACCCCTTGATTTCCTCAACATCATCTACCAGCATCCCAGCAGTTAAAGAATCAAGTTCGATAATAATTATTTTTTTGCTTTGCTGACCTTTATCTGCTTCTATATCCAGACGCAGATGAAGATCAATAACCGGTACCACTGCTCCCCTAAGGTTTATAATTCCTTTCACAAAGTCTGGACTATCAGGAACATAGGTAAGCTCTTTAGCAGAAATGATTTCTCTGGTTTGAGTGATACTAACTCCAAATTTCTTTTTTGCTAATTGAAATACTATGTACTGTTCTCTTTGACTGCCAAAATTTTCAATCTGCAAAGTTCACACCCCCATACATAAGTGTTTTTTCTAGATCGAGTAAGATTAAGAGATGATTTTCATTGCGGGGACATACACCTTTGAGAAAATCCCGGCGAGGACCATCACTTGATTCAGGTGGATCAGTAATTTTGTTTTCATCCAGCCAGACTATACCCTCAATGTAGTCCACTCTTAAGCCTAAGGTTAAATCATTTATTTCTATAGTTATAATTCTTTCTTCATCTTCAGCAAAGTTCAAATTGTCTTCTGAAATATCTAAACGATCATGTAAATTAACCACAGGTACTATAATTCCCCTTAAATTTATAACTCCAATTATATGTTGAGCTGAGTTGGGAACTCTTGTGATTTGTGGAGATTTAATAATTTCTCTTGTATAAGAAATCTCTACACCATATTCTTCTTGAGCAATATTAAAAACCACATATTGATTTTTGCCGGCCTTTTTATCTTCTTTTGCTTTTTTTAAAGCAATATTTTGAGCTTCTAACTGCATCTGCAACCCCACTTTCTTATCTTTTTTTCAAATATTATGCTATGATATCCCTTACATCTAAGATCAATGCTACATCACCATCACCGATAATAGTAGCACCACTTATGCAGTCAATATCTTGAAGGTAATTACCAAGAGATTTAATCACTATTTCCTGCTGATTTAAAAGCTGATCCACTATCAAACCTATCTGACGGTCAGCATTTTTTATTATCACTACTGATAACTTATCTGTCTCCTCTTTTGGAGCTTCAAAGTCTTCTTCAGCAAAGATTTCTGCCGCCGAAACAAGGGGAATAGTCTGTTCCCGCAAAACAATACAATCTTTACCCCGCAGCTGTTTAATATTTTTAGTCTCCATGGTTAGGGTCTCACTTACAGCATTAATGGGGATGGCAAAAACATCACCTGCAATTTTGATCATCAAAGCTTGAGTAATGGCCAATGTAAGTGGTAATGAGATAGTAAAGCGGCTGCCTTTACCAAGCTCAGATTCTATACTTATCTGACCATCTAATTTTTTAACAGTATTTCTAACTATATCCATTCCCACTCCCCGACCTGAAACATTTGTAACTTTTGAAGCAGTACTCAAACCAGGATGGAAAACAAAATCAAGTATTTCTCTTTTATCAAGCTGTTCAACTTCTTCTTGGCTTATAATGCCTTTTTCTACAGCTTTAGCAGCAATATTATCAGCATCTATACCTGCTCCATCATCGACCACCTCGATGATAATTTCACTTCCCTTTTGATAGGCTTTTAATTCTATTTTCCCCTGCTCAGTTTTACCTTTTTCTTTTCTAATCTCAGCTGCTTCAATCCCATGGTCAACAGCATTTCTAAGCAGATGGGTTAAGGGATCTGCTAATTCATCAATAATCGACCTATCTAATTCTGTTTCCTGCCCACTCATTATAAAATCTATATCTTTTCCCATATCATTAGAAAGATCTCTTAACATCCTGGGAAAACGGCTGAACATAACTCCAACCGGTACCATTCTAATCTGCATTACAATATGATGTAATTCCATTGTCAATCTATCCAGCTGAGGAATTATCTCATTGAATTTTGATTTCCCTATATTTAATGACTGCAGCCTGGTTTTGTTGATCAAAAGTTCACCAACCATATTAATTAATTTATCCAGTTTTGCTATATCAATTCTAACTGTAGAATTACTCTGAAAAGAATTCAAAGCATTTGTTTTTTTAAGCTCTCCACTTTCTCTTTCTGAACTGCTTTGAAAATCTTGAAGTTTAACTTCCTGCAGATAATTAAGGCTGGCATTACTGAGGGCCTCTAACTCTGCTTCAAATTCTGCTTTTTCCAGCCAGGAAAGAAAATAAAATTCTAGCTCATCTATATCTTCTTCATAGTCTTCTACTTCTGCCTTAGCAATATTTGATTTAAATACTCTTCCCAGTTCTTCTAATTTTTTAAAAACCATAAAGGCTCTAACATTTGCAAAATCTGCTTCAGCTATTGAAACACCCAACTGATAAATTTTTTCTTTAGCTTTCTTTTCAACTGCAAGCTCTTTTTCCTCTTCAGAACTTAAAGTTAGACTTTTTTCAGTACTTGAATCTTGCTTTTGACTGCTGCCTTCTTTTTCGTGGTTTTCAGAATAGGCGGACAACTTAACAATCAAATCACCAAAATTAAACTCTGCTGGCTCTTCTCCTTCATTTTCTTTTATCTGCTTAACTAAAAGCTGAACATTATCTAGAGCAGCAAATAAGAGGTCGATCAATTCGGTTGTTACAACAAGTTTTCCTGCCCTCAATTCTTCCAATTTGTTTTCCATTTGATGAGTTAATTCTGTTAAATTAGCAAAACCCATTGCAGCCGCCATACCTTTTAAAGAATGAGCCGCTCTAAAGACTGCAGCTATTGCATCTTCATCATCCGGTTGATTTTCAAGTGTTAATATGCCATTATTTAAAACTTCTATGTATTCGTTGGCTTCAGCAAAAAATAGATCTAAATATCCATTGTCCTGCAATTCAATCCCTCCCTTTTATTTATATAAGATTATCGATATAGTTTACAATGAACCACCATAAAAATCTTCCAGCTTTTTTAAATATCTTTTGTTTTGAACTGCGGCTTTATTTTCAGCTTTAACCTCTTCTAAAAGCTCTTTGCGGAGAATTTCTATTTCTTTAGGAGCCTTGATACCAAGCTTTACACTACCATTTTCTACAGCTAAAACAGTAATTTCTATATTTCCATCAATTATTATTTTTTCATTTAGTTTTCTTGATAAAACAAGCATTATTCAGCCACCTCATTCTGCATTTGCTCTCTATTAAAAAGCTTGCAGCGCAGCTGATAAGTGTTATCATCTAAAATAACCTGTTTGGCTAACTTTTCTCTCAGATTAATTACCAGAGGTGCAGCTAAGTTTACTGTGCTTTCTTTGACCTCATCTTTTATGTTAATAATATTTAAAATCATTAAATCTTTTCTAGAATTAATTTTTAATTCTTTTTCTGTTTGCTCATTTATTTCGAATTGATAATTAGCAAAAAAATCTGCTGGATCAACTGCTGTAAAGGCAACTTCTCTCTTTTTTATTGCCTGAAAAATAACAAAAGGAGCATCTCCAGGAAAAGGCAGCAATACGAACTTTTTGATAGTTTCAAAACCAGGCAGCCCTTTTTGAAAGACTATTATTTTTTCTGCATTGATTTCTATTTTACCGAAATCTCTTGTCATGATTTCCAAAAAATCACTCCTCACCATTTTGTAAGCAAAAACTGCTTTAAAACAAAAGTTAATTTTCTGCTAATATCTCATATACCTTAGAGTTATTGTAAATACTATCAGGTTTTTCATTTCTTAATCTGAGTAATATATTTCTGCTTTTTGATATTTGCTGCTCATTATAAAACATCAAACCCAGATTGTATAAAACTATTTCATAATAATTACTTTCCGGATACTGCTCTAAAAATAATCTATAGCTTTTTTCTGCAGCTTGATAATTTTCTAAATGTTCTTGAGATCTCGCCAGCAAAAATAGGCTTTCTCTCTGCAAATAATTTACACTGCTGACATCATGGATAAAACTGTAAATTTCAGCTGCTTGTTGATAATTCTCAAGGCTAAATTCTTCCATTGCCATTTCGAAAAGCTCTTGTTCTCTGCCCTCTTCAAGATAGCTTATATATTTTGAATTTTCCTCATTTATGTTCTCTGGCTCAGCTCTGCTTAGTTGAGCTTGTTTAAGCTCTAATTCATTTATTCTTTGCTGCAGCAAAGTATTTTCTAACTCTAAATCATCATTATCTAAAATCGGGTTATAATTGTCCCGCTCAAAACTCACAGAATCCCAATCAACTTTAGCTTCTAAATTTTCTTCCTGGACTACAGTATTATTGTTATCTCCTGCTGCAGAATTGTTTTCTGAAGAATCAACACTACTGATTTGATAAAAAATTGAAAAAATAAAAAATATAACTATAAAAGCCGAAATAGCTGTTAAATAAAGGCTTTTTTTAAGAAAAGAAAAATCTATATTTTTTATTTTGGTCAAAAAAGATTTAAAATTACCTTCTTTATGCTTTTCAGAAGCAAAAATATAATCTTTTATATTCTGATTACCACTATCTAGTTCATAAGCCTGATAAAGGTATTCTAGAGCTTTAGAAAAATTTCTTTGCTTTTTATAAAAGACACCCAAGATTATATAAGGTTCTATAAGTTCTGGGTATTGAGAAATAACTTCTTTTAAAAAGTCAATTTTTTTCTGGCCTGAGTATTTATCATTAAATAGTATCTCTTTATACTGCTTTCTAAGTTCATAAAAATCTTTTTTTGTAATTAGTTCTATGTAATCCCTTGCTTTATTGTTTTCAGGCCTTATCTCTAAACTTTTTCGCCAATGTTTTTCAGCCTTATCAAATCTGCATTTTAAATAATATGTTAAGGCAATCAGATTTAATGCAGCAGTGCTGTTAGGATTGAACTTTAAAGATAGTTTCAATTCCTTAAGTGCTTCTGAAATATTATTTTTTTTGATTAAATAAAGAGCATTTTGATAATGAAGATTTTTCTCCATAATTAACCATCCTCAGCTGCTTAATGTTTAATAATCACAATTAGTATTTCTTTTAGGCATTTTTTTGTAAATATTAAAATAAATTAATTTATTGTTAGTTTGTGATAATTATTACAACAACTTATATTGTTTTAAAATAAAGCAAATTAAGATATTAAAGTTAAATCAACCCAAATAATATAAAATAATTTATTTTCTGGATTTTTTACATTTTAACACATTTATTTAGAAAAATACAGAAATTTCGACAAATAATTTTACTTTTTTAGAATTAGCTTTATTTTTGATGTTTTTTCTAACAATTTATTTATTTATTGTAATTTTTTATTTTTAAAGGTTAATTATGGAGGTATAATTAAGGTTTTATTAAGAGCTAAAGTTGATATTTTCTGATCACATCAAAGTTCTGATCTTCAGTTTTAATAAAATCTGTTATATTAGTCTGATTTAAGGCCTCCTCTATGTCTTTTTTTGTCGAAACTTTCAAGAATGCATTTTGAATCGTTTTTCTTAATTCACTTTCAATACTGGAATTAGCTGCAATAACATCTTTGGGAATTGCTTCGGTTTTTTTAATTATCTTTAAGCTGTCCAGATTTAAACCTGCTTTTGCTGCCCTTTCCCAAGCTTCATTATAGCTTGCTCCAGCATCAAAATTAGAATTTATTACCGATTGGATAACTTTATCATGGTTACCTAAAAAGGCAATTTCTTTTAAATCTCTTTCAACTTCTATACCAGCTTCTTTTAATAAGTATTTAGGATAAATATAACCTGAAGCTGAAAGCTTATCGACAAAAGCAAAGCTGCTGTTGTGTAGTTCACTTAATTGCTGGAATTGAGAATCTTTACGGCTAAATATATAACCGTTATAACTTGCTTTGCCATTTATTTTTGGGGTAACTAAAGGAATAATCTCCAATTTAGCTTTGGCCTGTACATAAGCCATTGGTGAAAACCAGGCAAAATCAATTAAGCCTTCTCCCATATAATCTAGCAAAGATTCATAATCAGGAACTATAATTGTTTTTGCTTTTCGAGCAGCCAATTCACTTACCTTATTTATGATCGGCAGATATAATTTTTTAACCTGCTCTGGTTTTGTAAAGGGATTAACTCCAAAGATAAGCATATTTTCTTCTTTCTTTTTTACCGCAATATTATGCAGTTTATATGATATATCAGTTAAACTTTCTGAAAGATCATAAATCTGGCTGCTGTTTTCACTTTGTTTTCTAACCCCATTATTGATATCTGTTATATTTTCTGAAATCAATTGTGACTCTTCTGCAATTGATTCTACAGCTTTAGTAGATTGCCTGGCTGCCTCTGCCTGATTTTCGGTATTATTAGAAAGTTTTGCAGTAGAGTTAACAACCTTTTTTAAATTCTCGCTCATTTCAGAAAATGACTTAACTGATTTAGCTGCAAGTTCTTCAACCCCTGCTATATTTTCTATTCCCTCACTAATTATTTCCTCAGTATTATTAAGCTTAAGCTTCATCTGAGAGATAGCTTCTGAAATTTCCTCTGTTAATTTTTCTGTTTCACCTGAAAGTTTTTTTATCTCACCTGCCACAACTTTAAATCCTCTGCCAGCTTGGCCAGCTCTAGCTGCTTCTATTGAAGCATTTAAAGCAAGTAGGTTGATCTGATCTGTTATATCTTTAATTCCCTTTAACAATTGGGTGGTATTCTGTAGTGCTTTATCTACTGTTTTGATAGACTGGGCTGAACCATTTACATTTTCAGAAAGTTCGATTAAGGTTGAAGCTGATTCTTCAATCCACTTTTTATTTTCCTTAGAAATCTCTAATGCATTTTCTGTAAACTGACTCACCTTATCTGTTTCTTTATTGATAAGTTCAGATGAAGCGGAAAGTTCTTCTATGGTAGCAGAAATTTCTTCAATACTTGCAGCATTATTTTCTACTGCCCTGGCTATATCTTCAAATAAATATGCCAGCTTTTCAGCTTCAGCACTATTATCTTTAATAACCCAGATTAAATTCTGAGATTTAAATGATACCGCTTCAGATAGTTCGAGTAGATCTGACCCAATATTATCTGATTTCTTTGCTTTAGTGATATTTGCTTTTTTTGGCTTAGTTTTTGATTCTTTATTATTTAAATAATTTAAAGCAAAATATGTAATGATTACTGTAGTTAAAATTATTATTAGATTGGAAAATCTAAATATATTTACTAAATTCACTTTTTTAACCTCCTAAAAAATTTAATTAATTTATTAAAGTTTTAATTTTCTTTTTGCTTTTAATTATAATTTTATTGAAAAGACTAAGTAAATAATATCTTTCTAGCATAACACTGAATTCTTATGTTATACTAATTCTAAGAAAGTTAAATCACTAATTAGGATGATCTAAATGCATACACCAGCTCTGCCTCCAATTAGAAAAATAGATATCGGTCTTTTAAAAGAACTGCTGAATAATGAGAATTTGTCTTCAGAGGAAAAAAGTTCTGTTCAAAAGCAGCATCAAGACCTGCCTGAAATATTTAGGCTGCTGGCCTCCTTAGAAGACAATACCCAAAAAATGCTCTTGGATAACTGGGCTAAAATGGAGCTAGTCTTGAATGAAAAAACAATTGATAATCTTTTGCAATATTTAACTGACAATCCTGCTGATACAAAGAATGATAAACTATCAGTTATTAAAGCCTTTGCTTTTTTAGAAATGAATAACCTTCCTTATTCAGAGGTTTTTTTAAATGCTCTCCGTTCTATATTTGCAGAAAAAAGCTCTTTAAGTGATTCTTTAAATAATTTGCTGCAGGCAAATGCTGCTCAAAAAGACCCCCTTTTAATTGATGACCTGCTTTTAAAAGAAATAATAATCTCTAATGATAACAGTAAAGAGGCACTTAAAAATTTCACTGATAAAATAAGTGATTTTATCAACAGCTATCTTAGAGAAGATGGGGATAAAAATGAAATATACAATAATTTGCTTGGTCAAAAATTAATAAATTTAGACCTTCAGGAGAACAGCTCCCCCATATTACTTGCTTTAGAAATACCGCTGCTTATAAATAGAGAAAAAACTGTACCTGTCTTTTTGAAAATCAAAGCAGAAAGTGAAGCTAAAGCTGAACAATATCAAGCTGAAAGAATTTATGAAGCTGCTCTAATTATACAAACTGCAAATTTAGGAACCATCAAAAGCATTGTTAAAATCAAAGCCAAAAATATTTCAACAACATTTTACAGCAGCTCTGATTTGACAGCTCAACTTATAAGAAATAATTTTGCTCTACTTAAAGATAAACTAGAAGCCCAGGGCTTAACAATTAATAAGCCTAAAATAGAAAAATTTGCTGAGAAAGAGCAAAATGAAAGGAATTTTTTTAATCAGCTTGTTTTATCAGAATTTAAAGAAAGTAAAACTGAAATTAGATACACCCCCTTAGATATCAAAGCTTAAATAATTTTAGATTGGAGGACTTAACATGTCAGAGAAAGACAAGTATAATATAAATTTAAAGAATAAAGAAGCTGTTGCTTTAAAATATAATCACAAAAAAGACAACGCTCCTAAAATAACTGCCAAAGGTAGGGGCCTGATTGCCCAAAAAATACTTGAAAAAGCCAGAGAGGCGGAGATACCGATCGAAAACAATCAGGATCTAGTCAAAGTTTTAGCCAAATTAGAAATAGGTGATGAAATCCCTGAAGAATTA
This sequence comes from Halanaerobium polyolivorans, assembly GCF_020711195.1. GTDB lineage: Bacteria > Bacillota > Halanaerobiia > Halanaerobiales > Halanaerobiaceae > Halanaerobium > Halanaerobium polyolivorans. The sequence goes on from NZ_JAJFAT010000009.1 coordinate 111,748, forward strand.
TATCTTGTTATTGCTGAAATGCTAAGTTTTTTCTATGATTTAAATTCTCTAAGCTAAAGAGGTCAATACATTTTAAAATGTATTGACCTTTTTTATTTAAATTTCTCTGGTTTTTATAAATTGAATTTATTAACTGATTCAGTTAGATCATTTGCCATATTTGCTAATTCTTCAGCTGCATTTACTATTTCTTCAGTTGATGCACTTTGTTCTTCACTTGCTGCAGCTACCTCTTCTGAATTGCTGGCTGCTTCTTCACTTACAGAAGCAATCTCTCTAATCGTTGCTTCGACCTCAGTTCCATTCTGGTTAACTTTTTCTGACTGCTGATTGATATTTTCTATTAAATCTCTTAATCTCAGAGCAGCATTATTTATCTCTGCAAAAGATTCTCCAGTATTTTGAATGGCATTAACACTATCATTTACGACATTTTCGGTATTATCCATTTTATCTACTGCTTTATTAACCCCACCCTGAATCTCTTTGACCAGACTACCAATTTGTTTGGTGGCATCTTCGGATTCTTCAGCCAGCTGCCTTATCTCATCTGCAACAACTGAAAAACCTCGGCCTGCTTCGCCAGCTCTAGCAGCTTCTATAGCTGCATTTAAAGCTAAAAGATTAGTTTGAGCAGCAATATCATTGATCATCTGTACGATTTCACCTATTTTATTGGAGAGCTCTCCTAGATTATTGATTGTAAAAGCTACCTCTTTTGAATTACTTTTAACATCTTCAATCTGGTTAACAGAATTCTCTATTGAATCATTACCTGCTTCAATATTATCCATAACATTATCTGCCTGTTGATCCATTTCTTCAGACATAAGAGTTACTGCTTCTATTTCATTTATCAGTTCATTGATCTTAGAATTAGTTTCTTCAACTTGAGCAGATTGTTCTTCTGCTCCAGAAGCTACCTGCTGGATGGAATCCCCTACCTGCTGAGCTGCTGTAGCTACTTCTTCTCCAGAGGCTGTTAGTTCTTCACTTGAAGCAGAAAGATTACTTGCAATATCGGCAACCTTAGTTATAATCTTATTCAAATCTGCCTTCATTGCATTTAAGGAATTGGCTAAAACTCCAATTTCATCTTTACGTTTAATATTTAAATCAGCAGCTCTTAAGTTACCATCTGCAATATTATTGGCCAAATTAACAGCCTTAATAATCGGGTTGGTAACACTTTTAGAGAAGAAATAAGCAGTAAGAGCTGAGACAATTACAACTATCAACATTATCCACATAAAAAATGTTCTTAAATTATTTACGGCTGCAAAGGCCTCATCTTCATCAATTTCTGCTATTAAAGCCCAGTTAAAACCACTTGTTTCTATAGGTGTATAAGAGCTTAAAACATTTACCCCTCTATAGTCTTCAATTACTCTGCTGTCTTCCCTGCCTGCTAAAGCTTCATCAACTGCATCTGTGTCAATTCTTTGATCTAAAATCGTGGCTTGCTGAGAAAATCTTGAATTAGAACGCATTAATTGGTCTGAACCAACCAGATAGGTTTCTCCACTTTCTCCCAGACCTGTTCTTTCGTTCATAATTGCATTGATATCTGCATCTGCAATTTGTAATGCTAAAACACCAATTAAATCACCATTTTCCATCACAGGACTTGAAACAAAAATAGCCGGTTCATCTGAAGGTTCATAATACTGATAATCTACCAGAGTAGTATTACTTCTACCATCTCTAAAAGCCTGGGCCAGATTACTGTCACTATAAGGGCCTTCAAGAAGATTTGTGCCAAGGTCATCTTCGCGGGCAACAGTGTAAACTACATCTCCTTCAGTATTGATTAAGAACAAGTCATAGTAGCCATATTCTTCTATGTAAGTATTAAAAAATCCATCAAAGCGACTTACCACAGTCTCATATAGACTTCCTTCAATACCTCCTGAAGCAAAAAGACTTGGAATAGTATTCATAGCTGACTCGACATCACCTGAAGCACTTAATATTTCTACATCCCCCAATCTTTCATTGAAAAAAGAATCTATTTGATTTGCTTTTATTCCCCTTACAGCTCTTAGGTTATTAAATGCTTGTTCTTCTAGAGCATCAGAAGCATTATTTAAACTTAGAAGTCCTATTACTAAGGCAGGTACAATGCTGAGCAAAAGACAAACAGCTGTTAATTTAAAAGCAAAACTTAAACCGTCAGTTTTAATTTTTTCCTTTTTATTCTTATTCCCTTTTTTTGAAAACATTAACTTTCCTCCTTTTTTCGATTGATACCTCGCAATTTTTATAGAATTTTACCTCCTATCATGAGCTATATTAATTATCGGAATTTTTTGCTATAATTTAAAAAATTTAAAGCTTCTGACAAGTGATTAAATTCTTTTAGCATTGTTATCTGCTTTAAAACTACATTTTTCAACAATATGCTCTATTTTTGAAATTAGCTTAAAATAAAAAAAACAGCCTTCCAAAAAACAGAAAGCTGTTGCAAAAATTCATTATTTGATTGTTTTAAATGGAATTAATTAATTCTCTTCCATCATTAGCAAAAAATCTCGAGCAAGTTGAGGGTCAAATTGAGAACCTGCACACCTTTTTATTTCTGCCAGAGCTTTTTCTGGAGGCTGTGCTTTTGTATATGGTCTATCATTTGTGATCACATCATAAGCATCGATAATAGAGATTATCCTTGCTAAAAATGGAATTTCTTCTCCTTTTAAAGCACGGGGATAACCATTACCATCCCAGTGTTCATGGTGAGACAAAATCTCTTCTGCGATTACAGAAAACTCTTCTATAGCTGAGGCTATTTCAAATCCTTTGCGTGGATGTTCCTGCATAATCTTCCATTCTGACTCAGTTAATCGTCCTGGTTTAGTTAATATGGCCTCAGAAATTGTTGTTTTACCAATATCATGCAGTCTGGCCAGCAGTGACAGCCTATTTAAATCATAGTTAGAAAGCCCCACTCTTTTACCTAATTTATGAGCAAGACTACTCATTCTAAGAGCATGCTCTTTGCTTTCATAACTTTTGGCTCCTAAAGTACTTAAAATATTTTCTACAATTTTGCTTTTAGCGCTGCTGTTTTCTAATAATTTATTCTGGTCCATCATCTTTTCCGCAGCCTGTAATAAATCGGAAAAATCAGCAGATTCTTTTTCCGCTGTTGCCACACCAAAAGAAATAGAAATAGGGATATTGACTTTTTTACTTGCTGCAAAACGTGCTTTTAAGCTTTTAATTATATTTAATGCCTGTTCTTTAGTGCTGCCCGGCACTAAGATAATAAACTCATCACCACCCCAGCGGGCTAAAACATCTTTGTCTCTAATAAAATTAGCTAAAATAGCAGCTGTTTCTTTCAAAAGTTGATCTCCTTTTTCAAAACCATAGCTGTCATTTACGATCTTTAAACCATTTATATCAGCAATAATTATACTGGAAGGCAGATTATCTTTTAGATCAAAGTCTGCCATTGTCTTTTTGAAAAATTTTCTGTTATGTAATCCACTTAAATTATCTTTAAATAGCAAAGCATTAATTTCTTTATTTTGTTCCTGACGCTCTTCTGTAATATCCCACCATGAGCCTACAACGGTGATAACTCCATTTTCTCTACGGCTAACCTTTTGCTGATCATAAAGTCTGCGATAATTGCCATTTTTATCTCTAAAACGATATTCATCTATTGAATAATCAATTTCTCTCATTTTCTTGATTTTTGCTTTTAGAATCTCTCTATCTTCAGGATGAATACAGCTTAAATGAAAGTCTTGATTACCTATAAACCTTTCTGCTTTAAAACCAATTACATTTTTAACATTTTCATTTAAGTAAAGTATTTTATAATTATCACCAATAATTTGATAAGAATAAATCACAGCAGTTGTTTCAGATATTAGATGTTCCAGTTTTTCCCTACTTATTTTGAGCTCTTTTTCAATAGTTTTTTGTTCAGTTATATCTATAACCAAACCTAATATTTTATTTTCATCATTCAAATTAGCCGATTCTCTAACCCAGCGTTTTTCCCCATTCTTTTTTATTATCCGATGTTCATATTCTAAAGGAATACCCTGCTTCATTTCTGTAATAGGGCTGTTTATTTTCTGGACATAAGCTCTATCTTCTGGAGCCACTCTTTTTAAAAAGTCTCCAAATTCACCCTCGAATTCACCAGCTTCAAGACCAAAAATATTTTCACATTCCTCAGACCAGCTAAGGCTTTTACTTATAATATCATATTCCCAAAAACCTATTTTTGAAAATCTAAGTACATAATTTAATTTTTCTTTCTGCTGCTTTTTTTCTGTTATATCATAAAATATTGTTGTAAAGTAGCCTTTTTTGTGACTGTAAACAGTTACCTCATACCATCTCTTTAATGGTTCAGAATACTTTTCAAAAATTTTTTCTTTACCAGTCATTGCTATATCTCCGTAAAATTCTATCCACTTAAATTTAGAATTTTTAATACCTTTTAACACCTTAGTAACTTTTTTGTTTAGAATATCTTCTTTTTTCAAACCTGTCATTTCTTCAAATTTTTTATTTACTTTTACAAAGATATAATCAAAAGCCTTCCCTGCTGAATCATAAATAACTTTGTGCTGGGCAAAAGCAGCAGGAAGCTTTTCTATAATATTCTCATATTCTTCAATAGTATTTTCACCGTTATTTTTTCGCATAATTTTTCCTTTCTTCTCCAAGCAGTTAATAATTATTATTATTTAGATAATTCAGCATTGATACTATTTCTCCTTTTTATTTAGCAATATTTTTATTAATATAACAAAATATGACAAAATATTATATATTTTTCGCTTTTTAAACCCCTATTTAATCTTATAATCCAAAATATTAAATGCTTAATTATTTTCAAAAAGCAGGTTTTTAAAGGCTAATAAAGAAATATAAATTAAATAGAATCAATATTTTTTAGGAGGGGGAATAGTTGTGTTAGATGAAAAAAAGATTAGACAACTAAAATCTAGATTAAATAACCACACAGAAGAAATAGTTTTACAGACTTTAAAAGAACTATTAAAAAGAGAAGAGTTCAGTCATATCTCCGATTCAGAAGCAGCTCTACTTGATGTAGCAACTTATGCTTTAAATAGACTACCACCAAAATATATTGCTACAGAAAAAGGAGAAGTCTATACTAAAACTGAAGAATTAGAACAGCAGCATTCTGTAGATATCCTATCTGTAGTCACAAAAGCAATTAAAGTAGTCAGTGAAGATGAAAGCAAAAAATAAGCTGCAAAAATCCCCTATTGATAGAACAGACTTTAGTTCTTTGATCTGTCCTACCATAAGGGGATTGATTAGTCTAATCAACAGCTCTTAAGCTTTTAAATTAATTTAAAAGAGGTTTTTCTTTCATCATAGCTACAAATTTTAAGGCCAATTCCGGATCAAACTGAGTTCCGGCATTTTTTTGGATTTCCTCTAATGCTTCTTCTTTACTCAAAGCCCTTTTATATGGCCTACCATTTCTCATAACATCATAACTGTCTACAATTGCAATTACCCTGGCTAAAAGCGGAATTTCTTTGCCTTTAATAGCTCTAGGGTATCCACTACCATCCCAATGTTCATGATGAGAAAACACTTCATAAACGATATGAGAAAAATCATCTATAGCAGAACAGAGTCTGAAACCTGTTCCAGGATGTTTTTTCATTACTTCCCATTCTTCAGGACTTAATTCACCTGGTTTGCGGAGTATCTTTTCGGGAACAGTAATCTTACCAATATCATGTAGTGTAGCCAGCAGAGAAAGCCTATTCTGTTCATCTACTGATAAATCTAAGTCTTGACCTAATAATAGTGCTAATTCTTCCAATCTTTTTGCATGACAATCGTTCTCCTGACTTTTTTCCTCAAGAGTAGCAAGCATGGTTTTAAGCATTTTGTTTTGACCACTCTGCTTTTTGAGCAGCTTATTTTTATACATCTTATCTTCTGCTCTCTGCAGCACATTATAAATATTATTATCAACTTTATACTTTGTACTTATACCACCAGCAATTGAAACAGGAATATATTCCTGTTCAGCTACCTGAACCTCTATCTCTACCTCTTTAAATCTCTGATAGATTTGTTCTGCTTCTTCCTGAGAGGTTTGAGGTAGTAAAATTACAAATTCATCTCCACCCCAGCGCGAGATTATATCCTCCTGGCGAAAAGATTCTTTGAAAACCTCGGCTGCTTTAATCAACATCTGATCTCCTATTTTATGCCCATAACTATCATTGATTATTTTTAAACCATTTAAATCAAACATGATTAAACTTATTGGAAGCTGTCTACCTGTATTATATCTTTCAAAAGCTTCTTCTAAATAAAGGCGGTTATATAATCCGGTTAATCCATCATGAAAACTCATATGAGTAATTTTTCTTTCTTTTTCCTTTCTTTCTGTTATATCTATATAAATTGCAAATCCACCTAAAAATTTACCTTCAGCAATAACAGGTATACCCCTAACAAGACATTCTCTAGGGTTACAATATTTATCATAACGGGTTGATTCAGACTGTACCTCTTTACCCTCTAAAAAATTGCAGGTAAGTTCTCTATCAGCTGTATTGGCTTTCCCCTGATCCATAACTTGATCAAGGTTTAAACCTTTAATTTCTTCTAATTCATATTTAAAAACTTCTCTGAACCTATCATTAATATCAATAATTCGATGTTTATTATCTACTTTGACCATTGAATCAACACCTGATTCAAAAATAGAGTTCAGCCATTCTTTTTCTCTGATCACTTTAATTTCTGCTAATTTACGTTCTGTTATGTTTTCAATTGAGATTACTGCCCCACAACTTTTAAAATCACTATTAAAATCACAGAGAGAAGTTATACGGCAAAAATAATAGTTTTTCTTTTCTGACAAACCAAGGGAAAATTCCAGACTGAACTTTTTCCTCTCTCCACTAATTACAGCTTTAAGAGCTTTGGTTAATTTTTGGTATTTCTCAGCTTTTTCTGCTATTATAAGTGAAAAATTATCAATAAGGTTTGCACCTTCTGTCAATTTCTCCAATTCTATATTATTTTCTTGAAGAAATTCATACCAGGCTTGATTAACATGGGTTATTTGAGCATTGAGATCCAAAACACAAATATGGTCTGATAGAGAGTCCAAGGTTGAATTTATTAAATTACGGGAGTTCAAAAGCTCTTCTTTATATTTATATTCTTTAGTTACATCAGAAAATACTAGAATAACTCCCCTCATTTCCCCATCATCAGCTTTGATAGGAGCTGCAGTGTCTGCTATCTGCAGGCTGCTGCCATCTTTAGCAATAAGAGTTGTGTCATTTGCTAGACCTACAACCTTACCTGCTTGCAGAACTTTATGAACAGGGTTTTCTAAAACACTACCATCTTCAGAACTTTCAATTTGAAAAACATTAGTTAATTTTTTTCCTGCTGCTTGCTCAAACTCCCAACCGGTCATATCTTCTGCTGCAGCATTCATCATAGTAACTTTACCTTGAAGATCTGTGGTAATTACACCATCTCCAATTGAATAGAGAGTGGTTGAATATTTATTTTTTAACTTCTTCATTTTCTGATCAGTATAAATAATTTCCAGATTAGCTTCAATTAGTTCTTTAAAAGTTAAAACTAAGCGCTCTACTTTTTCTGAAAATTCATTTTCTTTTTTATCTAAAATACAAATAGTGCCAAATATTTGTCCATCTGGCCAATATAATGGTCTGCCGTGATAGGCAATCATTGCTAAATCAAGGTCAGGATTATTCTGCCATTGGGGATCTTTCAGTGCATTTATCACTTCCAACTTTTCACCTGTTTTTATCACGTACTCACAGTACAAACCATCCATTTTTTCTTTATCACCAGCAAGATAGGGGTTATCCTGATTCTCGCTTGCCAGTAAAACTTTAATATAGGGAGCTTCGAGCTTCATTATCAGTGCTGCCGGCACATCTAATAGAGAAGCCATGATATTTACTACCTTCTGCCATTTTTTTATTATCATTTTTGGAACTTCAATCTCTTTGGCCTCTATTTGCATGCTAACCGCCCCCTTTTTTAGCTGCTAAGTATAATAAATAAAGTTTAAATATTCTAGTTTAATTATATTATACCAGCAATATTATTACAAATAATTCTCAATAAAAAAAGCCCACCAAAGGCAGGCTTAATCAAAAAACTATTTTTGAATACTCTTTAAATAATCTTTAACCTCAGCAACAGATTTAAGTTCTAATACTTTTTCAGCCTTTTG